>CAVTHT010000006.1:0-298718 GCA_963734575.1 uncultured beta proteobacterium | reverse complement strand
GGGCTCGCGCCGCCGTACACGGCATCCTTAAAGGGCGTTATGACCCTCTGGACCGCCATCGCGCGCCTAGGATCGCGGCCCTCACCGCATTCCAAAGATCGGTGATGAGGCCTGGGATGGAGGTCGCAAATCCGACGAGCGCGCCGTCGACGCCCTGCACCATCAATGCTAGCAGGTACTCGTCGTGGCAGGTCAGCAGGGCCTTCGTTGCATCGACCTCGCGAATCGCCTGGATATCGCGCGCGTACTTGTTCTCGCGTCATTGGTTTCGGCTCAGGTGCCGGCAGCCCCGAAGTCCTTGCGCTCGAGCAGGCGCGACACGGCGTAGCCGATCACCAATCCCCAGAACGGCGCCCCGACGTTGTAGATCGGCACGTCGGCCACCGTGACGAGGAACGTGACGAGCGCACCGAGTGTAAAGCGCTCGCGGAAAGACACATTGAACGCCGTCTGGAGGACGCGCAGCATGGCCAGCCCGGCAAGCGTGCCGATGAACGCGCGCGGAGTGGCGAGCATCAGCCGGGTGAACACGGGCGCCGAACAGCCCGAACGCCAGCGCGAGCACGCCTACCGCGAGGCCCGCGGTGTAGTGCCGTTGCCGCTCACCCGAAGCCGAGATGATCGCGTTGACGGGGCCGGTGAGGCAGGTCGAGACCGTGCCGACCAGGGCGGCGAGCATCAGCCCGCGCCGCAGGCCACGGTGATCGCGTTGATCGGCGGCTCGTGCTCGGCGGCGGTGAGCACCGCGAGCCCTTGGCCGTTTTGCACCACGAGCACGGTAATCGCAAGCGGGATGACGAGCTCCACCATCGCGCGCCACGAGAAGGCGGGCACGTACAGGTTGGGATGGGCCAGCGCGAGCAGTGCCCCGTCGTGCGGGTGGAACTTGCCAAGGAGCGCGATCGCTACCGCGCCGACGAAGAGCGCGCCGATCAGCGGCGGCAGCCGGCGCGACCATCGGCTCGAGGCGCCGAGCGCGGAAGGCAACGATCATCGGCGCCGCGATCCAGAAGTCGTCCCGCACCGCGTACACCAGGCCCAGGCCGAAGCGCAGGAACACGCCCGCCACCATCCCCATCACGATCGGCATCGGCACGGCTTGCATCGCGCGCCGTACCCAGCCAGAGAAGCCCAGCAACAGCATCAGCAGTCCGGTGGCGTGGAAGGCACCGATGACCTCGGGCCAGCTGAGGTGGCCAGGGCCGGGCCAACCAGCACCGTCCCCGGGATCGTCCAGAAGAAGACGAGCGGCTGTCGATACAGCGTGCAAAAGAGCAGGGTGATTAGCCCGTTGATGAAGAACGAGCCGAAGATCCATGACGACAGATCGGACTCGCTCAGCCCACCGCGCGCGCCGACGGCAAGAATGATCGCGACCGGCCCCGAGGCGGCGAAGATGAATGCGATCGCGGCGTTAGCGACGTAGAGCCCGCCGGAATCGGCGATTATCTGGCGCAGTCCGGGGAGCGGCCTGTAAACGGACTCCATAGGCATCGCGGGGCTCCGACGCATGACGAGAGCGGATTGTGCCGGAAGCGCATTCGACCATGCCGCGCCGGCGCGCTGTTCCGCAGAACACCCCTCGCCGCCCGGAGTGCCGGGATGATCTTGGCTCGCCCCCCGCCACGATTGGGCAGCGCTGCATGTCGATTGGCTGGCCGCTTGGAGTACGAAGCAAGCATTCGACATCGCCCCGCGAACACGCTGAGGGTCCTAAGCGGGCGCTTCCGGTCAGGCCCGAGGGCGCAGCGCCGGCATGACGAAGTACAAACGCAAGACGCACCGCGCGGTGATTCTGCGCCGCGGTGCCCGGGTGCTTGTTTCTAATGTGCAGAGGGGTCCGGTTGCAGGATTGCAACGGCCTATCTCGGGGTAGGCCGTTCGCGTTCAGGCCTTTGTCTCATTTGTCGTGGACTCTTCCTCCACGGACTGCAGGACACCGAAGCGTTCTCCGTAGGGCGCCAAATGATCCGCGGGTGATGCGGGCCCTCGACGCCAGCTTGCACTTCAACTCACTGCGGGCCCTGCAGCTTCGCGGCCGGCGATCGGGCCGAACGTGAACAGCGCCGTCATGACGTCGCCGCCGAGACGATTGGCACCGTGTACGCCGCCCGTCACCTCGCCCGCCGCGACACAGCCGGAATGGGCCGATTGTCCGGTCCAACACCTGGCGTGTGTCCGTTGATGCTGACGCGCCCATGGTGAAATGGATGCCCGGCTTGATCTCGATCGCATAGAACGGCGGCTGGCACCAGCTGGACTCGGCATGTCGTCACGCTCGAACTCGGAGTCGCGCTTGGTGGCCTGATAACCGTTGTAGGTCTCGACCGTCGCGGAAGGTTTGCGCGCCGTTCCACGCCGATCGCGCTGGGCCAGCGCCGGCAAGGTCGGTGCAGCCTCCTGACCAGCCCGAGATGGAAATCGCAGCCCTCCATCATTTCCATCGCCCCCGTGACCCTTCGTCGAACACCACGAACGCGAACTTGTCGGTCTGGCGTAGCACGGCGGCCGACCGCACGGTCGCGGGTCGTGACTTCGTCACGAACCGCTTGCCTTCGCCGTTGGCGAGGATGGCGCCGGCACCGCGTACGGTCTCGCTCACCAATGTCTTCGCACCGACCGCCTGCGTCGGGTGGATCTGGATCTGGTCGAGGTCGAACATTTCCGCGCCGATCTTCTGCACCAGATCGAGCGCGTCGCCGGTCGTGCCCGGCTGACCCGTGCTGGTGAACGCGGCGAGGTCGGGACGATACTTCGCCACGCGATCCGGGCTGCTGCCGTAGCCGCCGACGCGAGCACGACCGCGCGCGTCTCGATCCTATAGCGCTTGCCGCGCCGATCCTGAACGAGAACGCCGCGAACCGCGCCGTCCGGCCGTTGCAAGATATCCACGACGCGGAATTCGTGCGAATCCCGACCCGGCGCTGCGCGGCGCTGTCGAAAAGCACGCGTGTGATGTAGGGGCCGAACGTCTGGGCCCACCGACGGCTGCGGCGATGCTCCACCCGGGCGCCGCCGCTCCTACCAGGCCAGGCGGCGAGCGTGCCGAGCGACGTGAGCCACTCGCACCGCGTCGTACGACCCCTTCGTCATGATCCTCGACGAGATCGGGGTCGATCGCGGTCGCCGCCGCCCTTCATCGTGGTCGTCATCCAGCGCCATTCCAGTCGTCTTTGATGCCTTTGGTCGCCTGCACGGCCGTGCCTGGCGACATTCATGCCGCCCGCCGCGAGCCGCGTGTTGCCGCCGATGATCGGCATCTTCTCGAGGACGACGACGCGCGCCCCGGCATCCGCCGCGGCGATGGCTGCGGACAAGCCGGCGCCACCGGCGCCGATGACCACTACGTCGAATTGCTCGTTGCCGCGCGCGAATGCGGGCAAGGGCGACAGCATCGCCACAGAGCCCATCAGCAGGAATGAACGGCGTTCCATGGCGTGTCCCTTATCGCTTGACCGCGCCGGCGAGTGCTGGCATCGGCATGTTGAACGCGTGACACTTGAGGCAGTACGCCTCGCTCACCGCTTGGTGGCCGCGGTGGCAAGCCGTGCAATCGACGCCCACGAGATGCGAGCCATGCGGGTTGATATTGGGGTTCGCGAGCTTCGACTTCACGGCGATGGCTAACTTGGCCGAATCGCCGTGACAGGCGACGCATTGGCCGTTTGCCGATGCCAATGCCACCTCCGGGCTGACGCTCTTGGGATCGCCCTCAACGTGACATGCTCCGCAGGTCACGCGCACGATCCCCATGTGAAATGCTGCAAGGTTGCCAGCAGGGGCTTGGCCGTAGCTGGCCGTGGTCCCGAGGAGGAGCAGCGCGATCGACGCTGCGATCTTTGCCAATGGGGCGAGCATGATCGACTCCCTTCGGATGTATTGGGTGAGCTTAGGAGCGTCGATCGAGCAGTGAAAGCGGGACACGCCGATCGATTGACGTTTGTCACGCAGCGAGCATGAATAGGTGCGCCGCTGCGACATTCTGGTCCCGATGTCAACGTCGATGGTGCGATTCGCTCTTCAAGAGCAGTGCAATCGGCGTGAGCAGCAGCCTGATTGAACTATCGTTGGAACATGCGCAGCAAAGGCGAGTCCCGCGCACTGGGACGCACGCATGGCGCTCGTTCCCTGGCAGCGCCGAGGCGCGAGTGGCACCAATGAAGATCAGTTGCGCGAATTGATTGCGATACTTCGCAGAGGCGCGCGGGATGTAGACCGTTGTGTGGCTGGAGATGGACGGCCACCGTCGGGGCTAACGAGGATGAGATTGTCGACCAATACCTTCCCGCCGGCTTCGGATGGACGAGGCCCGGCTACAAATATCCGCTGATGTGGGGACTCATCATGCTGGCCATCGCTTTACGCGGTGGCGGACCTTGTTCGCTCGATCGAAAGCTCGGCCGGGAACTCTGAGCCGCGTGATCCCCTGAAGCTCGCGCGTTCCAAACGGAGGACGGCTTTTCCGCTCAGTGACTGGTGGGCATGCGCAGCACGATCTTGCCCACGTGGGCGCCGGCTTCCATGCGCGCCTTGGCGTCGGCGAGCTGCGCAAAATCCATGACGCTGTCGATCTGCGGCCGGATCCGCCCGGCCGCGAAATGCGGCATGACCTCTGCGACGAAGCGCGGGACGGCGGCAGCGCGTTGCTCCTTCGTTCGCAGCTTGTTGGAGACGCCGAAGACGGTCAGGCGTTTCGCGTGCAGCGTCTCGAGATCGAGATCGGCATGCACCACGCCATCCACGTAGCCCACCGTGGCGAGCCGGCCCTCGAAGGCCAGGGCGCGCACGTTCTCGGCGAACACCGTGCCGCCGACCGTGTTGACGATCAGATCCGCGCCATGCCTTCCCGTCACCTCGATCACCTTTGCGGCGAAGTCCGGCTTGCGGGTGCACAGCGCCACGTCGAGGCCGAGACGCTCGACCACCGCAAGCTTCCCGGCAGAGCCGGAGGTGCCGATGACCCGTGCACCGAGCACCTTGCCGAGCTGGAGCGAGGCGACGCCCACGCCCGACGAGACGCCGTTGATCAGCAGCCATTCGCCGGGTTGCAGTCGCCCCTGCAACACCAGCATGTCGAAGGCCACGAGGAACGTCAGCGGAATGCTCGCCGCTTCTTCCCATGAGAGCGTTTCCGGCATCGCCATGGCTTCCGCCGCCTCCATCAACGCGAACTCGGCGAAAGCGCCGGCGCACCGCCCCATCACGCGGTCCCCCGGGCGGAACCCGGTGACCTCGGGGCCCACGGCGACGACCTCACCGGCACCTTCGCCGCCGACCGCCTTCCACGTACCGGGCTTGCCCCGCGGGCTACGGACCGACAGAAACTCGCCGCGGTTCAGCGAAGCAGCGTGCAGGCGAACCAGCAATTGCCGCGGGCCCGCGGTCGGTACGGGGCTGTCGCGCAGCTCCAGCAAGGTGGCATCGTCGGTCGTCAGCATCCAGTAGGACTGCATGGTGTTTCCTGGTGTCATCCAGCGGATGCGCCGCGGCTAGCGACCGGTGAGCATCAACCTGTGCGACCCACTAGCCGCGCAGATTCTCGTTGAGGAATGCCAGCGTGCGCGACCACGCTAGCTTCGCCGCCCCTTCGTCGTAGCGCGGCGTGCTGTCGTTGTGGAAGCCATGATTGACGTTCGGGTACATGAACATCTGGTACTTGACGCCGTTGGCCTTGAGCGCAGCCTCGTAGGCCGGCCAGCCCGCGTTGACGCGCTCGTCGAGACCCGCGTAGTGCAGCATCAACGGTGCCTTGATGCGCGCGACGTCCGCTGCAGCGGGCTGTCCGCCGTAGAACGGCACCGCCGCCGCGAGATCCGGCAACCGTACGGCAAACTGGTTGACGGTGGTGCCGCCGAAGCAGAAGCCGATCGCCCCGACCTTGCCGGTGCACTCCGGTCGTGTCTTGACCACGGAGTAGGCGGCGAGCAGGTCCTCGTTGCGCTTGGTCGGGTCGAGCTTCGCGAAGAGCTGTGCAGCCTTTTCCTCGTCTCCGGGATAGCCGCCCACAGGGGTGAGCGCGTCGGGTGCGAAGGCGAGGAATCCCGACGTGGCGAGGCGCCGGGCGACGTCCTCGATGTACGGGTTGAGGCCGCGATTCTCGTGGATGACCACCACGCCCGGATGCTTGCCGTCACCGGCCGGGCGCGCAAAGTAGCCGCGCATGGTTCCCGATCCGTTCGGCGACGGATAGGTCAGATACTCGGTGCGGATGCGCGGGTCGTCCTTCGCGACCTGCTGGGCGAACGCGTAATTGGGGCGCAGGCTCTCGAGCATGGCCATCGCCGACATGCCGCCAACCGCATACTTGCCGGCACGATCCAAAAAATCGCGCCGACTCATCCGGCCGTGAACGTACCCGTCGAAGAGCTTCAGCACTTCGGCCGGGAAGTCGCCGGCAGTCTTTCGATTCATGATTGGTCCTCGTGTCCGTGAACAAAGCACGCTAATCCTGGTGCGCATCCATGGCCAGATCAGCGGCCGCATCGCATCGTCGACGCATTCTACCGGGCGTATTTTGCGTCCCGCAATGCAACACGCGAGTGCCAGATCCTCGCGATTTCGCTATGCTCGTGGCCAGACTCTTGCGACGGAGAAATGCCGATGCCAACCTACCGAAAGACTCCCGAGGCAGTTGCCCGCCTCACGCCGGAACAGTATCGCGTGACCCAGCAGAACGGCACCGAAGCGCCCGGCAGTGGCGAGCTCCTGCACAACCACGAGCCCGGCATCTATGTCGACATCGTTTCGGGCGAGCCGCTGTTCGCGTCGTCCGACAAGTTCGAGTCGGGCTGCGGCTGGCCGAGCTTCACCAAGCCGATAGTGCCCGCGACGGTCAAGGAGTTGAAGGACACTTCGCACGGCATGATCCGCACCGAAGTCCGGTCCGCCGCCGGCGACAGCCACCTCGGCCATGTCTTCGACGACGGTCCCGCGGACCGTGGCGGGCTGCGCTATTGCATCAATTCAGCGTCGCTGCGCTTCATCCATCGCGATGACATGGAAGCGCAGGGCTACGGTGAGTACCTCGACCAGGTGCAGGACCGCCGAATGACACGCGATCGTTCCGCGACTGGCGCTCGCCGCGCCTGCGGCATTCACCGTGCATCCGGCGCGACGGATGCATCGACCGGCGCATCGATCGGCTTCCCCTTGGGACGAAACAGGACGCGGCTCAGGAAACCGCGGCTGTCCTGCTCGGCCTGGTCCCTGGCCAGTGTCGCCGCGTCCGAATAAGTCATCGGCAGCTTGCTGCGCTCGAAGTCGAGCATTCCGGTGGCCGCGTCCATGCGCACGCTGTAACGGGCCAGGTTGTAGAGCAGGTACATCGCGAAGAGATTGTCGTAGTCCTCGTACTGGCCGTCGTCGTTGCGGAAATCGAGCGACAGCACGGAAGGAAACCGGTTCGGCAGGTCCCTGAACGCGACCTTCTCGTCGTCGTGCGGATCGACGTGGCCGGATGCGGGATACTTGCGGTAGAGCACCACGTCGAGGCCGTAGCCGCGCGTGTTCCACTCCGCGAGGAGCTTCATCGCCATCTCGGTGGGAATGTTCGCGTTCACCGCGGCCGCGACGGGACGCCCCGGCAGGAGGCGCGCGCTCTTTATGGCGAGGTCCTGGTAGCCGGCGCCGTACCGGAAGCCCGAGCCGATGGTCTTCGCGCAATTGAGACGGATGTAGTCGTACTTCACCTCGCCGTCGTGGTACTCGGTTTTCTCCGCGCGTTGGCGATAGTCGTGGTTGATGCGCTCGAAGAACGCGGCGAGCGCCTCCCGCTCGCCGGCGCGCACGCCGTAGACGCGTATGCCGACCACCGAGCGCTTGTAGACCTCGCCGAAATCGAGCCCGAAGGACGCCGTCTCGTCGAGCGAGGAGGTGGTCCCGTACAGGTACTCCGCCTTCGGAATGCGAACCATGAGGTCCTTGGTGTAGAACCCCGTGGCGTGCTCGCTTGCTGCGATCGGCGTAGAAGTTGGCCGAGTACACGAAGTCGTCGGCGCCATCGGGCTCGCGCAGCGCGAGCGCGAGATGGCCCGCGGAGCCGCCCTTGGACGTGCCGAAGCTGATGAGGAGCTCCATGTCATAGGCGTCGTGCCGCAGACCCCCCATGAACTCGTCGAGGTTGGGAGGTGCCGCGCCCGCGCGCATCTCCGAACCCGGCGGCCGATGCACCCGCCGCCAGGCCGAGCGCGAGCACGCCGCAGAACAGCATGCGCAACGCTGCCCATCCACCCGCACCGGCGCTCGTCTTCATGCGGCAAGTATTCGATGCATGCGCGACCCCGTCAATGTGTCATACGGCGCGACACCCGCGACACGAAGGCGCAGTACGCGATGCGGCTTGTGCACCGGCGCGGCATGCGCTATCAAGGCGTCGATGCGCGAGCCGCGGAGGCGGGCATGAAGGTGGGACGCAGCGAAACCGAAGCGGCAACGATCCGGCACGGCGGCCGCGTGCTGTCGTCGCCGGAACGCTGGCTTGCCGTGGCGGTTGTCGCGATGCTGGTCCTCGCCATCGCGCTACCCGCGATGCCGCAGGATCCGGCGTATCACCGGTTCGCGGACACGCGCACGCTGTGGGGCGTGCGCAATGCGCTCGACGTGCTGTCGAACGCCAGCTTCCTGGTGCTCGGCGGCGCCGGATTGTTCCTGCACGTCACGGGGCGACTCGCCTATGCCAGCGCGGCGATGCGCCATGCGGGCGCGGTGTTCTTCGTCGGCCTGCTGCTGACGGCGCCGGGAGCGGGTATTACCACCTGCGCCCGACCGATGCCGGCCTCGCATGGGATCGCCTCGGCATGGTCGTGGTGTTTTCCGGCGTGCTGGGACTGGCTGCTGCGCATCGCGTATCGGTGCGCGCGGCGCGGGCGCTGCTGCCGTTCTCGATCATCGCCGGCGTGCTGTCGGTGGCATGGTTCGCAACGACGGGCTCGATCACGCCGTACGTGGTGCTGCAGTTCGGGGGCATCGCGTTGATCGCCGGGCTCGCGTGGCTGCCGGCGCACGGGGCGGGACCGAACTGGGCGGCGCTGATTGCGGCCTATGCGCTGGCGAAGGTGCTCGAGACCGCCGATGCGCAGGTGCTTGCCCTCAGCGGCGGCGTCGTTTCGGGACACACGCTCAAGCATGTGTTTGCCGCGCTCACCGCGCTCGCAGTCGTCGTCCCGCTGCGTCGCGCGACGACACACCGGCGCTGAGCGCGGGCGGTGCACGCCGCCGTGCGCAGCAGTTCTGCCGTCCCCGAGCGCCCTCGGCCCGGACCGACTTCATCCGTCGGCGTTCGGTGCCGGCGCGTGGCAAGCTCAATCGACGTCGCCGAACTTCGCCGCCAGGCGCTCCGAGAACCTGGCAAGGTCGATCACGACGCGCCCGTGCGTGCCATGGCCGATCTCCTCGTCCTCGTCCATCGCGCGGACACGGAATTCGATGTGGCGCCCGCTTGTGCTCGTGACTTCTGCGAACGCGGTGACGCGACGGCCGACGGGAGTGGCACCCAGGTGGTTGACATCGACGCGCGTGCCGACGGCACTCTCGCCGGGTTCGAAGTACGGCTTGATCGCGTTCAGGGCCGCGTTCTCCATGGCCATGATCATGACCGGAGTCGCCAGTACGGCCGGAAGCGTCGCATCCTTGAACCGGTTGGCGAGGTGCTCGGGGGACACCAGCAGCGTGAACGATCCTTGCGCCCCCGTGGGTATCGTATGCACGGCGTTTCCTCCAATCGGCGGCCGACCTTCACGTCGCAACGAAGTATAGGTGGCATCGGGACAGGCATCAGCGCACCCGCCTGCCAAAGCCCTGAGCGTAGGCATCGAATCGCGGCTTGCGCCTCAGGCCGCCGGAACCCGCACCCATCCTTCCATCAGGCGGCGTGCCGAGCGGCTCAGGAGCACGCGCTCGACCGTCCATTGCCCGCCTTCGTGGCGCACCTCGGCACCGACTTGCAGCGTGCCGGAGGCATGGCCGAACCGCACGCGGCCATCGTTGCCCGCGGGCGCGATACGGTGCACCACCGTGCCGGGGATCGCAGCCGCCACGGCAAGGGCGACGGCACCGGTTCCAGTCATCGCGTGATGCAGCTTGCCCATCGAGAAGATGCGCGCCACGAGATCGATCGAGCTTGCCGCGATCGGCCTGCCATCCGAGGCGACGTAATCCTGCGGTCCGGCGACGAACGCCAGCTTGGGCGTGTGCGGTCGCGTCGCGGTGGCCTGCTCGGCCCGTCTCGACCAGTCCCATTGCCACGGCCGCGTGTGCGCGAATGGCTTCGGCAGCGGCGAGCAGGTCGCGCCGTCCGTTGACTTCGGGTTGCAATTCGGTGCCGCGCAAGCGCAGCGTGCGAGCGTCGATGAAGATCGTGGGATTGCCGGCGTCGATGAGCGTGGCTTCGACCGCGCCCAATCCGGGAACGTCGATGCGATCGATCTTCGCGCCGGACGGAAACATGCCGCGCCCGGCGGATGCGCCGTCCTCCGCGGCGGGATCGACGAATTCGAGCCTCACCTCGGCCGCCGGAAACGCGACGCCGTCGAGCTCGAAATCGCCTTCCTCCTGGACCTCGCCGTCGCGCATCGGCACGTGCGCCACGATCGGCTTGCGAATGTTGGCCTGCCAGATGCGCACCGTCGCCGTGCCGTCGCGCGGCGCGCGCACGAGCCCCGAGCTGATCGCGAACGGTCCGACGGCTGCGCTCAGGTTGCCGCAGTTGCCGGACCAGTCGATGACCGGCTCGGTCACGGCGACGGCACCGAAGAGATAATCCACGTCGAATCCGGGACGTGCCGATTTAGCGATGATCACGACCTTGCTCGTGCTCGAGGTCGCGCCGCCCATGCCGTCGATGTGCTGTCCGTAGCGATCGGGGCTGCCGATGACGCGCAGAAGAACGCGGTCGCGTTCGACCGCGTCCCCGGGCAGGTCGGCCGCGAGGAAGAACACGCCCTTGCTTGTGCCGCCGCGCATGTAGACGGCGGGAATGCGACGCTGGGTCATGAGGACTCCATCCCAGGGGTGACTGCGACCGCTTGGCGCGTGCCGAGGGCCAGTTCGTCGGCGCGCCCGCGACGGCGATCCATGGCAAAGTCTACCGACTTGTCGAACCCGGGTCGGCGCCACAATATCGGGTAATGCCGGATCCCGCGGCAGCACGGAGTCACTGTCCCATGTCGACGCTCGGGGAAGCCGCCAGGCCGTCCGACGCCTTCGCGCATCGCATCGCGGTGACCGAGAGCGAGATGGCTGCGCGCGTTCGTGCCTTCCCGTGGGCGGATACGCCGCTCGGTCCCATCGAATGCTGGCCGCAGAGTCTCGTCACCGCGGTGAGCATCTGCCTCAACTCGCGCTTTCCGATGTTCGTCTGGTGGGGAGCGGACCTGATCAACATCTACAACGACGGTTACATCCCGATGCTCGGGGCCCGGCACCCGGAGGCACTCGGGCGCCCCGCGCAGACGACCTGGAACGACATCTGGGCCGAGGTGGGGCGGCAGGCCGATCTGGTGATGAAGCAGGGGATCGCGACGTGGAACGAACGCGCGCATCTGCGTATGGAGCGCCACGGCTATCCTGAAGACACCTGGTTCACCTGGTCCTACAGTCCTATCGTCGACGAGACAGGCAGGATCGGCGGCCTGTTCTGCGCCGTGACCGAGGACACGCCCCGCGTCCGCGCGGAGCAGCAGCGCGACCGCCTCGAGGCGGCAAGGCAGCTCGCGCAGGTGCGTGACGGCTTCCTCGTGCACGTCGACGACGTCACCCGTCGACTGAGCGATCCCGACGAGATCGTGCTCACGATCGCGACGCTGCTCGGACAACATCTCGACGCCGACCGGTGTGCCTACGCCGAAGTCGACGATGACCAGGACGGCATGCGCGTGACCGGCAACTACACGCGCAACGCGCAGGTCCCGAGCATCGTGGGGCGCTGGCGATTCCGCGAGTTCGGCGCCGAAGTCTGGCAGCTCATGCTGCAGGGGCAGCGCTACGTGGTGGACGACGTGGACTCGCAACAGCCACCCATCGCGGACCTGTCCCCCTATCGCGCGAGCCATATCCGGGGCGCCATCTGCGTTCCATTGAACAAGGACGGGCGATTGGTCGCCGCCATGGCGGTGCACAGCACGACACCGCGCAAGTGGAAGCCCGAAGAGGTCGAGCTCGTGCAGCTGGTGGCGAATCGCTGCTGGGAGAGCCTCGAGCGCGCCCGCGTCGCGCGCAGCCTGCAGGAAAGCGAGAACCGGTTCCGGGCGCTCGTGAATGCGAGCTCCGATGTCGTGTATCGCATGAGCCCCGACTGGAGCGAGATGCGGCGGCTTTCGGGGAAGGGCTTCATCGAGGACACCGACGACCCGATCCTCGGTTGGGCGGACAAGTACATTCCCGACGAGGATCACTCGCGCGTCCTGGCGGCAATCAAGACCGCCATCCGGAACAAGAGCGCGTTCGAGCTGGAGCATCGGATGCGCCGTGCGGACGACTCCATCGGATGGACGTTTTCCCGCGCCGTGCCGATCCTGAACGACAAGGACGAGATCGTGGAGTGGTTCGGCGCCGCGACCGACGTCACGGCAAGGAAGCAGGCGGAAGAAACGCTGCGGGCCAGCGAAGCAGCGCTGAAGGAGGCCGATCAGCGCAAGGATCAGTTCCTCGCAACGCTCGCGCACGAGCTGCGCAATCCGCTGGCGCCGATCCGGCAGGCCGCTGCGATCGTCAACCAGAGCGGCGCGACGCAGGCGCAGATTCGCTGGAGCCATGAAGTCATCGAGCGACAGGTGAGGCACATGGCGCTGCTCCTCGATGACCTGCTCGACGTCTCCCGCATTACGCGCGGGCGGCTCGAGCTCGACTGCGTCAACGTCAGCCTGGGAGAGATCGTCGATGCGGCGCTGGAAACTGCGCGGCCGGTGATCGACGCCGCGGGACACGACGTCAACGTCGACGTGCCGGAAGCGAGGCTTGTCCTGAACGTCGACCCGCTGCGGCTTTCCCAGGTGCTCGCGAATCTGCTCACGAACGCCGCCAAGTACACGCACCCGCATGGCTCCATTTCAGTCACGTCCCGACGAACCGCCGATGCGGTCGAGATCGCTGTCGCCGACAACGGCATCGGGATCGACCCGCAGCTCCTCGAGGCGACGTTCGAGATGTTCTGGCAGGGTCCGGGGGCCAAGAACGCGATGCACGGCGGACTCGGCATCGGCCTGGCACTGTCGCGGGGTCTGGTCGAGCTGCACGGCGGTACCCTCACGGCGCACAGCGAGGGCGTTGGCCGCGGGGCCACGTTCGTGATCCGCCTGCCTGCGTCGCGCATCACGGCGTCCCAGCCGAATGCGGACAGCACTCGTGGACAGTCGTGCCGCGCCGCGACTCCGGTGCGCGTGCTCGTCGTCGACGACAATGTCGATGCCGCCGCTAGCCTGGCGATGCTTCTGCGCATCCAGGGGCACGAGGTCGAGACCGCACATGACGGTCTGGAGGGGCTGCGTGCGCTCGAGCGGCTGCGGCCCGACGTGGCGCTCGTGGACCTGGGCATGCCGGGAATGGACGGCTACGAATTCGCGCAGCGCCTGCGAGGCCTGGAAGGAGGCTCCCAGGTGATGCTGGTGGCGGTCACCGGCTGGGGGCACGCCGAGGACCGCCGGCGCTCCGCAGCGGCGGGCTTCGACGAGCACCTCACGAAGCCCATCGACCCGGATGTGGTTGCCGCACTGCTGGCTGCGCGCAGCTCCACGGACAGGCGCACATGACGCCGACGAGCACCGAGTGGCTGATGCCGGGCACCCCGCCGGCGGTGATCGCGAGCCGGCTGCCGCAGATGTTCCCGGCACTCACCGAGGCCGAGTTCCTGCGCATCCAGCGCTTCGGTGCGGTGCAGCGGTATGCGCCCGGCGAGCGGCTCTACGCGGCGGGCGAGCGCACGCCCGGTATGTTCGTCGTGCGCGCGGGCAGCGTGACGGTCAGCCAGCGCGACGGCTTGGGCCATGTCATTCCGATATTGCGGCAGGGACCGGGTCAGTTTCTCGCCGAGGTGGCCCAGCTTTCGGGCGGCGTCGCGCTGGTCGACGTGCATGCCGACGGCGACGTCGAAGCGCTGCTCATCCCGCCGGATCGCCTGCGCGCACTGATCATCGCCGACGCGGAGCTGGGCGAGCGCATCATGCGCGCGCTGATCCTGCGCCGCGTCGGCCTGATCGAGTCCGGTACGAGCGGGCCCGTGCTGATCGGCGACCCGCAGGCTCCGGAGCTGTTGCGACTGGAGAATTTCCTGGGCCGCAACGGGCAGCCTTATCACGCGGTCGATCCTGCGCAAGATGTCGCGGCGGCCGGTCTCCTCGGCCAGTACGGTGGCGGAGCCCACGACGTGCTCGTGGTATGCCCGAACGCCGCCGTGCTGCTGAATCCGCCGGAGGATGCGCTGGCCCGCGGTCTGGGAATGCTGCCTCCGGTCGACGAGCATGCGTTGTACGACGTGATCGTCGTCGGTGCCGGCCCGGCGGGCCTCGCCACCGCCGTCTACGCAGCTTCCGAGGGACTGCGCGTGGTCGTGCTCGATTGCCGGTCCTTCGGCGGTCAGGCCGGCGCAAGCGCACGGATCGAGAACTACCTGGGGTTTCCAACCGGCATCTCCGGACAGGCGCTCGCCGGACGCGCGTTCGTGCAGGCTCAGAAGTTCGGCGCGCAGATCCTCATCCCCGCGAAGGCGGAATCGCTCGACTGCAGCGCTGACCGCGAATTCACGCTGAAGCTCGGTGACGGCATGCGGCTGCGCGGGCGGACCGTCGTCGTTGCCAGCGGCGCTCACTATCGGCGCCCGGACGTGCCTGGTCTCGCCGAGTTCGAAGGGCGCGGGGTCTGGTACTGGGCTTCTGCGCTCGAGGCGAACCTCTGCTCCGGTGAAGAAGTGGCGATCGTCGGCGGTGGCAACTCGGCGGGACAGGCGGCGGTGTTCCTTGCGACGCACGCCACCACGGTGCACCTGCTGGTGCGCGGCGGTGGTCTTGCCGACAGCATGTCGCGCTATCTGATCGAACGGATCGCAGCGACGTCCTCGATCGAGCTGCACACCCACACCGAGCTCACGGCGCTGCATGGCGACGACACGCCGAGGCTCACGAGCGTCACGTGGCGCCACAAGCCATCGGGCGCCGAGGAGACGCGGCCGATCTGCAACGTGTTCCTGTTCGTCGGCGCGGATCCCGAGACACGATGGCTCGAAGGCTGCCCGATCGCGCTCGACGCCAATCGCTTCGTGCTCACCGGCGGATCGACCCGCACGCACCCCGGCGGATTCGTGCCGGCGTCGCTCGAGTCGAGCGTGCCGGGCGTCTATGCCGTCGGCGACGTGCGCTCGGGCTCGGTCAAGCGCGTCGGCGGAGCGATCGGCGAGGGCGCCGCGGCCGTTGCCCTCATCCACAAGCACCTGTCGGCGCTGCACTGAAGGGCGGTCGTCGCGCCGGCAATGCACGCCGGCGCCGCATGAAGCCGCGCCTGCGCCGGTCTACGCCGCCACCGCAGGGCCGCCGATGTCGGCATCGGGGATGCGCGCTCGTTGCGCGAGGAACTCGCCCAGGATGGCTGCCGTGTGCGAGCGCGTGCGGTACCTGGCGAGGTCGCGCGGCGTGCCACGCGCGACGACCTCGCCGCCGGCACTGCCTCCCTCCGGGCCGAGATCGACGATCCAGTCCGCATCGGCGATCACGTCGAGGTTGTGCTCGATGACCACGACGGTGTTGCCCGCGTCGACGAGCCGGTGCAGCACGCGGATGAGCTTCTCGACGTCGGCCATGTGCAGGCCGACCGTGGGCTCGTCGAGCACGTAGAGCGTGTGGGCCGGTGCGCCGGCGCGGCCGCGCGCAGGCACATCGCGTGCGCACCTTCGCGAGCTCCGTGACGAGCTTGATGCGCTGCGCTTCGCCCCCGGAAAGCGTCGGACTCTGCTGGCCGAGGGTGAGGTAGCCGAGACCGACCTCCTGCAGGAGATGCAGCGCATGATGGATCGAGCGATGGGCGGCGAAGAACTCCACGGCCTCGTCCACGCTCATCGCGAGCACGTCGCCGATGGACTTGCCGCGCCAGGTGACCGCGAGCGTCTCGGGATTGAACCGCGCGCCGCGGCATGCCTCGCATTCCACCTTCACGTCGGGCAGGAAGCTCATCTCGATCGTCTTGACGCCCTGGCCTTCACACTCGGGACAGCGTCCGCCCGGCGTATTGAAGGAGAACCGGCTCGCCGTGAAGCCGCGCATGCGCGCTTCGGTCGTTTCCGCGAACAGTCGCCGGATCGCATCCCAGAATTCGACGTACGTGGCCGGGCATGACCGGGGCGTCTTGCCGATCGGCGCCTGGTCGACCTCGAGCACGCGCTCGATCGCTTCCCAGCCGGTGATGGCCGTGCAGCCGGCCAGCGGGGACGGGCTTGCGCTTGTTCCTGCCGGCCACCAGCGCGCACAGATTCGCGTAAAGGACGTCGCGCGCGAGCGTGCTCTTGCCGCTGCCCGAAACGCCCGTCACCGCGACCAGGCGACCGAGCGGCACGCGCACGGTGACGCCGCGCAGGTTGTGCAGCTTCGCGCCCGCGACGACCAGCGCCGGCGAGCGTTCCGAGGTCGGCCGCGCCGACACGAGCGGATGCTGCAGCGGGTGCGCGAGAAACCGGCCGGTCACCGATTCCGGCGATCGAATGAGATCGTCCGCGCTGCCCTGCGCGACGACCGTGCCGCCGCGTTGGCCCGCGCCGGGACCGAGGTCGATCACGTGCTGCGCGTGGCGGATCGTCTCCTCGTCGTGCTCGACGACGACGAGCGTGTTGCCCTTGGCCTCGAGGCTCGCGAGCGCGGCGAGCAGGATGCGATTGTCGCGAGGGTGCAGTCCGATCGTCGGCTCGTCGAGGATGTAGCACACCCCGCGAAGGTTGGAGCCGAGCTGCGCGGCGAGACGGATCCGCTGCGCTTCGCCACCGGAAAGCGTCGGCGCGGAGCGATCGAGCGCGAGATAACTCAAGCCGACCTCGTTGAGGAACGCGAGTCGCGTGGCGAGCTCGGCAACCAGGTCGCGCGCGATCGCCGCCTCGCGACCGGCGAGCTCGAGGCCGGCGAAGAATCGCTGTGCCTCGTTGGCCGGCAGAGCCGTCAGGTCGGCGATCGAACGATCGCGAAAGCGCACGGCGAGCGCGTCGCGATTGAGGCGCCTGCCGGCACAGGATTCGCAGACCTCGGCCTCGCCTTCGAGCCGCTCGTTCCACCACGCCTCGTCGCCGGTCTGCTCGGCATCGAATCCGTGCATGGCCACGCCGGTGCCGAAGCATTCCGGGCACCAGCCGTGCTTCGAATTGAACGAGAAGAGCCGGGGATCGAGCGGGGGGAAGCTGCGACTGCAGACGGGACACGCGCGCTCGGTGGAATAGACCTCGACGTCGCCGTGAAGGTGCACGTCCGGGCTCGGTGCGAGCATCGGCTCGCGCGCGTTGTCGTCCACCTTTCGCGGATGGCCTGGCGAGAACGTGCACGACGCCCTTGCCTTGCTCCAGGGCGACGCGCAGGCCCTCGCGCAGCACGGGCTCGTTCTCCGGTGTCGCGACGAGCTCGGCCACGGGCAGCTCGATCGTGTGCTCCTTGAAGCGGTCGAGCCGCGGCCATCGTGCCGTGCCGATGAACTCGCCGTCCACGCGCAATGCACCGAAGCCGCGCCGCGCTGCCCCCTTCGCGAGATCGGTGTAATAGCCTTTGCGGGCACGGACGAGCGGGGCGAGGAGCACGATGCCGCGATCGCGATGGCGTGCAAGCACGGCCGCGACGATGCTGTCCGCGCTCTGCGGCGCGATGGGCGTATCGTGGTCGGGACAGTACTGCGTGCCGAGCTTCACGTAGAGCAGGCGCAGGAAGTGATAGATCTCGGTCAGGGTCGCGACCGTGCTCTTGCGTCCGCCGCGGCTGGTGCGTTGCTCGATCGCGACGGTCGGCGGTATGCCGAAGATCGCATCCACGGCGGGGCGTGCCGCGGGCTGCACGAACTGTCGCGCGTAGGCATTGAGCGACTCGAGGTAGCGCCGCTGGCCCTCGCCGAACAGGATGTCGAACGCGAGCGTGCTCTTGCCGCTGCCCGACACGCCGGTCACGACGGTGAAGCGGTCGCGCGGAATCTCGACGTCGATGTTCCGGAGGTTGTGCTCGCGTGCGTTGTGGATGCGGATGACGTTGTCGCGCGCCCGGTGCGACGGCAGCGCGGGCGCCTCGCGCGCGGCGAACGATTGCGCGCCGGCGAGTGCTGCCCGGTACGCCCCGAGCGCCACACCCGTGTGCGTCGTCGAACACGCCAGCAACTGCTCCACCGGGCCCGCGAACACGATCGTTCCGCCGCCGTCACCGCCTTCCGGACCAAGGTCGATCACCCAGTCCGCCGCCGCAATCACGTCCAGGTTGTGCTCGATCACCACGAGCGAGTGTCCTGCTGCGACGAGCTCGCGGAAGGCCCGCAGCAACTTGGCGATGTCGTCGAAGTGCAACCCCGTGGTTGGCTCGTCGAACAGGAAGAGCTTGCGGGGCGCGCGAGCCGAGCGCGCCGCGCAACCGGTCGGCCTGGTGGGTCGCGCGGCGTCCGCGAGATGACCGGCGAGCTTCAGCCGCTGCGCCTCGCCACCCGAGAGCGTGGGCACGGGCTGGCCGAGCTTCACGTACTCGAGGCCCACGGCGGAGAGTGGCCGCAAGCCGAGCTCGATGTCGCTCTCGCCCGCGAAGAACGCGAGCGCCTCGCTCACCGTCATGTCGAGCACGTCCGCAATCGATAGACCGTCGACCTTCACTTCGAGCACTTCGGGCCGGAACCGCTTCCCGTCGCAGTCGGGGCAGCGAAGATACACGTCGGAGAGGAACTGCATCTCGACGTGCTCGAAGCCATTGCCGCCGCAGGTCGGGCAGCGGCCGTTGCCGGCGTTGAAGCTGAACGTGCCCTGCGTGTAGCCACGCGCCTTCGCGGCCGGCGCAGCGGCAAAGCGCTTGCGGATGCAATCGAACGCGCCGACATAGCTTGCCGGATTGGAGCGCGTCGTGCGCCCGATCGGCGCCTGGTCGATCAGCACCACGTCGTCGACGAGCCCCTCGCCCACGAGCTGCCGGAAGGCACCGGGCGCCTCGGTCGGCTTGCCCTTGGCGCGCAGCAAGGCGGGGTAGAGCACGTCCTGCACGAGGGTCGACTTGCCGGAGCCGGAGACGCCCGTGACGCAGACCAGCGCATTGAGCGGGATCGCGACGTCGACATTCTTGAGGTTGTGCTCGCTCGCGCCGACGATGACGATCTCGCCCGCGTCTTTGACGATGCCCCCACGCTCCGAGCGCGTGTCGACGCGCTTGCGTCCGGCGAGGTAATCGGCGGTGAGCGACCCGGACGCACGGCGCAAGTCATCGGGCGCGCCGAAGAAGACGATCTCGCCGCCGCGTTCTCCCGGTCCCGGTCCCATGTCGACCACCTGGTCCGCAGCGAGGATGATCTGCGGGTCGTGCTCCACCACGACGAGCGAGTTGCCCGCATCGCGCAGGCGGTGCATGAGACCGACCACCCGCGCGATGTCGCGCGGGTGAAGCCCGATCGAAGGCTCGTCGAGCACGAACAGGGTGTTCACGAGCGACGTGCCGAGCGCGGTGGTGAGGTTGATGCGCTGCACTTCGCCACCCGAGAGTGTGCGCGACTGCCGGTCCAGCGTGAGATAGGACAGCCCGACGGCGTCGAGGTAGTCGAGACGGGCGCGGATGCCGCTCAGAAGCAGATCGGTTGCCTCGTCGAGCGGTGCCGGAAGCGCGAGGGCCGCGAAGAACGCGCGCGTCGATCCGATCGGCAGCAACGCGAGGTCGTGCAGCGTGAGGCCCGGCAGGCGCGCGAGCACACCGTCGTCGAAGGCCGTAGCGCGTGGACGAAACCGTGCGCACGGCTCGAGCACGCGATCGGCGTCGGCCTTGGTGCCGAGCCGCCACAGGAGCGCCGCCGGCTTCAGGCGCGCGCCGCCGCAGGCGAGGCAGGGCGTGTAGGCCCGATACCGCGACAGCAGCACGCGCACGTGCATCTTGTACGACTTGGTTTCGAGCCAGGCGAAGAACCGCGCTACCCCATACCAGACGCCGGGCCACGATTTTCTCCAGCTCTCCCATTCGGGCTCGCCCTCCAGCACCCAGCGACGATGCGCGTCGGAAAGCTCGCGCCAGGGCACGTCGAGCGGAACCCCGCGCTTCCGCGCGTACTGCTCGAGATCGTCCTGGCACTCGCGGTAGCTCGCGCTCTGCCACGGCTTCACCGCACCGCCGCGCAGCGTCTTCGCCGCATCGGGCACGACGAGGCCGTAGTCGATGCCGATCACGCGCCCGAAGCCGCGACAGGTATCGCATGCGCCGAGCGGGGAGTTGAACGAGAACAGGCTGGGCGTCGGATCCTGGTAGGCGATGTCGCAGTCCGGGCAATGCAGGTCCGACGAAAACCGCCACACGGGCGCGGTGCCTGTGTCTGCCGCTGCGTCGTCACGGGCGTCAGCAGTGACGTATACATCGACGCGCCCGTGACCCGCGCGCAGCGCCGTCTCGATCGCCTCGGTGACGCGCGCAGGGTCGGCATTGCCCAGGCGGAAGCGGTCCTGCACGACCGCCAGCCGGTTTCCGGCGCGGCAATGGATCCGCGTATAGCCCTGCTGCTGCAGCAATGCGGCGACTTCACTCTCCGGCAGCTTCGGCGGCACCGTCACCGGGAACGTCACCACGAGGCGCGGATCGTGCGCGGCCGCGCTGCGTGCGGATAGCGCGGCGTGGATCGACGCCGTCGTGTCGCGTGTCACCTCGTGCCCGCAGCCGGAGCAGTACAGCGTCGCGGCGCGTGCGTAGAGCACCTTCAGGTGGTCGGAGAGCTCCGTCATCGTCCCGACGGTGGAGCGCGACGTGCGCACGGGATTGGTCTGGTCGATCGCGATCGCGGGAGGAATGCCGTCGATCCGGTCGACCTGCGGCTTGTCCATGCGATCGAGAAACTGCCGCGCGTACGGCGAGAACGTCTCGACGTAGCGCCGCTGCCCCTCCGCGTACAGCGTGTCGAACACGAGTGACGACTTGCCCGACCCGGAAACCCCGGTGACGACGACGAGCTGGTTGGTCGGCAACTCGAGGGACAGGTCCTTCAGGTTGTTCTGGCGGGCGCCGTGGATGGAGATGGGGTCGGACATGGCAGGCGAGCGGGAGCAACGCGGCCTCCCGGATCCCGGGGCCGCGGCGATAGTGCACATTGTCGCAGGCGTGCCGCTGTCGGCCGCGAATGCTTTGACCACATGCCAGGCAGGCGCCACGCCGGCCTGCGTCAGAAGCGCTCAGTCCGCACGAGTCCCTGGGTCATCGCCGGCGCAGCCCGCGTGCATGCGGATGCCGCTCCCGTCTGCGCGACGCGACGCTACGCTAGCGCGATGCTGCTGCGTGCGCTTCGTTCGCGGCCTGGCTGTCGCACAGCGCGAGCGTGAACACTTCATCGTCGCGCAGCGCTGCGCCTTCCGTGAAGAGGCGCGTGCGCTCTTCATCCGACAGCGCCGCGGAGAGCAATGGATCGAGCCGTCGCTGCAGCATCGGCGCGATGATGCTCGCGTTTTCACCCAGGCGGGCATGAATGGCATTGGCGAATCCGGCGACGCGCGCTGCGACATCCGCACGTTCGCGCATCGCATTGAGGAGCGCGAGCCCGAGGAGCATCCGGTACTCGTCGCCTTCGCCCACCAGTCGCGGATGGGCGTTGCGCGCCGCGATGGCCGCCTCATCCGGTCGGCCGAGCATCAGCAGCGCCAGCATCTCGTTCTCGTAGAGATGGCCAGCGCCGGAATCCCTCCCGAGCGCGTGCAGCCGGGCTATGGCGGAGCGCGCATGCAGGAGCGCTTCTTCGAACTGGCCAAGCAGCATTTCCATGTACGTGATGTTGGAGACGGCGTACAGGGAACCGACCTCGACGCCTCCATCGCGGCAGATGGCTACCTGGCGCCGCGCACACTCGAGTGCCTGCTCGGTCCGTCCCTGGCGGGCGAAGCTCCAGCAGCGCGCGAATTGCAGACTGGCACGCTGCCGCGCAGGCCACTCGGGACGCTCGAGACGCTCCGCTTGCGCGATCTGTGCCTCCATCTCGGCCACCGTCGAAAAGCGCGCGCCCTCCACGGCCGCGAACGACAGGGCATCGAACCAGCGCTGGTCATCGCCGATCTCGCGGTACAGCGCAGCGGCGCGCACGGCCGCATCGTAGCTTTCGCGCCGGAACGAATACAGACCGAGCTTGGCGAGCGTCAGCCAGAATCGCGCCTTGGCCGGGGTTGAATCCACTGCATCGACGTGCCGGCGCAGGGCGAGGGAACGTGCAAGTCCCTCGGCGAGATTCTGCGCGGACCACCAGACACAGTACGACACCCCGACCAGGGCGACGGCGAGTGCGCCTTCGCCTGGAGCCGCGTCTGCCCAGTCGAGCGCGGCGCGCAGGTTGTCCTGCTCGGCCTTCGCTTGCGGCACCAGGCCGCCCGTCGCTCGCCAGCGCCACTCATCGTCCTCGAATGGTTCGAGCAGCGCGAAGACTGCCTGTGCATGAAGCCGCAACGTCCGCTGGGTCTCACCGGCCTCGGCAAGGCGCTCGAGCGCATAGGCGCGCGTGGTCTCCAGCATGCGATAACGAGGAATCGGACTGCCTTCGGCCAGCACCAGCGACTTGTCGACGAGCGCACCCAGGTGATCGAGCACGGCCCAGCGATCGATGCGCTCGTCGCTCGCGACGTCCTGCGCCGCCTCGAGCGTGAACCCACCGGCGAATACGCCCAGGCGCCGGAAGACCTGCTGCTCGTCCGCATCGAGCAGTGCGTGGCTCCATTCCAGCGTCGCCCGTAACGTCTGGTGGCGGCGCAACACCGTGCGCGCACCGCCCGTGAGGAGATTGAAGCGCTCGTGCAGACGCGCGCGCAGTCCGTCCAGGCCGAGCAGCGGCAGCCGCGCCGCGGCGAGCTCGATGGCCAGTGGAATGCCGTCGAGGCGGCGACATATTTCGATTACGGCCGGCAGGTTCGCGGCGCTCAACGTCCAGTGCGGATCGACGGCCTGTGCGCGCGCAGCGAAGAGCGCGATGGCGCCGAATTGCAGTGCCGTCACGGCATCGGCTCGGGCGGGTATCGCGAGGGCCCCCAGACGAAACAGGTGCTCGTCGCCGGCCCTGATCGTTTCCTGACTCGTCACCAGCACCCGCACGTGACGTGCGCCGGTGATTACGGTGTCGATGAGCTCGGCCACGGCGTCCGCGAGATGCTCGCAATTGTCGAGCACCAGGAGGACACGCTGCCCGGCGAGCTTCGACCGCAAGGCCTCGGCATTGGGACTGTCGCCAGACAGCCTCAGTCCCATTGCCTGCGCCACCGCCGAAGGCACGAGCGCGCCGTCGGTCAGCGGCGCGAGCTCCACCCACCACACGCCATCCGCATAGTCGCCTGCCCGTTCTGTCGCGATCCATGAGGCGACGGCCTGCGCGACGCGCGTCTTGCCGATGCCGCCGGCGCCCGTGATCGTGACGACCGCATGTTCGCGCAGCAACGCCGCAATTGCGGCGACGTCCTCTGCGCGGCCGTAGAGGGACGGAAGGCGCGCGGGGAGATTGGTGCGCCCGCCCGAATGCAGGGGCTCCGGCGACGTGTCGGTGGCGCGGGCGAAGCCATCGGTTGGAGCCACCGCGACATCGGCATCCGTGACGGGGAGCTTGAAGACGTAGCCGCGTCCGGGGATCGTCGCGAGCGCGTCCTGTCCGAGGATCTTGCGGAGCGTCGACACCTGCACCTGCAGATT
This sequence comes from uncultured beta proteobacterium, assembly GCA_963734575.1. GTDB lineage: Bacteria > Pseudomonadota > Gammaproteobacteria > Burkholderiales > Casimicrobiaceae > CAIWHR01. The sequence goes on along the minus strand of CAVTHT010000006.1, from coordinate 274,908 downwards.
GTTCTCCTCCACCACGATCCCGGCCCACACCGTGGCGAGCAGCTCGTCCTTGGTGACGAGCGTGCCCGGGCGATCCGCCAGCACTGCGAGGACATCGAACGCACGAGCGCCGAGCACAACGGGTGTGCCATCCGCGAGCAGCACGCGCTCGCCGGGGCGCAACTCGAATCGGCCGAAGCGGCGTGCTGTGCGGGGGAGGGGAACGGGGACGTTGGGCATGACCGGATGCGAATCGGCTGCCGAAAGTCTAACGCCGGGCCGCAGCCGCTGCGGGGCCCGGCGCCGGCTTTAAGAAAGTTTAAGTCGCGCGCGAGCATTCGGTGGTTCGCGTCGGCACGCCCGCAGATGCGCGGGCAATGCACGTTGCGGTGCTGTTACGGTCTACCGTCGTTGCGCGCATCGACATCGCACCGCAGGAAGGATCGGATCACGGTAGATGCGGAGGCGGTTCCTCGGGCCTTGACCCTCCCGAGCCAACGGCGTAGCGTGCCGACTCTTTTCGTGGGAACCCGCGACCTCGCTGGTTCGCGCACGACAATGCATTGCCGTGTCCCCGGCCATGAGCGGCTTGCCGGTGGGGGTTCCGGCCCTGTGACGTGTCATCTCGCGCGAGGAGGCAGGCATGAAGCTCTACTACCATCCGGTGTCGACGACGAGTCGGCCGATCGTGCTGTTTGCCGCCGAGTCCAAGATCGATCTCGAGTACCAGCTCGTCGATCTGTTCACGGGCGGGCAGTACCAGCCGGAATACGCGGCGATCAATCCGAGCCGCCAGGTGCCCGTGCTGGAGGACGGGGATTTCCGGCTTACGGAGAGCTCGGCGATCCTCAAGTATCTCGCCGACAAGATACGGTCGCCTGCGTATCCGACGGATCTGCGCCAGCGCGCCCGCGTCAACGAACGCATGGACTGGCTCAACACGGGCTTCTACCGGGACTTCGCCTACGGGTTTCTCTATCCCCAGATCTTTCCGTTCATGCGCCGACCCGACGACAAGGTGCAGGAGGGAACGATTGCGTGGGGCAAGGAGAAAGCGCTGGTGTGGCTCAAGGTGCTCGACGAGTCCCTGATCGGGCCGCACAACGCGTTCCTTTGCGGCAACGACATCACGCTTGCGGATTACCTGGGATCGATGATGGTGCTCGGTGGCGAAGCCATCCAGTGCCGGTTCGACGCCTATCCGAACATCTCGCGCTGGCTTCGCAACATGAAGGCGCTGAAGAGCTGGGCGAGCGTCAACGAGGCGTTCTACAAGTACGTGGTGAACCCGAACGAGGGCAAGGAATTCGTGCGGGTGTAGTCAGGCTCGACCGTCGCGGCCACGCCGGCTTCGCGCGGCCGCCGTCGATGAGCGGGGTGCGGCGCGCAATGCTTTCCCCGCGTCCCGTGTTGCGGCCTCCAACGCCTGGCACTCCGGTCCGGTGAACTGCGCCACGAGCGCGTCGATGAACACCCGTGTTCGTGCGGGCATCAGCCGGCGTCCCGGGAACACGGCCCACGCGCTCACCGGCGCCGGTCGCCATTCGGGCAGCACGCATACGAGCTCCTTGCGTCGCACGTGCCTGAGTGCGAAGTGGTCGTTCACCGCCGCGATGCCTGCGCCCCTGAGTGCCATGCGCAGCAGCAGCTCCGGCGAGTTGGCGATCGCCCGTGCGGGCGGATTGCCCTGCCATCGCTGCTCGCCGCGATGCAGAGTCCATGGCATCGGATCACCGGTGCGCGACAGGACGTGCAGCGCAGCGTGCTGCATGAGCATCTCGGGCTCGGACGGCATGCCGCGCACCTTGAGGTAGGCGGGCGACGCATAAAGGCCCGTCGTGAACACCGCGATCCGCCGCGCGGCGAGCGAGGCATCGTCGCGCAATTCGCCCATGCGGATCGCGACGTCGAAATTCTCGCCGATGAGGTCGACGAAGCGTGCCGAGAGGTCCACCTCGAGCGTGATGGCGGGGTGCTGCAACGTGAAATCCGCGAGCATCGGCGCCAGCACGACGTTGCCGAGGTCGCCCGGCATGGTGACGCGCAGTCGTCCGCTCGGCTCGACCTGCCGGTTACGCGCGAGTGACGCGGCGGCCTCGACGTCCTCGACCACATGGCGCGCGTGCTCCAGCACGGCCTGGCCGAAGTCGGTCACCGTGAGCTTGCGCGTGGTGCGCAGCAGGAGTCGCTCCCCAAGCTGCAGCTCGAGCGCGCTCACGCGCCGGGAGACGGTCGACTTGGGCACCCCCAACCGCTCGGCGGCGCGCGAGAAGCTGCCGAGATCCGCGACGCGCGCAAACAGCAGGAGGTCGTTCGGTTCGAGGTCGGACGTTCGCATGGAGGGCCCGGACACTGTTGCTGGGAGGGAACAATGATATCCATTTTCGTGGCTTCCGAACCATCCATGGAAGCAATACATTGGACTCATCGAACCACTCCCCAACGGACGGTGCCGCCATGAACATCCTCGAAATCCATTCCAGCGCGCGACGCGACGCTTCGCAGTCCACGCGCCTTGCAACACGGATCGCCGACCGCCTGCGGGATGCGGCGCCCGGATCCACCGTGACGGTGCGGGACCTGGGCCACGCGCCGCATCCGGCGCTTGACGAAGCCGCGCTCACGGCACTCTTCACGCCGGCTGCGGACCGTGACGCCGAGCAGAGCGCGCGCGTTGCGCTCGACGACGCGCTGATCGGCGAAGTGCAGGTGGCGGACGTCCTCGTGATCGGCGTACCCATGTACAACTTCGGGGTGCCCGTCCAGCTCAAGAACTGGATCGATGCCATCGCGCGCGTCGGCGTGACGTTCCGCTACACGCAGAACGGACCGGAAGGGCTGCTCAAGGGCCGGAAGGTGTACATCGCCCTTGCGCGCGGTGGGCTGTACCGCAACACGCCGGCCGACAGTCAGGTGCCGTACCTCAAGACGGTGTTCACTTTCCTCGGCTTCGACGACGTGCAGTTCGTGTACGCCGAAGGACTGTCGATGGGGGAGCAAGCCGAGCGTGACGGGCTGGCGTCGGCGTATGAGCAGATCGCGGAACTCGTCGCCGCGTGATGCGACGCGCCATACAACCAAGGAGATCGCAATGACGATGGCAACTCTCGAAACGGTGCGCCGGGCGCGGGCGGTCGAGCGCCTTGTCGCCGGCCAGCCGACGTCCGACGGTGCCGGCGTGAAGCTCACGCGTGTGCTCACGCAGGCGTTGCAACGCCGGCTCGATCCATTCCTCATGCTCGACGCCTTCGGCACCGATGATCCGCAGGATTACATCGCGGGCTTCCCCGACCATCCGCATCGCGGCTTCGAGACCGTCACGTACATGATCGCTGGCCGGATGCGCCATCGGGATAGCGCGGGGCACGAGGGGCTGCTCGAGAACGGCGGCGTGCAGTGGATGACCGCGGGGCGCGGCGTCGTCCACTCGGAGCTGCCCGAGCAGGAGGAAGGCCGGATGGAAGGCTTTCAGCTCTGGCTCAACCTCCCGGCGCGCGACAAGATGCGCGCGCCCTGGTATCGGGATTTCCAGGCCTCCGACATTCCCCGGTTCCGGACCCCGGAAGGCGTGAGCGTCAGCGTGATTGCGGGCGAAAGTCACGGCATCGTCGGTGCGATGCAACGCGAGGTGACGGAGCCGCTGTACCTCGACGTCGAAATTCCTGCGGGTGCGCGTTTCGCGCAGCCGCTTCCGCCCGGCCACAACGCGTTCGTGTACGTCTATCGTGGCGCGGTGGACATCGCGGGCACGCTGGTCGCCGCACAGCGCATGGCGATCCTCGACAGCGCGCCGACCGGCGACGGCGTCGTCGTGAGCGCCTCGCAGCCAGCGCGCATGCTGTTGATCGCCGGCAAGCCGCTGCACGAGCCGATCGCGCAGTACGGGCCCTTCGTGATGAACACGCAGCGCGAGATCGTCCAGGCGATCGAGGATTTCGAGGCGGGCAACTTCATCTCCCGATAATCCTGGTCCAACGAAGCGCGTCTTTCCGCGTATCCGGCCCCGCCACCGTGCGGGGCCGAGACCGGACGAGGCCCGTTCGCCGTGCAGCGCGTACGCCTGACCCGGCGGCCATCGCGCTCCGGCATGACCGACCCGGCCGATGGCGTACGCTATGCCTGTGAACGCAACGGTCGGACAAACCACCTGATGCCGAAACCAGACCAATCGCCCGGCGCGGGGTTGCGCGCCGACGAGTTGCTCATCGCGGAGGCACTGAACGCCCGGCAGCGCGCCTACGCCCCGTACTCGAAGTTCGCCGTCGGCGCGGCCGTCCGCACGGCCTCCGGCACCGTCTTCCATGGCTGCAACGTGGAGAACGCCGCCTACGGGCATGCGATGTGCGCCGAGCGGGTTGCGCTGTTCGCCGTCATCGCGGCCGGTGGCGGACCCGTGACCGACATTGCCGTCGTGGCGGATTCGCCGGTGCCGGTGACGCCATGTGGCGCGTGTCGACAGGTCATCGTCGAGCTGGCGCCCGATGCTCGCGTGATCATGGCCAACGTGGGTGGCGAGCATACCGCGATGAGTGCGAAAGCGCTGCTGCCCGCCGCGTTCGCATTGCCGCCCGATCCCGCGACCGGATGATCGCTCGCGTCACGCGGGCGTGGAGTTGAGGCCACGGCACGGACATGCGCACCAGGATGTTACCGTTGTGATCGGCCACCCGATGCCATCCATCCACGAGGAATCCGCCTTGAACAAATTGCTCGCCGTCATTGCCGTCGCACTCGTCTTCGTCGCCGGAACGGCGTCCGCAGCCTGGCCTGACCATCCGGTCACGTTGGTCGTGCCATTCCCGCCCGGCGGGTCGACCGACATGATTGCCCGCGCGCTCTCGCCGGAGCTGCAGAAACGGCTGGGCCAGCCGTTCGTCGTCGACAACAAGCCGGGCGCGACCGGCAGCATCGGCGCCACGCAGGTGAAGCGCGCGCCCGCCGACGGATACACGCTGCTCGTGACATCGCTCGGCCCGCTGGTCATCGTGCCGCATCTCATCAAGGACGTTCCGTACGACCCCAACAAGGATTTCGATCTGCTGACCGTTGCGGTGCAGGCGCCCAACCTGCTGGTGGTCCCGGCGTCTTCGCCGATGAAGAGCGTTGCCGACGTGCTCGCCCGGATGAAGAAGGAGCCGGGCAAGATCAGCTTCGCCACTTCGGGCGCCGGCTCGTCCGACCACCTCACGGCCGAGCTGTTCTGGCAACAGACGGGCACGCAAGGCCTGCACGTCCCGTACAAGGGTGGTGCGCCCGCCATCTCGGACCTGCTGGGTGGCCAGGTCGACGCATCCTTCCAGAACATCAACGCGGTGATCGCGCACGTGAACGCCGGGAAGCTGCGCGCACTGGCGGTGACGGGCAGCAAGCGGTCGCCGTTGCTTCCGCAGGTGCCCACGCTCACGGAGGCGGGCGTGAAGGGCGTCGACGTGTACTCGTGGCAGGCGGTCGTTGCACCGAAGGGATTGCCGGCCGACATCCGCAGCAAGCTGCAGGCAGCGATCGTGGCGGCCCTCAACGATCCGCAGGTCAAGCCCAAGCTCACCGACATCGGTTTCGAGATCGTCGGCAACACGCCGGAGGAGTTTGCGCGATTCCAGTCGGCTGAATACGCGCGATGGAAGAAGGTGATCGAGACCGGCAAGATCACCGCCCAATAGGCACGGAGGCCCCCATGTCCACGCCCCGCGTCACGAAGCTCGAAGTCATCCCGGTCGCCGGGCGCGACAGCATGCTGCTGAACCTGAGCGGGGCGCATGCGCCGTTCTTCACGCGCAATCTCGCCGTGCTGACGGATAGCTCCGGCAACGTAGGTGTCGGTGAAGTGCCCGGCGGCGAAAGCATCCGCAAGACGATCGAGGACGCGCGTCCGCTGATCGTCGGCAAGCCGATCGGGAATCATCTGCAGCTCCTGCAGGAAGTCCGCGCGCGTTTCGCCGATCGCGATGCCGGTGGACGCGGCCTGCAGACGTTCGACCTGCGCGTCACGGTGCACGCGGTGACTGCACTCGAATCGGCGCTCCTCGACCTGCTCGGCCAGTTTCTCGAGGTTCCGGTGGCCGGGCTGCTCGGCGAAGGCCAGCAGCGCGCGCAAGTGGAGATGCTGGGCTACCTGTTCTTCGTGGGCGACCGGACGAAGACGGAGCTGCCCTACGCGTCCGAGCCGGACGCCGCTGACGATTGGTTGCGCGTGCGGCACGAGGTGGCCCTCACTCCCGAGGCCGTGGTTCGTCTGGCCGAAGCCGCCTACGATCGCTACGGTTTCAACGATTTCAAGCTCAAGGGTGGCGTGCTGCGCGGCGAGGACGAGGTGCTGGCCGTCACGGCGTTGCACGAGCGCTTTCCGCAGGCGCGCATCACGCTAGATCCCAACGGAGGCTGGTCGCTCCAGGATGCGATCCGGCTGATGCGCGACGCGCGCGACGTGCTGGCCTATGCGGAAGATCCATGCGGCGCCGAGGGCGGATTCTCCGGCCGCGAAGTGATGGCGGAATTCCGCCGCGCCACGGGCTTGCCGACCGCCACCAACATGATCGCGACCGACTGGCGGCAGCTCACGCACGCGCTGTCACTGCAGTCGGTGGACATACCGCTCGCGGACCCGCATTTCTGGACCATGGCGGGATCGGTGCGGGTCGCGCAGACGTGCCGCGACTGGGGCCTGACGTGGGGCTCGCATTCGAACAACCACTTCGACGTCTCGCTTGCCATGTTCACGCACGTGGCGGCCGCGGCCCCTGGCCGTGTCACGGCGATCGACACGCACTGGATCTGGCAGGACGGCCAACGCCTGACCGAAGAGCCGTTTCAGATCAAGGGTGGCCTCGTCGACGTGCCCGCGAAGCCGGGCCTGGGCGTGCGGCTCGACATGCGTGAAGTGCAGAAGGCGCACGAGCTGTACAAGCAACATGGCCTCGGGGCGCGCGACGACGCCGCGGCAATGCAATATCTCGTGCCGAACTGGAAGTTCGACCCCAAGCGGCCCTGTCTCGTGCGTTGAATCGCCCGCCCGCGTTCGGACGACTACGCACCATCGCGTTCGCGCGCCGAGCCGGTCCGGGAGAATCCGCGGGCAGCCGACCCTCGTCGGCCCGACGTCGTCAGCGCTTGCCGGCCGACCTCGAAGTTCGCCATCAGCTCGAGCGCCTTGACCATTCCGGAATGGTCCCACGCCTTGCCGCCGTGAGCCGCGCAGGCATTGAAGAGCTCCTGCGCGGTCGCGGTGTTGGGTAGCGACAGGCCGACTGCGCGTGCGCTCGACAGCGCGAGGTTCAGGTCCTTCTGGTGCAGCTCGATGCGAAAGCCGGGGTCGAACGTGCGCTTGATCATGCGTTCGCCGTGCACCTCGAGCACGCGCGATGCGGCGAATCCGCCCATCAGTGCTTCCCGGACCTTCGCCGGATCGGCGCCCATCTTCGACGCGAACAGCAGCGCTTCGCCGACGGCTTCGATGTTGAGCGCCACGATGATCTGGTTGGCCACCTTGCAGGTCTGTCCGTCGCCGTTGCCGCCAACGAGCGTGATGTTCTTGCCCATCAATGCGAAGAGCGGCCGGACGCGCTCGAAGGCCTGTTGCGGCCCGCCCACCATGATCGTGAGGCTGGCCGCCTTGGCGCCCACCTCGCCGCCGGAAACGGGCGCATCGAGGTAGTCGCAACCGAGCGCATTGATCCGCTGCGCGAACACCTTCGTCTCGACCGGCGAGATCGAGCTCATGTCGACGACCGTCTTGCCGGCCGCGAGTCCGGCGGCGATGCCGTTGTTGTCGAACAGCGCCGCCGCGACATGCGGCGTGTCCGGCACCATGACGAAGATGATCTCCGCGTTCTGCGCGACTTCCTTGCCCGAGGCGCACGCCTTGCCGCCCGCCGTGACGAGGCCCTCGGGGATGCTCGGAATGCTGTACAGGAACACCTCGTGCCCGGCCTTGATCAGATGCCCCGCCATCGGCGTACCCATGATGCCGAGTCCCACAAAACCCAGTTTGCTCATACGTGTCTCCAGGATTGGATGAAGGTGAGTGCGGCAGCCGTCACGCGGCGAACTTGTCGCGCAGCGCCTGCGTCGCCCCGCGGAACAGGCCGAGATCGCTGCCGACCGCGACGAAGGTCGCGCCCCACTCGAGATAACGGCGCGCGTCCGCTTCCACGGGGGCGAGGATGCCGCTCGCCTTGCCGTGCGCAGCGGCGCGCGCGAATACGTGCCTGATGGCCTCCTGCACTGCGGGATGCGCCGCATTGCCGAGATGGCCCACTGCAGCCGCGAGATCGGAGGGGCCGACGAAGATCCCGTCGATGCCGTCCAACGCGCTGATGGCGTCGATCGCGGCCACGCCGCTCCGGCTTTCGATCTGCACCATCACGCAGATGTTGTCGTTCACCGTGGTCAGGTAATCCGGGACCGTGCCGTAGCGATTGCTGCGCTGCGAGACCGAGACACCGCGAACGCCGGCCGGCGGATAGCGCGTTGCGGCAACGGCGCGGCGCGCCTCCTCCTCGGACTCCACGAACGGGATCAGGAAATTGTAGAAGCCCGCGTCGAGCAGCCGCTTGATCACCACGGTGTCGTTCCACGGTGGCCGCACGACCGGCGCGCTGCGGCTGTCCTTGAGCGCCATCAGCTGCGGGATCAACGTGCCGATGTCGTTGGGTGCATGCTCGCCGTCGAGCAGCAGCCAGTCGAATCCGGCGAGACCGAGAACTTCCGTGGTCACCGGGTTGGCGAGCGATGACCAGCAGCCGATCAGCCGCTTGCGGGCGAGCAGGTCGCGCCGGAAGGTGTTCGGAATACCGGCATAGATTTCAGCGGACATTGTGGTGCTCCATGAGTGTCATCGTTGCCGATCGGGCGCGTCGTCCCCGGTGCGGGCGTGGCGAACCCGTCACGCGCGGCGGTTTCGCGCCTGCCGCCGATCTTACACAGCCCGGCACGCGCCCTTCGCTGCCAGTATCGCAGCCCGCGCGACGTGCCGTTGTGCGACGGCCGTGCTCGCAGGTTACGCCGGCCGGCCGAGACTTGGTTTTTTCGGATCGTATTTCCAGTCCGGCACGAGAAACTGCATCGCCATGGCATCGTCCCGCGCCCCGGTGGCGACGTTCTTGTACAGCGCGTGCGCTGCATCGAGACGCTCCATGTCGATGTCGATGCCGAGCCCGCTCTTCTCCGGCACGGCCACTTCGCCGCCGATGATCTGCAGCGGCTCCCTGGTGAGGCGTTCCCGGCCTTCCTGCCAGATCCAGTGCGTGTCGATCGCCGTGATGATCCCCGGGGCGGCAGCGGCGACGTGAGTGAACATGGCGAGCGAGATGTCGAAATGATTGTTCGAGTGCGATCCCCAGGTCAGACCGAAGTCGTGACACAGCTGCGCCACCCGGACGGAACCCTGCATCGTCCAGAAGTGCGGATCGGCGAGCGGAATGTCGACGGCATCCAGGCGCAGCGCATGGTGCAACTGGCGCCAGTCGGTCGCCACCATGTTGGTTGCGGTCGGGATCGCGGTTGCCCGCCGGAATTCGGCCATGATCTCGCGGCCGGAATAGCCGTTCTCGGGTCCGCACGGATCCTCGGCATAGGCGAGCAGGTCGCCCCGGCCCTTGCAGAGACCGATGGCCTCGTCGAGCGACCATGCGCCATTCGGATCGAGCGTTATGCGCGCGTGCGGAAACCGCTTCTTCAGCGCGGCGATCGCTTCCATTTCGTCGGCGCCCCGCATCACGCCGCCCTTGAGCTTGAAGTCGGCGAAACCATAGAGCGCGGCGGCGGCTTCGGCCTGGCGCACGATGCCGTCCGGCGTCAGGGCCTCTTCGTTGCGCGTGCGGTACCAGTGGTTGGCGGCACCCTCGCCGGCGGCATAAGGCAGGTCCGTCTTGCGCCGGTCACCGATGTAGAACAGATATCCCAGCATGCGCGCCGCCTTGCGCTGCTGCCCGTCGCCCGAGGAGCGCGGCCACGGGCACACCGAGGAACTGTCCCAGCAGGTCGAGCAGCGCCGACTCGATCGCGGTCAGCACATTGTCCGTGCGAAGGTTGATCTCGTGCGGCTGCTTCAGCACCGCCGCTTCGCTCGCCGAGGTGACGGTGTGCACCGTGGCTTCGTGCGCCGAATGGCCCTGCTTCAGCACGTTGCGCCGGACGCTGCCGAGGACGTTGTTGTAGAGGGCGATCGACTGCCCGATGACCAGCGGCGCGGCACGTTCGAGCGTCTGCCGGATGCCTTCGCCGCCCGGCACTTCACCGAGGCCGGTGTTGCCGGCGCTGTCGCGCAGGATCACGACCGTGCGCGTGAAGTAGGGGGAGTGCGCCCCGCACAGGTTCAGCAGCATGCTGTCGCGACCCGCCACGGGAACGACCTGCATCGCCGTGACCGTCGGTGCCGAGTAGGGGGCCTTCATATCCTGTCTCCGGGTTGAAGCCGCGACCGCCCGCAGCCGTCAGTGTGATTGGCGTGGCGTCGCCAACGACCACGTTGCAGACAGCGCGACGCCGCGGCCGATGCGCCCGGCGCGCCGTGACGCCAGGCGCGCCGCGCGGGACGAGATCATGGCACGCGAACATTATCGCCGACCGGCAGCGACCGTGCGCCGGCGCACGTGCGATCGCAGGCCAGTGCAAGCATCGTGCTGCGCGACGAGGTGGCACGCTCGCGGACGCACGGTCACGCAACGGTGGGCACCCGGACGCCGTTGCGAGAACGCCTCCGGCCTGGCTTGGTCTGACCGGAAAGTGGTTCGCGGCTCCGCGGTACAGTGTCGACCGGGCCCCGCGCGGTCCGGACCGGTCACCGTGCGCGGCTCCCTGAAGGAGAACACAAATGTCTGAAAGCCCGGGAAAAGCGCCGCTCACCATCCGGATGCACGAGAGCGACAATGTCGCCATCGTGGCCAACGATGGCGGGTTGCCGGCAGGCACGGCGCTGCCGTCCGGCCTCGTCCTGCGCGAGCGGGTCCCCCAGGCGCACAAGGTGGCCCTGATGGACATCCCCGAAGGCGCAGCGGTGCGCCGTTATGGCGTGGCCATCGGGTACGCGCTCGCGGCGATCCCTGCGGGCAGCTGGGTCCACGAGCGGTTGCTGCGCATGCCCGCGGCGCGCGTGCTCGACGACCTGCCCATCGCGACGGTCAAGCCCGCAGCGCAGGAGCCGCTGGCGGGCTACACGTTCGAGGGTTACCGCAACGCGGATGGCTCGGTCGGGACGCGCAACATCCTCGCGATCACCCAGACCGTGCAGTGCGTCGCCGGCGTCAGCGACTTCGCCGTCCAGCGCATCAAGGCCGAGCTGCTGCCGAAGTATCCCAACGTCGATGACGTCGTCGCGCTGAGCCACACGTACGGTTGCGGCGTCGCCATCGACGCGCCCGATGCGGTCGTCCCGATCCGGACCGTGCGCAACATCACCCTCAACCCCAACTTCGGTGGCGAGGTGATGGTGATCAGCCTCGGTTGCGAGAAGCTGCAACCGGAACGGCTGCTGCCACCCGGCACGATCCCTCTGCACGACGTGCGCACGGCGCCCGGTGCGGCGCCGGATGCCAGCGCTCCGGACGTGGTCGTGCTGCAGGACGAGAAGCACGTGGGTTTCATGTCCATGATCGACTCGATCATGGCGCAGGCCGAGCGGCATCTCGCACGGCTCGACGCGCGGCGGCGTGAAACCGTCCCCGCCAGCGAGCTGGTGGTCGGCGTGCAATGCGGCGGCAGCGATGCCTTCTCGGGCGTAACGGCCAACCCCGCGGTCGGCTTCTGCACCGACCTCCTGGTGCGTGCGGGGGCCACCGTCATGTTCTCCGAAGTCACCGAGGTGCGCGATGGCATCGACCAGCTGACGTCGCGCGCCAGCAGCCCCGAGGTCGCCTCCGCGCTGATCGAGCAGATGGCGTGGTACGACGGCTATCTGGACAAGGGGCGCGTGGATCGCAGCGCGAACACGACGCCCGGCAACAAGAAGGGCGGATTGTCGAACATCGTGGAGAAGGCGATGGGCTCGATCGTGAAATCCGGCAGCTGCGCCCATTTCCGGCGTCCTCGCGCCGGGCGACAAGGTCCGGCAAAAGGGCCTGATCTATGCGGCCACGCCGGCGAGCGATTTCATCTGCGGCACCCTCCAGCTCGCGGCGGGAATGAACCTGCACGTGTTCACCACCGGGCGCGGAACGCCTTATGGGCTCGCGGAGGTTCCCGTGATCAAGGTTGCGACGCGCACCGACCTCGCACGGCGCTGGCACGACCTCATGGATCTCGACGCGGGCACGATCGCGAGCGGCGAGAAGACCATCGAGCAGGTCGGATGGGAACTGTTCCGGCTGATGCTCGAGGTCGCAAGCGGCCGCAGGAAGACATGGGCCGAGCACTGGAAGCTCCACAATGCGTTGGTCCTGTTCAATCCGGCGCCGGTGACCTGAGGTGCGCCGCAGCGCCGCACGGAGCGCAGGTGGCGCTGCCGCCGTTGCCGCGCGACCCGGCGCCTCGCCTGCGATGGGCCGCGACACAAAAGCTGACGGGTCTCCGTCCCGTGGCACAATGCACGCGCGCTTCACTCCGGCCGCAGGCGTAGTCGCGGAGAGCGCCGCTGCACCGATCATGGCTCGGCCAGTCACTTCTTCCGAGCGTCCAACCAGGAGCGAATACCCAATGTCATCCCGTCGAATTTTTGTGCGCCTGTCCGGCCTCGTGCTGGCGCTGGCGTTTGCTGCGAGCGCTTCGGCGCAGGAGATCAAGGCTGCGGATATCCATCCCGAAGGCTATCCGAACGTCGTCGCGATTCAGAGCCTCGGGCAAGAAACTCGAGGCCGCCACCAACGGTCGCCTCAAGCTCAGGATGTTCGCCGGCGCCGTGCTCGGCGACGAGAAGGCGATGATCGAGCAGGCGCAGGTCGGCGCCATCGACATCATCCGCATCTCGCTGGGCGCCGTCGGGCCCGTGGTGCCCGACGTCAACGTCTTCAACCTGCCGTTCGTGTTCCGCGACGAGGACCACATGCGCAAGGTCGTGGACGGACCCATCGGGCAGGAGCTCCTCGACAAGATCACCGCCAGCCCCGCGAAGCTCGTCGGCCTGGGATGGATGGACGGCGGCACGCGCAGCCTCTATACGAAGCGGCCGGTCCGGACGCCCGCCGACATCAAGGGCATGAAGATCCGCATGATCGGCAACCCGGTGTTCATCGATACGATGAATGCGATGGGCGGCAATGGCATCTCGATGGGCACGAGCGAGGTCTACAGCGCGCTGCAGACCGGCGTGATCGACGGTGCGGAAAACAACCCGCCCACCTACTTCACGCAGAACCACTACACGGTCGCCAAGTACTACACCCAGACCGGGCACCTGATCATTCCGGAGATCTTCGTGTTCTCCAAGGTCAAGTGGGACCGCCTGTCGAAGGAGGATCAGGCGCTGATTCGCAAGCTCTCGCACGAAGCGACCATGGAGCAACGCAAGCTTTGGGAAGCGCGGGTCGCCGACAACGTCGCGAAGCTGAAGGCCGCCGGCGTCGAGTTCATTCCGATCGACCGGAAGCCCTTCTACGAGATGACCGCGTCGGTGCGCGAGAAGTACGGCAAGGATTTCGCCCCGCTGCTGAAGCGGATGGAAGCGACGAAGTAAGACGCGACGGGAGGGCGGCCGCGCACCCGTGTCGGCCGCCTGAACCCGCATGCCGGGCGCGCCGATGCGCCCGTGATCGCCGCGCGCGCCACGGCGCGCGTTCTAAAAGCCGTAGAGCTCTGCAGGATTGTCCGTCAGGATCCTGATGCGCGTCGCGTCGTCGCCTGCCCAGTCGTAGAGCAGCGCGAGGAGCGTCGCGGACGACGGGACCGGACTCGCGTTCGGATGCGGCCAGTTGCTGCCCCACAGGCAGCGCTCCGGGTGCGTCTCGATCAGCGCCCGCGCCAGCACACCGACGTCCTCGTAGCGGGGCGCGCCGGTGCGTGACGTCTCGTACGGCGCCGACAGCTTCACCCAGCAGTTGCCGGCATCGAGCAGGCGCAGCAGCGCGCGAAAGCCTTCATGCTCGCGCGTGACCGGCTCCAGGAACTTGCCCGTGTGATCGATCACCAGGCGGCTGTCGAGCGATCTCAGCATCGCCTCGTGCTGCGGCAGCTCGCGGCCGTCGAACTGCACCTGGACATGCCAGCCGTGTTGCGCGATGCGCGCCGCCATCTTCGGCAGCGATTCCCACGCGAGCAGTGGCGTGCCCAGCATCTGAAAACGGACGCCCCTGACCCCGGAGCGATCGAGGCGCTCGAGCTCGTGCGCCGGACAGTCCGGTGGCACGACGACCACGCCGCGGGCGCTCGATCCCAATGCGGCCACCGCGTCGAGCGTGCATGCGTTGTCGAAGCCGTAGGCGGTTGGCTGCACGACCACCGCGCGCGACAACCCCAGCTCGGCCTGCACTTGCCGATACGCGGCGACGGGCGCGTGGGGCGGCTTCGACGTTGCGGTCGGCGCGACGGCGAAGCGATCGTCGTAGATATGCAGATGGCAATCGCACGCATCCGCCGGCGTCTGCATCGTCGTCCTCTGCGATGGCTGCAATTCAGCCCGCTGCACCCTGCAGACGCGCGAGTCTGGTCGCAGCGGCGGCGTTGACTGCGCCGCTGGGGATGCGCCCTTGCAGGATCTCCGTGACCTGCGCCACCGTTTCGAGCGCCTGGTGGGCGACGGCCTGCGGCGTGAAACCCCCGATGTGTGGCGTGGCCACGACCTTGGGGTGGCGCGCGAGGGCAGGGGAGGGCATCTGGTCGGGCGCCCGGCCGACGTCGAGCGCACAGCCGGCGATGAGTCCGGTGTCCAGGGCGTGCGCGAGGGCCGACTCGTCGACGAGCTCGCCGCGCGACGCGTTGATGAAGACCGCGTCGCGCTTCATGCGCGCGAACGCCTCGGCGTTCATCAGGTTCTCCGTTTCGGCGGTCGCAGGGGCGAGGCAGACCACGTGATCGGCCGTGGCGAGGAGCTCCGGCAGGTCCGCCTGCCTCACCCCCGGACGCGCGACCTCGACGTGGGGATCGAACACGACGACGCGCATGCCGAGCGCGAGCCCGAGGTCGCAGAGATAGCGCCCGATCTGCCCGTACCCGATGACGCCGAGCGTGGACCCTTTCAGCTCCCGGCCGCGCATCGGCACGGGCGCTTGCCCGGCGTGATAGGACTCCACTGCCGGGCTGATGTGGCGACCGAGATCGAGCATGACGCCGATCGTCCACTCCGCGACTGCCACGATGAATCCGGCGCTCGCCTGGGTCACGAGAATGCCCTGGTCGCTCGCGGCAACGACGTCGATGTTGCGGATGTCGATCGCGCAACGCGACAGTGCAACGAGATTGGGCAGGCTGCGAAAGAGCTCCGCCTCTCCCGGCGTCTGGCGATCGGCGATGATCACGTCGCAGTCGCGTGCCGCGTCGATGAGCTCGCGCGTGCCGAGCGGCCGGTCCGTTGGATTGAGCCGCACCTCGGCCTGGTCACGCAGGCGGGCGAGCGCCTCGTCACCGTAGTAGTTCTCGCGCGCCCGCGTCGGATGGGTCAGCAGGATCCGGGCCATGTTTCGGATGGACGGCGTACGCGGTGCATGGCGGGCGGTGGCCCCACTAGGGCCGCTTCCCGCATTCGGTGGTGTCGACCGTCCAGCCGAGCGCCTGCTCGCTCAACGTGAGCCCCAGCCCGGGACGGTTGGGCACCAGCATGCGGCCGTCGCGCAATTCGAGCCGCTCGTTGAACAGGGGCTCGAGCCATTCGAAATGCTCGAGCCACGGCTCGCGCGGGTAGGCGGCCGCGAGATGCAGGTGGATCTCCATCGCGAAGTGGGGGGCAAGGCTCAAGCCGCGGTAATCCGCGAGGCCGAGGATCTGCATGAAGGGCGTGATCCCGCCCACCCGCGGCGCGTCGGGCTGCACGAAGTCGCGACGCGCGCGCCTCGATCATGCGGGCATGCTCGCCGAAGCTCGTCAGCATTTCACCCGTCGCGATCGGCGTGTCGAGGGACGCGGCGAGCGCCGCGTGCCCCTCCACGTCGTAGGCATCGAGCGGCTCCTCGATCCAGACGAGATCGAACTGCTCGAGCATGCGGCCGAAGCGCTGTGCCGTGGGCCGATCCCACTGCTGGTTCGCATCCACCATGAGCGGGAAAGTGTCGCCGAGATGCTTGCGGACCTTCTGCACGCGCGCAAGGTCGCCTGCCGTGTCCGGCTGACCCACCTTGATCTTGATGCCGCCGATGCCATGGGCTCGCGAGGCGTCGATGTTCTCGAGCACCTGATCGATCGGTGTCGAAAGGAAACCGCCCGAGGTGTTGTAGCAGCGCACCGAGTCGCGGTGCGCTCCGAGGAGCTTTGCGAGCGGCAGTCCTGCGCGGCGGGCCTTGAGGTCCCACAGCGCGATGTCGAACGGCGCGATGGCCTGCGCCGTGAGACCGCTGCGTCCGACCGAGGCGCCGGCCCACGAGAGCTTCACCCAGAGCTTCGCGATGTCGTTCGGATCCTCGCCGACGAGCTCGCCGGCGATCTCCTTGGCGTGGGCGTACAGGCCCGGCCCGCCCGCGCGCTTCGAGTAGCCGAAACCGAGGCCGGAGTGACCATTCGCGGTGGCGATCTCGGCGAACACGAAGGCAACCTGCGTGAGCGGCTTCTGCCGGCCCGTCAGCACCTTGGCGTCGCTGATCGGCGTTGCCAGCGGCAGGTACGCGAGCGACAGCTTGACCCAGGCGATGCGATCCGTCTGACAGACCGTGGAATCGCCAACGGCCGGCGCGGCGGGAAAGCCGATGTCGCGCTCCAGCTTCATGGGATTTCCTCCAGAGGGCGCGGCGTGCAGCCCCGACATCGGCGAAGCCGCGCTCGGGTTGCGTTGGAAAGGCCTCGGCGCTGACGGCGACTGCGAGGCGATCGACGCGAGGCGGGAACGCGCTGTCGTCAGCGCTTGCGCGCCTCGGCGTGGCGTGTAGTCGTGCAGCACGAAACCGCCGCCCTGGAACTGCTGTGCCAGCGGCGGCAGTGGATTCGGTTGCTGCAGGATCTCCGCCGCGTAAGTCTCGGCATCCTGCCGGGGATCGTACCCCAGCCGCTGCTCGCCTTCGCCGAACTCCCAGTAGCGCCGCGTGTTGCGCGAGATCCCCCAGACGTCGATGTAGCCGAGCTCCGGGGCCTCGATGCAGCGCTGCATCAGCTGGAAGTAATCCTCGTGTCCGAGCCACGTGCTGAGATGCCGGAACTCCATGGGGCGAGGGAGGCAGCTCCCGATGCGCACGCTGATCCCCTCGATGCCGTGCTTGTCCCAATACATGCGCGCCATGGCCTCGCCCCAGACCTTGCTCAGGCCATAGAAGCCGTCGGGGCGGTAGGCGGCATCCGGCTCGAGCTTGTCGTGGACCGAATACATGCCGAACGCGTGGTTGGAGCTCGCGAACACCACGCGCCGCACGCCGTGCCGGCGCGCCCCCTCGTAGAGCTCGTACAGTCCGCGCAGGTTGTTCTCGATGATTTCCGGCAGAGGCCGCTCGACGCTCGTGCCCGCCAGGTGAATGCACACGTCGACGCCCTGCAGCACCCGATCGACGATGGCGCTGTCGCGCAGATCGCCGTGGAGAACGTCCTCCCCTTCGACCATGGGCGTGAGCGGTTGCCGCCCGCCCGCAGAGCGCAGGTCGACGCCGCGGCGCAGGAGCTCGGCACGCAGCACCTTGCCGATCTGGCCACCCGCGCCCGTCAATGCGACTTTCGCCATTTCGTGCTCCCTAGTTACTGTCCATGAAGATGCGAGCCGGGCCGGCACGAGCGTCGAGCCACGCCTCACAGGCCGAGCAAGCGTGGCAGCCAGAGCGAGATCTGCGGAATGTAGGTGACGGCCAGCAGCACCACGAACAGTCCCACGTAGAACGGCAGCATCGCCTTCACCACCGCCTCGATCTTGAGATTCGCGACGGCGCTCGCCACGAAGAGCACGGCACCCACCGGCGGGGTGATGAGACCGATGCCGAGGTTGACCATCATGATCATGCCGAAATGCACCGGATCGACCCCGAGCGCCTTCACGATGGGCAGCAGGAGCGGCGTCAGGATCAGGATCAGCGGCGCCATGTCCATGAGCGTCCCGAGGACCAGGAGCAGGATGTTGATCGCCATCAGGATCACGTAGCGATTGTCCGAGAGGCTCGAGAACCACTCGGTGATCTGCATCGGCAGGGACATGATCGTGAGGATGTAGCCGAAGCTCGCGGCGAAGCCGATCAGGATCATGACCAGCGTCACCGTCTTCACCGTCCGGTGCATCAACGTCGGCAGGTCGCGCCACTTGTAGTCGCGGTAGATGAACATGGTGACGAAGAACGCCCACACGCACGCCATCGCCGCGGACTCGGTGGCGGTGAAGATGCCGCTCAGGATCCCGCCGAGGATGATGACGATCGTCAGCAGGCCCCAGAAGGCGTCGACGGCGATCCGCAGCGCCTGGCGGAAGGGGATCGGATCGCCCTTCGGGAAGTTGTGCTTTCGCGCGTAGCCGATGCACATCGCCATGAGCGTGGCGCCGAGCAGGAGTCCCGGAAGAACGCCGGCGATGAATAGCGCGCCGATCGAGACCGAGCCGCCGGCGGCAAGGGAATAGATCACCGCGTTGTGGCTCGGCGGGATCAGGATCGCCTGCACCGATCCGCTGGCGGTCACCGCCGCGGAGAACGGACGCGGATAGCCCTTCTTCTCCATCTCGGGAATCATCACCGAGCCGATCGAGGCGGTGTCCGCCACGGACGATCCCGAGATCGCGCCGAAGAACGTCGAGGCGAGGATGTTCACGAGCGACAGCCCGCCGCGAATCATGCCGACGAAGATCGACGCGAATGCGATGAGGCGGTGGGCGATCCCGCCCTCGGCCATGAGCGCGCCGGCGAGCACGAAGAACGGGATGGCGAGGAGCGAGAACTTGTTGACGCCGCTCGCGATCTGGATCATGACCCCGTCGAGCGGCAACCCGATCCACAGGGCGCCGATCAGCGATACGAGGCCCAGGGTGTAGGCAACGGGCGTGCCGATCGCGAGGAGGAGGAAGAAGCTGCCGAGAACGATGAACGCATCCATGGTCAGGCCCTGTCCGCCGTCTGCACTTCGTGACGCGCGGGATCGCCACCGGCAATCGCGATCTCCTCGCCACCGGGATCTCCCTTGCGCATCAGCGGCCGTTTCTCCTGCGACCCGAACGCCATGCGCTCGATCACGAACAGCAGGGTGACGGCCGCGCCGATCGGCAGTGGAGAGTACGTGAGGCCCACGCTCAGGATGGGAAATTCCGCGATCGTCTGCTGCCAGGTGACGATGCAGAGCTGCGTTCCGTAGTACACCATGAAGGCGGCCAGGATCGCCATCAGCGCATCGACCACGATCGCCAGCGCGCGGCGGTTCTTCTCGGCAACCCGGTCGGTGATCATGGTGACCGCGATGTGGACGCCCGCGCGATAGCTGGCCGCCGCGCCGAGGAACGTGAACACGACCATGCACAGGATGGCCATGGGCTCGGGCCATTGCGATCCGTGGCCGAGGACGTACCGGTTGAAGACGCCGATCGGAATGGCGATCGTCATGATCACCAGCGCCACGCCGGACACCCAGATGCATGCGAGGTAGATCGCGTCCATCGCTCGCACGTAGCTTTCGCGCATGTCGACCCCTAAAGGTTGCGGGTGGAAACAGGGAAGCCCGCGCGTCCGTCACGCGAATCAGGGTCCGCGTGGGACGCGCTTCGATCAATGCCCGGCGCCGCGCGTCGTCAGCGCACGTCCGCCGTCGGAAGCTCAGGATGCCCGGCCATGATGCATGGAGACGTCGTCGCACCGCCAGAATTCGTTTAACTCGCGGGCCGGTCCGACACGCCGGGCGGCGGGCGCGCTCCGTCGCGATTTGCGTCGCGCCATCGCACCGCGACGGCGCGCAAACTACAATGAGCGCGGCGCACCCAACAGGCGCACCCCCCAACTTTCCGGAGCATTGCGCGATATGGCAGCGACACGACTGGACCTGGATTGCGACTGCGTGGTCGATTGCCGGAACACGACCGGCGAATCCCCGGTGTGGTCGGCACGCGACGAGGCGCTCTACTGGGTCGATATTCCGGCGGGCCGGGTGTTCCGGTGGAATCCGTTCGACCAACGAGCAGCGCACATGGGACCTGGGTGCTGCGGTCGGCAGCATCGGATTGCGCGAGCAGGGCGGTCTCGTCGTTGCACTGCGGAGCGGCTTCCATCTGTTCGACCTCGACACCGGAGCGCTGACCTTCCTGTGTCATCCCGAGCCCGACATTCCGACGAACCGTCTCAACGACGGCAAGGTGTCGCCGGAGGGCCGCTTCTGGGCCGGCACGATGGACGACCGACCCGAGAAGGAGTTCACCGCGCACCTCTATCGGCTCGATGTCGATCATCGCTGCACCCGCATGGCGAGCGGCCTCAAGGTGTCGAACGGTCTCGCGTGGAGCCCTGACGGACGCACGCTCTATCACTCCGATTCCCGCAATCCGCTGGTCTATCGCTACGCCTACGACCCGGAAGGCGGGACGCTGGGTCCGCGCGAAGTGTTCATCCGCATGGAAGCGGCGTGGGGGCGCCCCGACGGCGCCGCCATGGACCAGGAAGGGTGCTACTGGAGTTGCGGCATTTCCGCGGGCCGCCTGAACCGCTTCAGCCCGCGCGGTGATCTGATCGAATACGTCGACCTGCCGATCACGCATCCGACGATGCCCTGCTTCGGCGGGCCCGACGGGAAGACGCTTTACCTCACTTCCCTGCGCGAAGGCTTCTCCGACGCGCAGATCCACGAGACGCCGCGCGCCGGGAGCGTGTTCAGGTTGGAGGTCGACGTGCCCGGCACGCCGACCGCGCTGTACAAGGGGTGATGGGCGCGATCGTGCTCGAGGGGCGCCGGGGCGCATTCACGCGTCCGACCGTGGGGTGCTCAGGCCTTCGCTGCGGGACTTCAGCACCGGGCGAGACCCGCTGCAACGCTACGTTGGCGAGCCGGCACACCCGTTGCCGCGGTCGCAGGCCGCGACGGTCAACGGGTCGAGGTGACCATCGAAGAATCGTTCCAGCGCCTGCCGGAACAGGGGCTCACCCGGTACGGCGAGGGTGAACAGCGTCATGCTGGACCGGAATTTCAGGTCGTCGGGTGAGCCGAAGATCGCATGGGCGGTCCTGTCATGATGCGCGAGGGACGCGCGGGTGCAGGCTTTCAGCCGTTCGCCCAGCACCGGATGCGCGAGGTAGGCCCTGGCCTCGTCGAGCGATTCGATACCGTAATACTCGGCCATCGAGCTGTGCCCAAGTCCCTTCAGCTGCGGGAAGACGAACCACATCCAGTGGCTGCGCTTCGCTCCGGCCACGAGCTCGGCCATCGCCGAGTCGATCACTGTCCCCTGCGCATCGATGAAACGCTGGAGGTTCACCGCACGACGCTCTGCCATGTCCGGAGGGCGGTCGACGCGCGCGAGCCGCGACTGCCGGTAGCTTTCTAGCGCGAAACGGGTTTCAGGAGCGTCGCGAGCGCGGGGTCGTCGCTGGAGAGAGAAGGACGATCGCCGGGTACGGGCGGCGGCGCAACGCCACGCGACGCCTCGGTAGCCACCCGCGCCGGGCAGCCGATCTCCTTGCAACGACGGCGGGTGAAGCGCGCGGGCGCCTCGCCTTCGAAGCGGACGCGCTGCGCCGGGTTGCTCTGGCTCGCCAGCACCGGCGCGACGGCGGCGTCGCCGTCGGCCGTGCGCAGCGAAAGCTCGACCACGCGCAGCGCCTGCGTCTTCGGCGATCCCGAGACGGTCAGCCGCTCCTGCATCAGCGTCTGGCCGGTGTTGTCGATGAAACGGATGACGAGCTCGCCTTCGCCGCGGATCGCGATTTCCATGTCACCTCCCGGGCGCTACACCGCGACTTCGTCTAGATAGGCGTGCGACGACACGCGGCGCACGGTGGAGATCGCGCCGGGCGGGTTCACGCTGACCGAGAAGTCGCGCACGCGCAGCAGCGCGAGCCGTGCGCCGTCGACGGGCGGTGAGGCTACGTGCGATGGTGCGTACAGGATCTTCGGCGGCCGGCGCAGGTCGTTGAACGCGAGCCAGAGGTCGGAGAGCGCGTGATCGGAGATCGACAGGTCCCCGGGCTCGAAGTTGTTCACGGTCGCCATGAGCCAGATCGCCTGGCTTTTCTCGCCGGCGATCTCCCGCACGATGGTGCGGTCGCCATCCAGCGGCTCGAACGCCACCGCCCAGACTTCTGGCAGGTAGGTGATCGTGCCTGCGAACGTCTGCTCCACGCCGATCTGCAGCATCAAGCTTCCACGGGCCATGATGTCCTCCGCGCAAATGCCCACGCCCCGGTGCGATCGCGCAACGCCGGCGAGGATCGACCGGGAAAGCGTAGCACGTCGCCAATCAGCTCGCCCAGGCGCGGTGACGGCCTCGCACCGCCACCGCGCCCACCTGCGCCGGCGTACCGGCGCATCCCGCCGCAGCGTGCCCGCCGCGACCAGGCGCTGTTCACACTAAGTCCGCAAGTGCGAACAGGCGCCTAGTTCACGAGCGACGTCGACGATTGCGCGAGATGCTCGTGCGCGTCGCCACGGTGGCCGATCACCGTGATCGGCTCGAACTCCACCACGATCGGCTCGTCAGGCGTTCCCGTGCTGGACACGTTGGCCGTGATAGCGCTGGCCACGACCGCGGGCGGCCCACCGATCGCTGCGGCGATCAGCTCGTGCTCGGATGGTCCGAGCGCGCCGTAGGCCCACACTATGAAAGTCACGTACAGCGTCGCAGTCATGATGGTGGAGAGCGCGAATGCGCACATCGCCAAAAAACCGTCCAGAAACTTCATGATGCCTCCCGTGCAGCTTGGCGCGCGGCGTGCGATAGCCTTCGCCGTCACGCGTGAAACAGTTGGCGATCAACCCGAAGCGGAAGAGCGGAATCATGATTTGCTCGCCTGTGTGCGTCAGATGGAACGTGCGGGCCGGGCCCTGCCTCTGCTCCCGGCCCGTGCGCAGACAACGTCGCCTCAGGCCGCCGTATCGTCGTTGAACGGATTGCGGTACCTGCGCGTGGCGTGCCTGTCGGCCGGCGCGGTCGCGACTTCGGTGCGCGCCTTTTCGGTCGCCTTCTCGTTGCGGGCCATGCCGGTGGTTGCCTTGTTGTAGTCGCCGAGCTGGAACGCGGCATACGATTCGCCGGTCCACCGGCTCATGCTGTTGTCGCCGCCGTCGCCGTCGGCGCGCACCACGCCGCTGAACGCCAGCATGAGGGCCGAAATCAGCAGCACGTCCTTGGTCATCGTCATCGTCATCGTCTTGGTCTTCATTGCCATCTCCCGTGAGTCGGCAGGTTGCGGTCGCGCCAAGCGATTGCGTCCTGCCTTCTGCGATTGAGCGGAAACCGATCCGATCCGCCCGCCAGTCCGGCTGAAACATGAAACCGGATGACTTGCAATTTAGGCGGATGCACGAATCGAATCGTCACCCGCGTGGGCGAGCGCACGGGCGACAGAAGGGTGGTGCATGGCCCACCCGTTCGGGTGAACGCCGCCGGCATGGAGGGGTGATGGCAGGCTGGAACCTGACTTGCGGGGATCTGAAGTGGCGTCCGTGTTGTCCTGAATTGCAAAGACGCCGGAGGTCCGGGGGGCCGAAACTCGGCCACATCTTCCGCACGGGGCCTTCGTGATGAACGATCTCGCCATCACCGGTGAAGCAACGAGTCCCGTAACACGGCGCGACCTCACGCTCACCGTACTGTCGGTGCTGCTGATGCTCGTGCTGATCGGCGCCGCGTTCTGGGTCCTGCGGCCCTTCCTGCTGTCCATCGCGTGGGCGATGATGATCGTCGTCGCAACCTGGCCGTTGATGCTCAAGGTGCAGGCAACGTTGCGGCGGCGTGCGCTGGCGGTCGCCGTCATGTCGTGCGCCATGCTCGCGGTGTTCGTGGTTCCGTTGCTGCTGGCCATCGGAACGCTGCTCGAGAACGTCGACGTCATGACGCGGTGGATACGCACGCTTCCCACGCGGACGATTCCCCCGCCGCCCGATTGGGTGCAGGGCTTGCCGGTGGTGGGTAGCGCCCTTACGGAACGCTGGGCCAGCGTCGCTGCCGCCGGCAGGGAGGATCTTGCCGCGCGTGTCGCTCCTTATGCAGCAGACGGCGCACAGTGGCTGGCGGGCGCATTCGGCAGCGCCGGCATGCTGCTCATCCAGTTCCTTCTGACAGTCGTGATCGCGGTGGTCCTGTACTCGCGTGGCGAAGTCGCGAGGGATGCGCTGATCCGATTCGGCCGCCGCCTTGCCGGAGATCGGGGCGAAGGCATCGTGGTGCTGGCCGGTCAGGCCATCCGGGCCGTGGCGCTCGGCGTGGTGGTGACCGCGCTGGTGCAGACGACCCTGGCCGGCGTTGGGCTCGCGCTGGCCGGCGTGCCATTTGCAGGGCTGTTGACCGGGGTGATCCTGCTGCTTTGCATCGCGCAGATCGGGCCCATCCTCGTGCTCGTTCCGGCGGTCATCTGGCTGTTCTGGACGGACGCCACCGCGTGGGGCACTGCGCTGCTGGTCTGGACGATCATCGTCGGTGGTCTGGACAACGTGCTGCGCCCGATGCTGATCCGCAGGGGAGCCGACCTGCCGATCCTGCTGATCTTCGCCGGCGTGATCGGAGGGCTCGTGGCATTCGGCATCGTCGGCCTGTTCGTCGGCCCGGTCGTGCTCGCGGTCGCCTACACCTTGCTGCGGCAGTGGCTGGCCGAGCCGGGGCTGCCGGTCCACAGGGAGCCGATCCCGGCGGTCGCGCAGAGCGTATCGACACCGAGGCGATGAGCGACGAGAACCGACCCGCGGAGGCCGCGCGCGAGCCCGTGCTCGACACGGTCGACCGGGTGTCCGAATTGCTCTTCGGCCTGTTCATGGCGCTGACGTTCGTGGGCGCCGTATCCGTGGCGGAAGGCGGGCGGGAGCAGATCCGCGAAATGTTCCTGGCTGCGCTGGGTTGCAACCTCGCCTGGGGTCTCGTCGACGCGGTCATGTACCTCGTCCGCACGATCACCGGTCGGGGCAAGGCGCTGACACTCGTGCGCTCCGTACGCGCGGCAGCGAACGCGCAAGCGGGCCGCCGGCTCATCGAGACTTCGCTGTCGCGGGTGATGTCCGGACTCGTGTCGCAGGCGGAGATCGAGGCCATCCGGACACGCGTCGTCGCGCTGTCCACCGTGCCCGCGCGTCCTGTTCTCAAGCGTGACGATCTGCTCGCAGCGCTTGCGGTCTTCCTGATCGTGGTCGCGTCGACCTTCCCCGTCGTGCTGCCATTCGCGATGTTCGACGACGTCGCCACGGCCAAGCTGGTCTCGCGCGTCATCGCCATCGTGATGCTGTTCGCGGGTGGCCTCACGCTCGGACGGTACGCCGGCTACGGCAGCTGGAAGGTCGGCCTCATGATGACGGGCCTCGGCGTTGCGCTGGTGGCTGCGATCAACGCGCTCGGCGGATGAAGTACGCGGCGCGCGTGCTAGCGGCGATCGCGTTCATGGTCGCGACGCCCGCGCTCGCCGACGAGGATCATGGCGGGCGCCGCGCCTCCCGTCCCGCGAAGCCGGCGTGGGACTTCGCAATCACGGCCTATCCCACCGTGGTTCGCGGCGGCGAGAACTACACGTCGGCGATCGCCGCCGCGGATCGCGGATCGCTGCATCTCGAGGCGCGGTACGACTACGAGTCCATCGGCGCGCGTTCGGCCTTCGTTGGCTGGACGCTCTCGGGTGGCGACGCCATCACCTGGGAGGTCACGCCCATCGTCGGCGGCGCCTGGGGAACCGTGCACGCGTTCGTGCCGGGGGTCGAGGCAACGCTCGCATGGGGTGCGATCGATTTCTACGTCGAGGCGGAATACGTGCAGGACACCGGGCAACGCAACGACAGTTACACCTACGCGTGGAGCGAGCTGGGCTGGCGGCCGGCGGAGTGGCTTCGCATCGGCATCGCCGGTCAGCGCACCCGGGCGTATGGCGGCGACCGCGAATTCCAGCGTGGCCCCTTTGCGCAGTTCACGTGGGGACCCGTGACGGTCGGTGGCTACTGGTTCAATCCCGGAGCGAGCGATCAGGTCTTCGTCGGATCGATCGGCGCGAATTTCTGACTCCGCCGCGGCTGTAGTCGTCTCTGCAGGGATCGGCAACGAACGCGCGTTTGCGACCTGTTGCGAGGTCGCGCGCGGCGACGTCAGCCGCGCGCCGCGAGCGCCGTCAGCACCGGCAGTTCGAATGCACGCTGGATGAACCATAGACCGGCGAGTGCGGCGATCGCCACCGATCCGCCGCCGAGCGCGATGCGCGTGTAGGCCTGCGTCGAGCGCAGTGCGTAGGCCGCAGGCAGGAACAATGCGACGATCGCAAGCTGCCCGAGCTCGACGCCGAGATTGAATCCGGCCAGCGACAGCGCGAGCGATCCCGTCGGCAAGCCGAGGTCGCGCAGGGCGCCGGCGAAGCCGAAGCCGTGCAGCAGCCCGAATCCGAAGGCCGCGATCCACCGGCCATTGCCCACGAGCGGCCACACGTTGTTCAACGCAGCGAGGACCACGGACACCGCGATTGCGCTTTCGACGAAGCGCGACGGCAGGCTGACCACCTGGAGCGCGGCGAGGGTGAGCGTGACGGAGTGCGCGAGCGTGAACGCAGTGACGACCTTGGCGACGTCGATGAATGCCGCGCGGAATGATGCTGCCGGCCGCCACGTGCCGTCGCGCCGCACCAGCACCGCCGGCAGCAGCAGCGAAAGCAGGAACAGCATGTGATCGAAGCCCGTCCAGATGTGCCACACCCCTTCGTGCACATATTGGCCGAGCTGCACGAGCGTGCCACCCGTGTCGCCGCCAACGCTGCGCGCGTTGGTGTCCGCCGAGAAGATCGCGCTGCGGCTCTCGCCGCGCTCGACGTAGTTGAGCAAGCCCCGATGGGTCGGATCCACGTCGAACAGGAGGCGGTAGGCGATGCCGAGCGTCGGCGCATTCGCGGCACATGCCCCCGCGAGCACGAGGACGGCATACGCCCCATCCGAGTGCGTGTCGACGAGGAGGTCCGTGACGCGCAGAGGGCACGCGTCGCCGGCCGCCTTCACGTCGAGACGCGCGAGTGCGTATGCGGCGATGGCGTCGCGCTTGGCGCGCACCTCGCCCCAGGTAATATTCCCGTCGCCGTTGGCGTCGACGCCGATGCCCGCTTCGAGGTCGCGCAGCGCGATGTCCCACTGGCCGGTGAGCGTCGTGCCGTCGCGTGCGATCGTGAGATACGCGTCGCTTGGCTTGTGCGCATGGACATCGGCGGCGATGAGAGCGCTCAGCCACACGACGAGGAGCAGGGCGAACTTCATCGACGTTCGACGAAGCGCACGGCGATCGTGCTGTCCTCGAGTCGCGTGGCCGTCAGCCAGTGCCGGGCTTCGGCCAATGTCGCGCTGTCGTCCGCCGCGGTCGCGGCGTCCACGAGCACGCGCAGGTCCGCAGGCTCGTGTTGCACGGTCCAGTTCGCTCGTGCGAGCTCGAGCGCCCATGCGGTATTGCGCTCGATGACGAGACGGAAGCGCGCTTCCTCCCGTCCATGGACGCTGTCGCCACGCCGACGCGCCGCATCGAAGCGCGCGGCGAGGTCGGTGCGATGCGCCGCGTAGGTGCGCGCAGCCTCGGGCACCTGGGCTTCAGCCAGGACGAGCCGCAGCAGCAGTGGATCGTTCGTCGTGTCCTGAGCGAGCAGCGCGATGACTTCGCGCGGGCGGCCGGCGTCGAGCAGGAAGTCGGCATAGGCGCCGCGGGCATACGCGTCGCGCGGATCGGCGGCCAGCGCGCTGCGGAAATGGTCCTCGGCCGCGGGATCACCGCGACGCACGGCGATTTCCGCGGCAAGCGTCAGCGCCCACGCCCGCACGCCCGGATCGATGCCGGCGCCGCCCTCGAGGGTGTGGACGAGCTCGCGATACGCGGCCTCCGCACGACCGTTCAGGCTCGCCGGCGCCGCCGCGCAGGTCGTCACGATGAGGGGTGGGGCGTGCCTCGCAAGTGCACGGCAGTCGCGCAGGGCCTCGTCGTATCGCCCCAGCACCGTGAGCACCGAGGCGCGCGTCAGCAGGGCCTGCCCGTCACCGGGTCGCGTGGCAAGCGCGCGGTCGAGGTCGGCGATCGCCGGCGCAAACTCGTGCCGGCTCTGCCTGATCGTCGCCCGCAGCACGAGCACTGCGACTGGCGCATCGGCAGCACCCCACCAGGGCGCGAGAGCCGCCTGGGCGTAGCCGAGGAACCGCGGGTCTCCGCGCTGTCGCGATGCAGCGATGGCACGGCGCGCGACGACGATCGCAAGTTCGACGTCACCAGGCGCGTTCGCTGCAGCCGCGCGCAGGCGCTTGAGCTCGGCGAGCGCGGGATCGGTCGCTTCGGGCAGGCGTTCGAGCACGACGGCGTCGGACTCGGGGACATACGGCCGCGCCCATGGCCCGCGCCCAGGTGCCGCGAGCAGCATCGCCAACGCCATCATGGTGCAGAGAAAGCGTCGGGCGATGACGTATTCCCCCTGTTCAACCGGTTGGCCTTGCTCCGTCAGTCGACTGCGGCCGCCGTGACGGGGCTTGGGGTCATGGCGCGCAAGGTGCCCCCGCGCCCGCCGTGCAACCCGGCTCGCCCGGATCGATATGTCGCCGGTCGCGACCGCTCGGCGAGTTGGCGAGGTAGGGAAAGCTCGTGCGGTACGGAACGTCGTTGACGTTGACGCCATCGCCCAGCACGTTGTTCGGGAACTTGTTGAACGCCGGATTGAAGACGCCCGCAACCGCACGGAGCGAGATGTCGGTCACGTCGTCGAACACCCGGCGCCCGTTGGGATAGCCGGCCGGATCGCCACCGATGAGCCCCAGCCGGCTCGCGCTCGCGGGCGCTGTCGGATTGACGCCGGTGTTGAGCCGCAGCAGATCGGCGATGGGGCCGCCCGGAGTGCCCGATGCGGCGATCGGCGGAGCGTACGTGACGAGCGGCAGCAGATCGAGCCGCGGCGGCGCCGGTATCGTCAGCACGCCTCCGGTGGCCGCATTGAGGATCCGCGCAAGCGCCGGATCGAGGAAGAAGGACGCGAACTGGGCATCGTTCTTCGGCACGTCCATGCTGAACCGATCCTTGAACCCCGTCCCGATGACGAGCTCGTTGATGAGCGGATTTCCCATGCGCTGGATCTGGCTCCAGGATCCCGAGCTGACTGCGGGCAGCGGGGCACGCCGCGTGGTCAGCCGTGGTCGTGACGTCGTCGCCCACACACCGATCGTCGCTGCGACCGAGGTCGCCGCTTCCACCGCCCCCGTGCGTGTGAGCATCGACACCGGCACTTCGATGGCGATGGAGTTCACGGCGTAGCCGGAAACCGTGTCCGCCGCGATGTTCACCAGCGCAGCGTCCTGCGCGGCGCTCAGGACTCCGGGTGCGATCGCCGCCCGCAGATTGAGGGTGTCGAACGCACCGCCGAGATCGATCCAGAACGCATCGTCGGTCGTCCCCGCGAAGACCTTCACGTTCGGCGTGTTCGTCGTGTAGGTCCCCGCATTGAACAGCGCGTTGTAGTCCATCGTCCGCGGGCCGACGTTTGCCGGCACCGCGAAGAAGGCTCCGCTTCCGATGATCGGCGTGGCTACGCCGGCCTTGATCATCGTGACGGTGTAGCTCTGGCGCTGTCCCAGTCCGACAGCCGCAAAGCTCGTGATCTGCGGCGGCACGATCAGCGTGCCCGGGGGCACCGGCGGCGGCGAGTTGGCGGGCGCGGTGATGCCGCCACCCGCTCCGGCGTACACCTGGAACAGGTTCGGCAGCCGTTGCTCCGTGGTGAAGCGGAACTGGAAGACGATGTCCTCGGCGGCGTCGTTGTTGTTGTCGATCTTGAGCTCGTACAGGATGTCCGGATCGAAGGGGAACCAGTTGGGGCCGTTCCCGGGCTCGAGGAACGGGTCGACCGACATGATCAGCGTGACGCGCGGGATGGCCCCGCCGTCGTAGCTGCGAAACGCGTAGACGTCGGTGATGTCGGCCTTCTGATCCAGCGCCGTGAGGGGTGCCTCGCGATGGTTGGCGGCGTGGACCGGTGCCAGCGCTGCGCAACAGAACGTCAGGATCGAAGCGATGACCAGCGTGCGCATGGCGCGCCTCCTTTCGGTGGTGAGACCGTCCGCCGCCGAGCGGACGGCGGTCCGTTCAGCGTGCGAGGCGCAGCGTGCGGCGGCGCGCAAGCACGGCGAGCGCGAGGGCGAGGGCAACGAGCGGAAGTGCCGCCGGCTCGGGCACGGGGGAGGAAGCCGCCGCAGCGGCGAACAGCAAGGTGGCCCCGGCCAGTCCCGCGGCTCCGCTCAGTCCGCCGTCGATACCGATGTCTGCGGCGACGCCGAGGAGGTTCACGGGTCCGAACAGCGTGCTGAGATCCGGATCGGCAAGGTCCGCCACCGCAAAGGGAACGATCGTCGCGACGGCCGAGCCTCCACAGCCGATCGGTCCGGCCGCAAAGAGCCCGTCGAGGCACATCTCATCGATGAGCGTCACGCCGCCATCTCCGGTGGCGGTCGGATCGCCGAGGATGGCGCGCGCGCCGACCAGCGGAATCCCGGGTGTGGCGAACGCATTGAAACGGATCAGGGCGTCGAGGAACGACGGGGCCTGTGCGCTCGCATTGAGCGTGAACAGCAAGCCGGAATAATCGAGGCCCGCACCGGAGGCGACCGCTGGCGTGACCTGGATGGTGGCCGGGTCGATCGACGTCGCGGCCGCCGGGATCTCGCCCAGTTCGAAATTGCGGAAGGAGGTGGGGCCGACATCGCAGCCGGCAGCGTCCAGCGCGAGGTAGTCCTGCAGCGTGCCCGGCAGGCACAACGCAGCGGCAACGTTGGTCGCGGTCGCGAGCAGCGCGATGGCCAACAGCCATGGCACGACTTTAGGCATGACTCCCTCCCGGGCGGGTGGGAATGCGCGCTCGGCGTGAGCGCGCATGTGGTGCGCTATGAACGTCGTCCGAAGCGAATGGCCTGCGCAAGCAAGCCGTGTTCCGAAAATGCGTTCACGCGGGGAATCAGGCACCTGGAGCGTGTGCCGACGTGCACCGCCGAGGACGTGTAATGAAGTTCGACAGCACGCGCATGGCGCTTGCCTGCGGTTGGATCTGCGGTTCGCCGCCTCCAGGCGAACACGGCATGCATGCAGGCTACGCCGGCGCGGGGAGCATCGCGTCGATCATGCCGAAGCGAAGTCCGCGGCCGGCGCTCAGCGCCCAGTGGCGGACGGGCCGGAGTCGGCGACGCCGATCGGCGCCGGCGCGATGCTGACGATCCGCGTGAAGAGCGCCCTGTACTTGCCCGCGCTTCCTTCCCACGGGTTGTCGTTCGCTGCAAAGGCCGCATCGATGGCGGCCCAGTCCTCGGGCAGAAGAAGCTCCTGTGCGCGCGGCAGCACCTCGGCTTCCTCGGTCGCCATGTGTCGCCACTGGAAGTCCACGTAGTCGTCCACTGCCGACCGGAATGCGACGAGCCCCGGCCGGCCGGCACGCTCGAGCTCGTCGAGGGCGTGGGCGAGCGTCCGCCACCGGTCGTGCACGTGCCGGTGCTCCTCCTCGAGAACGTCCAGAACGGCCGCGGTTTCCGGACTGCGCCTGCGCACCGCGACGAAGAGATAGCCGTCCTCTTTCGGATGATGGACGCGGTCGGGCAACTCGGTGATGTACTGGATCATCGCCTTCAGCAGATCGATGTCGAGCTGATACGTGCCGTCATCGACGCCGGCAAGGAACGCCTGCAGCGCCGTGAGCACGGCCGCGAGGGCGCGGTGCTCGGAGCGCACGATCTCGATGGCGTTCATTGCGTCGCCCCCACCGGCGCGGCGTCGACGCCGAGATAGGCGCGCTTCAGCTCGGGATTGCGCAGGATCGCGTCCGGCGCGCCTTCGGCGATCGTGCGGCCCTCCTCGAGCAGATAGGCGCGTTGCGCTGCGGCGAGGGCCATCGTCACGTTCTGCTCGACGAGCAGTACCGCCGTGCCGGCCGCGTGCACCTCGCGGATGGCATCGAACATCGCGATCACGATGAGCGGCGACAATCCGAGCGACGGTTCGTCGAGCAAGAGCAGCCGCGGGCGCGCCATCAGCGCCCGCCCGATGGCGACCATCTGCTGCTGCCCGCCGGACAGCGAGGCCGCCGGGCTCGCGAGCTTCTCCCGCACGGCTGGGAACAACGTGCAGACGTACTCGAGCGAGCGCGCGCGCTCGCGCTTCGCCGCCGGCAGGTAGCTGCCGAGCTCGAGATTCTCGCGCACCGTCATGCCGGCGAAGAGTCGCCGTCCTTCCGGCACGATGGCGATGCCGCAGCCGCAGAAGCGGTGCGGGGGCAGGTGCGACAGGTCGCGGCCATCCATCACGATGCCGCCGCTCCTGACCGGCAGCAAGCCCGCGAGCGCGTTGATCAGCGTCGTCTTGCCGGCGCCGTTCGGGCCGAGCACGCACACGAGCTCGCCCGCGCCGATGCGCAGCGACACGTCCCACAGTGCCGGCGCCGCGCCGTAGTGCACGCGCAGGTTGCGCACTTCAAGCATGCGCGGTCCCCAGATACGCCATGGCCACCTCCTTGCGCGCCATCACCGCGTCGAAGCTGCCGCTCGCGAGCAGTCTTCCCTGGTCCAGCACGACGACGCGATCCGAGAGCGCCGTGACCACCCGCATGACGTGCTCGACGAGCACGATCGTCGTGCCCTGCTCGCGAATGCGCCGGATGAGGGCGATCGCCTCGTCGATCTCGCCCGGCGTGAGTCCCGACAGCACTTCGTCGAGGAGCACGAGGCGCGGCCGCGATGCGAGGGCGCGCGCGAGCTCCAGGAATTTGGTCTGGTGCAGGTTGAGCGCGCCGGGCACGTCGCCCGCGCGCGGCCCGAGGCCGGTGAACTCGAGCCACGTGCGCGCCTCCTGTCGTGCCGCGTCGCTGCCGAGCTGCCCGCCGCCGAACATCGCCGTCAGTGCCACGTTGTCCGCCACCGACAGGTGCGCGAACGGACGTGGTATCTGGTAAGTGCGTGCAATGCCGGCGCGGGCGATGCGGTGCGCCGGCAGATGCGCGAGCTCGCGCCCGGCGAACGTGAGGCTTCCGGCGTCGGCACGATAGTGTCCGCTGACGACGTTGATCAGCGTGGACTTCCCGGAGCCGTTCGGACCGAGCACGCCGAGGATCTCGCCCTCGCGCACTTCGAGATCCACCCCGTCGAGCGCCCGCACGGCGCCGAACGACTTGCGCAGGCCGCGCACGGTGAGAAGGGCCGCGTGCTGCGCGTTGCCCGCGCGGCAGTCGCGCGCTCGGTACCGCGCGTGGGAGAGTGGAAGTGTCGCCGCAGGCCGGGCGCGCGTGATCGCCTGGGGCAGCGGACGCACGCGGGTGCCGCGCTCGGCGTTGCATCACGCGTGAGCGCACGAGTCCCAGCATGCCATCCGGCAGGAAGAGCACGGCGACGAGCAGCACGGCCCCGACCACGGCCTTGCCGACGACGGCCTGTTCGGCGGCGGTCGTTGCATAGAGCAGCACGGTGATCACCGCTGCACCCAGCGCGGGTCCTATCCACACGCGGGTGCCGCCCAGCACGCACATCAGCACGACGGTCAGCGGCACGGTGATGTTGAACGTGCTGTTGCCGGTGACATAGGACACGAACAGCGCCTGAATCCCGCCGGCCACGCCCGCGAGCGCGCACGAGATGCCCAGCGCGATGAGCTTGTACCGGTACGTGGGCACACCCATCACCTCGGCGGCATCCTCGTCGTCATGGATCGCGAACAGGCCGGTGCCGAGTCGTGCCTTCGCGATGACGTACGCCAGCAGGATCGTGACGAGCGCGAGCACCAGCATCATCACGTAGAACGAACCGGAGGCCGTCGGCGCAAGGCGCGGCACCGCCACGCTCGACAGATAGATGCCAGGCCCGCCGTCGATGGGCGTGTTCTGCACGATCGTTGCCAGCACGAAGGTGACGGCCAGCGTGAGCAGCGCGAAGAGCTCGCCGCGCACGCGCTTCACGCGAAAGACGATGGCGCCGAGCACGACCCCGAGCAGGGCGGCAACGAGCCCCGCCATGGGCAGAGTCACCAGGAACGGCCAGTCGAATCGGCCCGCGAGCACGGCGGTCGTGTAGACGCCCGCGCCGTAGAACGCGCCGTGACCGAAGGAGAAGTACCCCGAGTAGCCCGAGAGAATGTTCCAGGAGGTCGCGAGCACGATCCAGTGGAACACGAGGTACAGGAACGTCTCGTGGAACGCGGGAAGATGCAGTGCCGGCACGACGGCCAGTGCCAGGCCCGCGCCGAGCACCGTGACGATCGTGCGATCGATCTTCAGGCCTTCCCCGGACGCAGGATCAGGAGCGCGATCAGCAGCGAGAACGACACGATGGGCGCCCACGACGGCGACGCGACCGCCATCGTCAGGGCTTCCGAGACGCCGATCACGACGCCCGCGGCAAGGGGGCCGACCGCCGAGCCGAGTCCGCCCAGCATGACGGCCGCGAAGACCACGCCCACCCAGGCGTAGATCTGCGCCGGCGTGAGAGTGAAGCTCAGCGCGAGACAGACGCCCGCGACGCCGGCCAGCGCGGTGCACACGCCGGCGAGCACGAGTGCGAGCGCGCGGCCGTTCACGCCGAACGCGGTCGCGATGGCGGCATCCTCGGCGAGTGCGCGCAGCGCGCGGCCCAGATCGGTGAAGCGCAAGGCGGCATGGATGGCCAGCGCGAGGGCGATCGCGAGCACGAGCGTGAGGAGCTCGGGCACGGGCACGAAGAGACCGCCGATGCGGAACTTCTCGGTGGCATAGACCGATTCGAGTTTGCGAAAGTCCGCGGTCCACGCCGCCTGGATGCCGGCCTCGATGATCGCCGTGAGCCCGAACGTCGCGAGCAGCGAGTTGAGCGGCGAGACCCGGAACCGGGCGAGCAGCCAGTGCGCTGCGACGCCGAGCGCGAAGAACGAGGGCACGATCAGCGCCAGCGTCGCGAGGGGATCGACGCCGTGCACCGTCGCGAGCTGGTAGCAGATGTAGGCCGCAAGGAAGACCCAGCCGAAATGCGCGAGGTTGATCACGTGCAGCAGGCCCCAGGACAAGCCGAGGCCGAGTCCGATGAGGCCGTACAGCCCGCCGATGAAAAGCCCCGACAGCGCGGACTGCGCGAGCAGCCCCGCGCTGGGAAGATTCATGCGACGCTGCGCCGGATGGCGGGCAGGAGCGAGGCGTCGGTCACTGGACCTGCAGCACGGCGCCCGGCGCGGCGTACTCCTTGGGCCACACGGTGACCCAGCGACCGTTCTGCACCTGCTTCACGCGCATGAGGTCGTCGCCGTAGTTGGACGGCCCGTCGAAACGCAGCTTTCCCTGGATCGTGTCGACACGATGGCTCTTGATCCATGCAGCGATCGCCTTGTCGTCGAGGCTGCCCGCGCCCTTGACGCCGGCCTCGAGGAGCTGCCACGCCGTGTACGACGCCGCAGCCTGCACTTCGACCGACGTGTCGGGAATGCCGGCCTTCGCCGCGCGCTCGTGATAGAGGTTGATGAACTCCGCCGCGCCCGGTGCGCTGCTGAACGGCGGATGCTCCTCGAACACGGTCATCGACAGGGCATTCTTCGCGAGCGGCGATTTGGACATGGGCCCGGGCGCCGGATACATGTAGAAATGCTCCTGCGGCTTGTAGTCGATCTTGGCGAGCGCATCGAGCAGCTGGTTGCCTTCGAGGCCGATCGCCCCGACCCAGATGAAGTCCGGCTTGGCATCCTTGATGCGCGCGGCGATGGGACCGTAGTCGAGGTTGCCGAAATCCCATTCCAGGAACAGCACTTCGCTGAGTCCGCGTTTCTTCGCGACTTCACGCGCGCCGAGCGACATGAAATGCACGGAGGGGAACTTGCTCGTGACGACGGCAATCGTCCTGGGCGGTTTCGGCGACGCGGCCAGGGCGTCGAACACCGTATTGGGCACGGTGTTGCCCGGATCGGCGCCGAGCGACCACGCCGGAAACTGCATGTCGTACTTGGCGAGATTGGGAATGCCGAACGTGTGATGGATGAGCACCTTGTTGTAGCGCTGCGCCACGCCCATCGCCGACAAAATTGCGCCCGTGGCGTACGGTCCCATCAGCAGGTCCACCTTGTCCGAGGTGATGAGCTGCTCGTAGAGCGTGCGGGCGAGGTCGGGCTTCGACTGGTCGTCCTTGACGATCCACTCGACCGGTCGGCCCAGCAGGCCGCCGCGCTTGTTCAACTGCTCGACATAGATCTCGCCGACCACCTTGTGCACGAGCCCCGTTGCTGCGAGCGGCCCGGTGAGCGCGAGCGTGCTGCCGATGCGGACGGGTGCCTGCGTCCCCTGTGCCTGGGCCGCGCTTGCAGCGAGCAGCAGCGCGCCGGCCGCGAGCGAGAGCCAGCGGGCCATTCCTGTGACGATCCTCATCCGTCCTCCTTGTCGTTGTAATCTCGCCGCAGCGGATCCGGCGGCTATTGCGCCTGCTCGTAATTGACGATGAACTCGGGGTGCAGCGGCGGACCCCACACGTAGATGGAATCCTCGCCGGGATGGTCGTTGGCCTGCCACTCGACGTCGGCCGGTACGAAATCGATGTCGAACGAATATTCGGCCCAGCTCTTCCAGGGGTCGCGCACGTAGTAGAAGTAGTTCGACCCGAGCACGTGGCGTCCCACGCCCCAGCCCTCGGCGTAGCCGCGCGCGCGCATCTGCTCCGCGCCGCAGCCGACCTCGTCGATGCCCATCACCTCCCAGCTGGAGTGATGGAGGCCAGGCGAGTCGCCCTTGGCGAAGGCCATGATGTGGTGATCGCTCCCGTGCACGCCGTGCATGAACGCAATCATGTCTCCGGACCGATCCGAGAGCCGCAGGCCCAGAACCTCCGTGCAAAAGCGGATCATGCGCGGGACGTCGGGTGTGAAGCGCAGGACGTGCGACAGTCGTCGCGGCCGGACCTGCGCGACCGCGCTGCGCGACGGCGCGGCACCCTGGCCGGGCGCAGCAGGCGAAGGCGACATCGGCGTCGGCCTGGTGCCGGGCGCGCGTCGCGGACAGCTGACGAGCTGGATCGCGACGCCGTCGACGTCGCGCAGCCATTGACCGTCGCCGTCGCTCACCGGATGCGGATCGCAGCGCATGCCCGCGCGTGCGATGCGCTGCGCAAACCGCTCTTCGTCCTCGGGAAAGATGCCGAAGCTCACGTACTGCAGCCGTTTCGGCTTGCCGTCGGCGAGGACGACGCCCCAGCAATGCGGGTTGCCGAACGTGCGCAGCTCGAGCGTTGCCCCGTTCCTGCGCACGTCGAGTCCGAACGCCGTGTAGAACTGCTCGGCCTCCGCCAGGTCCGGCACCGAGAAGGCGAACCGGTTGATGGAATGGACGCCGGTGACACCGGTGCGGCGGCCGGTGCCCGAAAGCTCTGTGGAACTCATGCCCCTCCTCACGATCACGGGTGTCGCCCCGTTGGCCGTCGCGTCGCGCAGCCGTTTCTTTTTCCGGGCGAGGTGTGCAGCGTAGCGAATTCGCGCCTCGCCGCAAAGGGAAGCGAGCGGAACCGGCCGTTTCGGGCGGGTTCCGCACCTGTCCATGGTTGGCTCGCGCGAGGCGCTCTAAAGGTGGCTTCCGCCGGTTGCGTGCGCACTGGCTTATCCTCGGCGCCAGGACCCGCCCGGACCACACTGTGCCGCCGCACTGCCGAGCATTCATGAATCCCGATCCCGTCAAGGTCCAGCTGCGCTACGCCACGCTACCCGGCGTTCTGGGGATGATCGCGGCGCACTACTGGTTCGTGGTGTGGCGCGATGGTGGCTGCACGCGGTGGGAAGTCTGGCAGTCGAGGAATGCGGGCGGGCGAAGCCTCGGCTACGTCCACTGCGATCTCAAGCCGCCGCACGCCGGCGTGGGTGGCGGACCGGCGCGCGTCGCGGCGGAATGGACTGGGCAGCCACGCCGAGGCGATCGCCGCCGTGCTCGAGCGGGTGAGCGACTACCCGCATTGCGGGCGCTACGCCGCGTGGCCCGGCCCGAACAGCAACACGTTCGTCGCGTGGGTCCTGCGCCGCGCGGGCATCGCGTACCGGCTGGGGATCAACGCGATCGGGAAATCCTACGGGAAGGCGCGAGGCGACCGTCCTCGGCGGCCCGGAGACTAGATCTCTTTTTCGGCCGCGCGGCGCACGCTTGCGCAAGCCGGCGACGGCCACGATCCGGCGTCGGGACGCGTGCCGATGCCGCATCGTTGGTTCGCGACGACCGCCGACGCGGGCGCATGCTTGACGTCCGTCAACCGAGAGCCGCGCCAGCGGCGCCACAATCTGAACGCTGATCCGGTAACACGTCGTTCCGAGGTGCGTGCAAGCAAAGCCGGGTCGGATCACCCGAGCTCAATGCCGGAAGGAGGCGTCCATGGGTCCGTCCAACGCGGGGCAGGTCGAGCGGACCGTTCGCGACCAAGCCGGGAATCACGTTCGAGCCGAGGCCAGGCGTGACCAGCAGCAGGCAAGCATGACGAAACGGATCTGGCTCAGGAACTATCCCGCCGGATTGCCGGCAGAGATCGATCCCGACCGGTTCAGCTCCATTCCGGACCTGCTCGAGCACGCCACGGCGAAGTTCGCCGCGCGACCCGCATTCCACAACCTCGGCTGCACGATGACCTACGCGACGCTCGACCAGCGCTCGCGTGACTTCGCCGCCTTCCTGCAGAAGCTGCCGGGCATGGGGAAAGGCGAGCGTGTGGCGATCATGGCGCCGAACGTGCTGCAGTACCCGGTGGCGCTGTTCGGCGTGCTGCGGGCGGGCATGATCGTGGTGAACGTGAATCCGCTGTATACGCCGCGCGAGCTGGAGCACCAGCTCAACGACTCGGGCGCCAAGGCGATCGTCATCGTCGAGAACTTCGCCAGCGTCCTGCAGCAGGTGCTGCGGAACACGGCCGTGCAGCACGTGGTGACCACGGAGCTCGGCGACCTGCTGCCGGTTCCGAAGCGCTGGATCGTCAATGCGCTCGTCAAGTACGTCAAGAAGATGGTTCCCGCGTGGCACATCGACGGCGCGATCGGTTTCAACGCTGCCCTCGCGCGGGGCGCGGCGACGGACCTCGAGCCCATCGCGCTCGAGCGCGACGACATCGCGTTGCTGCAGTACACCGGCGGGACCACGGGTGTATCGAAGGGCGCGATGCTCACCCATCGCAACGTCCTCGCGAACACCGAGCAGACGAGCGCGTGGGTGGCGGCGAGCTTCGAGGAAGGCAACGAGATCGCCATGGCGCCGTTGCCGCTGTATCACATCTTCTGCCTCGACGGCGACGCTCTCGTTCATGAAGTGGGGCGCGCTCAACGTGCTCATCACCAATCCGCGCGATCTGCCCGGGATGGTGAAGGAGCTCGGACATTGGAAATGGAGCGTGATGACGGGCGTGAATACGCTCTTCAACGCCCTGTTGCACACGCCGGGATTCGAGCGGCTCGACTTTTCGTCGCTGAAGGCAGTCATCGGCGGCGGGGCCGCGGTGCAGAAGACCGTCGCGGAACGCTGGCAGCAGATCACCGGATGCTGCATCACGGAGGGTTACGGCCTCACCGAGGCGTCGCCGGTTGCGTGCGCCAACCTTGTGGGCGCGCCATGGAATGGGACGATCGGCGTGCCTTATCCTTCCACGGACCTGTCGATCCGCGACGACGACTTCAACGAGCTCACACCATGGGCCGGCGACGACGCCCTGGACAAGGCACACCGGGGAGATCTGCGTGCGCGGACCGCAGGTGATGAAGGGCTACTGGAACAATTCCGCGGAAACGGCGAAGGTCATGCAGGATGGCTGGCTGAAGACCGGCGACGTCGGCTACATGTCTGCGCAAGGTTACGTGACGATCACGGATCGCAAGAAGGACATGATCCTGGTGTCGGGCTTCAACGTCTATCCGAATGAAGTGGAGAGCGTGGTCGCGACCCATCCCGGCGTGCTCGAATGCGGCGTGGTGGGTGTGCCCGACGCCAAGTCGGGCGAGGCCGTCAAGGTGGTGATCGTGCGCAGCGACGAGTCACTCACCAAGGAAGCCGTGATCGCCCATTGCAATGCGCATCTCACCGGGTACAAGCGGCCGCGGCACGTGGAATTCCGCGAGGCGTTGCCGAAGACGCCGATCGGCAAGGTGCTGCGGCGCGAGTTGCGCGGGACACCCGAAGCCTAGCGAGCTCGACCGGCGGACGTTGCGTGCGC
The DNA here is from genome assembly GCA_963734575.1 of uncultured beta proteobacterium. Lineage (GTDB taxonomy): Bacteria > Pseudomonadota > Gammaproteobacteria > Burkholderiales > Casimicrobiaceae > CAIWHR01. The sequence continues at coordinate 234,657 of CAVTHT010000006.1, read as the reverse complement.
CGATCGAACGGCTTCCATCGCGTTGGCTGCGGCCGGGGCTGATGCCGGCCATTTTCGCGGCGTCAGCGGTGACGTAGGATGGAAGGTGCTGATCGGCGCCGTCGTGGCGATCGAGCAGAACCCGCCGTGGGGCGCCGCCTTGCGGCCCCGCTCGGCATAACCTTCCTGGCGCTCGCTGCGTGGATGCTGCTGCAGAACCTGTTGGCGGGCCCGCCGTAGCGCCGGTACGGCCGGCGCGCGTCCTGCCGGTCATCATCGTGTCGCAGTTCGCGGGCACCTCGCTATGGTTCGCGGGCAACGCCGTGCTGCGCGATCTGCCGGCCGAATGGGGACTCGCGGCCTCGGCGCTCGGGCACGTGACGTCGGCCGTGCAACTCGGCTTCATCGCCGGCACGCTGGTCTTCGCCTTTTTCACCATCGCCGACCGCTTCTCGCCGCGCCGCGTGTTCTTCGCCTGCTCGATGGCGGGCGCTGCCGCGAACATCGCGGTGGCGCTTCGCGGCGGAAGGTTATGCATCGCTGCTCGTGCTGCGCTTCATCACCGGATTCTTCCTCGCGGGGATCTACCCGGTCGGCATGCGCATCGCGGCGGGCTGGTACGAGCGCGGCCTGGGCCATGCCATCGGACTGCTGGTGGGCGCGCTGGTGCTGGGCACGGCCTTTCCGCACCTGCTGCGGGGCTCTGGGCGGGACATTGCCGTGGCAGCACGTGACGGTCGCGGTGTCGGCCGTGTCGGCGCTGGGCGGCATGCTCATGCTTGCGCTCGTTCCCGACGGTCCGTATCTCCGGACCAATCCGCGTTTCGATGTCCGCGCGCTTGCGGTCATCTTCCGCTCCGCGCGTTTCCGGGCGTCGGCGTTCGGCTATTTCGGGCACATGTGGGAGCTGTACCCGTTCTGGGCGTTCGTCCCGGTGATCATCGCGGCGCAGGCCGCCGCGCAGGGACAGGCCGTGAACGTGCCGCTGGCTTCGTTCGTGGTCATCGCGGCCGGCTTCGTCGGCTGTGCCGGGGGCGGCGTGGCCTCGTTGCGCCTGCGGGAGCGCGCGGGTGGCGTTCGCGCAACTGGCCGCGTCGGGGACGTGCTGCGTTCTCTTCGCCGTGGATATTCGGTGCGCCGACGCCGGTGTTCCTCGCGTTCCTCGCGTTCTGGGGCGCGGTGGTGGTCGGCGACTCGCCGCAGTTCTCTGCCCTGAATGCGCAAAGTGCGCCGCGCGATCTCGTCGGCTCGGCGCTGACGATCGCAAACTGCATCGGCTTCGCGATCACGATCGTCGGCCTGCAGGTGCTCAACGTGCTCGCAGCGCACATCGAGTTGCGCTGGCTGTTCGCGTGGCTCGCGATCGGTCCCTTGTTCGGGCTGGCTGCGGTGCGCCCGCTGCTTAGCGACAACCCCTCGCCAGACGCGCCTCGCTCCTAGCCGCGTCGGGCATCGTTCTCGTCCGGGCGGGCAGTCCGCGAGCTCGCGCTCGCCTTCGCCTTGCGATCACGTGGCCCGCTGACTGCGCTAACCCTGCCGCATCGGCACGCGGCTGGTCACCACGACGTCGTTCTGATCGAGCTCGATGTATGCATCCTTCAGGATCGTCTTGCGGAACGAGAGACTCGCCGCATAGCCGGTGTACGAATAGCGAAGCTGGCTGCCGTTGGTGCTCGTCGGCGATCGGGTGGATTGCCACGCCCGCGGGCTTTCCGAGCAACGCGATGACCTGTGCGCGGGTCATTCCCTGCGTGATGGTGCCCGCCTTGTCGACGTCGAAGTCGCTGGACTCCGTGTCGAGATTGCTGGTCACGAGGTAGCCGACCAGCACACCGCCCGCGAAGCAGTACGAGGCGGAGCGACCGAGAAGTCCCTTGCCCATCGCCGCTGCCGCCTGCCTTGTACGAATCGAAGTCGTAGCACTGCACGGGAACGCCGTGTGCCGTAATGTTGCTCGGAACGCTCGTGCCGCCGCCGACCGACGCAAGGAGCTGCTGCTGCGTGGTGCGGCCGAGCTGCAGGCTTTCCGGGGCGGGCACGTGGAATGCGGTCCCGACCGTGAAGCATCCGGCCACGGCGAGCGCGGCAGCGGCGATGGAAGCAGTGGTTGCGATGCGCATGGCGTCTCCACGTTGTTGGCCAATGCCGCGAGGCCTCTCCGCGACCCGACCGGCCTCGAAGTGCTGCTCGAAGCCGCGTCACGTAGTCACACACAGCAACGTCGCGACACGGGCATGGTGCTCCAGCAAGTGGCGCGGGCATGTGCGCGAAATCAAACGGCGTTGCGGCAACGGGCCGGCTTGGGCGAGCCGTCGGCGTTCGTCCGCCGCTCCGATCACCCGAGAGTAGCGGCGCCTTCTTCGACGCCGCCGGACGCCCCCGGGTACAACGCCTCGAGCACGTCCAGCGCGGCGGCCTCCATCGCCTCTGTCAGCAGCCGTTCCACGGGCCCGATGTCGCCGGCTTCACGCCCGCCCCAAGCGGTGGCGAACAGCGGGCGCCGTGCAGCGATCGCGCGGCTCACGGCCTCGCGCCAGAACGCGGGGTGCTCGGATGGTGTCCATTCGCCTCGCCCGCGGCCGTAATGCGCCACGGCGAGGTAGCGCAGGAGTGCCGCCGCGACGAGACTGTCCAGCAGGGCCTCGCTCCACTGCACGACCGTCGCGGTCGTGCCGCGCACGACGTTGTAGCCGCGCGCGAGGCCCGCGCCACCGAGCGCGCCGAGCAGCCCGCCGGCCACCATCCCCGCGCCGAACGTGAGTCCGCCCAGCGCGAGGTCGGCCGCGAGGCCGGACAGTGCGCCCGACAGCACGCCCCCCATGAGCGCGGCCTTCGCTTCGCTTGCGGGCTGATGAGTGGTGACGTCGCTCGCCAGGCGGGCGAGCACTTCCGCCGCGGCATGGCCTTCCAGATCGTGCACGCCGATGAGCTCGTCGGTGCTCTCCCGCAACTCGCGCTCGAGTCGCTGCGCGAGTTCCTGCATGGCTTGCTCACCCGCGTCGTCCCGCTCGCCGCCCATGCGCAAGGCCTTGCCGAGCTGGCGCAGCGTCCCCGGCAATCCTGCCTCGGGCAGCGTGACGCGCTCGCACGCGGCACGCGCAATCGGTCGCGCGAGCGCTTCCATCGAGGCGCGAAACTGGGCGCGGCGGCGCGCCTGCCACGCGATCGTCAGGCGTTCCGCCGCCGGCCGCTTGTCCAGCGGCACTGCCGCGGTCACCGCCTGAAGAAGAACGATCTCCTGCACCCAGCAACGCGCGAACGCATCGAGCGGGAGCAGCGCCTTGACGAACGCATGTTGCGCCAGCATCTCGCGCCAGCGCGACGCCTCGGCTGCTTCGTCCTCGGGCGGGCGGGGTGGCCCGGTCTGGTTGAGGAGCGCGATGACCGGCTTGCCGATCCATTCGAGCACCCGCAGCTCGGGCCCGATGTAGCCGGCGTCCGCCGGATCCTCGGACGCGTTCACGAGATAGAGCACGACGTCGGCGCGCTCGCAGACGTTGTGCACGGCCTGCTGTGCCAGCCACAGCGGCCGGTCACGAAAGCGATCCCAGACCTGGGTCAGGAACCAGCCGATGGGGTTGCCCTGCTGCGCGAGCCGCCGGGCGAGCCGCGCGCTGTCCCCGAACCCGGTGTGTCCCACAGCCGGAGCGCTTCGCCCCCGGGAAGCTCGAGCATCGTGTACTCCGACGCCGCGAGCGTGACATGCGCGCGGTCGCGCACCTCGCCGACGTCACGGCCTAGCAGCGTGCGCGCGAGGGTCGTCTTGCCGGCGTTCGTGTGCGAGATGAGGGAGAGCGTGACCGACAACGTGTCCATGGTCACGCTGTGCGCTGGCCGATCGCGGCTTCGAGAGACTGCGCGCCACGTTCGAGATCGAGCTCTCCGAGATGCACGAATACTCCAGGCATCCGCGCCGATCGCAGCAGCTCCTGCCAAGCGGCGCGTCGCTCCGCCAGGCGGGCATCAGTCGCCCGGCCATCGTTGCCGGAAGCCCGACTCGTCCACGATCGCGACGCAGTCCGCATGCTCACCCGAGGCTGCAATCGACGAGAGGAACGCGCCGTGCGTCTCCGTTTCCGGTGTCGCAGTCGCATTGAACAGCGGCAACACGAGGTCTGCGCTCGCAGGCACGAGCCCGGCCGCGAGACTGTCCTCGCCGCCATAAGGCACCGCCTCGGCGACGGTCAGTTCCGCGGCTCCGAACGCGCGCAGCGTCAGCGCGCGCAGCGCGTCGGCGGCTGACGGCGTTGGGTTGAAGCTGTACGGCACCACGCGCACCCGCATGGGACCTTCGCGAAACGCGCGCAGCAGGCGGCGGTAGTACGGGTCGCCGATCCGCACCGGCATTCGCTGCTGATGGCGGCGCTCGATCCCCGACGCGATAATTGCCAGCAGCAGACGCGGCACGATGATCACGAGCGTGACGGTCGCGGCATACAGATGCACCCACGTCGCCGCATTCTCGCCCGCACCCGGCACGCTCGATCGCAGCGCTGCGATGTGTTCCGTCGAAGGCACGGGAATTCCAGTGAGCCATGCGCCGGGCGCGAGCACCACGCGCAGAAGGTCGTGCACTTGCGGTGCGTCGAGGAACGTGCTCTCCCAGCTCGCGCGATACTCCAGGGCGAGGCCGCGAACGTACAGGCCGATGAGCACGCCTGCGGCGACGACGATCGCGGCGACGTGCAGGATGCGCGCGACGCGCGCGGCATACAGGCCCCCGACGAGGGTCGACCATGCCGACACGAACGCAGCGATGCCGGCAGCAACCGGCGCATCGGCCGCCACCCGCCTCGTAAAGGGTTGCGAGCCGGTTGCGCGAACGATCCATTCGCGGATCGGGCCCGTGCGAGCGCCGCGGCGGCCGAGCATGCGCTGCAGGCTCCGTGCCGCGAGCAGCAGATACACGACGAGATTCCAGGCAAGCAGCGCGAGCACGGGCGGCGCGAGGATGTTGACATGGCCCCCGCTGCCGATGCGGTCCACCGATACACTCAGCACGAAGGCAACGGCGAGCAGCGTCGGCGTAACCCATGCCGGCCAGCTCGCGACCCGCACGGCCCGTCGCAACGCCGCATGCCGATGCGTCAGCTCCTCGCGCGCCAGCAACGCGCGGCGCACGAGGAAGTCCTCGTCCCGAGCCGTGCCGGTGACGATCTCGGCGGCAGCGCGACTCGCCCACGCGCGCTCGGCATCACTCCAGAGAGCGCGCTCGGCGTCGGTGGTCTCGATTGCGCGAACCAGGACCAGGTCGCGTGCCGCCGTCTCGTGCATGCCCCGGAGGGTACGTCCTCCATGGCGGCGCGTCGAATACCCTTCGCCGGAGCTCACGTCCACGGGACGAAGGGGTGACATCCGCCGTCGCGCGCGACGGCGGATGATTGCGGGGTGCTGCTCTCGCGGATCAGCTCGGTGAGCGCCGCGGGTCCTGCCCGTAGGTGCTCTCGTACTCCATGTTGCCGTCCTTGCGATGCACCTTCACCTGCGCGGGTTGCTGTCCCTTGGCCCGGCCCTTCGCAGCCTCGACGGCTTCCTGCTTGGTGTCGTATTCCTCGCGGAACCGATCGTCGTTCTCGATCGTGACGACCCAGCGTTCCGCACTGGCGTTCGGAACGACGTGATACACGGTGCGCTCACTTGCCATGGCTCCTCCAAGACGTTGTGTGACGTAGCGAGCAAGCAGGAGACATGCCGGGTTCGGGAGGGCCGTCCGCCCGGTCACCGGCGTCTGCAGGCGCGCAGGCCGCCGGCCAGTGGCGAGAATTTGCACACCGGCGGCAAGCTCTACCGACCGCCATCGAGCACGCGCCCGAGACTGCCCGCCGACCCACGGGCGATGGCGGGGCACGGCGGGATGGCGTAGGCTGGCAACCACCGTGACAATGTCATAAAGTGTGTGCCCGGGCGGCGAGATCAGCCGAACCCACCCCAAGGCGGTCCCACGAGGGTTGGCGCGCGACGCGGCATCGTAACCGGGACGTACGGCCGAACCCAGGGTGCCCGGTACTGTCTCATGCAGTCGGACGCACGATGAGCAACTTCTCCATGGCCACGCCGGCCGATCCCTCCCGATCCGGCTTACCGCCGGTGTCGCGGGTCGACCACAGCTCGACGACCCAGAAGCGCTGCCCGCGTTGCGGCATGCCGCTGCGCCGCGTCCGGCGCACGGCCGCCGACCGGCTGCGCAGCCTGCTCACGCCGGTGCGGCGCTATCAGTGCGTGCGCATCGGCTGTCAGTGGGAAGGGACGCTGCGGTCGTGAGCACCGGCGCGGCTGCGCCGCGCCGGCGTCATTCGGTGCCGTTCGTCACCGCGGCGCGCGGCGCGCCGAGCTTCGCCGCCGATCAGAAAGCCTCGACGGGCTCTCCGGGCTCAGGCGCGTCCAGCTTGTACTGCGAAGGGAAGTAGTAGGGCTTCGGGACGCCCGCGGTCTGCGGATTGTCTTCGGGTCGCACGTAGCGCAACTCGAAGGGACCTTGCCCCTCGATCTGCACGATGGTCTCGCCCTTCGTGTAGCCGAAGTAGCTCTGGTCCGCCGCCATGGTGTGGAAGCCGCCGGCCTTCATCACACTGGTGTGCTTGGGATCCCACGTATCGCCATAGCCGAGGTAGATCGCGCCGGAAAGGACCGTGAGCTGCCGGTCCTGCGGCTGTGAATGGGGCGCAATCCTGTAGCCCGACGGCACCCGCAGGCGCAGCACGTAGAGACCCGGCGCTCCGGGGTCGCCGTGCAGGACGGCAACCTTGGCGCCCTTGGGGAACGTGGGTGGCGCCGCGCCCCAGTTGAGGTCCTTGGTGCTGCCGAAGATCCGGTTGTCGGTGGCGAACGTGCTTGCGGACATCAGTAATGCCACACCCAACAGGAACGACCTTGATGCATGCCGAACGCGATCCATGACGGTACTCCTTGGGCTGGGGACGCAAAGACGTCTGCCCGGTCGATCACGCGAGCGATCGCCGGGGGGCCGTTAGAGTATCGGGGATCGTCGGCTGCTGGCAAATGACCAGCAGCCCGGCGAACGCGGCAGCGTTAGAAGTTCACCGTTCAGCGACGGCTGTGACCGTAGAAGGAGAAGGCGCCGGAGCTGTTGCGCGACGTGCGCGACCGGCCCCGCGTGCCCCTGCCGGCGCGGTCGCGGATGCCTGCGCTGCGTTCGCGCTTGGCGGGTGTGCTTCCCGCCGCGGCCTCGTCCGCCGCAAGGAGATCGTCGACCGTGGGGATGCACTCCCGCACGAGCTCGTCGAAGTCATCGAAGCTGTCGAAGAGTGCCTCGAAGCCGGCCTGCGCTTCCCGGGCACGTTCGAGCAGCTCCTGGGCGTCGCGCCGCGCTGACGAACCGGCGCCATCTGGTGCTCGCAACCGCGAAAACGTGGGGGAATGGGTGATGAGGTGGGTCTTGGTCATGTCAATCGATCAACGGCGGCCTGTAATGACTGCAGCATAGGGGCTGGCCGGGTCCCTTCCCACACTCCCCAGGCCGATTCGACCGTAGGAAATGTCTTACACACCTCCACGCCGGGCACTTCAGCATGGCAGCGGAGCCGGCGCAATGGCGATGTGCATCCGATGTGCGTTTAATCAAGCCGCATGCCAGCTCACATCGAGCGCGGTGCCATGCGCGGGATCATGTGGCCATGCGCAAGACACCACAGGCACTATGACTGCGCCGGGCGGGAAAGGTGCGCGATGTTACCCGCTCAGCGCGCCGATCCGGCGATCCGGTGTGGCGGGTGCGCCCGCCGCCCCCCAGTCGCTCGCGCGCTTGGCGCACGGTCTCCATGAACCGCGGCGACGCAGCCCGCAGGCGGGCATCGTTCATCCGGCTCTCCATGCGCTGCTCGATATGGGCGAGCAACCCGGGCGCATCGCGGCGCAGGATATCGAGCGCGCCGTGCGAGAACACGACGCCGAACCCGAACGTCGCGCTGCGGGGATTCTGCTCGAACAGCGCCACGTCAGCCGCGGGGCGGCGGCGTTTCGCAAGCAGCGCGAAGAACAGCCCGGCAGGTCCGGCGCGAGCAATGGCGATATGCATGCGCGCAACCGTTGCACGCGGCGGAGTGGTCGAGTCTAGCAGCGGCGATGGGCAGACAACGCGTGTCCGTCCATCGCGCAATTGCATTAACCATCGCCTCGCCCGCCGCAGCCAGTCGGCGAGCGGAACGTCGGACCAACTCGCCACCCACGCCCCATGCTTCGTCGCGCCTTCCTGCTTGGCCTCGTCGCGCTCTTGTCCTATCCCGCCGTGGCGCTGTTCGGCGCAGACCCGGTATCGGCTGCGGACCCGGCGAGTGCCATAGCGAAATTCTTCGGACACGCCGACTTCAGCGAGGTGCAGCTGTCGCCTTCGGGCAGATACCTGGCTGCTGCCGTGCCCGCACAGGGTCGACTACGTCTAGCCGTGGTCGACCTCGATGCGGGCACCAGCCGCATCGTCACCTCGGTCGACGGCGAAGACGTTCGGGCGATCCAGTGGGTCAACGAAAATCGCCTGATCTTCGGCGTGGCCGACCTGCAGGCGGAGCTCGGCGCACAGACTGCGGGCGGCCTGTACGCGGTCAACCGCGACGGTAGCGAGTCCCGCCAGCTCGCTGGACACCGTTTCACAGGACTGCTGCCGCTCCTCGACGATGGTAGCGACGACGTCCTGATCCTCTCCAACGAATTCAACTTGCACTACCCGGACGTCTACCGGCTCAACACGCGGACCGGGCGCAGTCAGCTGGTGACTGCGGGCCGGCCGGGCGACGTCATTTCGTGGGTCGCGGATGCCAAGGGCGACGTGCGCGCCGCGGTGACCATCGAGAAGGGCACCACGCGGCGCGTGTTCTGGCGCGCATCGGGCGATGGTGCGTGGGTGGAACTCGGGACGTACGAATTGGGCGTCCCCCGCATGAGCCCGGTGGCCTTCGACGCCGACGGGACGCTGCTGGTGGCGAGCGACATCGGGCGCGACACCGCAGCGATCTACCGTTACGACGTGCAGCGAAAGGCGCTTGGCGAGGTGGTTGCGGCGCATGCCGAAGCCGATCTCACGGGCGACCTCGTGCGCGACCCCAACAGCCGGCGGATCGTCGGCATCCGGTACCAGGGAGAAAAGCCCGGAACGGCGTGGTTCGACCCCGAGTGGGCGCGGCTGCAGAAGACGGTCGACGCCTCGCTCCCCGACCATGTGAACCGCATCGAGCGACGCGGCAATCGCGTCCTGATCGAGTCGTTTTCGGATCGCGATCCCGGCGCGTACTACCTGCTCGATCTCGCCAAACGGCGCATCGAACCGGTCGGCATACTGCGCAAGGCAATCAATCCCGCCGAAATGCCGAAACGCGAATTCGTGCGTTACAAGGCGCGCGACGGCCTGGAGATTCCGGCCTACCTGACGCTGCCCCCCAACAAGCAGGCCAAGGGACTGCCGCTCGTGATGTACGTGCACGGTGGTCCATGGGTGCGCGGTGGGTATTGGCGCTGGCGCCCGGCACCCGCGTATCTCGCTTCCCTCGGCTACGCCGTGCTGGAGCCCGATTTCCGGGGAAGCACCGGGTGGGGTCGCAAGCTCTATCTCGCCGGCTGGAAGCAATGGGGTCTGGCGATGCAGGACGACCTCAACGACGGGATGGACTGGCTCGCCGCGCAGGGCATCATCGATCCCCGGCACGCGTGCATCATGGGCGCGAGCTACGGCGGCTATGCGGTGATGATGGGCCTGGCGCGCGACCCGGAGCGCTGGCGCTGCGGCATCAACTACGTTGGCGTCACCGACATCAACCTGATGTTCGACGTGACCTGGTCGGACACGGCCGGCACGGACTCCCTGCGCTATGCCGCCAGGGAGCTGATCGGCGATCCCGATAACGACGCCGCGCGCCTCCAGGCCGCGTCGCCGCTGCGCAATGCGGGAAAGATCACGAAGCCCGTGCTGATGGCGTACGGTACGGCCGATCGCAGGGTGCCGCTGATCCACGGCGAGCAGATGCGTGACGCACTGGTTGCCCGCAACGTACCGGTGGAGTGGGTGACGTACACGGACGAAGGGCACGGGTTCCTGCTCGAAGCCAATCGTTTCGACTTCTACCGGCGCGTGACCGACTTTCTCGCCAGGAATATCCAGGGCGCACCGTAGACCCGGGCGGCCATCGACCGGGTGTGATCTTCGTCGAAGCTGAGCCAGGTCAAGGTGGCGCGTCATGCCGCGGCGTCTACTGTCGGCCGTGCATGCCGCGGCGCATGCATCAACTTCCGGGGAGGCACCATGCTCACCAAGCCCGTCGGTGAAATCGTACGCACCAAACGGATCCAGTCGGTGCTCGCCGTCGCGAGCGATGCAACGATCGCTGCAGCGGTGTCGTTGATGGCCGCGAACCACGTCGGCGCGGTCCTCGTGCGCAGCGCCAGCGGCGTGGTCGAGGGAATCTTCACCGAGCGCGACTTGATGCGGCGCGTGGTGGCCGAGGGCCGCGACCCCCGCACGACGCTGATCGGCTCCGTCATGAGCCGACAAGTCCGCCGGGTCGCCACGACGGCAACCGTCGACGAGGCGCTGCGGCTCATGATCGAGTTCGGACATCGGCATTTGCTGGTCGAGGACGGCACCAACCCGGTCACCCTGATCTCGGTACGCGATCTGATGTCCTGGCTGGTGTTGCCCGACGAGCCGATCGCGGCCGAAGGGCGCGGCGGCGTGATCCGCGCGCGCGCCGAGGATGCCATCCGCACGATCCAGAACCCCGACTGACCGCTGCCACGCGGAGGTGCGGTCCGTATCCGGCACCCCCTACACAAAACAGAAGAGGCCCCGCGGGGCCTCTTTGCGTGCGTGATGCTTGCTCAGGAAGCGAGCCAGGCCACGATCTTCTGGAGGTCTTCCGGCTTGGCTTTCACCGCCGGGTGACCCTTCGCGGTGGCAAGCTTGTCGACCAGCTTGGCTTGCTCCGCGGGATCCTTGTACTTCGATCCGACATCCTTGAGTCCCGGCCCCATCTTCTTGCCGGTCACGTTGTGGCACGTCATGCAGCCACTGCTCTTCGCCAGTTCCTCGGACGCCTGGGCAGTACCGGCGGCGGTCAGGGCGAGGCCGACGGCGGCGGCGATCAGAATGCGTTTCATGTCATCTCCGTTGAAGTTCCGACGTGCTCGGAGCGGACCGGCGAACTGGCTCCGCTTTTTTGCCTGTGTCGGGGCACGCCGATTATCACGCGATGCGCGCATGGGCATGCCGCCGCTGCGGCAACACGCCGCGCGAAAAGCCAGTCACGTTTGATGTAGAGCAACCGTGACGATGTACCCGTCGGGTGCAGGAACGCGGTGCAACTCCCAGCGCGCCGGATCGTACGGCGATGGCCCGTCGAGCACGCGCGGCGGCTCGTCGGGTTCGACGCTGATGCGGCCGAACGGGGCGGCGATGCCATCGCCAGTGGCCTTGCTCATCGCCTCCTTGCACGTCCACGTACGAAGGAACCGACCGCGTCGCGCGTCCGCGTCGAGGCCGTGCATGCGCGCGCGCTCGTCCTCGGTGAGCAGCTTGCGCGACAGCCGGTCGACGCCAAGCGTGCGCGCGGCGTGCTCGACGTCGACACCGATCCGCACGGCCGCCGGAAGTCCGTGACCGATGGCGTATACCGCGAACTCGTCGGTGTGGGAGACGTTGAAATCGATGCGTGGCGTCGTCGATAGCTCCGGTCGCCCGCGGGCCCCGCGTGCAATGGCGACAGCGGCCGGGTGCACACCCAGCACGTTGCTAAGGAGGAGCCGGAGGGTCGCGCGGCCCATGATGTATCGTTCGCGTAGTGCCGAGGTCCCGAAGCGCGCGGCCCGCAGCCGTTCCTGATCGGAGAGCCACGGGGTTATCGCCGCGACCGCCGCGGCAGTTGCGCGCAGGGGGCGGCACCACAGCATGACGATGTCCCTCGAGCGGCGCGTAAGGAAGCCTGCTCGGAGCCGATGCGTCTCCTGGGTCGTGCCGAAACACTCCGGCGCCGTCATCCGTCACAACTTCTCTTTCCGGCTTCTGCCTTCGCGCCGTATCGATGGATTTCCTGCTGCATGCACTCACGCGGGTGCCGCTGACCGCGCTCTACGGAATCGGCTGGCTTGCCTATTTTCTGGCGTTCCAGGTGCTGCGCTGGCGTCGCGATCTTGCCCGCGCCAATCTCTGCGGCGCATTCCCGGAGAAATCGGAGCAGGAAATCGACGCGCTGTTGCGGCAATCCTATCGCAACCTCGGCGTGATGATCGCGGAGGCGATCCACGGTTTCGGTGCCCGGCGCGAGGAAATGCTGGAGCGAGTCAAGCTCGAGAATCCGGAGCTGCCGCTGAGCTTCGTGCGGCGCGGACAGTCGATCGTCCTGCTGACCGGCCACTTCTGCAACTGGGAATGGTTGCTGAGCGGAGCTGCGGCCGGGCTCGGCATCCCGATCGATGCCGTGTACAAGCCGCAACGCGCCAAGGCCGTCGATCGCTTCCTGCGTGAGGCGCGCGGCCGTTTCGGCGCCAATCCCATCCCGGTGAAGACGTTTCTGCACGAGGTGATCCGCCGCCGCCGCGATGCGCACGCGTATGCGCTCGTTGCGGACCAGACACCGATGCGCCACGAAGACAAGCACTGGACGGTGTTCCTGCATCGGGACACTGCGTTCTATACCGGCGCGGGAAAGATTGCGCGCATCCTGCGTGCGCCGGTCATCTTCGTTGCCATGCATCGCACCGGCAAGGGCCAATACCGTGTCCGCTTCGAGCTCCTGTCGGAGCCGCCTTACCAGAGTGAAAGCGAGGGCGCCGTCATCGAAGCCTATGCGCGTGCGCTCGAGGCGGAGATACGCACGAGTCCGGCCGATTGGCTGTGGGTGCACCGTAAGTGGAAGTATCCGAAGCCCGCGGCAGCGGCGCCGGTGCGCGAGCCCGGAAAGGCGACCGCGCAGGTCGAGCGCACTTGAATTCCGCTCGCCCGACATCGCCGCGCGACGGCAGCGTTCGGCAGCTCGAACCGACCGCGGTCGCGCCGAGTCCCTGGCCTTCCGAGCGCTGCGCTGCGGCACGAGGACTTGAAATCGACCGCTGCTGACGCCATATCGGCGCATGCGCGGAAATCGTCGCGAGCAGCTGCGAATGTCGCTCGCGAATTGTGACTCTGGCACGCACGCACGACGATGCGGCGATGCACACAACCGCTTGCAAGATCGCAGTGGTTTGGCTATAATTACCTTCCTTCGCCGTTCCCACCCGCTGATGCTTCGGCGGGCATTCCGGGCGCGGCCTGTTCTTTAAAAAACTGACAACCGATAGGTGTGGGCGCTGGGGTTTCGGGTGCCTGGTCCTGGGGATTACTGCGGGTGGGGGCGACTCTGCTGGTGGTGAGGCTTGGGGTTGGGGGATCGAACGGAACTAAGGTGCTCACACGATGAATGTCTTGTCCTGTTTCAGGCCGTGAGGTCTGGGGCGGGATGGGGCCAACGTCGATTGAGTTACTTGTAAGAGATCGAGCTTTTCTAACTGAAGAGTTTGATCCTGGCTCAGATTGAACGCTGGCGGCATGCTTTACACATGCAAGTCGAACGGGGTGAAGGGGCAACTCTTCATTCAGTGGCGAACGGGTGAGTAATGCATCGGAACGTGTCCCGTAGTGGGGGATAACCCAGCGAAAGCTGGGCTAATACCGCATATGCTCTACGGAGGAAAGTGGGGGACCGCAAGGCCTCACGCTATGGGAGCGGCCGATGTCCGATTAGCTAGTTGGTGGGGTAATGGCCCACCAAGGCGACGATCGGTAGCTGGTCTGAGAGGATGATCAGCCACACTGGGACTGAGACACGGCCCAGACTCCTACGGGAGGCAGCAGTGGGGAATTTTGGACAATGGGGGCAACCCTGATCCAGCCATGCCGCGTGCGGGAAGAAGGCCTTCGGGTTGTAAACCGCTTTTGGTCGGGAAGAAAAGGCACGTTTTAATACGGCGTGTTCTTGACGGTACCGGCAGAATAAGCACCGGCTAACTACGTGCCAGCAGCCGCGGTAATACGTAGGGTGCGAGCGTTAATCGGAATTACTGGGCGTAAAGCGTGCGCAGGCGGTTCGTTAAGTTCGTTGTGAAAGCCCCGGGCTCAACCTGGGAACGGCAATGGAAACTGGCGGGCTGGAGTGTGGCAGAGGGGGGTGGAATTCCACGTGTAGCAGTGAAATGCGTAGAGATGTGGAGGAACACCGATGGCGAAGGCAGCCCCCTGGGCCAACACTGACGCTCAGGCACGAAAGCGTGGGGAGCAAACAGGATTAGATACCCTGGTAGTCCACGCCCTAAACGATGTCAACTGGGTGTTGGGGAAGCGATTCCTTGGTACCGTAGCTAACGCGTGAAGTTGACCGCCTGGGGAGTACGGCCGCAAGGTTAAAACTCAAAGGAATTGACGGGGACCCGCACAAGCGGTGGATGATGTGGATTAATTCGATGCAACGCGAACAACCTTACCTACCCTTGACATGTCCGGAACCCTGCTGAGAGGTGGGGGTGCCCGAAAGGGAATCGGAACACAGGTGCTGCATGGCTGTCGTCAGCTCGTGTCGTGAGATGTTGGGTTAAGTCCCGCAACGAGCGCAACCCTTGTCCCTAGTTGCTACGCAAGGGCACTCTAGGGAGACTGCCGGTGACAAACCGGAGGAAGGTGGGGATGACGTCAAGTCCTCATGGCCCTTATGGGTAGGGCTTCACACGTCATACAATGGCCGGTACAGAGGGTTGCCAACCCGCGAGGGGGAGCCAATCCCAGAAAGCCGGTCGTAGTCCGGATTGCAGTCTGCAACTCGACTGCATGAAGTCGGAATCGCTAGTAATCGCGGATCAGCATGCCGCGGTGAATACGTTCCCGGGTCTTGTACACACCGCCCGTCACACCATGGGAGTGGGGTGAACCAGAAGTAGGTAGGCTAACCGCAAGGGGGCCGCTTACCACGGTCTGCTTCATGACTGGGGTGAAGTCGTAACAAGGTAGCCGTATCGGAAGGTGCGGCTGGATCACCTCCTTTCTCGGAATCTTGCTGCCGGCAACGGCGGCCGTCCGCGATCCGTAGTGCCCACAACCTATCGGTTGTTTGCAAGTTAGATAGAGCTGGCAAGCGGGCCTGTAGCTCAGTTGGTTAGAGCACCGTCTTGATAAGGCGGGGGTCGATGGTTCGAATCCATCCAGACCCACCATCAAATGCAGGACGAGGGGCTGTAGCTCAGTTGGGAGAGCACCTGCTTTGCAAGCAGGGGGTCGTCGGTTCGATCCCGTCCAGCTCCACCATTTACCCAGAGATCATAAGCAAGCGTTGGTCGTTTGCTTCTGGCTTCTGGCCAGTGTCGGTTGCTCTTTAACAATTTGGAAGAAGTAAAGCGAATCTTGCGTTGTGCAAGCGTCACGGCTTTGGCTGTCACGTGAGCGGCGACGCGAGATTGGGTTTGATTGTATCGAGCCTGCTGTTCCCTTAGTCGGGGGCGGTGGGTTAGCGCAAACACCCGTGACGCGGCGAGCAGTGTGCAGCGTTATGGGGTCAAGCGACTAAGTGCATGTGGTGGATGCCTTGGCGATCACAGGCGATGAAGGACGTGGCAGCCTGCGAAAAGCTGCGGGGAGCTGGCAAACGAGCATTGATCCGCAGATATCCGAATGGGGAAACCCGGCCCGCAAGGGTCACTCCTGTCTGAATACATAGGGCAGGTAGAGCGAACCCGGTGAACTGAAACATCTCAGTAGCCGGAGGAACAGAAATCAACCGAGATTCCCAGAGTAGTGGCGAGCGAAATGGGACGAGCCGTCGCGATTTAGCATCTCTTTCAGGAGAACGGTCTGGAAAGGCCGGCCGCAGTGGGTGATAGCCCCGTAACTGAAGAGAGGGATGTGGAACCAGGCGCGAGACAAGTAGGGCGGGACACGTGAAATCCTGTCTGAAGATGGGGGGACCATCCTCCAAGGCTAAATACTCGTGATCGACCGATAGTGAACCAGTACCGTGAGGGAAAGGCGAAAAGAACCCCGGGAGGGGAGTGAAATAGATCCTGAAACCGCATGCATACAAACAGTCGGAGCCCTAGCTTAATTGGCCTTCGGGAGTTCTTTCGACGCACGAGCGCAAGCGAGTGCGGCAAAAGACTTCCAAGATGAAATAGATCCTGCCTGGCAACGTCACCATCCATGACGTTGTGCGGTGGCGAAGGCAAAGAGAGCGTGCCGGTCGAGTAGCGCGTCGAGCGACTGCGAAAGCAGGCGTGAGGAGCGCTGCGAAGAGCGGCAGCTTGATGGCCCGGAGGGCCAATCAAGCTAGGGTGACGGCGTACCTTTTGTATAATGGGTCAGCGACTTACGTTTACCAGCGAGCTTAACCGAATAGGGGAGGCGCAGCGAAAGCGAGTCCGAACAGGGCGACTGAGTTGGTAGGCGTAGACCCGAAACCGGATGATCTAGCCATGGCCAGGCTGAAGCGGGGGTAACACCTCGTGGAGGGCCGAACCCACTCCCGTTGAAAAGGTAGGGGATGAGCTGTGGCTAGGGGTGAAAGGCTAAACAAATCCGGAAATAGCTGGTTCTCTCCGAAAACTATTTAGGTAGTGCCTCGTGTATTACCTGCGGGGGTAGAGCACTGTTATGGTTGTGGGGGCCATTGTGGCTTGCCACGCCATTGCAAACTCCGAATACCGCAGAGTATGAGCACGGGAGACAGACTTCGGGTGCTAACGTCCGAGGTCAAGAGGGAAACAACCCAGACCGCCAGCTAAGGTCCCCAAGACACAGTTAAGTGGGAAACGAGGTGGGAAGGCTCAGACAGCCAGGATGTTGGCTTAGAAGCAGCCATCATTTAAAGAAAGCGTAATAGCTCACTGGTCGAGTCGTCCTGCGCGGAAGATGTAACGGGGCTCAAACTGTGCACCGAAGCTGCGGATTTCAGGCGCTCCTTTTAGCGCGCACTCCATAACGCTGGCGCGACGCCGGCGGCAAACCCGAAGCGATGATGAGGGCGATGACGGCGCGATGCCGTGGTCGCTGCCGACGTTTGGCGTTGCGCCAAAGCGTCTTACAAAGTCGAGGCGGGTGCTGCGAAAGAGTGCAAGACGAAGCTCGCGACGAGCGCGTTAAAAGGAGCGTCTGAAATGGTAGGAGAGCGTTCCGTAGGCCTGTGAAGGTGGAGTGAGAACTCTGCTGGAGGTATCGGAAGTGCGAATGCTGACATGAGTAGCGATAAAGCGGGTGAAAGGCCCGCTCGCCGAAAGCCCAAGGTTTCCTGCGCCACGTTCATCGGCGCAGGGTGAGTCGGCCCCTAAGATGAGGACGAGAGTCGTAGTCGATGGGAAGCTGGTTAATATTCCAGCACCGACTTGGAATGCGATGGGGGGACGGAGAAGGTTATCTCGGCCGGGTGTTGGACGTCCCGGTTTAAGCGTGTAGGCGTGGCCGGCAGGCAAATCCGCTGGTCTTAGCTGAGGCGTGACGACGAGGGCTGGCTTGCCAGCCTGAAGTGAGTGATACCCTGCTTCCAGGAAAAGCCTCTAAGCTTCAGTTCCAAGTTGACCGTACCGCAAACCGACACAGGTGGGCAGGATGAATATTCTGAGGCGCTTGAGAGAACTCGGGTGAAGGAACTCGGCAAATTAGCACCGTAACTTCGGGATAAGGTGCGCCCCTGGTAGGTGAAGGAGTACATCCGGAGCCGAGAGGGGCCGCAGTGAAATGGTGGCTGCGACTGTTTAACAAAAACACAGCACTCTGCTAACACGAAAGTGGACGTATAGGGTGTGACGCCTGCCCGGTGCCGGAAGGTTAAGTGATGGGGTGCAAGCTCTTGATCGAAGCCCCGGTAAACGGCGGCCGTAACTATAACGGTCCTAAGGTAGCGAAATTCCTTGTCGGGTAAGTTCCGACCTGCACGAATGGCGTAACGATGGCCACACTGTCTCCACCCGAGACTCAGCGAAGTTGAAGTGTTTGTGAAGATGCAATCTCCCCGCGGCAAGACGGAAAGACCCCGTGCACCTTTACTGTAGCTTTGCATTGGACTGTGATGGGACCTGTGTAGGATAGCTGGGAGGCGATGAAGTGGGGGCGCTAGCTCTCATGGAGCCAACCTTGAAATACCAGCCTGGTGTCATTGCGGTTCTAACCTAGGTCCCTTATCGGGATCGGGGACCGTGCATGGTAGGCAGTTTGACTGGGGCGGTCTCCTCCCAAAGAGTAACGGAGGAGCTCGAAGGTCTCCTAGGTACGGTCGGACATCGTACTGATAGTGCAATGGCACAAGGAGGCTTGACTGCGAGCCTGACAAGGCGAGCAGGTGCGAAAGCAGGACATAGTGATCCGGTGGTTCTGTATGGAAGGGCCATCGCTCAACGGATAAAAGGTACGCCGGGGATAACAGGCTGATACCGCCCAAGAGTTCATATCGACGGCGGTGTTTGGCACCTCGATGTCGGCTCATCACATCCTGGGGCTGTAGCCGGTCCCAAGGGTATGGCTGTTCGCCATTTAAAGTGGTACGTGAGCTGGGTTCAAAACGTCGTGAGACAGTTTGGTCCCTATCTGCCGTGGGCGCTGGAGATTTGACGGGGGCTGCTCCTAGTACGAGAGGACCGGAGTGGACGCACCGCTGGTGTACCGGTTGTGACGCCAGTCGCATTGCCGGGTAGCTATGTGCGGAAGCGATAACCGCTGAAAGCATCTAAGCGGGAAACGTGCCTGAAGATGAGATCTCCCGGGGACTAGATCCCCCTGAAGGGTCGTGGCAGACCACCACGTTGATAGGTCGGGTGTGGAAGGGCAGTAATGCCTTAAGCTAACCGATACTAATTGCCCGTGCGGCTTGACCCCATAACCCTACGCACTCGCGTAGCGTTGCGGTGTTTGCGAACACAATCAAACCCGCTTTACTTCTTCCCTCGTCGGCGCCGCTGTAAGCGCGAAACGCGCTCCAGCCGCCCCCCGACCCGATCAACGTCTGACGACCATAGCCCGCTGGCACCACCCCTTCCCATCCCGAACAGGACCGTGAAACGGCGGCGCGCCGATGATAGTGTGGATTACCCATGCGAAAGTAGGTCATCGTCAGGCACCCATAAGCAAAACGCCCAACCATCCAAGGTTGGGCGTTTTGCTTTTGCAGGCTAGCGAAGGCCCCACCCCTCGCAGGTTGGGCCTTTGCTTTGGCAACGCTCGAATGCGCGCGATGTTCGGTCAACCGCGGCGACGATCGAACAACGCCTGCAGCAGGACCTCGGTCATCTGATCCCACGTGAAACGTTCCCGCACGTACCGCGCACCGGCTGCGCCACGGGCATGGGTGAGCTGCGGGTCCACTGCAGCGTCTCGCATCGCACTCACGAGATGGGCCAGGTCCGGCCACAGGTAGTCGCCGTGCTGCACTGGACTGAGGCGCGTCGTCACGACCCGACTCTGCACGCGCGTCGCGAATGACTCGTCCGTGAACTCGTCGGTTGGCCCGCCGGCCGTGCAGATGACCGAGACACCCGACGCAGCAGCCTCGAGCACCGGCATGTTGAAGCCTTCGGCGAGATAAGGCGCGACATAGGCGTCGGCTGCGCGCAGCAACGCCGCCATCTGCCGACGCCGACAGTGTATTGCCCTGGTAGAGCAGCCTCGTGGCGACGATCTCGCGACGTGCGCGCCGGCAGCCGATTGAGCGATGTTCGCACGTGGTCCTGTGACGGGTAGAGATCGTCGGCACCCTTGAGCAGCAGACGCGCGTCCGGCTCTCGCTGCGCCACTTCGGCAAACGCGCCCAGCAGGAGATCGATGCCCTTGTTGGGCGTCATGGCCCCGACGGAGAGGAACACGAACGCGTCCTGCAGGCCGAGCGCCTTGCGAATCGCCGCGCGACTCGCCTCGTCGGGATGCACGATGATCGGATCGATCCCGTGCGGCACGACATGCACGCGCTGCGGTTCGAAACCGAAGCGCTCGTAAGCCAGCGCAGTCCACCGCGACGGAGTTACCACATGCACTTGCGCGGCCACGTCCGCCGCCGAGCGAAACGGAGCGACGTTTTCGGCGAGCAGCACGCGATGCTCCGGTGTTCCAAACACGAACTTCAACCCGTGCAGCGGCGCGGTGAAGTCCTGGCGCTGCGCCTGCAGGCTGAGCGTCGCATCCGGGGCGAAGGAGGCCTCGGGCGCGGGAATGCCGGCGATCGCGCGCTCGTCGTCGGCGTCGAAGAGGCCGCTTGCCGTGCGCCATGCCGGTGAGTGATAGGGCAGGTCCCGGAACCGCAGCTCGACGTCCCGACGGCCCAGCAGGCAGAGGCAGTGCGCCTGCGCGACCAGCGCGTACGAATGGTGAATGCCGCGCCAACCCTCGATGAGGAGCCGGCGCGGCACCGCGCTAATCCCCGCGGAACCGCACGCGCATCACGCGCTTGTCGTACTCCGCCTCGGTGTGGCGGGTGATCTCCGCGCCGTTCGCCGTGAACACACGGCCCCCTGCGCGGCGGCACACCTCGCGCTCGTACTGGCAGGGTCCCATCTCGGGATGCTTGCGGCAGAGCTCGAGCACCTTGGGGACGAACTCGATCGCGGTCTGCTGCCGCTGCCCTCCGGCCTCGGTTACACAGCGGTAGAGCGTATTGGCTGGCAGCATCGCGTCCGGCTGGGCCGCGGAAGGCAGCGGCGCCGTCGGCACGCTCGCCTGCGGTGCCGGTGCGATGGGTTCGCGCACCACCGGAGCGCTCGGCACGTCCTTGGGCGGCGTGAGCGGGATCGGCTCGGGCGGTCGCGAAGGCGGCGTGGTCGTGCAGCCGGCGACCACCAGCGCGGCCAAGCCTGCTCCGATGAACAGCCGCGGCAGACGCCGGGCCGACGCAGATGCGCGCAGCGGCGCGTCGGCGTGCGCCACCCGGCGGCTCCATCACCGGCGACTGCTCCGGCCGAGCAGCGAGCCGAGCACGCCGCGGACGATCTCGCGCCCGACGGTCGAGCCGACGGTGCGCGCGGCACTCTTGGCGATGGCCTCCACGAGGCTGTCCTTGCGGCCGCTGCCCGTGAGAAGACCTCCGAGCGAATCCCTGATCCGGTCGCCCATGCCGGCGTCCGGTGCCCCGGCGCCAGCCTTCCCGGCCGGGGCCGTGGACTGGACGGCGCGATTCTTCAAGCGCTCGTAGGCGGATTCGCGATCGACGGCCTGGTCGTAGACGCCGGCAACGGGCGACGTCGCCATCACGGCCTTGCGCTCGTCGGGCGTGATCGGCCCGATGCGGCTCGCGGGCGGCAGCACGAAGGCACGCTCGACGACACCCGGGCGGCCTTTCTCGTCGAGGAACGAAAGCAGCGCCTCGCCGACGCCGAGCTCGGTGATCGCGGCTTCCGTCGAGAAGGCTGCATTCGCGCGCATCGTTTCCGCCGCGGCCTTCACGGCCTTCTGATCCCGCGGCGTATAGGCGCGCAGTGCGTGCTGCACCCGGTTGCCGAGCTGCCCCAGCACCGTCTCCGGCACGTCGAGCGGATTCTGGGTGATGAAAAACACGCCCACCCCCTTGGACCGGATGAGGCGTATCACCTGCTCGATCTTGTCGAGCAGCGACCGCGGCGCGTCCGTGAACAGCAGGTGCGCCTCGTCGAAGAAGAACACGAGCTTGGGCTTGTCGCGGTCGCCTACCTCGGGCAGGCGCTCGTAGAGCTCCGAGAGCAGCCACAGCAGCAGCGTCGAATAGACCTTCGGCGCGGTCAGCAGCCGATCGGCAGCAAGTACGTTCACCACGCCCTTGCCGTCGACCGTCTGGAGAAGATCGTCGATGTTCAGCATCGGCTCGCCGATGAAGCGCTCGGCGCCCTGCTGCTCGAGCGAAAGCAGCCCACGCTGGATGGCGCCGATGCTGGCCGCCGAGACGTTGCCGTAGTTCGTCGTGAACTGGGCCGCGTTGTCGCCGACGTACTGCAGCGCCGCCCGCAGGTCCTTGAGGTCCAGCAGCAGGAGGCCGTTGTCGTCCGCCACCTTGAAGACCAGCGCAAGCACGCCTTCCTGCACCTCGTTGAGGTTCAGGATTCGCGCGAAGAGCAGCGGCCCGAGGTCGGAGATCGTGGCGCGCACCGGATGCCCCTGCTCGCCGAAAACGTCCCAGAACACCGTCGGGCTGCCGGCGAAGGCAGGCGTTTCGGCGCCGATCTGCTTCAGGCGCTCGACGAGCTTCGGCGAGGCTACGCCTGCCTGACTGATTCCGGCGAGGTCGCCCTTCACGTCGGCCATGAACACGGGCACGCCGATCGCGCTGAAGCGCTCGGCCATGACCTGCAGGGTGACCGTCTTTCCCGTACCCGTGGCCCCGGTGATGAGGCCATGACGGTTGGAAAGCGCCGGGAGCAGCACAATCTCGGTCTTGTGGATTCCTGGCAATGACGAGGGGCTCCGCCACGGCGGTCTCCATGAGGTGATTGCCCGGAATGTTACCGGAGCCGTCGCCCGCCGAGGCATGCTCAGCGCGCTCTGCCGCACCACAGAGGCTTTCGCGCAGCGCACGTGCTTCTAATCGGAAGCGTTTTCTGCTAGAATTCAACGCGATAACGATGAGAAATGGGCTGGGCACAGCCCATTTTTTTTTCCGCTTTGAAATGACGGACTTCGCCGAACTGCTGGAACGCACGCTGCCGCCCATGGGCTACGAGGTCGTGGACTGGGAGCGCTCGGGCCGGGCGGGGCTGGTGCGGGTATTCATCGACAAGCCGGGTGGCGTCGATGTCGAGGACTGTGCGCGCGTGAGCGATCAGCTCACGCGTCTTTTCACGGTCGAGGGCATCGACTACGACCGGCTCGAGGTTTCCTCGCCAGGGCTCGACCGGCCGCTCAAGCGTCCGGCGGACTTCGCCCGTTTCACCGGCGAGGAAGCGGATTTGCGTTTGCACAACCCGGTCGACAACGCGCGCCGCGTCAAGGGCGTGTTGCGCGGCTGCGAGGAAGGGGCCGTGCTGCTCGAGACGGCGCAGGGGATGCGCACCATCCCCTTCGCGGAAATCGATCGCGCGCGACTGATCCCGAGGATTGAGTGGAGAAAGGCAACATGAACCGCGAACTGCTGCTGCTGGTCGACGCCCTATCACGCGAGAAGAACGTCCCCAAGGAGATCGTCTTCACGGCGCTCGAATCGGCGCTCGCATCCGCGACGAAGAAGCGTTTCGCCGACGACATCGACGCGCGCGTGTCGATCGATCGGGAGACCGGCGACTATGAATCGTTCCGCCGCTGGACGGTCGTGCCCGACGAGGATCACGAGGAGCCGGCGCACCAGATCGCGATCACCGACGCCGGGGAGCGCGATCCGGCGCTGCAACTCGGCGACGTCGTCGAGGAGCCGCTCGAGCCGGTCGAGTTCGGCCGCATCGGCGCCCAGGCTGCGAAGCAGGTCATCCTGCAGAAGATCCGCGACGCCGAGCGCGAGCAGATCCTCAACGACTTCCTCGAGCGGCAGGACAACCTGCTCACGGGCACCGTCAAGCGTATCGAGCGCGGCAACGTCATCGTGGAATCCGGCCGCATCGAAGGCGTCATTCCGCGCGATCAGCTGATCCCGAAGGAGATGCTGCGCGCGGGCGATCGCATTCGTGCGTACGTTACCAAGATCGACCGCACCGCCAAGGGCCCGCAGCTCATCCTGTCGCGCATCGCACCGGAATTCCTGATGCGCCTCTTCGAGCTCGAGGTGCCGGAGATCGAGGAAGGCCTCATCGAGATCAAGGCAGCGGCGCGCGACCCTGGCATCCGCGCCAAGATCGCGGTGAAGTCGAACGATCCGCGCCTCGACCCGCAGGGCACGTGCATCGGCATGCGCGGCTCGCGCGTGACGGCCGTCACGAACGAGCTCGCCGGCGAGCGCGTGGACATCATCCTGTTCTCCGAGGATCCGGCCAAGTTCGTGATCAATGCGCTCGCGCCGGCGGAGATCTCGTCGATCGTCGTCGACGAGGAGAAGCACAGCATGGATGTCGTGGTCGACGAGGAGAACCTCGCCATCGCGATCGGTCGCCTGGGACAGAACGTGCGCCTCGCATCCGAGCTCACCGGATGGGAGCTCAACCTCATGAGCGTCGAGGAATCGCTGAAGAAGCACGAAGCCGAGAGCGACCAGCTGCGCAGCCTCTTCATGGAGAAGCTCGACGTCGACGAGGAAGTCGCCGACATCCTGATCGGCGAAGGCTTCACGTCGCTCGAGGAAGTGGCCTACGTACCGATCACCGAGATGCTGGAGATCGAGTCCTTCGACGAAGATACCGTGAACGAACTCCGCAGCCGCGCGCGCAACGCGCTGCTCACCGAAGCCATCGTGCGCGAGGAAAGCGTGGAGCAGGTCGAGGAAGCACTGCTCTCGCTCGAAGGCATGGACACCGAGGTTGCAAGCGCCCTTGCGTCGCACGGCATCACCACGCGCGACGCGCTCGCTGACCTCGCGGTCGACGAGCTGGTCGAGCTCACGGGCATCGGCGATGAGCGCGCGCAGGACCTCATCATGAAGGCGCGCGCGCACTGGTTCGAAGAGACGCCGGTGAGCGCGCCCGCACCCGCACCGGCAGCGCCGGCCGTGGGTCAACAGGGTTAAGCAGCAGGCAACACAGCAGGAGAAGCGCATGGCGCAGACCACCATTGAACAATTCGCGACCGAGCTCAAGATGCCGCCCGGCGCGTTGCTCGAGCAGCTCGGGCGCGCCGGCGTTGCCGGCAAGAAGCAGGGCGACGCACTGTCCGAGCAGGACAAGACGAAGCTGCTCGATTACCTGCGCAAGCAGCATGGCGCGGCGGGTGAGCCGAAGAAGAAGATCACCCTCACGCGCAAGCAGACCACCGAGATCAAGGCGGCCGGCTCGACCGGCCGCGCGCGCACCATCCAGGTCGAAGTGCGCAAGAAGCGCGTCTTCGTGAAGCGCGACGAGAGCGAGGCCACACCCGCAGTCGAGGAAGCGCCGAAGGTGGTGGCACCGGTCATCGACGCCGAGGAGATCGCGGCGCGCGAGGCCGAGGAGCGCAAGGCGCAGGAGCTCATGCAGCGGCAGCAGGAAGAGGTCCAGCAGAAGCAGGAGCAGGCCAAGCGCAAGACCAAGAAGGAGCGCGACGCGGAAGAGGCAGCCGCGAAGGCTGCTGCCGCTGCCCACGCGGCGGAAGCCGCGGCTGCCGCCGAAGCGGCGCGCCAGACCGCGATGCAGGCCGCGCAGGCCGAAGCGGCAGCGATGAATGCCGCCCAGAGCGCGCCGCCGAAGGAAGTGAAGGCACCGGTTGCAACCACGACGTTGCATCGTCCCGCGGCGAAGCCCGGCGAGAAGCCGAAGCCCATCAAGAAGGCCGGCGGAGCCTTCCAGGAAGAGGCCGCCCGGCGCCGCGCGCTCAAGCTGCGCGGTGACGTCACGAGCGGCGCGGGCGCGACCGGTTGGCGCCAGCCGAAGGTCGGCCGTCACCGCCACGATGAAGAAGGCGTCGAAGGGGCAGCCGCGGGCGGGGGACCGATCGTGCGCGACGTGGTGGTGCCCGAAACCATCAGCGTCGCCGACCTCGCACACAAGATGTCGGTCAAGGCGGTCGAGGTGATCAAGGCGCTGATGAAGCTCGGCCAGATGGTCACGATCAACCAGGTGCTCGATCAGGAGACGGCAATGATCCTGGTCGAGGAAATGGGGCACAAGGCGACACCGGCGAAGCTCGACGAACTCGATGCGTTCCTCGAGCAGAGCGCCGATGCGCACGTCGCGGAAGCCGAGCCGCGGCCACCGGTCGTGACGGTCATGGGTCACGTCGACCATGGCAAGACGTCCCTGCTCGACACCATTCGCCGCGCCCGCGTGGCGAGCGGCGAGGCCGGCGGGATCACGCAGCACATCGGGGCCTATCACGTGCGCACCGACAAGGGCGTGATCACGTTCCTCGATACGCCGGGCCACGAAGCGTTCACCGCGATGCGTGCCCGCGGCGCCAAGGTCACCGACCTCGTCGTGCTGGTGGTCGCTGCGGACGACGGCGTGATGCCGCAGACGAAGGAAGCGATCGCGCATGCCAAGGCGGGGTCGGTGCCGATGGTGGTCGCGCTGAACAAGATGGACAAGGCCGACGCGAATCCGGAGCGCGTGAAGCAGGAGCTCGTGGCGGAAGGCGTGATCCCCGAGGAGTACGGCGGCGACACGCAGTTCATCCCCGTGTCCGCGAAGACCGGCAGTGGCATCGACGATCTGCTCGACTCGATCCTGCTGCAGGCGGAAGTGCTCGAGCTCAAGGCGCCGAAGGACGCGCCCGCGCGTGGCATCGTGATCGAATCGCGCCTCGACAAGGGCCGGGGGCCGGTGGCCACGGTGCTCGTGCATTCGGGCACGCTCAAGCGTGGCGACATCGTGCTGGCGGGGGCCGTGTTCGGTCGCGTGCGCGCGATGACCGACGAGGCCGGCAAGGCGGTGACCGCAGCGGG
Organism: uncultured beta proteobacterium; assembly: GCA_963734575.1. GTDB lineage: Bacteria > Pseudomonadota > Gammaproteobacteria > Burkholderiales > Casimicrobiaceae > CAIWHR01. The sequence continues at coordinate 208,282 of CAVTHT010000006.1, read as the reverse complement.
GCCGTCGATCCCGGTGGAGATCCAGGGGTTGTCGGACGTGCCGCTCGCGGGTGAGGACGTGATGGTGCTCGGCGACGAGCGCAAGGCACGCGAGATCGCGCTCTTCCGTCAGGGCAAGTTCCGCGACGTGAAGCTCGCGAAGCAGCAGGCCGCGAAGCTCGAGAACATGTTCGACCAGATCGGCGAGGACGCGGTCAAGACGCTCGCGCTCATCGTCAAGGCGGACGTGCAGGGCTCGTACGAGGCGCTGACGCAGGCCCTCACCAAGCTGTCCACGAGCGAAGTGAAGGTCAACATCGTTCATGCGGCCGTCGGCGGCATCACCGAGTCGGACATCAACCTCGCGCTCGCGTCGAAGGCGGTGGTGATCGGCTTCAACGTGCGCGCCGACGTCGCCGCCCGCAAGCTCGCGGAGTCGAGCGGCGTCGACATCCGCTACTACAACATCATCTACGACGCGGTCGACGAGGTGAAGGCGGCGCTCTCCGGCATGCTGTCGCCGGAGAAGAAGGAATCGCAGCTCGGGCTCATCGAGGTGCGCGAGGTCTACAAGATCTCCAAGGTGGGCACGGTCGCGGGTTGCTACGTGCTCGAGGGCGTGGTGCGACGCGGCGGGCGCGTGCGGGTGCTGCGCGACAACGTCGTGCTGCACGACGGCGAGCTCGATTCGCTGAAGCGCTTCAAGGACGACGTGCGCGAAGTGAAGGCCGGCTTCGAGTGCGGGCTGTCGGTGAAGAACTTCAACGACATCGAGAAGGGCGATCAGCTGGAGTGCTACGAAATCGTCGAGGTGTCCCGCACGCTGTAAGCGTCCGCGGCACCTCAACGAACATGGACACGAGGCGCCCGAGCTTCGCCGGGCACCTCGAACGACCGTGAAAAAACATTCTCAGCGCGCACAGCGCGTTGGCGACCAGATCCAGCGTGAGCTGGCGCCGCTCCTGCGCGAGGACGTCAAGGACCCGCGCGTCGGGCGGATCACTGTAACGTCGGTCGAGGTCTCCGCCGATCTCTCGCACGCCAAGGTGTTCTTCACCCACCTCGCCGGGCGCGAGCACGCCGAGGAGGCCGTGCAGGCGCTGCAGCACACCGCTGGATACCTGCGGCGCGAGCTGTCGCATCGGCTGCAGCTCTACTCGGTGCCGCAGCTGCATTTCGTCTACGACGACTCGATCGAAGCGGGCATGCGCCTGTCGCAGCTGATCGACGATGCCGTCGCGTCGGACCGCAAGCTCTCGTCCGAATAACACCGGTCCGGCCGTGACGGATCGGACGCTCCCCGTGGATTCCGCTGCCGCGCCCGTGCGGGTTCCGCGCGTGCGCGTGGATGGCGTCCTCCTGCTCGACAAGCCTGTCGGGCTCTCCTCGAACGCGGCGCTGCAGCGTGCGCGCAGGCTCTTAAACGCCGCCAAGGCCGGCCACACGGGAACCCTCGATCCGCTCGCAAGCGGGCTCCTTCCGCTCTGCTTCGGTGAAGCGACCAAGTTTGCCCAGGCCTTGCTGGATGCGCGCAAGGAGTATCTGGCGACGGTGCAGTTCGGGCGCTCCACCAGCACCGGCGACGCCGAAGGCGAAGTCACCGGCGAGGCGCCGGTGGCGTTCACTGCGGACGAGCTGCGAGCCGTCCTGCGAGGCTTCATCGGGACGTCACAGCAGGTGCCACCGCGCTTTGCGGCGCTCAAGTTCGAAGGCCGCAACCTTTACGAATACGCGCGCGAGGGCATCGAGGTGCCGCGCGTGCCGCGCGCCATCGAGATCGACGTGCTGGATCTCGTATCGCATGAGGCCGATGCCGGCACGGCCGTGCTGCGCGTGGGCTGCAGCAAGGGCACTTATGTGCGGGCACTGGTCGAGGACATCGCAATCGCGCTCGGCACCCTCGCGCATCTCGCGGGGTTGCGGCGCGTGGCGAGCGGACCCTTTCGTATCGAGGACGCCGTCACGCTCGAGGCACTCGAAGCGATCGTGCCAAGCGAGCGCCCGCCGCGCCTGCTGCCGGTGGACGCGCCGCTGCGCGCTTTGCCGGCGGTGACGCTGGACGCGGAGGCGGCCGCTGCAATGGTCCATGGGCGGCAGGCGTGCAGTCCGACTGCAGCGGCGGGACGATTGCGCGCTTACGATGCCGCCGGGCGATTCCTCGGCATCGTCGAGGCGACCGATTCCGTATTGCGCGCGGTGCGTCTCGTGGACACCGCGTCATTGCGCGTCCCGGCCGCCACGACGTAGCGCTTCACGGCCCGACGAGCGCTCAGGGGCGCTGCGCGATGCGGGCGCGACCGAACGCGGTGGGCACCTCGGCCTGCAGGCGCGCCTGCATGTCCGCAAGCACCGACGCGTAACGCGCATCGGCCGCAAGATCGTGCAGCTGCGAACGGTCGGCGACGATGTCGTAAAGCTCCGTCTTCCCCGTCTGGTTGACGATGAGCTGCCACCGCTCGTTCTGCACCGAGCGCAGTCCGCCCGACGCCGTCGGCCAGGAGGGCGGCATGCCGGTGCGCTTGGAGACTTCGGATACCGCAACATGTTCGGCACCCGCAACGGCCGCGGCGTCGGGCATAGCTGTGCCGAACGGCGTGCCGTCGAGTTTCGCCAGGTCCACGATCATGCGTGGCACCTGTTCCAGTGCCACCGGCGCGTCGACGCGCTGGCCCGCCGGCACGCCAGCCGGATAGCGCACCAGCAGCGGAATGCGCACCTGTTCCTGGTAGAGGCTGTGGCCATGGAACATGAGGTCGTGCTCGCCCCAGCTCTCGCCGTGGTCGGAGGTGAACACGACGATCGTGTGATCGAGCACGCCGCGGCGCGCCAGCTCGTCGAGCAGCCGTCCGACCTGGTCGTCGAGATAGCTCAGGGATTCGTCGTAGCGATCGATCCATGCGCGCAACAGCGCCGGGTCGCGCACCTTGGTCTCGGGATTGATGTCGCCGAGCTCGATTCGCGTCGGACGGTGCAGCAGCCGATGCCCGGAAAAGCGCCCGTCGAAGCCTGCGGGCGGGATGTACGGCGCGTGCACGTCCATGTAATTCACGAACGCGAAGAACGGCCGGTCACGCACGCCGTCGATCCAGTCCAGCAGGCGCGCATTCATGTCCGCAGAGCTGCGGCGGCCGGGGATGTCGACCCAGCCGAAGTGCGGCAGCACGTCGTACGCGAGGAGACGACCGAGCACGGTCCGCGCGAGCGCATCCCCGACGTTGCCGTACAGATCGTCGTAATGCACGAACCCTCGATCGAGGCCCGTCTGGCGGCCGCACCAGAAGAAGTTGCTCACGAAGCCGCCGGCCGCATATCCGGCTCCGCTCATCACTTCGGCCAGGGTTGCGAACTTGCGATCGAGGTACGGGTGACCCTGGTGACCCGCGCGATGCTCGTACACGCGCCGTCCGGTCATCAGCGAAGCATGTGCGGGAAGCGTCCACGACGACGCGGAGTACGCGTTCGCGTAGAGGCGGCTTTCGTTGGCGAGTGCGTCGAGGCGCGGCGTCGTCGGGCGCGCATAGCCATACGCCGACACGTGATCCGCACGCAGCGTGTCCGCGACGAGCACGAGCACGTTCGGCCGTGCCTGCGCGGCAGGCAGGTGCGACAGCGACCAGTGCTCGCGCGCCATGGCGGTCGTCATTTCGAGCGCGGCAATGACGGCTACCGCGCCGACCATCGGCGCGACGAGCCGCGGCGTCGCAGCGAGCAGGCGCTCGCGCCAGCGCCCGAAGAGACGCGTGAGCTGTGTGGCGAGGCCGAGCGCCAGGAGAATGCTGGCGAGCGGCGAGAACACCTGGCCCTGCAGCATCGCGCCGAGGAAGCCGCCCCCGACCAGCGCGGCGAACACGAACACGCGGATCCAGTCGACGGCACGCACGACGCGCGACAACGCGAAGAAGACGAGCCCGAGCGCAAGCCCGACGCAGCCATACGCGATCGGGGCGACCCACAGGATGCGCGCGGAGTTTCCGCTGCGCCACGCCAGCGCGCCCGGCACCAACGAGAGCACGCACGCCTCCAGCGCTTCGAGCAGGCCGTAGGTGATCCCCATGACGATGCCGAGGGTCACGAACGTCCGCCAGCCCGGCGAACGCGTAGCGCCCCCCGGGGGAACGAGCCCGGCACCGGATGCGGACGACACTGTCGGGTCCGTCATCGGTTCGAGCTCCGCGGACACGGGGACACTGGACGAGGGCGTCGTCAGCTCGGGGTAGAAACGTGCGACGGGGTAGCTGCTGCCGGCCAGGGCAGCGCGGCAGTACCCGACGATGCGGGCCCGGACTGCGGCCGGTAAGGCCTGGCCGCGGCTTTCCTTGCCGTCGCGCAGGAAGCGCGCGCCGCGCACCGAGAACATGGTCGGTCGGGCCATCTCGAAGAATTCCTCGTGCGCGCTCATGTAGGCGAAAGAGCAGCGCTCATCGACGCGACGCGCCTCGTCCGCCGTGAGCGCCACCCCGAGGAAGCGCGCCACGCGCTCGCGCACCGCCCCGAAGTCGCGCGTCATCTCCTCGAAGTGGACGAGCAGCACGTTGTCGTGCAGCGCGGCCTGCTCCCACCAGCCGCTCACGTGCGCTGGCCATGGGGTCCAGTACATCGCATCGCTGCAGAACCACTCCGCGAGCGCGGCGAGCGGCGGCAGCAGCGGCCCGACGAGAGCGCGATTGAAATCCGCCACGCTCGCGAAGCAGCTCACCGGATCGCGCACCACGCAGATGTATTTCGCTGCCGCAGCGAAAGGACAGAGCGATGCGGGGAGATGGGTCTTGATGATGCGCACCGGCGGATTGCCGACTGGCGGCGCGTCGTGCACCGGCACGCCGTCGTCGACTTCGAGCCACGGACTGAGCGCATAGAGATGGGGCGTGCCAGGCGCGCCCGGTTCACCGTGACCACGCGTGACGAGCTGATAGACGACCTGCTGCATCCACGTCGTGCCGCTGCGCATTTGCGTGGCGACGAACACGTCGCCCGGTCGCGGCGCGTACTGCGTCGCGCGCTCGAAGCTTGCGGCGCTGCTGATGCCCGGGGGGCCCGCGACGCCGCGATAGCGAAACGACGGCATGGTGCGTTGGCCCATGAGAAGCGCCAGCGCGCGCACGAGGGGCAGCGCGAGGGTGGAGCGCCGGGCAATGCGGCGCCGGATGGCCAGTCGCTCGATGGCGTCGCGCCCGAAATAGGCGAGGCCGCGAGTGGTCCGGGCCTCCCACCGGAAATAGGCAGCGAGATACAGCACGCTGCCCACGGCGAGCAGGGCGGCCGCTCCGAGCGCGCCGGACCAGCTCATCGACCGGCGCGCGGCCGGATGTTCGGCGACATGAAGGGATCAGTCCTTGCGGCGGGTCACGATCCGCCACAGACGGCGACCCCAGCCGAGGAAACGTTGCCAGAACATCAGCACCACCCCGATCGCAGCGCCGATAGCCGAGGTGAACGGGCAGGAGCAGGTCCGGACCGATGTAGAGCAGCCAGAGCGTGACCCCAGTGCCGGGATCGCCCGCGGGCATCCAGGGCGAGACGGGCGAGATGGGCCCGATCGCGCCGGCGGCAAGCGCCCCCAAGCTGAGGACAACGGCGGTCAGGGCGGTGCGCATGGTCGATTCGGCCGGAGCGCGCCCGAAACTCGATGGGCGCAGTGGTTGGGGGGAGGCGGGACGCAGCATGCGCGCAGCCTTCCGGTCGTGCAGAGCGGGGCTCGGCTGCCGCGGCCGCTATTGTAGCGACGGCGGGAGTCCGCCGCGACCCGGACCGGAATGGTGCACCGCCGTCGGCTCGCCACGCGCCCGGCGGGCACGCGGGGATGCGCGCGGCCACGGTCCTCGCCCCGGCTTGTGAATTGAAAAGTAAGCCTTTTTCGGGCTATAATTCCACTCTTCACTGGACAAGACGCGATACAAGGACGACAGCAAATGGCAGTCACCGTGCAAGAGAAGGCGAAAGTCATCGCCGACCATCAGCGGGGCACCGGCGATACCGGCTCGCCGGAAGTGCAGATCGCACTCCTCACCGCTCGCATCAACGGCCTCACCGATCATTTCAAGGCCAACACGAAGGACCATCATTCGCGCCGCGGTTTGCTGCGCATGGTGTCGCGCCGCCGCAAGCTTCTCGACTATCTCAAGTCGCGCAACGCGGACAGCTATCGTTCCCTGATCGAAAAGCTCGGGCTGCGCAAGTAAACACCCGAGCGCAGGCGCGGCCGCGCTTCGGTCGCGCAGGTCCATCCCCTTGCTGCGCGAACACGATGCCACGATTGCCTGCCGCGCTGGACCCGACGCCCGCATCGCCTTTCGTCTCTGCACAACGTGATGGCCGCGCCTGTCGAGCGCGGCCATCGCATTTCCGGAATCCGAGGACACTGTGAACCCAATCAAGAAAACCATTCCCTACGGCCGGCACACGCTGACGCTTGAAACGGGCGAAATCGCCCGCCAGGCCGGCGGCGCCGTCCTCGTATCGCTCGACGATACCGTCGTGCTGGTCACCGCCGTCGCTGCCAAGTCCGCGCGGCCTGGCCAGGACTTCTTCCCGCTGACCGTCGATTACCAGGAGAAGACCTACGCCGCGGGCAAGATTCCCGGCGGCTTCTTCAAGCGCGAGGGCCGTCCCTCCGAGAAGGAGACGCTCACGTCGCGCCTCATCGACCGTCCCATCCGGCCGCTCTTTCCCGATGGCTTCTACAACGAGGTGCAGGTCATCGCCACCGTGATGTCGGTCGATCCGGAGATCGATCCGGACGTGCCGGCCATGATCGGCGCCTCCGCCGCCTTGATGCTCTCGGGCGTGCCTTTCAATGGCCCGATCGGCGCGGCGCGTGTCGGCTACCTGAACGGCAACTACGTGCTCAACCCGACGAAGACCGAGCTCACGGAATCGAAGCTCAACCTGATCGTCGCCGGCACCGAAGCTGCAGTGCTGATGGTCGAGTCCGAAGCCGACGAGCTCTCCGAGGAGGTGATGCTCGGTGCAGTCGTGTTCGGCCACGAGCAGCAGCAGGCCGTCATCAACCTGATCCATGAGCTCGTCGAAGCCGGTGGCAAGCCGCTGTGGGACTGGCAGGCACCGGCCAAGAACCAGGCGATGATCGACCAGGTCACCGCGTGCGCCGAGGCCGGGCTGCGCGAGGCCTATGGACTGCGCCAGAAGCAGGCGCGCCAGCAGCGGTTGCGCGAGATCGGCGTGAAGGTCGAAGCCGAGTGCATCCCCGCCGATGCTGCGCCCGGCTATGCGAACGAAGTGCGCGATTTCCTGCACGAGCTCGAGGCCAAGATCGTGCGCAGCCAGATCCTCGGCGGCGAGCCGCGCATCGATGGCCGCGACACGCGGACGGTGCGTCCGATCACGATCCGCACGGGTGTGCTGCCCCGCACGCACGGCTCGGCACTCTTCACCCGCGGCGAAACGCAGGCCCTGGTCGTGGCGACGCTCGGCACGGCCCGTGACGAGCAGCGCGTCGACGCATTGATGGGCGAGTACACCGATCGCTTCATGCTCCACTACAACATGCCCCCGTACGCGACCGGCGAGACCGGCCGCGTCGGCACGCCCAAGCGGCGCGAGATCGGCCACGGCCGGCTGGCGAAGCGCGCGTTGCTCGCGGTGTTGCCCACGGCCGAGGACTTCGCGTATTCGATGCGCGTCGTTTCGGAGATCACCGAATCCAACGGCTCGTCGTCGATGGCCTCGGTCTGTGGCGGCAGCCTCGCTCTCATGGATGCCGGCGTACCGATGAAGGCGCACGTCGCCGGCATCGCGATGGGCCTGATCAAGGAAGGCAATCGTTTCGCAGTGCTGACCGACATCCTCGGTGACGAGGATCACCTCGGCGACATGGACTTCAAGGTCGCGGGCACCGATCGCGGCGTGACGGCGCTGCAGATGGACATCAAGATCCAGGGCATCACCAAGGAGATCATGGGCGTCGCGCTGTCGCAGGCGCGTGAAGGCCGGCTGCACATCCTGCATCTCATGCAGCAGGCGCTGCCGCATGCGCGCACCGAGGTCTCGCAGCACGCGCCGCGCATGATGACGTTCAAGATCAACCCCGAGAAGATCCGCGACGTGATCGGCAAGGGCGGGGCGGTCATCCGCGCGCTCACCGAGGAGACGGGCACCACGATCGACATCCAGGACGACGGCATGGTGACGATCGCCTCCGTGAACGCCGACGCGTGCAATGCCGCACGCAAGCGCATCGAGGAGATCACTGCCGAGGTGGAAGTTGGCAGGATCTACGAAGGCACGGTGCTGCGCCTGCTCGACTTCGGCGCGATCGTGCAGGTACTGCCGGGCAAGGACGGCCTGCTGCACATCTCGCAGATCGCCAAGGAGCGCGTCAACCAGGTCTCCGATTACGTGAAGGAAGGCCAGGTCGTGCGCGTGAAGGTGCTGGAAGCCGACGACAAGGGTCGCCTGCGGCTGTCGATGAAGGCCGCCGCGGAAGATGCTGCGGCACCGGCACCTGCACCGGCCGAGACGCCGGCCACGCCGGCGAGCTGAAGCCTGCAGCAGTCATGACCAGAAGGGCCCGTTCGCGGGCCCTTTTGTTTTGCGCGTCAGCTGCGAGGCCGCCGCTGTGGCGCGTTTGCGCGTCAGCTGCGAGACGGCCACTGCGGTGCGCTTGCGCATTAGCTGCGAGACGGCCGCTGCGGGGCACGGCTCCGGGTGGCGCAATCGCGTCGGTGGCGCGGGTGCCCGGCTCGCGGGCCGCCGCTCAACCCACGAGCGGACGGCACGCTCGCCACCCGCGCTCCACCGACTGCGCCAACGTCGCCATGCCCCGCAGCGACCGCCTCGCGCGTGCGGTTGTCGCGTCGCCGTCGCCCATCCGCGCCACGATGTCGACGATGCAGCGCGACTCCTGCGCTCATCGGTTCGGTGTTGCGAGCGACGATGAAGCGACAGCGGTCGATGCGGGCAGGGGCGCGTCCCGGCAATGCGACTTGAGCCGCGCGCTCCGTCGTGGGTGGCGCGGCGCCCGGGGCGTGTTGGGTCACGACCCCGCGCTGCGCCGGGACCCACAGGAGTGCATGGTTGCGGCGAACCGGAGCGAAGCCGGGGTGCGCCCCTGCCCGCAGCTGCACCCGATGGTTGCGGCGAACCGGAGCGAAGCCGGGGTGCGCCCCTGCCCGCAGCGCACCCGATGGTTGCGGCGAACCGGAGCGAAGCCGGGATGCGCCCCTGCCCGCAACTCACCCTAGGGTTGAGCGATTCGATGCGCCGGCCTGAGTGCAGTGCACGCGCTGTGACGCGCGACGCCGGCCCGCGTTTCAGCGCACCGGTCGCGCCGAATCGAGCACCGCGTCGCCGCTCACGGTCACGGTGACTTCCGTCACGCCGGCTTCGACGTTCACCGGCGCGAAATCGGCGCTCGCACTCATGCCGGCGGCGCGCATCGTCGGGTACACGCGGCCGCCGTCGTTCGACTGCACCGTGAGGTGACCGGGCTTCCACGCGTCGAACCCGAGTGCCGCTGCGGCGATCTGCGCTCGTGTCTGCCAGCCGCGAATCGCCTGCTGGATCAGCGTGCGTTCCGCCTGCTCGCGCGCATTGGGCGAGAGCGAGAAGCTCATGCCGGTGAGCAGCAGCCCGTCCTGCTCCTGCAGGCGCGTGAGGAGGCCCGCGAGCGCAGGAAAGTCGGTCGCGGTGATCGTGATCAGCTGCGTGACGCGCCAGCGCAGCGGGCGTCCCTTCTCGGTGATCTGTTGCGTCGAGTAGCCCGACGTCGCGACCGTCAGGCCCGCGGTTGCCTTCGCGCGGGCGAGCCCCTTCGCGATCGCCGCATTGACCTGCGAGGCCGCGGCAGCGGCATCGGCGTTGTCCGCCTCGGCGCGTACCCACGCCTGCACGCGATCGTTGGCCACGCTCGCAGTCGCCGCGGCATTCACGCTCACGGCCTGTGACGACAACGGGGCTTGCGCTTGCGCCATCGAGGGGACGGGCGCTGCGATCGCGATGGCGAGCAGAGCGGCGCGGAGGGATCGTGCTGCGGTCATGTGGGTGCACTCGCGTTGCGTGCGCGAACCTTCTCCGGCAGGAGCAGGATCGCGTCGCGGTTGGTCCAGGAAAAGCAGCGTGCCGCGGCCTCGCGCCACGGCAGCCACGCGTAACGAAGGTGCTCGCGCGGAGCGATGGTCACCGGCACGGGCTCGGGCACCTCGAGGCCGAACACGTGCTCGGTATTGTGCGTGATGCCCTCGGGATAGCGGTGACGCCATTGCTTGTAGATCTCGTACGCGTTCGAGATGCTCCAGTCGACGAGCCCGCCGTAATGATCGGCATCGATGCCGGTTTCCTCGATGAGCTCGCGTCGTGCCGTCTGCAGGAGCGTTTCGCCATGCTCCTGGCTGCCGGTTACCGATTGCCAGTGCTCGGGAAAGTCGGCCCGCTCCAGCAAAAGCACGCGCAGGTCCGGCGTGTACACGAGCACCAGCGTCGAGATGGGAACCTTGTGACCGCCCATGCTTGCCGTCGTGCGCCCTGCGCACGATGCTTCGTCAGTGCACGAACACCCAGAAGGGCTTGCGCAGTTCGCGCCAGTAGTCGGCCGCCTCGGCGAGGATGTCCTCCAGCGTGGACCAGTCCTGCGCGTGGGCCTTGCGGTAAGGCGCCGCGTGCTGCAGGAATACGACCGCTCCCGTGTGATGCAGCCAGTCGTCGTCCTCGAGCGAATCGGCGAGCGCATCCCAGTTGGCGCCGAAGTGCGGCGGCAGCTTGAGACCCTTGTCGAGCGCGGTCATAAGCTCGGCCTTGGAGTTCACGCCGTGCAGGTCGGCGACCAGGTACTTGAGACCGCTTGTCGCCGCGGCATTCGCCAGCGCGTGCGCATCACCGGTCCAGGCGTGCACACCCGCCTGCTCGAGATCGCTGAGATCGGGAACCTTCATGGGCGGATCCTTCGGAACGAGCGGTAGTGATCGTTGGTATAGAAGCAGGCCTCGGGCACCTGCTTCTCGCCGCCGCACACGATGCGCCGCGCGCCGCGTGTGCGCTCGCCGGCCGTGGGCACCGTGTACTCGTGATAGTACCCGCGCGGATGCGACGGCAGTAGCCGTTCACGGTTGCCGAACACCACGCCGTCACGATCGTACCGGAACGGGCCGCCGGCGTGGATGCGGGCATACACGTCCCGCGCTTCGGTCGGCAGCTGCTGCAGTGCGATCTCGCCACTGCTCGCCGGCGACCGGGCGGCCGCATCGAGCGCAGCACCAGCGACACCGAGCGCCGCCAGCGCGACGACCAGCCAGCGCAGGACTGCGCGCACGTCACGCCACCTTGGCCGCGTCCGACGCCCGCACGCGAATGTGCAGGTCGCGCAACTGTTGCTCCGGCACAGGCGTCGGCGCATTGACGAGAAGGTCCTGACCGCGTTGGGTTTTGGGGAACGCAATCACGTCGCGGATCGATTCCGCACCGGTCATGAGCGCGACGATGCGATCCAGCCCGAACGCGATGCCGCCGTGCGGTGGCGCGCCATATTGGAGCGCGTCGAGGAGAAAGCCGAATTTCCTGCGCTGGTCCTCGGCACTGATCTTCAGGGCCGCGAACACCTTCGCCTGGACGTCCTGGCGATGGATCCGCACGGAGCCGCCGCCGATCTCCCAGCCGTTCAACACGACGTCGTACGCCTTGGCGATCGCGCGGCCGGGATCGGCGGAGAAGAGCTCCTCGTGCCCGTCCTTGGGCGCGGTGAACGGGTGATGGCGCGCGGCCCACGTGCCGGTGGCGTCGTCCTGCTCGAACATCGGGAAGTCGACGACCCACAGCGGCTTCCACCCGGCTTCGGCGAGCCCGCGCTCGTGGCCGATGCGCTGCCGCAGCGCGCCGAGGCTGTCGTTGACGACCTTCTCGCGATCGGCGCTGAAGAAGATGAGGTCGCCCGATTTCGCACCGGTGCGCTGGAGGATGGTCTGCAGCAGCTCCTGCGAGAGGAACTTCACGATCGGCGACTGCAGGCCCTCGTCGTTGGGCTTCGAGGCATCGTTGACCTTGATGTACGCGAGGCCGCGGGAACCGAACGTGACGACGGAGGCCGCGTAATCGTCGATCTCCTTGCGCGACAGCGAGCCGCCACCGGGAATGCACAGTGCGGCGACGCGGCCGTTCGGCATCTCCGCGGCCGTGCGGAACACCTTGAACTCGGCCTGCTTCATGACGTCCGTGAGCTCGGTGAGCTTGAGCGGCACGCGCAGGTCCGGCTTGTCGGAGCCATAGTCGCGCATCGCGTCGGCAAACTGCATCACCGGGAATGGATCGGGCAGCTCGACGCCGAGCGCATCGCGGAACATGACGCGCACGAGCCCTTCCATGAGGTCGCGGATCTCCTGCTCGGACAGGAACGACGTCTCGATGTCGATCTGCGTGAATTCGGGCTGGCGGTCGGCGCGCAGGTCCTCGTCGCGGAAGCACTTGACGATCTGGTAGTAGCGGTCGAACCCGGCCATCATCAGCATCTGCTTGAAGAGCTGCGGCGACTGCGGCAGGGCGTAGAACTGGCCATGGTGGATGCGCGAAGGCACCAGGAATTCGCGCGCGCCTTCGGGCGTGGACTTGTAGAGAATCGGCGTCTCGATGTCGATGAAGCCGTGCTCGTCGAGATACCGGCGCGCCGACATCGCCGTGCGATAGCGCAGCATCATGTTCCGTTGCATCTGCGGCCGGCGCAGGTCCAGCACGCGATTCTCGAGCCGCACCGTCTCCGACAGATTCTCGTCGTCGACCTGGAACGGCGGCGTGAGCGAGGCGTTCAGGATCGTGAGTTCCTGCGCCAGGATCTCGATCTCGCCCGACGGGAGGTTCGGATTGATCGTGCCTTCCGGACGCGAGCGCACGCGACCGGTCACCGCGATCACGAACTCGTTGCGGAGCTTCTCGGCGCTCGCGAAGATCTCGGCCCGATCGGGATCGAACACCACCTGCACCAGGCCTTCGCGATCCCGCAGGTCCACGAAGATCACCCCGCCGTGGTCGCGCCGGCGATGGACCCATCCCATGACGGTGACAGTCTGGGAAAGATAGCGGCGGTCGATGCGGCCGCAGTAGTCGGTGCGTTTCAAGAGGGTCTCCAGGACGATCGCAAGGAACTCGCTGCCGGCGGGACTGCAGCGCGCATGCCGCTGCCGCCCCACGGCAACGTCAATTTCGGGACGGTGCCGCCGGGATGTTCGGCGCGTCGGGCAGTGGCGCAGGCGCGGCCGATGGCCGCCGCGGGAACGCGGTTCCGCGCGGCCGCGGCGCCACGACGCCCATCGAGATGATGTACTTCAGCGCCTCGTCGACCGACATGTCGAGCTCGCGCACCTTGCTCTTCGGTACGAGCAGGAAATAACCGGAAGTGGGGTTCGGTGTCGTGGGCACGTACACGCTGACGTGCTCCTCTTCGAGCACCGCGGCGACCGACGACGCGGGCACGCCCGTCTGGAAAGCGATGGTCCAGCTGCCGGCATGCGGGAACTCGACGAGCAGTGCCTTGCGGAAGGCGTTGCCGGAATCGGAGAGCAGGGTGTCGCTCACCTGCTTGACCGACGAATAGATGGATTTCACGAACGGGATGCGCGACAGCAACGCTTCCCACATCCGGATGAGGCGGGCGCCGACGAAGTTCGCGGCGAGCACGCCGGTGAGCAGCAGCACGATGAAGCTGAGCAGGACGCCGAGGCCCGGAATCGCGAACCCGAACAGCGCCTCCGGACGCCAGGACTCCGGCACGACGAGCAGAGTCTGGTCGAGCGTGCTGACCAGCGCGTGCAATACCCAGATGGTGATGCCGAGCGGCACCCACACCAGGAGGCCCGCGATCAGATAGCGGCGCATCGGGACCTGCGCGGTGGGGTGGAAGGCACGGTCAGGAACAGCTGCCGCAGCCGCCCGTGCCGCACGCGGCGGCGGCGGGTTCGGCCTTGCTTTCCGATTTCTCGGGCTTGGCCTCGGACTTGTCGGCCCCTTCCTTGGCGGCCGCCGGCTTGCTGCCGCCGCCCTTGAAGTCGGTGGCATACCAGCCGGTGCCCTTGAGCTGGAAGCCCGCGGCGGAGATCTTCTTGACCAGGGAGTCCGTGCCGCAGGACGGGCACGCCGTCAGCGCGGGATCGGAGAATTTCTGCAGCGTCTCGAGCTCGTGGCTGCAGGACGAGCAACGGTATTCGTAGATCGGCATGACAACCTCGCGAGTGAGCGGATCGGTGTTCGAAAACGCTTGATTAGTCAATGAATATTATAGCGCAACCGCGCTCGGCGCAGGAGTTTCGCTGCGCTGCACCACGCGTCGCCGCCAGCGGCTGGAAGGTGGGGGCGCCGCGCAGTCTTTCAAAGTGCTTTATGCTCACGCGGTCGAATGGGCGAGGGTGTCGATGGCGTTGCATTGGGTGTGGTGGATCGCGGCGGCACTCGCCATCGGCGCGGAGCTTCTCACCGGCACCTTCTACCTGCTGGCGATCGGTGTCGCCGTGGCCGCTGGCGGCCTGGCAGCGTGGTTCGGGCTCGCCATCGAGATGCAGTTCCTGGTCGCCGGCGCGCTGGGCGTGGTGCTGACGATCCTCGCGCACCAGTGGCGGGTCGAGCGGATGCAGCCCGCGCCGCAGCCTGGCCTCGACATCGGGCAGGCGGTATCGGTGCGCACCTGGCGCGCCGATGGCACGGCACGGGTCTTCTACCGCGGCACCCTGTGGGACGCCGAGCTCGCGAGTCCCGACGTCGCGCGCGACGCGCCGCTGTACATCGTCGACACGCGCGGGTCGGTGCTCGTGCTCGCCAATCAACGCCCGAACGCCTGAACAACCATGGAGATCCCCGGCATGCTGATGGGCTCGTCGCTGGTCACGATCGCGATCTTCGCGGTGGCCGTCATCATGATCGTCAAGGCGATCCGCGTCGTGCCGCAGCAGCATGCATACGTCGTCGAGCGTCTCGGACGCTTCTTCGCGGTGCTGCAGCCCGGCCTCAATTTCGTCGTGCCGTTCGTGGACCGCGTCGCCTACACGCACGACCTGCGCGAGATTCCGCTCGACGTGCCGCCGCAGATTTGCATCACCCGGGACAACACGCAGCTTCAGGTCGACGGCATCCTGTATTTCCAGGTGACCGACGCGAAGCTCGCCTCGTACGGCTCGTCGAACTACCGGATCGCGATCACCCAGCTCGCGCAGACCATGATGCGCAGCATCATCGGCCGCATGGAGCTCGACCGCACTTTCGAGGAGCGTGACCAGATCAATGCGCACGTCGTGGCCGCGCTCGACGAGGCGGCGGCGAACTGGGGCGTCAAGGTGCTGCGCTACGAGATCAAGGACCTCACGCCGCCGAAGGAGATCCTGCATGCCATGCAGCAGCAGATCACGGCCGAGCGGGAAAAGCGCGCGGTGATCGCCACGTCCGAGGGACGGCGGCAGGAGCAGATCAACATCGCGGCCGGCGCGCGCGAGGCGGCGATCGCACAGTCGGAAGGCGAGAAGCAGGCACAGATCAACCGGGCCCAGGGCGAAGCGTCCGCGATCCTCGCGCGCTCCGCAGCGACTGCGCAGGCGATTCGCCAGGTCGCGGAAGCAATCAACGCACCGGGCGGCATGAGCGCCGTGAACCTGCGGGTCGCCGAGCAGTACGTCGCCGCATTCGCCGGGCTCGCGAAGACCGGCAACACTCTCATCGTGCCCGCGAATCTTTCGGATCTCGCGGGACTCGTTTCGACGGCGACGACCGTCTTCCGCGCCCAGGAGCGCGGCACGCAGTCCTAGATCGCTTTCATTCCAGGGAATCCACCGTGCAGATCAGCGGCAACACCTTTCTCGTGACCGGGGGTGCCTCCGGCCTGGGCGCGGCCACCGCGCGCATGATCGTCGAGGCCGGCGGCCGTGCCGTCCTTGCGGACGTCAACGTGCAGGAGGGCGAGGCGCTCGCCCGCACGCTCGGGGACAACGCGTCGTTCGTGCGCACCGATGTCAGCGATGAAGCGAGCGCAGCGGCCGCCGTCGGTCATGCCACCGAGCGCTTCGGCGGCCTCCACGGGCTCATGAATTGCGCCGGCATCGCGATCGGCGAAAAGGTCCTGGGCAAATCGGGTCCGCACTCGCTCGCGGCGTTCGCCCGCGTCGTCAACGTCAACCTGGTCGGCTCGTTCAACATGACGCGCCTCGCGGCCGCGGCGATGGCAAAGGGTGAGCCCAATGCCGAAGGGGAGCGCGGCGTGATCGTGTACACGGCGTCCGTCGCCGCCTTCGATGGGCAGATCGGACAGGCGGCGTACAGCGCTTCGAAGGCGGGCCTCGTCGGGATGACGCTGCCGATCGCGCGCGAGCTCGCGCGCTCGGGCATCCGCGTGATGACCATCGCGCCGGGCATCTTCGAGACCCCGATGATGGCCGGCATGCCTGCCGACGTTCAGGCCTCGCTGGGAAAGATGGTGCCGTTCCCGCCGCGACTGGGAAGGCCCGATGAATACGCGTCGCTGGTGCGCGAGATCATCGCCAATCCGATGCTCAACGGCGAGGTGATACGACTCGACGGCGCCATCCGCATGGCGCCGAAGTGAAGCTCAGTCGCGCTTGACCAGCACCAGCGCCGCGACGGTGATCGCGACGAAGAACACGAACGTCCATGCCGGGATCGCGAGGCCGAGGAAATACCAGCCGGCCTCCGCGCATTCGCCCGTGCCCTTGAAGATCTTGGTCATCACGTCCGCGAGCGGCAGCGTCTCGAGCATGTAGTCGAGGCCCATGCCGCACGCCGGCACCTGGTCCTTGGGCAGATGCTGGATCCACACGTGGCGGAACGCGATCACGGTGCCGAAGCCTCCGATCACGAGCACCAGCCCGGCATAGATCGCAGCGCCCAGCCGCCCCGGATTGTGTGCGGCCGCGACCAGGAAGATGATGCCGATCGCGATGACGCACATCCGCTGCACCGAGCACAGCGGACAGGGGTCGAGCCCCAGGCCGTATTGCAGATAGAGCGCCCAGCCCATCAGTCCTGCGCAGACGAGCGCACCGAGCAGATAGGCCATGCGGCGCGGCGGGAGGATGAGCAGCCCGAGGCACATCACGCCGATCGCCATGTACACCATGCGATAGGCCGTCGGGCCGAACGCCTTCGTGGGTCCCAGCGTGCCGAACATCGCCTCGTGGCCGATGAGCGTGAGCGCGACGGCGAGACCGAGCCACGGCCAGGGAATGCCCGAATAACGCATCATGATTGAGTCTTCTCCAGTGCCTGGTCGATGTCCCACAGAATGTCGTCGAGCGATTCCAGGCCGATCGACAGCCGGATCAATTCGGGATTGACGCCGGCGGCGCGCTGCTCGTCCTCGCTCAGCTGGCGGTGCGTCGTGGAAGCCGGATGGATGACGAGCGTCTTGGCGTCGCCCACATTCGCAAGGTGCGACAGGAACTGCACGGCCTCGATGAAGTGCTCGCCTCCCTTCGCGCCGCCGCGCACCCCGAATGTCAGGATCCCGCCTGCACCGTGCGGCAGGTAGCGCCGGGCCATGTCCTCGTAGCGATTGCCCGCGAGGAGCGGGTAGTTGACCCACTCGACGCGCGGATGGTCGCGCAGGTGCGCGGCGACCGCGAGCGCCGAGGCGCAGTGCCGCGGCATCCGCAGGTGCAGCGTCTCGATGCCCTGCAGCAGCAGGAACGCGGAGAGCGGAGAGAGCGTCGGCCCGAGCGTGCGCATGATCTCCATGCGCGCCTTCATGGTGAAACCGAAGTCGCCGAACGTCTCGTAGAAGCGCACGCCGTGATAGCCGCGCGACGGCTCGGTCATCTGCGGGAAGTTGCCGTTGTCCCACGGGAAGCGGCCGGACTCGACGAGCACGCCACCCATGGTCGTGCCGTGTCCGCCCAGGTATTTCGTGACTGAATGCACGACGATGTCGGCGCCGTGCTCGATCGGCCGGCAGAGGTACGGCGAGGCGAGGGTGTTGTCGATGACGAGTGGGATGCCGGCGTCGTGCGCGACCTTCGCGAGCGCAGCGATGTCGACCACGTTCAGTTGCGGATTGCCGATGGTCTCCGCATAGATCGCCTTCGTCGTGGGCCGCAGCGCGGCGCGGAAGGCAGCGGGGTCGTCGGCATCGACAAACGTCGTGGTGATGCCGAAATCGGCGAGGGTGATGCCCAGTTGCGAATACGTGCCGCCATACAGCGTGCGCGCGGCAACGATGTGATCGCCGTGGCGCGCGAGGGTGAGCAGCGCGACCGATTGCGCCGCCATGCCGGTGGCCGTCGCCAGTGCGGCCCTGCCGCCTTCGAGGGCCGCGATGCGTTCCTCGAGAGCGGCGACCGTCGGATTCGAGATGCGCGAATAGACGTTGCCGAACGTCTGCAGGTTGAACAGGCTTGCCGCGTGATCCGCGCTGTCGAAGACGAACGACGTCGTCTGGTAGATCGGCTGGGCGCGCGCGCCGGTGGCGGCGTCCGGGATCTGTCCGGCGTGCAGGCAGAGAGTGTCGAACCCGAACTTGCGATCGGCCATGACGGCGGGAAGAGCTGCGATGTGGGCGGCCCGTTGCGCGCACGACGATCGGGCGCGTCAGCACGGTCCGGCCGCATTGTGCCATGCGCGACTGCGGCCGCGCCGTGAGCGCTTCAGGCGGGCGTCAGCGGTCGCTTCGAGGAGATGACGCCGGTGTTGACGCCGGCCCAGTTGAGTCCGCCGAGAATGCGCGCGTGCTCGATCTTGACGCAGCGATCCTGCACGACGTCGAGGCCGCCGGCATTGGCGATCTGCGCCGCTTCCTGGTTGCGGATGCCGAGCTGCATCCACAGCACCTTCGCGCCGATGGCGACCGCGTCGCGTGCGAGGGCCGGTATCTCGTCGGCGTGGCGGAAGCAGTCGACGATGTCGACCTCGAACGGGATGTCGGCGAGACGCGGATAGCACGTCTCCCCCAGCACCTCGCGGTAGGTCGGGTTCACCGGCACGATGCGGTAGCGGTGATCCTGCATGTACTTCGCCGCGAAATAGCTCGGGCGATACCAGTGCGCCGAGAGGCCGACGACCGCGATCACGCGCGACGTGACGAGAATGCGTCGGATGCCTGCGATGTCGTCGACGAGTGCCATCTACCGCGCATTGTACCGGCCCTCGGTGAGGGCCGTCGCCAGGTTCACCGCGCCGGTTAGGGGTGCAAGGCTGAAGCCTTGCCTACAACTGCGAATCCAACCGGAAGTCAGTGACAATTGTTGACGATCGTTGTAGGTCAGGCTTCAGCCTGACGCCTTCACCTCGCTGTGGGTCAGGCTGCAGCCTGACACTGAAACCGAACCCACAGGGTGGTCACAAACTCAATTCCCGCGCCAGTTCGGCGCCTCACGGTACGGATACTGGTTGGTGATTCGCCGTCCCGACGAGATCCGGTTCTGCAGCTCGGGCGGCAACGTGGGGTAATCGCCGGGCCCGAAGGTGCGGCACTCGCCCTCGAAGTTCGCATCGCTGCAGAACATCCAGTAACCGCTCTCGACGCGCAACGACGAAGCACGATCGTTGAAGCCGGAGTCGGCGAGGTCGCGCAGGATCGGTCGATCGATCAGGAGCGAACGCCCCTGCAGGCCGCGCTGGCCGAAGAGCACTGCACGTGCCCCGGGCGGCGGCGCCGGAAGCGGCACCGGTCGTCCCACCGGACCGCCGCCGGGGCCGACCACGCGCGCCGAGCTGACGCGCCCGGTGAGGCCACCGAGGTCCTGATAGCGTCCGGGTTCGAGGGTGATGCAGGGCCCGCGATACTCCGCGTTCTCGCACAGCACCCACGTGCCTTCCTCGATGATCGCCGACTGCGCCGCGTCGTTGAAGTGGATGTCGTCGAAGTTCACCACGTCGCCTTCGATGGTGATGTCCTGGCCCTGGAAGCGCGGCAGGCCGTAGAACGCGATGCGTCCCGCGGCCCGGGCTCCCCGCGGGCCCGCCGATGAGGCGCGCCGACGAGATCGTGTCGTTGAGCCCGACCGCACCGAGCGAGCGGTAGTCGCCTGGAGTGAGCGTCACGCAGCGGCCGCTGAAATTGGCATCGCTGCAGACCTGCCACGTGCCGCCGCGCACGACGGCCGACGACGCGCGGTCGTTGAAGCCGAAATTGAAGAAATCCGCGGCGGGCTGGCTCACGGTGAACGAGCGTCCGCGAAAGTCGTCGTCCTCGTAGAACACGATCTGGGCGGCTGCCTGCGCAGCAAAGCCGAGAGTGAGCGCGACGAGCGCATGCTGCAGCCATGTCTTCATACCGTCCTCCTTCGTTGACCCATCCCGTTGGCGGGCCTGCGGGGGTCGAGTGTAAGCACCCTCCACCGGCTGTGGATGTAAGACACGACAACGTTCGAGGGCAAGACGGGGCCGACACGATCGGGATTGCGCCGACCGCCCCGTCGGGCGGCTTAGGCAGAACGGGAAATAGCTACCGGTCGTCCGGCACGCCACGATGGCTGCCCATGCCGTGCGGCGTTCGTAAGTGACCCGCCATGTAGGCGAGGGCAAACGAGGGTGCTCCGGATGCTCCAGGTTAGCGCGTCACCACCGGTTTTGCGGCCCCGCTGGTATCTTCCACGCGGCCCATTCCTTGCTTGCCCTGCGCACCACCCTATGATGCCCCGATGATGGCCCACGCTGCCCCCTTCGACGGTTCCCGCGCCTTCCTCCTCGCTTCCTCGTGCCGTGACGTCGCGACGAAGGATGCGCGACGATGAGCGGGTCGGATGACGCCAGCCTGCAGTCGGTGCCGGCGACGCAAGGTGCCACCGGGCGCTTCGCGTTCCCTGCGCTGTCGCAGCGCCAGCTCAACGCCGTCGCCATCCCCGTCGCGTACATCGACACGCGGCAGCGGTACCGCTTCGCCAATCGCGCGTTCCTCGACTGGACGGGCAAGCGCCAGGACGAGGTCATCGGTCACGACGTGAACGAGGTCGTCGGGCGCGACGTCTACGAGCTCTACCACGCGTACCTGCAACAGGCGCTGCGCGGCGAGCGCACGGCTTTCGAACGGCAGCTCGTCGGGCCGGGCCGGCCGCCATTCTGGATTCGCGTCGAGTATTACCCCGACCGGGGGCCGGAAGGTGCCGTGCGCGGCCTCGTGGTCACGTATTCCGACATCGATCAGCTGAAGCGCGTCGAGATCGAGTCCGGCCAGCGCGAGCATCGCCTGCGCCTCGTCACGGACAACGCGGGCTCGGCCATCTTCTATCTCGACCGGCAACTGCGCGTGCGCTTTGCCAACCAGCCGTTCGCGGAGGCCACGGGTCGCGCGACCGACGGACCTCATCGGCGCAGCCGATCAACGCGGTGCTGTCGCTGGAAGCATGGAGCGAGCTGCAGAACCACCTCGAGCGCGTCTTCGGTGGATCCAAGGTGACCTACGAGCGGCAGGATCGCGGCGGGCGGCCGGCGAGCTGCGCTGGACGCGCGTTTCGCTGCTGCCCGACCGCCATGGCGGACGTGTCGTCGGCGCTTTCGCCGTGCTCACCGATATCCAGGACGACGTGCAGGTGCGCGAGGCGCTTCGTTCGCAGGAGCTGCAGCTGCGGCTGTTCGCCGAGAACATCCCCGGGCCGATCGCCTACCTCGACGCGGGTTTGCGCTACACCTTCTGCAACCAGGCCTTCGCGAGCGGAGCGGGCACGCACGCAACGCGAGGTCTACGGGCGAACGCCCGCCGAGGTGCTGGTGCCCGAGGTCGTCGCCTTCATCGAGCCCATCCTGCTGCGCGCACTGGCGGGCGAGCAGGTCGAGTACGAGCGCGTCGCGATCGGCGCGCAGGGCGAGCGGCGCTGGATGCATGGCCGGATCGCGCCGGATTTCGATCCGACCGGTGTCGTGCGCGGACTCTATTGCACCGAGCACGACATCCACGACCTCAAGCTCACCGAGGAAGCGCTCGCCGCGCGCGAGGAGCAGCTGCGTCTCTTCACCGATAACATCCCGGAGCCCGTCGTGTACCTCGACGCGGATTGCCGTTATCTGTTCGTGAACGAGGCGTTCCTGGCGCTGACCGGACTCGAGCGCGACGATGTCATCGGGCGCGAGGTGCCCGACGACGACGAGGACGACGCCTCCCTGATGCTTGCACGCTACGCCCAGCGCGCACTGGCGGGCGAGCACGTGACGTACGAACGCGCGATCGTCGACGCTCATGGCGGCACCCGCTGGATGCGCGCGCGCATCGTGCCCGATCTCCGGTTCGACGGATCGATCAACGGCCTGTATATCGTCGCGCACGACATCAGCGATCTGCGCGAAGCCCAGGATGCCCTCGCTGCGCGCGAATCGCAGCTGCGCGCGATCATGGACGGCGTGCCGGCGCCGGTGGCCTACATCGATCCGGACGAGCGCTGCCATTACGTCAATCGCAGCTTCCTGCAGTATTTCGGACTCGATCCCGCGCAGGTGCCGGATCTCCGTCTGCGCGACGTCGTCGGACACGGCATCTATCAGAGCGCGAAGGCGATGATCACGCGGTCGCTGGAAGGCGAGGCCACCGCGTTCGATCGCCTGGTGCCCGGGGCCGGGCGCACGGCGTCGCTGGATGACCATCCGGCTCGTGCCCGACGCCGGCGCTGATGGCGAGGTGCACGGCGCGTTCGTGCTGATGAACGACATCCACGAGCTCAAGCAGGCGCAGGAGGCGCTCCGTGCGTCCGAGGCCGAGCTCCGGCTCATCATGGACAACGTGCCGGCGCGCGTCGCGTATGTCGATCGCGGCTACCGGCTGCGCTTCGTGAACCGCCACAACGAGGAATGGCTGGGGGAGACCCGCAAGAACCTGACCGGCAGGCTCGTGAGCGACGTCGTCGGCGAGGAACGCGCCGCGGAGCTGCGGCCGCTGTTCGAGCGCGTGCTCCAGGGTGACGTCGTCGTCGACGAGCGCCTGATCGCGCAACCCGAGGGGCCACCGCGCTGGGAAGCCATCCATCTCGCGCCCAACCGCGATGCCGAGGGCAACGTGGTCGGCATCTACGCAGTGCACACGGACGTGCACGAGGAGAAGCGCAACGAGGAAGCGTTGCGGCGCGCGAACTGGATGCTCTCGTCGCACATCAACAACACGCCGTTGGCGGTGCTGGAGTGGGACCGCGATTTCCGCCTGGTGCGCTGGTCGCCGCAGGCGCAAAACATCTTCGGCTGGTCGGCGGAGGAAGTGCTGGGCATGTCCCTGACCGACAACCTGCTGGTGCATCCCGATCTACCGCGAGGAGCTCCACAGCGTCGTGGACAACCTCACGAGCGGCGTCGAGCCGCGCGCGACGCGGCTCACGCGTAACCACCGGCAGGACGGCGCGACGATCTGGTGCGAGTGGTACCACTCCTGCCTGATGGACGAGAACGGCCGGCTCGCCTCGATCCTCTCCTTCGTGCAGGACGTCTCGCCCCGCGTCGAGGCGGAGGAACGGCTGCAGTACATGGCCACGCGCGATGCGTTGACGGGGCTTCCCGAACCGGCTGCTGCTGCACGAGCGTCTCGCGCAGGCGATCGCGATGGCCAAGCGCAGCGCCCGGCGCGTCGGGGTGCTCTTCATCGACCTCGACCGTTTCAAGAACGTCAACGACACGCTCGGCCACCGCATCGGCGACGAGCTTCTCAAGCTCGTGAGCCACGCCCTGGCGAGCGCCGTGCGCGAGACCGACCTCCTGGCGCGGCTCGGCGGCGACGAGTTCATGGTGATCGTGGAGGATCTCGACGATCCGGCGATCCTCGGGCGCATCGCGCAGAAGCTGCTCGATACCATCGCGCAGCCGTTCACGATCGAGGAGCACGACATCTATGTCACGTCGTCGGTCGGGATCAGCGTCTATCCGGACGACTCGGACGATCCCGAGGAGCTCCTGAAGCACGCCGACGTCGCGATGTATCGCTCGAAGGAGCTCGGCCGCAACACCTATCAGTTCCTCGACGCCGATCTCGCGGCGCATCGCGTGCGCCAGCACACGCTGGAGCGCGCGTTACGCGCCGCGTTGAAGGACAACGCGTCTGCAGCTGCACTATCAGCCGGTCGTGCGCATCGACGACGCGCGCGGTGATCGGTGCGGAGGCGCTGCTGCGCTGGACCGATCCGGAGCACGGCGAGGTGCAGCCGCCGGTGTTCATACCGCTCGCCGAGGAGTCGGGCCTCATCCACGCGCTCGGCGAATGGGTGCTGCGCACGGCGGCGCGGCAGTGCATGGAATGGCGCCGCGACGGCCTCGACGTGCGGGTGTCGGTCAACATGTCCGCCCGGCAGTTCTACCGCGACGACCTCGCGCGGCGCTTTGCGGAGATCGTGCGCAGCGTTGCGTGCGACCCGTCGTGGATCGAGCTCGAGGTGACCGAGACCAGCCTGCTGCACGACCTCGATGCCATCCGCAAGGTGCTGCACGAGCTGCGCGACATCGGCTTCAGCGTGGCCATCGACGATTTCGGCACCGGCTACTCGTCACTCACGCACCTGAAGCAGTTCCCCATCGACACGCTGAAGATCGACATCTCGTTCATCGCGGATCTCGAGACGGATCCGGGGGATGCCGCGATCACCGAGGCCATCATCGGGCTCGCCCGCGGCCTGGGGCTCAACGTGGTCGCGGAGGGCGTCGGCACGAAGGCGCAGCTCGATTTCCTGCGCCAGCGCGGATGCCATTGCTTCCAGGGGTTCTGGATCAGTCACCCGCTGCCACCTGCATCGTTCGTCGCGTTCGTCGAGGCGAATCGCGCGGGGAGATGAGGCAAGCGCCTCGCGACTGACCTACAGGGCATAGTCAGGCCCGCATTCCTGTAGGTTCGGCTTCAGCCGAACAGCAGCAAGGCGTCAGGCTAAAGCCTGACCTACAGCAGGGGGTTGCGAGTCAGGCTGACGCCTGACCTACAATCCATCGTCGGGCTCGAATCCTTGTAGGTTCGGCTTCAGCCGAACAGCAGCAAAGGCGTCAGGCTGAAGCCTGACCTACACGCGTGCCCCACAGCGCATCGTCAGGTCATGCATTCCTGTAGGCATGCATTCCTGTAGGTTCGGCTTCAGCCGAACAGCAGCAAAGGCGTCAGGCTAAAGCCTGACCTACACGCGTGCCCCACAGCGCATCGTCAGTCATGCATTCCTGTAGGCATGCATTCCTGTAGGTTCGGCTTCAGCCGAACAGCAGCAAAGGCGTCAGGACCTGACACGCCTGACCCACAGCGTATCGTCAACATGCCTGAAGACCCACAGCGCATGGTGTTGCCTACGCCGGCACCGACTCCAGCCACGCCGCGATTGCACGCGCGGGACGTTGCCACGCGTTTTCCAGCATCAGAATGTGCGCGAGGCCATCGACGATCACCGGCTCGACACCGTGATGATGGGCTGTGGCACGCACGTCGTCCGGCGTGCAGATGCGGTCGCCTTCCGCGCCCAGCACCAGCGGCGTCGTCGTCTGCTTCGTCGGCAGCTGCCAGTGCAGACGCAGCGAGAGATCGAACAGCGCACGCGGCGATTCGCGGCCGATGTGCCGCACCGCCTCGCGCACGATCTCCGGCCGCACGTCGTCGCTGAAGTAGTAGGGCTGCAACGCCCGCAACACCTCCACGGTGACGCCTCCGGGATCGAGGTGCCCCATGTGCATCAGGTATTCCGGCCGCTCGGCCGCCAGGCGGCCTGCGACCACGAACAACCCGGCTGGGGGTATGGGCGCGAGCAGCGCCGCGGCGCGCACCGGCCGCGTCGCGAGCAGGCGCTCGATCACCGCAGCGCCCATGGAATGACCGATCAGCACCGGCGGCTCGTCGAGCGTCGCAGCGATGCGCTCCACGTCGGCGGCGTAATCGTCGAGGCCGGCGACGAAGAGCGACTCCGCGCCGCCTGACTTGCCGTGACCACGGAGGCTCAAGGCATGGCTCGCGTAGCCCAGCGACGCGAACCAGGGCAGGAAGTACGGTTCCCAGCACCACGCGTCGCAGAATCCGCCGTGGACGAACAGGATGGGCGGCCGCGTGCGCGTCGGCTTGCGTTCCGGCAACCGCGACCGCACTTCGAGATGTAGCTCAGCAGGAAGCACGCGCGGCCCGGAGCTTGGTCGAGATGCCGCCCGCGAGCCGGGCGACCGCGGCTTGCAGGCGTGCAGCCGTGCGATAGATCGCGCGCGGCGATTGCATGCGCACGACCATGCCGGCCCACGTGCTGGCAGAATACGGGCGATCGCCCGCGGGTCTCGCACTTGCGCGCGCCGAGGCCGGTATTCATGCTCGAAACCTCGGATGGGCCACTGGCCGCGATGCCCACAACGTCCGGCGACGGCGCCGCCACCCGTGTTGCCCCGCAGTATCCAATGCCTCTAGCCGCCCGAAAAAAGACGTCCATTCTGCCAGAGCGGTCTCTGCCGGTCAGCGCTGCCTACGACCCGGGCTGCCGCCGCTGTCCGCGCCTGGCGAATTTCCTCGACGCGGTGAAGCTCGAGCACCCGACCTATTTCTGCAAGCCCGTGCCGCCTTTCGGAGCCGTCGGAGCGCCACTCACGATCGTTGGGCTCGCGCCGGGATTGCACGGCGCGAACGCCAGCGGCCGGCCCTTCACCGGCGATTACGCAGGCGTGCTGCTGTTCGAGACGCTGCACGCTTACGGCTTCGCGAGCGCACCGGTCACGTCGGGCCCCGACGATGGCCTCGCGCTCATCGACTGCCGCATCACCAACGCCGTCAAGTGCCTGCCGCCCGACAACAAGCCGCTGCCGGCCGAGATCCGCGAATGCAACGCGTACCTTGCGGCGGATCTCGCCGCCACGCCGGACGGCGGCGCGATTCTCGCGCTGGGCCGCGTGGCGCACGAAGCCACGCTGCGTGCGCTGCACCTCAAGCCCGGCGCCTTCGCGTTCGGCCACGCCGCGGCGCATCCGCTCGCGCGCGGCATCGCGCTCTTCGACAGCTATCACTGCAGCCGCTACAACACCAACACGGGCCGCCTGACCACGCCGATGTTTCGCGCGGTGTTCGATGCGGTCGTGGCCCATCTTGCGAGCACGGGACGGCAGGGCGCCGTCCGCGCCGCGTGAGCACAGCGTGACGACCTCGACCGAACCCGATACCACGGCGCCGCGCCCGCCGGCCTTCGACGCGCGCGAGGTGATGGCGTCGCTGCCGCATCGGCCGGGCGTGTATCGCATGTTCGATGCGGCAGGCGAGACGCTCTATGTCGGCAAGGCGCGCGATCTCAAGAAGCGCGTGTCGAGCTACTTCCAGAAGACGGGCCACGAGCCGCGCATCGCCGTGATGGTGGCGCAGGTGGCGCGTGTCGAGACCACCGTCACGCGCTCCGAAGGCGAAGCGCTGCTGCTCGAGAACAATCTCATCAAGGCGCTCGAGCCGCGCTACAACATCCTCTTTCGCGACGACAAGAGCTATCCGTACGTGTGCCTCACCGGCGAAGCATTCCCGCAGCTGCGCTTTCACCGTGGCAGGCTCGATCGCCAGCACAAGTACTTCGGCCCGTTCCCCAGCGCCGGCGCCGTGCGCGAAGGCATGGCGCTCCTGCAGAAGGTGTTCCAGCTGCGCACCTGCGAGAACACGGTGTTCGCGAACCGCTCGCGGCCCTGCATGCTGCACCAGATCCAGCGCTGCAGCGGGCCGTGCGTCGGCCTCATCGCGCAGGAGGAATACGCCAACGACGTGCAGAGCGCGCTGCTCTTCCTGCAGGGCAAGACGACCGAGGTGCTCGCGCAGCTGCAGGGACAGATGGAGCAGGCGAGCGCGAAGCTCGAGTTCGAGCGCGCGGCGCGCATCCGCGACAAGATCACCCGCCTGCAGCAGCTGCAGTCGCGGCAGTTCGTGGAGAGCGCCACCGCGGGTGATCTCGACGTCGTTGCGGCGTCGGCGGAGCAGGGCCTCGTCGCGGTGAACCTGGTGATGATTCGCGGCGGTCGGCACGTCGGCGACCGCACGTTCTTCCCGCAGCATGCCGACGCGTCGTCGCTCGATGAAGTCGTATGCGCATTCCTCGAGCAGCACTATGTCGAGCGGCCGGTGCCGCCGACGATCATCGCGCCCGGTGCCGGCGATCACGAGACGCTCGCCGAAGTGCTGTCGCTGCAGACCGGGCAGAAGGTGCAGATCGTCGGCCATCCCGGCGGCGAGCGCCGCGTCTGGCTCGCGATGGCGATGCAGAACGCGGAGTTCGCGATCGGGCAGAAGCTCGCCCAGAAGGCGACGCAGGAGGACCGCCTGGCCGCGCTGCAGGCGGCGCTTGCCCTGCCGCCGTCGGCCCAGCGCATCGAATGCTTCGACATTTCGCACACGATGGGCGAGCGTGCCGTGGCATCCTGCGTCATCTTCGACCGCCACGCGATGCAGAATTCGGAGTACCGCCGCTTCAACGTGTCGCCCGCGATGGGCGGCGACGACTACGCCGCGATGCGCGAGGCTCTGTCGCGCCGCTGCGCGCGCATCGTCTCCGGTGAATATCCGGCGCCCGACCTGCTCGTGATCGACGGCGGCAAGGGGCAGGTAGGGGTCGCGGCGGAAGTGCTGGCCGAGCAGGGCCTGCATTCGACGCGGCTCATCGGCATCGCCAAGGGACCCGAGCGCAAGCCCGGCGAGGAGGACATCGTCTTTCCCGATCGCGCGCAGCCGCTCAACCTGCCGCCGGACCATCCGGGACTGCACCTCCTGCAGCAGATCCGCGACGAAGCGCACCGCTTCGCGATCCAGGGCCACCGCGCGCGGCGGGCCAAGGCGCGCACGACGTCGTCGCTGGAGGAGATCGATGGCGTCGGTGCGCACAAGCGCAAGGCACTGCTCGCCCACTTCGGCGGGTTGCGCGGCGTGCAGTCGGCGAGCGTCGACGATCTCGCGCGCGTGCCCGGCATCAGCCGCGCGCTCGCCGAGCGCATCTTCGCGAGCCTGCACTGATGAACGCCGGGGCCGAGCGTAGAATGCCGGGGCGCGAGCCGGAGACCACCGGTCCGGCGCCCGTTGCCATGCTCTTCAACATCCCGATCGCCCTGACGTGGCTGCGGATCGTCCTGATTCCGGTCTTCGTGGGTGTCTACTACCTGCCCGCCTCGGTCCTCTCGCCGGCAGGCAAGAACTGGACGGCGATGACGATGTTCGCGCTCGCGGCGATCACCGACTGGCTCGACGGTTACCTGGCGCGCCGCTGGGGCGAGACGAGTGCCTTCGGCGCCTTCCTCGATCCGGTCGCCGACAAGCTGATGGTGGCGGCCGCGCTGATCATGCTGGTGTGGCTCGACCGCGCGGAAGCGTACCTCGCCATGATCATCATCGGCCGCGAGATCGCCATCTCCGCGCTGCGCGAATGGATGGCGCAACTCGGTCGGAGCCGCAGCGTTGCCGTCGCGTTCGTGGGCAAGATCAAGACCGCGTCACAGATGACGGCGATCATCGCGCTGCTGCTGTGGGAGCCCGTGATTCCGGGCGTATCGACGCCGCTGGTGGGCTCGATCGCGCTGTGGGTTGCGGCGGTGCTGACGCTCTGGTCGATGTTCCACTACCTGCGGCTGGCCGCGCCGCATCTCGCGGACACCTCGTCGCGCTGACGATCCGGCGTCAGGGCAGGCAGGCCTGTTCCATGGCGACGACGCCATGCGTGCGGGCAAACGCGGCGATCGCCTCCGGTGCGACCGGCGGACTGAAGTAGAAGCCCTGGATCTCGTCGCAGCGACGCTCGCGCAGGAACGCGAGCTGACCCGCGGTCTCGACGCCTTCGGCCACCACCTTCACGCGCAGGCGGTGCGCCATCGCGATCACCGCCGACACGATCGCGGCGTCGTCGGGATCGGTGGCGATGTCGCGAATGAACGAGCGGTCGATCTTGAGGCTCTCGATCGGGAACTTCTTGAGCCGCGCGAGCGATGAAAACCCCGTGCCGAAATCGTCGATCGACACGTGCACGCCCATCTCGCGTATGGCAACGAGGCGCGCGGCCGCGCGCTCGGGCTGCTCCATCATCATGCTTTCGGTGATCTCCACCTCGAGGAGCTCCGGCGCGAGGCCCGTCTCGGCGAGTGCGTGCGGGATCTCGACGGCGAAGCGCTCGTCGGAGAACTGCAGCGGCGACAGGTTGATGGCCACGCGCACGGGACCGAAGTCTTCCATCTGCCACAGCGCGGCCTGCGCGCACGCGCGCCGCAGCACCCAGCGGCCGATGTAGCGGATGAGCCCGGAGTCCTCGGCGAGCGGAATGAAGGCGGCGGGCAGCAGCAGCCCGCGCTCGGGATGACGCCAGCGCACGAGCGCTTCGACGCCCGTCATGCGACCCGTTGCCACGCACACCTTCGGTTGGTAATGCAGCACCAGCTCGTCGGCATCGAGGGCGCGGCGGATGCCGGCGGAGAGCACCATGCGTTCTTCGGGAGCGCGGCGGTCGCCGTCGGAGAAGAACGCGAACCCGTTGCGGCCCGACTGCTTCGAGCGGTACATCGCGGCATCGGCCTGCTTGAGCATCTGCGCAGCGCTCTTGCCATCCTGCGGGAACATGGCGATGCCGATGCTTGCACCGAGGCGGCATTCCTGGCCGCGAATCGAGAAGGTGTCGGCCAGCACGTCGAGGAGACGTTGCGCAACCTCGCGGACGTCGTCCTGTCCGGCGATGGTTTCCGCCAGCACGATGAACTCGTCGCCGCCCAGGCGTGCGGCGGTGTCGGCAGTGCGAATCGAGCCGGAGATGCGCTCGGCCATCGTGCGCAGCACCTCGTCACCGGTGACGTGCCCGAAGGCGTCGTTGACGTCCTTGAAACGGTCGAGATCGATGAACAGCACGGCGATCTGCCGGCTCGTTCGGTGCGCGACGGCAAGCGCATGCTCCAGCCGATCCAGAAACGCGGCGCGGTTGTACAGACCCGTCAGTGCATCGTAGTGCGCGAGGCGGCTGATGTTGGCTTCCACGGTCTTCTGGTCGGAGATGTCGCGCCCCACGCCGCGGTATCCCGTGAACTTGCCCTGCGCATCGAAAATCGGCTCACCGCTCACCAGCACGTGCGTGACCTTGCCGTCGGGCAGCACGCGGCGCAGCACGAGATTGCGAAACGTCTCGTGCGCCTCGAGCTGCGCGCGATGCGCGGCCCAGCCGCCTTCCGGCTCGTCCATGCCGGGAAGCTCCCAGCGCTTCCGGCCCAGATGAGCTTCCATGCTGGCGCCGAGAACGTCGAGCAGCTCGCGACTGACGAGCGTGAAGCGGAATTGATCGTCCTGCTCCCAGTACCAGTCCGAACCCAGTGAGGTGAGGCTGCGGAAGCGGGCGTCGCTCGCGGCGAGCTCGGCCGTGCGCTCGATCACCCGTGCTTCGAGCGAATCGCGCTGTGCCTGCAGGGCGTCGTTCAACGCGCGGAGCTCGCGCGACGAGTCCTCCTGCGTCACCTGCAGCAGGTCGCGCTCGCGTTCCGCTTTCGCGTATGCGTGGCCTACGCGAGCGAGCAGCGCTCGCCATTTGCGACCGTCGGGAAGGACGTCGGGGCCGAGGCCGAGGCGCCGGAGCTGGCGGGCGAGGCGTCGATGCATCATCGCGGCTGCCCGCACGGTGCGGTCGCGGTACAACGAGGTGAGTCGTCGCCGGTCCACGGACAGGAACGCTCGAGGTGCAAGTTCGCACGGTGCAGCAGGGGGAAAGCGGAAGCCGGCACGGTTTGTCGGAGCGCGGACGCAAGCTCAAAAGGGGTTCGCATGCAAAGCAACAAGCGGGCCCGGCGTCGCTTCGAGGCCGGAGAGCAAGGAGTGGACGGGTGAAAAGCGCGGCGCGTCGCGATCATCCGGCGGGAAAACTGCCGGTGCGGGGCACACACTGACCCGTCGCGGGCTGCATTGCGTGGGCTGTGCGTCGCGGATCACGCTGGAGCGTGGCGCGATTTGACCCGGACGGCCGCTAAACAGTAAAATTGAAGGCTGTTCCCCGATAGCTCAGTCGGTAGAGCGACGGACTGTTAATCCGCAGGTCCCAGGTTCGAGCCCTGGTCGGGGAGCCAATACTTCAATGGCTTGCGTGCAATGCGCAGGCCATTGTCGCTATCACGTGGGCGATCGTCGGGCCAGCTCGTGCAATCACGGTCTCGGCGTTTTGGCATCGAATATCGGCCGCGCCGGCAGCAGATCGGCGAACTTCCCTTGGCGCTTCTCGGCTTTCGCCTTCAGGCTCTCCATGATGTCGGCTTCCGGGTTGAACATGCCGGCCTGCCACGTCGCAACGTAGTCGAGCCCATCGGCAATCGAGTGATCGCGCGCGTAATTGATCATTACCTTGGAGCCGTGCACCGCAAGGGGCGACTTCCCGGCGATGTCCGCCGCAACGCCCATGACGT
The DNA here is from genome assembly GCA_963734575.1 of uncultured beta proteobacterium. GTDB lineage: Bacteria > Pseudomonadota > Gammaproteobacteria > Burkholderiales > Casimicrobiaceae > CAIWHR01. The sequence goes on along the minus strand of CAVTHT010000006.1, from coordinate 176,092 downwards.
GATCGACCATCTCTTTCTGCGTGTCAAATACTGCGTTGACGAGGCCGAGCTCCAACGCCCTCTGCGCTGAGAGGCGGCGGCCGGTATAGGCGAGCTCACGCACCATGCCTTGCGGCATCAAGAGACAGAGTCTGGGGAACGTGCCGACATCGGCCGTCATGCCGATATTGATTTCCTGAATGACGAAGAACGCGTCCGCGGTGGCATAGCGACAGTCGCAGGCGCTTGCGAAATCGACCGCGCCACCAATACAACCGCCTTGGATCGCCATCAACACCGGCATGCGGGCACGCTCGACGACGTTGAAGGTTTCCTGGATGTCGAGGATGCTTCGGCGCAGATTCGCGCGCACGCGACCGCGCTCCCCGATGGGAGCCCGGGAGGCAGGGTTCGCGTTGGGATCACCAAATGCCGACAGGTCCATGCCTGCGGAGAAATGCTTGCCCGTCGAAGAGATCACGATGACGCGCGCCTTGGCGTTGTCGTCGATGTCCCGCACGATCCGAGGCAGCTCGTTCCAGAACTCCGGCACCATCGTATTGAGTGCGTCGCCCCGCGTGAGCTGGATGTGAGCGACATCGTCGACGATGTCGACGTTGAAGCAGTGATACGGCACGGCAGTCTCCTGGCAGCGATTCGACGTCATGCAGTGCAGTCAGCTTGCAAATGCGAGTGGACCGCAAGGCCCGCTGACAGGCGCGGCCGTGGCATCATTGTTCTCGCATGAGCGCGCTGCGCGTCAACTGACGTCGGCCTCGGTCACCCGATGAGGGTCTGAAGCCGCAACGATCCGGTGTCGAACGCGCGGGAGTATGCGAGCCGCGAGCGGGATCGTGCTGAGCGCACCGACGGCGAGCAGACCCAAGCCAAGTGTGCGTCGTTGGCGCGCGGTCAGGTGACCTGCGATCAGAAGGCCTACTCCCACACCGCCGACGGCGCGCGTGCCGGCGACCAACAGGAGCTCGGGGAAGGTTACGGCAAGGCGGCTCATCGGTGCCTCCTGCAGCGTCAGAAGCGAGATGCGCAGCTTACCGCGCGGGCCCCCAACACGCCACGACGACAGCACTGTGCACTGCGCGTCTGGAATCACGTAAGGGCTGCGCTTGCGAATACCCTCGCAAGCTGCAAACAGTGGCGTGATGAACACGACGCCGCAGCTCCAACTACCCATCGCCTGTTCTTTCCCACCGCAACGGCATACCATGCCCTTCGTACGACCGTCAGGGAGGCTCGCATGGGACCGTTCCATAGTTCGGGATGTCGTACGATCGCGTCGCTCCTCGTCTGCGCAGCGGCCGCGCTCCTCGCCGGCTGCGCCCCCACAACGGTCGTGCGCCCCGGCAGTGTCATCACCGGCGGAGCACTGTTCTGTGGTGCTCTGGGTGGCGTGTGTTGCCGCCCGCCCGTTTCGACCCCGCCCTCGCTCGGCCCGATCGTGTCCTGCAACAAGGGCCTCGGGTGCAATCTCGCGACGAACACGTGCGTTTCGCCCTGTGGCGGAACGGGACAGGCCTGCTGCGACGGCCCCGAGACGCGGGCCACGAAGTGGACGTCCACCGGCGCCCTCTACTCGCCGAACACGTTCGACATGGTGGAGATGTGCAAGACCGGTGCTTGCGACGTGAAGTCGCATCAGTGCTTCAACTGCGGCACGACGGATGGCGGCGCCTGCTGCGGTCCCGATGCAGCGCAAGCCACCGCCCGTTGCATCGGTGACCATCTCGAATGCAAGTTCAGCAACGCACCGGCGACGGCCGGCGTGTGCGCGGCTTGCGGCGCCGCCGGCAAGCCGCCGTGTCGCTGGGGCTGCGACGCCCCCTTGGAGCTGGACATCAACGGGGTGTGCAACCTCTGCGGCGGCAATATGCAGGTGCCGTGCGAGGGCGGCCATTGCAAGGCCGGGCTCAGCGTGGCGCAAGGCCTCTGCCGTCAATGCGGTGCTGCCGGGCAGATCGCCTGCGACCGTGGGTGCACCCCGGGACTCAAGATCATCAATGGCGTCTGTACCGCGTGCGGAGCCAATGGCCTCCCGGCTTGCAACGGTGTTTGTGATCCCGGCTGGACGCTCGTGAACAACGTCTGCCAGCGCTGCGGCGGCGAAGGGCAGCCGCCGTGCAATCACGTCTGCAACTACCCGATGAAGCCGGTCGGCGGCGTGTGCCGGTTCTGCGGCAGCAATGGACAGGTTCCTTGCGACAACACCGGATGCAACAGCGGCCTCGTCGTCAGCAACGGGGTGTGCAAGCCTCCGCCAACGCCGAGCGGACCCAATGGGCCCATCTGCTCGACCGTCGGCCAGACGTGCGTGCCGGACAATCAGCAGGGCACGCATTGCTGTCAGGCGGCTGGCGCGCCGCAGCTTTGTGTCTTCGGCTTCTGTCGGGCCTGTGTGTCGCATGGAAACGTGTGCACCCTGGGCGGCACGCAGATCTGCTGCAGCGCCAGGGACGGCGACGTGTGCAAGCTCGATCCGGGATCGGGTAATGCCGTTTGCGACATTCCCGACTGATTCACATCGCGAGGTGCGGACATGGTCACGAAGGCAACGGTCCTGGGCTTCCTGTGTGCATCGCTAGGTTGCGCAGATGCGCTGGCGGTCGACGCGAGAACTCCGGTCGTTCCGTTCCTGTCGACCTGCAGCATGGGCAGCTCCAGCAGCGCGAGCATGGGCCGTTGTGAGCTGCCCAAGAGCGTGCCCGCCGGCAAGCGCCTGATCATCGAGACCGTGACCGGCGTCTACTACGGCGACGGCACCGTCCTCGGCGCGGCGTACCTTACCGTCAGCCGCATCCGCTTCGCGTTTCCGTGGGTGCAAAGCGGCGCGCTCACTGCCGGACGCGAAGACCGCCGCTTCTACGGCTTCAATCACTACGGCCAGATCTACGTGGACGGGCCGCAGGAGCTCGTGTTCGACGTGTACGGTGGAGCGTCCTACGGCAGCAGCGCGAGCTACAGTGGGGAATACGCGTTGTCGGGTTACCTCGTCGATCTGCCGCCGCCCTGATCCGTTCCTTGGCAGCGGGCGCGCTCCCGTGCTCGACGGTCAGTGCGGTTGCTGCGGCAGCGTTCGCAGGTAGGCAACGATAGCGTCGAGGTCCTCGTCGCGGATGCCCGCGTACCAGGCGAAAGCCATGGGCGGCTGCAGCGAGCGGCCGTCGCGTCCGATGCCTTGCGTGATGGCGCGCTTGATTTCGGCGTCACTCCATTTGCCGATGCCCTGTTCCGGATGCGGCGTGATGTTGCGCGAGACCGCGCCCTTCCAGCTCTCGGGCAGGCCCTTCACGAACGAAGGAAGGAATGGTCTGCCGCCCGCGCCGAGCGCCGTCTCGAACTGCATCACGCCCTTTTCCATGGGCGTGTGGCATTCCATGCAATGCGCGATCGTCGCGAGATAGGCGCCGCGGCGAACCTTGTCCGTCAGGTCGCGTTCGGTGAATCCGCGGTCCGCTTCCGGAAACGCTTCATGGGTGACAGGAGCGCGATAGATGGGCGGCGGCGTGGTGTTGCGCACGGGCGGGACCGAACGCAGGTAGACGACCACCGCGTCGAGGTCTGCAGCCGTCATTGCCTTGAAGAAGTTCGTCGCCATCGGCACGCCGAGACGCTTGCCCGCGAGCGCGCCGTGATCGGGGCGGATGCCCTGCGTGATCGCTCGCTTGATCTCCTCGTCACTCCAGGTGCCGATGCCGGTCTCCCGGTCCGGCGTGATGTTCGGGGCGGTGCCGGCGAATGGCGGAATGTCGAAGCCGACGCCGCCACCGGCCAGCTCGCGGCCGGCCACGGGTCGGCCATCGGCATCCTTGGGTGTATGGCAGTTGCCGCACGCCATGACCGCGGTGACGAGATATCGTCCGCGCTCCAGCGCCGGAGTCTGCGCGATGGCGGATGCCGTGCCGACGGCGAGCAATACGGCGGCGAGCACGGTGACGCGGACCGAGCGTGCGGCCCACAAGGAAGCCGGCCAGCCCGATACGCCGTTCGATGGCGATGGTTTCGATGACTGCATGCGGTCTCCGGTGGCGATGGTTGGATGAGCGCGACAGTGCAATCGCGGCATGCACCTCCCGGCGGACCCGGGGCCGGTCCGCGGCGCGCATCGGATGCTGCAAGCAAGGCCGGGATGCGTCAAGGCCTTTCGTTCGCACCGGCATGCGCGGTGCGCGCTCCACTGCGCCGCAGCGATGGCGCATGGCGATCGCGCCGCCGACGCATTAAGCTACGCGCCATGATCCCGCCTGCCGCCGTCGTCTCGGTCGTCGCGCGCAACCTGGTGCCGGTCGCGGGCGTGCTGTTTCTCGGCTGGTCCGCAGCGAACCTGCTGGTGCTCTACTTCATCGACACGGTGCTCGCGTTCGCCGTGGTGGTGCTGCTGATCGCGCGGCACATCACGGGGCTCGGGAAGCCGGGCGAGCGCGGCAGGCCGCTCCGCGGGCCTCTGGACTGGATACGCGCCGGCCTCGGCGCGCTGCTCGGCGCAGCGCTGATCTCCATTCCGCTCGGCGTGCCGCTGTTCATCGTGCTGATGCAGTTCGACTGGTCGATCGGGACCGCGCTGGCGGATCGCTCCTTCATCACCGGCATCGCTCTGCAAGTGGGCGGCTCCGTGACGGCCGGCATTCAGGCGCATCGCGATCTGCTCGCACGCGACGACGACGAGCGTGTGCTCAAGCATCGCGCGGCATTCGTCGTCGCGCGCTGGCTGGTCGTCGTCATCGCGGCTACGACCGGCCTGTTCGGTCTTCTCGGGCCCTGGATCGGCGGCGCGCTCATGGTGCTGGTGTACGCCGGCGCGACCGTCTACTTCGAGCTCGACCCCGGGCGTGCGCTGCTGTGGCTCAATCCCAGGGAAGCGCGTGCGGACCTCGCAAAGGACGCCGCGCGGAATGCCAAGGCCGGTCGCTGATGCGCATCTGACTCATGTGGGGCTGGCGCGCGAAGGCTCCGCGGGCGCCGCACGCGGTGCGTATAGCCCCTCCCGCCGCGTTGTTGACAACCATTCTCGATGCGCGCAGATTCGTCGCTCGGTCCACTCGACAGGAGGTGCCCATGAACAAGCCCGTAGTGCTGGGTGCGTTGGCGATGTTCGCATTGGCTCCGGTAACCGGCTGGGCGTGCGGCGACTACGACGATACGTCGGCCTCCGCCGCTCCGCCCGCGAAGATGGCCGTTGCGCCGGCGCCGGCGTCGAGCAAGATGCCCGCGAACATCAAGGCCGCCGCAGCGACGCCCGCGAAACAGGCGCAGGCCAAGAGCAAGACGCTCGTGCCGGAAGGCAAGGTCGTCGCGACGTCTGCGAACTGAACGCCGTCCACGTCAGCAAAAAGCCCGCCGAGTGCGGGCTTTTTGTTGTGCTGCGGAACGCATGACCGACGCAGGATGCGCGCACGGCGAGCGAGGCGCTAGCGCATCGCTTTCCCCGCCATGCGCATGATGTCGTCGAGCACGTTGCCGTCGCCATTCATGTCGAGCATCGCGCCGAGCCCGCCCATCGCGGTGCCGCCCGACGCCGTACCGGGCATGGGCATCCCCGAACCCGCACCGCGTCCACCCAGCAGCCCGCCCAGCATGTCGCCGAGGCCGCCACCGGGTGCGGCCGGTGCGCTCCCATACCTGCACTGCCGCGCTTGGCCATGAAACCCGCGACGAGCATCGCCAGCATGGGCAGCATCTTCTTGAGCAGCGAAGGATCGAGGCCCGATTGCGTCGCCGCATTCTGCGCGACGGCGCGACTCACGTCCTTGGAACCGAAGATCTGTCCGAGCACGTCGTTGCCGCGACTCACATCGGTGGGCTGCGGCGCGAGCACGTTGTCGAGCAGGCCTCCGCCGCCGAGCTGGCCGAGCAATCCGCCCAGGCCTTCGATGCCCGAGGGCTGCGACTGCGCCTGCTTCTTGAAGCCGCCGAGGATTGCCGGCACGAGCGCGTCGGCGCCGCTCGCCACCTCGCTGTCGCTGACCCCCAGTTCCCTTGCTATCGATTGCAGGCCGCCCATCTGGGCGAGGACGTCGGTGATCTGCATGTGCACTCCCGTGGATGATTGCACCGCGCTCGCTGCGCCGGCGCGAGCACAGTGTACTGCCGCGGGAGCTGCGACAGGTTCGCGTCCGGCTGCGACCGGGGCCGACAAATGGAAAGGGCGCCGACGGCGCCCTTTCCGGGTTGCTGCTGCTACGGCTTCGCTACACCGGCGGACGCCGGCCCGACACGAAGAACACGATGGCGAGAACGATGCCGATCGCAGCCAGGATCCACGCGATGTTCGCGGCAGCTCCCGCGATTCCGCTGAAGCCGAGCACCGCCGCGACGAGCGCGATGATGAAGAAAGTGACAGCCCAAGAGATCATACGTCCTCCGTTCACGTAGAGACCCAATGTGATTGCCACTTTGCAGCAAGCCTCGGGGCGCCTTTATCAGCCGGATACCCAAAAGCGCGTAGGAGAAGGCACTACAGCCGGTCAATCGCCGATGGCGAACCGCTCGCGCCCGAGCAGCGTGTAGAAGATTCCCACCGTGCCGCGCGTCTGCGTCATATCGCCCAGATCCGGGAACGACGAGTCGCGACGCGAGACCTGGTATTTCACCGCGACACCATGCGGTCCGTGCACGCGCCAGGTGAACGTTACATCGCCGCGCAGCACGTTGTCGTGGCCGCCGCGCGATCCGCCCGAGACGCGGCTGACGAAGTACTCGCGCCCCGTGAAATCCAGCGATGCCCGGTCGCCCATGATGAACCGCAGGCCCAGCGCCGCCTGTGGCGCGATGCCGTAGTGGTTGGAGCGTTCGTCGTCGGCACCGTTGATCGTGCTCACGGTTGCGTAGCCGACGCCGAGAAGCCCGGTACCGCGCACGGCGAAGCGTGGCGCGAACCGGTACTCGCCCGTCGTGCCGAGCGACAGCGCCGTGCTCGCCGTGCGGAAGACCTGCGGCGCGATGTAATCGTAGCTGCCGTAGAGTCCCCACGCGCCGCGGTAGTGTTCCCCGAGCGCGTAGTCGGTGCCGACCAGCAGGCCGCGGGTCAGCACGCTCTCGACGCCAATGGCCGTCGACGCGGACGCTTCGAAGCTGAAGAGATCGAACGGTCGCTTGTAGGTATAGCCGGCCTTGCCCGGCAGTCCGTAGTCGATGGCGAAGTTGACGACGCCTTCGTTGCGCTTAACCTCCGTCGACGTGCCGGGCTCGATTCTGCGTCGCCGAGCTGACCCCGGCCTGCAGTCGACTGTAATAGTCCGGTTGATGACTTGCGAAGATGGCGTCGAAACGGTTGCCGAACGCGAGCCGGTTGAAGCCGACCGGCGGCGAAATCACGGCCGCGCCGGCCTCGCGCCAGAAGGGCGAACCGTGCTCCTGCTCGAGCCACAGGTTGGCCATCCGGAACAACGCCTCGCCGAGGAAGCTGCCGCCGATGCCGGTGGAAATCTGGTCGTTCTTCGAAGGCGGTGTCGTCTCGCCTGCGATCTCCCAGAACGCGCTGCCGGCGAACGTGTACCCGAGGGCCGGCCAGTAGCCGAGACCGGACGCCCGCGCGAACCCGTGGTACATCGACCCCTGATACGGATGGCCGATCTGGTTGACGGTGAACGTGTCCGCATCCACCACCCAGCTGCTGCGTAGGTTGCGCCTGATCGACGGCAGGTTCGAATGGAAATCGCAGCAGCCGTAATGGGCACGGTCATACAGGTTCAGCAGCATGTCGAAGCCGATGATCTCCAACGCCGGAATGACGTAGCTCTTCTGCATGCCATTCCAGTCCTGCATTGGCGACAGTGCAGCGGCTTCGCCGGCAGGCGTCGCCTGCGACTCCTGCTGCGCGAGCAGTCGCGCCGGATCGCGGAAGATCGAGTCGCGGAACGCGGGGACCGCTGCAGGCGCCGTGGCCCGCATTGCGCCCGGCGCAGTCGTGCCATCACGTGCGATGTCCGCGTTGTCGATGGCACCCTGCGCGCGCGCCGCGGATCCGATCGCCACCGACACTGCGAGCAATGCGCGCCGCAATGGCATCGTGCGACGGCCATTTGCCGAGGCGAGCGTCGCACAGGTAAGAATTGCCCGCCGGGCTGGGTTGGTCAGGTCCATCGTCGGCCCCACTTGGGTTTGCATCAGCGTGAGAGACCAATGGCACGGTCGTTATGTTTCATGCCACGGTGATGTCAGAATAGGACGCGACCGGGGTGCGGCCGGAACGGCGCGTATCCGCATCTCGCGCCATGCGAACACGACCCTTCCCGACGCGACCTTTCATGAGCACGCTGCCCGAAGACGACACCGATCCCGCGGAGACGCAGGAATGGCTCGACGCCCTCGCAGCGGCCGTACAGGCGGGGGGCAAGGAGCGCGGGCAGTACCTGCTGAAGCGCCTCGAGGAGCGTGCGCAGCATCTCGGCATCCTCGCGCACGTGCGGCCGTACTCGGCGTACCAGAACACGATCCCGGTCGAGGAGCAGGGGCCGTATCCGGGTGATCTCGTGCTCGAGGAGCGGATCACGTCGGTGATGCGCTGGAATGCGCTGGCGATGGTCGTGCGCGCGAACGCGGCGTATGGCGAGCTCGGTGGCCACATTGCGAGCTACGCTTCCGCCGCCGAGATCTTCGAGGTCGGGTTCAATCACTTCTTCCGCGCGGCCACGCCGGCAAGCGACGCGGACCTCGTGTTCTATCAGCCGCATTCGGCACCCGGGGTGTATGCGCGCGCCTTCCTCGAAGGCCGCCTCACGGAGGCACAGCTCGCGAACTACCGGCAGGAGGTGGGCGGCACGGGTCTGTCGTCCTATCCGCATCCCTGGCTGATGCCGGCCTTCTGGCAGTTCCCGACCGGCTCGATGGGCATCGGCCCGATCAGCGCGATCTATCACGCGCGCTTCATGCGCTATCTCGAGCATCGCGGGATTGCCGCGATGGGTGATCGCCACGTCTGGGGCGTGTTCGGCGATGGCGAGATGGACGAGCCCGAATCGACCGCCGCGCTCACGCTTGCCGCGCGCGAGAAGCTCGACAACCTCACGCTGATCATCAATTGCAACCTGCAACGGCTCGACGGCCCGGTGCGCGGCAACGGCCAGATCATCCAGGAGCTCGAGTCGCTGTTCATCGGCGCGGGCTGGAACGTCATCAAGGTGCTCTGGGGTTCCGACTGGGACGGCCTGTTCGCGCGCGACACGCATCATGCGTTGCTGCGCCAGTTCGCGGCGACGGTGGACGGTGAATACCAGACCCTCGGTGCCAACGACGGCGCCTACAACCAGAGCCACTTCTTCGGCCTCGATCCGGAGTTGCGCGCGCTCGTCGCGCACATGACGCCGGGCGAGATCGACGCGCTGAAGCGCGGCGGTCACGATTTCCGCAAGCTGTACGCAGCGCTGCGCGCGGCGCAGGCGCACCGCGGCCAGCCCACCGTCGTCCTTGCCAAGACGAAGAAGGGCTACGGCATGGGCGGCGTGAGCGAGTCGCGCATGACGGCCCATCAGCAGAAGAAGCTCGACGTCGAGGCGCTGCGCCGCTTTCGCGATCGCTTCGGCCTGCATCTGTCCGACGCCGACGTGAGCGAAATGCGCTTCTATTCATTGCCCGACGGCAGTGCCGAGCTCACGTACCTGCGCGAGCGCCGTGCTGCGCTCGGCGGCGCTTTGCCGGCGCGCCGTCCCCGCGCCGATCCGGTGAAGGTGCCATCGCTCGACAGCTACGCCGGATTCGCCACCGCGGCCGCCGGCCACGAGATGTCGACGACCACGGCAGCGGTGCGGCTCATCAGCAACCTGTTGCGCGACAAGGAGCTCGGCCCTCGCATCGTGCCGATCGTCGCCGACGAGGCGCGTACCTTCGGCATGGCCAACCTGTTCCGGCAGATCGGCATCTATTCGCCCGTCGGCCAGCTCTACGAGCCGGAGGACGCCGCATCGATGCTGCGCTACCGCGAGGCGCAGGACGGCCAGCTGCTCGAGGAAGGCATCACCGAGGCGGGCGCCCTGTCGTCGTGGGTGGCGGCGGCCACGGCGTACAGCGTGCATGGCGTCGCCATGCTGCCGGTCTACATCTATTACTCGATGTTCGGTTTCCAGCGCGTCGGCGATCTCATCTGGGCCGCCGCGGACCAGCGTGCGCGCGGCTTCCTGCTCGGCGCTACCGCCGGCCGCACGACGCTCGCCGGCGAAGGCTTGCAGCATCAGGACGGCAGCAGCCATCTGGTCGCCGCGACGGTGCCCAACTGCCGCGCCTACGATCCCGCGTTCGCGTGCGAGCTCGCCGTGATCCTCGATCATGGCGCGCGGCGGATGATGGAAGAGCACGAGGACGTGTTCTATTACGTCACCGTGATGAACGAGAACTACGCGCAGCCGTCGCTGCAAGCGGGGACGGAGGCCGACATCATCCGGGGCATGTACCGGCTGGCAGCGGACGAAAGCGCCGGCGCGCCGCAAGTGCGGCTTCTCGGCTCGGGCACGATCCTGCGCGAAGTGATCGCCGCCGCGAAGCTCCTGCGCGACGACTGGCAGGTCAGCGCCGAGACCTGGAGCGTGACGAGCTTCACCGAGCTCGCCCGGGACGCGCGCGAGGTCGAGCGGTCGAACCGGCTCTCTCCCGGCGCGCCGAAGCGGCGAAGCCACGTCGAACAATGCCTGGATGGCGATGCGCCCGTGATCGCGGCGACCGATTACGTCCGCGCGTACCCGCAGCTCATCGCGTCGTACATCGCGGCGCCGTTCGTCGCGCTCGGCACCGACGGCTTCGGCCGCAGCGACACGCGGCAGGCACTGCGCCGCTTCTTCGAAGTCGATCGCCACCACATCGTCATCGCGGCGCTGGATGCTTTGGGGCGCGGCGATGCCGCGTCCGGCGAACGCGTGCGCGCGGCGATGGAGCGCTACGCGATCGGCAACGCCGGCGCTCCGCCCTGGTCGCGATAGCACCGCACGCCGCCATCCTCGGCGCCCGGACGGTGCGACGCTGCGCCGGCGCGATCGGCGATGGTAAAGTTGGCGTTGCCCGCGCCTTCGCGCGTGCAGTCCACCTGCGTGAACCTGGTCCGATGCCAACCACCGATGTCGGCGGCGCGCTGATCGCGCACGCCATCCAGCTCGCCATTGCTCCGGTCTTCCTGCTGACGGGCATCGCCGGTCTGCTGGGAGTCATGGCGAATCGCCTCGCGCGCGTCATCGACCGTTCGCGGTTCCTCGAGCAGGCGTGGTCGACGATGGATGCGCGCCGTCTCGACGCGGCGCGTGCCGAGCTCACGATTCTCGAGCATCGGCGCCGGCTAGCCAGCTGGGCGATCAACTTCTGCACCGCCGCCGCCCTGCTCGTGTGCCTCGTCATCATGGTGTTGTTCATGGACGAGTTCGTGGGCACCGATCTGCGCGTCGTGTCGGGCGGCCTGTTCGTCGTAGCGATGCTGGCCCTGATCGGCGGGCTCGCTTCCTTCCTGCGCGAGGTGTATCTCGCCACCCATTCCACCCACATCGATCCCGCGCAGTTCGGCGCCCCTCGCCGTGATCGTCCGCCGGTTCGCTAAAGCATGGCTTCGATGAAGATCGCCACCTGGAACGTCAACGGCATCCGTGCGCGCGAGGCGCAGTTCTGCGAATGGCTCGCGCGCGACCAGCCGGACGTCGTTTGCCTGCAGGAGCTCAAGGCCGATCCGACGCAGATTCCGGACAGCTGCAAGATCGCCGACTACACCACCTACTGGCACGGCCAGCGTGGCTACTCCGGCGTCTCGCTGCACATCCGCAAGGGCGCGTTCGACACGGAGCCCGAGTTCAGTCACCCCGCGTTCGACATGGAGACGCGCATCGTGCAGGCACGCTTCGGCGATCTCGTGATCGCCTCGGTGTACGTGCCCAACGGCGGCAAGGATTACGACGCGAAGATCCGCTTCCTGCGCGAGCTCGTCGCCTGGACCAGGCAGATTCACGACGAAGGCCGCCAGCTCGTGCTGTGCGGAGACATCAACATCGCCCGCACCGACATGGACGTGCATCCGCGCGAGAAGAAGCCGGGCGTGATCGGCCAGCGGCCGGAGGAGCGCGAGCTCTTCGAATCCATGCTCGACGATCGGCTCGTCGACGTCGCGCGGTCGCTGCATCCGGACGACGCCAACATGTTCACGTGGTGGGCGCCGTGGCGGAACATGCGCCAGCGCAACATCGGGTGGCGCATCGACTACATCCTTGCGTCGCAAAGCCTCGCCGCGCGCGTGTCGAGCTGTACGGTGCTGGCCGACGTCGGCACCAGCGACCACGCCCCGGTGCTGACGACGCTGGGCTGAGATGCGACATCGCGCCCGCGCGCCGCGTGATTAGTGCGCGTCTCACCCGGGCCGGCCGCGGCGTACCTTTTGCGGGTCCCGTTTTGTAGCGGACGCGAGGTTTGCTACATTCACCCGTTATGCGTGACGACATCCCCGAGGAGCCCGGCATGAACCCGCTCGAGCGCATGGCTGCCGTCGTCAACGATCAGAAGGGCGAGCTGATGGCGCTGCAGTGCCTCGTGATCTCGCTGCTGCGCGCCATGCCCGCGGAGATGCAGGCGAAGGCGCTGGCCGAGTTCGACCGCGAGACGGTCATCGGTGCGGGGGTCCTCCGTCACTCGGAGACTCCGAAGCCGGTAGGAGAGGGCTTCGAGCGGTACGTGCATCACCTGAACAGCCTGCGTAAGACTGGACCACGGCGCGGTAATACCTAGCGCGCGACTCGTCGTCTTCGTGCAGCAGGCTGACCTGACCGTCGGGGACGGTCGCTGACTCGGGTTCTTTGACGGGCATCGGGGGATCACCAGGTCGGCACCCGTGCCCGACGCTGCCGGCGGCAGCGCATCGCGCACGTTCCCGGATATCGGCACATTCGGCGCCGCGGAACAGGTCCGACCGGACCATCCGGTCCCATCGTTCACGCTCCACCCACCCGGCTCAGCGTCCTTTGCCGGTATTGCCACGGGATGCTGTTGTCATTGACGCGTGGTCTTAACAGGCTGAAAACAGTGATCTATTGTCGTGCGATGATTTGACAATTGTCATCTTGACATTGTCATAAATCATCCCGTAGCCTCCACGTCGCCGTGCGCGGCTGCCTGCCGCACCCGAAGAACAACTCAACCCGGGGCATGCCGCCCCTCGACTGGAGGTTCCGATGGTCCTGAATGTCAACGGTCAGAACTACACCGTCAACGTCGATGCCGCGACGCCGCTCCTGTGGGTGCTGCGCGATGTGCTCGGCCTCACGGGCACGAAGTACGGCTGCGGCATCGAAGTCTGCGGCGCATGCACGGTGATGATGGACGGCCAGGCGGAGAAATCGTGTCACGTCGACGTCTCGTCCGCGGTCGGGAAAAAGGTCGTCACGATCGAAGGCCTGTCGGCCAACCGCAGCCATCCCGCGCAGAAGGCATGGATCGCGAAGCAGGTGCCACAGTGTGGCTATTGCCAGTCCGGAATGATCATGTCGTGCGCCGCGGCAATGGCCGCCGGACATCACGGCACGGAGATCCTGTCGGAGATGGAGAACGTGTGCATCTGCGGCACCTACGCGCGTATCAAGGATGCCGTCGCGGGCCTCTGACCGGAGATGACCATGAGACTGCCTGCCGAAATCATCGCCGACACCGCACCGCGCAAGATGGACCGCCGCGGCTTCCTCACCTTTTCCGCGAAGGGACTCGCCGTCGCGTTCGCGCTGCCGCTCGTGGGACGCAGCGCCCTGGTCGGCGCCGCGGCCGCGCCGCCGTCCCGCGAGGCACTGGCCAATGCGTTCGTCCACATCGGCACCGATGGCTCCATCACGCTCCAGTTCGGCGGCGCGGAGATGGGCCAGGGCACGATGACCGGGCTGCCGCAGATCCTCGCCGAGGAACTGATGGTGGACTGGAACCAGATCACCGTCGCGCAGTCGCCCGTCAATCCGCTGGTGTCGTACTTCACGGGCGGCAGCAGCGCCGTGAGCGGGCATTACTCCACGCTGCGCAATGCCGGCGCTGCCGCGCGCGAGATGCTGATCGCCGCCGCGATGCAGAAGAACGGCGACGCCAACCGCAACAGCTACAGCGCGAAGAGCGCCGTGGTGACGCACGTTCCCACCGGCAGGACGTGGGCGTACAAGGACCTCACCACGCTGGCGGCGACGCTGCCGGCACCGGATGACTTGCGCCTCACGGATCCCACGAAGTTCCGGTTGATCGGCACGCGGCTCGCCCGCGTCGACATTCCGGCGAAGACCGACGGCAGCGCGAAGTTCGGCATCGACGTGTGGCTGCCGAACATGGTGTTCGCGGCGATCAAGCACTGTCCCGTCATCGGCGGCACGCTGGCGACGATGCCGGCCAAGCCGTCCAACGCGATCGCCGTCGTGCCATGCACGACGACGGAAGGCCGCGGCAAGGTTGCCGCGGGCACCACCAACGCGGTGGCAGTCGTCGCCACGAACACGTGGCTGGCGATGCGTCTCGCGAATGCGCTCAGCGTGCAGTGGAAGCTGCCAGCGTCGAGCGCCGACGTCGATTCCGCGCAGATACTCGCGCAGGCAACCGCCCTGATGGCTTCCGGTCCCGCGCTCGTGGCGGAACCCGCGCCGCCTCCGGGCACCACGGCGGCGGGTTATGAGGCAACGATCGCTCCGATCGTCAACGGCGCGCTCGGCGCCCCGACGGTTGCTGCGACGTACACGCTGCCGTACCTCGCGCACGCGACGATGGAGGTGCTCAACTGCACCGTCAACATCGTGTTCGCATCCGGCAAGCCGCAGAGCTGCGAGATCTGGGCACCCAACCAGGCCGCGGCGCTCGTCGCGGCGAACGCGTCGCAGATCACGGGGCTCGCACAGGGGCAGATCACCGTGCACACCACGTTCCTCGGCGGCGGCCTCGGGCGCAAGTTCGAGCAGGATTACATCTGCCAGGCGATCCAGGTCGCGATGGCCGTGCAGCGGCCGGTCAAGCTCATGTGGCGGCGCGAGGAGGACTTCGGGCACGACCAGTACCGCCCGTTCGCGCTCGTCAACGTGAAGGCAAAGCTCAACGCCGGTCGCATCGCGGCATGGTCGTATCGCAACGTGTCGCAGGCGATCCTGGGGCAACGCGGCTGGCTACCGCCCGGTGCAGTGGACTCGCAGGCGGTCGAGGGCGCCGTGCGGCTGCCTTACGACCTCGGCACGCACATGGTGGACTGGGTGCCGTTGCCCGCGGGCATTCCGGTCGGCTTCTGGCGCTCGGTGGGCGCTTCGATCAACGCGTTCGCCGTCGAGAGCATGATGGACGAGCTTGCGCGTGCGGCCGGAGTCGATCCGTTCATCTTCCGCTACAACCACCTCGGCAACAGTCCGCGCGCGCACGCCGTGCTCTGGGCGGCCGACACGTTGAGCGCCTCGTGGCGGAAGACCCTGCCTACGGGGCACGCCTGGGGTGTGGCCCTGGCGGAGTCCTTCGGTACGATCGTCGCGCAGGTGGTGGAGATCTCGCAGCCGGCGACGGGATCCATGCGCGTGCATCGCGTGGCCTGTGTCGTGGATTGCGGCACGGTCATCAATCCCGACTCCGTCGAGGCGCAGATGCAAAGCGGCATCGTGCACGCGATGAACGCGGCGTTGTGGGGACAGAGCACGTTCACCGCAGGCAAGGCGAATCAGCTCAACTTCAATCGCTATCGCGTCCTGCGCGTGCAGGAGATGCCGCAGGTCACCGTGCAGATCCTCGCGAGCACCAATCCGCCGAGCGGCGTGGGTGAGCCGGGCGTGCCGCCGCTGGCACCGGCGCTCGCCAACGCGTATGCGCGCCTCACCGGCAACCGCGTGCGCACACTCCCGTTCTTTCCCGGCGCGACGATGAGCGACTGAACGTGCGGACGTGAGGGACGGCGGCTCCCGCCGGCACGACGATCACGTCGGCGTCGGCGGGACGTCTGCCGCGGCCGGCATGCGTCGCCGGTAATGCTGCCGGCCGACCATTCGGCATACGACCTGGTCGCGCTGGTTCAGGACCTCCCAGCGAAACAGCACGGTTCCCCGCCACGCATGCTTCGCGGAGGGCGTCTGCTCCAGTGCCGTTGCCCGGAAGCGCAGCGTATCCCCGGGGCGCACCGGCTCGAACCAGCGCAACTCGTCGAGACCGGGCGACCCGATGCACGCGGATTCCAGCAGATAACCCTCGCACATCATCCGCATGCCCACGCCACAGGTTTGCCAGCCGCTCGCGATGAGCCCGCCGAAGGGCGTGTCCGCAGCGGCCGCTTCGTCGGTGTGGTACGCCTGCGGATCGTATTCGCGCGCGAATGCCTTGATCTCCTCGGCATCGAGCGCGCGCGACCCGCCTTCGTAGGTCCAGCCGGGCGGGAAGTCCTCCCAGAAATAACGGATGGTCATGGGCACGGTTTTCGAATGAGAAGGCGGCACGGTAGCGGCAGTCGCGCGCCGATTCAAGCGCAGGGCACTTCGCGCCGTTTCGCGCGTCCAAGCTCCTCCGGTGAGCCTGAACGAGGAGGACGAGCATGGGGTTGTTCGACTGGAGGTCCGGCGCGCGGGCGCGGCCCGAGCAGCCGGCGATGGCGGCATCGGAGGACGAGCAGGCCGTCGCGCGCTACCGCTACCTGCTGAAGACCGCGCCGCCCGAGGCCATCGAGCAGGCGCACGCCGAAGCCTTCGCGCAACTCACGCCGGAGCAGCGCCGCATGGTGCTGCAGCAGCTCGGCGCCGAGGCGCCGGCAAGTGAGCGCGCGCGGGTCGAGGCGAACGGCGCCAATCCGCAGGAGCTCGCTCGTCTCGCGACACGGGCGGAAATGCGCCGGCCGGGCACGCTGGAGCGCGCCTTCGGCGGTGCCGCGATGCCCGGGTTCGGCGGCATGATGGCAGGCAGCCTGCTCGGAAGTGTGGCCGGGACGGTGCTGGGGAGCATGATCGCGCGCGAGTTCTTCACGCACGATCAGCATTTCGGCGACGGCGTCGATCACGCCGCTGCGGACGATCATGCGGCCGCGGGAGATCGGCACGACGCGCTCGCCGACGACGCCGGCAGCGATGGCGCTCCGGGTGGCGATGCGGATTTCGGCGGGTTCGACGACGGCGGCACGTTCGACGTCTGAACGGCACGGACGGCCACCGCGTGGGATCGTGCCGGGCGCGGTCGATCCCGCATTCGACCCTTCCCCCGGCGGGCCGCATCGCCGGCCCTTGCGCGTGCGCGCCAGCGCCCCCACGTAGCCTCTTCGATGCTGCGCTTCTACTCGCTCGTCCTCCTGCTGCACGGCTACATCGCCTGGCGCCTGCTGCCCGATCTCCCGTCGGGCTACGCCGCACTGATCCTCGGGTTCTGGCTGGTGCTCTCGGCAGCGCTCCTGCCGCTCGGCCTCGGGGCGAGAAGGGTCCGGCGCCAGCCGCTGGCCGATCGGCTCGCGTGGACGGGTCTGCTGGTCGCAGGCTCGTTCTCGTCCCTCTTCGTGCTGACGGTGTTGCGCGACGCGATGCTCGCGGTGGCGCACGTCATGGCCGCGCTCGTGCCCGCCGCAGTTCCGCTCGACATGCTGCACACGATGAGCGCTGCAGCGGTGCCGCTCGTGACTCTCGCCGTGACGCTGATCGGTCTGCTGAACGCGCGGCGCACGGCGAAGGTCCGTTCCGTCGACGTCGCGATTGCCGGCCTGCCGCACGCATTGCACGGCTTCACGATCGCGCAGATCACCGACGTGCACGTCGGTCCCACGATCAAGCGCGGCTATCTCGAAGCGATCGTCGATGCGGTGAACGCGCTGGAGGCCGACGTGATCGCAGTGACCGGTGATCTCGTGGATGGCAGCGTCCGGCATCTCGGGCCGCACACCGAGCCGCTCGCGCGTCTCGCCGCGCGCCACGGTACGTACTTCGTGACCGGCAACCACGAGTACTACTCCGGCGCACGCGCGTGGATCGCCGAGCTGCAGCGCCTCGGCGTGCACGTGCTCGTCAACGAACACGTCGTGCTGCGCCACGCGGGGGAGCGCGTGGTGCTTGCAGGCGTCACCGATTACGGCGCGCATCACTTCGAGCCGTCGCACCGCAGCGACCCCGGCGCAGCGCTCGCCGGTGCACCATCCGATGCAGCGGTCAGGGTGCTGCTGGCGCACCAGCCGCGCTCGGCGTTCGCGGCGCAGGAGCACGGCTTCGACCTGCAACTTTCGGGTCACACCCATGGCGGCCAGTTCCTGCCGTGGAATTTCTTCGTGCGCATGCAGCAGCCGTTCACGGCCGGGCTGCACCGGCTCGGCGAGCTGTGGGTGTACGTGAGCCGCGGCACCGGCTACTGGGGGCCGCCGAAGCGCCTCGGTGCGCCGTCCGAAATCACGCGCCTGCGTCTCGTGCCCGCCTGACGCGACGGCGCGCGCCGCGCGCCGCGTTCACGCCGGCGTCACAGCGTAAAGGAGTCAGGCTGAAGCCTGACCTACAACGGGGATCTTCGTCGGCTTCAGCCGAAGCTGACCCACAACGGGGGGCTTCGTGGGTTCGGCTTCAGCCGAACACCTCGGACCGTGAGGCTGAACCCTGACACGTTTAGGCGCATGGGCGTCGCCGCTGCCCGATGGCGCATCATCGCGCCACCTCGACCGCGACCGGACCGGCCATGCTTCTTTCCAGCGACGCGCAGGGCGTGTATCCGATCGCCCCGACGCCATTTCTGCCCGACGGGCGCATCGACGAGCCCTCGCTCGATCGCCTCGCCGATTTCTACGTCGCGTGTGGCGCCACCGGCGTCACTGTCCTGGGGCAACTCGGCGAAGCGCCCAAGCTGGAGCACGCGGAGTCCGTGGCGATCGCAGCGCGCATGGTGCGGCGCATGCCGCTGCCGGTGGTGGTGGGCGTATCCGCACCGGGGTTCGCGGCGATGCGCGCGCTCGCGCATGCGGTGATGGAGGAGGGCGCGGCGGGAGTGATGATCGCGCCGCCGAACACGCTACGCACCGACGACCAGATCGTTGCGTACTATCGGCAGGCGGCCGAGGCGATCGGCGCCGACGTTCCGTTCGTCATCCAGGACTACCCGCTGACGTTCGGTGTCGTGATGACCCCTGGCGTGATCCGCCGCATCGTCAACGAGAACGCGTCGTGCGTGATGCTGAAGCACGAGGACTGGCCGGGACTCGAGAAGATCTCGGCGCTGCGCGGGTTCGAGCAGGACGGCAGCATGCGTCACCTCTCCATCCTGTGCGGCAACGGCGGACTCTTCCTCGACTTCGAGATGGAGCGCGGTGCCGATGGCGCGAACACCGGCTATGCGTTCCCCGACATGCTGGTCGACGTCGTCCGGCACGCGCACGCGGGTCGCCGCGACGATGCGCATGCGCTCTTCGATGCGCACCTGCCGCTGCTGCGTTACGAGCAGCAGCCCGGTGTCGGGCTCGCGGTGCGCAAGTACATTCTCATGCGTCGCGGCCTGCTCGCATCAGACGCGCAGCGCAAGCCCGCTGCCACGCTGACTTCCGTCGCGCGCGCCGAGGTCGACTACCTGCTCGCGCGGGTGGCGCGCACGGATCCCCGCGCAAGACTGTAGCTGCGCGCTTGCCCTCCGTGCGGCGGCACGGTCAGGTCTTGCCGCGCGTTGCTCCGTCGCCGTCATCGGCGTCCGCGTGCGGCGAGCGCGGTCCCGCGAGCGATGCGTTCAGCGCCTGTGCGAGCGCGGCATCGCCGCTGACGAATGCGCTCCACACCATTTCATAGCCCTTGCGCTTGCCCTTCGGCACGAGCCGGAATCCCTCGGGGGTGATCGTGAGGGTGTAGGTCGCGCCGTCGACATTGATTTCACGCTTCAGCGCACCGTCGAGCTTCGTGGTCATGGTTCCTCCTGCAGCGATCGTTGTGGATTCCGCGTGGAGCGGATGTTCTTGCGCCGCCGCGGCGTCGTCGGCCTGATTTGCCGCCGCGCCGGTAATTCCTACTGATGCCGCGTGTTGCGGTGCCGCCGGAAGGCGACACCCTCAAGAAAACGTTGCGGATGCCGTCAACTCAGGGTGCGACTGAGGCGTTCCCCCGGTTCCCCGTGCGCGCCAGCCCCTGCGCGCGAAAGAGCATCGATGCAAGCATCCGTCACCCGTCCGAAGCGTCCCAAGCCCGGCTACGAGCCCATCCACATCTCGCCCGACGAGTCGTGGACGAGTGGTCGCTTCATCGATCATTTCCTGCTCACCCACCGCTACGCCGTCACCCCGGCCAACCGCGAGCTCGTGCGCGTCGTGATGCGCAGCTACCCCGGACCGCGGCCCATCATGGCACCCGACATGTCGCTGTACCTGGTGCAACACTTCCAGCGGCAGGCCGAGACCCGCTGACCCGCCATCGCGTGCGCTCTCGCGGGTTCGGCCTTCAGCCGAACGCTGAGGTCCCGAGAAGCGCACCGGGCGACGCATCCTGCTCGCTACGCGGTGACGCGTGCCGTTGGAACCGGTGTCCCGGATGCCGGTCAGACCCGACGCATCGGCCGCGCGGAAGGGTTCCAGGGTTGGACAGTGTACTGGTGGTGGACGACGAGCCGAGCCTCGCCGATATCGTGGGCGAGCTGGTGTCGGGCATGGGCTTCGGCACGGGTGTCGCCTACTCCGGCGATGCCGCACTCGAACGGTTGCGCGACGAGGCATTCGACATCGTGCTTTGCGACGTGATGATGCCCGGCCTCTGCGGTGCCGCCCTGATCAGCGCGATGCACGAGGCTGCGTCCGCAGTGCTCTCTGGTCCTCATGAGCTCCCTTCCGGAAGCGCACGTGCGCGCGACGATCCCCGGCGCCTATGCGTTTCTGCAAAAGCCGTTCCCCATCGCCGAGCTCGAGGCGGTGCTGCGGGGCGGGCGCGGCGGCAGCCCGGCCATCACGGGCCTCGCGACGCTCATGCTCGCAACGCCGGGATTCGCAACACTGCTCGAAGCGTTCTGCGGTCGCTGACGCGGTTCGCGCACGCCGGGAGCACGTCGTGTGCGGCTAGCTCTGGCCCTTGGTACCCTGCGGGTTCCATTCCGCGCCGACCTCGATGCCACGGTCGGTGATCTCGAACGTGTACACGCGCGTATCGAAGCCACTGCCGCGCAGCTTGATGATCGACAGCAGCCGGACGAGCCGGCCGTGCTGTTCGACGTGCCGCACGAGCAGCACGTTGTCGAGGATGGGCGACGCGCCCTGCACGGGCACTTCGGCCCCCAAGCCGAGCAGCTTGTCGCGCTCGGCGGACATGATCACGGTGGCGCCCAGCCGCCGCAGCTCGATCGACAGCGCGGTCAGAAACCGCGTGATGCGATCGGGATGGACGTTCGCCTGCACGAAGGCCTCGTAGCCATCGACGAGGACCCGGCGCGCGCCGGTGGACTCGACGAGGCGGAGCAGGCGATGCGCGAGCTCGTCCATGAGGTGCTCGCCCTGCGGCTGCCAGTCGATATGCAGCGCGCCTTCGCGTTCCATGCGCGCAAGATCGACGCCGAACGTGGCGGCCCCCGCGCGGAGTGACGCCGGGGACTCGTACAGCCCGAAGATGAGTCCGGGCTCGGCGCGCGTTGCGCCGCCGATGAACTGCAGCCCCACCGAGGTCTTGCCGGTGCCCGGGGCGCCGATGATCCCGGTGGTGGTGATGCTGGGCAAGCCGCCGCCAAGCATGCGGTCGAGCCCGCCGATGCCGGTGCGCAGACGCCGGTCCATGCCGCCGACCGGCTCGCCTTCGCGGACCTGCGACTCGAGGCGCGGGAACACCTCGAGCCCTCCGCGGCCGATGCGAAAGGCGTGCCGGCCGCGCAGCGTCGCGCCGCCGCGGAACTTGGAAACCACCAGCGTGCGCTGCGCGCGCACGCCATAGGCTTCGTCGCCAAGCTCGATGATCCCGTCGGCGATCTGATGGACGACGGCGGCGTCGGGTTCAGCGGTCTGCGTGCTCAGCAGGAGCGTGGTGAAACCCGACAAGGACGCCAGCGCCTGCAGGTCGAGCAGCCGGCGCTTGTATTGCAGGTCGCTCGTAGCGCTGTCGCGATTGGGCGGCAGCGCATCGATGACCACGAGTTCCGCCGAGTGGCGCTGCGTCTCCGTGCGCAGCAGCGCGAGCACGCTGCTCAGGCCGCCTTCCTCCAGCGCACCGAAACCGCTGAGATAGGTCGTGCCGGTTCCGACACTCTTCGGGTCGAAGAAGGACAGCCGGCGCATGTGGTGGAGCATGCCGGCGAAGGACTCCGCGAGCAGCGACACGTACAGCGCGCGCCCGCCGCGCCGCGCGACGTCGGCACAGGCCTGGTTCGCAAGGATCGTCTTGCCGGAGCCTGGCGGCCCCTGCACCAGGTACACGGCGCCCTTCCATAGCCCACCGCCAAGTACGGTGTCCAGTCCGGCGGACGCCGGTGCTGAGCCTCGCGGGCGGGTCTTCGTCGGCCATATCCATCGGTCCTGTCGTGTACCGGTCAAGCACACTCAGAGTCCGCTCAGGCCGCGAGTTCGTGCCGGACCGGCATGTAGGACGTTTCCTACGCGATCTGTGACCAAATGCCGGCAGGCGAGGCAACGCAACGAGGGCATGCTGCAGCAGCCAACGTCGATCCCTCATCATGCCGTCCGATCACAACCTGCACGATGCTTCGCCCGCCGGCGATCCCGACGCGACGATCCGCGATTTGCGGATCCGCGTGGGCCTCCTGCAAAGCGAGCTCGAGAACGTGAAGCGCGAGCACGCCGCGCTGAAGGCCGCGCTCGCCCAGGACGTCGCAGCACTCGCGCGCCGTTATCTCGATCCCGTACGGCACGCCCACGCGGGCGTTCGCCATGTCGATGGGGTCATCTTCGGCGGGTGGGACCACGTCGACACGCATGCGGCGGCGCCCGAAGCGGAAGCCGATCCCGGGCGCGACAGCAAGAGCGCCTGAATAGCCAGCGCCGGCCGCAACCTGGTCCGCGCGACCGGCTGACGCGTCCGCAGCGCGCGGAAGCGCCAATCCCGCGTGCTACGATGCGCTCCTTCGCGCCCGGATAGCCGCGCGCCGTCCGCACTTCGCGTGCGC
This sequence comes from uncultured beta proteobacterium, assembly GCA_963734575.1. Lineage (GTDB taxonomy): Bacteria > Pseudomonadota > Gammaproteobacteria > Burkholderiales > Casimicrobiaceae > CAIWHR01. The sequence continues at coordinate 153,136 of CAVTHT010000006.1, read as the reverse complement.
GACTTCCCGCCCACCGCCGTTTCGTTCCTGCCCATGCTCACGCTTCCTCGTCGCTCCGCTTCACTGCGCGGTCTTGCGCACGGCCTCTTCCATACGTTCCGCGCCTTCGTCGCCGCGCCGCGCCTGCGCCTCGCTGCGCTGTGCTGCCTTGCCCTTGCCCTGAGCGCGTGCGGCGGCGGGGGCAAGTCCGCGTCGCCGCCGACGGAAGTGACCGCGACTGCCGGCGACAACCAGGTGACCCTGTCGTGGCCCGCGGAGAGCGACGTGGAGTACTGGGTGTTCTATGGCACCGATCCCGCCATCACGCCCGAGAACTTCGTCAACATCGCGAACAGCAAGGTGATTCGCGGTGCGCACACCCCGCAGGTGGTGTTCCCGCTGGTCAATGGGGTGACGTACTACTTCACCATCAACGGCCGCACGGACGGCGGACCCGGCGGGTCCGGCTCACCGACCGTCTCGGCGACGCCGCGACCGTCGGGCTCCGTGTGGACCGTGGGCGCATCCCTTGGCGCGTTCAACCTGAATGCGGCGACGTTCGGCGCGGGCGCAGGTTTCGTGACGGTCGGGACCGGCGGACAGGTCTTCAGCAGCCCGAACGGCACCACGTGGACGGCGCAGACGTCCGGCGTGACGAGGGATCTCAACGCCGTCGCCTACGTGAATGGCGCCTATGTCGCCGTCGGCAATGCCGGCACCACCGTGCGCAGCGCCGACGCGATCACGTGGACCAGCGCGACCGCGGGAACGCAGGATCTCTACGCCATCGCGCAGCAGGGTGCCGCGTCCGTGGCGGTCGGCGCCAACGGCACGATCATCACCAGCGGCGACGGCAGCAACTGGACGGGGCAGACGTCCGGCACGACGGCGGCGTTGCGCGGCATCGCGTTCGGGAACAGCCTCTACATCGCCGTCGGGGACAACGGCACCATCCTCACCAGCACCGACCTCGTCACCTGGACGCCGCAGACCTCGGGCGTCGCCGTCGTGCTGCGCAGCGTCACGTTCGGTGGCGGACGCTTCGTCGCCGTGGGCGACCAGGGGACCATCGTCACGAGCACCGATGGCGTCACGTGGACGGCCGCAACCAATCCGACGAGCGACGCCCTGTACGCGATCGCCGTCGGCTCCCAGTTCGTCGCGGTCGGTGCCAACGGGCGCATCCTCACCAGTGCCGATGGCCTCACGTGGCAGCCGGCGACCTCCGGCACCGCAGCCACGCTGCTCGGCATCGGCTCGGCCGGGACCGGTTACGTGGCCGTCGGCACGGCGGGGACCAACCTGTCGAGCTTCTGAGCGCGCGATCCCTGTTCAGTCGGTCGGGTTCGGCTTCTTGTCGGGCTCGCGCACCGGCTCGTTGGGGGTGGTGGGCTCTTCGAGCGGCTCCGGCACCGGATCCTCGACGGGGTCCGGGGTGGGCGTCTCGATCGGGTCCAGCAATGGATTGCGATGCATGAAGCCTCCTGGCGGGCCAGCTTTGTGCCGCCCGTGTCCTGCGGATCAGCGTTGGGCGAGAGCGCGATGGCGCGCGTGCGGCTCGGCGTCGACCTGATGCACGAGGCGCACTTCCTCGCCGGTGCGTGACGAAGTCAGCAGCGCAAGGCACGCCTCCAGCGTCGCGAGTGCCCAGCGTCCATCATGAACCGGTGGCACCCCCCCTGTCACGGCGGCGTGCAACTCGTCGATCACCTCGGCCCGCGGCACGGGCGATAGCGGCAGCGGTTCCATGCGGGCGGCGGCATCGCCGTAGATCATCACGCCCTGCGGCAGCGGCCGCACGTCGCCGCGCTCGCACGAGGCGAGGATGAAACCGAACTGCTGATGGCCCACGCGCGCCGGCGCATCGCCGGGCGCTGCGGTGTACACCTCGCCGCCGTAGTTGCGTGCGTTCTTCATCGCCGCTTCCGCCGCGGGATCGCGGGCCGCCGCCAGCCGCTGCCGCGCAGCGCCGTAGCTCGAGGCGTCCTTGGCCGCTCCCATCTCGCCGATCCATTGCGTGAGCTCGTCCGAGTCGAAATGCGCATAGCCGCTGTACGTCAGCGTGGCGCACGTGCCGTCCTCGAACGTGGCGAACGCGCAATACGCGCCTTCGCTGCGCCGTGCCGGATCCCAGATGCCGGTTTGCGCCCGAACGGTGGCGAGCCGCCCGCCGCCGAGCAGGCGAACGATGTCCAGCTGGTGCGCGGCCTGGCTGAAGATCACGCCACCACCCGCCGCCGTAACCAGCTCTTCCGGACGGCGCGGGCGGTACATGTAATCCGTGAAGTTGAGCGCGGTGATCATCCGCAGGCGACCGAGCTCGCCGCCGGCGATCAGCGACCGCGCCCGCAGGATCGGCGCGTCGAAGCTGTGGCTGTGGCCCACGACGAGCCACGTCCCCGCGCGCTCGCACGCGTCGACCATGGACTGCGCCTCGGCGAGACCGATCGCCATGGGCTTCTCCACCAGCGCGTGCTTGCGGGCCGCTGCGGCGAGCACCACGTGCGCGTGCGTGCATCTGGTGCGGGGTCGCGACGTACACCACGTCGACCTCGGGATCGGCGCAGAGCGCAGCGACGTCGGGGTGCGTGCGCGCGCGCGAAATCCGCGGCAAAGCGCGCGCACGCTTCGGGCCGCGGATCGGTGGCCGCGACGAGCCGCACCCGCGGATCGCTGCGGAAGGTCGGCAGCATCAACGTGAACGCGCGGCCGAGGCCGGCCACGCCGAGGCGCAGCACCCCGTCCGTCATCGGGCCCCACCGGCGCACACGCTCGCGGCCGGACGGCGCGTCATCGATCGATCACGATCTCGTCGGAGCGCGCGCGCGACACGCACACCATGATCTGGGTCGAGTGCTCGTCCTCCGTGAGCACGAGGTCGCGATGATCCACCTCGCCCGCGACGAGGCGCGTGCGGCACGACCCGCACGTGCCGCTTTCGCACGAGCTCGGCACCTCGAGGCCGTGCGCGCGCAGCGCCTCGAGGATCGACTGGTCCTTGCCGACCTCGACGACGTCCCCGGATTGCGCGAGCCGGACGCGGAACGCCCGGTCGTCGGGCGTGCGCGTGGCGGCGCCATCGAGGAAGCTCTCGAAATGCACGGCCGTCGTCGACCAGTGGCCGCTCATGTCGCGCACGGCCTCGAGCAGCGGCCGCGGGCCGCAGCAGTAGACGTGCGCACCGGTCGGCTTTTCCAGCACCGGCCACAGGTCGAACGCCTTGTCCGGGTCGCCTTCGTCGTAGTGGAAGACCACCTGGCCGCGGAACTCCGGCCCGGAGAGCTCCTCGCGGAACGCGGTCATCGCGGGCGTCCGGTTCAGGTAGTACAGCTTGAAGCGGCCGCTCCCGCTGCTCTTGAGATGCCGGATCATCGCCATGATCGGCGTGATGCCGATGCCGCCGGCGATGAAGATGTGCTGCGTGGCGCGCGCGGCGAGCGGGAAATCGTTGCGCGGCGGCAGCAGCGCCTCGATGCGATCGCCCGCATGCGTGCCGTCGATGAGGTTGACGGAGCCGCCGCGGCCGGCCACTTCGCGCTTGACGGCGATCTGGTAGCGATCGCGCTCGGCAGGATCGTTGCACAGCGAATACTTGCGCAGCATGCCGTTGGGCGCGCGCAGCTCGATGTGCGCCCCCGGCGTGAACTCCGGCAGCTCGCGTCCTTCCGGATCGCGGAGCTCGAATCCGTGGATGCCGTCCGCGAGCGGCTGCGCGGCGGCGACGGTCAGGGGCGTGAAAGCGGGGGCGTCGGTCATGGCGTCAACTTTCGCGTCGTCGCGCACTCCAACGACGCGGGATGCGATGTTACCGCGGCGGCCGCATGCGACCTGCGCGCGTCGTGCGTTCCGGATGGAGGACCGGCGCGTGCAACGAAGGTTCGCGCAGGCGGTCAATCTCGACAGCGCGCCGCAAAATGACGTATCGTCCTCGACCGGATCGAGGTCGTGCCCGGACCCGTTGCCGCGCGGCAATGGCGTCCCGAAGTGGAGGCTCACGTGCTGACGAAGGAAGAGAACGAACTGCTGTGCCGGGTCGAGGGCGACGCGCCGATGGGCCAGCTCATGCGCCGGCACTGGATTCCCGCGTGCATGTCGGAGGAAGTTGCCGAGCCCGACGGCACGCCGGTGCGCGTGCGCCTCCTGGGCGAGGACCTCGTGGCGTTCCGCGACAGCGACGGACGCATCGGCATGCTCGACGAGCATTGCCCGCATCGCCGCGCGTCGCTCGCCTTCGGCCGCAACGAGGAATGCGGGCTGCGCTGCCTCTATCACGGCTGGAAGATCGACGTGGAAGGCAACGTGCTCGAGATGGCGTCGGAGCCGCGCGGAAAGCGGCCTCGCCAGCAAGGTGAAGCACAAGGCGTATCCGGCGCGCGAGGCGGGCGGCTTCGTCTGGGCCTACATGGGTCCGCCGGAGACCATGCCCGAGTTCGAGCCGCCCGCGTGGGCGCCGTCCGAGAACGTGCGCACCAGCATCGTCAAGATGAACGTGCGCTGCAACTGGGCGCAGGTGCTCGAAGGCGCGATCGACTCGGCGCACAGCTCGAGCCTGCATTCCACCGACATGCCGCCGGCGCGCGTCGACGGCGCGAAGGCGACGGCCACGGCGTGGCCGCGGCCGTCCACCGACAAGGCGCCGCGGCTGCAGGTGCAGCCCACCGAGTTCGGCTTCCGCTACGCGGCGATCCGCCGGCCGATCAAGGACGCGAGCACGCACGACTACGTGCGCATCACGCTGTTCGTCGCGCCGTTCACGGTGCTGATCCCGCCGAACAACCTGTACAACCTGGCGATCCTGAACATCCCGATCGACGACGTGAACACGATGTTCTACTTCGTCGCGTGGAGCGACAAGGAGGGCATCGACCAGGAGGCCTGGCGCAAGTTCTGCGGTGCGCGCATCGGCATCGATCTCGACGAGCATTTCCGCCACGTGCGCACGCTCGACAACAACTACCTGCAGGATCGCAAGGCGATGAAGCTCGGCGACTTCACCGGCATCAAGGGCATCCCGGTGCAGGACATGGCGATGTGGGAGACGATGGGGCCGATCGCCGATCGCACGCAGGAGCGCCTCGGCGCGAGCGACCTCGCGGTCGTCGAGTTCCGCCGCATCATGGTCGACGCCGTGCGCCGGTTCCGCGACGGCGGGCCCGCCATCGGCGCGCAGCGGCGCGTCCCGCACGTCAAGCTGCGCTCGTTCGAAGGCATCGTGCCGAAGACCACCCCGTGGTCGACGCTCAACGTGTCGGAGGACGAGCTGGCCTTGCGCGGCCAGCCGGCCGCCGAGCAGGTGACCTGAAAAACACGACGGGCGGTATTCCCGCCCGCAATTACCGCCGCGCACGGATGCGGCATCCGAGGCCGGAACCACCGACCTACCTTTGGAGGGGTGCATGAAACGATCGAAGATCATGGGAACCGCGCTGCTCGCCGTGTCCCTGCTGCTTGGCATGCCGCTCGCCAGCGCGCAGGACACGCTGAAGCTCGCCGTCGGCCAGCGCGGCAACTGGGACACGTCGGTGGCGGAAGTGGGCCAGCGCCTGGGCATCTTCAAGAAGCACGGGCTCAATCTCGAGATCCTCTACACGCAGGGCGGCGGCGAGACGCAGCAGGCCGTCATTTCGGGCAGCGTGGACGTCGGCGTCGCCGCGGGGGTGATGGGTGTGCTCGGCGCCTATTCGAAGGGCGCGCCGGTGCGCATCATCGGCGCCGAGACGACGGGCGCGAAGGACCTCTTCTGGTACGCCAAGGCGGATTCGCCCGTCAAGACGCTGCAGGACACGGAAGGCAAGACGATCTCGTACTCCACGAACGGCTCGTCGACCCACGGCATCGTCACGGCCTTCATGAAGCAGTACAACCTGAAGGCGAAGCCGGTCGCCACGGGGGGACCCGCGCCGACGCTGACGCAGGTGATGTCGGGCCAGATCGACGTCGGCTGGGCGGCTCCGCCGTTCGGCCTCGACCAGCTCGACGCGAAGCAGATCCGCATCGTCGCCACCGGCAACGACGCTGCGGTCTTCAAGGGCCAGACCGTGCGGCTGCTGATCACCAACGTGCAGACGGTGCAGCAACGCAAGCCCGTGCTCGAGCGGTTCATGCGCGCCTACCGCGAGACGATCGACCGGATGTACTCGGATCCCGTCGCACTCAAGACGTACGCCGATTTCGTCGGCATCAGCGAAGCGAAGGCCAGGCGCACGCGCGACGACTTCTTCCCGAAGGAGGCGATCGATCCCGACAAGGTCGTCGGTCTCGACACGATCGTGCAGGACGCCGTGCAGCTCAAGTACACGGCGTCGCAGCTGTCGAAGGACCAACTCGTGGAGCTGATCCAGATCCCGCCGCGGCAGTGATGCGGCGCTGCGCTCGGGCCTGACGCCGCCGCCAACGCGCGTCGGGTCCTGGCGCGACGGTGCAGGTCGCGCTTCGGCCCGACCCGACGCCGAGGTCGAGGATGCGGTCCGACGATCGGTCGGGAGCGCTTCTTCGCTATCGCGCACGTGGACCAGGCTTCGCTTCCGACGCACGACCCCACGCCTTCTGCCGCAACCACCCGGAGGCCGGCAACGGCAACCATGAACGCATCGCTTCCCCTGCGTCCCGAATCTCCCGTCGATGTCGACCGTGAAGGCGCACGGTTCGGCAGCGACGTCATCGCCGAGACGCTGCGCGCGCTCGATGTCCCCTTCGTCGCCCTCAACCCGGGCGCGAGCTTTCGCGGCCTGCACGACAGCCTCGTCAATTTTCTCGGCAACGAGAAGCCGAGCATGCTGCTGTGCCTGCACGAGGAGCATGCCGTCGCGATCGCGCACGGCTACGCCAAGGTCACCGGACGGCCGCTGGTCGTCATCGTGCATTCGAACGTCGGTCTGTTCCACGCGACGATGGCGATCTTCAATGCGTGGTGCGACCGCATGCCGGTCATCGTGCTGGGCGCCACGGGTCCCGTCGACGCCGTGTTGCGGCGGCCCTGGATCGACTGGATCCACACGGCACGCGACCAGGGTGCGATCGTGCGCGGCTACGTGAAATGGGACGACCAGCCTGCGTCCCCCGGGGCGGCGCGCGAGGCGCTGCTCCGCGCAGCGTGGCTCGCGACGACGGCTCCGCAGGCGCCCGTCTACGTCAATTTCGACGCCCACCTGCAGGAGGCGCCGCTCGCCGCCCAGCTGCCGCCGCTCGATGCCGCACGATTTCAGCCGCCGGTCGCCACGGCGCCCGATCCTGCAGCACTCGCGCGCGCCGTGGACCTCTTGTGTGCGGCGGAGAAGCCGCTCATCCTGATGGGCCGCGTGACGCGCGACGTCGATGCGTGGCATGCGCGGGTGCAACTCGCGGAGCGGCTCGGTGCGCGCGTGCTCACGGACCTCAAGGTGGCGGCAGCATTCCCGACGGATCACGAGCTGCACGCGGCCACGGCGAGCGTGCTCACCAGCGCCGACATGGCCGCGCAGATCGCTGCCAGCGACGTGATTCTGAGTCTCGACTGGGTCGATCTAGCGGGCACGCTCAAGGTCGCATTCGGAAGCGAAGTCACCGCGAAGATCATTCAGGTGTCGCTCGATCACGTGCTGCACAACGGCTGGAGCATGGATCACCAGGGATTGCCGCCGGTGGATGTGTTCGTTGCCGCGACGCCGGAAGCGGTGGTGCCGGCGTTGCTCGCAGCGCTCGGCGAAGCGGAGGGAGTCAGGCTGAAGCCTGACCTACAAGGGTCAGCGCGCGAATCGGGCGATGTCAGGCTGAAGCCTGACCTACAAGGGTCAGCGCGAGAATCGGGCGGTGTCAGGCTGAAGCCTGACCTACAAGGGTCAGCGCGCGGATCGGGCGATGTCAGGCTGAAGCCTGACCTACACGAAGCGGGCGATGTCGGGCTGAAGCGTGACCCACATCGCGCAGGGGCGGGCGAGGCGAAGCCCACCACCGATTCGATTGCCTTCGCATTGCGCGCGGTTCTCGGGGCGCGTGCCATCTCGCTCGTGCATCTTCCGCTCTCGTGGAACGGCGCTGCGTGGCCCTTGCGCCATCCGCTCGATTATCTCGGCTCGGATGGGGGCGGCGGGATCGGCGGCGGGCCCGGCATCGCCGTCGGCGCGGCGCTCGCCTTGCGCGATTCCGGACGGCTCGCGATCGCCGTGTGCGGCGACGGCGATTATCTGATGGGCGTGACGGCGCTGTGGACGGCGACGCACTACGGCATTCCGCTGCTGCTCGTCATTGCCAACAACAAGTCGTTCTACAACGACGAGGTGCATCAGGAACGCGTGGCGCGCATGCGCGACCGCCCCGTCGCCAACAAATGGATCGGGCAGCGCATGGACGACCCGGCGATCGACCTCGCGCAGATGGGCGAGGCGCAGGGCGCGGTGGGCATCGGGCCCGTCACGCGCGTGGCCGATCTCGCCGACGCGTTCGGCAAGGCCATCGCCGCGGTCGACAGCGGGCGCGTCGCCGTCGTCGACGTGCGCGTGGAAGGCGGTTACACGCCGGCCATGACGGCTGCGCTCACCCCGGGAAAATCACGCGATGGCTGAGACCACCGTTTCGCCGCGCGGCAGCGTCGCGACCGAAGGTGTTCCTGCGCAACGGCCCGCGCTCGACGTGGTCGACATCGTGAAGCAATTCACGACCCCCGAGGGCACCGTCACCGCGGTCGATCATCTCTCGCTCAGCGTCGCACCGGGCGAGTTCCTGTCGGTCATCGGGCCGTCGGGCTGCGGCAAGTCGACCCTGTTCAACATCATCGGCGGCCTCATGGGCGGCTACGAAGGCCGCGTGACGGTCGCAGGCGAGGTCATCTCGCGGCACGCATCCCGCGATCGGCATGGTGTTCCAGGAAGAGTCGACGTTCCCGTGGCGCACCGTGCTCGAGAACGTCGCTTTTCCGCTCGAAGTCACCGGCGTGCCGAAGGAGCAGCGCTTCGAGCGCGCGCGCCGCTTCATCTCGATGGTGGGCCTCGACGGGTTCGAGCGGCGCTTTCCGAGCGAGCTCTCGGGCGGCATGCGCCAGCGCGTCGCCATCGCCCGCACGCTCGCGTCCGAGCCGAAGATCCTGCTGATGGACGAGCCGTTCGCGGCGCTCGACGAGCAGACACGCCTGCTGCTCGGCGACAAGGTGCTGCAGATCCAGCAGGAGCTCAAGCAGACGACGCTGCTCATCACGCACAACATCACCGAGGCCGTGCAGCTTTCCGATCGCGTGCTGGTGATGACGTACCGGCCCGGTCGCGTGAAGCGGATCGTGAACATCGACCTGCCGCACCCGCGCGACTCGGAAGTGGTCGAGCAGCATCGCCTTCGGCCGCTACGTGGCCGAGATCTGGCACGACCTGCGCGAGGAAGCGAGCCTCGGCATGCACGAGGACGAGTCGCGCGCGCTGCACGCGGGGCAAGGCGATGAGCGAAGCCGCGACGGGCGACTCACGAGTGCGCCGCGCCGCTGCTCGGGTTTCGCACCCTCGTCGTCGTGTCGTGGCCATCGAGGCGTTGATCGCGGCCGGGGTGATCAACGGCTTCATCGTGCCGAGGCCGTCGCAGATCTTCGCGGCGATCCCGCGCATCGTCGCCGACGAGAACGTGCTGCACCGCTTCGGCCAGACCGCGCTCGAGGTGGCGTGGGCGAGCGTGATGCTCGCGCGTGATCGGCATCGCGGTCGGGCATGCTGCTCTATCGCTATCGGCTGCTGCGGCATGCGACGGAGACGTGGGTCGCCGCCCTCGCGTCGGCGCCGATCGTGCTCATGTACCCGCTCTTCCTCGTCATCTTCGGGCGCAGCGCCACCACGATCGTGATGATCGGCTTCGCGGCCGGACTCGCGCCCGTGATCCTGAAGACGGTCGAAGGCCTCGCCGGCGCGCGGCAGGTGTCTGGTCGAACGTCGGGCGCAGCTTCCGCCTGAGCGATGCGCAGCTCTTCCGCATGATCCTGCTTCCCGCCGCCCTGCCGTCGATCTTCGTCGGCCTGCGGCTCGGTCTCATCTTCGCCATGATCAACATCGTCGGCGTCGAGTTCCTGATCAACTTCGGCGGCCTCGGACAGCTCATCAACGAGCTCGCCGAACGCTACGACCTGCCCGGCACCTACGGCGCGATCTTCTTCGTGATCCTGGTGACGGTCGTGATCTTCTACCTCACCGAGAGGCTCGAGCGATGGCTGCGGCCGGGAACGTGATTGCGCGCGCCGCGCGTCCCGCCGCGCGCCCGTCGCCGCACGCAGTGTTGTGGCTGCGCACGCGATCATCGTCGGAGTGCTCGCGGCTGTGGGAGACGTCGCGGCTCGGGATGCTCTTCCGCGACGTCGTGCCGTCGCTGCGCATCATCGCGACGGCGATCGGGCGCCTGCTCGCGGCGGCGGAGTTCTACGCAACCTGGGCATCACCGCCGCCGAGGTCGGCGGCGCCGTGGTGATCGGCGGCCTGGCGGGCCTGGCGGTGGGCATCGCCCTCGGCGCGAACCGTTTCCTGTCGCGTGCGTACGAATCTTCATCTACTACCTCGGCCCCACGCCTAAGATCATCTTCTTTCCCGATCATGATCATGTGGTTCGGCGTCGGCTCGGGCTCGCAAGGTGGCGATGGGCGTGCTGTCGTGCTTCTTTCCGATCGTGGTCAGCGCCGCGGGCGGCATGCGCGAGATCGACAAGGTGCTGATCCGCGTCGGCCGCAGCTTCCGCCTCACCACCGCGCAGATGGTCACCAAGATCTACCTGCCGGCGATGCGCGAGCCCCATCGTGAACGGGCTGCGGCTGGGTTTGGGCGTCGCCATCATCGGCACGCTGCTCGCGGAAACGAAGCTGTCGAACCGCGGTCTCGGCTATCTCATCATTCAGGCGTACGCGGTGTTCGACATGCCGCGGATGTACGCCCTGCTGCCGTGCTGTTCGTCGTCTCCATCGGCGTCAACGCGCTGATCGGCCGGCTCGCGACACCGGGCCGCGCGTTCGTCGCGCCCCTTCTCGCGGCAACTGATCATGGCCCCGCTCGAACCCGGCACGCGTTTGCCGCCTGCCGCAACATCGCGACGTCTACTACGGCGGCGCGTGGCATGCGCCGCGCGGCGGCCATCTGCCGACGTTCAATCCGGCGACGGGCCGCGACCTCGGTGACGTGCCCGATGGCAACGCCGAGGACGTCGACGCGGCGGTCCGCGCGGCCGCGAACATGGCTTCGAGCAGTGGCGTGCGATGCTGCCCCTGGAGCGTGCGCGCATCCTGCGGCGAATCGCGGAGATGCTTGCGCGCGAACGCCGAGGAGCTCGCGCTGATCGACGCGGCGAACTGCGGCAATCCCGTGCGCGAGATGACGAAGCGATGCGCTCGTCGCGGCCGCGCAGCTCGAATTCTTCGCCGGCCTCGTGACCGAGATGAAGGGCGCCTCGATCCCGATGGGACCGGACGTCGTGAACTTCTCCGTGCGCGAGCCGCGCGGCGTGGTGGCCCGGATCATGCCGTTCAACCATCCGTTCATGTTCGCGGCCGGCAAGTCGGCCGCACCGCTCGCCGCCGGCAACAGCGTCATCATCAAGCCGCCCGATCAGGCGCCGCTCTCGTCCCTGCGTCTGGCCGAGCTGGTCGAAGGGCTGCTGCCTCCCGGGCGTGTTCAACGTGGTGCCGGGCGGCCGCGACGCCGGCGCCGCGCTCGCCGAGCATCCGGGGGTCGCGATGGTCGCGATGATCGGCAGCGTGCCCGCGGGACGCGCGGTGATGCGCGCTGCGAGCGAGACGGTGAAGCCCGTGCTGCTCGAGCTCGGCGGCAAGAATGCCTTGATCGCCTATCCCGATGCCGATCCACAGGAGGTCGCCGACGGCCGTCGTCGCGGCGGCATGAACTTCACCTGGTGCGGCCAATCGTGCGGCTCGACGAGCCGAGCGTTCGTGCACCGAGCGATCTACGAGCGGGTGCTGGAGGGCGTGGCGCGCGCGATCGCGACGCTTTCGTCCGGGCATTCCTACCGACCCCGAAACGACGATGGGTGCGATCGTCAGCAAGACCCAATTCGAGCGAGTGATGAGCTACATCGACTCGGCCAACGACGAGGGCGCGCGCCTCGTGGCGGGCGGTGGCCCGCCTGCCGAGCCCGCGCTCGCCGGCGGATTCTTCGTGCAGCCGACCGTGTTCGCCGACGTGACGCCGTCGATGCGCATCGCCGGAGGAGATCTTCGGCCCGGTGCTCGCGATCCTGCCGTGGTCCGACGAGCTCACCATGCTGCGCGACGTCAATGCGGTCCCGTACGGTCTCACGTGCTCGATCTGGACCAACGACGTGTCGAGGCGCATCGCACGGCCACTGGCGGTCGGCGCCGGGTTCGTGTGGATCAACGAAGTCGGAAAGCACTTCCTCGGTGCCCCGTTCGGCGGGGTGAAGCAATCCGGGCTTCGGACGCGAGGAATCGCATCGAGGAGATCCTCGCGTTCACCCAGGAAAAGAACATCCACATCAGCCTGAGCGTCGACCGGCGTCGACTGAGGATGGACGTGCACGCCGAACCATGATTGGAGTGTCATCATGCCAATGCTGACGCACGAACAGATCCACGGACTGCTCGTCGGCATCGCCGCCATGCAGAAAGTCAACGGCGACGTCTTCGCCCAGACCGAGTACACCGAGCACACCCGCTTCAATCACGGCCATTACGTGGCGGCGCTGCACGACATCGCGGGCAGCGGCGAGCCGCGCCAACGTGCAGCAACTCCTTGCCTGCATGATCGCTGGCGCGGACCACCCGGCATTCGCCCGAGCGTGTCGCGCAGAACGACGCATGGGAGCTCGCCCAGGTGCGACGCTTGTTTCCCGGTTGATCTTCGCGGGCGCAAGGCAGCGCGCAAGAAGCCGCCTGATCAAGCCCGCGACCGTGAGCGAGCCGAGCGCCGATTCTGGAGCGCGACGATGGTTAGGGCGCATCCGTCGCGCACCCATGAACCATGACTCCTCCGCGGCGGGCGACCCGCCGCCATCCATGTCCGACCTGCCCGCAAACCCAGTTCCTGCGCCTGCTCGCTCACGAGCTGCGCAACTACATCGCGCCGATCCACAACGCGATGCACCTGCTGCGGCTCGTCCTCGCAACGACCCGTCGTTCCCCGGTCGTCGACATCATCGAGCGTCAGCGGCGGGAATGATGCGGACGCTGGACACGATCGGCGATCGGACGCGTGCAACCGCGGCACGCTCACGATCGAGCGTGCGTCCGTCGATCTCGCGGTAGCTGCTCGCCCGGCGAAGCCGTGCGCCCCTTGCCACGCGCGGTCGCGGCCGGCGCCGAGATCGACGTCGGATCGCCGGAGACGCCGCAGGACCTCGACGTCGATGCCAACCGCTGGCGCGCGTCCTCGCGGCGCTGCTCGACAATGCCGCGCGCTATTCGCCCGAAGGCACGACGATCGTCGTGTCCGTGCGCGGCGTGGCGGCGCGATGCCGTGGAAGTCCGTGTCGAGGACGAAGGTCCGGGGATCGATGCGGACGCGCCGCACCGCTTCGACTTCTTCGCCGCGCCTCACCGCGCCGGTCAGGGCTCGGGCTCGGACTGCCTCTGGCGCAGCGCTCGTCCGCCTGCATGGCGGATCGCTTTCGATCGCACGACGCACGGCAGGCAGCGGCACCGAGGTGGTGATCCGCCTGCCCCTGCCGGACGACCGGGTAGTCCGGAGATGGGGAAGGAGCGAGCGCGGGTGGGGCGCGCATTGCGTCCGGAACCGCCGCGGCTCCGGGAGCCCCACCGTCGGCGGGCAGGGCCGACGCGTGCTGATCGCGGACGACAGCGCCGCGATTCGCGCATCGCTGGGCGACCTGCTGCGAGACCTGGGGCACGAGGTCCGCGCGGCCGCCGACGGCGCGGAAGCGCTCGCGATGGCGCAAGCCTGGCGTCCCGAGTTCGTGCTGCTCGACATCCACATGCCGAGGCTCAACGGGTTCGAGGCCGCGCGCCGGTTGCGGTCGCTCTTTCCCTCGTCGGTCATGCAGCTCGTCTTGATCAGCGGCGACGACCTCGACGAAATGATCCGTCGCGGTGCACGCCAGGCCGGCTTCGATCATTGCGTCGACAAGGGACTCGCGATCGGCGAGCTGACGCGATGTCCTCGCGCGACGCGCTTCGGCCTGATCGCTCGACCAAGCTCCGGCGCGCCCTGGTTGCTTAGGCCGAAATTCACTATATTCGTCCGCGCGGGGCGTCCGCCTCCCGTCGCCTTCGAGCGTAGGCCGCGGCAGACGAGAATCAACGACCTTACGACCGATGTCCCGCCATTCAGCTTTGCACACCTGCGATCGGCACGCGGCCATTCCTGCTCCCGCCGGTAAGGGACCAGGACGCGGTGTCGGCGCGGCGCGCGCCGCCGCCATCGTGGCCGCGTTGTCGGCCCTCGTCGCGCCCGAGGCATTCTGCGCCGTCTCCTCCTCCGAGCTCGCGGACCTCTCGCTCGAGCAGCTCGCCAACATCGTGGTCACCTCCGTCTCGCGTCGCGAGGAGTCGCTCGCCGGTGCCCCCGCGTCGATCTACGTGATCACGGCCGAGGAGATCCGTCGGTCCCGGGCGACGAGCCTGCCGGAAGCGCTACGCCTCGCGCCTAACCTCGACATCGCGCGCGCGGACGTGAACCAATACGCGATCAGCGCCCGTGGCTTCGACAACGTGCTCGCGAACAAGATGCTCGTCCTGATCGACGGACGGACCGTCTACACGCCGCTCTTCTCGGGCGTGTTCTGGGAAGCGCAGGACGTGCTGCTCGAGGACATCGAGCGCATCGAGGTCATCAGCGGTCCGGGCGCGACACTGTGGGGCGCGAATGCGGTCAACGGCGTGATCAACGTGATCACCCGCAGCGCACACGATACCCAGGGCCCTCTCGCCGTCGGCATCCTGGGGACCGAGCAGTCGGGCGCGGCGGTGCGTTACGGCGGCGCGCTCGCGGGCTCGGGCGGCCACTACCGCCTCTACGCCAAATACGACGATCGCCAGGCCTCGGAGTTCGCGAGCGGGGCCTCCGTGCACGACGCCTCGACTCACGCCCAAAGCGGCTTTCGCGCGGACTGGCAAGGTCCCGCCCAGACGTTCACGTTCCAAGGCGATGCCTACTTCGGGCACATCGACCAGCCCAGCTCCATTCGCAAGCATTTCCGGGGCCAACGTGCTGGCGCGTTGGACCCGCGATCTCGGCGACGGCGCAACCTGCGCATCCAGGCCTACTACGACAACACGCGCCGAGCATCCGCAGAGCTTTCCGCGAGGTGCTCGACACCGTCGACGTCGAGGCGCAATACGGGGTCGTGCCCTGCGCGATCACAAGATGCTGCTCGGCGCGGGCTATCGCACGCGCGCGATCGACGTGCGCAACAGCGCTGCCCAGGCGTTCATGCCCGCGCAACGCAGCCTGACGTGGGCGACATGCCTTCGTGCAGGACGAGATCGCGCTCGCGGCGCGGCTCGACCTGACCGTCGGTGCGAAGATCGAGCGCAACTCTACACCGGCGGCGAATTCCTCCCCAACGTCCGGCTCGCATGGCGCTACACGCCCGATCGGCTCTCTGGGGCGCGCTGTCCCGCGCGGTGCGTGCGCCGTCGCGCATCGACCGCGAGTTCACATGCCCGGAACGCGCCGTACTGTCCTGCTGCAAGGCGACGACGCGTTCAAGTCGGAGATTTCCGACGTCGCCGAACTCGGATATCGCAGCCAGCCGATCCGGCGGTCTCGTACTCCGTCACCGCGCTTCTACAATCTGCACGACCGTCTGCGCAGCTACGAGCCCGTGCCCGGTCATCCGCATGGGGCAATCGCGCCAAGGCAAGACGTACGGCGTCGAAGGCTGGGCGACGTGGCGGATCGTGCCGACGTGGCGCGTGAGCGCCGGCGGCGTTGCGATGCGCCAGCGTCTCAAGCTCGAGCCCGGCAGCCTCGACCCGGGTACCGGCATCGCCAACCTCGGCAACGACCCCGGCGGATGGTGGTCGATCCGCACGTCGTTCGATATCACGTCGCGGCACGAGGTCGACGTCGCGCGTCCGGCACGTGACGCCGCGTCCGAATCCCGCGGTCCCGGCCTACACGACGGTCGACGTGCGGCTGGGCTGGAACGTGTCGCCCGCCCTGCAGCTCTCGCTCGTCGTCCAGAACGCGTTCGAGCCGAGTCACCCGAGTGGGGCCCGGCGGTCCAACCGCGCGGAGATCCAGCGCTCGATCTTCCTCAAGGCCGTATGGCGACTGTGACCGACATCCTCCTCGCCTCCGGCGTGGTGATGCTCATGTGTCACTGGCGCTGGCCGCGGCTGTCCGCGCCGCGGGCGTGGCGCGCCGTGCTGATCGCGCTGCCGCTGCTGCTGGCATGCCTGGTGCTGGACATCTCCGCGCAGGAAGCCGTCGCCGCCCGTGGCGGCGACGGAGCGCGGCGTCAAGGCGGCCTTCCTCTACAAGTTCGTCGCCTACGTCGACTGGCCGGCGACGGCGTTCTCGCAGGCCGATGCGCCGATCGTCATCGGCGTGGTCGGCGCCGACGACATCGCTGCGGAGCTGCAGCAGAGCACCACTTCGCGCACCGTCAACAACCGTCCGATCGTCGTGCGGCGCATGCGCGACGGCGATTCGCTGGCGGGCCTGCACATGCTGTTCATCGGACGCGGCGAGGCCGGCGCGTCTGCCGGCGCTCGCCCGGGCCGCCCAGCAGCGATCGATCCTCGTGGTCACCGACAGTCCGGCGGGCGCTGGAGCAGGGCGCCGTCATCACCTTCGTCATGAGCGACGGCCGCGTGCGTTTCGACATCTCCGTGGACGCCGCCGAGCGCAGCGGCTTGCGCCTGTCGTCGCGGCTGCTGGCGGTCGCGCAGACGGTGCGCAGGGCAACGGCTCGTGATGCTGCAGTCGATCAACCGGTCGGTGCGCCGCAAGCTGATGCTGGTGATGCTCGTCACCACGTTCACGGCGCTGCTCGTCGCCGCGATCGCGCTCGTGACCTACGAGCTGCGCACGTACGAGCGTTCGTGGGCGGCCGACCTCATCACGCAGGCCGACATCCTGGCGCGCGCGAGCGCGCCGGCGCTGTCGTTCGACGATCCGCGCGCCGCGGCCGAGAACCTCGCCCTCCTCAAGGTGCGGCCGCAGATCCGCGCCGCCGCGATCTACGCGCCGAACGGCAAGCTGTTCGCGACGTACTCGGCAGGAACGCCGCCGGCGCAGTTCCCGCCGCTGCCCGGCATCGAGGGCTATCGCATCGAAGGCGACGAGATCGTGCTGTTCCACCGCATCGTCGAGAACAACGAGATCCTCGGCACGGTGTACATCCGCGCCACCTACGAGCTCATGGACCGGCTGACGGGGTACGTGACCATCCTCGGCGGCGTGCTGCTCCTGTCGCTGCTGGTGGCGGTGATCATGTCGGCGTGGCTGCAGGCGGCGATCACCAAGCCGATCCTCGCCGTGACGCAGGTCGCGCACCAGGTGATGGAGCGGCGCGATTTCTCCCTGCGGGTCGAGAAGACCACCGACGACGAGATCGGGTACCTCGTCGATGCTTTCAACGACATGCTTGCCGAGGTGGGCACCCGCGCCGCAGCGCTCGAAACGTCCAACAGAGCCTGCAGCACGAGATGGCCGAACGCCGTGGCGCCGAGGAAGCGCTGCGCGCCGCCGACCGGCGCAAGGACGAGTTCCTCGCGACCCTCGCGCACGAGCTGCGCAATCCGCTGGCGCCGATGCGCAATGCGTTGCGCATCCTCGACGTCGCGGGCAAGGATGCGACCGCCGCGCAGCGCGCGCGGGACATGATGGACCGGCAGCTGCTGCAGATGGTGCGCCTCGTCGACGACCTGCTCGACGTATCCCGGATCACGACCGGCAAGCTCGCGCGTGCGCAAGGAGCGCACCGAGCTCAGCACGATCGTGCGCAACGCGGTCGATACGGCGCGTCCGTTCATCGATTCGCGCGGCCACTCGCTGGTGGCGAAGCTGCCGCAGGAGGCGGTGTACCTCGAGGCGGATCCGACGCGGCTCGCGCAGGTGTTCTCGAACCTGCTCAACAACGCGGCCAAGTACACCGACCCCGGCGGGCGCATCCAGCTCACCGCGACGCGCGATGGCGATTCGGTGACGGTGAAGGTGACCGACAACGGCATCGGCATCGCTCCCGGGATGCAGCAGGCGATCTTCGACATGTTCACGCAGGTCGACCACTCGCTCGAGCGCACGCAGGCGGGACTGGGTGTCGGGCTGACGCTGGCGAAGCGGCTGATCGAGCTCCACGGCGGCACGCTCCGGGCGCACAGCGACGGTCTCAACCGCGGCAGCGAATTCGCGGTGACGCTGCCCGTCGCTGCCGCGCAGGCGCACGTGGAAACCGCGGCCGCAGAGGCGGGCGGAAGCGGCGACGCGTTCGGCCATCGCATCCTGGTCGCGGACGACAACGTCGATTTCGCGACGAGCTTCGCGCTGATCCTGCGCATGCTCGGCAACGAAGTGCGGGTGGCGCACGACGGCGCCGAGGCGCTGGAGATCGCGGGCGCTGTTCCGGCCGGAATTCTGCTTCCTCGACATCGGCCTGCCGAAGCTCAATGGCTACGATCTCGCGCAGCGGTTGCGGCAGTCGGCCGCGACGCGCAACAGCCGGCTCATTGCGGTCACGGGGTGGGGGCAGGAGAAGGACCGCCAGCGCGCGCAGGAGGCGGGCTTCGACCATCACATGGTGAAGCCGGTCGATCCGGGCGAGATCGAGAAGCTGCTGCGCACGGCGACGCGCGCGGCGTAGCAGATTCTCGTCGTGAGCGTGGCTCAGCGTCGCGCGAGGTGATGTCAGGCTGAAGCCCGACCTACAAACCCGCGGGAGGTGATGTCAGGCTGAAGCCCGACCTACAAACCCGCGGGAGGTGATGTCAGGCTGAAGCCCGACCTACAAACGCGCGGGAGGTGATGTCAGGCTGAAGCCTGACCTACAAACGCCGCGCGAGGTGATCTCAGGCTGAAGCCTGACCCACAGGCATCAGCCGAGGCTTACGCCCGCGAGCCGACCGATGGCATAGGTCACGCCGCCCGCGAGCACGCCCAGAAGCAGCATGCGCAAGCCCGAGCGCAAGGCATCCTTGCCGGTGAAGAGCGACAGCGTTGCACCGACGCCGAACAGCGCCACCGCGGTGATGCCGATCGACACGACGAGCGGATTGCCGACGCCGCGCAGCATGAACGGCACGAGCGGCAGCGCGGCCCCGCTCGCGAACGAGAGGAACGACGCGACGGCCGCGCCCCACGGCGAGCCCAGCTCGTCGGGATTGAGCCCGAGCTCCTCGCGTGCGAGGGTGTCGAGCGCGTGCTCGGGATCGGCGATGAGGCGATGCGCCAGGCGATCGGCCTCGCGCGTCGGCAGGCCCTTCGCCGCGTAGATCAGCGCCAGCTCCTGCGCTTCGGCCTCCGGGTACTGCTTCAACTCCTCGCGCTCGAGCCCGATCTGGTGCTCGTAGAGCTCGCGCTGCGATTGCACCGACACGTACTCGCCCGCGGCCATCGCGAAGGCGCCCGCCGTCATGCCCGCAATGCCCGTCAGCAGCACGGTGTGCGGATCGGAGCTCGCACCGGCGACGCCCAGGATCAGGCTCGCGTTCGACACGAGGCCATCGTTCACGCCGAACACCGCGGCGCGCAGATTGCCGCCCCCGCCGAGGCCGCGGTGGCGGTGCTCGATCGTGGTGGCGGTGGGCACGGCGTGCCCGGGCTCGCGCGCGAGCGACGTCCCGTAGATCGCCATGCCGCGCACCTTCATCGCGGCGAGCACGCTCTTCAGGCGTTCCGGCCCGAGGCGCCGCACCATCGCGGCCACCATCTTCGTGCGCAGATCGGGTGCGTAAGGCGCCGGTGCAGCATGACCGCGCGCGGTGAGCTGCGCGCGCCAGATGGCGGCCTGCGCCTCGGCTTCGCCCGCCAGACGCCGGAACATCTCGGCCCGCGTCGTGCCTGCCTCGGCGTCCGCGCACACGCGGTAGAGATACGCCGAGCGCTGCTCCTCGTGCCAGCTTTCGAGCGGATTCATCGGGCGAGCTGCGGCACGCGGATGCGCGCGGCGACGCGCCGGTGGCGCGGTGCGCTGCGGGCGCGGCGAGTCGGTAGCGAAGGGCGGGAAGTCACGTGCGGCACCGGGACAGCAAGAAGCTTAGACCACCGTACGGGGCAAGGTTCGGCCGTCGGCTAAACGGTTCATTCCGCGGCGTCGAGAACCGCGTCGATGCGCGCCATGGCGCCGGCGTCGAGCCTGGCGACAACGTCGAGCGCCTTCATGTTCTCCTGCACCTGCGCCGGACGGCTCGCACCCGTGATCACGGTGCTGACGTGCGGATTCTTCAGGCACCATGCCAGCGCGAGTTGCGCGAGGCTGCAGCCGACGTCGGCGGCGATGGGCGTGAGCGCGCGCACGACCGCGAGCTTGCGCGGATCGGTGAGCCGTTCCTGCAGCCACTCGTAGCCCTTGACCGCGCCGCGACTGTCGGGCGGGATGCCCTGGTTGTACTTGCCCGTGAGCAGGCCCGAGGCGAGCGGGCTCCAGATGGTCGTACCGAGGCCGATGTCGCGGTACAGGCGCGCATATTCCTGCTCGACCCGCTCGCGATGGAGCATGTTGTACTGCGGCTGCTCCATCACCGGCTTCGCGAGGTGATGGCGGTCGGCGATGTGCCACGCCGCCATGATCTCCGCGGCGCTCCATTCGGAGGTGCCCCAGTAGAGCGCCTTGCCCGCGGCGATCATGTCGTGCATCGCCTGCACCGTTTCCTCGATGCGGCGTGTCGGGATCCGGACGGTGGCAGAACACGAGATCGACGTAATCGAGACCGAGCCGCTGCGAGCGAGCCGTCGATGGCCTCGCGCAGGTACTTGCGGTTGAGCGTGTTCTTCTCGTTCGGCAGGTCGTTCAGGCCCCAGAAGAACTTGGTCGACACGATGTAGGACGAGCGGCGCCAGCCGAGCTTGCGAAAGACGCCGCCCATGATCGTCTCCGACTCGCCGCTTCGCGTACACCTCGGCGTTGTCGAAGAAATTGACCCCGGCGTCGTACGCCGCGGCCATGCATTCGCGCAGCGAGGTCCTCGCCCATCTGATTGCCGTAAGTCACCCAGGAGCCGAAGCGACAAGCTCGCTCACCTTGAGGCCGGTGGCGCCGAGCCGGCGATAGCGCATGCGGGTCATGTTCGCAGTCCAGTGCAGGAGAAGAGCGCCCGCGCAGGAGGCGCACGGTGCGGCCGTCACTAGAATCGCACACCCATTCTACAGAACAACGCTCGTGATGCCCCGCACCGCCCGAGCAGCACCTCGCACCGCCCGTCCGCAATCCACGCGCTCGCGCCCGCCACTCTCGGTCGAGGCGCTGTGGGCGATCAAGCGCATCGGCACGCCGACGCTGTCGCCCGACGGCACATGGCGTGCGCGTCGTCACGCACTACGACATGGAGAAGAACGAGGAGCAGCACGGAGCTGTGGCTGTTCCCGACGTCGGCCGGCACTGGCAGGGCGCGGCGACTCACCGCAGGCGACAAGGACAGCGAGCCCCACTGGTCGCCGGACGGACGCACGATCGCCTTCATCGGCAAGCGGCAGGGCGACGACGAACCGCAGATCTACGTCATCGCGCCCGACGGTGGCGAAGCGCGGCGTGTGACCCGCTCGCCACGGGATGCGCGGCTCCGGTGGTTCCGCCGATGGCCAGCGCATCGCGTTCATCTCGTCGGTGTGGCCGAACCTGCGAGCGATCGCGAGCAGGCGAAGCGGCGCAAGAAGGAAGCTCAAGGACGCCGAAGGTGAAGGCGCACGTCACCGAGCGCGGTGACTTCCGCTTCTGGGACCACTGGCTGACGGACGGACGCGAGCCGCACATCCACGTGTGCGAGGTGGCGACCGGGACGTGCCGCGACGTGCTCGCGGGCACGGGAATCGCGCTGCCGCCGTGGGAGCCGCAGTCGGAGGACTTACGACATCGCGCCGGACGGGCGCGAGATCGCGCTCACCGTCGATCGCGGTCACGAGCCGCGGATGATGAACCAGTGCGACATCGTGACGGTCGACCTCGCGACGCGGCGCCGCGCGTGCTGACGGACGAAAGCGGCATGTCCGACGTGCACCCGATTACGCGCCCGACGGCAGCGCGCTGGTGTGGCGCACTTCGACACCAATCGCGCCTTCAACGACCAGGGTCATCTCACGTGCTACGACAGGCGCAGCCGGCGGCGCGGCGACTCGCGCCGCGCCACGACTACCGACCCGCGCGTGCAATGGACGGCCGACAGCACGCGCGATCCTGTTCCTGTCCGAAGATCGCGCGCGCGACAGGGATTGTGGCGCCTCGCCATCGACGCGACGGGCGCGGCGGCAGCCGCGCAGATCGTGGCGCGGCGGCACGATCGGCGGCTTCGCGCAGGCCGGCGACGTGCTCGTCTACGATCGCGCGAGCGCGCATGCATCCGCCGGCGCTCTTCGCCGCGCGCGCCGACGGCAGCGGCGAGCGTGCCGATCGAGCACCTCAACCGCGCCCTGCTCGCGCGTCATGCGCTCGCCGAGGTGCGCGAATTCACGATCAAGGGCCACGGCGGCGACCCGGTGCAGATGTTCGTCGCGTACCCGCCGAACTTCGACCCGAAGCGCAAGCCTGGCCGCTCCTGCATTCGATCCACGGCGGCCCGCACGCGGCGCACCTCGACACCTGGCATTTCCGCTGGAACCTGCACGTCGTTCGCGGCGCAAGGCTACGTCGTCGCCGCCGTGAACTACCACGGCTCCTCCGGCTTCGGCCAGCGCTGGCTCGAGACCGATCACCGGGCGCTACGGCGTCAAGGAGTTCGCCGACACCGAGGCCGCCACCGATTTCCTGCTGCGCCGGGCTACATCGACCGCAACCGCCTCGCTCGCACCGGCGGCAGCTACGGCGGCTACATGGCCGCGTACATGAACGGCCACACGCGATCGCTATCGCGCGTACGTGTGCCACGCCGGCTGCTACGACTGGGTGAGCATGATGGCGACCGACGGGTATCAGTTCTTCGCCGACGAGCTCGGCGCCTTCCACTGGGACGATCCCGGCCGGGTGATGCGCCAGTCGCCGCACCACTACGTGAAGCATGCGACGCACGCCGACGCTGGTCATCCACGGCGAGCAGGACTTCCGCGTCCCGGCGACGCAGGCGCTGCAGTACTACGACACGCTCAAGGCGAAGGGCGTGCGGCACGACTCGCTCTGGTTTCCCGACGAGAACCACTGGATCCTGAAGCCGCAGAACTCGCGGCTCTGGTACCGCGAGTTCTTCGCCTGGCTCGCGCGCTACGCTCCGGGCGGCGGCACGGCCGCGCCGCGCGCCGCAAGCGCGGGCGCAAGACGGCAGGGCGCGCCGGGGCGCCGATCGCGACGCCGGCGCCCGCGCTCGCCCGAGTAGATCAGCGTGCCGACGCGGCCGGGCCGCGCTGGCGCTCCTCGAACGCTCCTGGCAGCGATGCAGCGCACGGCGGTCGGATGGGCGATCAGGCGCGCGGCGGCGATCGGCTCGCCGCAGTCGGCGCAGTGCCGTAGCTGCCGTCCGTGATTCGCGCGAGGGCGGCGTCCACTTCCCGAGCTCCGCGAGTGCATGCCGCACCTCGGCGATGTCGAGCTCGGCCAGCCCGTCGGCGACGCCCCAGTCGTCGTTCTCCTCGAGGCGCCGGCGCAATCCGACGACGCGATCGTCGTCGCTGCCGGCGAGCTGGGCGCGGACGTCGCGCCGCAGGATGCCTGGCGACGCGTTTCCAGCTGCTCGGCACGAGGAGGGCGCGCTGTTCGGCGGTCAGGGAGCGTGTCCATGGGGAGATCCAGAAGCGATCGGGAGGGCTCGCCAGTGCATCATCCTGCGGCCGCGGGCGATCGGAGCGTTGACGCGGCGTCAATCCGGCGCGGGGGCGCGGGGGCCTTGAAAACACGTGATGGCGGGCCTCAGATTGGCGTTGAGGCGGCGCGGCGCCCTGGGCGCCGGCGGCCGCGATCCCCCAAGCGCACGAAAGGAGACCCCCGATGAACCAAATGACCACGCTGGACCCCTTTGCCGATTCCGGCTTCGACGAGCTCTTCCGCGGCTTCTTCCGCCCCGTCCGCGCGACCAACCAGCCGCAGGCCCTGGCCATCAAGATGGACGTCAAGGAGACCGAGCAGGGCTATGTCGTGCACGCCGAGATCCCGGGCGTCAAGAAGGAAGACATCCAGGTGACGATCGAAGGCAACCAGGTCACGATCGCCGCCGAGACGCGCCGCGAGTCGGAGCAGAAGGACGGCGAGCGCGTGCTGCGCAGCGAGCGCTACTACGGCAACCTGTATCGGTCCTTCACGCTGCCCGTCGAGCTCGACGAGGCGGCGAGCGCCGCGAAGTACGACAACGGCGTGCTCGAGCTCACGCTCGCGCGCAAGCAGCCGGTTGCGGGTCGCAAGCTCGCGATCCAGTAATCGCGGTTGCCAGGTCCCGATAAGCGAACGCCGGCCATGCGCCGGCGTTTGCTCGTGGGCGCGCGTCAGGCTGAAGCCTGACCCACAACCGCACGTAACGGTTGCTGCGCTGTGGGTCAGGCTTCAACGTGACCCACAAACTGCGCGCAACGGTCGATGCCCTGTAGGTCAGGCTTCAGCCTGACCACGAAATGCGCGCAACGGTTGATGCCCTGTAGGTCAGGCTTCAGCCTGACGAATGTTCGCTCGTCTTGCTATGGGTCAGGCTTCAGCCTGACGAAATGCTTCGCCGATGGCGCGCGTTCACCGGATGCGCTTCGCCGGATATTCTTCCTCGATGTTGTCGCGAAAGAAGCTCCACGCGGAGCCGGACGTCGCGAGGCGGCGGTACGTCTCCGCGGACACGCCGCTGTACTCGAACGTGCCCGATGTCAGCTCCGCCACCAGCACGCGGCGGCCAGCGTCGTAGCCTATGGCCCGCAGGTTGCCGCCGCTCATGCGTTTCATCTCCATCGCCATCCTCAGTCCGGCGCGGCGCCCCACAGCTCCTTGAGCCGTGCATCACGCCCGCACCCGGCGCGGTAATACTTGTAGCGCACCGGATTCTTCACGTAGTAGTCCTGGTGGTATTCCTCGGCCGGCCAGAACTGCGACGCCGGCGACGATCTCGCGTGACGATCGGGGCCTTGAAGGGCTTGGTCCGGTCGAGCGCCGCCTTCGACGCCTCCGCCGCGCGCCGCTGCGCGTCGTCGTGGACGAAGATGCGCCGTGCGGTACTGCGATGCCGCGATCGCAGAACTGGCGGTCCTTCACCGTCGGATCGACGTTGTGCCAGAAGACGTCGAGAAGCTTCTCGTAAGTGATCTTCGTCGGATCGTACTTCACCTGGACCGCTTCGGCGTGCCCGGTCGTTCCTGACGAGACTTCCTCGTACGTCGGATTGGCTTTCTGGCCCCCCGTATATCCGGAGGTGGTGCTGATCACGCCCGGCAGCTTGTCGAACGGCGGCTCCATGCACCAGAAACAGCCGCCCGCGAAGGTCGCCACGGCCGTCGGGCCGGGTCCCGGAACGGTGGGCTTCGTGCCCGGCCAGCCCGTCGTGCCCTGTCCGTGGACCGCGGCGACGAACACCGCCGAGAGCAGCGTGCCGACCAGCGCGCCTGCGGCCAGCCACGTCCAGCGAAAAGAATTCCTGCGATGCATCTCGGCCTCCCGGAAAAAGATTAGCACGACGCTTTCACCTGCTGCACGATGGGTCGCGGGAGGCGCGGCCCGCCTTACGCGCAATGCTAGGATGCACCGCTTTTTCGCCCACTCCTGAAACAGGCGCGATGCGTTCCTCATTCCAACGGGCCGGTCGGGCGCTGCGCGTCCTCGCCGCCAGCGCGATGCTCACGGCCATGGCGGCGCTGCCCGCGGCCGCGGCCGAGACCGACAAGGTCCTGCACGTGGCCTTCTCGATCGCCGAAACGAGCTTCGATCCGCAGTTCGCATCCGACGCCGCCTCCGACGGCGTCGTGCTCAATGTTTTCGAGGCGATGCTCGATTACGACTATCTCGCGCGTCCGGTGCGACTCGTGCCGCGCACGCTCGAGGCGATGCCGGTCGTCAGCGAAAACGGCGCGACGTACCTCTGCCGCGTGCGCAAGGGCATCTTCTTCACGCCGGATCCGGCGTTCAAGGGCAAGCCGCGCGAGCTCACCGCGGCGGACTACGCCTACACCCTGAAGCGCCTGCTGGACCCGGCGGTGAAGAGCCCCTGGCTCTGGCTCGTGGAAGGGAAGTTCCTGGGCGGGGACGAGGCGCGCGCGAAGGCGCAGAAGACCGGCAGGTTCGATTACGACGCGCCGATGGCGGGGCTCGAGGTGGTGGACCGCTACACCCTGCGCATCCGCCTCAGGACGCCCGATCTGCGCTTTCCGTACGTGCTCGCCGTACCCAACACCGGCGCGATCGCGCGCGAGGTCGTAGACGCGTATGGCCTCGACCTCGGTGCGCATCCGGTGGGCACCGGACCCTTCGTCCTCGGCGAATACAAGCGCTCGAGTCGCATCGTGCTCGAAGCCAATCCGCAGTTCCGCGGCCTCGCGTATGTGCCCTCGGGTCCGGTGCCGCCGGAGTTGCAGCACACGGCGAAGGCCCTCGCCGGCAAGCGCCTGCCGCTCGTGAGCCGCGTCGAGGTCAGCGTCATCGAGGAGCCGCAGTCGCGCTGGCTCGCGTTCCTCAATCGCGAGAGCGACCTGCTCGAGCAGATTCCGGGCGACTTCACGGACCAGGCGCTAGACCGCGGCAAGCTGCGTCCGGAGCTCGCCGGGCGGGGCATCAAGCACGAGATCCTGCTGCGGCCGAACGTGTACTTCGCGTACTTCAACATGGAGGACCCGGTGTTCGGCGGCTACACGCCCGAGAAGATCGCGCTGCGCCGCGCGATCGCGATGGCCTACGACGTGGACGAATCGATCCGCGTGCTGAGCAAGGGCCGCAGCGTGCCCGCGCAGAGTCCCATCCCGCCCGACATCCAGGGCTACGATCCGAAGCTGCGCAGCGAGGCGCAGCTTTTCGATCCTGCGCTCTCGCGCGCGCTCCTCGACCGCTTCGGCTACAAGGACCGCGATGGTGACGGCTATCGCGAGCTGCCCGACGGCAAGCCGCTCGTACTCGAGCGGTGGTCGGTGCCGACCTCCGCACAGCGGCAGTCCGACGAGCTGTGGAAGAAGAACATGGACGCGATCGGGATCCGCATCCTCATCAGGAAGGACAAGCTGCCGGAGCTGCGCAAGATGGCCCGCGCCGGCAAGATCCCGTTTCGCACCGACGGCTGGAACGCCGACTACCCCGATGCGGAGAACTTCATGCAGCTCCTGTATGGCCCGAACGCCGGCCAGGAGAATGCCGCACGGTTTCGCCTGCCGGAGTTCGATCGCCTCTACGACGAGGCGCGCCGGCTGCCGGACTCACCCGAGCGCACGCGACTCTTCGATCGCATGACGCAGCTCGTCGTCGCGTACGCGCCGTGGCGCCTCACCGTGCACGAGATCGAGGACCACCTGGCGCAATCATGGGTGCGCAACTACAAGCCGCACCCGATCCGCTCCACCGTCTGGCAGTACCTCGACATCGATCCGGAGCAGCGGCCGCGCTAGCGCCGCTGCGAGCATCGGCAGCGGGCCGTGCGATCGCCCGCCATGCTCACGGCCAATGGAGGCCGGCGCGGCGTGCCGCCGCGACGAACATCGCGGCGTCGTCGTCCTCCGCGTAGCCTGCGGCGAGTGCATGCGCGAAGGCTTCGCGCGCGGCGTGCGCGAACTCGCCGGGGACGCCGAGCTCGTTGGCGAGATCCACGGCGAGCCCGACATCCTTGTGCAGCACGCGGGTCGCCGCGCGCGGCGCGAGGTCACCCGCGAGGGCACGCGGCACGCGGTCGCCCGCGATCCAGCTCGCACCGGAGCTCGCGGCGATCACCCGTGCCGCCTGCGCCACGTCGAGACCGGCGCGGCGCGCGATGGTGAGCGCCTCGGCAGCGGCTGCGAGATTGGCTGCGGCGAGGAGATTGTTCACGACCTTCATGGTCGCCGCTTCGCCGGGCCGGGTGCCGATGACGAACAGCGCGCCGGTGATCGGTTCGAGCACGCCGCGCACCGCGGCAACCGCTTCCTGCGCACCCGACAGCATCATCGTCATCGTGCCCGCGGCGGCTTTCGCGGGGCCGCCCGACACCGGTGCGTCGACGAGCGTGAGACGCTGCGCAGCGAGCCGCCCGGCCGTCGCCGCGACGAAGTGCGGCGCAACGGTGGAGGAGACGAGCACGATGCCGCCTTGCGCCATCGCGCCGGCCACGCCATCGTTGTCGAAGAGCACGGTCTCGACTTGCGGCGCATCCACGACGAGCACGATCACGATGTCGGCGTTGCGCGCGGCGTCCGCCGCGGAGGTCGCCCCCGTCGCCCCGCACGCGACGGCGCGCTGTTGCGCTTCAGGCCGGATGTCGCGCGCGATCGTCGGAATGCCGGCGCGCACCAGGCTCGCCACGACCCCACCGCCCATGGCTCCGGTGCCGATCACGGCGACGCGGCGCACGTGTGCTAACCCCGTTCGATGGGTGGTGCCGCGAAAGGCGCACACCCGACCAGCGCGACCGGTGCGCCGCCGTCGCGGGCGAGCTGGAGATCGAGGCCCTTGCCGAGGAGATCCATGTTGCCGTTGGTGTAGCGCACGCCGGACGCTGACGGCACCTGGTAGAGATTGACGCGCTCGCCGCCGGGCATGAGGAGGCGCGCCTCGCCCGGCTCGAAGCGGATCACCACCCGTTCACCGGCGAGCGTGCACGCGAACGTGTTCTTCGCGCGCCTCCTGCTCTGCCTTGCTGGGACCGCTGCTGCACGCGCCGGCCAGCGCCAGCGAGAGCGCGGCAAGCGCTGCGACATGCATGCGGGAAATGTGCGGTGGATTCACGAGTACGCGCTCGGGGCGGGCGCAGGATAGCACGCGTCTGCACGGCCGCCCCGTGCCACCGCGGCAGGTCGTGCTAGCGCTGCCCGTCGTGGAAGCGAACGGAATCCGGGTACGACAGCACCTCCGTGAGCTTGCCCGCCGCGAGATCGCGCTGCACGTCCTGCCACCACTGCGCGTCGAGAAGCTCGGCGTGAGATTCCATGAACGCCTCGCGCGTGCGCGCATCGGTCAGGAGGAATGTCGCGAACTCCTCGGGGAACACGTCGTGCGGCCCCACCGGATACCACACGTCGTCCGAGAGGTCGTCCTGGCCATCCGGTCTGCGCGGTATGCGCCGGAAGCGGCAGTCGGTGAGGTACTCGATCTCGTCGTAATCGTAGAAGACGACGCGACCGTAGCGCGTCACGCCGAAGTTCTTGAACAGGAGGTCGCCGGCGAATATGTTCACCGCCGCGAGCTCGCGCAGCGCGTTGCCGTACTCGCGCATCACCCGGTGCCGCTCCGCGTCGCTCGCCGTCTCGAGGAAGATGTTGAGCGGCGTCATGCGCCGCTCGATGTAGAGATGCCCGACGATGACGTGATCGCCCTCGATCTCGATCAGCGAGGGCGCGGTCTCCTGCAGCTCGGCCAGGAGCTCCGGCGAGAAGCGATCGAGCGGGAAGGGCACGTCCGAATATTCCAGCACGTCGGTCATGCGTCCCACGCGGTCGTGCCGCTTGACGAGGGTGTACTTCTGCTTCACGCGCTCGCGGTCGGTGTCCTTGGACTGCGCGATGCGGTCGCGGATCACCTTGAACACGTACGGGTACGACGGCAGCGTGAACACGCTCATGACGAGGCCGCGGATGCCCGGGGCGATGACGAAGCGGTCGCGCGAGTGCTTGAGGTGGTGCAGGAAGTCGCGGAAGAAGTGGTTCTTGCCCTGCTTCTGCAGCCCCACCATCGTGTAGAGCTCGGCGCCCGTCTTGTCGGGGAGCATCGAGCGCAGGAAGTCGACGTACGCCGACGGCACTTCCATGTCGACCAGGAAATACGCGCGGTTCGCGGAGAAGAGCACGCCGAGGTCGCGCTCCGAAGTGAGCAGCGCGTCCAGCCGCAGCTTGCCCGCGCCGGCATGCTTCACCGCCACGACGAACGGATAGAGATGCACGCCGTTGATCACGCGTCCGACGATGTAGGCGGTCTGGTTGCGGAAGAACGGGCTCAGCAGCACCTGCACCTGGTGGTTGGCCTCGAGCCGGAACGGCCGCGGGAAGCGCCGGCGGAAGGCGTGCAGCACGTTGGCGAGATCGCGCCGGAAGTCGGCGAACGGCACGTCCAGCCCGCAGTCCAGCACGATGTCGATGACCGCCTGTCGCAGTCCCTGCTGCACCGGGTAATAGCTGCGGTAGGAGGGCGGGTCGGCGTCGATGTGCTCGGTGGAGATCGCCGGGCGCACGAAGATGAACCGGTTGTGGAAATAGGCCCGGTGCAGGATCTTCACCGACACCGAGTTGAAGAACGTCTCGGCGCATTCGGGCTGCTTGTGATCGATCAGGAGCCCGATGTAGTGGAGCTTCACCTGCTCCCACAACGCGTCGCTCGCGCCCTCCATGCCGAGGCTGCGCAGCTCGCGCTCCACGCGCTCGGCGGTCTCGGCGACGCGCCGGTCGTAGAAGTCGATGCGGTCGCGCCCGACATGCTGGATCGCGAGCCAGTTGCCCGCCTCGAAGTACCGCTTGGCCGCGCGCGCGCACTCGCGGAACAGCGCGTAGTGCTTGTTGAAGCCGTCGAGCAGCGTGCGCGCGAACGCCTGCGCCTGCGCCGTGGACGGCAGCGCGCGTTCCTTGAGGGCGGTCGCAGCGACCGGCGGTACGGGTGCGGCGGGAGGCGCCGCGGAAGAAGCCATCAGCGGCGCGCGCGGGAACAGGTCATCGGCATCGCCGCGCCCCGGGGCGCTACTCCTTCGCCTCGTTGATCTCGCTCTGCAGCTCCTTCACCGCGTTGTTGTAATCGGCTGCGGCCTGGTTGGCTGCCTTGATGTGGTCATCGGCGATCTTCTGCTGCTCGGCGACGTACTTCTTGATGCAGTCGGCGAATCCCTCGATGTCCTTGTTGAACGCGCGCTTCTGGGTCTCCGACGCGAGCTTGCCGGGGAACTCGGGCTTCTTGCAGGCCGGCTTGCTGACGGCCCCCGCCGGCGCGTCCTGCGCTGCAGCGATGGAGCCCATCAGGGCGAACGTCGCGGTAAACGAAGCGACGAGAGCGAGGCGTAGAGAACGTCCCATGATCTTCTCCTTGTTGGCGAAAAAAAGCTGCATTCTACGGGCTCCGGCGCCGGCCGCGCGCGCAGCACACGATCCCCCCGGCGCACGAGCGGGCACCGCGGGTAAGGCATTGCGGTCGTGCACCGGCGGCTGCAGCGGTGCGCGCCGGAAGCGCGTTCGTCAGTCGCGCTGCACGCGCACGGTGGCCTGCGGGCAATTCACCCAGCGCAGGTCCATGAACTGGCGGCGTGCGGCGCTATCCACCTCGGCCATGCGGTTTGCGTCGCACACGACGCGTCCGTCCAGGTCTTCGGCGGTGAGCGGTTGGCTGGCACACGCCGCGAGCAGCGCAGCGGCGATGAGGGCGGCGGTAATGTGCATCGACACCTCCCGTAGGGCAGCGCGGACCCGGCGGCCGGGCCGCGCACCATTATCACCCGCGCGCGCTGAACGTGTTGCAGGCCCGCACGTCGCCGGACTCGAACCCCGTCCGGAACCACCGCACGCGCTGCTCCGCGGAGCCGTGCGTGAACGATTCGGGCACGACGTAGCCGCGCGTTCGCTTCTGGATCTGGTCATCGCCCACGGCCGAGGCGGCCTTCAGGCCTTCCTCGATATCGCCGGGATCGAGCTTCTGCTGACCCTGCACGTAGTGGCCCCAGATGCCCGCGAAGCAATCGGCCTGCAGCTCGAGCCGCACCGACATCGCATTGCGCGAGGCTGCATCCATCGCGCGCTGCTGCTGCCCGAACTGGTCCATCACGCCGAGCAGGTTCTGCACGTGGTGTCCCACCTCGTGCGCGATCACGTAGCCTTGCGCGAAGTCGCCCGGCGCGCCGAAGCGGCGCGAGAGCTCCTCGAAGAACGCGGTGTCGAGATAGAGCTTGCGGTCGGCCGAACAGTAGAAGGGTCCGCTCGCGGCACTGGCCTGTCCGCAGGCCGACTGCACCGCGCCATGGAAGAGATGCAGCGTCGGGGGATCGTAACGCGCACCCATGCGCTGGAAGGTCTCGGTCCAGACGTCCTCGGTCGAGCCGAGCACGCGCCGCACGAACTCGCTGTTGGGATCGGTGACGGCGCCGCGCTGGCCGCCGGGCGCCGGCGCGGGCGCCTGCTGCTGCACCACCGGTCCGCCGCCGCCCGTCATGCCACCGATGATATCGAGTGGATTGACGCCGAAAAGCAGCCCGGCAATGACCGCGACCACGATGAGCCCGCCGGAAATGCGCACCGGCCCGCCCATGCCGAACCCGCCCGGGCCGCCGTAGCTCGAGCCTTCCTCGACGTTGTCGCTCCGGCGAAAGTCTCCCCAGCGCATGATTTCTCCTAGAGTGCGCGCGGCCATCGGCGCGCGCAGCCGCGCATCTACCGCAAGTCACATGCCAGCCCGCGGTCAGCGGGCCAGCGCCCAGCGCACGATGTCTTCCTTGCCCATGGCGCCGGACATGCGCTGCCGCTCCTGTCCGCCGCTGAACGCGATGATGGTGGGAATGCCGCGGATGCCGTAGCGCGATGCGATGGCGGGCTCCGCCTCGGTGTCGAGCTTCGCGAACTGCACGCGTCCTGCGAGCTCCCGCGCGGCGGCAGCGAAATGCGGCGCCATCATCTTGCACGGGCCGCACCACGCGGCCCAGAAATCGACCACGACGGGGAGATCGTTGCGCGTCACGAAGGCGTCGAAGCTCGAGCCGGTCAGCTCGACGGGCTCACCGGGAAAGAGACGCTCCTTGCATGCGCCGCAGGTGGGCCCGGCATCGACGCGCGCGGGATCGACGCGATTGACCGCGCTGCACCGGGGACAGACGACATGGATCAGGCTCGCAGCGTTCATGGGGCGCGTCCGTAATGGATGAGCCAGCGCAGCGTCCAGGTCGCGCCGTCGGGCGAGGTTTCCCAGCGCCAGTCGAACGCATCGGGACGGATGTTCTCGAAGGTCATGCGCTGGTGCTGCGGCTTGCCGTCGCGGCCGACGGCGCTGCGGGAGAGAACCATGCGGCCGTCGGCCCAGCGGCCCACGAAATCGAGATAGCTGCCCTGGTTGTCGACCCACGTCTGCAGCCATGCGCTGCGCTGCGGGCTGAAGGTAGAGACGCTGTGGCCAACCAGCGGTTCCGCCTCGTCGGTCGTGAAATTCTCCTCGACGACGCAGCCGCCGAGGGTCTTCGTGATGCGGTTGGTGCCGGTGCCCGCGGGCGTGCCCGGCAGAGCATCCCAGCGCGCCTTCCACGTCCCCAGCCAGAAATCGAACTGCTTCCATTCCGGTCCGGAGCATGGCGCGGCGGCGGGCGCGGGCGCCTGCGCCCAAAGTGCGGCGCTCGCGGTCCACGCCGCGGCGCAAACGCCCGCGCGCAGCGCGCGCCGGAGCCGCGCCTTGGAAAAACTGCACGGGTATGCGCAAAGATTGGAATGCCGGGCGGCCGGCGCGGTCACCGGCCGGCTCATGGCTTCAGCGCGCGGTAGAGGAACGGCAGGCTCACGTCCATGCGGTAGTCGATCGAGGAATGCGTATCGTCGAACTCCTCGTAGCGATGCTCGATGCCGTGCTCGGCGAGACGGCGCGACAGGATCCGCGTGCCGTAGTGCAGGTGGTACTGGTCGCGCCAGCCGCAGTCGATGTAGATGCCATGGAGCGTTCGCAAATTGCGCGCGTAGCGGCCGACGAGGTGGATGGGATCGTGCCGCTGCCACGCCTTCCAGCGCTCGCGCAGGAGCTCGCCCGTCTCGAGGTTGAACGGCACGCGAAACCCCAGCGGTGTTCCCGGGTCGGCATCGTACGTGGCGGCCATGGCGATGTTCATCAGGGCGTGTGCCTCCGCATCGTTGAGCTTCTCGCGCTTCCACACGTGGTCGAGAAAGCGCTGCACGCGACCATCGTCGATGCCGGTCTCGACCTTCTGCGCTGCAGCGAGGACGTCGACCACACCCGCCTTGCGCGGCGGCTCGCGGTACTTGTCGAGCTCGTTCAGGGTGCGCGGCCAGTCGCAGTAGTAGCAGAAGTCGAAGAGGGCGTCCCCCGAATGATCCGCGACGGCGCCCCAGTGCCGCGCGTACTTCATGCCGTGGATGATCGCGCCATAGCCGCCGGAGGACTTCCCGAAGCAGCCGCGATGGTCGCGCGAGGCGAGCGTGCGGAACTCGCGATCGACGAACGGAATGAGCTCGTCGATGAGGTAGTCGGCATACGCGCCCACGGCCGTCGAGTTGACGTACTGGTTGCCGCCGAGGCTCGTGAAGCAGTCGGGGAACACGACGATCGCCGGACCCAGACGGCGCTCGTGCACGAGGCGCGCAAGACGCTCGGGCACGTTCTCGTCGAACGGCCGCCAGTTGGTGTGCGCGAGGCCCGAGCCCGTGAAGCCGACGAGATCCCACAGCACCGGAAAGCGGCGGCCGCGCCCCGCGCCGGCGGCCTGGTCGTACTGCGGCGGCAGCCACACCGCGAGCTTGCGCGCATGCGGGTCCCCGAGCGGATTGCCGGCGAGGACCTGCGATACGTGCTCGAGCACGACGAGCGTGCCGGCGCTGCCGACGTGACGTTTGCGAGCCATGCGTGGATCCGTTCGGGCGGGGCGCCCATTCTGCCCGCGGCAGGCCGCCTTTCGCAATGCGCACCGAAGCGCGTCAGGAGAGCGGGTAGCTCGACGTCCGCGCCGGCGCAGCGCTCATGCGCGTCAGCTCGCGCAGCAGCGTGCCGACGTCGGCCTGCCGCTTGAGGCACAGATCGGCGGCGCTTTCGCCTTCGGGCTCGACGCGGATCGTGCACACGCCCGGCAGGCGGAGCTCGAACACATCCTCGTCGGTGACGTCGTCGCCGATGTACATCGCGCGCTCGACCCCGGCATGGCCGATCAGCGCGCGCAGCGCCTCGCCCTTGTGGCGTGCCGCGGGTGGCACGAGGTTCAGCACGCGCTTGCCTTCGACCACGCGCGGCTTCGGCGTCAGGCCGGCGACGATGTCGAGCAGCGCTGCGCGCGCGGCAGCCGGCTCGCGCGTCAGCCGGTAATGCAGCGCGAGGGAATAGCTCTTGTCTTCGACGAGCGTGCCCGGCACGCGCTCGCGCACTCGATTCGTCTCGACCTCGGCCATCCAGCGCCGGCACAGCGCGGCGTAGCCTGCGGCGGCCGGTTCATCCCCAGGCACGCCTTCGGCGCCGTGATTGCCGACGACGTAGCGCGGCGAGAACCACAGCATGCGGCGCGCGTCGCGCACGGCCCGGCCGGTGATGATCGCGACCGGTGTGCGCACGGCGAGCACGGCGAGCAGGTGCTGGATGTCGTCGGGAACGACCGCATCGTCGGGCCGCGGAGCGATGGGCGCGAGAGTGCCGTCGAGGTCGAACGCGAGCAGCGCCCGTCCGTCCATGAAGCGGCGCAGCTCGGGCAGCACCGACGGGCCGAGGGCATCCTTCATGAGGTGCGCACCGAGCTGATGCCACCGCGGTGGGCGTCGATGCGCTCGGTCACCCGCTGCCGCTGTCGCACGCGCGCGGCATCGAGCAGCATCGCGCCCGCCCACCAGTAGATGTTGAACTCGGCGACGAGCCTGCGCATGCTGTGCATCCGCACGCGCTGCTCGTCGGGCGGCATGGTCAGCGCGCGATGCAGCGCCTGCGCACACTGCTCCGCGTGGTACGGGTTGACGAGCAGGGCGTCGTGCAGCTCGCGCGCCGCACCCGTGAACTGCGACAGCACGAGCACGCCGTGCTCGTCGTCGCGGGACGCGATGTATTCCTTGGCGACGAGGTTCATGCCATCGTGCAGGCTCGTGACCACGCACACGTCGGCGGCGCGGTAGTACTCGTTGATCACCTCCGGGTCGTGATGCGTCGTCTTGAGGTGGATGGGCGCGTAACCGTGGCGTCCGAAGCGGCCGTTGATGCGTCCGGCGAGCGAGCGTACGCGCTCGTCGAAATGGCGATACTCGTCGAGCGACGAGCGCGTCGGCGCCGCGATCTGCACGAACACGAACCGGCCGACGAGCTCGGGATGGAGCTCGAGCAGGCGCTCGATGGCGACGAAGCGCTCGATGATGCCCTTCGTGTAATCCATGCGATCGACGCCGACGCCCAGGCGCATGTCGGTGCGCAGCCCTTCCTGGCGGTACACCTTGGCGCGACACGCGTCGATGCCGAGCTGGCTCGATTCCCACTCCGGCGGCCACTGCACGGAGATGGGGTAGTGCTCGACGCGGGTGAGATTGCCGCGATACGAGATCGTGGACGACTCGTGCTCGATGCGCGTCTCGAGGTAGCGGTCCACGGTCTCGAGGAAATTCTGGCGGTGGAAGCGCGTATGGAAGCCGAGGATCGAGCTGCCGAGCATGCCGTTCAGGATCTCGTCGCGCCAGGGACAGATGCCGAACGACTCGGCATTGGGCCAGGGGATGTGCCAGAACGTGATGATGGTGGCCTTCGGCAACTGCTCGGCGATGAGGCGCGGCGCGAGGGCGAAGTGGTAGTCCTGGATCAGCACCACCGGATCCTCGGTGCGCGCCTCGGCGCATACCGCCTCGGCGAAGCGGCGGTTGACGCGCGCGTACTGCGTCCAGTCGCTCGAGCGGAACACCGGCCGCACGTGCGCGAAGTGACACAGCGGCCACAGGCCCTCGTTGGCGAAGCCGTAGTAGTAGCCCTGCTCCTCCTCCTCGGAGAGCCACACGCGGCGCAGCGTATAGCTCGGATGGTCCGGCGGCACCGGGATATGGTCCTTGCGATCCACGACCTCGCGGTCGGCGTTGCCGCTGCCATGCGCGACCCAGGTGCCGGAGCACGCACGCATAATCGGTTCCATCGCCGTGACGAGCCCGCTGGCGGGGCGACGCACGGCGATGTTGCCGCTTTCCTCGCGCACGTGGATATACGGCTCGCGATTGGACAGCAGCAGGATCTCGTCGCCGCGGAAATGCTCGCGCAGCACGCCGCGCAGCGACTCGGGGCTCCATGCCCCTTCCTGGGGGCGCGGTCGGCGCGCGGTGTCCACCTGATGCAGCAGGGCGCGCAGGTCGCTCACCAGCGGCTGGATGTCGGGATCGCCGCGCGGGCCGAACGGATGCAGGATCCCTTCGCCACGCAGCATGGCGCGCATGCCAGCCACCCAGCCGCGCCAGCTCATCTGTGCGATCAGCACGGTCACCAGGGAGATCACGATGCCGAGCACGACGAAGAACACGATCAGGTAGCGGCGCGTGTCGGCGCTGCGCCGTTCCACGAAGCTCATGTCGTGCACGAGCGTGAGCGTGCCGATGGCGTGATCGCCGACCACGACAGGCTGCTGCGATACGTGCACGAGGCCGTGGGGCAGGCGGACGGCGGCATGCGGCAGGCCATCGGGCGCAGTCGGGCGCGTGCAGCCCATGCCCGCGGGAAATGTCGCGGTCGCGTACTGGAGCTCGCCGGCCGTCGAGCAGAAGCCGATCGCGTACAGCCGCTCGTCCTGCAGCGCGCGATTGAAGAGGCTGTTGATCCGCGTCGGGCTTTCCTGCGCGATCATCTCGCCGAGCTGGTCCTGCATCGTGTTCGCGATGAGGCGCGCCCGCATGTCGAGGTCGTTGGTCCACCAGCGCAGCGTGAGGTTGTCCACGAGCGGCACGAGCGCATAGCCGAGCAGCGCCAGCACCAGGGTCAGTGGCGCGATGAAGCGAAGCGACAGGCTGATGGCGCGCAGGCGATTGATCATGATGCGATCACGATGGCGTCGTGGCGGGGCTCTTCGCGGCCTTGCCGATGGTGCGGTGCACGAGCGCGGACCTGGCTGCGCCCTCCCTTTGCGCCTTCGACCCGGCCAGTGTGCGCCGGTTCCACGGCA
Source organism: uncultured beta proteobacterium (assembly GCA_963734575.1). GTDB lineage: Bacteria > Pseudomonadota > Gammaproteobacteria > Burkholderiales > Casimicrobiaceae > CAIWHR01. Next base: position 115,236 of record CAVTHT010000006.1, on the reverse strand, counting down.
GCGGCGGCGTGGCATGTAGCTTGCACCAAAACTCGTGACGACGCGATGCGCGCGTCACTCGCGAAGTTGCCTGTCCGGCCCCGGCCGACGCGCGTTGCAGGAGAGGAGAAATGAAGACTGTCAGACACATGCCGACGCTCCTGGTGCTGCTGTTCGCCGGCGCCACGCTCTTCGCGGCCGATGCCGCCGCCACGGACCCGGAGGAATGCGCACAGGCCGCGCAGTTCATCGGCAATGCGGCGCGGGCCCGCGACGAGGGCATGACGCGCGCCGAATTCCTCGCGCACGTGGAAGCCGATCTCGAGGTCATCCGGGAGTTTCCGCCCGAGATGCGATGGTTCGCGGAGACGGAGCAGGACGAGCAGTTCCTGCTCAACGCCGCGCGCGAGGTGTTCGACCGGCCGTCCTCGCCCGAGGCGCACGCGCGCCGCTTTGCGCGCGCATGCGTGTCGCGCGCCGACGTCTGAGCGGTCCTGCCGGACGGCCGCAGGCGCGGCCCGCGCGTCAGCGGGCCTTCGCCGGCTTCTTCAGGTCGAGGAGCGACCCGCGGCATTTGCGCGTGCCACACCGGCACGCGTAGGCCGCGCGCATCGCCTTGGTGATGCGCCCGTCGATGTGCAGCCGGTAGTCGTACGCGAGCTCGTCGCCCGCGCGGATCGTGCGCCGGGCGTGGATGAACACGCGCCCGTCGTCATCCTCGAGCGCCTCGCAGTTCGGGTCGCACGAGTGATTGATCCAGCGTGCGGCATTGCCGCGCACGCTGGCGTCGATCACGCTGCCGTCGTCGAGCTCGAACAGGAAGGTGTGATACGGATCGTCGGGATCCAGCCCCTGGCGCTCGCTGCCGATCTCCCAGCTCGTGCGCTGGCCGCGGTATTCGACGATCTCCTCTCCCTTGCGGATCGTGCGCTTGGCGAACACGCCGCGGCCATGGATGGGAGAGTTGCGGACGACGTACGGCTTGGTCTTGGGCGTTGCCATCGGGCCTCTGGTGAGCGTTGCAGCGTGGACGAAAAAACGGGCATTCTAATGCACGCGGTCGCGGCGCCGCGCCGGGTGCACCGTTTTACGCCGTTGTAATAATTGCCGTGCAAGTCGCGGCGGTACACGCATCGGCCTTCGCGCGCCGCCGCGCGTCGGGGCGAAAGAATGCTCGGCATGGAACATGCTGCGCTGCGAGCGAAGCCGCACGACCATTCACGCGAGAACGAAGCCATGCGCACACCTGCCAGCATCCGCAAGCACCCGATCCATCCCATGCTCGTCACGATCCCGATCGGGCTCTGGGTGTTCTCGCTCGTATGCGATCTCATCGGACTGCGCAGCCCGCATCCCGACACGTGGTTCCTGCTGGCGCTGTACACGATCCTGGGCGGGATCGTCGGCGCCCTGCTCGCGGCCATTCCGGGGCTCATCGACCTCCTGTCGCTGCGCGACCCCGGGCATCGGCGCATCGCGCTCGCCCACATGGTGCTCAACCTGCTGATCGTCGCGCTGTACGTCTGGAACGTGTGGCTGCGGATCAACCATCCCACCGAGAGCGGTGGCCGCGCGCTCGCGGTATCGGTGCTCGCCATCGCCATGCTCGGCGTGTCGGGCTGGCTGGGCGGAGCGCTCGTGCACGTGCACGGCGTGAGCGTCGACAACGCCGGCACACCGCAGGAACGCTCGCGCTGAGGGCATTCAGCGGCGCGACCGCCGCAGCGGCAGGAGCGGCGCGCCCCGAGGGGACCGCGAGTCAGGGATGGCCCGCGGACTGCCGCTGGTGCTCCCGCCGGGCAGCACGCCCGGCGGGAGCGGCGCCTGGCGTCGCAGCTTCGCGCGAAACGTGCATCCGCCCCCGCCATCCGGGCGGCGCCACGGCAGTCGTTATACTTTCGCTTTCCAGACCGGGGAGGTTGCCGTGCGGATTGCGAACGATGTCACCCAGCTGATCGGCAACACGCCGCTCGTGCGGCTCAACCGCATCAGCGCGGGCACGCGCGGCCACGGTCGTCGCCAAGCTCGAGTTCTACAACCCGGCGCACAGCGTCAAGGACCGCATCGCGCGTCTCGATGATCGACGCCGCGCAGGCTGCGGGGAAGATTCGCGCCGACACCATCGTGCTCGAGCCCACGTCGCGGCAACACCGGGATCGGTCTCGCGATGGTGTGCGCGGCGCGCGGCATCAAGTGCGCGTTCGTGATGCCGGAGACCATGAGCCGCGAGCGGCGCCTGCTGCTGCGCGCCTATGGGGCCGAGCTCATCCTCACGCCGGGGCCCGACGGCATCACGGGATCGATCAACAAGGCGCGAGGAGCTCGCGGCCTCCGATCCGCGCTACTTCATTCCGCAGCAGTTCGAGAATCCGGCGAACCCCGAGATCCATCGCCGCACCACGGCGGAGGAGATCTGGCGCGACACCGACGGCAAGGTCGACATCGTCGTGTCCGGCATCGGCACGGGCGGCACCATCACCGGCGTCGGGCAGGTGCTGAAGTCGCGCAAGCCGGACGTGCGCATGATCGCCGTCGAGCCCGATGCCTCGCCCGTGCTGTCGGGCGGGCAGAAGGGCCCGCATCCGATCCAGGGCATCGGCGCGGGCTTCGTTCCCGCGGTGCTCGATACGAAGATCTACGACGAGGTGGTGCGCGTGAAGAACGACGACGCCATCGATTGCGCGCGACGCATGGCGACGGAGGAGGGCCTGCTGGTCGGCATCTCCTCGGGCGCCGCCGTGTGGGCCGCGCTGCAGGTGGCGCGGCGCGCGGCGAACCAGGGCAAGCTCGTCGTCGTGATCATTCCCTCGTTCGGCGAGCGCTATCTCTCGACGGTGCTCTTCCAGCATCTGGGCGATTAGTACAACGCACTTCCGTTCCGCGACATCAGCGCACGCTCGCCGTCAGCGCCAGGATCGCCGGCGTGGTGAGCGCGGCGAGCGCCGTGGACAGCACGAGCGACAGTGCCACCGGCCCGCCGAGCGTGTCGAACTCGCGCGACATGAGGTAGACGTTCGCACCGACGGGCAGCGACGCGAGCATCACCACGGCCTGTGTCTCGAGCGGCGGCAGATGCAGGAGCCGCGCAAGCACGAAGACCACGAGCGGCTGCACGAGGAGCTTCAGCGCGCAGATCGCGACGCCGATGCGCGCGCCCGCGCGCAGGCCGAATTCGGCGAGGCCCATGCCGAGCGCGATGAGCGACAGCGGCACGGCGGCCTGGCTCACGAGCTCGAGCGTGCGGTCGATGGTCGTGGGCAGGGGAAGGCGCGTCATGCCGAACGCCGTGCCCGCGAGGATGCTCGCGACGACCGGATTGGCGAGCACGCTGCCGGCCGTGCGCAGCAGAGCGCGCGCCGAGGGCGCGCGATGGCGTGCCCATTCCACCGACACCGTGACGAGCGTCCACAGCAGCAGTGAATTGAACACGACCACGAGCGACACGGCGGGCAGCGACGCCTCGCCCAGCGTGACCTTCGCCAGCGGCACCCCCAGCAGCACGTTGTTGCCGAAGATGCCGGCGACGGCGAACACGGACTGCTGCACGCCGTCCATCGCATACACCGTCCGCCCGACCAGCCGGCCCAGCAGGAACACCAGCAGGCAACTGCCGAAGAACGCGATGAGCAGTCGCGCATCGACCGGCGGCAGGCGCGAGAAGTCGCTCATGAGCCGGAAGAGCAGCGTCGGCACCGCGACGGAGAAGACGAACCGGGTCAGGCCGTCGGACACCGCCTGCGGCCAGTGGCCCCAGCGGGTGAGGCCGTAGCCGATGAGCACCAGCAGGAAGAGCGGCGCGGTGAGCGAGACGAGTTGAGGGAGGGCATGCACGGCTGAGGACGGGATGTGGCCCGCGACGCGCGGCACTCTTGTGCGCCAGCGCGTGACGGCGCGTCAGACTAGGCCCAACGGACCCTGACCTCAAGCACCGCGCGAGAACAGTCTCCCGGCCTGGAGGCAGTCGCAAAGCTCGCGATAGACGTCGCGCAATGCGGGCATGGTGACGTTCGTGCCCACCGCGTGCACGATGCGCCGGGCGAGCGGTCCTTCCTCGAGGATCACGTCGAGTGCATCGCGGAAGGCGGGCGTATGCACCGGCGCATCCGGCGGGCAATCCATCACCAGATGGGCCCAGAGCTCGCCGGCAGTGCACGGCCGGCCGGGATAGCCCAGCATCGAGAGGTACGACGGATCGGCGATCGCCGCGCGGTCGCCGTCGCGCACGCAGGCATCGAGCACGGCGGCGAGCACCGGAGTGTCGAGCGTATTGCGCGCCTGCGGCAGGCGGGCCTCGCGCTCCCACACGGCCCGTACCACGGAAGTGACGGCCGCGGCGATGGCGAGGTCCGCGAGCGGGCATTCCTGCACGTCGAGCACGCGAATCTCGATCGCGTGCCGGTCGAAGCGGGCGATGGCGCCGCGCGAGTTGAGCCATTCGTGCTGCAGCACGCCCTCGGGATCCTGCGGCGCGATCTCGTCGTACATGGGCTTGAGGATGCGCATCTCGTAGTCGGCGCGGGTATCCACCGGCTCGGGGATCACCAATCCCGTGATGGTCTCGAGCGGTGCGGCATTGGTGCGATACGCGACCATGCGCTGGTCCAGGCTGCGCGCGCGCTTGGCCTCGCAGAACGGCGAGCTCGCGGCAAGCGCGGGCAGGATCGGCAGCACGAGCCGGATGGCGGCGTGCAACCGGCCGAACTCGCGGTCGTTGGCGAACGGCATGTTGAGATGCATGGCCTGCACGTTGGCCCAGCCGTGCGTCCGGCAATCGAAGATGCGGGCATACGTCGCGTAGATCCCCGCCGGATCGTGCGGCCAGACGTGCGTCTCCGCCGCGGGGTCCATCCAGGGATGCATCGCGGTGGGCATCAGGCGCGCGCCGTCCTCGGCGAGGCAGCGCGTCGCGCGTGCGATCTCGGCCTCGAAGCCACCCACCAGCGGCTCCAGCGTGGCACAGGGCTGGTCGTTCTTGAGCTCGACGACATGTGCCACGAGCTCGTTCGACCAGCTCAGGCGCGCGCCCGCGGCATCGATCGTCGGGTCGAGGCGCGCCAGAAGCGCCTCCGCGAGCGGACGCACGGCGAGCGTCTCGCGATCGACGATCATGTACTCGAGCTCGAGGCCGTAGCCGCCGAAGGCGTGCAGTGCGCCGTGCATGGTCACCGCTCCGGCCGCGCGGCGGCGCGGCGCGCGAGGATGCGCGTGCGGAACACGCTCATGATGCGCTCGTAGATGGCATCGCCGAGCTCGGCGTCCTCGTTGCCGGCGTCCACGTTGGGATTGTCGTTCACCTCGATGACGTAGCAGCGGCCGTCGACTTCCTTGAGGTCCACGCCGTAGAGGCCGTCGCCGATGAAGTTGGCGGCCTTCACGGCGACTTCCAGCACGCCGGCGGGCACGTCCGCCACGGGTACGGCGATGGTGGCGCCTTCCATTTCCTTGTCCTTCGAATCGGCGCGCTTGATCACCTGCCAGTGTCCGGGCGCCATGAGGTAACGGCAAGCGTAGAGCGGCTGGCGGTCGAGCACACCGATGCGCCAGTCGAAGTCTGTCACGAGCCACTCCTGCGCGACAATCAGGTCGGACTTCTCGAGAAAAGCCGCGACGGTGCGTGCGAGCTCGTCCCCGCTCTCCACCTTGACCACGCCCAGCGAGAATGCGCTGTCGGGCTGCTTCAGCACGCAGGGCAATCCCAGGGTGGGCACGATGCAATCCACGTTGTCACGATGGACGATGAGGGTGCGCGGGGTCGGGATGGCGTGGCGCGCGAGGAGCTCCGCCAGGTAGACCTTGTTGCTGCAGCGAAGGATGGAATCGGGATCGTCGATGACGACGAGCCCCTCGGCGGCGGCGCGGCGCGAGAAGCGGTACGTGTAGTGGTTCACCGATGTCGTCTCGCGCAGGAACAGCCCGTCGAACTCGTCGAGGCGGTTCCAGTCGCTGCGCGTGATGCGCTGCGTGCGCATCCCGAGCCGGACCGCGGCCGCATCGAAGCGCTCCAGCGCCCGCGCGTTCGACGGCGGCTCGGGGTCGGCGGGATCGTGCAGGATGGCGACGGTGATCGGCCGGCCGGCGCGCAGCCGCCGGCGCCGCTCGCACGTGGTGACGTAGTCGTGCGCGGCGCTCGCGATGAACTCGTGGTGTCCCACGGGGATCTCCCGGAAGTCCATCGCATTGAGGCTTTGCACGCGCCACGTGCCGTTCTTCCGTTCGAAGCGGACCTTGAGGAGCGGCACCTGCATGAGATTGAAGAGCTGCTGCGACAGCTGGTCGTGGCACAGCCCGATGTCGCGGCCGAAATACACGATGAGCTCGTAGCTCGTCGCGGCGAGGGTCGCGAGCGAGAGCTCGATCAGCTCCTCGATCTCCTCGGTCAGGAGGCGCACCATGTTGTCCGACTGCACGTCGCGGATGTTCTTCACGCGCGGGATCGGATCGTGGCCGCGCGCCTCGGCAAGCAGCGACACGTAGTAGCCGAGGCCCTGGTAGCGCGCGAAGCGGCACAGGTTCACCACGCACGCCGCGGGATCGTCGCGATAGGCAGGCTCGGTGAGATAGGCGCGCGCGGGCACGATCTCCACGCCGCGGATCGACAGCGGCCAGTCGCGCACCTGATTGACCACGAAGTACGCGCTCAACGGACGGATGCTCCCGGGCCGGTCATCGCCCGCGGCCGGCGCGGCGGCGAGATGACGAGGAGATTCGCGTCGTGGGTGACGATGCCGAGCAGCACGGCGTTCACGACACGGTCGACGTTGATCCAGTACTCCTGCGTCCGGCTGAACGGATTGGGCCCGTAGGGATCGGCCACCAGCACCTTGCGCCGCGCCCAGTCGTAGCCGGCGAGCACGATGAAGTGGCCCGCCGGGAAGCCGCGCACGTCGTCCGGCGTGTCGTCCGGGCCGTATTCGCGGCTGGCCCGATAGAGATGCGTGGACGAAAGGCCCGTGAGGATCGGCAGCCGGTGGCGCAGCAGGCCGCGGATGAAGTAGCGCGACAGGTCGATGAGACGCAGCCGGCCGCCGAGCTCCAGGAACTCGAGGTAACCCTGCGTCACCGCCGCAAGGCGGGGATCGGGCTTGTGCTCGCGCTGAAGTGCGAGACGCTGCGCGATATCCACGCGCGGCCGGCCGAACCACGTCGGGTCGAACACCATCAGGTTGTAGGTGTAGATCGTCGCCGCGTAGCCCTTGCGCAGCGCATCGCACGCGAGGAACACGGCCACCGTGCCGCCCTGCTCGAAGCGTTGCGCACGCGCGATCACCGTCTGCAGCGGCTCGTGCTCGCCCCAGTAATCGTAGATGGCGTGCAGGCACGTCGGTCCGCACGTCGTCTCGTCCGGCTGGGGCAGGATCCGGACCGGCAGGCGTTCGGCGATCGGCAACATGAGAGATTGGATGCGGGCTGCAGTACGCGGCGTGGTGGTGCGAAGTGCGTCGTCGCCACGGTCGAGCGTTCGCAGGCGTGCAGCAAAAACGACGGCCAGCCCTGCGTGACGGCGGGGACGTTGTTCTCGATTGACCGCCACGACGCGATTGGTTCCCTGCGCCGCCAAATGCACAACGACGCGTGCGAGGAATGGCATGCGCATTTCGTGCATCGCTTCCGCATGTAAAAACTACACGAGAGCACGCTCAAAAAAGTACGCGCGCGCTGCATGCCATCGCGGCACCGCCGACGGCGCATTGCGCGATGCGCAGGCAATGCACGCCAACGCGCGGGCCGCCTCCATGCCCGATTTGCTCGCTGCGCTCGTGCGGCGCGCGCAGGCGGCATGGAACGTGCTGCTTTGCTTTCGCCGCGTCCGTTCGGAGTGAATGCCGCGCCGGCGCGTTTCAGCGCTCCCCCGGGGCCCAGCTCGCGAGGACATGCAACGGCGGCACGTCGCGGACAGGGCATCAGGAACAACCATCACCAGACCATTGGAGGGACCATGATCAAGACAGTCATTGGCTCGTTCGACAGCTACGACGAGGCACAGCGCGTCGTCCGCGACCTGAAGGACGAAGGCTTCATGGACAACGACGTCAGCATCGTCGCGAGCAACGCCGGCGGGCGGTACGAAGCAGCCAGGGCGGGCGACGTCGCGACGACGCGCGCCGATGCCGATACGAGCGGTGCGGCCACCGGCGCCGTGACGGGCGGGGTCGTCGGCGGCGCCGCCGGTCTCGCGGCGAGTCTCATGGGACTCGCGATCCCGGGCATCGGCCCGATCATCGCTGCAGGCCCGATCGTCGCTGCGCTCACGGGCGCCGGCGTTGGCGCGGTGGCGGGCGGCCTCATCGGCGGCCTCACCGATCTCGGCGTGTCCGAAACCGACGCGCAGTACTACGCCGAATCCGTTCGCCGCGGCGGCGCGCTGGTCACGGTGCGTGCCGACGAATCGCGTGCCTCGGAAGCCGCGGACATCATGCGGCGTCACGGCGCAGTCGACATCGAGCGCCGCGCGGAGACGTGGCGACAAAGCGGCTGGAGCGGCTTCGACCATGCCGCGCAACCGTATTCGGCCGACGAGATCGATCGCGAGCGCACGCGCTGGCAGGCGAGCGGCGGCGCCGGCACGGGCACGACGCGCATGTACGAACAGACCGGCGGCACGGGCACGTACGCGGCCTCGGCCGCCGGCATGGGCGCTTCGTCGATGGGCTCGTCCGCGGGCATGAGCAGCGGCGCGGGCGGCGGCAACGCGGCATCGGGCTACAACGCTGGATCGTCGTCGAGCTTCGGCGCCACGTCGGACCGCGGCACGTCGGCGGGGATGGGCACGTCGGGCGCGGGCTATTCCGGCCGCGGCACGGGCGAGTCGCAACTCAGCGCGTCGTCCGCGACGGGCAATACCGGCATGGGCGCGTCGGAACGCATGGGATCGGGCAGCTATGCCGGCCCCGGCGGGCTCGACACCGGCATGTCCGGATCGCGGCCGCGCACGTCGGCGGAATGGGATGCGTACGAGCAGGACTTCCGCAGCGACTACGAGACGAACTATGCGGGTCGCGGCGGCACGTTCGACGACTACGCCCCGGCGTATCGGCACGGCTTCGACAGCGCGAACACCTATCGCGGACGCAGCTGGGACGACGTCGAGCCGGATCTGCAGCGTGACTGGGAACGCAACAACCCCGGCCGCGAGTGGACGCGCTTCAAGAACGCCGCGCGGCGCGGCTGGCAACGCATGAGCGACGCGATCGAGCGCGCGACGCCCGGCGATTCCGACCGCGACGGGAAGTAACCGGCGAACGGTGCAGCGATGGCGGTGCGGGCCGGCATGGCCCGCCCGCCTTTTTTTCAAGCGAGGTCCACATGCAGGACAACACCCCTCCGCCGGAGAATCGCAAGACGGTCGGAGTCTACGATCGCCCTGCATCGGCCGATCGACCCAAAACCCGAACCCTGGCCCTGGCCGTGATCGTGATCATCGTGGTGGTCGCCGCGATCTACTTCGTGCGCGGCCGCTAGCCCCGCCGCAGGGCGCGCAGCGGTGCCCATACCAACCGGCTGCGGCCGGCGCGTGGCCGCGCGCGTGACCGCTCTCGCGAGCGTGCCGGACGGGCTCAGCCCGCGCGGCGATCCTCGAGCCGGCCCAGCGCGTGATCGAGCGCGCGCTCGAGCTTCTCCGCCGCGCCGGCGAGCGCCTCGCGCAGCGTCGGCGCGTGGTGCGTCACCGCGACCGGCTGCAGGCCGGCGACGCGCGCCTCCATCGTGCAGCGTTTATCGTTGGCGCCGTTCTTCTCGCCGCTGTCGTCGCTGACGTACACCTCGACCCGGGTGACCTGCTCGGCGAAGCGGCCGATGGCGTCGGTCACGACCGTTTCCACGCGTGCGCCGAGCGACTCGCGGGTTGCCGTGTGATTGCCGGGATTGAGCTGGACCTGCATGGCATGGCTCCTCGATGCCCGACGGGGGCCGGGCGACACGCCGGAATGGACTCGTGCGACGGGCGCGAGGTTCAGGCCGCCCATACGGCGGCGGCCTGAACGCCCGGGCAGGCCGTTGCAGCCTGCCGTTCGGAGCGCGCGGTGCGTCCGCGCGCGGGGACTTCGGTCAGTGCTGGCCGCGAATGGCCTTCAGCCGGGCTTCGAGCCAGGCGCCCGCGGTGCTGTCCGCGGCGCCGCAGCGCACGTGATAGGCCTCACCCGTGGTCGAGCTCGCGCTCGCGAGGTCGCGCACGAACTGGTCGGCGGTTTCGATGCGCGAGCGCACGAAGCCGAGCTTGAACTCGAGATGGCGCCGGGCCGACGCGCCGTCGTATTCCTTGCCGCTGCGCACGAAGGTGCAGCCGGAGCTCGCGATGCTGCCGAGCAGCTGGTCGATCTCGGCAGCTGGCGCGGGCATCCGGCGTGGCCTGGGCGCTCGAGGCGACGAGGGCGGAGGCGAGCGCAAGGCTGGCAAGGGTGCGGCGGACGAGGAGCAACGAGGCGTGGGTCATCAGGTGGGAGACGTTTGAAAAGTGGGAACGGGTATTTGACTGCGCCACGCCCAGAAGTTCCACGGTGAGGAAACGTTCTGTAGGCCGGACACCTACACCTTCATCGCAGGCGCCGCAGCCGTTCCCCGGCGGCCAGCAGGGTCTCCTCGCGCTTGGCGAAGCAGAAGCGGATCACCCGGTCGTCGCGGGCGTCCTGATAGAACGCGGAGAGCGGGATGGTGGCGACACCCAGCTCGCGGACGAGGCGCTGGGCGAAGGCCGCCGCCGGCTCGTCGGAAACCCGGTCGTACCGGGCGAGCAGGAAGTAGCTGCCGGCGCAGGGCAGGACCTCGAGCGGCGTGGTCGCGAGCACCTCGCGCATCAGCTCGCGCTTGCGCTGGAAGAAGGCGGGCAGCGTTTCGTAGCGGCCGGGGTCGCGGAGGAATGCCGCAAGGCCGTGCTGCACGGCGCTGTTCACCGTGAAGACCATGAACTGGTGCACCCTCCGGATCTCCGCGGTCAGCTCGCGCGGGGCGAGCGCATAGCCGACCTTCCAGCCGGTGGCGTGGAACGTCTTGCCGAACGAGCCCACGACAACGCTGCGGGCGGCCAGCCCGGCGGAGCGCGCGACGCTCTGGTGCGGCACGCCGTCGTACACCATGTGCTCGTACACCTCGTCGCTCAGCACGACGATCGGCGTGTCGCGCACGAGCTCCGCCAGCTGCACGAGGTCGGCGGCGGCGAGCACGCTCGTGCCGGGATTGTTGGGCGCGTTGACGATGATCATCCGCGTCCGCGGCGTGATTGCCGCACGCACGGCCGGCCAGTCGATGCGGTAGCCCGGCACCGTGAGCGGCAGCGTCACGGGTGTCGCGCCGGCGAGGCGCACGGCCGGCACGTAGCTGTCGTAGGCGGGCTCGAACACGATCACCTCGTCGCCCGGGTGGGCGAGGGCGAGCACCGCGGTGAAGATCGCCTGCGTGGCGCCCGTCGTCACGGTGATCTCGTGCTCGGGGTCGTAGTCGCGCCCGTAGAGACGTGCGACCTTGGCCGCGATCGCTTCGCGCAGCGCCATCACGCCCGGCATGAGCGGGTACTGGTTGTGCCCGGCCCGCATGGCCTCCGTGACGAGGTCGATCAGCGCCGGATCGATCGGATAATCCGGAAAGCCCTGCCCGAGATTCACGGCGCCGTGCTGCTGCGCCAGCGCCGACATGACCGTGAAGATGGTCGTGCCGGTCGCCGGCAGCTTCGAGCGCAGACCGGGCAGGGCCGCAGCCGTCCCGTGATCGGGCATCAGGTGGCGCGCTGTCCGATGAGGGCGAGGAACTCCTCGCGCGTCGCCTGCGACTCGCGGAACGTGCCGAGCACCGACGACGTGATCATCACGGAGTTCTGCTTCTCGACCCCGCGCATCATCATGCACAGGTGGCGCGCCTCGATCATCACGCCGACGCCCTTCGCGCCGATCTCCTGCATGAGCACGCTCGAGATCTGCTCCGTCAGCCGCTCCTGGAGCTGCAGACGCCGCGCATAGAGATCGACGAGGCGCGCGAGCTTGGAGACGCCGAACACCTTGCCCGTCGGGATGTAGCCGATGTGGCAGCGGCCGAAGAACGGCAGCATGTGGTGCTCGCACATGCTGTACACCTCGATGTTCTTCACGATGACCATGCTGTTGGTCTCCTGCGTGAAGATCGCATCGTTGATGACGATGCGCGGGTCGGTGCGGTAGCCCGACGTCAGGAACGTCAGCGCCTTGGCGACGCGGTCGGGCGTCTTGAGCAGGCCCTCGCGGTCCGGGTCCTCGCCGATCTCCACGAGGATCTCGCGGACGAGCGTCTCGATGCGCTTCAGGTTCGGTTCGTGCATGCCATCTCCTCGGGTGCCTCGCGGCTCACTTCGCAGGCGAGCTGAGCCTCGATTATCGCCGGGGGAACGCGCGCACGCGCAGCGCCGCTAAAGCGCCCGCCGTCCGTCGTCCGCCGGAGCGCGTGGATTCACGCACCGTGACGGCAGATGCCACGGCCGCTGCTGGCGTTCCGGCGGCACGTTTCGTGCTGGCAATGGCGTGCGCGCACGAGGAGTCGCATGCTGCGCCGTTCGTGCCTGGTGGCCGGCCGCACCGGGTGTTGCCTGGCCCTCCGGATGCATGCGGCGGCGCGCCGCGTGCAACGACGTGCGCTCCGCCCGGTAAATTCTTCGATGGACACTCTCGACACGCCTCCGATCGCTACGGGCCGGCCCCCGTTATCCCGGCGCAAGCTCGTCAAGTGGACGCTCGCGATCGCGGTGCTGGCGGCCGCCGTCTTCTTCGGCCTGGGCTACTGGCGTCACAGCCGGCTCTTCGTGGGCACCGACAACGCGTACGTCAATGCGAACACCGTCGAGGTCGCCGCGCAGGTGTCGGGCGTGGTGACTGCGGTACATGTCCGGGACAACCAGCGCGTGAACCCGGGCGACGCGCTGTTCGACATCGATCCGCGCCCGTTCCGCGTCGCGCTGGAGAAGGCCGAGGCGCAGCTCGATCTCGCGCGCCAGGGCACGCTCGAGGAGTCCGCGGCCGTGGCACAGTCGGAGGCGCAGCTCGCGCAACGGCAGGCAGAGTTGCGCAACGCGCAGTCCAACGACTGGCGTACGCGGCAGCTCGTCGCGAGCGGCTTCCTTTCGAAGCAGGGTGGCGAGACCGCGCGCACGCAGGTGCAGACCGCGGAGGCTGCCGTGCGCGCCGCCGAGGCCGCGGTCCAGCAGGCGAAGAGCGCTCTCGGCAAGACCGGCGAGGAGAACGCCGCCGTGCGCGCCGCAATGGCCGCCGTGGAGCAGGCGCGCCTCGATCTCGAGCACACGCACGTCGTCGCAACCGCTGCGGGCACGATCGCCAACCTGAGCCTGCAGCCGGGCAACACCGTGCAACCCGGCACGCCGCTCTTCGTGGTGATCGGCAACCAGGAATACTGGGTCGATGCCAACTTCAAGGAGACGGAGCTGAAGCGCATCCGGCAGGGCCAGTCGGTCGAGGTCACCGTCGACATGTATCCCGATCACCCCTTCCATGGCGTCGTCGAGAGCGTCAGCGGCGGCGCGGGCACCGCGTTCTCCCTCCTGCCGCCGCAGAACGCGACGGGCAACTGGGTGAAGGTCACGCAGCGCGTACCGGTGCGCATCCGCATCACCGATCCTGATCCGGCGCGACCGTTGCGCATCGGTACCACGGCAGGCGTCGAGGTGCGCGCGCCCGAAGCCGGGTCGTGACGCCATGTACCGGCGCATCCTGCTCTGCTACGACGGCACCGCCGAAGGGCGCAACGCCCTGCGTCAGGGCGCCGATGTCGCGGTGTGCATGGGCGCCGAGACCCATCTCCTCGCGATCTGTCGCAGCGGGCTCGACAGCGCCATACCCGAGGGCGTCACGCCCGCACTTTTCCAGTGCGACCACGACGTCGCCGAGCGCATCCTGCACGACGGCGTGGCGTGGCTCGAGGAGCGCGGTCTGGTCGCGCACGGGCACCTCGTGTACGGGAATCCCCTCGACCATATCCCGGACGTCGCGCGGCGCATCGGCGCGGACCTGATCGTCGTCGGGCACCGTCATCGCGGCCGGCTCGCGCGCTGGTGGAGCGACTCCGGGGAGGAGACCCTGATCGACCGGACGAACTGCAGCATCCTGGCGGCGATCGCGCCGCCGCCCGGCGGGTGACGCATGGGTGGAGGTAGTCCGGTGAGCGCGCTGCCCAGCAAGGGCGATCGCCTGCTCATCACCTTCGCCGTGATGTCGGCGACGCTGATCCAGGTCCTCGACACGACGATCGTGAACGTCGCGCTGCCGCACATGCAGGGGCAGCTCGGTGCCACGACCGACCAGATCAGCTGGGTGCTCACGAGCTATCTCGTGGCCTCGGGCATCTTCATGCCGTTGACCGGCTACTTCTCCGACGTGTGGGGGCGCAAGCGCTACCTCCTCGTGAGCATCGCCGGGTTCGTGCTCGCCTCGGCGCTGTGCGGCATCTCGCAGAGCGTCGGCGAGATGGTTGCGTTTCGCCTGCTGCAAGGCGTGTTCGGCGCGGCGCTGGTGCCGCTGTCGCAGGCGATCATGGCCGACGCCTATCCGCTCGAGGAGCGCGGCAGCGCGATGGCGATCTGGGGGCTCGGGGTCATGGTGGGTCCGGTGCTCGGCCCCACGCTCGGCGGCTGGCTCACGGACGTCGCGAGCTGGCGCTGGACGTTCTACATCAACGTGCCGATCGGCGCGTTGTCGCTGTTCCTCGCCTCGCAGTACATCCCCGACACGCCGCGCAAGGAGCGGCGCATGGACTGGACCGGCATGGTGCTGCTCGGCACGGGCATCGCGGGCCTGCAGTACATGTTCGACCGCGGCAACTCGCAGGACTGGTTCAGCGCGAACGACATCAGAATTGCCACCGCGCTGGGCGTCGCCGGGGTGGCGGGCTTCGCGTGGTGGAGCGTCCGGCGCGGTCCCCGCGCGCTCTTCGACATCCGCGTCTTCCGCGACCGCAACTTCGGCATGGCGTGCCTCGTCATGCTGGCGCTCGGCCTCGGCATGTTCGGTGGACTCGTGGTCCAGCCGATCCTGCTCGAGGGCCTGCTCGGCTATCCGACCGTCACCACGGGACTCGTGATGGCGCCGCGCGGCATCGCCACGGCGATCAGCATGTTCATCGTCGGACGGCTGGTGAACCGCGTCGATCCGCGCCTGCTGGTCGCCGCCGGCATGATCGTCAGCGCGATCGGCTCGTATGCGATGACGTTCTACTCCCTCGACGTGAACAACTTCTGGATCATCTGGCCGGCGCTGCTGCAGGGCTTCGGGCTCGGGCTGATCTTCGTCCCGCTGTCGACGATCGCGTACGCCACGCTCGATCGCTCGCGCATGGCGGAGGCCGCGGGGATCTACAGCCTCGTGCGCACCATCGGTGCTGCGGTTGGCATCTCGATCGTGACCACGCTGCTGGCGCGCGAGGCGCAGGTGATCTGGAACGAGCTCGGCGCGAACATCACGCCGTTCAGCCATGCACTTATCGAATATCTGCGCCCGTTGCACCTGACGCCACGCGACCCGCGCGCCATGGCGCTCGTCGCGCAGCAGATCGCACGGCAGGCGCAGATGAGCGCGATGCTCGACGTGTTCAAGCTGACCGCGTGGAGCTTCGTGCTGATGCTGCCGCTGGTGCTGCTGCTGCGTCGCCGTCGCGGCGCTGCGAAGGCCGGGCCTGCCGCGGCGCCCATGGAGTAGGATTGCCGGTCGCCGCGAAGGCCGTGATCACGAAGTCGGCGAACGGAACAGGGAGCGTTGCGCATGGGCCAATGGATCGAACTCACCGCTGCCGACGGCTTCGGGCTGTCGGCCTATCGCGCGGACCCGGACGGCAAGCCGCGCGGCGCCGTCGTCGTCGTGCAGGAGATCTTCGGCGTCAACAGCCATATTCGCGGCGTGTGCGAGCACTACGCGAAGGACGGCTACGTGGCGATCGCGCCGGGGCTGTTCGATCGCGCCGAGCCGCGCGTGGAGCTCGGCTACTCGGAGCAGGACATCGCCCGCGGCCGCGACCTCAAGGCCGCGGTATCGACCGATACCGCCCTGCAGGACGTGGCCGCGGCGCGCGATGCGGTGCGCACCTCGGGCAAGACCGGGATCCTGGGTTACTGCTGGGGCGGCTTCGTCACCTGGATGGCGGCGTCGCGGCAGGACGGCTGGGCCTGTGCGGTGCCGTACTACGGCGGCGGCATGCTCGAGGCGATGCACGAGCAGCCGAAGTGCCCGGTGATGGCGCACTTCGGGCGCAAGGATGGCCATATTCCCGTCGAGGGCGTGCAGAAGCTCGCCGCGGCGCATCCCGAAGCGCAGGTGTTCATCTACGACGCGGGGCACGGATTCAATTGCGACCAGCGTGGGTCGTACGATGCGGCGTCCGCAACGCTCGCGCGCGAGCGCACGCTCGCGTTCCTGCGCCAGCACGTCGGGTGACGTGCCTTTGTGGTCGGTAGCGACGCTTCAGGGCGGCGCACGCTTCGTCAGGCTGAAGCCTGACCTACAGCACAGCCCGCCCGCGTGTAGGTTCGGCTTCAGCCGAACGCTTTTGCCGCCATCATCCGCCGGTGGTTTCCCCGCCCATCACCTGCAGCACGATGCCCGTGATGTACGACGAGTCGGCGTCCGACGCGAGGAACACGTACGACGGCGCGAGCTCCTCCGGCTGCGCCGGACGCTTCATCGGCGACTGCGTCCCGAACTGCGCGACCTTCTCCGGCGTCATGCCCGCGTCGGAAGGATTGAGCGGCGTCCATACCGGACCGGGTGCGACCGCGTTGACGCGGATGCCGCGCTCGAGCAGCTCCATCGACAGCGTCTTCGTGAACGCGTTGATCGCCCCCTTGGTCGCGGAGTAATCCGGCAGCTGCTTCGAGCCGAAGATGCCGGTTTCCGAGCTCGTGGCGATGATCGCCGCACCGGGCTTCATGTGCGGGATCGCCGCGCGCGCCAGCCAGAAGTAGGCGTACACGTTGGTCTTGAACGTGCGGTCGAATTCCTCGTCGGTCACCTCCGCGAGACCGGGCTTGCGGTTCTGGTGCGCGGCGTTCGAGACCAGGATGTCGAGCTTGCCGAATTCGCGCACGGTGCGCTCCACGACCTGCTCGCAGAACTCGCGTTGCGTCAGATCCCCGGGCAGGAGCAGGCAGCGCCGCCCGGCGGCCTCGATGGCCTGCCGCGTCTCCTCCGCATCGGATTGCTCTTCGGGCAGGTAAACGATCGCGACGTCCGCGCCCTCGCGCGCATACAGCACCGCAACCGCGCGGCCGATGCCGGAATCGCCACCGGTCACGATCGCAACCCTGTCGCGGAGCTTGTCGGCCGCGTGGTAACGCGGGGCCTTGTAGTGCGGCCGCGGCTCGAGCCTGGACTCGAGGCCCGGACCGTCCTGGTGCTGTTCCTGGAACGGCGGTTGCGGCTCGTCCTGCATCTGTGGCGGCCGGCCGGCTTGCCGCGTCCGCGCGCACCGGGTTGTGTCGTTCGATCCATTGCATTCTCCCGCGAAAGTTTGCGTCGCTGCGGGCGACGCCGCTACTGTGAAGTGACCGCACCGCATTTGCTTCGTTCAGCGGCGCGTCGCGTGCAATTTTTACGGGTGGCCGCGGTCCGAAGGGCGTTCGGCTGAAGCCGAATCCACAAGCCAGTCCACCTTCGCGTCGGAGTTCACCTTCGTGGCGGATTGCTCATGCGTCGAGCGTATCCTCTCGACGCGCGGCGTCGCGCGCACGGTCCGATCCTTGCTCTTGCCCACGTTTCCGTTCCGCCTGCCGATGCCCGATAGCGCACGCTTCGTTCCCGCTGCCGACCACGCGCCGCTCACCGTCGAGCAGGCATTCCGGCTCGTCTTTCCCGGCGTGATGGTGACGATGTTCCTCGCGGCCGCCGACCAGACCATCCTGGCCAGTGCGCTCCCCGCGATCGCGAGCACGCTGAAGGGCGTCACGGACCTGTCGTGGGTGGTCGTCGCCTACCTGCTGGCCGCGACCATCGCGGCGCCGGTGTACGGCCACCTCGGTGACAGCTTCGGCCGCAAGCGGCTGCTGTTCGTGGCACTCGCGATCTTCACCGCCGCGTCGATCGCGTGCATGCTCGCGCCGACGCTTCCGGCGCTCATCGTGGCGCGCGCACTGCAGGGGCTCGGCGGCGGCGGCCTCATGACGATGGCGCAGTCCATCATCGGCGAGAACGTGCCGCCGCGCGAGCGCGGGCGCTTCGGCGGCTACTTCGCCGCGGTGTTCGCACTGTCGAGCACGGCGGGGCCCGTGCTGGGCGCCTACCTCACGGAGCACTTCAGCTGGCGCGCGGTGTTCGCGATCAATCTGCCGCTCGGCATCGTTGCGGCGCTACTCGCGATGCGTATCCCGTACGTGCGCCACGCGCGCGCCGCGCCTTTTCGGGCCGACGCGCTGGGCACGGTGCTCTTCGCGGCCTCGACGTTCACGCTGCTGTTCGCGCTCTCGTCGGCAGGGCACCGGTTCGGCTGGACTTCGGTCACCCTGTATGCACTCCTCGCCGGGTCCGCCCTGGGCTATGTGCTGCTGGTGAAATGGGAGCGCCGGCGCGAGCACCCGGTGATCCCGGTCGCGTTCCTGCGCGTGCCGGCGATCGCCCGCTCCGATGCCGTGGTGTTCTTTTTCGCCGCCGCGCTGTTCTCGACCATCCTCTACCTGCCGCTCTATCTGCAGCTGGGCCGCGGCATGGCCATCGGCGAGTCGGGGCTGTTGCTCCTGCCGGTCACGCTGTCCATGGTGGCCGCCTCCACGGTGACGGGACGACTGATCGCACGCACCGGGCGCGTGGTGGAATATCCGCGCCGCGGCCTTCTTCTCACGATGCTCGCGCTCGCCGTGCTTGCGCTCTGGCTGCCGCGGCTGCCGACCCTGGCGGTGCTCGCCCTGACCATGCTGACGGGCGCGGGACTCGGAGGCGTGATGCCGCCGACGCAGGTCATCGTGCAGCATGCGGCCGGACGTGGCGCGCTCGGGGCCGCGACTGCGTCGATCGCGATCGCGCGCGCGATCGGCGGCGCGGTGGGGGTCGCGATCGTCGGTGCGGTGCTTTTCGTCGTCGTCGGGCGCGGCGACGGTGGTGCAGCCAGCTCCCTCAACGCGGCCCTCGAAGGCGGCGCCGCGTACATCGCGCGCCTCGGTGCCGGCGAGCGCTCGGCGCTTGCGGCAACCCTCGACCACGCGTTTCGCATCGTCTTCGCGATGATCGCCGTCATGGCGGGCATCGGCGCAGCCATCGCTGCGACGGTGCCGCGTCCGAAACTCTGAGGCCGGATGGAACCCGACGCCCACGATCCCGCCGCGCTCGCTGCCGTTCGCCGCGCTGCCATCCCTCTCGACGATGGACCGCGGGATCTGCACCGCCTCGCCGAGCGACTGCACGATGCCCGCCTCGTGCTGATCGCCGAGGATCGCCCGGCAGGACGACTTCTATCGCCTGCGTGCCGGCTCACGCACTGCGGAAGCGCCGGCTCCGTCCGGCGATCGGCGCGTTCGCGCGCTGCCGCGCTCACGATCACTTGCACGACAGGAGAATGCATTGAGCAACGACGCACGGGCGCGCCTCTGGGTGGCCGGATTCATCGCCGGCGCGCTTGGCGCGCTGGTTGGCCATCAACCCATGCTGGCGCTGCTCGACAAGCTGCATGTCGTCAGCGCGCACGTGTATTCCATGCGCCCAACCGCGCCGCTGCACGTGCCACAGATGGTCTCCACGTGCTTCTGGTCGGGGCTCTGGGGCGTGCTGTTCGCCTGGACCCAACGCCGCTTTCCGCGCGGCGGCGCGTATTGGCTGCTTGCGTTCGCGTTCGGTGCCGTGCTGCCGACGCTCGTCGCGTGGTTCGTCGTCGCTCCGCTCAAGGGATTGCCGGTGCGCGCGTTCGACGTGCATCGCACGCTCGTCGCCGTGGCGGTGAATGGCGCCTGGGGTCTCGCAACGGCGTTGGTGCTGCGCGCCATGCTGCAGGGTGCGGGTCCCATGCGACCGGCCCGCGCGCGCTGACGCGCGTTCCACCCCTCGTGGCCCGCAAGATGCCCGCACGATGCTTCACGCCGATGGCGCGCTGCGCGCTTCGAGCTCTTCCCAGCGCGCGTAGGCCTGGGCGAGCCCTTCTTCCTCGCCAGCGAGCTCACTTCGCAGCGCGTTCGCGCGATCGGCGCCCGCACGGTAGAGCTGTGGATCGCCGAGCGCGGTGCGCAGCGCTTCGATGCGCGCCTCGCGCGTCTCGATGTCGCCGGGCAGCGCGTCGAGCTCGCGTTGCTCGCGGGTGCCTAGCCGCTGTCGCGGCGCCGGGCTCGTGCTGCGCACGCGCGGCGCTGGCGTCGTATCGACGCGCGTCGCACGCAGCGCTCGCAGCCTTTTCGGCTTCGCGCGTCCTGCCGGTAGGCGGCCCAGTCGCTGTATCCGCCCGCATATTCGCGCAGCACGCCGTCCTCCTCGAACGCGATCGTCTGCGTGACGACGTTGTCGAGGAAGGCGCGGTCGTGGCTCACCAGGAACAGCGTGCCCGTGTACTCCTGCAGCAACGCCTCGAGGAGCTCGAGCGTTTCGATGTCGAGGTCGTTCGTCGGCTCGTCGAGCACCAGCACGTTCGCAGGCTGGGCGAAGAGGCGCGCGAGCAGCAGGCGGTTGCGCTCGCCACCCGAGAGCGAGCGCACCGGCGAGCGGGCGCGTTCCGGCGGAAACAGGAACTCGCCGAGATAGGTCATGACATGCCGGCGGGTGCCGCCGATCTCGACGAAGTCGGCGCCCGGGCTGATCGTGTCGGCAAGCGTCGCGTCGGGGTCGAGCTGCTCGCGGAACTGGTCGAAGTACGCGACGGCGAGACGCGTGCCGCGACGCACGGTGCCCGCGTCCGGCTGCACGTCGCCGAGGATGAGCTTCAGCAGCGTGCTCTTGCCCGCGCCGTTGGGGCCGATGAGACCGATGCGATCGCCACGCAGGATGCGGGTGCTGAAATCACGGATCAGCACGCGGCCATCGTAGCCCTTGGTCACGTGCGCGAGCTCGGCGACGAGCTGGCCGGAGCGGTCGGCCTCGGTGATCGCGAGATTCACGTGGCCGAGGCGCTCGCGGCGCATCGCGCGCTCGCGCCGCAGGCGCTCGAGCCGCAGCACGCGGCCCTCGTTGCGCGTGCGCCGCGCCTCGACGCCCTTGCGGATCCACACTTCCTCCTGCGCGAGCATCTTGTCGAAGCGCGCATTCGCGGTCGCTTCGTCCGCGAGTTCGGCCGCCTTGCGCTCCTGATAGTGCGCGAAGCTGCCGGGGTAGCTGCGCAGCCGGCCACGATCGAGCTCCACGATGCGCTGGCGCCACCGCGTCGAGGAAGCGCCGGTCGTGGGTCACGCACACGACGGCACCCGGATACGCGCCGACGAGCTGCTCGAGCCACGCGATCGCGCCGATGTCGAGGTGGTTGGTGGGCTCGTCGAGCAACAGGACGTCGGGTTGCGCGGCGAGTGCCTGCGCGAGGGCCACGCGCTTCTTCCAGCCACCGGAGAGCGTCTCGATGCGCGCGTCGGGGAGAAGCCCGAGGCGCGAGATCACGCTGTCGATGCGATGCCCGACGTCCCAGCCGTGCTGGTCGAGCTGGCCCTGCAGGCGATCCACGGCGGCATGCGCGGTCTCGTCGTGTGGCGCGTGCTCGAGCGCGACGAGCGCCTCGTGGTACGACCGCAGCGTCTCGCCCTCGCGCCCGAGTCCCAGCGCGACGGCTTCGTACACGGTGTGATCGCCGGCGAGGGTGGGCTCCTGCTCGAGCAGCGCAACGCGCGCCTGCGGTGCCACCCAGCGCTCGCCATCGTCGAGCGCCGCGGCACCGGCCAGCACGCGGAGCAGCGACGTCTTGCCGGTGCCGTTGCGCCCGATGAGGCCCACGTGCTCGCGCGGCTCGATCTGGAGCTCGGCGTCATCGAGCAGCGGAAGATGGCCGTACGCGAGACGCGCATGGGTGAGGGCGAGGACCGGCACGAGCGTTCCAGGAGAATGAATGCGGGCGAGTGCGCCCGCCGCGCGCAAAGTGCGCGCACCGTGCAGACCGCGGCGCGGGCTGGCGGCGCCCGTTCAGGCAGCGCCGCGCGCGATGCTACCGCGGCACGGTCAGGCCCAGCAACGCCCCGCAGCTTCCCGTGCTCTGCGGACAGGACAGGGTACCGTCGGGCCACGCATTGCGCACGTTCACGTAGTACGTCTCGCCAGGCTGCAGCGCCACTGTTCCGCGTCCTGCCGTGCCAAGCGTGATGCCGGCGCTGACGCCGAGCGCACTGGCGTTGTAGATCGGGCCGTTGGCACCAGTCGGGTCCGTCGGACGGAAGTCGCACGCCGCGCGCGAGATCGTCACCTGGCGCCCGGTCGGACCGCCGCCGTATTCGACGACGTCGACCGTGCCCGGGCGCGTGGCCGTTGCGCCGAACGGCACCGTGAACTTCGCCACCCACGCGCCATTCCACGCGAACGAGGGCTCCGGATACGCGATGGAATAAAGCACGACGTTCGACCACGGCATGCGGCTCCACAGCACATCGGGGAAGCTGCCGCAGAAATCGGGCTGCGCGCCGGGGGTCGCGGCCCAGTCGAGCGAGATCGACACCGGCGCGCCCGCGCCGCCGCGATTGGACGCGGTGAGCGTGTACGTGTGCGGGCCGGCTGCGTTTTCTGTCACGTAGCACGTCGAGCCGTTCGAGCCGCTCATGCATCCCGCCCACGAATAGGACGTGGGCAGGTTGGTGCACGTCGCGTTGAGCACGGCGGTCGAGCCGACCACCGGCGTCGCACCCTGCGACGTCACCGACAGCACGCACGCGGGCACCGGCGACGGCGCGGCAGCGTCGTGCCAGCCAACGTTGACCGTGGCGAAATTGCCCGCGCCGGTGGCGTTGCTCGCCCGCACGCCATACGTCACCGTGCCGGGGGCATCGGAGCGCACCATGCAGGTGGCGGTCGTGCTCGCGCAACCCGACCAGACATAGCTCGTCGGCGATCCCGTGCACGAGGCCGTGAGCCGGATGGTCGTGCCGATTGCAGGACTGGCGTCGCTCGCCGCGAGCGTGCACTGCGGTGCGGCGCCGGTGGTCGTCATCGGCGAGCACATCGCCACCGGCATGCCCGACGAGCCGTAGCCTTCGGCGACGTAGCCTTGCGCGATCATCGACTGCTGGATCGCGAGTGATGTCGTGTAGCGGTGGTTCGAATCGGCGCGGCCATTCCACGCCCGATAGATGGGTGCCGTGCCCGCGGGGCATGCGCCCGTCGTCGTATCCGGCAGGTACACCTGGAACACGTTGCTCGCTTCGAGCAGCCACGCATTACCGAAATTCTGCTGCACGGCCGCGCATTCGGCGGGCGACGCGGAGTAGAAGTGCGAATCCAGCCCGAACTGCGGGTTGCCGTAGAAACGGCACACCGGGCTCGCGCCCGCGATCGGGGTGCCGGAATCGCCGACGGTGAAACGCTCGCCCGTTCGCTGCCAACCGGTGAAGAAGCCCGCGTCGAGCTTCGCGATCTCGTCGGCATTGGCGGTCACGAAATAGTGGTCGAAGCCGGCGTGGTAGTACTCGACCGCATCGACCAGCGCTGCCATGGCCCACCCCGGCAGCGCCAGCAACACGATGGCTGCGCATGCGCGCGCTGCACGTTGAAGACTCTGGCCTTGCATCCTCGAACCTCCCATTCTTGCCGATTGCGTCGTGCGCCAGCGGCGCGCCATTGCAACGGACTGCGCGCAGGCAGCGGGAGTTCCTTGCCGGGTCGTATGCAAGCGTGCGGCGGGTGGCCGCGCGCTCGATTCAGGCCGTTGCGGACTTCTGGGCGGCGATGCTGTCGAGCGCGGCGCTGACCGCGCGATCGAACAGCGGAACGGGCTCGACGACGAGGCGTGCGCGGCCCATGGCAAGCTCCCACGCGAGCTCTTCGGGCGAGTAGACGAACGCGCTGGTGCGTGAGCGGCTGGTGAAGATGTACTTGGTGCGCAGCGGGCTGATCCAGGTCAGGCGGGCGTTGATCCACTCGTTCTCGGCGCGGAAAGCGAGCCACGTGCCGACCGCGATCTCGCTCACGTAATCGTGGTAATTGTCCGTTCCGGTGAAGCCGCCAGTCTCCACCGCGCCTTCGTCCGCGCGCGCGGTTGCGTCGGCGTTCGCGGCCTGCGCTGGCGCTTCCTGTCCTGGGCCACGCGCAGCCGGCGCCGTTGCCGCACCGCCGGCAGACGATGCATTGGCGTTCGCGGTGGCCGACGACGCGGCGGGCCGCGCGGCGGCGGCGCGCGGCTTGATGGCGGCGATGTGCAGCTGGTACAGCGTGTCGAAGAACGTCCTGGCGCGCTCCTGCGGCAGCTGCACGGCCGCCACGCCCTTGCGCAGGCCCTGGATGATCCCCGGCACCATCTTCGTCAGCCGCGCCTTCTGCGCCGAGCGTTCCTTGGCCGTGATGCTCCACAGGAGATCGTCAATCGTCTGCAAGGCGCTGCGGTAGGCGTCGCTGTCCTCGCCGTGCTGCTGCCGCAGCAGCGTGAGGTAATCCGCCCACGCGGTCTCCGCGAACATGCGCACGTCCATCGGCAGCTGCAGCCCGGCAAGGCGATCGCGGACGAGTGCGTGCGCATGCGCACGGTCGCTTTCGCGCGCCTCCGCCTCGAGCGCTGCATCGATGTCGAGGTTGATCGCGTGCGTGACGTGCCGGTGCTCGCCTTCGAGGAACGCCTGCAATTCGCGCGCGGCGCGTTCGAACACCTCCACGTCCAGCGCGAACTCATTGCAGATCATGTCCACGACACGCGTCGCCAGGCCTTCGAACGCGATGCGATAGGCCTTGTCGCTCGCCGAACCGACGGCGCCCGCCGCCAGGCGGTCGAGCACGCGCCGTGCTGGGTGCTCGCGGTCGGAGAAGAACGTGCGCTCGAGCAGCGCCGCCTTGAGGATGGGCACCTGCAGGCGGCCGAAGATGCCGCGCACCGTGTCCGGAATCGACGGGTCGCGGAAGATGTAGTCGAACAGGAGCGAGATCACGTCCATCGTGATCTTGTCGGTCGGGCTGATCGTCTCCGGGCCGAGCGCGACCCGGATGTAAGGCATGCGGTTGAGCGGCAGCGCCGCCGTATTGACGCCGCGCGCCGTGAGCTCGCGCTGCGTGGCCTGGTCCTGTGGATCGAACGACTGCCACTGCGCCAGCACTTCGAACACCGGCGACGACGAGCCCATCGTCAGCAGCGGGTCGAGACTGGGAAACCCGCTCGCGTCGGTCGCTGCCGGCGCTGCGGCGGGAGGTGCAGTCTGCGGCCATGCAGCGGCCGCCGCCTGCACTGCGGCGCGCGTTTCCGCCGGCGGCGGTGCGCTTGGCGCTGCGGGCGGCAACGGAACGTCGAGCACCGGCCCGTCGCGGAGGGCGTGGTCGGCCGCGCTCATCGTGTCCGCGTCGGCAGCCTGCGCCTCGACCGCGGCGCCGCCCAGGATCGGCGGCACCTCGATGTTGATCGCCTCGATGTTCGGGCCCGCTTCCTGCAGCAGCCGGGCGAAGAGCGGCAGCAGTTCCTTGTCGTCCGCGGGGCGCAGCTCGCTGCGCGCGCGCAGCGCGGCCTTGATCTCGGGCAGCACGCCGCGGTCGGCGAGCAGGCGATTGAGCGTGATGTAGCTCTTCGGCACCGCATGGGTGATATCGCCGAGCACGCGCTCCATGAACGGGCGCCACAGGCGCGGATTCGGGAACAGCGCGCGCGCGCTCATGCCGAGCGCGTCGACGATGTAGTCGGGACCGAACGGATTGTCGACCTCGCGCACCACTGGCTCGTCGAGCAGCACCGACACGCGCAAGTCCAGCGCGTCGAGCTCCTTGCGCGACCAGCGGTGGAGCGACCGCACCGCCTGCGCGATCGCCGCCTGCTTCTCCTGGTCGAAGGGATTCAGCACGCGCAGCGTGGACAGCGACACATCGGCGTCGGGCCGGCGGCCGCGGCGCTTGGTGCCGGCGAGGCGCTTCGCGAAGAGCTCGCCCAGCGCATCGGCGAACCGGTGCACCCACTCTTCACGCTTGATCAGGAAGTCGAGCTCCTCCTTGTCGCTGATGAGCTGCTTGCCCTCGAAGAGATCGCTGGCGGTCTCGCTGGAAGTGCGTGCCGCCTTGCGCATCGCCGTGACGAAGAGCTTGAGGCACTCGCGCAACAAGGCCTGCGCTTCCTCCGGGGTGAACGCGCGCAGGTTCGCGTCGTCGTCGGTGAAGGCGGCGGGGCGTTCCATCAGGCCGGGGCGCACGCGCGAAGTCCCCGCGCCGTGGTGGCGGGTAACGGCGGTGACAGGAGAATGCAGGCGGCTTGGCTCATGCTGGCGGTGCGGGCGCGGCCGCCATTATCGCGCGGCCGCGATCGTTGCGGGCGCAGGCCGCGCCATGCCGCGCGGCGCCGGTCAGCTCGCCGGCAGGCTGCCGCATGCCCGCTCCAGGGATGCGTATTCGTCGGCCGTATCGACCAGCGCCTGGCGTGCCTTCACTTCAGCGTAGCGCGCCTGCATGAACGCCTGCATGAAGTCGCGCAGGCGTGACCGCAACGCCTCCTGCGACTCCTTCGCATCGGTGGCGTAGACGAGCTGGTCGCCGTACAGCGCGGGCAGCTCGCGCCTGGCCATGGCCACGATCTCGGCCAGGTACTGGCGGTAGACCGCGACATGCTTCATCTCGTGCGCGAGGATCGCGCCGCGCCGGCAGGCGTCGTCGGCGAACTCGCGGGCCACGTAGATCGTCATCGGCGTGGCCGTGAACACCACGCGGATGCTCGGCCGCGCGCAGATGCGGCCGCCACGCCGGTCCTCGAGCCCCTTGGTCTCGAGGGTGGATTCGTAGGCGAGCCTCCCCTGGGTCAGGCCGACGGTCCGGTGGCGCACGCCCATGTTCTCGTTCATGCGCGACAGCGCCCGGAAGGAGACGGTGTAGTCCTCGGTATAGGAGACGGGCAGGGCAACCACCTCGATGCGCGCCGGCTCGAGCGCGGCACAGCGGCTCTCGAACGACGCGAAGGGGTTGAACCGGCTCGCCGGTTCCGAGGCGGCGTCGCAGGCGGTGAGCGCCAGCGCCGCGCCGAGCGCGACCGCGCCGCGGATCCAGGGCCCCGGCCTCCTGCTCGAAGTGCACACGTCCATCGGACCAGCGCCGCGGCCAGGCATTCCGCGCTCAAGCATCGGCCGAAGCCGCCGATGACGAAAGGAGGCGATGAACGGCGTTTGCGCGCGGCGTCCGGGTTGCTACCATGACATTGGCATAACGGCGCCGGGCCGGACGTCCGGCGTGCGCGGGCCGCAGCCCGCCACCGCAAATGCTTCCGAGGAGGGTGGATGAAGACATGCGCAATCTGCGGCCAGGCCGCGGAGCGCGGCTCGATGTGCCGCGACTGCAGGGCGGCGCTCAAGCGCGCCCGTGACGAGACAGTATCCCAGTTCCAGCCGAAGCCGGCCCTCGCCATGGCGGGCGAGCACGTACGGCACGACCGGGCCGTCGCGGCGCCCCCTGCCGTCCCGGCGGGCCAGGCGGCTCTCACGCCGCCGGTCGCCGACCGGCAGCATCGGCATCACGATCACGAGAAACGTCCGGTGACCCGCCGCGAATTCCCGACGCGGGGGCCGCGCCCGGCACCGGCGCCCGAGGCCATGCCAGGGCGTAGCGGGGCGTCGCGCTTCGTCTGGGTGATCGTCACCCTGATGGTGCTGGTCGTGAGCTACGTCGCGTATGGCGTGATCAGTGCCGGCATCGAAGGCGCCCGCAACGCCGCGCCGGCGCCCGCAACGAAGGAGCCCGCGGCCGTTCGACCGCCGCCCGCGCCCGCGCCGCGGCGCGTCGAGACCATGGTCACGCCGTCGCTGCGCGAGACGCAGCTCGGCTATGGCGTGCAGGAGGAGGTCGAGCGCCGGATGGGTGCGCCCGTCGCGTCCGAGATCGCTACGGTCACGCCGCAGGAGAAGCCCCGCGAGGCCGCTCGTCACGGCGGCGCCGACCCGACTGCGGCCCGTCCGGTCGCCAGGGCCGCACCGGGGCCGGTGCGCAGTCGAGGCCGAGCCGCCGGCGATGGACCCGGCATCCGCGAAGCCCGTCATGGTCGCGGCGGCCCCGCCGCCGGCACCGCGCGCCGCACCGCGGCGCGATCGATGGGAACGCATGGAGGCGGCACTGAGGAGCTGCGGGACCGAGGATTTCCTCGGGCGGGTGATCTGCGAGCAGAAAGTGCGTCTCGAGTATTGCGAGGGTCAGTGGGGCCAGGCGGCGCAATGCCCCGGTGCTCCGGTCAACGACCACGGGCAGTGAGCCGCGCATCGCGGGTCGCGCGACGCAGGAGTGCCCAGGCTCGAGTTGCGGCCGGGACAACCCCGGGACTTCGCGCGCGCTGGCCGTCCCTCGCGGGACGGCCCCCCCTGCTGCGCGCGGTGGCTGGCTGCGAACGGCCTGCCACGTGCGCGCATTGTAGATGCCAGTTCGGCCATGACCGGCCCGACAAGGCGGATTTCCGGGCCGTCGGGCGGCCTAGTGTTGTAAAGACCGCACGCCGGCCGAGCGTTTTAATGACCACACGCCGGCCTAACCGCGCCCGACGAAGGGCATCTTGGTCGCCATCACGGTCATGAACTGGACGTTCGCCTCGATGGGCAGGCTCGCCATGTAGAGCACCGCGCTCGCCACGTGCCCCACGTCCATGAGGGGCTCGACGGCGATCTCGCCATTGGCCTGGGGCACGCCCTTGGCCATCCTCGCCGCCATATCCGTCGCGGCGTTGCCGATATCGATCTGACCGCACGCGATGTCGTACCTGCGCCCGTCCAGCGACGTGGACTTCGTGAGGCCGGTGATCGCGTGCTTGGTCGCCGTGTACGGCGCCGAGAACGGACGCGGCGCGTGGGCGGAGATCGAGCCGTTGTTGATGATGCGTCCGCCGCGGGGCGACTGATCCTTCATGATGCGGATGGCCGCCTGCGTGCACAGGAACGCGCCGGTCAGGTTGGTATTCACCACCGCCTGCCATTGCTCGAGCGTCAGCTCCTCCATCGGTACGGCAGGCGCGCCCATGCCGGCGTTGTTGAACAGGAGGTCCAGCCGGCCGAACGTTTCCCTGGTGCGCGCGAAGAGCGCGTTCACGGAGTCGGCGCGGGCGACGTCGGTGGATACCGCGATGCCGCGCGCCCGTGCATCGCCCGCGCCGGCGAGCGCCTGTTCGAGTGGCTCGGTGCGCCGGCCGGCCAGCGCCACCGAATATCCGGCGCTGAGCAATGCGAGCGAGACTGCCTTGCCGATTCCCGTTCCTGCGCCGGTGACGATCGCCACCTTTCCGTTTGCGTCCATGGCGTGATCTCCCTGTATCGTCGTGCGGGACGGCTTTGCGTCCCGGTCGCGGTCGATGGTACCGCAGCGCCGCGTGCTGCCGCTGAACCGTTGCCGTGCGAGCGTCGTCGAACCCACGGTGCCTATCAAGGGATGCATCGTGAGCACGTCGCCGCCGCTCGTTGTCCGTCGATCCCGAAGTAGCGAGCGCAGGTAGCGTTGGCGCGTGCGCTCGTCGCGGCGGGCGTACTCGGAGCGGCATCACCGGCTGCGGCACAGGCGTTCACGGCGTACGGCGGGATCCTGCGCACCGAGGAGACCGGAGAGCATGCGATCCCGTGGGCGCTGGAGTACACGACTCCGGTCCGCGAGCCCCTCGGCATGGGACTGCTGTATCTCAATCAGGGACACATCGACGCCCATCACCGCGACGGACTCGCGGCGCAGCTATGGTTGCGCACGCCCCAGACCAGCCATGGCGTGATGTTTCGCGCGGGGGTCGGTCCCTTCTACTTCTTCGACACGGCGACGGAGGGCAGCGGCTACGCCAATCGCCACGGAACCGGGGTCGTCTACAGCGTCGCGGCCGACTGGCAGATGCACAACCGGTGGTACGTCGCGCTCCATGCCACGCACGTGCACACGCGGCATTCGTTCGACACGAGCTCGGTGATGCTCGGCGTCGGCTACCACTGGGAGAAGGGAATCACCGAGGAGGAGCCGCCACCCGGCGTTCCGGTGCCTCCCGCACGCGAGATCGATGCGATGCTCGGGCGCACGGTGGTGAACAGCTTCGATTCCGAGCACTCGGTGGCCGTTGCGCTCGAGTACCGGCGCAGCCTGCGCCGCTGGGCCGACTGGACGATCACCGCGATCAACGAAGGCGACGCGCGCGTGATCCGGCGCAACGGCATTGCTTCACAGTTCTGGCTGGTGCGACGCGCCCACGACGATCGCGTTGCGCTCGCGTTCGGGCTCGGGCCGTACATCGCGATCGACAACCACGAGCATGCGGTCGCGGAAGGCGGGCGCGAGCGCCTCGCCGGACTCGTCAGCTTCTCGGCGCGCTACAGCTTCACGCCGCGCTGGCACGTGCGCGTCACGTGGTCGCGCGTGCTCGCCGATTACAGCCGCGACACCGACATCTTCCTCGCCGGCGTGGGCTACGGCTTCTGAAGCTCGGCGGGAAGGGCGGAGCGCGGCCCGGGTGGCGGCGCGCGCCCGTCGTCGTTCTTCGCCTCGAGCACGGGCGGCGGCGAGCCGGTGCGGATGAACCGGCTCGCGTCGAGGATCAGCGGCTCGCAATCGATGTCCTGCTTCTTGCCGGTCTCGAGGAAGGGCACGATGGCCGCGAGCGGCGTCGCGACGGCGCCGAGCGCCACGGCCGCCCCGATCCGTCCCGCGAGACCGGTGAGCTCGGGGTGCACCGCGGGCTTCGCCATCTTGCCGTCGATGCGGATCGGCCCGCGCAACGCGAAGAGGCTGCCATCCTTCGGTTCCGCGACGAGGCGCATCGCGAGCGTCTCCGCGCGCAGGTTGATGCGGCCTTCGCCGCGGATCACGGTGTGCTCGCTGTCGAGGACGAACGTGCTCGGCCGCAGCACGCCGTCCTGCGCGACGAAGTCGGCGACGAAGCACTGCACCGGGATGGGCTTGTCGCCGCGCGCAAGGATGCCCAGGGTGTGCGCGATGTCGAGGTTGGCGAGACGCAGGACGAGATCGCTGATCGATCCGCCGTTCATCGCGAGCACGAGATTGCCGTCCGCCGAGCCCAGCATGGCGGCCACCGAATTGCCCGTCATGGTGAGCCGCGTGCGTCCGTCGACGCTGCCGGTGCTTTCCATCACCGCCTTGATGCCGGGGGCGAGGCGGCCGAGGCGCAAGCCGCGCGCCTGCACGTCGGCAACCGTGCGGATCGGCGCCTTGCGCGCGTCCATCGCGATGTCCGCGGAGATGTCGCCGCCGGCCGCGCGGAAGATGAGCGGCTTCAGCGTGACCCGGCCGTGGTCGAGCACGAGATGGGCCGTCATCTGGTTGAGCGGCAGCGAGGCGTTGCGGATGCGCCGGCCGTTGAACGTGATGTCGGCATCCGCCGCATTGAGCTTGCGGATCTGGTACTCGCTTTGCGCGAGCACGCGATCGGGATCGCGATCACCGTCGACGCTCGCGCCGACGAAGCCGCCGAGGTCGCGCAGGTCGAGCCGGTCCGACGTGAGGTTCGCGCGCATGAAAGGGCGGTCGCGCTTCAGGTCGACCAGGAACTCGCCTTCGAGGTCGCTCCGACCGACCTCGCCCCGGAACTTGCGCAGCGTCCACTTGGCGTCGTGCAGCGCGAGCGTCCCGCTCAGCTTGTACGGCGGGGTATCGGGGAACGGCAGGCCGGTCGCCGTGTACAGCTCGGACAGGTTCTTCCCGGCGAGCACGAGATCGAGATCGAGTGCCTGCAGGTTCTTCGGGTCGACGATGGTGCCGCGCGCCACCACCTTGGTGGCGCCGACGGTACCGTCCACGGCAAGGCCGATCGCCGGATCCTGCTTGCCGCGCGACACGAAGCTGCCCGTGCCCGCAACCGCGAGCCCGCGCAGCGTGCTCGACGTCACCGAGCCGCGCGCGTTGACCTGCAACACGGGCGCGACCATGCCGCTCGCGCTGAATTGTCCGTTGAGCTTCGCCACCGGGTACTTGCCGAAGGCCGAAGGATCGAACCTCGCGAGCGATGCCTTCGCCGCGTACGCGTGCGCCTCTCCGAGATCGAAGCTGCCGCTGACCTGCACCGCGCCGCCGCCGTTCGCCTGCGCGCGTGCCTTGGCGATCTCGATGCGATCCGGTCGCGCCGTGGCGTCGAGCAGGAACGCGACGCGTCCGTCGCGCGCATTGACCACGACGTGCTGCGTGTCGCGCGGTCCGGACGCTGCAATCGAGCCCGCGAGTTGCGTGGGCCACAGGGCCGCATGCAGCCGGCTGAGATCGAGCTTGTCGGTCGCGAGCTTGAGACCCGCCTCGTCGGCGCTTGCCCAGCCGTCGCCAGCGAGCTGCCCGGCATCGCCGAAGTCGAGCGTCATGCCGGTGAACTGCCACCGTTGCGGCGTCGCGTCGACATCGGCAGCGAAGCGCGCGAGCGGCAGCTTCCCTTGATCCAGGAGGCCGCGCGCCTTGTTGTCGATCGCCACGCGACCCCGCAGCACGCCATCCTCGCCGGTCGCGGCCTGCATGCGTCCCTCGAGCGATCCCTCGGGAATGCGATCACCGAGGTGATGCGGATTGAAGTGATGCAGGGCGGCATCGATGCTGCGCACCGGCTGGGGCGCCGACGGCGCCACCTGGAAACGGCCGTCGGCGACGGAATCTTGCGCCTTCACCGTCACGTCCACGGCCAGCAGCTCGAGGGTGCCGTCGGCCTTGGCGCTGACGCTGACGGGTGGCACGGTCGGCGCATGCCCGTCCGGGATCATGGCGAGCGTGGCGTGGGTCGCGTGCGGCGCCGCCGTGTCGATGCTGCCCTTGCCGCTGAAACGTCCCCACCGGCTCTGGAACCGATCGACGTTCACCTGCCAGCGCGAGAGCCGAAGTCGACCCCGAACGCCACGTCGTGATACGTCTGCTGCGGTTCCCCGGCCGGGGTGTAGAGAAACGTGCGGGCGGTGGTGTCGGCGAAACGAAGCTGCAGCGGCACGTGCAGCCGATCAGGGAGCCCGGCAGGGCCGTCGGGATCGGACCGCCGGTCGATCGCGAGCGTATCCGCATTGGCGCGCCGGAAGGCGAGCTTCCCCGTGAGCAGCCACCAGGGTGCCCACGCGAGCGTCGCGTTGTCGGCGGCAACGCTCAGGGTCTTGCCTTGCCAACGCAGGCGGTCCATGTGGATCTCGCCCAGCAGCGACCCACGGACGTTCTCCATCCGCAGCGCATCGCCCATGCGCGACTGGACCTTGTCGGCCACCCAGATGAGGGTCGATTCGCGTCCCAGCAGCCAGCCGCCTCCGACCAGGACGACGGCGACCGCGGCGACGACGATGGCACCCGTACGTTTCATGCGCTTGTGCTGTCGGTTCTCGTGGTTGTCCGGATCGAGCGTGCCGACGGTCGATGCGGCCCTGCGACCCGTCGTCCACGCCTCGGCGGCGTATTCGTTTCTTCGCGCGTTCGGCGCGGAGTGCCCGCCGGTCCGAAGTGTGGCTGTTGGCGGGCCTCGGGTATGTCGGACGCCCGGAGCGCCGATGTAGGAGGCCTCCTCGAAGCGGTGCAGGGGCACGTCGACATGGACACAAAAAGAAAGGGTGCCCGCGGGCACCCTTGCGTGAGTGGCCGATCGACCGCGTCAGAAACAGAGGCTCCCGAACGAATGGTGTCCCCACCCGCCGGCGCATACGGATACGCGCGGCGCGTAATAGCGCGGGCCGTAATAGGGTCCGTAGGCAGGTCCGTAGTACGGGTCATAGGCGTAGGGCCGGTACGCGTATTCGGGCTGGACGACGACGCGAGCCGGCTCGGGCGGAACGAGCCCGGCGATCTGCCGTGCGAGCTGCCAGCGCCGCCACTCGACGAGCCGCTGGGCTTCGTCCGGTCGCAGCTCGCCGCGCGCGACGCGCTCGTCGACCTCGGCGCGATAACGCGTCATCTCGTCGTTCAGGTTCGCGGACTGCTCGGCGGAAAGGGCGGGCAGGGGCGGCGGCCCCGAGTCCGCGGCGGCGGGCAGCGCGACCCCGGCCAATGCGCCCGCGAGGCCGAGCGCAAGCAACGTCTTCTTCATAGCGACCTCCATGGCAGGGCGGGCAGGTGACGGCGCACATCGTCCGCGCCCGACGCGTCGACGATCAGGCGCGGCAGCGCGCGGCGAACGGCCAACCTGCGCCTCGGAAATGAGACACGGCAGCCCGGAATCCGGTTCCGCCACCGGCCTCAAACGCAGCATTGCAGGACTTCGTTGACGCGATGCGCCGAGGAGGGCCGGGGAGGGCGGCAGCAACCCCCGGCGCACGGCGGCTAGAGCTCCAGCTTGTCGCCCGGCTTCATGTTGTGCACCTCGGTGGTCGTCTTGCCCAGTGCCTTGATGTATTCCTCCGGCGTGCCGACCAGGAACGGATTCGTCCCGTAGTGCATCGGGATGGCGTGCTTGGGCTTCAGGATCTCGCGCGTCGCGTACGCGGCATCCTCGGGCGACATCACGAAATGCCCGCCGATCGGGATCATCACGAGGTCGGGCTTGTAATAGTCGGCGATCCACTTCATGTCGCCGAAGATGCCCGTGTCGCCCATGTGGTAGATCTTGAAGCCGTTCTCGAGCTCGATGATGTACCCGACGGGCTCGCCCCCGACGTGCGTCTCGGGCTTGCTCGTGGCCGGATTGTTGTAGAGGTACTCGGAGCTGTGCTCGGCGTGCACCGCGGTGATCTTCACGTTCGGGAATGGCTTGATCGTGCCGCCCTTGCCCATGCGTGGCGTGAGCTCCGCGGGCATGACCCCCAGGGTCTGCAGCGTCTGGTTGAGGCCTGCGGGCCCCCACATCGGGACGTTGTATTTCTTCGAGAGCGCCGGTGCATCCCCGATATGGTCGCCGTGCGCGTGGGTCACGAGGATGATGTCCATCTTGCCGATGGCATCGAGATTCTTGTATTCCTGCGGCGTCTTCGGGTTGCCGGTGAGCCACGGATCGATCACGATCACCTTGCCGCTGACCGTCCTGATGCGCGTGGCCGACTGGCCCAGCCACAGCACCTCGATCTTGCCCTGCGCCTGTGATTGCGGCTGCGCTGGCGCCTGGGCCGACACGCCGCCGCTGCCAAGCATGCCGGCTGCGAGCAGTGCGACTGCGAACGTACTGACCTTGCGATGCTGCATGGTGCTTCCTCCCTGGTGGTTGGCCTGAGGCGGCGCCGTACCGATCGGCGCTTCGTGCATCTGCCCGGCGGGCAATGAACAACAGCAGCCGGTGCCTGAATCATCCATCGGCGGCTGCTAGGCTACCTCGGCGCCGGCGCCGTCGAGCCGATCGTAGCGCGCAAGGCCCGGGAACAGGCGCATGCAGGCCACGACGACGGCGAGCGTGCCGATGCCGCCCAGCACGACCGCGGGGACGGTGCCGAACCACGCCGCCGTCACGCCGGATTCGAACTCCCCGAGCTGGTTCGACGCGCCGATGAACATCGTGTTGACGGCATTCACCCGCCCGCGCATGTCGTCGGGCGTGTTGAGCTGCACGAGCGACGAGCGGATGACCACGCTCACCATGTCCGCGGCGCCCATCACCACCAGCGCCACGAACGACAGCGTGACGAAGGTGGACAGCCCGAAGACGATGGTGGCGAAGCCGTAGATCGCGACGGCGATGAACATCGTTCTGCCGACGCCCCCCTGGAGCGGACGGCGCCCGAGCCACAGCGCCATCGCGAGCGCGCCGATCGCGGTCGCGGAGCGCAGCACGCCGAGGCCCCACGGCCCGATGTGCAGGATGTCGCGCGCATAGATCGGCAGCAGCGCGGTCGCGCCGCCGAGGAACACGGCGAACAGGTCCACCAGGATCGCGCCCAGCATCACGCGGTGGTGGCGGATGAAGGCGACGCCGGCGAAGAGCGACGCGACCGTCGGCGGCTCGCGCGCCGGCAGCGGGTGATCGATGCGTATGCGGCGCATCATGAGCACGCCGAAGACGTACAGCAGCGCGCAGACGACGTACACCACCGCCGGCCCGAACGCGTACACGAGCCCGCCGAGCGCCGGCCCCGCGATGATCGCGGTCTGCGTCGCGGTCGCGCTGGCGGCGACGGCGCGCGACAGGTCGTGCGTCGGCACCAGCATCGGCAGCAGCGCCTGCATCGCCGGATTCTGGAACGCGCGCGCTGCGCCGATCACGAACACGACCGCGAAGATGGCGAGCTCGGTGATGCGTCCGGTCGCACTGCCGAGGCACAGCGCGAGCGCGGCGATGGCGCCGACCACCATCGTGATCCGCGCGATGCGGCGGCGGTCGTAGCGGTCGGCGACATGCCCGACGACGAGCACCAGCGCGATCGACGGCAGGAACTGCGACAGGCCGATGAGGCCGAGGTCGAGCGCGCTGTTGGTGAGCTCGTACATGTGCCACCCCACGGCCACCGACAGCATCTGGTAGGCCATCATCGTGGCCACCCGGGCGAGCCAGAAATGCGCGAACGCGGGGTGGGCGAGAACGGAGGCGGCGGGAAACAGGGCCACGAAGGGTGCCTGGACCCGCGGGGTCGGCACGGCGCAGGAACGGGCGGCCATTATGGTGGCCGCGCGGCGGCGCGCCAAACGTTCCGCGTGGCGTAACGCCCGCGGGCAGCGCCCGGGGGACGCTTGCGGGACTAGCGGCCGGCGCGTGCAGGCGCGGGTGCGCCGGCCGGCGCGCTCGCCGGCATGCCGGAACGCGGGACCGTCATGGGGCGCAGGCCGCCGATCACGTTGTCGACCGAGAGGGTGCGCGTGCCGGCCTCGCCGAAGCGATATTCCACCGGCGGACAGTTCTCCGTGTCCCCGAAGATCAGGAACTGGCCGGCGGCGCGCATGGCGTCGCGCTGGGCGTCGCCGTCCGGGCTCATGTCGATCGGCGGGAATGTGGCGCGATAGAGCACGGCGTCGTTGCGATCGTAGAGGGTGTAGCAGGTGAGCGCCTGGACGGAACCGGCGGCAAGCGCGGCCGCAGCCGCAAGGATGGTGACGATCGCGTGGCGGAGATTTCATGACGCCTTCCTCGCTGGGTTCGTTTGGCTGGCGCGCCAGGTCTCGCCGGCGCGCGTCGCAGGCCGGACATCGGATGACGGTGGCCCTGCGGTATGCTGCCATGACGCGCGCGAACGCGCAGTGCCGTTCATCTCCCCGCGACCGTCCGTCATGCCCGCCCGCCGCAGCGCCGGCCTGCTCGTGTACCGCCTTCGCGAGGGCGCGCTGGAAGTCTTCCTCGTGCACCCCGGCGGCCCGTTCTGGCGGAACAAGGACGACGGCGCATGGTCCCTCCCGAAAGGCGAGTACGCGGACGGGGAGGACCCGCTCGCGGCCGCGGTGCGGGAGTTCGGCGAGGAGACGGGCATGACGATCGCCGGCGAGTTCGAGCCGCTCCAACCCGTCCGCCAGGCTGGCGGCAAGGTCGTCACCGCGTGGGCGATTGCGGGCGACTTCGACGCGGCGGCCGTCCACAGCAACACGTTCACCATGGAGTGGCCGCCACGATCGGGCACCGTGCGCTCATTTCCGGAAGTCGATCGCGCCGGCTGGTTCACGCTCGACGAAGCACGGCGCAAACTGCTCGCTGGCCAGCGTCCCCTGCTGGACGAGCTCGCCTCGATCGTGGCCGGGCGCGGATAACCGGATCGCCCCGGGTTGCGATCCTCGGCGGAGGAGATCGAAATGCGCACACTGCACGTCATCCTTGCCGGCGCGGCATTGACCGCGAGCGCCATCGCCGCGGCGCAATCGGAATCGGTGCGTTATTACGACGTCGCGAAGGGTGCCCACCCGCACGATGTCGCCGCCGATCCCAGGCCGGGCGGCCCCGTGTATTACACCGCCCAGCGCAGCGGCAAGCTCGGCATCCTCGATCCGCGCACCGGCAAGTACCAGGAGGTCGCGCTCGGGCGGGATTCCGCGCCGCATGGCGTGATCGTCGGGCCCGATGGCGCCGCCTGGATCACCGATGGCGGCCAGAACGCGATCGTGCGCCTCGATCCGGTCACGCGTCAGTTGCGCACCTGGCCGCTGCCGAAGGACGCGGGTTACGCGAACCTCAACACCCTCACGTTCGATCACCGCGGCCGCGTGTGGTTTACGGGCCAGAGCGGCGTGTACGGACGCGTCGATCCGGCGAGCAACGACGTCAAGGTCTGGAAGGCGCCGCGCGGTGCGGGTCCGTATGGAATCACGACGACGCCCGCGGGTGACGTGTACTACGTCTCGCTCGCCGGCAATCATCTCGCGAAGATCGACACGGATACCGGCCAGGCGACCGTGATCGAGCCGCCGACGCGCAATCAGGGTGCGCGACGCGTCTGGTCCGATTCGAAGGGCCGGTTGTGGATCAGCTACTGGAACACGGGGCAGGTGGGCATGTACGACCCCGCCGCGAAGAGCTGGCGCGAGTGGAAGCTGCCGGGCAGTGCGCATGCGTATTCCGTGTGGGTCGACCCCGAGGACAAGGTGTGGCTCACCGACTGGAGCACCAATGCCATCGTGCGCTTCGATCCGGTGACCGAGAAGTTCGAGAGCTTCGAATCGGACCAGGGGAATGCGAACGTGCGCCAGATGCAGGGACGGCGCGGCGAGGCGTGGGGCGCGGAATCGGGCAACGACCGGCTGGTGCTCGTGCCGACGCGCTGAGCGACGCGTGTTCGGCTGAAGCCGAACCTACAGTGGCATGAGTTCATCCGAGCCCTGCAGGTCAGGCTTCCGCCTTTTGGTCAGGCTTCAGCCTGACGGTGCATCGAAGAATGTTGTTCGGCTGAAGCCGAACCTACAGGAGCATGAGCTCATCCGGGTCTTGTAGGTCAGGCTTTAGCCTGACTTGCATCGAAGATGTTCGGGCTGAAGCCGAACCTAAGGAGCATGAGCTCATCCGCGCCCTGTAGGTCAGGCTTCAGCCTGACGCTGGACGCGAAGAATGTTCGGCTGAAGCCGAACCTACAGCTGCATGCGAAGAATGCGCTTGCCTGCCGCACCCGCCGCCCTGCTACCATCGGCGCAGCGAGCCCGCGGCGCGCGATCCCGGCCCTCCGCCGGTACCGCGCGTCCGCATCGCGGAACGTCCTCGTGCTCACGGCCATCCTCTCCGACATTCACGGCAACATCGAAGCACTGAACGCCTGCCTGCGCCATGCGCGCAGCCGCGGCGCGCAGCATTTCGCGTTCCTCGGCGACTTCGTCGGCTACGGCGCCGATCCCTCGGCGGTCGTCGCTACGGTCAGCGATTACGCCACCCGTGGCGCAGTCGTGCTCAAGGGCAACCACGACGAGGCCGTCGACGCGAACGCCGGGTACTTCAACGAGGCTGCGCTCGCGGCGCTCGACTGGGCACGCACGCAGCTCACCGCGGTGCAGAAGGAATTCCTGCGCGCCCTGCCGCTCGTCAGCCGCGACGATCGGGTCTGCTACGTCCACGCGTCGGCGGCATTCCCCGAGCGGTGGGATTACATCGACAGTCCTGGCGCTGCGCACCGCTGCGTGAACGCCGCCGACCGGCCTTACACGTTTTGCGGCCATGTGCACGAGCAACTGCTGTACTTCGAAAGCGCGCCCGGCAGGATGAGCGAATTCCGGCCCACCCCCGCCATGCCGATCCCCGTGCGCGGCCGGCGTCGCTGGCTCGCGCTCGTGGGCTCGGTCGGGCAGCCGCGCGATCGCAATCCGGCGGCGGGCTACACGCTGTTCGACTCGATGCGCCAGACCATCACGTTCTGCCGTGTCGCCTACGACGCGAAGGGCGCCGCCGACCGCATCCGTGCGTGCGGGCTGCCGGGATCGCTCGCGTACCGCGTCGAGCTCGGCATCTGACGTCGATGTCGATGCGTGCGTCGTCGGTCCGCGTCGCCTGATGGAGCGTCTCGCACCGGGCGTCGTGATCGACGGCTTCACGCTCGTCGATTGCATCCACAAGGGCGGCACCGGATTCATCTATCGCGTGACCGCGGAGCCCGGGCGCGACCCCGGCTTTCCCGTCGTCATGAAGGTGCCGCCGATCGGCGTGGGCCAGCCGACCCTCGGCATCGTGAGCTTCGAGATGGAGCTCATGATCCTGCCCACCCTCACGGGACGCTACGTGCCGCGGTTCGTGGCCGCCGGTGATCTCGCCACCACGCCGTACATCGCGATGGAATGGGTCGACGGCGCGCCGCTCACGACATGCACCGAGCGTGCGCCGCTCGCACCGGAGGAGGTGGCGCGCATCGGTGCGACGCTCGCCGACGCCGTGCACAGCGTGCACCAGCAGGACGTCATCCATCTCGATCTCAAGCCGGAGAACTTCATCCTGCGGCCATCGGGCGAGGCCGTGCTCATCGACTTCGGCTTCGCGCGCCACGCGCACTATCCCGATCTCCTCGCCGAGGAGAAGGACTTCGCTGCGGGCTCGGCGGCCTACGTGTCGCCCGAGCAGCTGCAGGCCGATCGCGGCGATCCGCGCAGCGACCTCTTCGCGCTCGGCGTGCTGCTCTACGAGCTCGCGACGGGACGAACAGCCCTTCGGCGAGCCCAAGACCATGGCGGGCATGCGCGATCGCCTGTGGCGCGTGCCGGCGCCGCCGCGCGCGATCCGCGCCGGACGTGCCGCCGTGGCTGCAGGAGATCATCCTGCATTGCCTCGAGCCGAGCGCGAAGCAGCGCTACCAGTCGGCGGCGCACATCGCGTTCGACCTGCGGCACCCGGAGCAGGTGGCGCTCACGGAGCGCGGCCATGCGACGGAAGGCCATGGCTTCGTCGAGCAGATGGGACGCTGGTGGCGCTCGCGCAGCGCGCGCGACGTGCTGCAGCCGCCGCGGCCCGCCGATGGCCGTGCGCCCGTCATCATGGTTGCGATCGACACCGAGCATCCCGATGACGAGCGCCATCCGGCACTGCAGTGGACCACGCGACAGATCGTCTCGCTCAACACGGATTTCCGCCTGATGTGCGTGTCGGTGGTCGGCGCCGCGGTGCTCGGCGAGACCGGCGATCCGCTCGACACCGCCACGGGCAAGCACATCGAGCACAAGATGCGCCTGCGGCAGTGGGTCGATCCGCTCAAGCTCCCCGCGCCGCGCATCTCGCTGCACGTGATCGAGGCGGCCAATCCGGCGGAGACCTTGCTCGACCTCGCCCGCGCCAACCACGTCGACCTCATCGTGCTCGGCGCGCCGGGGCCGTCGGAGCGCGCGCTCGCGTGGTGGCGTTCGGTCGCCTCGACGGTGACCGCGAACGCGCATTGCAGCGTGCACGTGGTGCGCGTCGCCGAGCGGCGCAAGGAAGGCGACCTGGCACTACCGGCGGCGGAGGCGTGATGGCGACGTTCCAGGAGTTCATCGACGCGGCGTGGGGCGACCATGCGGATCGACCCCGCGAGGTCGCGGACCGGCTGGCCGAGGCCATCGACCGCGTGGTCGCGCCGGAGCACGTGGCGCCGTTCGTGCGCCTGGCCGCGCACGTATACGGCGAGCACCTGGGCGAGTGGCAGCAGGGCATCGACCTGCTTCGGCGCGTGGCCGTGCTGCCGGCATGCACGGTCGAGGGCAAGGCCGAGGTCGACCGCGCCGTCGCGATGCTGCGCTACGCGCGCGGCGAGCACACCGCACTCGACGGTCTCGCCGCCGACGCGCGCATCGCAGCGCTGGCGGGCGCAGCGGCGACGCTGGCCGGCCGCGCCGACATCGATGCCGCGATCATCGCTTACGATACGGCGCTGCAGGACGCTGCCGCGACCGGTCTCGTCGATGGCTCGCCCGCAATCCGCGCGCTGGCCGTCGCCGGCAACAATCTCGCCGCAACGCTCGAGGAGCTGCCGACGCGCGACGATCGACAGGCCGCTGCCATGGTGCGCGCGGCACGCGGCGGGCTGCGCTATTGGCAGCGCGCGGGCACCTGGCTCGAGCACCAACGCGCCGAATACCGTCTCGCGCGGAGCCTCCTGCTCGCGGGCGATCCGCGCGCAGCGGCCGAGAGCGCGCAGCGTTGCGTCGACCTCTGCACCAGCAACGGTGCACCCGCCTTCGAGCAGTTCTTCGGCTACGCGGCGCTGGCGCTCGCGTCGCGCGCCGCCGGCCAGGAGGACGCATTCACCGCCGCCAGGGATCGTGCGCTCGCGCTCTTCGACGGGGTCCCGGTCGAGGAGCGCGCCTGGTGTGAGGCCGAGTTGCGCGCCCTCGGGCCGTGACACCGCGCTCCCGTCTCTCGTCCATGCCCGAGGCTTCAACCCACGATCGTGC
This sequence comes from uncultured beta proteobacterium, assembly GCA_963734575.1. Taxonomy (GTDB): domain Bacteria; phylum Pseudomonadota; class Gammaproteobacteria; order Burkholderiales; family Casimicrobiaceae; genus CAIWHR01. The sequence continues at coordinate 73,114 of CAVTHT010000006.1, read as the reverse complement.
GCCGGTCGCGCCGCCGACCGAGCCGTCCTGCCTGCACTGCGGGGCGCCGATGCGCGCGCTCCGCGGCGGCTACGCCTTCGAGTGCACCCGCTGCGGCCTCCAGGCTTCCAATCTGCAGCCGGCGATCGATGACCAAGGTCGCGCCGCGACGCAGCTCGACGAAGCTTTCCGGCACGATGCACTGGAGCCGTTGCGGCGGGCGAATTTCGAGCGCGTGCTCGACGTGCTCGACCGGCTGCGCCAGCCGCAGCAGCGCCGCCTGCTCGATGTCGGCTGCGCGCACGGGTGGTTCGTCGAAGCCGCGGCGCGGCGCGGTTATGCGGTGGTCGGCCTGGAGCCGGACGCGCGCATCGCGGCCGTTGCGCGAACGCGTGCGCCGCGCATCATCGCCGGTTTCTTTCCCGACGACCTGCCCGCTGCAGAGCGCTATGACGTCATCACGTTCCACGACGTGTTCGAGCACCTGCCGGATCCGCGCGGCGCGCTCGACGCATGTCACGAGCGCCTCGACGACGGCGGCCTCCTGGTGCTCAACCTGCCGAGCAGCGAGGGCGTACTGTTTCGCACAGCGCGCGCGTTGGCAGGCATCGGGATCGCAGGCCCCCTCGATCGTCTCTGGCAACGCGGCTTCCCGTCTCCGCACCTGACCTATTTCACGCCCGCGGTGCTGGCGTCGATGCTGCGTGCAGCGGGCTTCGAGGAAGTCCACCGGACGCAGCCTGCCGTCCTTCACGCGCGATGGACTCTGGCAGCGCCTGCGCTACGACCGCGCCACCTCCGTCGCGCGCGCGGCGATGCTGTGGCCGCCGCTCTGGGCGCTCAGCCTCGTGATCCGCTGGCTGCCTGCCGATATCTCGCTGCAGGTGTTTCGTCGCGCGTCGCTTCCTCTTGCGGACGCGACCGCGGCGGCCCGGCGCGACGGGCGCTGAATGTCGTGTGCTCGAGTGCCGCGCGTGACATTCATCCCATGCTGGCCGGACTGAGGCTGCGCGGCGCCATGACCGGCACCCGCAGCTGGATCACCGTGCCTCGCCCCGAGCGGCCGCGATCGACGACGAGCGCACCGCCGACGCCCGCGGCCCGCTCGCGCATGCCGACCAATCCGTGCGAATCGGCGCGGCGCGGCGCTCTCGCGGCCATGCCCACGCCATCGTCCTCGATGGCGAGCACCAGCCATTCCGGCTCGACCACGACGCGCACCTCGACCGTTGTCGCGTGCGCATGCTTGGCGATGTTGGTCAGCGCTTCCTGCACGACGCGGAACACGACGAGTCCGATCTCGTGATCGGGCTCGGGGATCCGCGATGGCATGTCGAGGGTGACGTGCACGCCGGTATTCGTCGACCACCGTTCGACGTGCTCGCGCAGCGCGACTGCGAGGCCCAGCGCATCGAGGGCCACCGGCCGCAGGTCGCGGATGATCCGGCGTGTCATTGCCACCACTTCCTGCACGGTGGCCTGGATCTGCGCGAACCCCGCGTCGATGGCAGGGGTCGTGGGGGTCACCTGGGTCTTGAGGCGGGCGAGCGCGAGCACGAGGGTCGTGAGCGTGCCGCCCAGCGCGTCGTGGAGCTCGGCCGCGAGACGCGACTTCTCCTCCTCGGTCACGCGCAGCAGGTAATGCGACAGCTCCACGAGCTCGGTGGTGCGCTCCACCACCTCCGTGGCCAGCGAATCGTGCGCCTCGCGCAATGCCGCCTCCACGTTCTTGCGGGTGGTGATGTCCGTGGCGATGCCGATGAGCCCGATGACGTTTCCCTGCTCGTCGAAGCGCGGTGACTTGGTGCTGAGGTAGGTGCGCGTGCCGGCGGGCAGGACGAGCGTTTCCTCCACCGTTTCGGGACGACCGGAGGTCATCACCCGGGCGTCGTTGTCCATCACCCGCGCGGCCTGTGCGGGGTCGCCCAGGAGCTCGGCGTCGGTCTTCCCGAGCATCTCGCCGAGACTCTTGCCGACGAGCGCGAGGGTCGCGCGGTTCGCCATCGTGTAGCGGCCCGCCCGGTCCTTGGCGAAGATGTACTCGGCGGTGCCCTCGACGATCGCCTGCAGCGTGGAGCTCGATTCGCGCAGCTTCGCGACGAGGCGCTTCTGCTCGGTGACGTCGTGATAGAGCATCGCAATGCCGCCGGCCTCGCCTGCGGCGGGGAACACGTGCAGCTCGAACCACTTCCCGAGCGGCCGCACGTAGTGCTCGATCTGCTCGCTCGTGCCGGTGGCGAGCACGCGCCGGTAGCACGCTTCGAGCGGCGTGCCGACGGCCTCGGGATAGAGCTCCCAGACGTTGCGGCCCATCACGCTGTTCGCATCCGCATCGAGCAGGCGCTGGCCCTGCGCGTTGATGTAGCGGAAGGTCCAGTCCGCGTTCAAGACGACGAAGCCGTCCTGCATGCTCTCGAGGATCGCCGCGCGTTCGGCGTCGGCCGCGGCGGCCTGGGTGGCGAGGGCGTTGGCACGCTCGGTTTCCCGGTGCAGCCGCTCGGCGATGAGCGACATGACCCCGCCGAACACGCTGAAGACGAGCAGGGCAGCGAGATCATCGATGCCGTTCACCCGCAGCGATCCCGCGGGGTCGAGCTCGTAAGCCCCGTGGAGCGCAAGCGCCGTCGTCGCGAGGATGCCGGCGCTCAACCGGCCATACCAGGCCGCGACGACCACGGCCGGGAAGGCGAAGGCGAAGACGAACCGCATGCCCCACAGCGGCGCGAACGCCTCGCGCAGCAACACCGCGACGATGCTGACGACGGCGGCAATCGCCGTCGACTCGAGCCAGCTCGATCTGCGCGGAAGCATGGAATCCGTTGTCGGTCGCCGTCGGAGGTCGTGGTCGGACAACTCGGCCGATGCAATTCACGGGCCACGCGCGGGGGTGGGGCCGCCGCATGGTGCGGCGTGGCGCGATCGGCCGTGCGGCGCGGCCGCGGCGTCGGCGTATCAGGTTTCGACCATGAGCCGCGGAACGGGAAATTTTTTCCCACATCCGGGGCCACCACAAGGCGGGCGCGCGCTGCGGCATTCCGGTGCCCGCGACGCAAGCGCCGCCGCCATCGGGCGGAACGAAACGGTGCGGCGGCGTCAGCCGGCTTCGGTGATCCTGCGCCGCTGCGCCTTCACTTCGCCGCGACGCGTCTTCTCGTCCACGCGCTTCGCTTTCGCGGTGCGCGACGGGCGCGTCGGCCTGCGGGGCGGAGCTACCGTCGCCGCCTTCTGCACGAGCGCATCGAGGCGGGCGAAGGCATCGTCGCGGTTCTGCTCCTGGCTGCGGTAGCGCTGCGCCTTGATCACGACCACGCCGTCCGCGGTGATCCGCTGGTCGCGCAGGGCGAGGAGGCGCTCCTTCACTTCGGCGGGCAAGGACGAGGCGCGCACGTCGTAGCGCACCTGCACGGCCGACGAGACCTTGTTGACGTTCTGGCCGCCCGCGCCTTGCGCGCGGATGGCGGTCCATTCGACCTCGGCCGGGACGACGGCGACGGGCTCGTCCATCTCACGTGAGCGCGAGGTACGGCCGCACGCCGAACAGCGGCTGGTGCAGCATCATGACGATGCCCGCGACGATGATCCCGCCGGCGATCGCCATGAGATCGAAGCGCAGCTGCGGCTCGTAGGCCGTGATCGGACCGCGCCGCAGCGAGTCCACGAAATCGATGATCGCCCAGGCGAGGAAGCTGCCGAACAGCACCGTCCCGCGTTGGTCGCCGTTGGCGAGGAGGTGCACCGCGGACCACAGGATCACTCCGAGCACCATGGGATGCCTGGTGAGCCGGCGCAGATGGCCGCGCATGTGCGACGCCGCGAACAGGATGAACGCGAGGGTCACGATCCACGGCGCGGCCGCGCGCGCGGCGAGCACCGGTGCGAAGACCTGCGGTCCGCGCGTGGCCGTCCAGTAGCCGGCGACGATCAGCAGGAGACCCACGCCGGAGACGACCGAGAAGATGCCCTTGTAGCGCCGCTCGCCCCAGCGCCCGGCGAACGTGCGCCGCAGGCGCGTGGACACCGGCACGAGATGGGTGCCGAGGAAGAGCACGAGACCGACGATCATCAGGGTCATGGCGTGGGTGCGAAGCGCGGCGTGACCGCATTGGAGCGCACTCTAGCAAACCGTCCCGTGCGGTTGGCAGGCCGGCATCTTTGCTCTAATCTGCGCCTCCCGCCCCCGGCCCACCTCGTGCCGGCGGGAGGGCGTGCGAGAGGTCGCGCGCCGCGCGCGCGTCCCTGCCGCGCGGCGAACCGTGAGGCAACCCGAGAGGAGGATCCATGACTGCATTCAACGTCGTCAGGTTTCGCGTGAAGCCCGGTCGCGAGCAGCAGTTCCTCGATGCGCACCGCGCCGCGAATGCGAGCTTTGCCGGCTGCCGCCGGGCCGCGCTCGTGAAGACCGGCGAGCGCGCGTATTGCCTGGTCGGCGAGTGGGACAGCTACGACGATATCGCCGCGGCGCGGCCACAGATGATCGGCGTTCTCGACTCGTTCCGCGACACGCTGGAGGACCTCGGCGGCGGGCTGGGCGTCACGGACCCCGTATCCGGCGAGAGCGTGCTCGACCTCAAGTAGGCGCACGCCGGCACGGCAGCAACCTCGAGCGGCGCAGCGTCAGGCCGGGGCGTGATGCGGCCGCGGCCCGATGCAGCCCGCCTCGATGTAGATGCGCTTGATCTTCGGGAACCGCGTCCGGATCTCGCGCTCCATGCCGGCGATCGCTCCCGCGACATCCTCGGAGCTCGCCTCCGGGTCGAACTCCACGTCGAGGGTCAGCAGCACTTCGTCCGCGCCGATGTACATCGTCAGCGGATGGCCGACGTCGCGCACGTGCGGATGGCGCCGGGCGATGTCCCTGAGGGCGTGCACCGTTTCCGGACGCACGCCTTCGCCGATCAGCAGTCCGCGCGATTCGCGGATCAGCAGCACCGCGACCGCGCACAGGAGCACGCCGATCACCACGGATGCGGCGCCGTCGAGCATCGGGTTGTCGAGCGCCTGGCTCGCATAGACGCCGACGCCTGCTGCGATGAGTCCGAGGAGGGCGGCCGAGTCCTCGGCCAGCACCGTGAACGTCGTCGGGTCCTTGCTCGTGCGCATCGCGCGCCAGAGGGAGAGCTCGCCTTTTTCCTTCATGAATGCGCGCAGCGCGAGCGCGAAGCTGACGCCTTCGAACACCATCGCCGCACCGAGCACGACGTAGTTCCAGAAGGGATCGCGCATCGGCTCCGGATGCATCATGTGCACGATGCCTTCGTAGGCGGACACGCCTCCGCCGAGGCCGAAGATCAGCACCGCGACGATCAGGCTCCAGAAATAGAGCTCCTTGCCGTGGCCGAAGGGATGCTCCGGCGTCGGCGGACGCTGGCTGAGCTTCAGGCCGACGAGGAGCAGGACGCCGTTGCCGGTATCGACGGCCGAGTGGATGCCTTCCGAAAGCATGGCGGAGCTGCCGGTGATCCCCGCCACCGCGAACTTGGTGACTGCGATCGCCAGGTTGGCGCCGATCGCACCGTAGATGGCAAGGCGCGACTCAGCCAACGCTGGCTGCCAGAGCGCAACGGGAGCAATGGGGCATGCGTGACGCTGCGCGCGGCGGCATGATGTGCGCAGCCAGCTTCCGACGGCGCCAGATGAAGCGTCGCAACGTCCTGAAGCCGGGCTCGCGCTCCGCGTCTGCGCGCTCGCGCCCCGCGCTTGACCATGCTGGCATGTCGCACCTCCGTGTGCCGGCATCGTAGCGGATGCCGGCCCATCCGGCAGCAACTCGCGTGCCATGGCAGCCGGGACGGGGTGCGGCGCACAGCTCCCGGATTGGCGCCGATCGAGCGGAACGTTTGGCGGGAAATTATTTCAGAAGCAATGGTGGTTCCGGGCTGCACCGCGCCCGCGGCGGGTGAGCTCGCCCGCGTGACGGCCGACCGACGCTTCGGCGCGCGCCGCTCACGCCCGGAATCCCTTCTCCTCGCGCGGTGTTGGCAGCGCGAGGGCAACCTTGCGGCGAGGGTACGCTGCGCCGCGCAATCCAGACCTCTTCGCCTCGCTGCCGACCGTAACGGACGATCCATGACCCTCGCGCGCATGCTCCTGTCGCTTCCCCTGCTGCTCGCTGCGGTGGCGATCGCGGTCGTCATGCTCGTCGCGCGCCCGGCCCTGCCGCTCGCCGCGCCGGACACCGCGGTGTTCGACCCCGCAGCGGTGAAGCGCGGTGCGCAGCTCGCTGCCATCGGCGACTGCCTCACGTGTCATACCGCGCCAGGAGGAAAGCCGTTCGCAGGCGGACGCGCGCTCGAGACGCCGTTCGGCACGATCTACGGCACCAACATCACGCCGGACCCCGACACGGGCATCGGCCGCTGGTCGCAGGAGGCGTTCGTGCGCGCGATGCGCGAAGGCGTCGGGCGCGATGGCGAGCATCTCTATCCCGCGTTCCCGTACGACCACTTCACCTTCGTCGGGGACGAGGACCTGGTCGCGCTCTATGCGTACGTGATGACGCGCGATCCGGTGCAGGCGCGCCCACCGCAGAACGAGCTCGTGTTCCCGCTCAACTTCCGGCCGCTGCTGGCCGCGTGGAAGCTCCTGTATTTCCGCCCCGCCCGATTCGCTCCGGACAAGGCCTACGATGCGCAGTGGAACCGCGGCGCGTACCTCGTCACGGGACTCGCGCATTGTGGTGCGTGTCATACACCGCGGAACCGTCTCGGCGCCGAGAAGACCGACCGCCCCTTTGCCGGCGGCGAAGCGGAAGGATGGCACGCACCCGCGCTCGACAGTGCGTCGCCCGCCCCCGTGCGCTGGACGGCCGACAACCTCTACCGCTACCTGCGCAACGGCATGGCGCCCGGGCACGACGCGGCAGGCGGCCCGATGGCACCGGTGATCGCCAACCTCGCGACCGCGCCGGAAGAGGAAGTGCGCGCCATCGCCGCGTACATCGCCTCGTGGACGCAGGCCGCGACGAGCCGTGGCGACGCAAGCAATGCGGCGGCGGCTGGCACCGCCGTCGAGACCGGCAACGCATCGCATGCCACGGGCCGTGCGGTCTACCTGACGGCGTGCGCGCAATGCCACGACACGCCGCGGGATGGCTTCTTCAGCGGCGCGCTGGATCTTCGTCGCAGCACGGCGCTGCGCATCGCGACGCCCGCCAACGTGGCGCGCATTGTCGTCGCTGGCATCGTCCCGGCCGACGGACAGTCCGGGCCATGGATGCCGCCGTTCGGCGCGTCCCTCACGGACGACCAGCTGACCGCGCTCATCGATTACCTGCGCACCGGCCTCGCCGGACAACCTGCATGGAAGGACGTCGCGGCCGAGGTGCGCCGCGCGCACGAAGCCACGGCGGCCTCAGCTGCACGCGGCGCAACGAGCAGCAAGGACCCGACCTCATGATCACCCTCAACGTCAACGGTCAGGCGCGCGCACGTCGATGCCGATCCGGCCACGCCGCTGCTCTACGTGCTGCGCGACCACCTCGCGCTCAACGGCGCGAAATTCGGTTGCGGGCTCGGCCAGTGCGGCGCCTGCACCGTGATGGTCGACGGCGAGGCGGTGTTCTCCTGCATCACGCCGATCTCCGTCCTGCCGGGACGCAAGATCATGACCGTCGAAGGCCTCGGCACGATCGAGCATCCCGGGCCGATGCAGCGCGCGTTCATCGACGAGCAGGCGGCGCAGTGCGGGTACTGCATCGCCGGCATGATGATGCGTGCGCAGGCGCTGCTCGAGCGCAACCCCTCGCCCACGATGACGCAGATCCGCACGCACATGAACACCAATCTGTGTCGCTGCGGCACGCACATGCGCATCCTGCGTGCGGTGGACCGCGCCGCGCAGCTCATGAGCGCAGCCAATGGCAACGGCCGCGAGCGGGGGAACGGATGAGCGCCGGCGCCCACTTCCTGCTGTCCCGCCGCCGCTTTCTCGCAGGCGGTGGCGCGCTCGTCGTGTCGTTCACGCTGGCGCCGCGCGCCTCCCGCGCGGAGGACGCGCGGAGCAAGGCGAACGCAACGCAGCAGACAAGCTGCCCGGCGGGCTCGAGAAGGATCCGCTGCTCGATTCGTGGATCCGCATCGACGCCGACGGCACCATCACCGTGTTCACCGGCAAGGCGGAGCTCGGCCAGGGCATCAAGACGGCGCTGATCCAGATCGCCGCCGAGGAGCTCTACGTGGATCCGGCGCGCGTACGGCTCGTCACCGCCGACACCGCGCGCACGCCGAACGAGGGCTACACCGCCGGCAGCCATTCGATGCAGGACAGCGGCACCGCGATCCTGAACGCCGCGGCGCAGGTGCGCGGCATCCTGGTCGACCTCGCCGCGGCACGATTCGGTGTCCTCGCGCAGGATCTCGCGCTCGACAACGGCGTGATCCGTGCGAAGGATGCAAGAACGGTCGGCTACGGCGATCTCGTGCGCGGCGAGGTGCTGCACGTGCGGGCGCAGCCGCAGTCGCCGCTCAAGGATCCGCGCGCGCATACCGTGATCGGCAAGTCGCTGCCGCGCGTCGACATTCCGGGCAAGGTGACCGGCACGGCGAGCTACGTGCAGGACCTGCGGCCTGCCCGGCATGGTGCATGCCCGCGTCGTGCCGCCGCCGGCGTACGGCGCGCGCCTCGTGGACGTCGACAGCGGGGCCGTGTCGCGCATGCCCGGCGTGCTGAAGGTCGTGCGCGACGGCAACTTTCTCGCGGTGATCGCGGAGCGCGAGTGGCAGGCGATCACCGCGATGCGCGCGCTCGCCGGTGCCGCCCGGTGGGAGCTCCAGCGCAGGCTGCCACCGCAGCACGACGTGACGATTTCATCCAGCGCCTGCCGGCCAGGACACCGTGATCCTCGGCCGCGACACGACCCCCTCGTTCGACGGGCAGGCGGTGACCGCGACGTATCGCCGTCCCTATCAGATGCATGCGTCGATCGGCCCGTCGTGCGCCGTGGGCCTCCTCAAGGACGACGCGATGACGGTGTGGACGCACAGTCAGGGCGTCTACCCGCTGCGCGACGCGCTCGCCGAGATGCTCGGCATGCCGGCCGGGCGCGTGCATTGCATCCACGTCGAAGGCTCGGGCTGCTACGGCCACAACGCCGCGGACGATGCCGCCGCCGACGCGGCGCTGCTCGCGCGCGCGCTGCCCGGACGGCCGGTGCGCGTGCAGTGGATGCGCGAGCAGGAGCACGCGTGGGAGCCGTTCGGCCCGGCGATGGTGACGACGCGCACGCGCGGCGCTCGACGGCAAGGGCAACATCACCGCGTGGCAGTACGAGGTGTGGAGCAACACGCACTCGACCCGGCCGGGCCCGGCGGGCGATCTCGTGTCGGCCACTTTCCTCGCGCAGCCGTTCACGCCCACGCCGCCCAAGCCGCTGCCGCAGCCCGAGGGCGGCGGCGATCGCAACGCCATCCCGCTCTACAAGATCCCCGACGCCAGGGTGATCCACCATTTCGTGCCGGAGATGCCGCTCCGCGTGTCGGCGCTGCGCGCGCTCGGCGCGTACACGAACGTGTTCTCGATCGAGAGCTTCATGGACGAGCTCGCGCGCGTCGCGCAATCTCGACCCGGTGGAATTTCGCCTGCGCCACCTCGACGAGCCGCGCGCGCGCGACGTCGTGCGCGCCGCGGCGGATCGCTTCGGCTGGACGCGCTACCGTCGGACCGCGGGCCGCGGTCGCGGCTTCGCGTTCGCGCGCTACAAGAACCTCGCCGGTTACCTGGCCCTGGCGATCGAAGTCGAGGTCGAGCGCGAGACCGGACGCGTGCGCGTGGTGCGCGTGGTCGCCGCGGTGGACAGCGGGGACGCGGTCAATCCCGACGGCATCCGCAACCAGATCGAAGGCGGCATCATCCAGGCCACGAGCTGGACGCTCTTCGAGTCGGTGTCGTTCGACGAGTCCCGCATCACGAGCCGCGACTGGGCGGGCTATCCGATCCTGCGCTTCTCCAGCGTGCCCGATACGATCGACGTGCACGTAATCGACCGTCCGGGCGAGCCGTTCCTCGGCACCGGCGAAGTCGCGCAAGGACCGACCAGCGCCGCGATCGCCAATGCGGTCGCCGACGCGACGGGCGTGCGCATCCGCGATCTGCCGCTGTCGCCGCGACGGCTCAAGACCGCCCTCGCGTGACGCGCGTGACGCTGCCCTGCAACGCGCACCTCACGCTCCTCCTCGAGCTCTCCAGCGTGCGCACCCCGGCGCTGCGCTGCGGTGCTGCACTCCGAGCCCTGACCGCGTGGCGGCGCGCGTCAGAGCGGCGCGCACATGATCACCGCATCCGGGCCATAGCCTTCCGGGACGTAGCCGCGCGCCACCATCTCGGTGCGCACGGCCGGGTCGGTCGTGTAGCGATGGTTGGAGTCCGCGCGCCCGTTCCACAATCGATACACCGGTTGCGTGCCCGGCGCGCACGCGCCCGTCTGGACGTCGGGCAGCGGGATGTACATCACGGCCGGTGATTCGTACACGAACGTCGGGAAGCGTGTCCGCACGGCCGCGCATTCGTCGGGCGAGGCCGAGTAGAAGTGGGAATCGCCATTGCCGGGTGGCAGGTAGAAGCGGCACACGGGATTGGCGCCGTCGGCGGGGGCGAGAGACGCGTTGAACGTGCGTCCCGTGCGCGCCCAGCCGGCCAGCGCGCCGGAGTCGAGCGCCGCGATGTCCGCGGCGAGCGCACTGATGAAGTAATGATCGAGACCGGCGTGGTAGTACTCGACCACGCTCGTCGTGGCCGTTGCGCCGCCCGGCACGGCGATGACGCTCACCGACGTTGCTGCGTTCAGCCCGCCGGTGCCCGGCGGCACGAAGAACCCGAGGGTGGCGCCCGTCGTCGCATCGACCTTGAGCACCGCGCTCGCGGTCGCGATCAGCACCGTGCCGTCGGGGGCGTAGTCGAGGCCGAGCGGGCCGGCGAGATCGCCGCGGAGCACCGTGACGGCGCCGGTGTCGAGCGTGTAGCGCAGCAGCTGGCCCGAGCCTTCGCCCGTCACGAGCAGCGTGGTGCCGTTGCGCTCCTGCAGCACCGCCCGCGTGCGCACGAGCCCCGCAGTTCCGGTGGGGATCGCCGCCGTCGTGACGCCGGTGCGCGGGTCGTAGCGCACGAGACTGTTGGAATCGAACCCGGGGATGTAAAGGTTGCCGTCGGCGCCCCAGGCCATCCCGACGTCGGGACCGCGCAAGCCGGCCGCGCGCGCGGGCACCGGGATGCCGAGTGCGACGCCCGGTGGGGCTGAAAGTGCGCACGTCGTTGGTGCGGTAGCCATCGACGTACAACTCGCCGGCGGCGCCGAACACGAGGCCCGTCGGCCCGATCGGACCGGTCGTGACCGCCACCCCGGCGAACTCCAGGGTGTCGTTGCGGTACCGTAGAATCTCGCCAGTCTCCTCGCTCACCACGTAGAGGAATCCGTCGGGACCCAGGCGTACGGCCATGGCACCGCGAATCCGCGTGCGGCCGTCGAGATCGCGCAGGTAGCTTCCCGTGCAGGCGTCGTAGACGTGCACCGTGCTCGAGAAACCGCTGACGAACAGGCGCGAGGGGCACGCGGCACTGGGCGCCTCCCGTTCCGGCGGCGACGGCAAGGGCAAGAACGAGGAGCAGACGCGTGACGAGCGGCATGGCTGGGTTCTCCGGAAGTGGATCGTCCCTGACCATGCGGCATTGCGCGGTGCGCTGTCCGGAAATTTCCCGCCGTTTTTCCTCCGGGTCACCTCAGGTGGCGGCGCACTGGCACCGTGCGCGCGATGGTGCATGCCGGCATTGCGGATGACCGCGCCGTGAGCGCAGCCGCCGCCCAGCCGCGCCGCACGGCGCCATTCCGCGTCGGCGACATCGCCGTCTTTCCGGCGTCGAACGAGATCGTCCGCGCCGAAAACCGCGTGCGCGTCCGGCCGCTGCTCATGGAAGTGCTGCTGCGGCTCGCCGAGCAGCCGGGCGAGGTCGTGCCGCGAGACACCCTGCTCGCGGAGGTCTGGTCGCGGCGCATCGTCAACGACGAGGTGCTGTCGCGCACCATCGCCGAGCTGCGCGAGGCGCTCGAGGACGACGCGCGCGCACCGCGCTTCATCGAGACGCTGCCCAAGGCCGGCTATCGCCTCGTGGCACCCATTGGCGTGCTGCCCGAGGCCGGCGCGCCCGTCGCCGGCGCGCCTCCGGCGCTCGCGCGTCTCCCCGGCGCACGCGGCGTGCGCTCGCCGTGACGGTCGTGATCGCGCTGGCTGCCGTGATTGCGCTGGTCTTCGCGGCGACGCGCGGGCGTGACGACCCGGCGCGCATCGCCGAGGCGTTGCGCCAGCAGCTCGCAGCGGCGCAGCCGATTGACCGCGGGCCCGGGCATCGAGATCGCGGCGCGCCAGTCGCCCGATGGCGGACGCGTGGCCTTTGTCGAAGGCGACACGATCGCCGGATCATCCACGCGACTGGTGCTGCGCGACGTTCGCAGCGGCGAGCGCCAGGTGCTGATCGAGAGTGCGGGGCTGCTGCATTCGCCCGCCTGGTTTCCCGACGGGCGCTCCATCGCGTACTACCGCGCGAGCCGAGGCACGGACTGCGCGATCGTGCGGCGTGACGTCGCGAGCGGTGCGGAGCAGGTCCTCATGGATTGCGCCCTGGCGCCGGCGCCGCGCTTCGACCTCGCACGCGATGGCCGCACGCTGGTGGCCGCCGCGCGCGTGCGGCCGCAGCAGCCGTTCGGCCTCGTGAGCGTCGACGTCGCTTCCGGCGCGCAACGCGTGCTGACGATGCCCGCACCCGGCACCGGCGACGACGTGCATCCCCGTTTCTCGCCGGATGGCAGGCAGCTCGCCTTCTTCCGCGGTACCGCATCGCACCGGCAGTTGTGGGTGATGCCGGTGAACGATCCGGCGGCGGCCCGGCTCGCCGCACAGCCGCGCGGCCTCTCCTATGGCGCAGCGTGGCTCGACGAGCGACGCCTCCTCGTGGCTGCGGACTGGCTGGGCTTCCGCGCGCTCGACCTCGTCGATCTGGCGACGTCCGACGTGCAGCTGCTCGGCGCGCGCGGCGCGCGATTTCCCCGACCTGGATCGCGCCGGCAACATCGTGTACGAGCAGGCGCAGTACCACGCCGACGTCTGGCGATTGCGCGCGGACGGCGTTGCCGGGGCGACGGAAGCGCTGTGGCCCTCGACGCGCTACACGGCCCAGCCGGAGATCGCGCCGGACGGCCGCGCCATCGCGGTCGTGTCGAACCGTGACGGCCAGGAGGCGCTCTACGTCGGCACGCCCGATAGCAGCGCCGACGCGCGTCGCGTTGCCGGAGCATCTTCGCGTGATCCGTCCGCACTGGTCGGCCGACGGCCGGGCGCTGTACGCGGTCGCGATCGAGCGCACCGCGGCCGGAGAGACGCAGCGCGCGGTGCGTGTCGCATGGCCCGCCGGCACCGTGGCGTTCCTCCCCGAGCTCGGGCTCGCCGTGTTCGACGTCCGCGAGATCGCCGATGGCCAAACGCTACTCATCGGCGAGCAGGCGGAGCATGCCGTGCGCCTGTGGCGCGCGCCGCGCGACCGGCCGACCGCGCGCGAGCGCCTGCCGTTGCCGCTGGTCAGCGAGTATCGCGTCGCGGGCGACACGCTGCTCTTCGCGCAGCCCCAGCTCACGGGTCTCACGTCGTGCGCACTGGCCACGCTCGCCTGCACGCCGCTGCCGGTGCCGGTGTCCGACGACAACCGCTTCGAATGGGCAACGAATGCGCAGGCGGTGTACTACGTTGCCGGCGACGAGAACGGCGAGCGCGTGCAGCGCTTCGATCTCGGCGCGCGCACCGATGCGACGCGGTACAGGGAAACGCCGGGGTCGAGCATCGACGGGATCGCCGTGTCGGCCGACGATCGCGTGCTCCTCGTGGTGCGCGCGGAACCGCCGGCCGTCGACGTGATGCGCGCGCCCGTGCTGCGCTAGCGGGCGCGCGACGGTGCCCGCGCTAGTGCGTGCCGGTGTAGACCGGCGCGGGCCGGGTGAAGTACGCGTGCAGGATGTGATAGACCATGACGTAGTTCTTCTGCTGGAAGCTCGCGTGCGAGATGCCTTCCATCACGGTGAACTGCTTGTCCGCACTCGGCAGGCGCTTGAAGAACTCGACGAGATCGTCGAACGCGGCGATGCCGTCGTATTGCCCGCGCAGGATCAGCGTCGGCATGGTGATCTTCGCCGGATCGTTGATCGGCAGCCGCGAGCACATGTCGATGTAGGTGCCGTTGGGCATCGAATCGTCGAGCGCGAGGATCGCGTCGGCGAAGGCGTCGACCACGCGCTTCTCGGCGCACTCGGGATGGTCGCGCTCGAAGATCGAGTACACGAACGCGCGGTCGATCGGCCGGCGCTTCTTCGCCATGAACTCGGGCAGCTTCTTGCGCCGCTGCTCGAGCGTCGGCGCGCCTTCACCGGTCCAGACGTACGCGTCGAGCGCGAGCCGGGCGACGCGGTCCGGATGGCGCTCGGCGAAGAGCGCCGCACGCAGGGCGCCCGACGAGATGCCGTAGGCGAGGAAGCTCTTGACGCCGCGCGTTTTCGCGATGTAGTCGGTGGCGGCGGCGAGGTCGTCGGCGCCGTTGCTGATGTCGCAGAAGATGTCGCGCTTCTTGTCGGAGCGGCCGTAGCCTTCCATGTCGACGGTCCAGCAGACGAAGCCGCGACGCGCGAACCAGTCCATCACCGACGAGTCGGGACGTCCCGGCACGGTCAGGTCGAACGTCGGCTGCGAAGCCATCGACGAGCCGTGCACGAACAGAACGGCGGGCTTGCCGTCGGGCGCGCCCGACGAATTTCTCCCACAGGAAGAGACGGACGTCGCCCTTGTGGGTCCAGTGCTCCACGCCGGTGACGGGAAGCTCGTTGTGTGCTGCCTGTTCGCTCATCGCTGTTCTCAATCGATCTTGGCGCCGGTGTCGCGCACGACCTTCGCCCACAGGTCGCGCTCGGAGCGGAAGAAGGCGTCGAATTCCGCCGGCGTCGAGCCGACGATCTCGATGCCGGCCGTGTTCATGTAGCCCTTCACCTCGTCGGTGGCGAGCACCTGCACCAGCTCGCGGTGCAGCTTGTCGATGATGGGTTGCGGCGTGCCTTTCGGCGCGAGCAGCCCCATCCACACGTACGCCTCGAAGTTCGGGTAGCCCGCCTCGATGACGGTGGGCACGTCGGGGAGCTGCGGCGAGCGATGGATGCCGGTGACCGCGAGCGGCCGGAGCTTCCCTGCCTTGATGTGCCCGACCATGCCCGCGGTCCCGGGTATCGACATCTGCACCTGGCCGCCGAGGAGGTCGGTCGTCGCCTGGCCGCTGCCGCGATACGGGACGTGGTTCATCTTGAGACCCGCGCGCGAGGCGAGCAGGGCGGCGAAGAGATGCTGGCCGCTGCCATTGCCCGACGACGCGAAATCGACCTTGCCCGGGTTCTGCTTCACGTACGCGATGAATTCCTGCAGCGTCTTCGCCGGCACCGAGGGGTTCACCACCACCACCCCCGGCTCGCGCCCGAGCAGCGAGATCGGAGCAAAGTCCTCGATGGGATCGTAGGTGAGCTTCTTGTACAGCGAAGCACTGATGGCGTTGGTCTGCGAGGCGAGCAGCAGCGTGTAGCCGTCCGGCGGCGACTTGGCGACCATCTCGGTGCCGATCGTGGCGCCCGCACCGGGCTTGTTCTCCACCACCACCTGCTGCCCGAGGCGCTTCGACAGCTCCTGCGCGATGATGCGCATCGGACCGTCGACGGCACCGCCCGGCGAGAACGGCACGACGACCTTCACCGGCCGGTTGGGATAATCCTGAGCCGCGGCGGGGGCGCCTGCCAGCAGCAGCGGCACCAGCGCCGCCATGGCGAGCAGCGCCCGGAACGCACGGTCATGCAACGCTTGCAACATCGATCTCTCCACCTGGGTTGCAGGCGTGCGCGGGAGCGCGCCGCCCGTCGTATCGGAGCGTGGATTGTAATCACTTCGCGCGCTCGCCGCCGCGGTTCGCGCAGGCGGAACGCCACGTCGGGCGATCAGCTCGCGTACCACGCGCGATAGGTGGCGATTCCGAGCAGCGCCACGGCCCAGTAGCCCGCGAGCGTGAGCCGCATCAGCGCTTTCCAGCGTGTGACGTGCAGGCGTTCCGGCAGGAGAGCGTTCATCTGCAGCACCAGCCACGTGGATGCGACGACGGTGGCGATGCCGAGCGCGACGTGCACCCACGTCACGAGGTTGCCGGCGTTGCGCAGGTCGTGCAGCCCGTTGAACTTGAAGCCGGCGATCGCCGGCACCATCACGAGCACGACGAAGACGAGGTTCACCAGCACCCACGTCGTCTGGTTGCGGCGGTGGGCATCGATCCTCCCGGTGCGGGCGAGGCGCATGCCGACGGACAGGCCGAGCACCAGCAGGATCTCGAACAGCAGGTTGACATCGGACAGCAGCGGACCGGGCCCCAGGAAGCCGCCCGCGCCCCCCTTGCCCGTCGCGACGAGCGTGAGCACGATCGCGAGCGCACTGCCCACGACGAGAATGCCGACGATCCACCCCGGATGCATGCCTGTCCTCCATCGCGCACGGGCGCTGCCGGGCGGGAGCCTCGCCCGTGCGCCGGCAAGCGTCAAGGGTCGCCTTGGGCGCGCGGTTGGCAAGACGCGAGTACGGTCGCATGATGGCGGTAACGCATCGATGCGTCGTGCACGTCCGCGCCCCGCGGCGATCGTGCGCGCGGCGCAGGCGAGGAGGCACGATGGCAGCCAGCGAAGTTGCAGCGGACGGCGACGCAGCGAACGCGCCGCGCATCACCATCGAGGAAGACGGCCCCTACATCGTGTCCGGTGCGGTTGCGCTGACCGTGCGCAACCCCGTGCTGAACTCGGAAGGCGAGCCGGTGGCGTGGTCGCCGCCCGCTCGAACCGATCGCGACGAACGGCACGTACTACCTCTGCCGCTGCGGCCACTCGCGCAACAAGCCGTACTGCGACGACTCGCATCTCGCGCGGGTTCGATGGCGCCTGCACCGCCGAGCGCGGCCCGACGGCGGCGCGCCGCAAGCATTTCCGTGCAGCCGGCTTCACGATGACCGACGACGAATCGCTGTGCGCGGGCTATGCGTTCTGCGATCGCCACACGGGCGTGTGGCGCACGGTCGCCGCCACCGGCGATCCGCAGATCCGCGCCGAGGTGATCGAGGCCATCGCCAACTGCCCGTCGGGACGCCTGGAATACATCCTCGACGGCCGCGATGCGCCGGAAGAGGTGCCCCAGGCCGCGACCATCGCCGCGATCCAGGATGGCGCGCTGTGGGTGCTGGGCGGCGTGCCGGTGACCGCGCCCGATGGCTTCACCTACGAAACGCGTGCGCGGCAATTGCTCTGCCGTTGCGGTGAATCGGAGAACAAGCCGTTCTGCGACGGCACCCACCGGCGCATCGGCTTCGAGACGCCGTAGGCGCGTCAGTCCGCTACGGGCGGGCGAGCGCCACCAGCCCGCGCACGTCCGGCGCCGCGGCGAGGCTGCGGCAGGCGCCGAGCAGCGCGTCGGCGCGGCGGGCACCGAGCACGGGATCGACGAGGCCGTGGAATTTGCGCGCGAGATCGTCATCGGTCATCGGGCGCTCCAGGCTGCCGATGGCGTGCTCGACGAACACGTGCACGCGATGGCCGCCGCGGCAGTGAATCGTCACGTCGGCCTGCGCTTCCGCGATCGCCGGGTCGACGCTGGCATGGATGCGGTCGCGCAGTGCGATCACGTCCGCCCGCGTGACGATGTCGTCGGCAAACTCGGCCTCGCCCGCGGCACCGAAGATGATCCCGGCCGCAGCGGCGTGGTACACGCTGAACTTGCCTTCGAGGCCGCTTCGCGGTGCCCGCTTGCCGGTGAGCTCGAGCACCAGCGGATGCACCTTGAGGTCGATGCGCTCGATGTCGTCCGGCGCGAGGTCGTGGGCGTTGCGCAGCTGCACGCAGCCGTCGATGCTCGGATGGATCACGATCCCGCACGCGAACGGCTTGTAGGTGTTGAACGAGATCTCGAAGCGCTCACCGAGCTCGTCGCTGATCTCGTGCCACGCGCACTTCGTCGAATACGTCTGCGCCATCCCGCGCGCGGCCTCCACGGCTCTCGGGGAGGCCGTGTAGCCGTGCCGCGCCATGAGCGCCGACACCAGGCCGGCGCGCGCGGCGCCGCCCGGGTGGAACGGTTTCGTCATCGAGCCGAACTGCTCGCGAAAGCCGATCGGCTGCGATGCCGCGATGCCCAGAGCCATCGTGGTCTGCCGCGCGTCGAGACGCAGCAGGCGCGCGCACGCAGCGGCGGCGCCGAGCATGCCCGTCGAGCCCGTGATGTGCCAGCCGCGATCGTAGTGCTCGGGGTAGATCATGTTGCCCACGCGACACGACACGTCGATGCCGAGCACGACGGCGTCCATCAGCTCGCGGCCCGTGTTGCCATGATGTTCCGCGAGCGCGAGCGCCGCCGACGCGACCGGACCCGCGGGATGGATGATCGTCTTGAGATGCGTGTCGTCGAAGTCGAACGTGTGCGATGTGATCCCATTGAGGAGCGCCGCGCTCGCCATGTCCACGCGCTCGTTGCGGCCGAGGACCGAGGCCTGCGGCGCGGGCTGCAGCTCGTTGACCGCCGCGAGCGCTGCGGTGACCGTCGCGTGGCGGCTCCCGCCGACAGCGCAACCCAGCCAGTTGAGGAAGGTGCGGTGCGCTTCGCGCTCGACGTCGTCGCTCCAGCCGCGCGAAGGATGCGCAGCGACGAAGTCGGCGAGAGTGCGGGTGACCGGCGGCGCGTTGGTATCGGCGGCGACCGTCGTGTTATGGGCCATGATTTCTCCTGCGCGCCGTTGCGCCGTCAGTCCGTGATCTGGATGTTGCGCTGCTTCGCGACCGTGGACCACCGCGCGATATCGTCGCGGATGTATTGCCCGAACTGCTCCGGCGTCATGGGCATCGGCTCCAGCGCCTCTCCCGCCAGGCGCTCGCGCAGCTCGGCATCGCTCAGGAGGTGGTTGATCTCGTCGTTGAGACGCTTGACGATCGGCGCGGGCATGTTCGCGGGGCCGGCGATGCCGTACCACTGCACGCCGTCGAAACCCTTGTAGCCGAGCTCCTCGAAGGTCGGCACGTCGGGCAGCAGCCGATGGCGCTTCTGTCCGGTGACCGCGAGGGGCCGCACCTTGCCTGCCTTGATGTGCGGCAATGCTGCGGCGAGACCGGGCAGCATCGCCTGCGTCTGTCCGCCGAGGATGTCGGCGAACGCCGGTCCGATCCCGCGGTAGGGCACGTGCACCATGTCGATGTCCGTCGCGACCTTGAGCTGCTCCATGCCGAGGTGCGTCAGCGTGCCCGGGCCCGCCGAGCCGTAGGAGACCTTGCCGGCGTTGTTCTTCGCGTACTGGATGAATTCGCGCAGCGACGTCGCGGGCAACGATGCCGGTACGACCAGAACATTCGGCGTGCCGCCCACCATCGCGATCGGCGTGAAGTCCTTCACCGCGTCGTACGGCAGCTTGCGCACGGCCGGATTCGTGCCGTGCGTGCCGACGTACGCGACCATCATGGTGTAGCCGTCGGGCGCCGCGCGCGCCGTCGCCTGCGAGCCGACGATGCCGCCGCCGCCGCTCTGGTTGTCCACCACCACCGGTTGCCCGAGCACCTTCGACAGCCGGTCGCCGATGGTCCGCGCGACGAGATCCACGCCGCCGCCCGGCTGGACCGGCGCGATGATCTTGATCGGCTTGCTCGGGTACGCCTGCGCGAACGTGGCGCCCGCGATCCCGAGCAGCGCTCCGATGGCGAGCACCTGCAACACACTGCGCTTGTCGATTCTCATGATTCCTCCCTGATGTTCAACCGCGCCACGCCGCCAGGTTCACTGGCCGCGCGAAGAAACTGCCGACCCCTTCGAGAAACGCGTGCGCACGCGCCGCGTCCCACCCGCCGTGCACCGCGTTGCCGGTGAACTTGCGCTCGATGTCGGCACGGGTGAGCGGCTCGTGCACGCCGCCCCGGATGTGCGGCTGGCGTTCCTCGAGCACGCGGCCGTCGGCGAGCGTCATGCGCACGTGTCCGGTGTATTCACGAGGATACGGGTTGTCGGGGTCGACGACGTAGCGCACCTTTGCGGCGAGCGCCAGGATCCGCGGATCGCGCACGTTCGCCTCGCTGAAGGCGGCGAGGCCGGCGTCCGCCCGTGATGTACGCGACTGCGATGTTGAACGGCGTGCTGAACTTCGCGCCGTATGCGTTCGCAGGCACGTGCTTCGCGGCGAGCGGCTCCCAGAGGCGATGCACGTAGCCTTCCGCCGTCTCGCATACGACCTCCACGATCGTCCTCCGGCGCGATGCCGTGCGCGCGAGACGCAGCGCGCAGTCGACGTAGGGCTGGTTCATCGTGCCCGTCGCGTACGGCTTGAACGTCAGCCCGAGCATCACGCCAGTCGCGACCGAAGTCGTGCAGCATCGCCGCGTAGTCGCCGTGCGCCGCGTGCGCGAATCCGTGGAAGAGGCCGTGCGTTCCCTCGAAGCACGGTGCGCGGCCCGACGAAGCCGTTGGCCCCGAGGCGCGCAGCGTGCACGCCGACGCGCGCCGCCCATCCTGCGTGGAGGCGCTTGGTCCACGCGCCTTCGGCGAGATATTCGATGATGCCGCCCGCCATGCTGCCGGCCACGCCGATGCGCGTCGACGATCTGCCGCTCGGAGTGGCCGAGCGGACGCCGACCGCGAGTGTGCCCGCCATCGCGCCGAGCACGCTCGTCGGATGGAAGCCGGCCGTGTGGATCGCCTTCGGCTCGCACGACGCACAGCCGGCACAGCGTCTCGACGCCCGACCGCGATGCCGCACAGCGCATCCTCGCCGTCGCGGCTGGAACCGCTCGCACGCGGCGAGCACGGCGGGCATGATGACCGCGCCGCTGTGCACCGGGCCGCCTTCGAACGTGTCGTCGAAGTCCTCGCCATGCGCGGCGGTGCCGTTGACCATCGCGGCATCCTCGGCGCGCAGCGTGACGTCGTGGCCGATCGCCGTGCACGGGCTCGCCCGCGTCCACGCTCGCGAGCATCGCGCGCACGTAGTCGGTGCGCGTGCGGCGACGCACAGGCCGACGACGTCGACGAGCAGCGCCTCGGCGCGCGCGCGCACCGCGGGCGGCAGCGGTCGTTGCGCGACGTCCGTCGCGAGCTGCGCGAGTTGCCTCGCGCGACGGTGCAGCGGCCATGCTCATCGACGTGGTCGCCGGTCACCGCACCAGCTTCAGGCCGGCCTCGGGCAGGAGCACGCGCAGTTGCCTGCGTGGTCGCCTCGACCGACTTGCCGAACTCGGCGCCGCTGTGGAAGCTATCCTCGAACTGGTTGTCGTCGAGATACTTGCGCCACGATGCCGTGCGCACGAGGCGGCGGCAGAAATCCATCCCAGTACGCGGCCACGTCCGGCGGCAGTGCCCGGCGGGGCGACGACGCCGCGCATCTGCGGCACCAGCGCGACGTCGTAGCCGGCCTCCTTCAGCGTCGGCGCGTCCGGGATAGCCGGGCAGGCGCTTGTCCGACACCTGCGCGAGCACGCGCATCTTGCCCGCGCGGATGTTCTCGCCCGCCTCCTGCGGCTCGATGATCATCATGTCGACGTGGCCGCCGAGCAGAGCCGCGATGCGCTCGCCGCCGCCGGGAAACGAAATGAACGCCCAGCGTGCGCCGGTCTCCTTCTGCAACACCTGGCGCATGACGCTGTCGCGCGCGGTGAGCGAGCCGCCGGACTGCTTGAGCGCGCCGGGCTTCGCCTTCGCCGCGTCGATGAAGTCCTTCATCGTGCGAAACGGCGAGTCCGCCCGCACGCGACGAGCGCCGGCTCGGCGACGAGCTGCGCGATGGGCGTGAGATCCTGCAGCGTCACCTTCGCCTCGCGGTCACGAGCGGCCCGATGATCCAGTTGCTGGTGATGAGGCCGACGGTATGCGGCGTCGCCCTTCTTCTCGGCGAGGAAAGCGGCCGCCACGGCGCCGTTGCCGCCCGGCTTGTTGATGCACCTGGATGCGCACCGGCAAGCAGCTTCTCCTTCTCGGCCATCACCGCGATCGCGCGCGCGAGCACGTCGTTGCCGCCGCCGGGCCGTGTGCACCACCATCTCGATCGGACTGCGTCGGCTGCGAAAGCGTGCGGCGACGGAGCGCAGCCCGAAAGCGAGCGACCGTGCCGCGCGCGAGCACGCGCACCATCCGATCGATGCGGGTCATCTCTTCCTCCGGAGTGAACGGCGTTCAGGCTTCCTGCTCGACGCGCCTGCAAGCGAAGCGCGTTCATTCGGCGGAACAGCGGCAGCAGCGAGCATGACAGCGCCGCGAGCACGAGAATGCGTCGCCGAGATCGGCCGCGAGCGCGAGGATCGCGAGATCGCCCTGCGACATCATGAGCGCTCTGGCGCAGCGCGCGCTCCATCGGATCGCCGAGCACGAGCCCGAGCACGAGCGGCGCCGTCGGATAGTCGAGCCTTGCGCATCGCGTAGCCGACGCAGCCCGAAGCCCCGCGATCAACGCGACGTCGAACACGCTGCCGGCGACGTCGGTACACGCCGACGATCGACACGCCGAGAATCAGCGGGTACATGGCATAGCCGGGCAGCTTGAGGAGTTGCGCGAACAGGGGCACGAGCGGCAGGTTCAGCACCAGCAGCATCACGTTGCCGATGTACATGCTGGCGACGAGCCCCCAGAACAGCGCGGGGCTGTCCTCGATCAGCAGCGGGCCCGGCTTGAAGCCCCACAAGCACGAGCGCCGCCAGCAGGATGGCGGTGGTGCCGCTTCCCGGGATGCCGAGCGTCAGCAGCGGCACGAGCGCGCCGCCCGTCTCGGAGTTGTTCGCGCCCTCCGGTGCGGCGACGCCCTCGATCACGCCGGTGCCGAAGCCTCGCGGATGTTTCGACACCGCCTTCTCGATGCCGTACGACAGGAACGAGGCGATCGTCGAGCCCGCGCCCGGCAGCACGCCGACGAGGAATCCGATGACCGACCCGTTGACGAACGCGAAGCGGCAATCCTTGAGGTCCTGCCACGTGGGCAGGAGATTGCGCAGCCCGCGCGGCACCGGCAGCATCGCGCCCGCCTTCGTCGGCTCCATGTTCGCCATCACCTCGCGCGATCGCGAACACGCCGATCGCGACGATGACGAAGTCGATGCCGCCGAGGAGCTCCGTGCGCCCGAACGTGAAGCGCGACGTGGCGCTGAAGAGATCGGTGCCGATGCGTGGCGATCCACAGTCCGACGAGCATCGACAGCAGCGCCTTGACGAGCGAGCGTCCCGCGAGAAGCACGACCATCGCGAGCCCGAGCACCATCAGCGCGAAATATTCGGGCGAGCTGAAGGCGAGCGACAGCTTCGCGAGCGGCGGCGCGACCAGCATGAGCCCGACGACGCCGACCGTGCCGGCGATGAACGACGCGATCGCGGCGATGCCGAGCGCGGCGCCCGCGCGTCCCTTGCGCGCCATCTGGTAGCCGTCGAGGCACGTGACGACCGACGCGGATTCGCCGGGCACGTTGAGCAGGATCGACGTCGTCGAGCCGCCGTACTTCGCGCCGTAGTAGATGCCGGCCAGCATGATCATCGCGCCCGCCGGGTCCATGCGGAACGTGAGCGGCAGCAGCATCGCGATCGTCGCCGGCGGGCCCGAGCCCCGGCAGCACGCCGATGACCGTGCCGAGGAACACGCCGACGAAGCACCACAGCAGGTTCGCCGGCGCGAGCGCGACCGAGAAGCCGTGCAGCAGGCCGCCAGCGATCGTCCATCGTCGCGCTAAGCGCCAGAGTGCCGGCGGCAAGCGAAACGCCGAGCGCCACGTCGAACAGCAGCTAGAACAGCGCGGCGCCGCCGATCGCGATCGCCACGCGACTGCGCTGCGAGCGTCGGAACATCACGGCCACGACGAACCAGGTCAGCGAGCGCGAAGGTCGACGACGAATCCGGCCACCTTGAGGAGCGCTACCGAGACCATGAAGCGCCGCCCAGCAGGCCAGCGCGCGCCGGATGCCGGTCGTTGCGATGCGGACTCGCCGCCCGCCCCCGCGGTGTCGCGCTCGGCGAGCACGCTGCGCCCGACGAGCAGCAGCGACAGCGCGAGCATCGCGATGCCGTACCAGAGCGGGAAGAAGCCGGGACCGGCCCGTCCGGACCGGTGTATTCCCAGCCGCGCGCCGCGACGATGACGTACGCGCCGAGCGCCGCGAGCGCGACGCCGGACCATAAGTCGCCGCGTTGCGCCCCGCGTGTCACGCGTTCCCCGCGACGCCCGGCGGGCGATCGCCGCTGCTCATGGCATGAGTCCCCCGCCGTTGACGTGGATCGACTGGCCCGTGATGTAGCGCGCATCGGGGCCGCACAGCATGCGCACCATTGCGGCGATCTCGCCCGGCTGGCCGAGACGTCCGACCGGCGGCGCGCCGCGGCGATGGGTCGGCGCCTCGGGTGCACCGGGCAGGCCGCGCACCGTCTCGATGCGCCCCGGCACGACGCAGTTGACGGTGACGTGGTCCGGCGCGAGATCGAGGGCGAGCGCCTTGGTGAGTCCGGCGAGGCCCGCCTTCGCAGCCACGACATGTGCGCGATGCGCAGCACCCTGGTGCCCGGTCTCGCCGCCGATGTGCACGATGCTGCCGCCGCCGGCACTGCGCAGGTGATGCAGCGCGGCCTGGGCGCAGAGGAATGCCGCATCGAGGATCACGGCGACGATGCGCCGCCATTCCTCGAAGGTGATCGTCTCGAACGGCTGCTCGGCACGCACCGCCGCGTTGTGCACGACGCCGTCGAGCCGCCCGAAGCGCGCCGCGGTCGCTGCGACGAGCGCGTGCACGGCAGCGGGGTCGGTGACGTCGGCGAGATGGAACGCCGCCTGTGCGCCCGCGGCCTCGAGCATGCGCACCGTCTCTTCCGCCTGCGCCCTGGAAGAGTGGGCGTTGATCATGACGCTCGCACCGCCGGCCGCCAGCGAACGCGCGATCGCGCGGCCGATGTTGCGTGCACCACCGGTCACGAGGAACACCTTGCCGGCGAGCTCGCGCCCGGGAGTCATGCCTGCTTCAGCCGTCATGCGCGTATGCCGCCGAGCATGCGAATGCCGGCGATCTCCTCCGCGGGCATTATGCCGAAGTTCCGCAGAGTGATCGTGCGTCCCTCCCTGCGGAACGGACGCACGGGGCCTGCGCGGACGCTACCTCCGCGCGACCTGCAGCCGCGCTTCCACGGGATTGTGGTCGGACGATGTCACTTCCGTTGCGGCGGAAGTGGAGAGGGTCAGTCCGCGCACGAAGATGTGGTCGAGCTGCTTGCCGAAGAAGAGCTTGCGCCGGTCGTGCTCGAATCGCACTTCCGCGAGGCCGAGCGCTGCCGTGGCTTCCTGGACGGCGGCGAGGCGTCCCTCGGTCCAGGTGTTGAGATCGCCGGCGAAGATGATCGGCCCGTCGTGGCGGGCGAGCGTCTCCTGCATGGCAGCGAGCTGCGACCGATACGCGCCGAGCGAGAGCGAGAAATTGATCGAATGCATGTTCACCACGGCGAGCGTCTCGTGCGTGTCCGGCAGCGCGAACCAGGTGATGATCGACGACTTCGGAATGCGCAGCAGCGGCTCGACGATCCGCTGCGTGCAGGTGGCGAGCGGCGTGCACGCGCGCGGCGGTGAGCACGCCGATGTCGATCTCGCCGTCGAGGAACGAGCTCGCCATCGCCCACTGCAGGCCCGCACCCTCGATGATGCCGCGCAGCTCCGGCTCGAGCACGAGCTCCTGCAGCAGCAGCAGGTCCGCGCCGCGCGCGAAGCCATCGAGGTCGCGCTGCCAGCCGCGGTCGCCCTGCTTGTGGATGTTCCAGGTCAGCACGCGGATGTTCGCAGGATCGAGCGCGCCGGTGCCGGCAGCAGCGACGTCGCGCACCCGCGCCAGCGCCTCGGCGCAGTTGAGGCGCTGCACGGCGACGCGGCTGTCTTCCTGCAGCAGGACGGCACGCGGCTCGCTCGTCAGCGTGACGCAGGCGCCGAGGAGCAGCACCGCGAGCGTTGCGGCGACGCCATGCCGTATCCGGCGCAGAAAGGTTTGAGGCATCATGGCGAGCGGAATGGTACGCGCAGCGCGGCGTCCGCATGGGGCGGCAGGCGGCCTGGGAATGAACCGCGCTGGCGGCCCGGTGTCTGTGAGCGAGCGCGGGACGAACGATCGCAACCGGACTTCGGTGCGGGCCGCCGGGGCAATACGGCCCGCCAGGTTCCGATCCTCGCACGGACGGAAAGTTCATGCCGACTTCACCTGCCACGCGAACGCATCATCCATCCACCCGCTCCGGCCCGCGCGGCGCGGTCGGCGCAGACGTTGCCGTGATCATTCCCGAGGACAGCGGCGAAACCGACCTGCGGATCGGCACGCGCACCGTTCATCTCACCAATCTGCGCAAGGTGTTCTGGACCGGACCGGGGATCACCAAGCGCGACCTGCTGCAGTACTACGCCGACGTGTCCGCCTGGCTGGTGCCGCACCTCGTCGACCGGGCGATGGTGATGAAGCGCTATCCCAACGGCGCCGACGGCAAGTGGTTCTTCATGAAGCGCGCACCGGTACCGCGCCCCGAGTGGATCGAGACGTGCAGCATCGAGCACGGATCGGGCAACGTGATCGACTTTCCCATCGTGCAGGACCTCGCGTCGCTGCTCTGGGTCGTCAATCTCGGCTGCATCGACCTCAACCAGTGGTACGCGCGCTGCGACGATGTCGACCGGCCTGATTACCTCCACTTCGATCTCGACCCGGTACCCGGCGCGGGTTTCGAGACGGTGCGGGAGACCGCGTTCGTCGTGCGCGAAGCGCTGGAGGCCCTCGGCATGCAGCCGCTCGCCAAGACGACGGGCTCGCGCGGCATCCACGTATACGTGCCGATCGTGCGCGGGCCGACGCAGAAGGAGGTGTGGACCTTCGCCAAGCGCTTCGCGCAGGCCGTCGAGGTGCAGCGCCCGGACATCATCACGGCGGAGTACCGCATTGCGAAGCGTCCGGAAGGGCGCGTGCTCGTCGATTACAACCAGAATGCGTGGGGCCGCACGCTCGCGTCGATCTACTCGCCGCGGCCGAAGCCGACCGCCACGGTGTCGACGCCGGTGACCTGGCACGAGCTGGAGCAGGGCGCGCAGACCGACGACTTCACGCTCGTCAACGTGCCCGGGCGCCTGCAGCGCATCGGCGACCTGTGGGCGCCTCTCCTCGCTGCGGAAGGCCGCTTCGAGCTGCGCCCGCTGCTCTAGCCATGCCGCCGACACTGCCCCTTCGCACCGATTACGCGCCGATGGAGGCGAAGCTCGTCGAGGCGCTGCCGGCCGGTCCGCAGTGGCGCTACGAGCCCAAATGGGATGGCTTCCGTTGCGTCGCGTTCCGTGACGGAAGCGAGATCGACCTGCGCTCGAAGTCGGGGCAGCCGTTCAATCGATACTTCCCCGAGCTGGTGGCAGCGCTGGAGGCCCTCGACGCGCAGCGCTTCGTGCTCGACGGCGAGCTCGTCGTGCCCATCGGCGACATGCTGTCGTTCGACGAGCTGCTGATGCGCATCCATCCGGCGGAAAGCCGCGTGCGCAAGCTCGCGCGCGAGCATCCCGTGCTGTTCGTCGTGTTCGATCTCCTCGTCGACGCGGAAGGCCGCTCGCTCGTCGAGCTGCCGTTGGACGAGCGCCGACGCGCGCTCGAGGCATTCATGGCACGGCATGGCGGTCCGCAGACCTTGTTGCGGTTGTCGCCGCAGGCCACCGACCTGGGCGCCGTCGACGCGTGGTTCCACAGCCTCGGGTCCGGGCTCGATGGCGTGATCGCCAAGCGCGCGGATCTCGCCTATCAATCGGGCGAGCGCACGGGCATGCAGAAGTTCAAGCGCATGCGCACCGCCGACTGCGTGGTCGGCGGCTTTCGCTATGGCGCCAAGGAACGTGTCGTGGGGTCGCTCCTGCTCGGCCTGTACGACGACGCGGGCTTGCTGCATCACGTCGGTTTCTCGTCGAACATCAAGGCCGGCGACAAGCCGGCGCTCACGCGCGAGCTCGAGAAGATCGTGAAGGCCCCGGGCTTCACCGGCAACGCGCCCGGCGGGCCGAGCCGCTGGAGCACCGAGCGCAGCGGTGAATGGGAGCCGCTCGACCCCGTCCTCGTCGCCGAGGTCCAGTACGATCATTTCAGTGGCGAGCGCTTTCGCCACGGCACGAAGTTCCTGCGCTGGCGACCCGACAAGGCACCGCGCCAGTGCACGCTCGCGCAGGTGGCGCAGGAAGCCGAGAGCACGCTGGCGCTGCTCGATGGCGCAACGTCATCGGCGCGGTGATGATGGCGGTATGCCCGTCAGGCTGAAGCCTGACCTACAGTCCATCATCAGACTCGCATTCCTGTAGGTTCGGCTTCAGCCGAACATCCGCAAGGTCGTCAGGCTGAAGCCTGACCTACAACCCGGGGCGGCTTCGCCTCGCTCCTCCTGTAGGTTCGGCTTCAGCCGAACATTCCCCACATCGTCAGGCTGAAGCCTGACCTACAACCCCGTGGCGGCCTCGCCTTCCTGTAGGTTCGGCTTCAGCCGAACATTTCCGATCCTGCAGGTCAGGGTTCTGTCTGACGCCGTCCCAACGACGTCATGACCAGCGCGCCCGCGCCGACCGCCATCACGATGAGCGAGACATGCACCGCGTTCCTGCTCGCGGCATACATCACGCTCGAATAGAAGAGATACGCGCACACGCCACAGAACACGAGCGGCGTGAAGGGATAGAGCGGGACGCGAAACGGCCGCTCGATACGACCCTCGCGCGAGCGCAGCACGAAGAGCGCGACGCCGACGAGGAAGAAGAAGGCCCAGAACACCGGCGCCGTGAACTCGACCATGGCCTCGAAGCCGTCGTGCTGGAACATGCCGAACACGATCAGCGCGAGCGCGATCACCGCCTGCACCATGTACGCCATCACGGGCACGCCGCGCCCGGCGTGCCAGCCGCCGAGAAACCGCAGTGCGGGCCAGTCGCGGCCGATCGCGTAATTCGTGCGTGCGCCGGTGATCATCGTGCCGTTGATCGACGTCAGCACGGCCACCGAGACCACGAGCCCGATCGCACGTCCCGCCCACGGACCGAACGCCCGCGCCATCAGGTCGGCACCCGCGGCCTTGCTGGCGGCGAGCGCCTTGAAGCCCAGGCCATGGATGAGCGCCGCATTCACGGCGATGTACAGCGCGGCGATGATCGCGATGCTCGTCACCAGCGCCTTCATGATCTCGCGCCGCCCGCCCTTGAGCTCGGCGGAGATGTAGGCGGCCTCGTTCCATCCGCCGTAGGTGAGCAGGACGAACACCATCGCGAGCCCCAGCATGCCGGGTGCGGGGCGCGCGCTGAAGGCCGGGACAGCCTCCACTGCGGGAGCCGGCGCGACGACGCCGGCCACGACCACGGTCACCAATCCCGCGACGAGTGCCATCGTGAGCAGGTTCTGCGTGCCGGCCGACACGCGCAATCCGGCGATGTTGATCGCCGTGAGCACGATGACGATCGCGACCGCGCACGCCCCGCTCGCCGTCGCGTTGCCGTCGAGGCCCAGGACGGCAGCGAAGTAGTCGCCGAACACGAAGGCGAGCAGCGCAATGGAGCCCGTGTTGATGACGGTGGCGCGGGCCCATGCATACAGAAAGCTCAGGTGGGGGCCGTACGCGCGCCGGAGGAAATGGTAGTCGCCACCCGCGTGCGGGAACGTGCTCGCGAGCTCGGCATAGCAGAGCGCGCCCGCGAGCGAGACCACCGCACCCGCCACCCACGCCAGCACCACCCAGCCGGGATCGCCGGCGAGGCCCGCCACCATCGGCGGGGTCTTGAAGATGCCGGCGCCGACGACGATGCCGACGATGATCGCGACGGCATCCGCGCGCCGCAGCAGCGGCTGCGGCTCGGGTGCCGCGACCGCCGGGGCAGCGCTCGCCACGGCGGCGGTCAGCTGCGCTTGCCGGTGACCGGCGTCAGCAATCCGGCGAACCGGACGTTGCCTTCCAGCGCATCGCCGCTCACCGCCACGCGCACGCTGCGCACGCCGCCATCGGTGTCCTGGAACGTGAAGCCGAGATTCGCTCCGCTCACGTATGCGCCGAGCAGCGGCTGCGTCTTGCCCTTGAGGGTGATCGTGCCCCCCACGCGCTGGAACTGCTGCGCGAGCTCGATGCGTGGCATCGAGCATGCCGCGCTCGTCGCGCAGCGTCCATCGCCCGGCGACACCGGCCGGCACGATCCACAGGTACGCGTCGCGCTGCTCGACCTGGAACGTGTCGTCGGGCTCCCATTCGCCCATGTGGAAGGCGTGGGACACCACCCGCGTGCCCGGCTTCATCTTGAGGATCTGCGGCCGCAGCTGCTGGTTGAGCGACGGCAGCAGGTAGAGCGTGATGACGGTGGCGCGGGTGAAATCTTCCTTGAAGATGTCACCGTTGATGATCGTGACCTTGTCGGCGACACCGGCGCGCTCGGCATTGCGCTTGGCGAGGCCCGCCATGTCCGCGTTGTATTCGATGCCGACCGCGCGCGCGTTGAACTGCTTCGCCGCGGCGATGGGAATCTTGCCGTCGCCGGCACCGAGGTCGTACACGATGTCCTGGTCCGTGACCTTCGCCGCCTGCAGCATGCGCGTCACGAGCGCATCGGGCGTCGGGATCCAGATGACGTCCTTGCCCGCCTGGCCGTACTGCGGCTGGTAGAGCTCGTCGCCGAACTTCGGGAAGTCCTGTGCAACCGCCGCGGTTGCGGCGAGGAGCGAAAGCAGCAGGAACGGGCGCAGCAGGCGTGCAATCATCGCGTCGTCTCCGGGCATCGATTGGGACGAGCGAGTGTAGCGGAGCAGGCGCCCGCGCGGGAGCGCGCGGGCCCTGGACGTCGGTTCAGGCCGCGGTCAGAGCCCCAGCCACGCGATGGTGTTGGCCTCGACGTCCGGCGCAGGTGCGGCAAACCCGCGATAGCCCACGATCGACAGGGCGATGCGGCCCTGCTTGGTGTCGTTCATGTTGAGGAGCGCCTCGCGGATGCGTTCCTGGTCGGTCGCGGAGACGCGTGTCGACACGATGAACTGCTTGATCGGCACCGACCGCGAGTGCGTGAGGACCTTGCCGCCCTTGTCGGTCCAGCTCTTGACGACACCCTTGGCCGCCGTGGCGCCCACCTGGGCGAAGCCGTGCTCGAGATAGAACGGCACGGCATCCTGGTAGCGCGTGGTGACGACCTTCACGTCGCTGCCGAGTTTCTCCTCCCTGAACATCGCGCGCACCATCACCGCCGTGATCGAGTCGGGGTCGGGCGTCACGAGGGTGCGTCCGCGCAGGTCGCCCATGGCCTTCAACGGCTGGTCGGGCTTCATCATCAGCGACACGCGTGTAATCGGTGAACCCGACCGTCCAGGCGGCCGCCTTGTAGCGGCCGGCCTTGATCTCGGCCATCGAGACGTGCGCGGGATGCACGAAGGCCACGTCGAACTCCTGGCGTGCGAGTCCGGCGCGCAGGTCGTCATAGGCCGGGACGAGCACCGTCCGCACGTTGCGCCGCAGCGCCTGCGACAGCACTTCGGCCACGGGCGCGAAGCGGTCCCGGATCTCCTTCGGGGTGGCCTGGTAAGTGACGCCCTCGGTCACTGCGAACACCAAATCCGGCCCTTGCGCGGCGGCCGGCGCCGACGATGCCGAGGGCAAGCGCCAGCGCGATCAGGATGCGACGCAACATCGAGATTCCTTCTCCGAGAGGCATTAACGTTCGGGGCGGCCGGCGACGGACGCCGGATCGCCGCCGCCAGCGCGACAGGTCCGAGGGTGCGAAGCAGGATGCGTGCCTTCCCGGCGGACCTGCGCGGCGCGTGCGCGCCGGAGCGCGCGGCAGGGCGGGGCGCGCCGGTTCAGGGCAGGCGCTTGACCAGCGCCAGGACATCGCGAAACGCCGGGTCGGTGCCGTCGCGGGTCCACTCGAAGAGCACCGTTTCCGTGGCGGTCAGCACCGCGCCGCCATGCGCGCAGGCGCTCGAGGGCCATTCGGCGATCGGTCGCCCGCGCCGCGCGCGAGCCGAGCGCGTCGGTGACCGCGAAGACCGCGAAGCCCACTGGATGAGGCCGAGGCTCGTCTGCATCGCGCACACGTGTGCCTCCATGCCGGCGACGACGACCTGCGTGCGCCCCGTCGCGCGGAGCGCCGCCGCGAACTCGGGATGGTCGAGCGCGCCGAAGCGCGTCTTGACGAAGATCTCGTGCGGCGCGAAGCGCTCGCGCAGGACAGGCACCACGGCGCCGATCTGCTCCGGACAGTGCTCGGTGAGCCGGCGCGGAATGCCGAAGCGTTGCGCGGCGTCGAGCAGCGCGCCTGCGCGGGCGATCAGCGCCTCGTGATCCTCCACGTGCGGCGCGAGTCGCGCCTGCACGTCGACGACGAGCAGCAGGCTGGCATCGCGATCGAGACGTGCCGCGGGCATGATGTATCCGCTTCAGTCCGCGGCGACGGGCGCGTCGTGCGGCGCTGCGGGGGCTCGCCCCGGCGGGTCGCGAGGGGATCGGCAGCGCCACCATCTGCGGCACGTCCGGGCGCGAGGCAACCCGTCGCGCAGCATCGTCCCGGCTGGCGATTGCGCGTGATCTTGCGCGTCGCGTCGGCGAGGATCCCGCGATCGAGCAGCCGCTCCACGAGGTCGACGCGATTGCCGATCGGATAGTTGCGGTAGATCTCCATCTTCATCGCCTCGGGCGAGCCGCCGCCGTGCAGGCTGATGACCGAGTACCAGCCGGCCTGGTAGGACGCGGTGAGGTCCTCGATGAAGCGCGCGACCTCGATGCGCTTCTCGTAGGGAATGTCCGAGCGCGCGGTCAGCACTTCGGAGAGCCGTCCCGCGGTCGCGGGGTTGTGGTCCTCGTCCGGACCGGGGAGCGTCACGATCATGCCCCCGGAGACGTGATGCGCGAGGCGCTGCATGTCGTAGATCTGGGTCGCGAGCAGGAGCTTGCCGATGTTCGCGAACACCGGATCGGGCGTCCGCACGCCGGACGGACTCGCCTGCGCCGTACACCGAGGCCGCGACGCCACAGGCATAGAAGCCCTCGGTGATCTTGATGAGCTCGATCATCGCGTCGCGCACGCCATGCGCGCGGTCGAGGTCGAGGCCGTTCGCCTCCGTCACCAGCGCGCCGGCGCCGATCAGGAGATCGCCGAAGCCCGCGCGCGCAGCGATGCACGTGTGGCGGTGCTGCGCGGTGTAGTGGTAGAGGATCTCGTTGGCCGGCGCCGGCCTCGCCCGCCGCGAACACGCGCTCCCACGGCACGAACACGCGATCGAAGAGGCACACGCCTGTCGACTGGCCGTACTTGCTGCTGAACTTCGCGGCCGCCTCGCCGGGTCGTGCCGGCCGGACGCGCGACGATGGTCAGCCCGTCCGCGTCGATCGGCACCGCGCAGCACACGGCGAATCGCGGCATCGGCGGCGGTCATGTTGCGGCAGGGCATGACGAGCAGCTCGTGCACGTAGGGTGCAGCCGTGACGATCGCCTTCGCGCCGGAGATCACGATGCCGTCGGCGCGGCGCTCGACGATGTGCACGTAGCTGTCGGGCAGCGGCTGCTGCGATGGTCGCAGCGACCGGTCGCCCTTCGCATCCGTCATCGCGATGCCGAGCGTGAGATCCCCCTCGTGCACGTGCTCGACGTAGGCCTCCACGCGCGCCGCGTATTGCGTGCCGCACTCGGCATCGATCGCGTGCGTGCCGTGGACGCAGTGCCGAGAGCGCGTCGCCGGCGAGATAACGCTGCGCGCAGCCGGTTTCCTGACAGACGAGGCGCACCGCCTCGAGCTTGTTCAGGAGGTCGGCGGTGCGTGCGCGGGATGGCCAGCATGCGGTTCACCGGGTCGCCGCCCGTCCGCGGCGTCGGCGCGCATCAGCGCGCGCGTCGATTCCTGCAGCGCGAGGTCGTACGTGAGACCGATCGCGTTCACGCCGGGCGCGAGCGCGGGCTCGTCGACGACGCAGTCGATCCGGCGGCCGTCCACGTACACGACCGGGCGATGCCGGCGCAGGGACTCGCGGTAGTCGGCGGCGGACATCAGCATGGCGGCGCTCCGGTGGGCGAAGGCGAGCACTATAACGCCGCGTAGCGCATGCGATGCGCTACGATGCGCGCGTCACCATGCGCAAAGTCCTGCATCTGCCGGCGCTGCTGCCGATCCCCGCGATCGCGGTGGCGATCTGCTGTGCCGCGCTCCTTCACGGGCGCGCAGCGCAGGGGGCATCGCCTGCACACGTGGCGAAACCCGACGTGGCGCAGGGTGAGCAGGCGCAGGGGGCGGCGCCGCGCCGCCACAAGCCGCAATTCGGCACGGCGTCGGTCTACGCAAGGGTGCTCGACGGCAAGCCGACCGCGAGCGGCGAGCCCCACGACAGCGACGAGCACGTGGCGGCGCATCGCACGATGCCGCTGGGCACCACCGTGCGCGTGACCAACCTCGCCAACCATCGCTCGACCGTGGTGCGCATCAACGACCGCGGTCCGCAGGTGAAGAGCCGCATCATCGACCTGTCGCCGCGCGCGGCGGCGGATATCGGTTTGCGGGCCCGCGGCAAGGGCCTGGCGCGGGTCCGCCTCGACGTGATCGCGGAGCCGACCGACGTCGCGAGCAACGGCGCACCGCGTGGGGAGCCCGCGCAGCGTGTGTCCGACGCGCAGGATCAGGGGTCATCCGGCAGCAATCCGGCGAGCGCGAAATGACCCGGCAGGGCGGCGGCGCCACCGTGCAACGAGGAGGAACATGGACGTCAGGGCTGCAGTCGCGCATCGCGCGGGCGCACCGCTCACGGTAGAAACCGTCCGGCTCGAGGGCCCGCGCGCGGGCGAGGTGCTGGTCGAGATCAGGGCGACCGGCATCTGCCATACCGACGAATTCACGCGCTCGGGCGCGGATCCGGAAGGTCTCTTTCCCGCCATCCTCGGCCATGAAGGGGCGGGGGTGGTGGTCGAGGTCGGCGCCGGCGTCACGAGCGTGCGCCCGGGCGATCACGTGATCCCGCTGTACACGCCGGAGTGCAGGCAGTGCAAGTCGTGCCTGTCGCGCAAGACGAACCTGTGCACGGCGATACGCGCGACGCAGGGCAGGGGCGTCATGCCCGACGGCACCAGCCGGTTCTCCATCGACGGACAGCCGATCCATCACTACATGGGCTGCTCCACGTTCGCGAACTTCACCGTGCTGCCCGAGATCGCCGTGGCGAAGATCCGGCCGGACGCGCCGTTCGACAAGGTCTGCTACATCGGCTGCGGTGTCACGACGGGCATCGGTGCGGTGATCAACACGGCGAAGGTGGAGCCGGGCGCGAACGTCGTGGTGTTCGGGCTGGGCGGCATCGGGCTCAACGTGGTGCAGGGCGCGCGCATGGTGGGCGCGAACATGATCGTCGGCGTCGATCTCAATCCGGCGCGCGAGGCGCTGGCGCGCAAGTTCGGGCTCACGCATTTCGTGAATCCGCGCGACGTGGCAGGGGACCTCGTGCCGCATCTGGTCGAGCTCACCGGCGGCGGCGCGGACTACAGCTTCGAATGCATCGGCAACGTGGACGTCATGCGCCAGGCGCTGGAATGCTGCCACCGCGGATGGGGCGTGTCGGTGATCATCGGCGTGGCGGGTGCAGGGCAGGAGATCCGCACGCGGCCCTTCCAGCTCGTCACCGGGCGCACGTGGAAAGGGACGGCGTTCGGCGGCGCGCGCGGGCGCACCGACGTGCCGAAGATCGTGGACTGGTACATGGACGGCAGGATCAACATCGACGATCTCATCACGCACGTGCTGCCGCTCGAGAGGATCAACGACGGGTTCGACCTCATGCACCGGGGCGAATCGATCCGGTCGGTGGTCGTGTTCTGACGATGTGCAAGTCAGGCTGAAGCCTGACCCACCGCATGCAGCATGTTGATCGTCAATGTCAGGCTGAAGCCTGACCTACAGCGCCTGACCCACAACATTCAACAAGCCTGACACCGCCCCGGCTTTCCAGACGCACGCACGATGACCGACCTCATCACCATCACCGAAAGCCGCTGCTTCGATGGCGTGCAGGGCACCTACACCCACGCCTCCGGCGCCACGCACTGCACGATGCGCCTCGCGGTGTTCGTGCCGCCGGGTGCACGCGGGACGAAGCGGCCGGTCCTGTACTGGCTGTCCGGTCTCACCTGCACCGAAGAGAATTTCGTCACCAAGGCCGGCGCGCAGCGCGTGGCCGCCGAGCTGGGCCTCGTGCTGGTCGTGACGGATACGAGCCCGCGCGACGTCCCGCTGCCGGGCGATCGCGACAGCTACGACTTCGGCGTGGGTGCGGGTTTCTATCTCGACGCCACGCGCGAGCCGTGGTCGCGGCACTACCGCATGGCCACCTACGTCGCGCAGGAACTGCCCGCAGCTCATCGCGGAGCATT
Source organism: uncultured beta proteobacterium (assembly GCA_963734575.1). Taxonomy (GTDB): domain Bacteria; phylum Pseudomonadota; class Gammaproteobacteria; order Burkholderiales; family Casimicrobiaceae; genus CAIWHR01. Next base: position 36,701 of record CAVTHT010000006.1, on the reverse strand, counting down.
TCCCGGTCGAGCCGGGCCCGTGCGGGCATCTTCGGGCATTCGATGGGCGGGCATGGTGCGCTCACCCTTGCGCTGAAGCATCCGGACCGCTTCCGGACGGTCTCCGCGTTCGCCCCGATCGCATCGGCGATGCGCTCGCCATGGGGACGCAAGGCGCTGGCCGGATATCTGGGCGCGGACGAGGCGCAATGGCGGGAATACGACGCCACCGCGCTCCTGCGCAGTCGCGGATGGCGCGGACCCCCGCTGCTGGTCCATCAGGGCATGGCCGATCCGTTCCTCGAACGCGAGCTGCAGCCGGAGCTCCTCGAGGAGGCCTGCCGCGACGCCGGCGTCCCCCTTACGCTGGAGCGCTGCGACGGCTACGACCACAGTTACTTCTTCATCGCGACCTTCATCGAGACCCATCTCAGGTACCACGCCGCCGCCCTGAAGGAATGAACAGCGGGGCCCGCCATGCGCCCCGCGCGGTGCGCGTGGCTCGTGCGCCGTGTGCCGATCCGCACCCTATCTTTCGGCGACAGGCGAATTCGCCGCCCAGGATTGGTGAGCGCATTCGGCCGCGCTCAGCGGCGCAAAAAAAACGGGCGCAGTGCGCGCCCGTTGCGGAAACCTGCCACCGACAGGTCAGCTGCCGCCCTTGAGCTGGGCGCGAAGCTCGCCACCGGGATGCGCCGCCGAATGCACGTTGACGTACGTCTTGCCGGCCTTGTACGCCGTCATCTGCTCGGGGGTCATCTTGGCAGTGGGCGGGAACACGAACGTGTCGTCGCCTTGCTTGGTCATGGGCACGATGACCGGGCCGTTCGCGCCGGCGGCCGCCATGTGGATGTGCGCCGCAGTCGGCGCGAAGCCCGTCACCTTGATCGTGCCGCTCACGCTGCCGTCGTCCTTGACCATGACGTCGCCGGTGGCGGAGCCGGAGCTCTGCACCGGCGGCACCTCGTTGCTGCCGGAAAGGGTCACGCGCTGGCCCGCAGCGGCACTTGTCGCGCCGCTGGTGCTGCCGTAGCTGCCCATCTGGGCGCACGCCGCCAGTCCGAACACGCTCGCGGCCACGGCCGCCGCCAGGACCGTCATCGACTTACGTTGCAATGCCTTCATCGCTCTCCTCCTGTGAACACGGGGTGCTGCCGTTCGACTGTTGCCGATTGCCGCGGGAACGCCCATGCAGGGCGGGGGCGGGTCATCGTTGTACCACGATCGTCGCTCGCGGTTCCCTGAAGCGGTGGGCCTGGAACCGTCCGCTCTCTCGCGCCGGTGAACACGCGCCGCAGCCGGGTATTCCCGCACCCCGCGCGGGCCAACGCCCCGCTCGTGCCCGCCTCGCAGCGGCAAAGCCCCGTCCTGGTGCAGAAGTTGCGTGCGACGCAGTCAACGCCTCCAGCGGCGCCCTCGAAAAATGGTCGTAGAGCAACTCCTGGTCGGCCGGCAGCCCATCCTGGACCGGCGCGGCCAGACCTATGCGTACGAGCTCCTGTTCCGCAACCGCTCCCATGAGGCTGCGGAGGTGGAGGAGGACGTGCTCGCCACCAGCCAGGTGCTGCACCACGTGTTCGCGGAGCTCGGGGTCGAGCAGGCCCTCGGACACTACCGCGGCTTCCTCAACTGCGATGCACGGATGCTGCTGATGCCCGGCATCCTCGACATGCTGCCGTCGCACGTCATCGTGCTGGAGATCCTGGAGACGGTGCAGCCGACCCCCGCGATCGTCGCCCGGTGCCGCGCGCTGAAGGCCGCCGGCTTCATGCTCGCGCTGGACGACTACGCGGGGGACCACGAGCGCCTTGCCGCGCTGCTGCCGCTCGCCGACGTGATCAAGGTCGATCTCACCCGCGTCCCCTCCGACCGCCTTGCCGTGATCGTGTCCGAGAGCGCCCACCTGGGCGCGCGTCTCCTCGCCGAGAAGGTCGAGACGCGGGAGCAGGCGGAGCGCTGCTCCGATCTCGGCTTCGATCTCTTCCAGGGCTATTACTTCGCCCGCCCGACGGTCCTCGCCGGGCGCAAGCTCGGGTTGCCGCAGATGGCGCTGCTGCGCCTCCTGACGCTCCTGATGCAGGACGCCGACACGCCGCTCATCGACGAGGTCTTCAAGCAGCAGCCCGGCCTTTCCCTCAACCTCCTGCGCCTCGTCAATTCCGCATCCCTGGCGCTCGCCCGGCCGGTGACCTCGCTCAGCCAGGCCATCGTCGTGCTGGGACGGCGGCACCTGCAGCGGTGGGTGCAGTTGCTGCTCTACTCGGAGCCGGGCCAGCGCGAGCTCACCAACCCGCTGCTGCAGCTCGCCGCGACCCGCGGCCGACTGATGGAATCCCTCGCCCGGGTGCTCTGGCCGCATGACCAGGACCTGTCGGACCAGGCGTTCATGGTCGGCATGATGTCGCTCATGCCAGCGCTTTTCAGCACGCCGCTGACCGATATCCTGTCGTCGCTGCCGCTCGCGCCCGTCACGCGCGACGCGCTGCTGGGGCGGACGGGGTCGCTCGGAGACCTGCTCGATCGGGTCGAAGGGCTCGAGGCGCGACCGCTCGATCCGAGCTTCCTCCCGGAGGGCGTGGCCGGCGAGACGTACAGCGCATGCCTCAGCCAGGCGATCGGCTGGGCCAATCACATCGGCAAGAGCTCGGTCGGCATGTCCTGAGCGCGATCCCGCTTGAAAGCGCGCGCCCGACACCTATATGTCAGGGTTGTCCGCAATCATCGGGAGGAAGACCGTGGCAGAAGCAGCGACCGAAGCGAGCGCCGGCGTACCGGCCGGCAAGGAGACCCTGGGGTTCCAGGCCGAGGTGCGGCAATTGCTGCATCTCATGATCCACTCGCTCTACAGCAATCCCGAGATATTCCTCCGGGAGCTCATCTCCAACGCCTCGGACGCGGCGGACAAGCTGCGCTTCGAGGCCCTGCGCGAGCCGGCGCTCTACGAGAACGACGCGGAGCTCAGGATCCGGGTCGCGTTCGACAAGGACGCCCGCACCATCACCGTCAGCGACAACGGCATCGGCATGTCGCACGACGAGGTGATCGCCAACATCGGGACCATCGCCAAGTCGGGCACCCGCGAGTTCTTCGCGTCGCTTTCCGGAGACGAGGCCAAGGACGCGAGCCTGATCGGGCAGTTCGGCGTCGGCTTCTATTCGTCGTTCATCGTCGCCGACCGCGTCACGCTGACCACCCGCCGGGCGGGCCTGCCGCCGGAGCAGGGCGTGCGCTGGGAATCGTCGGGCGAGGGCGACTACACCATCGAGCGGGTCGACCGGCCCGCGCGTGGCACGGAGGTCGTGCTGCATCTGCGCGACGGCCAGGACGATCTCCTCGCGCGCTGGCGCCTCGCCGCCATCATCCGCAAGTATTCCGATCACATCGCGCTCCCCATCGTGATGCGCAAGGAAGAATGGGACGACGAGAAGAAGGGCTACCGCACCACCGACGAGGACGAGACCGTCAACCAGGCTTCGGCCCTGTGGGCGCGGCCGAAGCAGGACATCACGCAGGAGCAGTACGACGAGTTCTACAAGCACGTCGCGCACGATCCGGAGCCGCCGCTCGCCCACGTCCATGCGCGGGTCGAGGGCCGCACCGAGTACACCCAGCTGCTGTACGTCCCCTCGCATGCGCCGTTCGACCTCTGGGACCGCGAGCATCGGCGCGGTCTCAAGCTCTACGTGCGCCGCGTGTTCATCATGGACGACGCCGAGCAGCTGCTGCCGCCGTACCTGCGCTTCGTGCGCGGCGTGGTCGATTCCAACGACCTCCCGCTCAACGTCTCGCGCGAGATCCTGCAGGAGTCGCGGGACGTGGAGGCCATCCGCAGCGGCTGCGTGAAGCGCGTGCTGGGACTGCTCGACGACCTCGCCACGAACCAGCAGGAAAAGTACGTCACGTTCTGGAAGGAGTTCGGCAAGGTGCTGAAGGAAGGCTTCGCCGACGATCCCGCCAGCAACGACAAGCTCGCCGGCCTGCTGCGCGCCGCGTCCACGCACACGGGCAGCGCCGAGCAGTCGGTCGGTCTCGCCGACTACGTGGGCCGCATGAAGGAAGGCCAGAAGGCGATCTACTACGTGACCGCCGACACGCATGCTTCCGCGGCCAACAGTCCGCACCTCGAGATCTTTCGCAAGAAGGGCATCGAGGTGCTGCTCTTCTCGGATCGCATCGACGAATGGGTCGTGTCGTCGCTGCACGAGTTCGACGGCAAGCCGCTGCGTTCGGTCGCCAAGGGTGCGCTCGACGTGGACGAGCTCGCCGATGCGGACGAGAAGGCGCGCCAGGAGAAGGAGGCGGACGAGTTCAAGCCGCTCGTCGAGCGCATTCGCACCGCGCTGGGCGAACGCGTGAAGGACGTTCGCGTGACGTATCGCCTCACCGAGTCGCCCGCGTGCCTCGTCGTGGGCGAGGGCGAGCTGTCCGGCAATCTGGAGCGGCTCCTGAAGTCGGCGGGACAGAAGGCGCCGAACGTCGTGCCCGTGCTGGAGATCAATCCGCACCATGCCCTGGTCGAGCGCCTCCGCGACGAGCCGGACGATCGCCTCGGCGAATGGTCGAGCGTGCTCTTCGACCAGGCGGTGCTTGCCGAGGGCGGGCAGCTCGACGATCCGGCAGCGTTCGTGCGGCGCATGAACGGTCTGATGTCGCGCCTCGCCGGCGTGATGCCCCCGCATGCCGGCAACCCGACCGGAGGCGCAGCCGGCCCCGACGGCAACCTGGCGATGTGAGGGCCGCATGAAGCGCAAGACACTTCGCTTCGGTCGCGGCTTTCGTGTCGCGCTCGGCAACGAGCGCTCGGAAGCCGCGGAGATGGTGCTCGCACCGGGGGACGCGGAAGGCGATGCACGCAATCGCCACCGCGGCGCGGACCAGTGGCTGTTCGTCGTGGCGGGAACAGGCGTGGCCACGATCAACGGCAAGCGCTACCCGCTGCGCGAGCGCACGCTGCTGCTGATCGAGCATGGCGACCGGCACGAGATCCGCAACACGGGAGCGCAGCCGCTGCGCACGCTCAACTTCTACGTGCCGCCGGCGTATGACCGCAAGGGCGACGAGCTGCCGGCGGGAAAGCGCTAGGCCATCCGGCGGCGAGGACGGGCGTGGGTCGGGCATCAGTCCGACGCTCACGTGTTGAGGTGCTGCAGGTCCGCTTGGGCCTGACCGGCATCTCGAAGATGGAACCCCTGCCCGCGTCCGGGCGACGACGCCTCACCCGTCCGGCAATGTCTCGGTCCGCGGGCCGACGCTGTGCTCCGCGAACGCCTCGATCATCGCGCGGTTGAACGCCGGGAGGTCGTCCGGCTTGCGGCTGGTCACGAGACTGCCGTCGATCACGACCTCCTGGTCGCGCCAGTGCCCGCCTGCATTGCGGATGTCCGTCTGCAGCGACGGCCACGACGTGACGTGGCGGCCGCCGCGCAGCACGTTGGCCTCGATCAGCATGATCGGTCCGTGACAGATCGCCGCGATCGGCTTCTCGGCGTCGAACACCGCCCGCACGAACGCCACCGCCGCGGGATCGGTGCGCAACCGGTCGGGATTGATGACGCCGCCCGGCAGGAGCAGGGCATCGAATTCTTCCGGATCGGCGCTCGCCACCGTCGCATCGACGGGCACGGAATCGCCCCAGTCCTTGTGCTTCCACCCGCGGATCGTGCCCGCGCGTGGTGCAATCACCACCGTCCTCGCGCCCGCGGCGTCGAGCGCCCGCCGCGGTTCGGTGAGCTCGACCTGCTCGAAGCCGTCGGTGGCGAGGATCGCAATGCGCTTGCCGTGCAGCGGTCCGCGCGCTTGCGCCGTCGCTGCATCTTCCTGCTGCCGTTTGCGCTCCATCGTCACCTCCCGGTTCGGCGTCCAATGTCCAGCATCGCACATCCGGTCGCACGTGACCGTCGGATAGCGGCACCGCGCGCGTAGGACACCCCCGCACCCCGCGATTATCCGCCGGCCCGGCGCCCCGCAACCTTTGCGCGGCTGTAGAATCAACTCGTTATGGCCACCACCTCCCTCGCGAGCTACCGGCGCGCTCTCGGCGAGCGCTTCGTCTCCCAGCTGACGAAGCACACCTTTGCGGTCGTGCTCGCCGGCGGCCGCGGCAGTCGCCTGCACGAGCTCACCGACTGGCGGGCGAAACCCGCGGTCCCTTTCGGCGGCAAGTTCCGGATCATCGACTTCACGCTCTCGAACTGCCTCAACTCCGGCGTGCGCCGTGTCGGCGTCGCCACGCAGTACAAGGCGCAGAGCCTCATCCGGCATCTGCAACGCGGCTGGGGCTTCCTCGAAGGCCGGTTCGACGAGTACATCGAGATCATGCCGGCGCAGCAGCAGATCCAGGAGAGCTGGTATCAGGGCACCGCCGACGCCGTGTACCAGAACATGCGCTCGCTGCGCATCAGCGGTCCGCAGTACGTGCTGATCCTGTCCGGCGATCACGTGTACAAGATGGATTACGGGAGGCTCCTCGCCGCGCACGTGGCGAAGCTCGCCGATGCCACCGTCGCGTGCATCGAGGTGCCGCGCCAGGAAGCGAGCGCCTTCGGCGTGATCGGCGTGGATGACGACGAGCGCGTCGTGAGCTTCACCGAGAAGCCCGCCGATCCGCCCGCGATGCCGGGCCGCCCGGACCAGGCCCTCGCGAGCATGGGCATCTACGTGTTCAACGCGGATTTCCTCTACGAGCAGCTCATCCGCGACGCCGGCACGCCCAACTCGTCGCACGATTTCGGCAAGGACGTGCTGCCGCACATCGTCTCGCGCTACCGCGTGTACGCGCATTCGTTCGCGCAGAGCTGCGTCGGGCACGCCCGACTGCGTTCCGTACTGGCGCGACGTCGGCACGCTGGAAGCGTACTGGGAAGCCAACATGGAGCTCACCAAGGTCGTGCCCGAGCTCAACATGTACGACGCCGACTGGCCGATCTGGACGTACCAGGAGCAGCTCCCGCCCGCGAAGTTCGTGTTCGACGAGCCCGAGCGGCGCGGCATGGCGGTCGACTCGCTCGTTTCGGGCGGCTGCGTGATCAGCGGCGCCACGGTGCGCCGGTCGCTGCTCTTCACCGACGTGCGCGTGGATTCCGGCAGCGTCGTGGAGGACTCCGCCATCCTGTCGAACACCAGGATCGGCCGCAACGTGACGCTGAAGCGTGTCATCGTCGACAAGCAGTGCGTCATTCCCGACGGCATGCAGGTCGGCGTGGACCACGAGGCCGACCGGCAGCGGTTCAACGTCACCCCCGGCGGCATCACCCTCGTGACACCCGACATGCTGGGGCAGAACGATCATCGCATTGCATAAACGTGCGCCGCCGGTGCTGCCGAGCGAAGTGGATGCGGCAGCGGGACGGCGGCAGCGCGTGCACCGGGTCCTGTTCGTCTCGCCGGAAATCCCGCCGTGGGTCAAGAGCGGCGGTCTCGGCGACGTCACCGCTGCGCTGCCTGCGGCGCTGCGGCAGGGTGGCGTCGACACCCGCGTGCTGGTTCCGGGTTACGGCGCTGCGCTCGACGCGTTGCAGCACGCGCAGTGCATCGCCGAGATTCCGGCGCACGCGAGCCTCCCGCCGTCGCGCCTGCTCGCGGCCGAAGACGTCAACGGTGCGCCCCTGCTGCTCGTCGATTGTCCCGCGTTCTTCCGGCGCGCGGGCACGGCGTACCAGGACGCGCACTTCGTCGACTGGCCGGACAATCACCTGCGCTTCGGATTGCTTTCCTACGTCGCGGCGACGATCGGCAGCGGCGCGAGCGGTCTCGCGTGGCGGCCCGACGTCGTCCACTGCAACGACTGGCCCACCGGCCTCGCGCCGGCGTATCTTACGACGCTGCAGCAGCCCCGCGCGCAGCGACGGTCATGGCGATCCACAACCTCGGGCACCAGGGCGTGTTCGAGGCGGGCGAACGCGCAGGACTCGGCATTCCCGCCAGCATGTTCAGCATGAACGGCGTCGAGTACTACGGCCAGCTGTCGTTCATGAAGGCCGGCGCCTACTACGCCGACCGACTCGTCACGGTCAGCCCCACGTATGCGCGCGAGATCCAGACCGACGACGGCGGCCAGGGCCTCGGCGGACTGCTGCGCGGTCGTGCGCGCGAGCTCGTGGGCATCCTCAACGGCATCGACATCCGCGTGTGGGATCCCGCGCGCGACGAGCGGATTGCGCACCCCTACGATTTCGCGTCGATCACGCGCAAGTCGGTCAACAAGCTCGCGCTGCAGCGCGAGCTCGGGCTCGCGCTCGGCGAGGACCGCATGCTGCTCGGCGTGGTGAGCCGTCTCGCGCACCAGAAGGGCATCGACTGGCTGCTGTCGATCGTGCCGGAACTGCTGCAGCATCCCCTGCAGCTCGTCGTGCTGGGGTCCGGCGAGAAGCAGCTGGAAAGCGAGCTCGCAGCGCTGGCGACGTGCGCACCCCGCGCGGATCGCGGCGGTCATCGGATTCGACGATCGCCTGGCGCATCTCATCGAGGCCGGCGCCGATGCGTTCGTGATGCCGTCGCGCTTCGAGCCGTGCGGCCTCAACCAGATGTACAGCCTGCGTTACGGCACGCCGCCGATCGTGCGCGCGACCGGCGGTCTCGCCGACACGGTCGTCGACTGCAACGAGCGCACGCTGGCCGATGGCAGCGCGAACGGCTTCAGCTTCGAGGAGCCGGCACGCGTCGCAGCTGCTCGCAACGATCGAGCGTGCGCTCGCAGCGTGGCGTCACCCGCCCACCTGGCGTGCGCTGCAGAAGCGCGGCATGGCGCAGGACTTCAGCTGGGCGGCGAGCGCGCAACGCTATCTCTCCGTGTACCGGTCCGCGCTCGCCACGCGCGACTGAAGCACAGCGCACGCAGCGTGCGTGTGCGCTGCGCCGGCACGCGATGCGGAACGGTCTGATCGCGCCGAAACCGCCGGTCGGCCCCGTCTCGCCGTGCAGCGGATGGCCAGTGTCGGAAAATCTGTCACTGCAGCCATGCCATGCACCCGCGCCGTGCACATGCGCGATGGCGGGGCATCTCCGCATGGCTGCGACATCGCCGTCGCGCAGACGGCGCCGGTTGCGGTGAAGTCGCATTCAACCCGCACATCTCCTTGAAGACGCTGCACGAATTTCCCGGGTGGGGGTGCGACAACGAAGTCGCATACAGCGTGCACGTAACGATTGCGCGACTGTCGTGCGCGCGGTGGCAGATTTCTTGCTCAGGTATCGCTCATCCGGGCATGTGCCCGGTCGTGCGGATTCATCGAATCCGGAGCGGACGGAGGCCCCATGAAGTCGATTCTCGACCCGACATTCCGATACACGTCGAGTGCGAACACCGATTTGCGGAAGACATTCGCGCGCATCCGGCGCGAGAACCGCAAGCTGCAGCAGACATCAGGCCGCGGCAAGGCGGAACCGACGAACGTCGCGTCCATCTTCCCGCGTCGCAGCGGCGCCGCTTCCTGATCGTCACCACGCACGCGCCGGGCGGTGCCATGCGCGCCGCTGCGGCGCGTTTTTTTTGGCTGTTCGCCGTGCAGGATGGGCGGCACGTAGACGGTACGTGGGGGCACCGCAGGCACGGCATTCGTGAAAATTTTTCTGCCGACCGGCAAGATCTGCGGGCGTGCAGGCGCCGAGGCGCTGGTGCGCGCAGTCCGCTTCAGTCGCGTCCCGGATTGATCCTGAAGCCGAGCACGGCCGATTCGCCGAGCAGGGAGCGCTCGAGATTGCACGAGGCCTGCGCGTCCTGCGACCACATGATGAGCTCGTAGCCGAGCGTCTGCGTGGACGTGTCGAGGGTGTACGACATCTCGCCGATGTTGAAGCCGTGCCGCTCGACGAACGCCCGCACCGCCGTCTCCTCCCATGCGCGGCTGCGCGGGAACGACAGATCGCAGTGGACGAGCGAATGCACGGGCAGGCGGCTTTCCACCTGGCGCAGGAGCTCGAGGGCGATCCACGAGGCGAGCGTCGCGGCGGCGCCGACGGTGAAGAGGCCCGAGCCGAACACCACGCCGATCACTGCGATCACCCAGATCGATGCCGCGGTGGTGAGGCCCCGCACCGAGAACCCTTCGCGGATGATCACGCCGGCGCCGAGGAAGCCGATGCCGGTGACGATGCCTTGCACGACGCGCGTCGGATCGCCGGCGCCGAAGGTTGCCCACCCGCCCGCGTATTCCGTGACGGCGACGAGCATCGACGCGCCGAGCGCGACGAGGGTGTACGTGCGCAGGCCCGCGGCGCGGCCGCGGTAGCTGCGCTCCAGGCCGATGAGCGCGCCGCCGAGCATGGCGGCGGCGCTGCGAAGCAGGATGTCGAACTCGGTCATGGGCGGGTTCCGGTCGGCGCGCAGTATGCACTGCCGCCGCCGTCGGCGCGAGTTCCGCCGGGGCCGCCGGTTAGACTGTCGGGACGAACGTTGCGCCGAACTCGACGAGCCTCAACGCATGGAATCCCGCCGCCCCTCCGTACGATCGTCTCTCTCGCATGCCATGCTCGCATCCGCGTGCGCGCTGGCGTGGGCAAGCCTCGCAGCCCCGGCGCTCGCCTTCACGTTCTCGGATGGCACGAGCACCCGGTGCATCGCGCGCGGCGAGCCCGTCCCCGAACTGGAGCTGCCGTCGGATAGCGCGAGCTTCACCGGACGCACCGTGCGCGCCGAGTCGGGCTATCGCATCTTCTGGAATGCGGCGCGGCTGCAGCAGCTGCCGCCGGTGATGCACGACTTCCTGTTCTTCCACGAGTGTGCGCACGCCCAGGTGCCCACGCAGGAGGAGCTCGCGGCGAACTGCGCGGGCCTGCGCGCGATGCGCAGCGCCGGGCGTGCAGGCTTCGGCGTGGAGGCGAAGATCGCGGCCTTCTATGGCCCGACCAACCCCTACTGGACGCAGACCCTCGCGTGCGCCGATCGCGCGCCACTGCCGGTCGATCCGGCTCCACTGGCGCCCGCGAGTGGCGCGGCCGGTGCGCGCTGACTGCCCGCCATCGCGCAGCTTCCGTCGCGCGCGGGGCTGTTGTTTCGGCCCCGTCGGCCCCAAGTAGGTCCAATGCCTCCCGTCACCACCGCCCTGATCGCGGCGAACGTTGCGATCTTCCTGCTGCAGTCTGCCGCACCCGGGCTGATCGTACCCTTCGCCCTGTGGCCGCTCGCGGCGTCGTCTGTCGATCCGGGCGTGTCGTTCGCGCCGTGGCAGCTCGTCACCTATGCGTTCCTGCACGGCGGGCTCACGCATCTGCTGTTCAACATGTTCGCGCTGTACATGTTCGGCAGCGCGATCGAGCAGGTCTTCGGCGGCCGGCGCTATCTCACCTACTACTTGGTGTCGGTCATGTCCGCGGCCGCGACGCAGCTTCTCTTCGCCGCGTTCGCCGGCGGCGTGTACCCGACCGTGGGTGCGTCGGGCGGTGTCTTCGGCCTGCTGCTCGCCTACGGAATGTACTTCCCGAACACGCGCATCATGCTGCTCATTCCGCCGATCCCGATGAAGGCGCGCACGTTCGTGACCGTGTACGCGGTCCTCGAGCTCTTTCTGGGCGTGACGGGCTCGCAGTCGGGCGTCGCGCACTTCGCGCATCTCGGCGGCATGATCGGCGGTTTCGCGCTGCTGCGGTACTGGCACTACGGCACCGGAACGCGCCGGCGCTAATCCGGCAGCGCGACCTCGGCGACCAGCGGCAGGTGATCGGAGGCGACGCGCGAGAGTGCCGTCGCGTGCACGCCGAGCCGGCGCAGGCTGTCGGAGGGCTGAATCCAGATGCGATCGAGCGCGAACACCGGACGCTGCGAAGGGAAGGTCGGCGGTGCCGGCGTCGAGCGGAAATGCGCGTGCAGCCAGCGCAGCGGCCGTCCCCAGAGATACCACTCGTTGACGTCGCCCATAAGCACGGTGGTGGCAGGGTCCCCGTCCTCGATCACGCCGAGGAGGCGCCGGACCTGCTCGCGCCGTTCGGCCGGACGCAATCCAAGATGCGTGCCCAGCACGCGCAGGCGGCGGCCACCGATGTCGATGCACACGTCGAGCGCGCCGCGCGGCTCGCAGCCCGAGATGGCGAGGTCGATGCGCGCGAAGCGGTCCACGGGGAAGCGCGACAGCACCGCGTTGCCGAAGTCGCTGCCGCGGCGGGTCAGCGTCGGACCGGCCACCACGGTGAATCCGGTCGCGCGCTGCAACTCCGTCAGGAACTCGCCGTGCTGCTCGAGCGAAGCGACCTCCTGCAGCGCGACGACGTCCGCGTCCATCTCGGCCAGCACGTCGTTGATGCGGGCGGGATCGTAGCGGCCGTCGCGCGCCGATGCCACCGTGGATGTTCCAGGTCGCCACGCGCACGTGGCCGTGCTTGTGGCCGGGATCACGCGGCATGGCGCGGGGGAGGAGCCTCGGTCGGCGCCGCGCGATCGAGCTTGCGCCGCACCAGCCACGCGATGCCCCCGATCGCGCACACCACACCCGTGAGCAGGGCGAACGTCGCCGGGCTCGGGTGGCGCATCGCGGCGACGGCGCGATCGACGAACGCGGAGGTCATGATGATGCCGGGTGCGAGGCCGATCGCGGTGCCGAGAAGGAAGTCGCGCCAGCCGATGTGCGACGCGCCGGCGACCACGTTGATCATCGAGAACGGCGCGACCGGCAGCACGCGCACGAGCACCACGGCCAGCAGGCCGCGGCGGGCGAGACGGCGCGACAGCTCATTCAGGCGATGTCCCGCGAGACGCCGCACGGCGTCGCGGCCGAGGCTGCGCCCCAGGGCATAGACCACGCTCGCGCTCAGCAGCGCGCCGGTGAACGAGTACAACGTGCCTTCGAGCGGCCCGAACACCATTGCCGTGACGCCGATCAGCAGCATCACCGGCACGACCAGGAAGCCGCCGGCCACGAACGCGAGCGCCACGATGACGGGGGCGAGCGGCTGGTCGTCGATCCATTCGCCGTAACGCACGAGGGCGTCGAAATCGCAGCCAGTCGCCGAGGGGAGTGAAACGCCACGCGAGCGCGAGCAGCGCCAGCGCGATCACGGCGCCGAGCAGGCCCGCGACGCGGCTCTTCGTCCCGTTGCGATGCTCCGGTGCGGGCATCAGGTCGTCGACGAGCACATCGGGATCGAGCGTCTGCTCCGGGTCGAGCACGCCGTGGTCCGGCGTGACCGCATCGACCATCGGATCGAGCTCCGGCTCGCGTGGAGTGAGCTGCCGGCCGGCCCGCGACGTCGAGGGCCCCGATCGCGCGATGCAGGCTCTGCTCACGCGCGAGCGCGGCCGCAACGTCGGCCGCCTCGCACCCGAGGTGCTCCGCGAGCAGCCGGTTGCGGAACGCCGCGATGCCGGCGGCCACGCGTGGATCCTCGCCGGCCTCGAGCACGAGGTTGCACTCGGTGTCGAGATGCATCGAGCGGTCCGACAGATTGGCGGAGCCCAGCGTCAGGAGCGCGTCGTCGACGACGAGCACCTTGCTGTGGATGTTGAGGCAGCCGTCCTCGCGCTTGAGCCACGGCAGCGAAGGGCAATAGAGCCGGTAGCGTTCGTGCGCATCGGCGGCCTTGATCTCGCGATGGATGCGCGCGCGCAGCACGCCCATCGTCGACGCCTCCAGCCAGCCGCTTTGCGTCGCCGGGCGACACGACGGCGATCTCGGGTGCGTCGGCAGCGGCGAGGCGCGCGGTGAAGGCGCCGCTGATGGTGCGCGACGTGAAGTACTGGTTCTCGGCATAGATCGCGTGGCGCGCTGCCGCAATGGCGTCGAGATGCAGCGTGCGGATCTCGCTGATGGCCTCGTGCCCCTGGTCGCCCGGCACCGTCCGGGAGATGCCCACGGCGACGTCGCGCAGCGCCGGCTCGACGCCGGCAGGCCATGCATCGTCGCGCTCGATGCGCGCGCGGCGGCTCGGCGAGCGCCCGGTGGCGCGCTGCCAGCGCTCGCGCGCGAGCTCACCCAGGGCGCGCGCGCAGTCGCCATCCACCACCGCGGCGACGTCGTGGAACGGCCCATAGGGCTTGCCCGTGCTGTCCACGCGCAGCGGATGCGCACTTTCGTGCGCGGGCGTGTCCCAGCGGGCGCGGGTGAGGTCGAAGCCGCCGACGAACGCGACGCTGTCGTCGATGACGACCACCTTCTGGTGGTGCGAGGCGCCCACGGGATGGCGATCGTCGAGGCGGAACGACAGCCGCCGGTGCGTCTGCTGGTCGAACTTGTACAGCGGCAGCCATTCGCGCTCGAGCGCGTAGAGCATCGCGTAGTCCCACGTCAGGACGTAGGCGCGCAGGCCGCGGCGTTGCGCGACGATGGCGTTCAGGAAATCGCACAGCGGCTCCGGATAGCCCGTCCTGCGCGCCGCCCGGCACGAGGCGCATGCGGCTGTCGATGTCCCAGCCGAGGATCAGGATCGAGCGTTGCGCGCGGGCGAGCGACGAGCGCACGGCGCTGAAGTACTCCTCGCCGTCGACGAGAAAGGCCATGCGGTGCGCGCGCTCGATGCGCCAGCAGTTGCGTCCCGCTGCGAGCACGCGTGCGCGCCGCTGCGCCGCGGGTCGCGCGCCGGGGTCGGCCGGATCGAAAGGGTGGGGCTGGTCGCGCACGGTGGTGGGCCTCGGCCCCATCCGGGGCGCCCCCCATGCTGGACCGTGCTGCGAGCGCTGTCTGTCAGGAAAGCGCAGCGCGCCGCGTCAGGCAGCGTCCGACGCCGACGGTGCCCCCGGCCTTGGTGCGAGCCCGAAATGAGCGCGCACGGCGCGGGACCGGAACACCAGCACGCATGCGGCCGTCAGGAGGGCCACGCCGCCCAGGATGAGAGCGAGGCGCAGGTACGGCGCACCCATGCTTTCCCGCAGGGCGATCAGTCCCGCCATCGTGCGCAGCCACTCGATCGCGCCCAATGCCAGCCCGGCCTGGACGATCCACGCGGCCCAGGGCCGGCGCACGAAGAGGAGCGCGGCGAGCACCACGGCGACCGCGACCCCGGCGAGCTCGCCACTGCGATAGAAGTGCGCAGCGAGCACCGCCAGCGCGAGGACTACCGGAACGAGACGCAGCGCGGCCACGTGCATCGAGCGTCAGGCGACGAGCAGCGCCTGCGCGGCGAGCTGGGGCAGCGCTTCGTCGAGCAGGCGCGCCGCGGCCTCGGCCGGAAGCGCCGGCCACGCCCTCGCGGCGATCTCGGCCCGCGTGTGCTGGCCGTCGAGCAGCGGCAGCAGCGCCTGCGTGGTCGCATCGACGTTGATGGCCTCGTGCCGCAGCGTCGTCACCTGAGCGCCCGCGGCAGCCTGGTGGCGCTGGAGCCTGCCCGCAGCGGGCCGCGCGCCACTCTCGCGCACGAAAGGCGGTGCGGCGAAATGCAGTTCCACGGCGCCCGACGCGAAGGACGCGAGCAGGAACGAAGCAAGCAGCGCATCGGAGGCCGCGCTCGGTGGCACGCCCGCACCGCGCGCTGCGAGCTCGCGCAGCTCGGCGAACGTGAGCGACAGCGGCCAGCGCGCGGCCAGCGCGACGAGCGCGGCCTTGCACACCGGATACGGCGTCGTGCCGCTGCCTTCGGGCGAGCGGAACTCCTCGGGCGTGTTCGAGCGGATGTCGATGCTCTCGTTGACCGGGACCGCGCGCCCGGCGGCGCGCAGGTCCATCACCCGCAGCGGCGACACCTTGCGCTCGAGGCTCACGTCCTCGTGCACGAGCAGCGTCTGGCGGAACGTGCGGTTGCGGATGAAATCCATGAACTGCTCGCGCTTGAGGAGATCGGGCGCGACGCGCATCAGCGTCTGCCGGTTCTCCGGCGTGACGTCGTTCGGGAACATCTGCTCGAAATTCGCCTCGCCGAGGTAGCGCAGGCGGTGGCGCGCCGCGCGTTCGATGAACTCGTGGAAGTGCAGCGGCTGGTTCACGCCTTCCAGGAAGTCGTGCAGCACGTAGTAATCGGGCTTGCGGCGCATGTCCTCGGCCTCGGTGCGCAGCATCACCCCGTACGCCGAAGGATCGTTCGCCGCCGTCTGCACGAGGAACTCGAGGATCGCGCGACCCTGCTGCACCTTGAGCGCGGGATCGTCGAACTGGCTCGTGTGGTAGCGCATCACGGAGCGCACGGCGCCGCGCATGCCCCAGCCGGGCAGGGTGTTGTAGCTGATGTACGCGATGCCGTGCGGGTTGAGCAGCTGCGCGCACAGCGCAAGCATCTTCTCCTGCACTTCCTGTGGCACCCACGAGTACACCCCGTGCGCGATGATGTAGTCGAAGCGGCCGAGCGACTCGTCCGCATCCAGGATGTCCATCACCTCGAGGCGCACGTTGGGAAGCCCCAGCGCTTCGACCTGCGCGACGCCCTCGCGGATCTGCACCGGCGAGAAATCGATGCCCACGAACTGCGAGCCCGGCAGCGCCGCGGCCATGGGGATCAGGTTGCCGCCGGACGCACAGCCGATGCCCAGCACGCGGCAGCGATCGAGGGGTGCGGGAGCAAGCCCGAACAGGTAGCCGATCGTCGCCAGGCGATCGGGATGCGTCTGCGGAAACGGGAAGCTCTGGTAGGGGAATGCGTCGTAGGACTGACGCAACTCGGCGGTCATGGCATGTCCGAGGGGAGCAACGGTGCATGGTACGGCACCGGTCGCGCCGGGATGCGCAATTCCTTTGCAGCGTGCCTGTCGGCCCCGACGACGCGGGTCGATCACGGGCGATCGCTGCGCACGCGGGATAATCGCGCCATGACGACGCGCATCGAAGTGAGCGAGGAGGCCGGCGTGCGCTATCTGCATTTCGGCTCGTCGTGGATCCAGGGCGCGATGCGCATCGCGCGACCGTGGGCCCTCGAGCTCGCCTACACCCGCGAGATGATGGTGGCGCTCCTCTTGCGCGGCGGTCGCTGGCCGCGCGACGTGCTCGTCATCGGCCTGGGGTCCGCATCCATCGCCAAGTTCCTGCACCGTCACTATCCCCGGGCGCGGCTGCACGTGGTGGAGATCGAGCCGAAGGTCGTCGCGGCGGCACGCCAGTTCTTTCGCCTGCCGGACGAGGATCCGCCCCGCTTTGCGATCGAGATCGCCGACGCCGACGAGTACGTCGCGCGCACCACACGGCGTTTCGATCTCGTGGTGCTCGACGGCTTCGATGCCGACGGTCGCGCCGGGGCGCTCGACACGCTTCGGTTCTACGTTCGCGCGCGCGCCCTGCTCACCGACCGCGGTGTGCTGTGCGTCAATCTGCTGGGCCGGAGCCGGGGCTTTCGCGCGAGCGTGCAACGCATGGCGGAGGCGTTCGACGGTCGGGTGCTCTCGCTCCCATCGGGCGACAGCGGCAATGTCGTCGCGTTCGCCGCGGCGGGCGACGCCATCGACCTGACGTTCCCGGAGCTCCGCGCGCGAGCGGCGAAGCTGCGCCGCGAAACCGCGCTGAACCTGCTGCCGACCGTTGCACGGCTGACCGCCACCCAGGCCGGGCACGGCGATCGCCTGATCCTTTGACGGTCCGGGTCAACGGCGGCGGGGCTGATACGTTGAATGACAAGGAGCCGCACGTCGTGCGGCCATGAGCGCTGATACGCGCCCGCTACGGAGAGATCGCGATGCCCGCTGCAACACCCACGACACCCCGCACCTCGCGCCGCTTTCCCCGCGCGCTGGCCATGGCGGTCGCGCTGCTGGCGCTGCCGGGGCTCGCGCCCGCGCAGGGCTCTTACGTGGGGGACGCCGATGTCGTCACGTATGGTCCCGGCAACGCCGCGCCCGCGCCGTACGGCGCGCCCCCGCAGCAAGGGCCTTACGCGCCGTTCCCGCAGGAAGAGCTCGATGCGCTGCTCGCACCGGTCGCGCTGTATCCGGACCAGCTGCTCGCCCAGGTACTGATGGCGGCAACGTTCCCGCTGGACGTGGTCGAAGCGGCCCGCTTCGTCCGCGAGCATCCCGGCCTCACCGGCAGCGCGCTCGACACGGCGCTCCTCGGCAAGGGCTGGGATCCGAGCGTCCTCTCGCTCGCGGCCTTCCCCCAGGTGCTCGACATGATGAACGAGCGCCTCGAATGGACGCGGCAGCTGGGCGAAGCATTTCTCGCGGATCAGGACCGCGTCATGCAGACGGTGCAGGACCTGCGCCGGCGCGCGGACGCCGCCGGCACGCTCGTCGGTTCGCCGCAGCAGCGCGTCATCATGGACGACCGCACCATCATGATCGAGCCCGCCACGCCCGAGGTGGTCTACGTGCCCACGTACAACCCGCTGGTGGTCTACGGGCCATGGTGGGCGCCTGCGTACGAGCCGTTCTACTGGCAGCCGTCGAGCTTCTACTACCCGGGTTACATCGCCGCCGGCGGCATCGGCTTCGGCCTCGGCTATTACGTCGGCAGCAACCATTGGGGCTGGGCACGCCCCGACTGGCGCTCGCGCCATATCGCGATCGACGTGCACCGGCCGAACCGCTTCATCGAGCGCCGGCCGCAGTATCGGCGCGACTGGGTGCGCGACGGCTGGTGGCAGCACCGCGGTGGCGACCGCGGCCGCAACTCCAGCAACTACGGCGATCGTCGCGACGGCTCCCATCCGCCGGCGGCCCAACCCGGCCGCGGCCGCAATGGCCAGGGCTGGGACGGTCAGCGGCCGCCCGTCGCGGGCCAACCGAGTCGGGACCGCTCCGCATCGACGCAACCACGCGAGTCGCGCGGGAACGAGGCGGGCATGGGCTTCGTCCCGCAGCCGCGGCGTGGCGCGCCCCCGCAGGTGAGCAACACCGCCGGCGCGCCGGCCCCGCAGCAGTGGCGCGGGAACGGCCGGTCCGTCGAGCGCGTCCCGGGGGCGGGCGGCGGCAACGAAGCCGGAACGGGCACGCCTGTCCGGCGGGCACCGCAAGCCCGCGTCCCCGGCAACGAAGGGCGCGCCGCGCCGCAGGGTTACGTGCCTGCGCCCGCCGTGCCGTCCCCGCGCGCAGCCCCGCCGCGGGCGCCGGCGCCGGTCGCCGCACCGCCGGCCGCGGCACCGGTCCGCAGCGTGCCGCCCGCAGGCGCCCGTCCGGAACGCGGCGAAAACCGTGGCGGACAGGGCGGCGAGCGGGGCCAGGGTCGCGGCCAAGGCGGCGAGAATCGCGGTCCGGCGCAGCAGCAGTAGCGCCCTGGTCGGGCGTCCGCGGTTGAAAAACCCGGGCGCCGTCCCCATTCCCTGCGGGAGGGTGGGCACACGACCATGAAATACAAGGACTACTACGCCGTGATGGGCGTGGATCGCACCGCGTCGGCCGACGACATCAAGAAGGCCTACCGCAAGCTCGCCCGCAAGTACCACCCGGACGTCTCCAAGGAGGCGAACGCCGAGGAGCGCTTCAAGGAAGTCCAGGAGGCGTACGAGACCCTCAAGGATCCGGAGAAGCGCGCCGCGTACGACCAGCTCGGGCGGCATCCGGAAGGGCAGGAGTTCCGTCCGCCACCGGACTGGGGCGCGTCCTTCGGCGGGGCGGGTGGCTTCGAGGACATCGATCTTGCCGATCTTTTCGCGGGCCTCGCGGGCCGCCGCGGCGGCCGCGCGCCCGGTGGCCAGGGCGCGCCACATGGCGCGACAACGGACAGGACTTCGAGGCCGGCGTGCGCATCTCCCTCGAGCAGGCCTACCACGGCACCGAGATCGAGCTCGATCTCGCGGCACCCGAGATCGACGAGCAGGGCTTCGTGCGCCGCGTGCCGCACCACCTCAAGGTGCGCATCCCGAAGGGCGTGACCGACGGCACCAAACTGCGCGTCCCCGGGAAGGGCGGCAAGGGCGTGCACGGCGGGCGCAACGGCGATCTCTATCTCGACATCGAGGTCGCCGCGCACCCGATCTACCGCGTCGACGGACAGGATCTCTACATGGACCTGCCGCTCACGCCATGGGAAGCCGCGCTCGGAGGCAGCGTCGAGATGCCCACGCCCTCCGGCAAGATCTCGCTCAGGATTCCGCCCGGCACCCGTGCCGGACAGCAGTTTCGCGTCGGCGGCCGCGGCCTCGTCCGTGCCGACGGCAAGGCGGGCAACCTGTATGCGATCGCGCAGATCGCCGTGCCCACGGTGCTCGACGAGCGGCAGCGCAAGCTGTACCGCGAGCTCGCCGAGGCATCGAGCTTCAATCCGCGCGCGCACCTCGAGACGGGAGGCGGCCTGTGACCCGCGACATCGTCGATGCGATGCAGCTCGATCAGTCGACGGCCGTGACGTTGCGCGACCTGGTCGAGCTGTCCGGACTGGCCGAAGCGGTGCTGCGCGAGCTCGTGGACTACGGCGCGCTCCAGCCCGTCGACGTTTCGGCCACGGTGTGGACCTTCACCACCGAGGTCGTCGTCACCGCGCGCACCGCGCAGCGCCTGCAGCGCGACTTCGAGCTCGACCCGCATTCGCTCGCCGTCGTGCTGCGCTTCATCGAGCGCATCGACACGCTCGAAGCGGAGCTCCACCGGCTCCGCGCGCGCCTGGCGCGCTGAACTCGCGCCGCCTGCGCACGCGCGTCGTGCGCTGATGCTTGCGCTGAAACCGGCGCAGGCCAGGCGCGCCGCCCGCGCAGTGATCGCCTGCGGGCGCACTTCCCGGCATCGCGCGAGCACACCGATCGAGGCCCGCTGCACCAGATGTGCGGTGCGCACTTTGCGATAATCGCCCGCTTTGCCCGCGCTTCCCTTCCCTGTGCCTTCCGCATCGACCGCGGCCCCGCCGCGCCTCACCCGCAGTCTGATGACGCTGCTCGCCGTCACCGTGTTCACGACGGCGAGCGCGATGCACTTCCAGACGCCGATGCTGGAGCGCATCGGGGCGACGTTCGGCGCGACACCCGCGGCGGTCGGCTGGATCCCCACGCTGTCGTTCGCCGGGTTCCTCGCCGGCACGGTCTTCCTCATTCCGCTCGGTGATCGCTACGACAAGCGCACGCTGATCCTCGGCAAGCTCGTCGCGCTGATCGCCGCCGTGGCGGTGATGGCGATCGCGCCTTCGCTGCCGGTGCTGTGGGCCGCGAGCTTCGTGCTCGGTGTCGCCACGAGCCTTTCGCAACACGTCGTGCCGCTGGTCGCGGAGCTGGCCGACCCGCAGGCGCGCGGCGGCGCGGTCGGCACGGTGCTGTCGGGACTCTTCCTCGGCATCCTGTTCGCGCGCGTCGTCGGCGGCGTGGTGGCAGCGACCCTGGGCTGGCGCTGGATGTACGTGATCTCGGTGGCGATGCTGCTCGTCGTCGGTGGCGCGCTGGTCGCGCGCCTGCCGCACGCGCCGGCGCGCACGGCACATCGCTATCCCGAGCTCATGCGCTCGCTCGCCGGGCTGCTGCTGCACAACGCTGCGCTGCGCCGCGCCTCCATCACGCAATTCCTGCTCGGCATCGGTTACGGCGGCTTCTGGGCAACGATCGCGCCGATGATGCATGCGGTGCACGACCTCGGACCCACGGCCGCGGGGCTGATCGGCATCCCCGGCGCTGCGGGCATCCTCGTCGCGCGCGCCGCCGGGCGCTGGATGGACCGGCGCGGCGCCGGACCGGTCGTGACCGCCGGCATCGGGCTCGTCATGATGGCCTTCGCGGTGTTCGCGCTCGGCATCCGCTGGGTCGCCGCGCTGGGCGCGGGCGCGATACTGCTCGATTGCGGGCTGCGTGCCGCGATGGTCGCCAACCAGACATTGGTCACCTCGGTCGATCCCGAGTCGCGCAGCCGACTCAACACCGTATTCGCCGCGCACATCTGGGGTGGCAACGCGGTCGGCGCATTCGTGGCGAGCACCGTGTTCACGCTGCTTGGCTGGGGCGCGGTGTGCGCCGTATCGTTCGCGGCGGCGGCACTCGCTCTGGTTCTGCATCGACGCAGCCGCTGACGGGCAGCGACTCCAATTGTCGAAGGTGCCCGGCGTTGACCCGATATCGGTCGGGCCGTAGACTGCCCGCGGTTCCTGCGATGTCCTTCCGCGTGCGCATTTCCCCACCGAGCTTCCCGCCCGCCTCACCCCTGCAATCGGCATCCATGGCATGAGCGCGCGCGCGGCGTGGCGTGGGCTCATGCCGCTGACCATCCGCGGCCGGCTCGTCCTCCTCGTGATCGCGGTGTTCGTGCCGGTGATCGCCGCGGGTATCTGGGGCGTCTTCCTGCAGTACGAGCGCGAGCGCGCCGCCATCGAGCAGTCGGTGCGCGAGACGGCGCGCGCCCTGGCGCTGGTCGTCGATCGCGAGATCGGCAAGCGCGAGATCGTCGCGCGCCTCCTGTCGGACTCGCCCTATCTCGACAGCGGCGAGTTCCAGCGCTTCCACGAGCAGGCGCAGCGCGCCACGCGCGGCATGCGCGGTTGGGTGGTGCTCGCGGATCCCGAGCGCCAGATCGTCAACACGACCGTGCCGTTCGATGCACCGATTCCACCGCGGCCGCCCGGCCAGCCGCGCCGCTTCGCGTTCGTCACCGACCGGGCGATCGTCACCAATCTCGCCGTCGGGCGGATCACCAACGTTCCTGCGGCGGCCGTGCAGGTGCCGGTGAATCGCGACGGCCGCACGTTGTTCAACGTCGCCGTCACGATCCGCCCCGACGAGCTGCAGCAGATCCTGCAGGAGCAGCGGCCTCCTGCCGGCTGGGTCGTGGCGGTGATCGATCGCAACAACACCGTCATTGCGCGGCTGCCCAGTCCGGAGCCGTGGGTCGCGCGACCTGCCAACGCCGATCTCAGCGCTGCGCTGGCGCAGCAGTCCGAGGGATTCATCGAGTCCGTGACGCTCGAGGGCGTTCCGGTCGTGGCGTTCTTCAGCCGATCGCCCACGTACGGATGGTCCTTCGTGCATCGCGGTGCCGCAAACCCTGCTCGGGCGCAGCATCGAGCGCTCGCTGATCGACCTCGTCACGGTGGCGCTCGCGCTGCTTGCCCTGTCCGTCGCCCTCGCGGTGTGGCTCGGACGGCGCATCGCGGCGCCGATCTATCGCCTGCAGCAGGCGGCAGCGCGACTCGAACGCAACGAGCCGGTCGCGCGCGAGGCGACGGGAGTCGTGGAATGCGATCACGTGAACACGGCGCTCGCCGACGCGAGCGAACGCATCCGCGCCGCCAATGCCGAGCTCGAGCGTCGCGTCGCCGACGCGGTGGCGACGACGGAGCAGGTGCAGGCACAGCTCGCCGGCACGCAGCGCCTCGAAGCTCTCGGCAGGCTGACCGGCGGCGTCGCGCACGACTTCAACAACCTGCTCGCCGTGATCAACAACAACCTCTTCATGCTGCAGAGGCGGACGGCAGCGGGCGTGCCCGCGGCCGAGCTTGCCGCCATCCAGCGCGCGGTCAACACCGGCGTGCGTCTGACGCGCCAGCTCCTCGCGTTCTCGCGCCGCCAGCCGCTGCAGCCGCAGCGACTGCTGCTCCAGCATCAGCTGCTCGCGATCGCCGAGCTCATCGAGAGCTCGCTCGGCAAGGCCATCGCCCTGGCGGTGGAGATCGCCCCGGATGTGGCGCCGATCGAGGTGGATGCGGCCGAGCTCGAGCTCGCGCTCATCAATCTCGCGATGAACGCCAAGGATGCCATGCCGGAAGGCGGCCGCCTTTCGATTCGTGCGCACGATGCGGGAGCGGACGCGTTGCCGGGACGGTCTGCTGCGATGGTGGCGATCGAGGTGGTCGACACCGGAACGGGCATTCCCGCCGACGTGCTCGATCGGGTGTTCGATCCATTCTTCACGACCAAGTCTGCGGGGCAGGGCACGGGACTCGGCCTCTCGCAGGTGTATGGGTTCTGCGCGCAGGCAGGCGGCACCGCGCGAATCGCGAGCGTGCCGGGCGCGGGCACCACCGTCACGATGCTGCTGCCGGCTGCAGCGGATGCCGCGGAGGGCATCGCAGACCCTGCCGCGCGGAACGCAGCGGTGCACCCGATGCGGGTGCTCCTCGTCGATGACAACGTGGATCTCGTGCTGGCGACGGCGCCGATGCTCGAGACTTTCGGCTTCGCCGTCACCACCGCGTTCAGCGCCGACGAGGCGCTGCGCATCCTGGACAAGGACGGCATCGACGTCGTCCTGAGCGATGTCAGCATGCCGGGCGAGCGCAACGGGCTCGATCTCGCGCGCCACGTGCGCGGCGCGCGCCCGTCGATCCCGGTGGTGCTGATGACGGGCTACACCGCCGAGCTGCAGCGGGCCGTCGCGGAGGGCTTCAAGGTGCTGCAGAAGCCGTGCACGCCCGAGCGCGTCGCGGCGGCGCTGCAGGAGGCGAGCGCACCCGCGCTGCGCGACTGACCGCCGCATCGTCAATGCCGCGGGGCCGCGTCACAATGACGGCGGGGCAACCACCATCCATCTTCCGGAAATCGCCATGATCGTACGCAGTTACATGACTCCCCGCCCCATCACGCTGCGCATGGACAGCGACGCGCAATCCGCGCTGCGCACGATGCAGGAGCATGCCATCCATCACCTGCCGGTGCTCGACGCCGACGAGCGCATCGCCGGCATCGTCGCCGAGCGTGACCTTCTGCTCGCCGCGCTGCGGTCGCCCGGCGCGAGCATGGACATCGCGGATGTCGTGCATCGCGACGTGATCTGCATCCGCGACGACATGCCCGTGACGCACGCGGCGACGCTGATGGCGAAGCACACGATCGGTGGCCTTCCGGTGACCGATGCCAAGGGCCGGCTGGTCGGCGTGATCACCGAGACGGATCTATTTCGCGCCTTCGTGGAAGTGATGGAGGCGAAGATGCCGCGCCCCGAGGCTGGGCTGGGCAGTGCGGCCGACGTGCGCTCGCGGCTGCGCCCGCGGTCGCGGCTGGCCGTGGCGGCATCCCCACGCCCACCTCTGCTGCGCCGCCGGCCAAGCCGAAGAAAGCCAATGGCAAGGTTGCCCGCCGCGTCTGACCGCGGAGTCAGGGCGCGCGCCGCGCGCCCGGCACTTCGTAGAGCCACAGCTGGGTGAAGGTCTGGCCGTTGATCTTCACCTTGTCGAGCGAATCGAGCGACAGGTTGCGCGCAACGCGCCACTTGGGGAATGGATAGTCGTGCGTGACCACGCGCGTTCCCGGTCGCAGCTCCGCCAGCAGCTTCCCCTCGAGCTTCGCCATCGCGGCGGGCAGGAGATACACCGTGACGACCGTGGCGTCGCGCACGGAGGTCGCGAACAGGTCGCGCTCGTAGAACTTCACGCGGTCCGCAACGCCGGCCCTGGTTGCGTTCTCGTTGGCGAGCTTCACCAGCGCGGGATCGATGTCGACGCCGAAGCCGCCGCGCGCGCCGTGGCGTGTCACGGCAGTGATGACGAGGCGGCCGTCGCCGGAGCCGAGGTCGATCACGTAATCGCCGGGTCCGACCCGTGCGAGTGCGAGCATCTCGTCGACGATGGGCGAGGGCGTCGGCACGTACGGGGCGGCGGCTTGCGGCGCCGGCACGTCCGCCGCGACGGCACCGTTTGGCGCGGTCGCGAGCATCAGGGCGCCGATCAGGGGCAACACCACGCGGGTTGCAAGCATTACACGCTCCGCGAACAGGCTGCACCATTCTGGCACTGCGGCTGCCGGATCACCACCACTTACCTGGTCGGGATCGCGCGCGCTGGAACCGCGTCCACCGTTCTCCGTCCAACGTCCCGTATGCGGCGACCACGTCGCCGTCCTGTCGAATCGGGTGGGAGGACATGATGCAACATTACTTACGAACCGCGGTCGGCGCCGGCATTGCCGCATGGCTGGCACTCGCTGCTCCGGTCGGAGCCCAGGGCACCGCATCAAGCGCGGCGCAACGCACCGCGCAAGGCACCGCGCAAGGCACCGCGCAAGGCACCGCGCAGCGCGCGCCCGGTGCAGCGGCCGCCACGGGTGCTGTCACTTCGGGCGCCACGGTGGGCGCGGCCATGCCGATGCCGCATGGCATCGTGCCCAGCCGCTCGGAGCTGCCGATGTCGGCGTTCAACAAGCTCGACTCCGAGAGCAAGGGATACGTGACCCGAGACGACGTGCAGCAGCTCGACGGCTTTGGCAACGCGTTCGCGCAGGCTGATCAGAACCGCGACGGACGCCTCAATGCGTCCGAATTCAACAGCGCCTGGGCGATCTACACCGGCAACAATCCGTAGCGCGCAGGATCCGGTGCGTGCGTTCCGCGCGCACCGGCATGCAGCTTGCATTGCCGTCGCGAATGCACGCGCCGCCCCGCGCGGCCGCGTGCCCGATGTTCCCACTCTTGCAGCGCAACGGCGCTTCTGCCATGGCCACCACCGTCAGCGATTTCCTCGTCCAGCGGCTGCAGGCGTGGGGTGTGCGCCGCATCTTCGGGTACCCCGGCGACGGCATCAACGGCGTGATGGGCGCGCTCGACCGCGCGGATGGGGCCATCGCGTTCGTGCAGCCGCGCCACGAGGAAGCGGCCGCCTTCATGGCCTGCGGGCATGCGAAATACACGGGGGAGGTGGGCGTATGCCTCGCGACGTCGGGCCCCGGCGCGGTGCATCTCGTGAACGGCCTCTACGACGCGAAGGCGGATCACCAGCCCGTCGTTGCGATCGTGGGGCAGAAGCCGCGCGCGACGCTCGGCGGCGAGTTCCAGCAGGAAATCGATCTCGTGTCGCTGTTCAAGGATGTCGCGCACGAGTACGTCCAGATGATCACGGCGCCGGTGCAGGCGCGGCACGTGATCGACCGCGCGTTCCGCATCGCCCTCGCGCAGCGCTCGCCGGTGTGCATCATCCTGCCCGGGCGATGTGCAGGAGTTACCGATGAAGCAGCCCGGACACGAGCACGGCACCGTGCATTCGGGCACGGGTTACGCGCGTCCGGCCGTCGTGCCGCAGGCGGGCGACCTCGCCCGGGCGGCGGAAGTGCTGAACGCGGGCAAGCGCGTGGCGATCCTGATCGGCGCGGGCGCGCGCGACGCGGCACAGGAGGTGCTCGATGTCGCCGAGCGTCTCGGCGCAGGGATCGCCAAGGCGCTCCTCGGCAAGCCGGTGTTGCCCGACGCTCTGCCGCACGTCACCGGCGGCATCGGCCTGCTCGGCACGCGACCCTCGTACGAGATGATGCGCGACTGCGACACGCTGCTGATGATTGGCTCGACCTTCCCGTACGGCGAGTTCCTGCCGGAGGAGGGCAAGGCCCGCGGGGTGCAGATCGACATCGACGGCCGGATGCTCGGCATGCGTTATCCGATGGAGGTGAACCTCATCGGCGACGCGGCCCCGACGCTGCGCGCGTTGCTGCCGCTGCTCGAGCCGAAGCAGGAACGGCGCTGGCGCGAGAAGATCGAGGCGAACGTGCGCGACTGGTGGGACACGCTCGAGAAGCGCTCGCTGCAGGAGTCAGACCTCGTCAATCCGCAGCGCGTCTTCTGGGAGCTTTCGCCGCGCCTGCCTGACAAGGCGATCCTCGCATGCGATACCGGCACGTCGGTGCACTGGTACTCGCGCGAGCTGCGCATGCGCGAGGGCATGCTCGGCGCGCATTCCGGCGGCCTCGCGTCGATGGGGGCGGCGCTGCCCTACGCGATCGCAGGCAAGTTCGCCTATCCGGACCGGCCGGCCATCGCATTCATCGGCGACGGCGCGATGCAGATGAGCGGGATCAACGAGCTCATCACGCTGGCAAAGTACTGGAAGTCGTGGCGCAACCCGCAGTTCATCGTCGTCGTGCTGAACAATCGCGACCTCAACATGGTGACCTGGGAGCAGCGGGTGCTCGAAGGGAATCCGAAGTTCGCCGACTCGCAGGACCTGCCCGATTTCTCGTACGCAGCCTACGCGCGCCTGCTGGGGTTTTCCGGACACGTGATCCGCACGGCTGGCGGACATCCCGGACGCGCTGGATGCGGCGCTGCGCAGCGAGCGTCCCGCACTGGTGGAAGTGCTGGCCGACCCGGCCATCCCGCCGCTGCCGCCGCACGTGACCGCGAAGCAGGCGCGCGATTACCTGCTGGCACTCGCGAAGGGCGATCCGGACGCGGCGCGCGTGATCCGCGCCTCGGTGAAGCAGCTCTTCGCCTGAGACGGGACGCGGGCGAGCCCGGCCGCGTGCAGGCGTCGATGGCTTCGATCACCGCCAAGCAACGCTCGAACCCGGACGGTCCTGCGCAATGTCAAGCGGAGAGGTCGTGGCAGGGCCACAATGGCGGAGAGCGTGCGTCGCCCGGCCATGTCATCGGATCAGCCCGGGTCGTGGATATTCCTGCGCGCGCGGCTTGTCCAATGCGGTTGCGACTGCGGGCACGGGGGTGAAGAGCGCCGGTGCGTCGCGCTGGCTCTCTGCCGCTCAATCAAATTCGGAGGGGACGATGGGACATCACACCAACGGTCTTGCCCGCCTCGTGCAGGGGCTCACGCTTGGCGCAGCCGCCATGTACCTGCTCGATCCCGACAAGGGCCGCCGGCGCCGGGCAATCACCCGCGACAAGCTGCAGCGCTTCGCCAATGATTCGCTGCGGCTCGCGAACCAGGCGACGCGGGACGCGAGCCACCGCCTCCATGGCGTCAACGCCCGCTTGCAGCAGCGCATCACGCCGGAAGGCGACGTGGACGAGCTGCGCCTGATCGAGCGGGTGCGTTCGGCGCTGGGGCGTTGCGTCTCGCATCCGCATGCGGTGCAGGTCGGCGCACGCGGCGGCACCATCGTGCTGAGCGGCCCGGTGCTGCGGCACGAGATCGGCGCGCTGCTGGCCGCCGTGCGGGACGTGGCGGGTGTGGGCGCGGTGGAGAATCACCTTGACGCGCACGACTCGTCCGATGGCGTACCGAGCCTGCAGGGCGAAGGCCGCCAGCGCGGCAATGGCGGCGCGCAGAACTGGACTCCGGCATTGCGCATGAGCGCGCTTCTCGGCGCCGGCGCGATGACGCTCTATGGCATGGGCAAGCGTGGTGCGACCGGCATGCTGCTCGCAGGCGCCGGGATGGCGTTCGCAACGCGCGTCGTGCGCAACGACACGTGTGCGCCCGAGGCAGGTGGCGCCCTGTCGATGCCGTCCGATGTCGAACGTGGCTCGGGTGCGGCGCAGGTCGGCGACGATGGCACGCCGCGGGCCGCGCGTCCCGACCCGGCTTCGGCAGGTCGCAACGCCGACGTCGCGGCCGCAACTTCGACGTTGCGGGATGTGCCTCTGCTCGGGAATGACGGCACGCCGGCGGCACCGCACAGGATGTCCGGGGACGGATCGGCGGCAGAGGAACTGTCTCCCGCGCCGGACGAGCGTGGTCAGGCACGATTCGACCGGCCACTGTTGTGAGGCGGCGATGTCAGGCTGAACCCTGACAACGGCGAATCGCTATCGCGCGCAGCGAAGTCGCGGTTTCACGTACATCGTCGAGCGTCGCTTCGTCCGCGACGCCTCGTTCACCGCGTGCTGGCGATCAGTCCTTGCCGACCTGGTTGCCGATCACGCCACCGACGGCCGCGCCGCCCACGGTGCCTACGGCATCGCCACCGGTGATGGCTGCACCGGCGGCGGCGCCGACACCCGCTCCGATCAGCGTGTCGCGGTCACGCGTGGTCATTCCGCTGCAAGCCGCGAGGCTCAGGGCCAGGGCGGCCGCTGCAACTGCTTTCATCGTGCTCATCGTCGACTCCTCATGGTGAAAACGAATCGAAGTCATGCCCACATCCGGACGCGCACTGGTGCAGTGTCGCGGCTCCGGCCCGCGCGCGGCATCAGCCACCCGCCTGTCACGCTGTAGGACGCGTACGCCGGCCCCGTATAATCCGGGCACTCGCGCCCGACCATGGTCAATCCCATCAACAAGGCACGCATCCTCGCCGAGGCGCTGCCGTACATCCGCGCCTACCACGGCAAGACAATGGTCATACGCTTCGGCGGCGCAGCCATGACCGATCCGGCGCTGAAGGCCGGCTTCGCGCGCGACGTCGCGCTGCTGCGTCTCGTGGGTATGCAGCCGATCGTCGTGCACGGGGGCGGATGGCAGATCGACCAGCTCATGATGCGCATGGGCACGCCGGCGACGAAGCATCGCGGCATCCGCATCACCGACGAGAAGACGCTCAACGTCGTCGAGATGGTGCTGGAGGAGCTCAACCAGGAGCTCACCGGGCTCATCAATCGGCATGGCAGCCGCGCCGTGGGACTCGACGGGCAGGACGGGCGCTTCATCCACGCCCGCAAGCTCGCCCTCGATCCCGACGGCGATCCCGATGCGCCCGATCCGGGCTTCGTCGGCGACGTGCACAGCATCGACACGGCGCTGGTGCGCCTGCTTCTCTCGCGCAACTTCGTGCCGGTGATCATGCCGATCGGCGTCGACGACGACGGCACTGCGTATCACATCAACTCGGATCGTCTCGCCGGCCGCCTCGCGCGCGAGCTCGAAGCCGAGAAGCTGATCCTGATGACGAATGGCGCGGGCATTCCCGGCGCCGATGGCCGGCTCGCCTACATCCTCACGGCGCGCGAGACGGAGGCGCTGATGGAGGCGGGCAAGATCGACGAAGCCCTGCTGCCGCGCGTGCGCGCCGCACTCACCGCGGTGCGCGAGGGCGTGCGCTCGGTGCACATCATCGATGGCGGCGTGCCGAGCGCGCTGCTGCTCGAGGTGCTCACCGCCGAAGGCGTGGGCACCGCGGTGCGTTCGGACACCGGACCGCATTTCTTCGAGGACAGCCGCAGCTATCTTCTGAACGCGTAGCGAGGGCAGAGCTTGCGCACCGCCGAACTTGCGCGCGGCAATGGCACCCACTCACTTCGCACTTCGCACTTCGCACTTCGCACTTCGCACTTCGCACTTCGCACTTAGCACTTCCCATCGGCGCGCGGGTGCGCGCTGTGCCATCGAAAATCATCGGAGGTCCCGTGCTCCTGCAGATCATCATCGCCAGCACCCGCGAAGGCCGCGCCGGTGAGCGCATCGGACGCTGGTTCGAAGGCGTGGCGAAGCAGCATGGCGGGTTCGAGCTCGAGTTCATCGATCTCGCGCACGTCGCGCTGCCGCTGGTCGACGAGCCGATGCATCCGCGCTTGCGCCAGTACCGGCATGCGCATACCAAGGCTTGGAGCGCGACCGTCGAGCGTGCCGATGCGTACGTATTCGTCACGCCCGAGTACAACTATGGCTCACCGCCGGCGCTTCTCAACGCCCTCGACTATCTCGTGCACGAGTGGGGGTACAAGCCCGCCGGGTTCGTGAGCTATGGCGGCGTGTCGGCGGGCACCCGCTCGATGCAGATGACGAAGCAGGTCGTCTCGGCCCTGCGCATGGTGCCGATCGTCGAAGCGGTGAACATCCCGTTCTTCGCCAATCACATGAACAAGGACAGCGGCGCCTTCGAGCCGCCATCCACGCAGGCCGAGGCCGCGGTCGCGATGCTGAACGAGATGCGCCGCTGGGCGGAGGCCCTCGCGCCGATGCGGGCGAAGCGCTGACGAGTCGGTCAGCGTAGGCGCCGCGGCCGGCGGCGCCTCGCATCTAATCCCGTTCGTCGCCGAAGACGCTCGCCAGCAGGTTGCCGCGCGCCACGAGACCGTTGGCGGCGGGCTTCTCACCGGCAATGCGCAGCGATGCCTTCCGGGCGTTCGCGACGGTGGCAGCGTCGGTGCTTCCCGGCACGAAGGGGCGCGGCGCCGCGACTGGCGCGCTGAACCCCGTCGGCGTCCGTGCGGCGTTGTCGCTGCGGGTCGGCCGTGCGCCCGCACCGCGCGCATTTGGCGGCCCCGCTTCCACGGCGCCCGACGGACGCGGGGAGGCGGACGCGGGATTCTGGGTCGGATCGAGCGGATCGTAGAGGCTGCCGTCGCTTCGCCGGCGCACGCCGAGATCGATGCCGTTCCCCCGGCGCGTATCCGCGCCGACGCTGCGCTCGCGCGCGTTGCGTGTTTCCCCGACGGCGGGATCGCCGCCCAGGGTGCCCTGGATCGCGGGCGGTGTCACGACGACGCTGCCGAGAGTGGGACTGCTGATCTCGATGCTCTGCGCTGCGGCGCCGATACTCAAGGCGAGGCCGATGGCCATGGCCGACCCGCAAATCCTGCTGTTCATGTTGTTCTCCCCGGGTGCGCGCGGACTCGCTCGCGTTCACCGGATCGTGCCCCCCGCCCGTGGCAGCGGCAGTCAGGCAAAGACTGAGGAGAATGTAGGAGGGCTGGTCAACCGTCGTCGCGCACCGCCGCGGTGAACTGGGCGCGCGCGTCGCCCTCGAGCTCGGCGGCGCAGAGACGGGTGAACTCTTCCCTGGAATACGCCCGAGCCGCGATCTGCTTCGTCACGATGCGCGCGATCGGTCCGAGATGCGCCGCGAGGCGGGCAGTGACCTTGTCGATGTAAGCCTGGTCGAGCGTGCGCGCGGATGCGGCCGTGGTCCCATGCCCGGACGCCGTCGGTGCACCGGTATCGCGGCTGCGCGGCGGCGTGGTGCCGCCCGCGCGCGCCACGCCGGTTCCTTCGTTGAGCGTGCGCCGGAAACGCTCGCGCATCGCGGGATCGGCGATGTTGTCGGCGAGGAGCGCGCAAAGCTCGGTGCGGTCGCGCGTGCGCGCCGCGGCCTTGCGCACCAGGATCTTCGCCATCGGCCCCACCACCCGCGCGAGCTCGTGCTCCGCGGTGTCGAGCGTCGCGTCGTCCCATTCCATGGTGGGCACCTGCAGCGACATCGTGCCGATGCTGATGCGCGTCGCATCGTCGTCGCCCACGGCGGCATCGACCGGCATGCGCGCGATTTCCTGCAGCGCCTCCTTGAATGCCTGCGCGTTCGGGAAGCGCTCGTCGGGCTGCTTCGCGAGTGCCTTCAGCACGAGCTGGTCGACCGCGGCCGGCAGCCTGTGACCGGAGATCGTGGAGGGCGGCGGCGGGTCGTCGTGACAGATCTTGTAGGTGATCGCCTCGACCGCGCCCGTGAACGGCTTGCGGCCGGCGATGAGCTCGTAGAGCACGACGCCGGTGCTGAACAGATCGGACCGCGGATCCGCGTCGAGGCCCATGCATTGTTCCGGCGACATGTACGACGGCGTGCCGATCAGCATGCCCGCCATCGTGAGGCTGGACCGGTCGATGCGCGCCACCCCGAAGTCGGCGACCTTCAGCACGCCGTCGCGCGTGACGATCAGATTGGCGGGCTTGATGTCGCGATGCACGATCCCACGGCTGTGCGCGAGGGACAGCGCATCCAGGAGCTGCGAGAGCAGCGCGACGAGCTCGCCGAAACCGAAGCTCGCCTTGACGCTGACGTGCTCGTGCAGGTTCATGCCATGCACGAACTCCATGGCGATGTAGGCGAGCGCGCCCTGCTCGCCGAACTCGTACACGCCGACGATGTTGGGGTGGTGCAGCCGCCCGGCCGCGCGCGCCTCGTTGCGAAAGCGCGCCATGTATTGCTGGGCCGCCTCGGCGTCGACGACGTCCTTGCGGATGGTCTTGATGGCGACCGGACGCTCGATGTCGGGATCCCAGGCCTCGTACACCGTCCCCATCGCGCCCTGCCCCAGCACGCGGCGCGTCTGGTATTTCCCGATCTGCGGCAGTTCGCTCACCGGTCCCGAACGCTCAGCGTTCCAGCATCTTCATGGCGTGCACGAGGCTCGTCTTCATGCGGCCCATGGCTTCCGTGAGCACGCCGATCTCGTCACGGCTGCGGGTGCGGAACTCGCCCGCGTCCATGTTCCCGAGGCTCACCTGGTCGGCGAGCCCTGCGAGGCGCGTCACGCGCCGGATCACCGTGACGTAGAGGGTGATGTTGAGCAGGAGGAAGAGGGCGAGGAACACCCCGGCGAGCGCAAGCATCACCGCCTGGAACGTGTGCTGGGCGCGCGCGACGGGCACCGACATCGGCGCGGAAACGATCTGCGCGCCGATCACCTCGTTCATCTTCCAGCCGAAGCCGTTGGCGGCGCCGTAGAGCGCGACCATGTGCTTCGGCGCCGCTTCCACGGTGCTGTGGCAATCGAGGCAGGCGCCGCTCTTCACCTGGATCGGGCGGGCGAGGTAGAGCGAGCGGCCGAGCGGCGTGTCGCGCTCGCCGATGAGCTCGCCGCGATCGGGAGACTGCCGGAACATGTTGACGATGTCGGCCTCCCAGTCGGTCGCACGGTTGCGCGGATTCGACGGGTTCAGCGTCGCTTCCTTGTACGTGAAGTCGGGGTGATTCTTGCGCAGGTCGTTGAACTGCTCGGTAGCGGCGTACGCGGGCACCGACTGCGGCAGGAACGTGTAATGCATCTGGACTTCGAGGAGCGGCTTCACCTGCGTGGTCGTGTAGTTGCGCGACGCCAGCGCGGCTTCCATCATCAGGCGCGCATTCTGCACCGTTTCCTCGCGCGCATTGGCTTCGAGCGCGCGGTGCGCGACATAACCCGCCACCGCGAGCCCGAGCAGGAACACGGCGAGCAGGACCAGGTTGAATTTCCAGAAGAGCTTCATGGGAACCTCGTGCGCGCTGCGCCGCGCAAGCCGCGTGCATGGCGCATCGCGGTGCCGGCTGGCGGCCCCATGGTAGGCACGCGGTGGAGGGGCGTCAACGCCGCCGGCCGCCCGCCTGTTGCCGTCCGGCATGGCGACGCCATCGGCCGCGTGCGCAACATGCGCGCAGCGCAGGGCTGGCCCGGTTGCGGACGTGCGCACGAACCGATGCGTCGCGCCATCGCCGCAAACCTTTGCGCTCGTCGCCCCTCTGGGGTAAGGTGAGCGCCTCGTGCCATCGCGCCGTGCGGAGGTCTTCCGTGTCTTCCAAGACATACAAGCTCGTGGAGCTCGTCGGCTCGTCGCCCAACAGCACCGACGAAGCGATCCGCAACGCCGTCGCGAAGGCATCGAAGACGATCAAGAACATGGACTGGTTCGAAGTCGTCGAGACGCGCGGACACATCGAGAACAACACAGTCGCGCATTTCCAGGTCACGCTCAAGGTCGGCTTCCGCATCGAGGAGTGACGCGGAGAAGTTGCTCCATCCCGCTGCGCGCAAGACGCAGCCGGTTCTGACCGAATCTGGGACGCTCGAACCCGGGCAAATATTTCGGCGAATGTATTGCACAACGCGAAACCAGCGGCAATAATGACGTTGTCATGCTCGCTCGCCGGGCCCCTGGCAGTCCTCCCTACCCCCGAAGGAGACCCGATGCTGAATTTCAATCGCCGCGATGGCGCCCCCGAACCCAAGGACGCCGGCAAGTTCGCCCTGAAGCCCGCGCTGTACGAGCCGCCTGCGACCGGCAACACCGGCGCTGCGCGCCCCGCCCCGGCAGCGCCCGCCGCAACCCCGCGAGCCGAGCACGCGGCACCGGCCCCCGCCGCCAGCACCCAGCCGAGCGCCCCGGCGCCGAGCGCCGCGCCGGCACCGGCCGCCAACCCCGACGCCCCGCGTGACGGAAGCACGCTGTCCGTCGGCATCAACATCAAGCTGAAGGGCGTCGAGATCTCCGACTGCGATCACCTCGTCATCGAGGGCCTGGTCGAGGCCACGGTGCACAGCAAGGTGATGCACATCGAGAAGCCCGGCACGCTGACCGGCACGGCGCTCATCGATGTCGCCGAAGTCCACGGGGTTTTCACGGGCGAGCTGACGGCGCGCACGCGCCTGGTCGTGCACGGCACGGGCCGCGTGAGCGGCACGATCCGTTACGGCAGCCTGGTCGTGGCCGAAGGCGGCCAGCTTTCGGGCGACGTGAAGCAGATCGAGAATGCCGCCACGGCGAGCCCGGCGGCTTCGCGCCCCGCGACCGCACCGGCCGAGCCGATGGCCCGCCGCGCCTGACGGCGCTGCAAAGCGGGCGCGCTTCGCGGCGCGCCCCTTCGTGTTACAACGAGGACCGCACCCCACGGGCGCGGTCCTTTGCATTTGCGGCCGCGATTACCGTCGGCCCCGCGCGCAGGCGCATCCCGCGCGACGCGCATTCACGGAACGGCACATGCGCTACCTGACCCTGCCGGGCACCGACCTCCGCGTCTCCCATGTCTGCCTGGGGACCATGACCTGGGCCAGCAGAACACGGCGGTCGAGGCACAGGCGCAGCTCGACCTTGCCATCGCGCACGGCGTCAACTTCATCGATACGGCGGAGATGTATCCGATCCCGCCGCGCGCGGAGACGCAGGGCCGCACGGAGGACTACCTCGGGCGGCGCACTCGCCCGGCACCGGCGCGAGGACCTCGTCATCGCGACGAAGGTGGCCGGGCCCGGCCGGCGCGACTGGATCCGCAACGGCACCGATCTCACGCGCGACGTCATCGCCGAGGCGTGCGAGACGAGCCTCGCCCGGCTGCGGATCGACCACATCGATCTCTTCCAGATCCACTGGCCGCAGCGCAACGTCCCGATGTTCGGCGCGAGCGAGTTCGACCCGGCGAAGGAGCGCGACGGCCCCTCCATCCACGAGCAGGTGGAAGGCATGGCGCGCCTCGTGCAGGCGGGAAAGATCCGGCATTACGGCCTCTCGAACGAAACGGCGTGGGGCGTGTGCGCATTTGGCGCGGCGGCACGCGAGCTCGGCCTTCCCGGTCCGGTGACGGTGCAGAACAGCTACAGCCTGCTGTCGCGCAGCGTCGACGGCGATCTCGCCGAGGCGCTCTTTCGCGAAGGGATGTCGCTGCTCGCCTACAGTCCGCTCGCGGGCGGGCTCCTCAGCGGCAGATGCCGGTGCGCGCGGCCGGCAGGTGCGCGGTTCACGCTGTTCGACAGCGCCGGGATGCGCTTTCGCAAGCCTGCCGTGGAACCGGCCGTCGAGGCCTACGCCACGCTCGCCGCCGAGCGGGGCCTGTCGATGGCGCAGCTCGCGCTGGGCTACGTGCGCGCCCGCTGGTACCTCGGTGCGATGCTCGTCGGCGCGACCAGCGCGGACCAGCTCGCCGAGGACATCGCCGCGGCGCAGTGCGAGCTCGATGCCGGGACGCTGCAGGCGATCGCTGCG
>CAVTHT010000005.1:0-87202 GCA_963734575.1 uncultured beta proteobacterium | reverse complement strand
CGGCCTCGAAGAGAGGGCGCGCGCCGAACGTCGCATCGACGACCGCGCCGCTCTTGAGAAGCATGGGCGCGTAGAGCGTGCCCCAGACGGGCGAGTCATGCTCGAAGCGTTTCTGCACCGCCGGGTTAGTGAGACCCGCCTTGTATCCCACCGGCGGCCCCATCTGCGCTTCGAGCAGCCTGTTGAACTTCTCGCGCGTGCATTCTCCGTCGGCAGCCGACAGCCCCTCGGGGTTCGCGGCGGGCTGGCGCTTGTTGTAACTGTCGAGCATCGCCGCCACCTCCGCGTCGCTCATGCAGGCCGCATGTGCGGCTGTCGAGGCGAAGGCGACAATGAGGGCTGCGAGCAGCCTTTGTTTGCGCATCATGAGTCGACCTCCTTTTTGGTGATCGCGGCGAAGTAGTGGTTCGGTGGCAATACGGCGGAGACGACGTGCTGCGTCGCCACCCACTCCACGCCGGGCTCGCCGCCGACCGGAATCCGCGTGGGGGCGGCGCCACAGGACCTGCGTCCCCGTTGACGGAAATCAACTCGTACCCGGATTGGAAGCATACGCTGCCCCAATGACGCATCGTACGCGGTCCGTGTTCGCGGTGAATGCAGCGCTGCTGATCGGCGTCGTGCTGGCATGCCTGCCGGCCACAGCGCAGCAGATCCATACGGTTGCCGGCATGGTCGTCAACTTCGGCGTCGTGCCCGCCGAAGTCGCCTTGCGCGCGGACGGCCATCGCGATGCGCATCCCCTGCATCCGCCGCCCGGATCGCAGCACCTGCTGGTCACCCTCGACGACGACAAGAGTCATCAGCGGATCGGCGACGCCGACGTGAGCGTGATCGTGACCGATCCGCACGGCCGGGTGGAACAGAAGCCGTTGCTGCACACACAGGCGGGCGGCCTGCCGGATTACAGCGAGCTCTTCGAGTTCCGCTGGTCCGGTGAGTACAAGGTACGGGTGCTTGTCACGCGACAGCCAGGCACCAAGCCCGTCGAGGCCACGTTCACGGTCCACCATGTGATTTGAGCGCCGCGGTCTGCGTGCGCTCATCCCTTCCGGCGACGCGCCTGCGCCGCTGCCGCCAATGCAACGCGACGTGTGATGCGTCGATTGCGTCATTGGCATCGATCGCCTTTGCGGGCGACGCTTGATGTGTGTCAAACCAATTTCGCGCCAACAAGCGCTAAGTGGCAGGACCAACCAAGGTTCGGTCTTCGACGACTCGAGACGAGGGGCAGCCAGCGGCCGCCCGAAGAAGACGAGTCGAATCAGGAGGAGGCGCATGTGCCCCGCCATGCATCGCGCAAGGCGGCTGCAACGCACGGCCCTCACCGCGTCCATAGCGGCGGCAACAGTGTGTGTCCCGTTGGGTGCGAACACGCAGGTCGGCACAGCGGCCGAGGAAGTCGTCGTAGTCGCCTTGCCTCTTCTGCGACGGCACCTCGCCCGGCCGCGCTTTCGCATGGCGCTCGTCCGTAGCAACCAGACCGTCCAATCAAGGAGAGATGCATGGGTACAGGACTCGAGATTCGCCGTGCCAGCACCATCGTCGCCAGCGCATCACTGGCGGCAACCCTGCTGTTGATCCCGGCGCAGGCGTGGGGCGCCGACGCAACTGCAGCCCAGGCGCTGGCGCGGCAAAACAACTGCTTCAAGTGTCATTCCGTCGACCAGAAGAGGGTCGGGCCCGCCTGGAAGGACGTCGCGGCGAAATACAAGAGCGACAAGGACGCCGAGGCGAAGATGATCAAGCACCTGACCACCGGCCCGAAGGCGAAGTTCGCCGACGGCCACGAGGAGGATCACCCCACCCTCAAGTCGAAGAGTGCGGACGATACCAGGAACCTCGCGGACTGGATCCTCTCGTTGTAGCAACGCCGATCTGCTGCAGAAGAACGCGTCATCCAACGCGACGCGCTGCCGACAATGCAGCAGCAAGAGCGAACGCCATGGCACCCGAAGCAGCGATTGGCGCTCGCCCCGTCGTGATCTGACGTTACATCGCACACTTCCGGGGATGCATCCATGAATGCGCCACCTCCCGAGCGGACCCTGCTGGCCGGCTTGCGGGATTTCTTCTTCCGACCGTCGACGCTTTCAGTGACGGCGGTGGTCGCGATCGGGATGCTCTCGGGTCTCGTGTTCTGGGGTGGCTTCAACACCGGGATGGAAGCGACCAACAGCCTGGCGTTCTGCACCACGTGTCACGAGATGCGCGACACGGTCTTCCAGGAATACAAGGAAACGATCCACTACAGGAACCGTTCCGGCGTGCGCGCCGTCTGCTCGGACTGCCACGTGCCCAAGGACTGGATGCACAAGTTCGTCCGCAAGGTGGAGGCGAGCCAGGAGCTCTACAGCAAGTTCGTCGCCGCATCGATCGACACGCCGGACAAGTTCGAGGGCAAGCGGATGGAGCTCGCGCAGCACGTCTGGTCGACGATGAAGTCGAGCGATTCGCGCGAGTGCCGAAACTGCCACTCCTGGGACGCGATGAACCCGGACAAGCAACATCCCCGGGCACGCACCGAAATGGCCAAGGCTCAGCAGCAAGGCAAGACGTGCATCGACTGTCACAAGGGCATCGCCCACCTTCTGCCCAAGGAATTCAACGAGGACGCACCATGACTCCGTGCGGGACCGCTTCCATCACCGGGGACGCGTGATGTCGACTGTCGTGTGGACCGTGCTGGCGATCGCGGCCATGCTGGGTATTTTCGGGGCGTGCGTGATTGCCGTCGTCGTGGTCGTGCGCGTGCTCGAGCGTGCCCTTGCCAGGCGTCGCGCGGCGCAACGCGTGCCGGGCGAAGTCAGCCGGTAGCCGTCGCCGCGCGGGCGAGCGCCGTCATCGATTACCTCATGCAACTTGCAATGCCACGTATTTCCGTCTGGGTGCTTGCGCAGGCCGCCTTCGTCGTGGTGTTCGCATCCGATGCGACCGCACTCGACGTGCTCGCTGCGCAAAGACTCGCGCGACAGAGCCGCTGCCTCGAGTGCCACTCGATCTATCAGAAGAAGGTTGGTCCGGCGTGGAAGGACGTGGCCATCAAATATCACGGCGAGAGCGATGCGGCGCAGAAGCTCTATCGCCATGTCACGACCGGCCGCAAGGCCAGGTTCGACGATGGCCATACCGAGGACCACCCGATCGTGAAGACCAGCGATCCCGCGCGAATCGAAAGCCTCGTGGCATGGATCCTTGCGCTGCCCGTCGCCGCACCGGTGGATGCGGCCGCGGCGCAATCGCTCGCGCGGCAGAGCCGCTGCCTCAAATGCCACACCGTCGATGCGCGGAAGATCGGCCCGGCGTGGAGAGATGTCGCTGCGAAATACCTGGGCAGCCTCGGCGCCGAGGAAAAGCTCTACCGGCACGTCACGACGGGGCGCAAGGCCCGTTTCCCCGACGGCCACGAGGAAGATCACCCCATCGTGAAGACGAGCGACCCCGACCGCATCGCCAACCTCGTGAACTGGATACTGTCGCTCCGGTAGGAGGATCGTCTCCAGGGCAGGGCCGGACGGCCCGTCCCGCGCGGCAGCCGCGGCCGTGGTTCCCGCGCAAACGGACGACTACGCTCCGGCGCGCTTGGCCACCGGCCAGTAGTTGTCCAGCACCTGCAAGCGCGTTGCCTGAAGGCGCTCGGCCACGACGCCAAGCAGACGCAGCATCAGCGCATAGCCGAACGCGGTGTCGTCGTCGCACATCGCGCGCAGATCACGGCCGTCGAACGACAGTGCTTCCACGTCGTCGAGGGCGCGCGCCTGAAAATACTTGCCGCGTCCCATCAAGACCGACGACCAACCGAGCTCGTCGCCTGCGTTCAGGGTGTCGACGCGGAACGTTCCCGTCGGCGGGGCGATCTCCAGTGCAACGAGGCCCGAGGTGATCAGGTAGAACTCGGGACAATCGTCGCCTTCCCTGAAGATCACCTGATCCGGCGCGAACTGCACGGGCTTCGCAAGCGCCTCCAGCTTGTCGATCTGGTGCGCCTGGAAATCCTTGACGAACGGCTGCCTTCTCAGCAGCGTCGTGAGCGTCGCGTCGGTCATGGTCACGCCTCCTCTCCGTGTGCCCCGATCGTTGTCGGGGAGCACCGTGAGGCGGGAGCCCGATTGCAATCACCCGGCATCGTCTGCCATGGTGCCGACCGCGCTCTGCGGTGAACGTCCAGTCTACGCCGCTTTGCGCGGGCGCTGTCCGTCGGTGTTCGGTGCGGTGCGTCGGGATACCGTGCGGGGCGGTAAATCCATCCATGGGTCGGTATGCGCTGAAGCGTGATGCTGGCTTTGCGATGGGAAGCCGCAAAAAAACCGCGGCCCGAAGGCCGCGGTCGAGTAGGTCGGGAGATGCCGACGGTTACGGCGTGTCCACCCGAACGATCGTCGGATTGGGCAAGCCCGCGCTGCCGCCGTACGCCACGGAGCCCAGGTACTTCGTTGCCGGTGTCAGGCCGCTGAACGTGAGGTTGATCGCTGCGGTCGTGCCGATCGTCGCCGCCGCGGGGGCGTTGACCGCCATGTTGCCGGCAGCCGTGCTTCCGAGCAGCCACGTATGGAGCTTGAACGGCGACGATCCCACCACGCCCCAGCCGTGGACGACCACGGTGTACGCGCCTGCGGACGGATTGAGCAGATTCACCTCTTCCGCCGAGGTGCCCGAGCCGCTGCTGCCCACCGAGCGTCGTACCGTCGAACACGCAAAGGTCGATGTCGGATCCCGGGTTGACGTCGGCGTCGAACAGCGAGAACCGCGCGTACGTCGTGCCTGCCGGGATATTCACCGGCACCAGCTTGGCGTTCGGCGTGGTCAACGAGCACGAGCCGTTGGTGGGATCGTCGGCCACCGTGTCCGCCGTGATCGCCGGCGGGATCAGGCCGCGTGCTGCTGCGGTGAACGGCCCCGTGTAGCCGAAGGTCACGTTGTAGCTGATCGGACCGCCAGTCCCCGACACCTGTGCCGGCGCTG
Organism: uncultured beta proteobacterium; assembly: GCA_963734575.1. GTDB lineage: Bacteria > Pseudomonadota > Gammaproteobacteria > Burkholderiales > Casimicrobiaceae > CAIWHR01. The sequence continues at coordinate 82,240 of CAVTHT010000005.1, read as the reverse complement.
CCAGGGCCACCGGCCGCGCGACCATGGGGATGCGCACGTTGTGCGTGCCGTCGGTCCACGTGAGCTGGCCGCCCGCGTAGCTGTTGAGCGCCGCTGTCGTGGTAGTGAAGGTGACCGTGAACGACTTCGTCTCCCCTCGCGCGAGCGTCAGCGAGGCCGGGCTGACCGCCACGTTGAAGCCAGCCATCCCGCTCACGGAAGATGTGTAGGTCGCAGCAGCGCTTCCCACGTTGGTCACCTTGCGTGTGACGGTTTGAACGCCGGCGAGGTCACCGATCGCGATCGACGCCACGTTGAGATTGCTGGGGTCGATGCTGATCGACGGACAGTAGCTCGCATTGAGCTGGCGGGTGCCGCACAGGAACGCCAGCCAGTCGTTGAAGCCCGCATCGAACACGAGTCCCGGATCCGCGGCGCTGTTCGGCCTCACGTGACCCGCGCCCTGCCGGAAGATGACGGGTCGCGGTCGAAATCGAACCGTCGAGCACGTCATAACCGGTCGTCATGAGCGCCGACTTGATCATCATCGGCGACCAGTCCGGATGCAGGTTCTTCAGCAACGCCGCGAGGCCGGCCACGTGCGGGCCGGACATGGACGTGCCGCTGTAGATGTCGAAGTCGCGACCCGCATTGTTGGGCGGCGCGACCGCGGCGAGGATGTCCTGGCCCGGGGCGATGAGGTCCGGCTTCAGCAGGTCGCCCGCGGCGGCGCGCAGCGGGCCGCGCGAGGAGAACGTTGCGGTGAACGGCGCAGGTGCGTTGTAGACGAGCGCGGACGCGTTGATCTTCGCCGTCGCGCCGGCGATGGCTGCATAGGCCTTGACCGCGGCGCGGTCCGTGTTCTGCAGGTGCACCGTCGGGACGAAATGCAGATCGGCGTTGATCGAGTTCGGGCTGGTGTTCAGCAGGATCATTCCAATGCCGCCGGCGTCCAGCACCGCGTGACTCTTGTTGACGCGGGCGTTCGCGCCCGCGATCGCACACGACGATCTTGCCGGCGACCTTGGCGGGATCGAGCACCGGCGTTCCGCCGTTGTCCGCTGCAGTGAAACACAGCGCGAGTGCCGCAGGATCGGCCCCGGGGAGTCCTGCCGCCGTCGAATCGATCAGCGGGGCCGGGCCCACCGGCGTTGCCGAGGACGCGCCAAAGTAGGTAACGCCATTGCCTAGCGTGACCGAACCCTGGCCATCGCGATTGTGCGTGCCGGCAGCGACCGTGGTGAGCCACGGGCCGGGATGCGCAACGGTGCTGGTGGCCGGGCCATCATTCCCGGCCGACGCGGCAACGAAGACTCCCGCATCGGCGGCAAACAGGAACGCCACTTCGACGGCGTCGAGGAAATTGGTCGATGGTGCCGCTGATCGAGAAGTTGATCACGTCCACGCCGTCGGCGACGGCCTGGTCGATGGCCGCGACGCTGTCGGATCCGAAGCACCCGCCGCCCGTGGGCTCGTCCGCCCAGCAGACCTTGTACGTCGCGATGCGCGCACGCGGTGCCATCCCGCTGATCGCGCCGAACACCGACGCTGCGCCGGTGGTCGGCACGCCGTTGTTGCCGCCCGCCGTGGACGACGTGTGGGTGCCGTGACCGCCCCAGTCTCGCGGCGAATTGAACTCGAACGGGAACAGTTCGTCGATCGCCGCGTTCCCGCCCCAGCCGGCGTTGTAGTACCGCGCGCCGATCAGCTTCTGGTTGCAGTTGGAGGCGTTGAACGCATCACCGGGCGTGCACTTGCCGTGCCACCCCGGAATCTGCTGATACGAGAGCTTGCCGTCCTTGCTCGCGTTGCCGTTGGTGCCGGTGCGATCGGAGAAGCTCAGGCTCTCGGGCCACACGCCGCTGTCGACCATGCCGATGACGATGTTCTCACCCGCGCGTCCGACGCCACCGAGCTTGTTCCACAGCCCGGTCGTGTCGGAGAGTCCGAGAAAGGCCGGTGTGGACGACGTGTCCATGCGGAGCAACTCGTCCTTGCTCACGTTGACCACGCCGGGCATCGCCTTCAGCGCAGCGACCTGCGCTTCGGTCAGCTCCGCCGCGAAGCCGTTGAATGCATAGTTGTAGCTGTACGCCTTGCGCCCGCCGCCGACCTGGTTGAGCGCGGCATCGTGCTTCGCGGTCAGGTAGCCGGCGTACTTGACGACGTCGTTGTCCAGCGGATCGATCTTCTTGCCGCGGGTGGGCTTGGTCGCCCTGAGCCCGGCAATGCCCCCGGTGTAGCCGACCACAGGGGCGTCCATCATCTGCACGATGTAGAGCTTCGATGCCTTGTGGGCCTTGCCTTTGGCCGGACCGGCGCCGTCCGCGATTTGTGCGAACGCCGTCAGCGACAGCGTCATTGCGACGGCGGCGACAGCCGCCACCAGTGTGCGCTGCCAAGCGCTTCGATTCATTGACATCGACCCCCCGAGAGATGTGGATATGACGCGGTGCAACCGAGCTTGTGCCTCGGTTGCATCGGCGCGAGCAGATGATCGGATCCACTCGACGGCGGCCAAGGTAGCACCCGACACGATGTGGCCGCAAGCGTTTCCGGCGCGTTTTCGGGGACCAAGGATTCGGGCATTCGCGCATCGCCCGATTCGCATTCCGCGACCGGAAAGAATTGCCGTTGCCGAGCGTCAGGGCCCGACCGTGAGCCTGGCGATCATTCCATCCTTGTAGTGCCCGGGCTGATTGCAGAACAGCACGTACGTGCCGGGCTTCAAGGTCAACGTGAGCGTGCCTGTCTTGCCGGGCGCGACGTCGGAGATTTCGCCCATGGGGTGCACACGGCTCTCGATGACCCGGTCGGTCCTGGCGTTGAACGGGAACTCGCCCTTGCCGGCATCGCGCGCAATCAGCACCTCGTGCACGAGTGTCCTCGACTGGTTCTCAGCCTTGAAGGTAATTGGGCCACGCCGCACGTTATCGTGGTCGAGGACGATGCGCATATGAGCGATGGAGGGGTCCGTCGACGAGTCCTGCAGCTTGATTGCCAGGACCTGCGAAGCAGCCATCGCATTCGCGGCGACGGCGCCGAGCACGAGCGGGAACAGCACGGATCCAGCCAGTCGTATAGACATCGGGAAGCTCCTTTCCAAGGGACGACGAAGGACCGGTGGCGGGCAGCGACGCGTGGATTCTAGCGCCGGACGGCGACCCCCGGCCCGTAGCGCCGAAGCGTCGCGGCTCGTGCCCGATTCCCTGCACCGGGTTAGAGTACGGCACCTCGATCTGCCAACGTTGCGTCATGCCTCCCGTAATATCGATCTCCAACCTCTCGAAGACCTACGACACCGGCTTCGAGGCGCTCAAGGACATCGACCTCGAGATCCGCCGCGGCGAGATCTTCGCGCTGCTTGGGCCCAACGGCGCGGGCAAGACCACGCTGATCGGCATCGTTTGCGGCATCGTGCGCGCGAGCACGGGCACGGTGGTTGTCGACGGTCACGACATCGTTGCGGAGTACCGCAAGTCGCGCGAGATGATCGGCCTCGTCCCGCAGGAGCTCACGACGGACGCGTTCGAAACCGTCTGGAACGCGGTCTCGTTCAGTCGCGGACTGTTCGGGAAGCCCGCCAATCCAGCACACATCGAGAAGGTGCTGAAGGACCTGTCGCTGTGGGCCAAGAAGGACAGCAAGATCATCACGCTTTCCGGCGGCATGAAGCGGCGGCTGCTCATCGCGAAGGCGCTGTCGCACGAGCCACAGGTGCTGTTCCTCGACGAGCCCACGGCCGGCGTCGACGTCGAGCTGCGGCGCGACATGTGGCGCCTGGTGCGCTCGCTCAAGGACGCCGGCGTCACCATCGTCCTCACGACGCACTATATCGACGAGGCCGAGGAGATGGCCGACCGTATCGGTGTCATCAACAAGGGCAGGATCATCCTGGTCGAGGACAAGGTCGAGCTCATGCGCAAGCTCGGCAAGAAGCAGCTCACGCTCGACCTGCACGAGCCGCTGCCGCAGGTTCCTGCGGATCTCGCGCGTTACCGCCTGGAACTCTCGGGCGACGGGATGCAGCTCACCCACACCTATGACCAGGAAGGCGAGGGGACCACGATCGCCGCGCTGCTGGAAGCGCTCGACGCGGCCGGCATCCGGTTCAAGGACCTGCAGACGAGCCAGAGCTCGCTCGAGGACATCTTCGTCGACCTCGTGAGGGACGCCCGATGAACGTCCACGCGATACGCGCGATCTACGGGTTCGAAATGGCGCGGACGCGGCGAACCCTGATGCAGAGCATCATCTCGCCGGTGATCTCGACATCGCTCTACTTCGTGGTCTTCGGCGCCGCCATCGGCTCGCGCATCCAGGAGGTGGAGGGCATCACGTACGGCGCCTTCATCGTGCCGGGGCTCATCATGCTGTCGCTGCTGACGCAGAGCATCTCGAATGCGTCGTTCGGGATCTACTTTCCGAAGTTCACGGGGACGATCTACGAGCTCCTGTCTGCGCCGGTGTCATACGCCGAGATCGTGGTGAGCTATGTCGGCGCGGCGGCGACCAAGTCGATCATCCTCGGCCTCATCATCCTGGCGACGGCTGCGTTGTTCGTGCCGCTGCGCATCCTGCATCCCGTGTGGATGGTGCTCTTCCTCGTCCTGACGGCAGTCACGTTCAGCCTCGTCGGATTCATCATCGGCATCTGGGCGGACGGTTTCGAAAAGCTCCAGCTGGTGCCACTGCTCATCGTCACGCCGCTGACATTTCTCGGGGGCAGCTTCTACTCGACCGACATGCTGCCGCCGTTCTGGCGAACGGTCACGCTGTTCAATCCGGTGGTGTACCTCATCAGCGGATTCCGCTGGAGCTTCTACGGGATCGCCGACGTGAGCGTGGCGGTCAGCCTCGGCATGACTCTGTTCTTCCTGGCCGTCGCGCTGGTGATCGTCGCGTGGATCTTCAGGACGGGTTACCGCCTCAAGAACTAGCAGCCGGGGGGTAGCACGCGCAACCGCGTCCGGCGACGCGTCTTTCACGGATGCGTCGCAACAGGCGGCGGTATCCTGTTCGCTTCGACAGCGCAGCCGAGGACCCGCATGAGTGATGACAAGTCCCGCAAGCCCGGAGCGGTGCCGCCGCACGGCATGCGCAAGGGATTGACCAGCTACGGCGACCCCGGCTTCTCCGTCTTCCTGCGCAAGGCGTTCATCAAGGGCGCGGGGTACACCGACGATGCGCTCGACCGGCGCGTGATCGGCATCGCCAACACGGGCAGCGCCTACAACCCGTGCCACGGCAACGCCGACCAGCTCGTCGAGGCGGTGAAGCGCGGCGTCATGCTCGCAGGCGGCCTGCCGATGGAATTTCCGACCATGTCCATCCACGAGAGCTTCGCGCAGCCGACGAGCATGTACGTGCGCAACCTGATGTCGATGGACACCGAGGAGATGATCCGCGCGCAGCCGATGGATGCCGTGGTGCTGATCGGCGGCTGCGACAAGACGGTGCCCGCGCAGTTGATGGGCGCGGCGTCAGCCGGCGTGCCGGCCATCTCGCTCGTGACCGGCTCGATGCTCACGGGATCGCATCGCTCGGAGCGCGTCGGCGCGTGCACCGACTGCCGCCGCTTCTGGGGCAAGTATCGGGCGGAGGAGATCGACGCCGACGAAGTCGTCGCGAGTGAACGACCAGCTCGTCGCGAGCGTGGGGACCTGTTCCGTCATGGGCACCGCGAGCACGATGGCGTGCGTGGCCGAGGCGCTCGGCATCATGCTCCCGGGCGGGGCATCGCCGCCGGCGGTCACGGCGGACCGCATCCGCGTCGCGGAGCAGGACCGGTGCCACCGCCGTGCAGATGATCAAGCACGGTCTGACGCCGGACAAGATCCTCACCGGCAAGGCGTTCGAGAACGCGCTGCGCGTGCTGCTCGCCATCGGCGGTTCCACCAACGGCATCATTCACCTGACGGCGATTGCCGGTCGGCTCGGCATCGAGATCGACCTCGATCAGCTCGACGCGATGGGCGAGGAAACGCCCGGTGCTGGTCGATCTGAAGCCGACCGGCCAGCACTACATGGAGGACTTTCACAAGGCCGGCGGCATGCCGGCGCTGCTGCGCGAGCTGAAGCCGCTGCTGCACCTCGATGCGATGACGGTGACCGGGCGCACGCTGGGCGAAGAGATCGAACGCTCGGGAGCCGGGTTCAAGCAGGACGTGGTGCGACCCGTCGCGGATCCGATCTATCCGCACGGCGGCATCGCCGTGCTGCGCGGCAATCTCGCCCCGGGCGGCGCCATCATCAAGCAGTCCGCGGCCGACGCGAAGCTGATGGAGCACGAGGGACGCGCCGTCGTGTTCGAGAACGTCGCAGGACATGGCCGAGCGCATCGATGACGATGCGCTCGATGTGAACGCCGACGACATTCTGGTCCTGAAGAACATCGGGCCGAAGGGCGCGCCGGGCATGCCCGAGGCGGGATACCTGCCGATCCCGAAGAAGCTCGGCTCGCGCCGGCGTGAAGGACATCGTGCGCATCTCCGACGGGCGCATGAGCGGAACCGCAGCCGGCACCATCGTGCTGCACGTCACGCCGGAAGCCGCGATGGGCGGCACGCTCGCCTACGTGAAGAGCGGCGATCGCATCCGTCTCAGCGTCAGCCGGCGTGAGCTCACGCTGCTCGTTTCCGAGAAGGAGCTCGCAGCGGCGCGCGCAAGCACAGAAGGTCGAGACCACCGACCGGCGAGCGGGGCTACCACAAGCTCTTCCTCGAACGGGTCACCCAGGCCGATCAGGGCGTCGATTTCGATTTCCTGCGTGCACCGAGGTTCGTGGAGAAGGTGCCGCGACCGCGTTAGGCAGGCAGCGCAGGCTGTTGCTCGTTGCACGCAGGGCGCTATGGCGCGGCAACAGTGCGTCGCGCGCGAGCCCGGGTCGGTCGAAAATGCCGCGCCCGGGTCGCGCAGGCGTAACGACATCCGTCAACGACGGCCCGGCGGATCGCCCCTATGCTGAGGTCGTGCCGCGCCTCGCTGACGGGATGCGGCGCGAGAAGGGATGCGCATCATTCGATTACCAAGGAGTCGGAAAATGGACTGGATCGTCACGTTGATCATCGGTGGAATCGTCGGCTGGCTGGCAAGCATCGTCATGAAGACCAACGCCCAGATGGGATGGGTCGCCAACGTACTGGTCGGCGTCGTGGGCTCGCTGCTGGGTTACTGGGTCGCGGGCCTCATGGGCGTCACGGCCACTGGTGGGATCGTCGGCTTCATCATCGCGATCGCAGGCGCGGTGTTGCTCATCTTCGTGCTGCGCATGCTCGGCATGTTTGGCAGCAAGACGTAGCGATCGCGCGGATGGATTGCGGCGGGGTGTTCGCGGCGGCCGTGAGCACCCGCAGGCTGCACCGCGAACCGCCTAGGCCGCGGGCATCGCAAGAAGGCGGAGCCCAGCGCGAAAAGCAGCCACGGCGCCAGGGCTTTCACGAAGTCGGTCCTGTCGGCGCACGCAGCCGGTTCACAGGGCCACGCGCAGCCCGCGTTTGTGCGGGCACTTCGCCGGTGCGGTACAGCCGCGTCGCGAAGGCGTAGTACCCGAGGCCTACCGCCACGAGAGACCATACGATGACAGCCCCCGAAGAAAGATCGAGCGCGGTCGACACGACGAGGCCGACTGCATAGCCCAACCCGGCAAGCATCCACGCGACGAGGAGTCGATGGCGCCCAAGTCGCCGTGTGGTCACACACGATCAACGGCTCCGGCTCGCATGTCTCTTTCACCGCTCGGTGAAGCCGGAAAGACTTTGTCGTGATCAGGGTATTCGGTCGCGGAATATGCAGGCCCGCGTGCTTTCGCACGCCGGTGCGCGATGCAGACCGGTCAGCTCGGCGATCCGCGCCCACTCGAGGACGGGGCGCCGCCGCGCAGTCACGCAACGATCCGATTCCCGGCGGGTCCAATCCGCGCGCACACTGCGTTGTGCGCGCCCCCGTGCGCCGATCGTGGAGCGCGACATCCGGCGGTCTCGCACTCGTGCGCGCCGTGCCGCCGCGGACTTCACAGGAGATCTCATGACGACATACAAGGTCGGTTACCTGGTGGGCAGCCTCGCCACCGCGTCCATCAATCGGCTGCTGGCCAAGGCACTGGTGCGCCTCGCACCCAAGGAGCTCGAGATGACCGAGGTCCCATTTCGTGACCTGCCCATCTACAGCTACGACTACGATGCCGACTTTCCGGCGCCCGCACGCGCGTTCAAGGACGCGCTGGCCAAGGTCGATGCCGTGCTCTTCGTCACCCCGGAATACAACCGCTCCATTCCGGGCGGATTGAAGAATGCGATCGACTGGGCCAGCCGCCCGTATGGGAAGAATTCGTTCACGCGCAAGCCTTCCGCCGTGATCGGCACGTCGCCGGGTGCGATCGGAACCGCCATTGCGCAGCAGCAGCTGCGCAGCGTACTGAGCTTCTGCAATTCGCCGCAGATGAATGCGCCGGAGGCCTACATCCAGTTCAAGCCGGGTCTCGTCACCGAGGACGGCAAGGTCACCAACGAGTCCACGGAAAAATTCCTGCGCCAGTACATGGAGGACCTGCACGCATTCATCGTCCGGGTCTACCTGGCGCTGCCGCGGAATGCCTAGGACCGCAACACAGGGTGGCGCGGCGCGGTTGCATGTACGATGCACGCGTGTCGCTCGCGCATCCATTCACGGTGCGCCTGCGCTGCACCGCCGCGGACGCCCGACGCCCTGTCGCCACTCGCTCCTCGAGGTGAGCCTCCATGACCGCACGTTGCACGCATCTCGACCAGGTCCATCGCGTTGCACCCCGCACGCCACGGGGCTGCGAGGAATGCCTCGAGACCGGCATGCGCTGGGTCCACCTCCGGCTCTGTCTCGAGTGCGGCCATGTCGGCTGCTGCGACCAGTCGCCCGGCAAGCACGCCACCGCGCATTTCCACGCCACGCGCCATCCCATCATCCGGAGCTTCGAGCCCGGCGAGGACTGGGGCTGGTGCTACGTGGACGAGATCACGTTCGAGCCGGCGCCCGAGCCGCGATGACTGCATCGACCGAGCCCTCTCTGGCCGGCACTGCCGCTGGAGGACTGGCAACCCACGTACGCGACGCTGCACATGTGGCTGCAGATCGTCGGCAAGACGCGCCTCGCCCTGGCCCCGATGCAGAACCATTGGTGGCAGGGCGCGTTGTACGTGACCCCGCGTGGCCTCACGACGTCCGCGATTCCGTTCGGCGAGACGACGTTCGCGGTCGATCTCGATTTCATCGCGCACGCGCTGACGATCCGGACCAGCGGCGGCGGTGTGCGTGCGCTGCCGCTCGCGGCGCAATCCGTCGCCGCGTTCTTTCGCACGTACATGGCGGCGCTGCGCGAGCTCGGCATCGAGGTCAGCCTGTTGGCGAGGCCGGTGGAAGTGGTGACCGCGATTCCCTTCGCGGACGATCGCGAGCATGCGGCCTACGATCCGGCCGCGGCGCATCGCTGCTGGCAGATCCTCGTGCAGGCGGACCGCGTGCTGAAGCGGTTCGCCGGCCCGTTCCTCGGCAAGGCGAGCCCCGTGCATTTCTTCTGGGGCAGCTTCGACGTCGCGTACACGCGCTTCTCCGGGCGGCGCGCTCCGCGCCATCCGGGCGGCGCACCGAATTGCGCGGATTACGTGATGGTCGAGGCGTACTCGCACGAGTGCAGCAGCTGCGGCTTCTGGCCGGGCGGCGGCGCCGTGACGCAACCCGCGTTCTATGCCTACGCGTATCCCGAGCCCGAGGGCTACGCGCGGCGCCACGTCGGTCCCGCGGGGGCGTACTACGACGCGGACATGCACGAGTTCGTCCTGCCCTATGACGTGGTGCGGCGCTCGTCGCATCCCGACACGACGCTGCTCGAGTTCCTGCAGGGCACGTACGAGGCTGCGGCCGACCTCGCGCACTGGGACCGCGCCGCGCTGGAGCGGCCGACCGGAGGGCCAGGCACCTCGTTGCCCGCGTAACGGGGCGCGCACGCGCAACTCGCGCCCGACGCCACCCGGGTGCGAGAGGATTCGGTCAAGCCAGACGTTCATTGCGACCGATCAAAGCCGGACCGCAGCAGAGCGCCTATCCTCGGCGGCGCTTGCCCAGTTCGTTCATTGCACGCCGTGCGCCACCTGTCGCACGCTGCACGCCCGGGAGTCAAGTTGGAATACATCGAAAATCGCGTCTTCGACGAGATCGAAGTCGGCGACACGTCCACGCTGGAGCGCACGCTCACCGAGCAGGACATCACGCTGTTCGCCGTCATGTCGGGCGACATCAATCCTGCGCACGTGGACCCCGAGTATGCGAAGAGCAGCCGCTTCCGCGAGGTGATCGGTCACGGGATGTGGACCGCCGCGCTCATCTCGACCGTGCTCGGAACCGAGTTTCCCGGGCCCGGCACGATCTATCTCGGGCAGAACCTCCGCTTCCGGCGCCCCGTGAAGGTTGGCGACACCATCACGATCAAGGTGACGGCGCAGGAAAAGGACGCGGCGAAGGGCAGGGTGGTGCTCGACACCACGTGCATCAATCAGGATGGCGACGTGGTGGTATCGGGCTCCGCCGAAGTGATTCCTCCCACCGAGAAGGTGCGGCGCGCGAGGGTCGACCTTCCCGAGGTGCGCTTCGACGACAAGGAGGCGCGGTTCCGCGAAGTCATGGGGCGGGTGAAGGCGCGCAAGCTGGCGGCGATCGTCACCGCGATCGTCGCTCCGGCCGATGCCGATTCGCTGGCGGCAATCGCCGACGCGAGCGAGCAGGGCATCATCGTCCCGATCCTCGTTGGCGAAGAGAGCGCGATCCGCGAGGTTGCAGCGGCCGGCGGCGTCGACCTCGACGCATTCCAGATCGTGCCGGCCGCGAACCCGCGCGAGGCGGTCGCGCAAGCCATACGTCTCGCCCGCGAAGGCCGGGTGGAGGGCATCATGAAGGGCGGCGTGACCACGGAGGACCTCATCGTGCCCGTGATCTCGGCAACGCACGGCCTGCGAACTGACCGCCGCGTGAGTCACGTGCACGTCATGGACGTGCCGACGTATCCCAAGCCGCTCTTCATCACCGACTCGATGATCAACATCGCACCGGGCCTCGCGGAGAAGCGCGACATCTGCCAGAACGTCATCGACCTGGCGCGCTGGCTCGGCATTCCAGCGCCAAAGGTTGCGGTGCTCGCGGCGATCGAGACGATCAATCCCAAGATGCGCGCCACGATGGAAGCGGCGACGCTGTGCAAGATGGCCGAGCGCGGACAGATCGTCGGCGGCGTCCTCGACGGTCCGCTCACGTTCGACCACGCGGTATCGATGAAGGCCTCCGAGACCATGGGCATCCGCTCGGCCGTCGCGGGTCAGGCCGACGTGCTCCTCGTACCGGACCTCGAATCGGGAAACATGATCGCGAAGCAGCTCATGTATCTCACCGACGCGCTGTCGGCGGGCATCGTGCTCGGTGCCCGCGTGCCGATTGCGCTGACCAGCCGTGGCGACGATCGCCGCTCGTGGCTCGCCTCGGCCGCCCTCGTGCAGCTCGTCGCGCACATGTATCGCGCGGCGGCGGCGCCGCCGCGCAGGCACTGAAGCGTCGTCGCGTCGCTTGGCCCTCCCGCGATGTGCGCTGGGGCCGTCCATGTAAGCCTCAATCCGCCGGGCCCGCGATCCGGATGGGCGCACCTTCCAGTGCCGGCGCGGCGGGAAGCCCCGTCACCTCGAGGATATCGTGCTCGCCGAGCGTCTCGCGCTTCAGCAGCGCCGCGACGAGCGCATCGAGTGACTGGCGGTGCGTCGTCAGGAGACGCTTTGCCTGGTCGTGGCACTCGTTGATGATCCGTTGCACCTCCGCATCGATCACCCGGGCTGTTTCCTCGCTGAACGGCTTTTCGCCGCCGAAGCCCGACATGCCGCCGAGATACGGATTCTGCCGCGGCGCGAGCTGCACCATGCCGAGCGCCTCGCTCATCCCCCAGCGCGTGACCATGTTGCGCGCGAGCGTCGTCGCCTGCTCGATGTCGTTCTCCGCGCCCGTCGTGCGCGTCCCGTAGACGACCTCCTCGGCGGCGCGTCCGCCCAGCATGCCCACGATGCGCGCCCGCAGATAGGCCTCGGGGTAGTTGTAGCGGTCGGTCTGCGGCCGCTGATACGTCACGCCAAGCGCCTGCCCGCGCGGGACGATGCTCACCCGGTGCACCGGGTCGGCACCGGGCACGAGCAGGCCGAGGACGACGTGGCCGCTCTCGTGATAAGCGATGCGCTCGCGGTCCTCCGGGGTCAGCAGCAGCGGGCGCTCGGGGCCGAGCACGATCTTCTCGAGCGCGTCGTGGAAATCCTTCTGCCGCACTTCGTTCTCCTCGCGGCGCGCGGCCAGCAGCGCCGCTTCGTTCACGAGATTCTTGAGGTCCGCACCGGAGAATCCGGGCGTTGCCGAGGCGAGCTCGGCGAGGCTCGCATCGGTGGCCAGCGGAACCTTGCGCGTGTGCACCTTGAGGATCGCTTCGCGCCCCGTCTTGTCGGGCAGATTCACCACCACGCGGCGGTCGAACCGGCCCGGCCGCAACAGCGCGCGATCGAGCACGTCCGGCTGGTTGGTCGCGGCGAGCACGATGATGCCTTCGCGGCCCGTGAAGCCGTCCATCTCGGTCAGGATCTGCTGCAGCGTCTGCTCCTGCTCGCTCGAGCCGCCGATCGCGACCTGGCCACGCGCGCGGCCGATGGCGTCGATCTCGTCGATGAAGATGATCGCCGGTGCGTGCTCGCGTGCCTGCTTGAAGAGGTCGCGCACGCGCGCGGCCCCGACGCCCACGATCATCTCCACGAATTCCGACGCGCTCATCGAGAAGAACGGCACGCCCGCTTCGCCCGCGACGGCCTTGGCGAGCAGCGTCTTGCCGGTGCCCGGCGAGCCGATGAGCAGGACACCCTTCGGGGCGGTGCCGCCGAGGCGCGTGTACTTCGCCGGCGATTTCAGGAAGTCGACGATCTCGACGAGCTCGTTCTCGGCCTCGTCGATGCCGGCCACGTCGTCGAAGGTGATCCGCGCATCCGATTCCGTGTCGTAGCGGCGGGCCTTGCTCTTGCCGATGCCCATCAGTCCGCCCAGGCCGCCACCCATCCCGCCGCCCTGCGCCGCGCGGCGGTAGAGCCACACGTAGAAGGCGATGATCAGGATCGCCGGGCCGAAGCCGAACAGGAGCGTGGCCCACGGACTGCCCTGACGGATCGGCACCGCGCTGATCTCCACGTCGTGGGCGATGAGGAACTGCTCGAGCCCGGGATCGACGAACGCTGGCAGCTCGGTGGTGAACGTGTCGGATGTCTTCGGTGGCTGCGCCGGCGGCAGGCCACGGCGGGAGGGCGGCAGCGCCTCCTTGGCCGCGGTTTCCGGAGGCCACGTGACGGCGGTGCCGAAGCGGCCCTCGATGCTCGTGCCCTGGCTGTAGATCGCCGCGACGTTGCCCTTCTCGACCTGCTGCTTGAACACGGTGTACGGCACGGTGACCAGCTCCGGCGCGGGAAACAGAAAGCGCGCCAGCAGGTAATTGAGGAACACGATCGCGAAGAAGATGATCCACGCCCGGCGCGGCGGCATCCGGGCGTTGCCTTCCTTCGCCGCGCCGGGCGGCTGGGGTGCGCTGCGTCGAGTCTGTTCCGTGTCCTTGGGTGCCATGCCGATCCGTCAGAAGTGGTTCGCTATCTCGTCGCCGGCGCCTGCTGTCCGACCCACGTGACGATGTCGTCGAGCAGGCTGCCGAGCGCCTCGTCGAAGCCCCGCACGGCGCCGGACGCGTCGTACGATGCGGCGGGCGCCGACCGGTTGAAGGTGCGGCGCGCCAGCACCGCCCGCGCTCGCCGGATCGACGAGCTCCGCGGTGAGTCGTGATGCGCAGCCGTTCCCGGCGAGTCCAGCGCATCGTGATAGATCTCGTCGACGCGGGTATCGAGGACGAGGCCGCCCTTCGCCGCGTCCGTCGAGAGCCGCGACGCGAGCTGCGCGTGGATCGCGCGCTGCGGCCGCTCGGTCCAATGGTTGAACTGGTAGTAGGCGCGCGTGCCCGGCGCGCGGCTGTAGACGATGTCTTGCGTGTCGTAGAAGCTCGACGACGTCGTCGGCGCGACGCTCACGCCCGGCGGACCGCGCCGGACGCGGCGCCGTAGGGCGGCGAGCGCCGCTTCGAGGACGAAGTAGCGGTCCGCCTCGCGCGCTCCGGCGGCACGCAGCCGGCACGGCGATGGCCACGAGCAGGGTCGCAGCACGCCTTCATGGCGCTGCCTTCCCCCGGGCCGAGGCCGTCCTTCGGCGGCCCGTAGATCGATCTGGCGCGGATCGCGCAGTCGATCCGCGGCGGCGCCCACCGAATCGGCCGCGGAGCGCAGCGCACGGCGCGCTCGCGCGCAGCTCTTCGTCGCCGTTGCGAGCAGCGCGTCGGCTGCGCTCGCGTGACCGTCCACGTACCGCGCGCAGTCGCCTGTGCGCCGCGGATTCGCGTACCGCGCGCGTGAGCTTCCGCGCCCAGCGTGTCGTAGCGCGCCGTCGAGCGTGCGCTCTTCCGGCCTGCGTGACGGAGGCCGCCAGCGCCCGCACGTCGTCCGCGGCCTGGCCGACGGAGCCGGCCGCTGCGTCGACCTTGCGTGAGACTGGCATCCGCGTGGCGCGAGACGCGGCGCAGGTTGTCGAGGCGTCTCGGCGAACGCGGCGCGGTTCTCCGGGGACGAGCGTGGAATTCAGGCGCTTCATCGTCTCGTCCGCGCTGCTCGCGCCAGGCTGCGAGAGCGTGTCGGACACCTGCTTCATCGACGACTCGCCTTCCGCGATCACCGGGTGCGGCTCGCCCGGCGGCGCTTCTGCGAGCAGCGGGCTGTCCTCCGTCGCGTTCACGAGCCGCACGCGTCGCGAGCCCCGTCACCAGGTGCCGCTCCACCGTCGCGCTCGTGCTCTGCCGGATCGGCGTGGTCGGGATCGACGGCGATGAAGACCTCGACGGCGCCGGGCCGCTGCGACGAGAAGCGTAGGCCCGTGACCGAGCCGACCCGCATCGCCGCGCATCGTGACGTCGCTGCGCGGCTCGAGCCCTTCGAGCGACTGGCGCTCGAAATAGATCTTGTACTGCGCGCGCGCCGTTGCGCCTTCGCCGCTGCTGCGCAGCCACACCACCGCCGCCGCGAGCAGCGCGACCAGGATGAGCACCGCGGCGCCGACGAGCGTGTATTTCGCTTCGGGTTCCATTCAGGCGCGTGCCGCGAAGTATTCGCGCAGCCAGGGATCGTCGGCTCTGCGCACCGCGCCCACGGGGCCGTCGGCGATCACCTTGCCCGCCGCGAGCGCGATCACGCGGTCGGCGATCGACACGAGCATGTCCACGTCGTGCGTGACGATGAACACGGTGAGGCCGAGGCTGTCGGCGAGCGCGCGCAGCAGGCGGTCGAACTCGCGCGCGCCGACCGGGTCGAGCCCCGAGGTGGGCTCGTCGAGGAAGAGCATCTCCGGCTCGAGGGCGAGCGCGCGCGCGAGCGCGGCGCGCTTGCGCATGCCGCCGGAAAGCTGCGCCGGCAACTTCGCGCCGCATCCGCGGGCAGGCCCACCAGGGCGAGCTTGAACCCGACGAGCGGCGCGACGATGTCCATCGGCAGCGCGGTGTTCTCGCGGAACGGGACGGCGACGTTCTCGGCGACGGTGAGCGACGAGAAGAGCGCGCCGTCCTGGAAGAGCACGCCGAAGCGCGCGCCGCAGCGCGTTGAGCTCGCGCAGGTCGCAGCGCCACACGTCGGTGCCGAGCAGCTCGATGCGGCCCGGCGGTCGGGCCGCATGAGGCCGATGATCTCCCGCAGCAGCACCGACTTGCCGCTGCCGCTGCCGCCGATCAGCGCCACCACCTCGCCGCGCTGCACGGTCGAAGCTCACGCCGTCGTGCACCACCTGCCTGCCGAAGCGGGTGACGATCGAGTCGACGCCGAGGACGCGGTCCATTCAGATCGCCCAGGTGCTGGAACGCGACGGCGAAGGCGGCGTCCAGGAGGATGACCCACACGATGCACTGCACGACGGTGGAGGTGGTGTTCTCGCCGACGCTGCGCGCGTCGCGCGCGACCAGCAGGCCCATGCGGCACGCGATGATGGCGATGAAGGCGGCGAACACCGGCGCCTTGACCGAGGCCGACCACGAAATGGCGCATCTCGAGCACGTCGTGCACGCGGTCGATGAAGACCTGCGGCGCGATGTCGAGCTGCCACGCGCCGACCACCATGCCGCCGGCGATGCCGGCGACGTCGCCGACGAACACCAGCAGCGGCAGCGCGATCATGAGCGCCACGAGCCGCGGGATGACCAGCACCTGGATCGGCGAGAGCCCGAGCGTGCTGATGGCGTCGATCTCCTCCTCCACCTTCATGGTGCCGATCTGCGCGGTGAAGGCGGCGCCGGAGCGGCCGGCGACGAGGACCGAGCCGAGGATCGGCGACAGCTCGCGGCACATCGCCGAGGCGCGATGCCGTCGGCGACGAAGAGGTTCGCGCCGTAGCGCTGCGCCTGCACGCCGAGCACGTAGGCGATCACCACGCCGATGAGGAAGTTCACGAGCGCGACGATCGGGACCGCGTCGATGCACACCGCCTCGAACTGCGACACCGTCTCGCGGGGCCGGAACAGTCCGCGGCCTGCGCACGAGCGCGAGCAGCTCGAGCGCGACCATGCCGACGAAGGCGACGTGCGTCTTCAGCATGCGCGCCAGGTGCGAGCGTCGGCCGCACCGATGCGCTGCACGAGCCCCAGGTGCGCCGGATGCGCGCCGCAGGGCGGCGTGGTCATGCGCTCGTGCACCAGCGCGAGCAGCCGCTCGTGGCGCGGGTCGAAGCCGCGCGCGCTCACCATCGCGCGCGTGCAGCCGACGTCCGCGAGATGCCTGCAGCAGGATGAAGCCCGCCGCGGTGTCGAGCGCCTCGAGCCGGCTGCCGTCCACGCACGAAGCGGTCGCCGGCGCGCGAAGCCGCAGCGCCGCAGCGCGTCGCGATCGCGGCGACGTTCGGCAGGCGCCAGACGCCCGTCGAGGTACAGGACATCGGCGTCGTCCTCGACCTTGCGCTCGATCCAGCCTGTCGCCATGCATCGCTCAGCGGGATTCGTCCATCGGGACGGCGGCTCCGGGCATGGCGCGCGCGCTGCTGCACGCGCGGCACACGCGTTCCTCGCCAACCTATGAATGCGCATTCACGTGAGCATTGTCTGTCGCCGCCTGGGCGCACCGGATGACAAAAGGCAATGGCGCACCCTGCGGGAATGATCGCGGCATTGGCGGTCGTGGTCCTGATGGCGCGCCGGCGCGCTCGTCGCTCGTCATGCGGATGATCACCGATCACGACCCGCATCGGCCCGGTATGGCGACATGCTGCTTGGCACTGCCCGAGTGATCGGAGTTTCCGCTGTCGGTTCAGGCAGCATCGGCACCGGCTGCAACACGCGCTGAAGATCGCAGCAGTTCGTCGAGCAGACGGTCCTTGTCTTCCCAGATCGGGCCGATCCACGCCTGCACGCTGCTCCGGAATGCAGGATCGGCGACGTTGTCGCCAGCCGTGAGCTGCGGCGGGATCGGGCGCGACTCCACGCGCACGATCACCTCCTCCATGCGGCCGCACAACAGGTCCCAGAACGTGGGCGTGCCGCGCGGATACGCGATCGTGACGTCGAGCAAGGCCTGGAAGTACTCGCCCATGGTGGCGAGCGCCACCGCCATGCCGCCGACCTTCGGCTTCAGCAGGTGGCGGTAAGGCGATTGCTGGTGCGCATGCTTGCCCGGCGTCAGCCGCGTCCCCTCGACGAAGTTGATCACCGCGGTGGGAATGAGCTTGAACTTCTCGCAGGCGCGCCGCGTGGTCTCGAAGTCGCCGCGGCCCCCCTTCTTGCCGCGCTTGAGGAAGGGAAAGTCGAGTGCCCACCATGCGAGGCCGATCACCGGCACCCAGATCAGTTCCGCCTTGAGGAAGAACTTGAGGAACGGGATGCGGCCGTGAAACACCTTCTGCAGCACGAGGATGTCGCACCACGTCTGGTGATTGGAGCTCACCAGGTACCAGCCGCGCGGATCGAGGTCGTCGAGGCCCGTGACGTTCCAGCGCGTGCGACCCACGCTTGCCATGATGATGTCGTTGAACGCCACCCATCGCGAGGCGAGTGCGGTGAGCGCGCGATCGCACGTGCGTCGAACGGACTCGGTCGGCAGCACGAGCTTGAGCAGGGCGAACGGGATCATCATCGAGAACACGACCACGACGTTGAGCGCGATCGCGACGGCCGCGAGCGCGCCCTTGACGCTTTGCAAGACGGTCTTCATGAGTGTGCCGATGCGTGGCCGGCGCGTCCGACTCGCCGCCCCTGGATCGGCAGCAAGGATTGCGCGGCAATCTCCATCTTCGATTGACTGCCATCAATCTTCGATCGTTTCACGTCGCTGACTTTCGCAAGATGTTCGTCGCACGTCGTGCACGGCGCTCGCTGACAGAGCGCGGCGGGCGGGCTGGGCGGCGCAACGCGTGCGTGGCACCGTGTGTCGAGATTTGCGAAGACGCTGGCCGGTGAACCATTCACCCTGAGCAAAGGCTGGCAGGTCGTGTGTGGCATTCCGGCGCACGCCGGTCCGACGTCAGTCTGCTCGCGCTCGACGTCCACCGGCTGACGCCAGTGCCCATGGATCGCGAAGCTCCGCGACGACGTGGCGCATCTTGAGAAGAAGGCACACATGAAACGACAGATCGCATGGATGCTCGTCATGAGCATGGCGCTCGCGGCCGAAGCCGGCGCGCAGCAGTACGTCTATCCGGCGAAGGGCCAGTCGCCGCAGCAGCAGAAGAGCGACGAGGCTGCCTGCTATACGTGGGCGGTGCAGCAGACGGGGTTCGATCCGGCCAAGGCTCCACCACCGGCCCCCGTGGCCGCGCCTCCGACGACGGCAACGGGCACCACGCCCGGCGCGGGTGCGCGCGGCGCGGCACGAGGCGCGGTGGTGGGCGAGATCGTCGGTGGTGACGCCGGGGCCGGCGCTGCAGCGGGCGCCGCGGCCGCGCGTGGCCAGAGCCGTCGCCAGAATGCGGCTGCAACGCAGCAGGCGCAGGCCCAGCAGCAGGCCGGATCGCAGCAGCAGCAGCAGGCGTTCGCCAAGGCGCGCGCAGTCTGCCTCGAAGGCCGCGGCTACAGCGTCAAGTGACACGCAGGCGTTGCCGTGCGGGGTCTCGCCCGGGTCCCCGACGGGTAGTGCTGCGGGGACGCATGCCACACCGATTCGTCGAGCGATGAAGTCCGCGCGGATCCGCGCCGCCCTCGTACTTGCGGCAGCGGCCGCATCGATGCTGCCGTTGCTGCAGGGCTCTGCGCTCGCGGCCGACGCCGGATTCCCGGTCGCCTCGACGGCCGGACCGCGCATCGGTCTTGCCTTGTCCGGAGGCGGAGCCCGCGGCATCGCGCACGTCGGCGTTCTCAAGGTGCTCGAAGAGTTGCGGGTGCCGATTCACTGCGTGACCGGCACCAGCATGGGTGCGATCGTCGGGGGCACCTTCGCGGCGGGGACCCCGCCGCTCGAGATGGAAAAGCTCGTCCTCGCGGCCAACTGGGACGAGATCTTTCGCGACCGCCCGCCACGCCAGGAGATCTCCGTCCGCCGCAAGATCGACGACTACAAGACGCTGTTCGCGCCCGAGTATGGCGTGAAGGACGGCAGCCTCGCGCTGCCGAAAGGCTTCATCGCGGGGGTGTCGATCGAGTCGTTCTTCCGGATGCTGTCCATTCGCGCCTTCGACGTCACCGATTTCCGGAAGCTGCCGATCCCGTTCCGCGCCATGGCGACCGACATCGAGACCGGCGAAGCGATCGTGCTCGATCACGGCAGCGTGGCCCAGGCAATGCGTGCCAGCATGTCGCTGCCCGGAGCGATCGCGCCGGTGGAGATCGACGGGCGCTTGCTGGTCGACGGCGGCATCTCGAACAACCTGCCGATCGACGAGGCGCGCAAGCTGTGTGCCGACGTGGTCATCGCGGTCAACATTTCCACGCCGGCGCTCAAGCGCAAGGACATCACCTCGGCCTTGAGTGTCACCACGCAGCTCGTCAATTTCCTCGGCAAGCAGACGGTCGACGACCAGTTGAAGAGCCTGGGCGAGCGTGACGTGCTCATCGCCCCGGATCTCGGCGACATCTCGGTCTCCACTTTCGATCGCTCGGTCGACGCGATCCGGATCGGCGAGGAAGCCACGCGCGCGATGGCCGATTCGCTCCGACGCTACAGCGTGCCGCCGGAGCAGTACGCAGCCTTGCGCGCGACGCAGGTCGCCGAGCTCAAGCCATTGGGCAGCGTCGACGAGATCCGCATCGAGGGTCTCGAGCGCACGAATCCCGAGGTGCTGCAGGCCCTCGTGCAGACCAAGGCCGGCGAGCCGCTGTCGGAGGGAAAGATCGGTGCCGATCTGCGCCGCGTCTACGGCCAGGGTGGCTTCGAGAGCATCAGCTATCACATCACCGGGGACGGCGGGCCGCGCGCGATGGTGATCGAGCCGCGCGAGAAGTCGTGGGGACCGGACTACCTGAGATTCGGTCTCGGGCTCGCGAGCGACTTCCAGGGCGACAGCATGTTCAACGCGCTGTTCCAGTACCGCAAGACGTGGCTGAACCGTCTCGGCGGCGAATGGCTGACGCGAAGCCCAGATCGGACAGGACACGCACCTCTTCAGCGAGTTCTACCAGCCGGTGAACGAGGCGGGCCGTTGGATCGTGGCGCCGTACTTTCGTATCGGGCAGCAGATGCGCGGTGTTTTCGTGGATGAGGACAAGGTCGCCGACTACAAGGTGCGCCTGTCGCAGGTGGGCGTCGATGCCGGGGTCGTGCTGGGCACGTGGGGACAGTTGCGCGCCGGCCCGGTGTGGTCGCGCGTGGATGCACGCGTCGATACGGGCTCTGCAGTCCTGCCTTCCGGCAAGGAAACCTCGGCGGGGCTGCGCGCGCTCCTGTTCGTCGACCAGACGGACCACGCATGGTTTCCGACACACGGCTTCGGTGCGGTAGCGTCGGCCTATGCCGCTCTACCTGCGTTCGGATCAGACGCCAGTTACCGCCGGCTGGAAGCGACCTTCCGCGGTGCGTGGAGCTACGCACACCACACGATCGGCTACGCCATTGCTGCCGGCACGGATTTCAATTCCGACATGCCCGCGTACGAATCCTTCACGCTCGGCGGTCCGCTGCGCCTGTCCGGTTACCGCGTCAATCAGTTCGCCGGCCGCGAGTACGCCTTCGGCCGGCTGATGTACTACAACCGATTCCTCCCGCTTCCCGACCTTCTCGGCAGCGGCGTGTACGCCGGTGGCTCGCTAGAAGTGGGACGGATGAACGACCGGTTCGACGGCTTACCGTCGGCGGGGACGCTGTGGTCCATCTCGGCCTTTCTTGGCGCGGACACCGCCGTGGGACCCGCGTATCTGGGAATCGGTCTCGGCCAGAGCGGTAACTGGTCGCTGTACATGCTGCTCGGCGCGCCGTAGCGAAGGTTGCGCGAGGCGGCGCGCGTCCGGCGCGACGTGCGCGGCATTGCTCGCGCTCCGCGACATCACGCCTCCCCGACCCCCGTGGGTGTCGAGATTCGCAAAGACATGCACCGACGAAGCATTCAACCTGCGTCATGACCGGACGTGAGCGACGCGGTATTCGGCACGTTCGTTCTGCACTTTCGGCCAGGAAGTCCGGCAATCGGCACGTGCAGCTACAACCAATATCTGGAGCATGAAACATGAACAGCTTGTGTAGCTTGTCGGCGCGGCACCACGGCGAACGCTCGTCATGGCTGCAGCTCCTTGCGGGGATCCTCATGCTTGTCTTCGCGCTGAGTGCCGTCGCGCAGGCCCCCGCGGCTCCGCAGGGCGCTGCAGCGCCCGTCGCTGCCGAGGATCTCGCCAAGCTGGTGGGTCCGATCGCGCTCTATCCCGACGATCTCGATCGGGATCATCCTGCCGGCCGCGACCAATCCGTTGCAGCTCGTGCAGGCGGACCGCTTTCTCGAGAAGCGCAAGGCCGACCCCAAGCTCGCCGTCGACGACAAGTGGGATGACGCGGTGAAGTCGCTGCTCAACTATCCCGACGTCGTGAAGATGATGAGCGCCGACCTCGACTGGACGAGCGCACTCGGCGAAGCCGTGGTCGCCGATCAGGGCGATGTGCTCGAAGCCATCCAGGCCTTCCGTCGCAAGGCGCAGGCCGCGGGCAACCTCAAATCCGACGAGAAGCAGGTGGTGAAGGTGGAGAAGGAAACGATCGTCATCGCGCCGGCAAATCCGGAGGTGATCTACGTCCCGCAGTACAACCCGTCGACCGTGGTCGTCTACGGGTCGGCGCCCTATTACGGCTACTACCCGACGCCGTACCCGTCGTACTACTACCCGTACGCCCCCGGCGCCGCGATGGCCGCAGGCGTCATCTGGGGTGCTGCCATCGGTGCAGCGTGGAGCGGTAATCACTACGGCTGTTGCGGTGACGCCAACATCAACGTCAACCGCAACACGAACATCAACACCGGCAACATCAATACCGGCAACGTCAATCGCGGCGGTGCGGGCCAACAGGGCGGCGGCAGCTCCGCCTGGAAATCCAACAAGCAGCCCGGCCAGGTCAGCAACTCCGTCGGCAAGGCCGCACCCTCGGCACGTGCAGGCGATGCGCGCGGGGGTGGCGGAACGGGGTCGGCAGGATCACGGCCCTCCACGCAACAGGCGGGCGGCGGGAGCCGGGGCGGCGGTGGCGGCGACAGCGCGCTCGGCGGCTACGGCTCCGGACGGCAGACTCAGATGGACAGCTCCCGCGGTGCGTCGAGCCGTAGCTCGATGGGGGCGAGCGCGACGCCGACGTCGAGTGCGCGCGCATCGGCCAGCGGTGGGACGCGATCCGCATCGAGCAGCGGGGGTGCACGTTCTGCGCCGAGCAGCGCCGGTGCGCGCGGCGGTGGCGGCGGTGGTGGCCGTGGCGGCGGCGGTCGTCGCTGAAGGCGAGAGACGATCATGCACACATCCAGTTCAACGCACAGCAAGGCGTCACTCATGAACATCACTCGCGTGGGGACATGGTTGTCCCGATTGGCGCTCGTCCTGGCCCTGACGGTGTCGCTCGCTGCAAATCGCGGCGCAGCAGCAGACATTCGCGACGCCGGAAGCGGCGGTCGACGCTCTGATGGCCGCGCTGCAAGGCGGCGATGACTCCGCCATCGTCGCGATCTTCGGCGAAGACAACAAGGACCTCGTCGTCAACTCCGATCCGGCGGCATCCGCGGCCACGCGGGCACAGACCCTCGCAGCCATGAAGACGCTGCGCGTGTTGCGCGAGCCGAGCCAGGACCGTCGCGTGCTGGTGATCGGCGAGCAAGCGTGGCCGGTACCCATTCCCATCGTGCGCACCGGCAGCGGCTGGCGTTTCGCGACCGAGCAGGGCAGGGAAGAGCTGATCAACCGCCGCGTCGGCAACAACGAGCGCAACGCGATCTACGTGCTGCGCGCGTACGTCGATGCGCAGCGCGCGTATGCCGCGCGCGACCGGGATGGTGACGGCGTGCTCCAGTATGCGAAGCGGATCGCCAGCACGCCGGGCAAGCACGATGGACTCTACTGGCCCACGGCCGCCGGGAAGGAAGACGAGGCAAGTCCCTTCGGCCCGCTCGTCGCGGAGAGCAGCGCGTACCTCGAAGGGCGCGAGCGTGGCGCACCCTATCGCGGCTATCACTTCAGGATCCTGACGCGCCAAGGCCCCAGCGCACCCGGCGGTGCTTACAGCTACGTGATCAACGGCCGGATGATCGCCGGCTTCGCGATGGTCGCGTACCCCGCGGTCTATGGGCAGACCGGCGTGATGACGTTCATGGTCAGTCACAACGGCAAGGTCTACGAAAAGGACCTCGGCAAGGGATCGACTCCCGATCGGAGCGAACATGACGACGTTCAACCCGGGCTCCGGGCTGGAAGGAAGTCGCGTTCTGATCCCGCTATCGCGCTCCTGTGTCGTAGCCGTGCATCCCGCGTGTCGCGAATTGCGAGGACGCTGCGCCACGGAAACATGCACGCTGCTCGTGCTGGGCGACCGTACGAGTCCGTCACCGCGCGGTACATCCCTGAGCGTGCGATGACGGACGCGACCGGCCCGTCCAGCCCCCTTTTGATCTGGAACGCTCGACATCATGGCGAATACAACCGGCACCTTCGGCACCACCTGGTGGGCGAAGAACCTGAGCGACGTCGATCGCGAGATCGCGCGCCTCGCCACGATCTGCAACGTGCGGATCCTGGATCCGGGCGTGATCGAGCGTGTCCTGCGCAACGACGCCACGGTGTGCGGGTCCAGCAACGCTCCAGCATTCGCCAAGCTGCGCACGTCGCTGATGATGCATTATCACGTGCGCGACAAGGCGATCGGCTCGCTGGGGCAGGCGCAGACGCAGGCCCTCGTGAACGAGATCGTGGCGAGCCTGCGCGAGCGCATCGGGGAACGGCTCGGCGGCCAGCCCGGCGAGCCGTCCTGACGCGACGCGGTCCGGCCGCTGAGACTCAGCGCCGCTGCGGAGTTAGCTCCAGCCAGTGCCGGTACCACTTCACGTACCGCGCGACCACAGTCCCGAAATGACGAGGTAGGCGAGCGCCGTTGCGACCGCTCCGGGCGCCGCGGTGTTGCGGGTGGCTACCGGCAGTGCAACTCCGGCGGTGCGCAGCGCCGTCGACATGCCACTGGCGCCGCCGGTGCCTGCTCGCGACATGTATTGCAGGTGCCCGGCCCACCGCCGGCTGCGCTGTCGAAGCGGGCTCGCGCGCAACGGTTGTCGAGAAGTGCGAGGACGGCGCGCTGCGGCAGCGCGAGCATCCAGACAGCGGCTTCGCCGCCACTCGCGCCAGCGTGCCAGCCGCCTCATCCCTACCACCTCACCTGACCTAGGGGGAGCACTCCCATGACTGAAATTGCGACCGCTCGCAGCGGAGTCGATACCGCGGAACAGAAGCGTCTCAACGAAGCCCGGGAGGCCGGGATCCCTTGGAAGAAGTGGGGTCCGTACCTCAGCGAGCGCCAGTGGGGCACGGTCCGCGAGGACTACAGCCAGGACGGCAATGCCTGGTCCTACTTCAGCCACGATCAGGCGCGCTCGCGTGCGTACCGCTGGGGCGAGGACGGCCTCGCGGGGATCTCCGACGATGACCAGCAGCTCTGCTTCGCCGTCGCGCTGTGGAACGAGCGTGATCCGATTCTCAAGGAGCGGCTCTTCGGGCTGACGAACTCGGAGGGCAACCATGGCGAGGACGTCAAGGAGTACTACTTCTACGTCGACTCGACGCCCACCCATTCGTACATGAAGTACCTCTACAAGTACCCGCAGAGGGAGTTTCCCTATCGTCCCCTCGTCGAGCTCAATGGCCGCCGCTCGCGCAACGATCTCGAGTACGAGCTGATCGACACGGGCGTGTTCGATGACGATCGGTACTTCGACGTGTTCGTCGAGTACGCGAAGGACGGGCCCGACGACATTCTCGCCCGCATCACCGTTCACAACCGCGGTCCGGAAGCAGCCCGGCTGCACGTGCTGCCGACGCTCTGGTTCCGCAACACGTGGTCGTGGGGTGCGCCGCAACCGAAGCCGGTGATCCGGGAGGAGGCGGGTGCGATCTGCGCCTCGCATGCGACGCTCGGTGAGTACACCCTCGCCTGCGATGGCGCGCCGGAGCTTCTCTTCACGGAGAACGAGACCAACGTCAAGCGGATGTGGGGCCAGCCGAATGCCTCGCCCTGGGTCAAGGACGCATTCCACCAGTACGTCGTGGGCGGCGACGCCGCGGCGGTCAATCCGACAAAAACCGGCACGAAGGCGGCGGCGCGATATCTCCTCGAGGTGCCGGGGGGCGGAGCGGCGGTCGTGCGCGTGCGCCTGGCCAAAGACTTCGGTGCGAAGCCCTTCGGCAGCGCGTTCGACGCGACGTTCGATGCGCGCATCGCGGATGCCAATGCGTTCTACGACCGCATCACGCCACCCTCGCTCGATGAAGACCAGCGGCGCGTGCATCGCCAGGCGCTCGCCGGGATGCTGTGGTCGAAGCAGTACTACCACTACGACGTGGACACGTGGCTCAAGGAGCACGAAGCGCATCCACTCGTTGGCGTGCAGAAGCGCACGGTCAGGAACGTCGAGTGGTTCCACATGTTCAACGGCGACATCATCTCCATGCCGGACAAGTGGGAGTACCCGTGGTACGCCGCGTGGGACCTGGCCTTCCACACGCTGTCGCTCGCCCTGGTCGATTTCGACTTCGCGAAGGAGCAGCTCCTGCTGATGCTGCGGACCCTCTACTGCCATCCGAACGGGCAGATCCCGGCCTACGAGTGGAACTTCAGCGACGTGAATCCTCCCGTGCACGCGTGGGCCACGCTGTTCCTCTACAAGACCGAGCGCGACCTGGGACGGGAGGACATCCAGTTCCTCGAGCGCTCGTTCCACGGCCTGATGCTGAACTTCAACTGGTGGGTCAATCGCAAGGATCCGCAGGGTCGCAACGTTTTTGCGGGTGGATTCCTCGGCCTCGACAACATCGGCGTGTTCGATCGCAGCGCGCCGTTACCCACCGGTGGCACCCTGGAACAGGCGGATGGCACGGCGTGGATGGCGTTCTACTGCCAGAACATGCTGGAGATCGCGCTCATCCTCGCCGAGCACGATCCGGCTTACGAGGAAGACGCGTTCAAATTCCTCCAGCACTTCGTCTGGATCGCGTACGCGATGGATCGCATCGGCGAGCACCACGACGAGATGTGGGACGAGACCGATGGCTTCTATTACGACGTGCTGCGGCTGCCCGATGGATCCGCGACGCGCCTCAAGGTCCGCTCCATGGTGGGGCTGCTGCCGCTGTGCGCATCCACGATCTTCGAGCCGGAATCGGTGACGTCACATCACCGGCTCGATGGAGCTGATCGAGCTCTTCCGCCAGCGCCATCCCGATGTCGTGGCACACGTGGCCCCGACCGAAGGCGGCTTCATCGGCCACGGCGGCCGGCGGCTGCTCTCCACGCTCACCAAGCCTCGCCTCGAGCGCATCCTCCGCTACCTGCTCGACGAGGAAGAGTTCCTGAGTCCGTACGGGATCCGTTCGCTGTCGCGCTACCACCGCGATCACCCCTTCGTGTTCCACATCGGGGACCGCGGCGCATGCAGTCTCGTACCTGCCCGCGGAATCGGACAGCGGCATGTTCGGCGGCAACTCCAATTGGCGCGGCCCGGTCTGGATGCCGGTGAACGCGCTCATCGTGCGGGGGCTCCTCAACCTGCACGCGTTCTACGGCGACGAGTTCACGGTGGAGTGCCCCACCGGTTCCGGCAAGCAGATGACGCTGTTCGAGGTGGCGCACGAGATATCCAACCGGCTCGCGAACCTGTTCCTGCGCGATGCGAGCGGGCGTCGTCCGGTGTACGGCGGCGCCAGCAAATTCCAGGACGACCCGCACTGGCGCGACCTCATCCTGTTCTACGAATACTTCCACGGCGACAACGGGGCCGGGCTCGGCGCCAGTCATCAGACCGGCTGGACCGGAGTGATCGCGCGGCTGCTCGATCTCTTCGGCCGCGTGAGCGGAGAGGACACGTTGAAGACCTCGCGACGCCGGCTCGAAGCGCGCCTGGTGCGCGAGCAGGTGCACGGCACCGCCGAGGAAATGCGGTGACATCCGGGCCGCGGTACCCGTCGCTGTTCCAGGTCAATACGCGGGTGCGGCTGTCCGAGCTCGGCGCCGCACTCGGCCGTCCAGCGACCCTCGACGACGTGCCGGATGCCGAGCTCGACGGCCTCGCTCACGACGGCTTCGATCTCGTGTGGTTCCTCGGCGTCTGGCAAACCGGCGAGGCCGCACGCGCCGTTTCGCTGTCGAATCCCGACTGGCGCAAGGAGTATCAGCGCACGCTGCCGGACTTCCGCGAGGAGGACGTCTGCGGCTCGTGCTTCGCCGTGCGCGACTACCGCGTGCACGTCGACTTCGGTGGCGACGAGGCGCTGGCCCGATTGCGCGAGCGCCTGCGCGCCCGCGGCTTGCGGCTGGTGCTGGACTTCGTCCCCAACCACATGGCGCCGGACCACCGCTGGGTGGAGGAGCATCCGGAGTATTTCGTCACGGGGACCGAGGAGCAGCTCGCGCGGGAGCCGCAGAACTACCGGCGCCTCACGGTCGGCGGCGCCAGCCGCATTCTCGCCTATGGGCGCGATCCCGTACTTCGCGGGCTGGCCCGACACGCTGCAGCTCAACTATGGCAATCCGGCGCTGCAGCACGCACTGATCGCGGAGTTGAAGCGCATCGCGCATCAGTGCGATGGCGTTCGCTGTGACATGGCGATGCTCGTGCTGCCGGACGTGTTCCGGCGAACCTGGGGCATCGAGGCGCCGCTGTTCTGGCCGCGGGCCACGGCGGCCGTGCGCGCGGAGGTTCCCGACTTCCTGTTCATGGCCGAGGTCTACTGGGACCTCGAGTGGACGCTCCAGCAGCAGGGCTTCGACTACACCTACGACAAGCGCCTGTACGATCGCCTGGAGCATGGCGCCACGAGTGCGGTGCGCGGCCACCTGTGCGCCGGGCTCGACTTCCAGGACCATCTGGTGCGATTCCTGGAAAACCACGACGAGCCACGCGCCGCCGCCACCTTCGCGCCGGAAGTCCATCGCGCGGCGGCGGTGATCACCTTCTTTGCGCCCGGTCTTCGCTTCATCCATCAGGGGCAGCGGGAGGGCAGGAAGGTCCGCATCTCGGTGCACCTCGGACGCGGCCCTGCGGAGATCCCGGATGCGGCCATCGGCACGTTCTATGAAGACCTGCTCGCCTGCCTCGCGGAGCCCGTGTTCCGCGACGGGCAATGGCAACTGCTCGACGCCCACCGCGCGTGGGAATCGAACGGCAGTCATGACGCGTTCGTCGCGTTCGCGTGGACCGGACCGAAGGACATACGGCGGCTCGTCGTGGTGAACTACGCGCCACACCAGAGCCAGTGCTACCTGCCCCTGCCATGGAGCGACGTCGCCGGCAGGAGCTGGCGGCTCGAGGACCAGCTGGGCGATGCCGCCTACGAACGGGAAGGGCAGCGATCTCGCGACGCGCGGTCTTTATCTCGACATGCCGGCGTGGGGCTACCACGTGTTCGCGCTGCGCTGAGGCTTCACTCGACCTGACGGTCACGCTTCACGCGGCCTGACGGTCACGCCGTCCGCGCGAGTGCAACCCGGCGTGCCGATTCCTGCAAGCGCCGCGTTCGCAAGCGCTCGCGAACGCACGCGGCCGCATGCCGCAACCGTGGCATGCACCAGCATCGGCCGACGCTCTTCGTATTGCTGCGATCTGCATCGCACCGGCAGGGGCGATGTCGAGAAATGCGAGGACGCGACGCGTTCATCGCGCGCACTCTCGGCGTAGTGCAAGTGCCGCATTCGCGTCCGGGCCACCACGGTGGCTCGACGTGCCCGTGCGGAGATCTCCCGACTCATTCATACCGAGGAAACATCCATGGACATCGGCCGCCAGCTGTCGCG
Organism: uncultured beta proteobacterium; assembly: GCA_963734575.1. Taxonomy (GTDB): domain Bacteria; phylum Pseudomonadota; class Gammaproteobacteria; order Burkholderiales; family Casimicrobiaceae; genus CAIWHR01. The sequence continues at coordinate 52,724 of CAVTHT010000005.1, read as the reverse complement.
CAGCCAGGATCTCTCGACCAAGGTCTCGCTCGTCCTTTCGAAGCGCCTCAAAGGCGCACAGGAGCGCTACGCCGAGGCGCTGCAGAAGAGCTACAAGGAGAACGTCGAGCCCGTGGCCAACAGTGCCACCGCCGCCGCCAACGTCTTCGCGGGCTGGTACGACTACGCGGTCGACAGCGCGCAGCGTTCCATCCTGTTCTGGGACACCATCCGCGAGCGCGGCAACAACTTCATCGAGCATACGCGCCAAGGCATGCCGCCGGTCCTGCACTTTGCCTTCGACATGGTCGTCGACGGACGCAAGCTCGCGAAGCCCGTGAACTACGCGCTGGTGAAGATCGTGCCGCCCGAGGGCGTCACGGTCGATCCGAAGCTCCGGCCGTACATCATCATCGACCCGCGTGCTGGGCATGGACCCGGCATCGGCGGCTTCAAGGACGATTCGCAGGTCGGAGTTGCGCTGCGCGCCGGCCACCCGGTCTATTTCGTCATTTTCTTCCGCGATCCCGAGCCGGGCCAGACGCTCCCCGACGTATGCGAGGCCGAGAAGCAGTTCGTGAGCAAGGTGCGCGCATTGCATCCGCAAAGCGCCAAGCCCGCCATCATCGGTAACTGCCAGGGTGGCTGGGCCGCGATGATGCTGGCCGCCTCCGATCCCGAAGACACGGGCCCCATCGTCATCAATGGCGCGCCGATGTCCTACTGGGGCGGCGCATGGCAGGAAGGCGCCAGCGACAACCCGATGCGCTACGCCGGCGGCATGCTGGGCGGCACGTGGCCGGCATCGCTCTCCTCCGATCTCGGCAACGGCGTCTTCGACGGCGCGTATCTCGTCGAGAACTTCGAGAACATGAATCCGGCGAACACGTTCTGGGACAAGTACTACCACCTCTACGCGAACGCGGACACCGAGCCGCCGCGCTTCCTCGAGTTCGAGCGTTGGTGGGGCGGGTTCTACCTCATGAACAAGGAAGAGATCGAGTGGATCACGCGCAATCTCTTCGTCGGCAACAAGCTGTGGAGCGGCGGCACGAAGGCCGTGGGAGGCAAGCCGTTCGACCTGCGTGACATCAAGGCGCCGATCATCCTGTTCGCGTCGATGGGCGACAACATCACCCCGCCGCAGCAGGCGTTCAACTGGGTGGCCGACGTGTATGGGTCGACCGACGAGATCAAGTCGCGCGGGCAGGTGATCGTCGGCCTCGTGCACCAGGACATCGGCCACCTCGGCATCTTCGTGTCCGGCAAGGTCGCGAAGAAGGAGCACGCCCAGATCGTCGAGGTGCTGCAGTCGATCGAGGCCCTGACTCCCGGCCTCTACGCCATGGAGATCCGCGAGCGCAAGGGCGCGGACGGCAAGGTCGAGTACGAGGTCGCGTTCACCGAGCGCCAGCTGGAAGAGATCATGGCGCGGCTGAACAAATTGGAGCGTGCCGACGAGAAGCCGTTCGAGGCCGTCAACGCCATCTCCGAGTTCAACCAGCGCGCCTACGAGCTCTTCATGCAGCCGATGGTGCAGTCGATGGCCAACGACTACACCGCCAAGATGATGCGGCAGTTCCACCCCCTTCGATTCCAGCGGTGGGCGTTCTCCGACATCAATCCGCTCATGGCGTGGGTGGGACCCGCCGCGCAGGCGGTGCGCGAGCAGCGCAAGAGCGTCGCCGCGGACAACTCCGTACTGAAGCTGGAGAAGGCCGGAGCCACGGCGCTCAGCGCTTCGCTCGAGTACTACCGCACGGTGCGTGACGCAATGACCGAGGCCGCCTTCTTCGAGACCTACGGCAACGTGTTCTCGCTCTACATCGCCGACAAGCGCGAGGCGGAAGCGGCCACGACGCCGATCGTCGAAGGGCGAGACCTCCCGTTCGTTGCGGAGGCGCTCGCCTCGATCGGCGAGGGTGGCTATCCGGAGGCGCTGGCGCGCGTCGCCTGTCTCCTTGCGCGCAAGGGCGAGCCGCTGCTGCTGTCGCGGTTGCAGATGAAGCAGGAGCTGATCGCCGAGTACGGCGACCTCCTGCCGAAGATGACGCCCGACGAATGGCGCCGCGTGCGCGGCGAGCAGGAAATCGTCGTGCGCTACGAGCCGGAGAAGGCGCTGGCGACCCTGCCCAAACTGCTCGCTGACCCGGCTGATCGCGAAAGGCTCGTGACGCTGTTGCGCCGGCTCCTCCAGGACGAGCGCGTGCAGCGCGGCCGGCCGACCAGCGAGCAGCTCGCGATGGTCGAGCACATCGGCGAAGACCTCCACGTGGAGGGCGCATCGCGCGTCTGGGAGCTGAGCGGTGAGGCGACCCCGGCGCCACGCGCGCGCAAACGTTCCAGCAAGCGCAAGGGATAGACGTCATGGATACACGCGTTCACGAGAAGTACCAGCGGCTGCTCGATTTCTGCAAGTCGTTGCCGCCGACCCCGACGGCGGTCGCCCACCCGTGCGATGAAAGCTCGCTGCGGGGCGCGGTCGACGCCGCCAGGCTTGGCCTGATCGCACCGATCCTGGTCGGGCCGCGCGCGCGGATCGAAGCGGTGGCGAAGCAGTACCACATCGATATCGGCGGCCTGCCCATCGTCGAGGCGGCCTACAGCGAGGAGTCGGCCGCCAAGGCGGTCGAGCTCGTACGCGAGGGCAAGGCCGAGGCGCTCATGAAGGGCAGTCTGCACACCGACGAGCTGATGGGCGCGGTCGTCAAGCGCGACACGGGCCTGCGCACGTCGCGGCGCGTCAGTCACTGCTTCGTGATGGACGTGCCTTCGTATGCGGAGACGCTGATCGTCAGCGACGCCGCCGTGAACATCGCGCCGACAATGGAGGACAAGGTCCACATCATCCAGAACGCGATCGATCTCGCCCACGCCCTTCGGTTCCCCGAAGTGCGCGTGGCGATCCTTTCCGCCATGGAGACCGTCAACCCCAAGGTGCCGTCCACCGTCGAGGCGGGCGCGCTGTGCAAGATGGCCGATCGCGGCCAGATCACGGGCGCGATCGTCGACGGCCCGCTCGCGCTCGACAACGCGATCAGCCTCGAGTCGGTGAAGATCAAGAAGATCGATTCGCCGGTCGCTGGTCGCGCGAACGTGCTCATCGTGCCGGATCTCGAGGCGGGGAACATGCTCGCGAAAAGCCTTTCGTTCCTCGCCAACGCCGATGCGGCGGGCATCGTGCTCGGCGCGCGCGTGCCGATCATCCTCACGAGTCGTGCCGACTCGGTGGAGACGCGCCTTGCGTCGTGCGGCGTGGCGGCGCTGGTGGCGCAGGCGCGCCGCGAGGCCGCGGCAAAGGCGGTGAACGCATGAGCGCGGCGGCCGCAGGCAAGGCCCGCAGGGCGTCGTCGCCGCGCGATTGCGCACGCGGCCGACTCCACGGTCGATTCACGAACGACATGCATACGGAGGCCGCGACATGAGCGACGCCATCGCGGTACTGAACGCGGGCTCATCGAGCTTCAAGTTCTCGCTGTTCGCCGAGGAAGCCGGACGCGCGATGGTTGTCGCGCGGGGCCAGGCCGAAAGCCTCTACACGTCGCCACGATTCGTCGCGAAAGACGGAACGGGCAACGTGCTGGAAGAGAAGTCGTGGGGCGAGGGCGCCAGGCTCGGACACGACGGCGCGCTCGACCATCTGGTCGCGTTCCTGCGCCAGCGCCTCGCGGCCTACCGCCTCGTCGGCGTCGGGCACCGCGTGGTGCACGGCGGCCTCGAGTACGTGAAGCCGGTGCGTCTCGATGCCTCGGTCGTCGCCGCACTCGAGAAATACATTCCGCTGGCCCCGTTGCACCAGCCGCACAACTTGACGCCGATTCGCGCATTGCTCGAACGCGCCCCGGATCTGCCGCAGGTCGCGTGCTTCGACACGTCGTTCCACCGCACGCAGCCGGCGGTCGCGCAGGCCTTCGCGCTGCCGAAAGCGATCACCGATCGCGGCGTGCTGCGCTACGGCTTCCACGGATTGTCCTACGAGTACATCTCTCGGGTGCTGCCCGAGCACAGCGTCCGTGCTGCGCAGGGCCGCACGATCGTGCTGCACCTCGGCAACGGATCCAGCATGTGTGCGATGGCCGCGGGCCGGAGCATGGCGAGCACGATGGGCTTCACTGCTGCCGACGGACTGCCGATGGGCACGCGCTGCGGCAATCTCGACCCGGGCGTGGTGTTGTACATGATGGACGAGCTCAAGATGAGCGCGCGGGAGATCGAGAAGGTCATCTACCAGCAATCGGGCCTGCTCGGCGTGTCCGGAATCTCCAGCGACATGCGCACGCTCGAGGGCAGCGACGACCCGCGGGCGAAGCTCGCGATCGATCTTTTCGTCTATCGCATCGCCCGCGAGCTGGGCTCGCTCGCTGCGGCCGTGGGAGGTGTGGACGCGGTCGTCTTCACCGCCGGCATCGGCGAGAACAGCCGCACGCTGCGCGAGCGCGTCTGTTCCGACGCGGCGTGGCTCGGTGTCGAGCTCGACCGTGAAGCCAACGCGCGCAACGCAGCGTGCATCAGTACCGCGGGAAGCCGCGTGGCCGCCTACGTGATTCCGACCAACGAGGAGCTGATGATCGCGCGTCACACGCGGCAGCTGCTCGCAACGGAGCCCCAGGGAGTGCCGGCATGAGCGTCAACGGCAAGGGCATGTTGCATGGCAGGTCGGCCATCGTCACCGGGTCGACGAGCGGCATCGGTCTCGGCATCGCCCGCGCCCTGGCCGCGGAAGGTGCGAACGTGATGCTGAACGGCTTCGGCGACGCGCGCGAGATCGCCGATCTGCGCGCGCGCATGGCCGAGGAGTTCGGTGTCAAGGTCGGCGTGAACGGTGCCGACATCGCTCAGCCGGCCGGCGTACGTGCGATGGTCGAGCAGGCCGTGAACGAGCTCGGTTCCGTCGACATCCTCGTCAACAACGCGGGCATACAGCATACCGCCATGGTCGACGAGTTTCCCGAGGACCGATGGGACGCGATCATCGCGATCAACCTGTCGTCGAACTTTCACGCCATCAAGGCCGTGCTGCCGCGGATGCGAGCGCGCGACTGGGGCCGGATCGTGAACATCGCCTCCACTCACGGTCTCGTGGCATCGGCGCAGAAGTCGGCGTACGTGGCGGCCAAGCACGGCGTGATCGGCCTCACCAAGGTCGTTGCGCTCGAGACCGCGACCTCCGGCATCACCTGCAATGCGATCTGCCCGGGCTGGGTTCTCACCCCGCTCGTCCAGAAGCAGATCGACGACCGCGCGCGCGTGAGCTGTATCACCGCCGCGCAGGCGCGCATCGAGCTCCTGTCCGAGAAGCAGCCGTCGCGCGAGTTTGCCACGCCCGAGCAGATTGGCGCGCTCACGGTGTTCCTCTGTTCCGAGAACGCGGCGCAGATCCGCGGTGCAGCGCTGCCGGTCGATGGCGGCTGGGTGGCGCAATAACGGCGGGGGTGTGGGCATGGCGAGGGTGAAGGCGGGGGACGTTCATATCAGCTATGTCGAACATGGCTCCGGTGACAACGTCGTGCTCGCGGTTCACGGCAACCTCGGCTGCGCCGACTGGCTGGATCTCGTGCTGCCGCTCCTGCCCACCGACATCCGGGTGATCGCCGCGGAGTGGCGCGGCTGCGGCGACTCGGATAAGCCGGAGGCCCTGCACGACTATTCCAACTATTCGATGGCCACCCACGCGGGCGACATGCGCGCGCTGCTGGATGCGCTCGGCGTCGACCGGTGCAACCTCTATGGCCACTCGACCGGCGGCATCATCTGCTCGCACATGCTCGTCGCCCAGCCCGAGCGGTTCCGCAAGGTGCTGATGCTCGACCCCGTGACGCCTCGGGGATTGCAGCTCGCGGCGGGACAGATCGAGGTCCTGACGCAGATGAAGGCCGATCGCGACGCGGCGTTCGCGGGCCTCGCGACGGCCGCGCCGACGCTGTTCCGGCCGGAGACCCTGGTCGTCGGGCAGATGCCGCAGTTCGCCGACACGACCTCGGCCGCGCAGCGCAACCTGTTCGCGCGCATCGTCCGGCGCACGGGCGTGCTGTCGGATGGAATCTGGTTCGGCGCGCCGCACAACCTGGCGCTCGAATGGGACTCGCAGGCGCTCGCCGCCCTGATGCCGCGCATGACCCACGAGCATCTGGTCCTCTACGGCAAGCTCGATTACTGGATCCCGCGCGAGCAAGTGGACGACATGGCGCGGTGGCTTCCCAACTGCCGGCTCGAGGTGTTCCCCTGTGTCGGCCATTCGATGAATCTGGAGATACCGCTGCTGTTCGCGCGCGTGTTCACCGACTTCTTCCGCGCCGGCCATGAGACGGCCGCGGTCAGCGCCAACCATGCGGCGCACGGAGCAATCCAGTGACAGTGCGCCGGAGTCTTCCTCCGTCGTCGGCGCTTTCCTGCGCACGCTGGAAAGGATGACCCTGGAGCGCGCGTCATGATCGCCGGCGCAACCATCGCCGCGATGCAGCTCGCGTTGCGCGCCGCGCTGGCCGCCATGGTCGCGATGGCGGTGGCGCAGTGGTCCGGCATGGAGTTTCCCCTGCTGGCCATGATTTCCGCGGTCATCGTGACGGATCTGTCACCCCTGCGCACGCGTCAGCTCGCGCTGCCGCGGCTCGCCGGGACCGTTCTCGGCGCCGGCATCGGCGCGGTCACGGCGTCCGTGGTCGGGCCGGAGGTATGGGGTATCGCGCTCGGCATCCTGATCGCGATGTTCGTTGCGCAGATGTCTGGCCTGTCCGGCGCAGCCAAGCTCGCCGGCTACGTCTGCGGCATCGTCGTGCTCGAGCATCATGCGGACGCCCCGGCTTACGCGGTGTACCGCTTCCTGGAGACCGTGCTTGGCATCGGCGTTGCCGTGATCGTGAGCTTCGTGCCGAGGCTCATCGCAGCAGAACCCGCCGCGGAGCGCCACCCATGACGCACAAACGGCAAGCACGGGACGCGCATGGCGCGGGTTTCGTGCGGCGGAGACGCCGAAGCGCTCGGCAGGAACACAGCTTCTGCGCGCACACGCGCGGCAGCGCTACGACATGAGCGGCGCCCGGCCGCACGAGTGGAAACGGACATGCAAACGACGACACTGGAACAAGCGGTAGCGAAGATCCCCGATGGCGCGAGCGTGATGATCGGCGGATTCATGGGCGTCGGCACGCCCGAATCGCTCGTCGACGAGTTGCTGCGACAGGGCAAGCGTGCGCTCACGGTCATTGCGAACGACACCGCGTTGCCGGGCGTCGGCATCGGCAAGCTCGTCAGCGCCAACGCGGTGCGCAAGGTGATCGCGAGCCATATCGGACTCAATCCCGAGACGCAGAAGAAGATGCTCGCTGGAGACATCGAGGTGGAGCTCGTGCCGCAGGGCACGCTGATCGAGCGGATCCGCGCGGCCGGGTTCGGCCTGGGCGGGGTTCTCACGGCCACCGGCGTCGGCACGGTCGTGGAGGAAGGCAAGCGCAAGCTCGAGGTCGACGGCCGTGAGTACCTGCTCGAGATGCCGCTGCACGCCGATTTCGCGCTGGTGCAGGCGTTCCTGGCCGATTACCTCGGCAACCTCACGTACGTGCTTACCGCACGGAACTTCAACCCCGTGATCGCGATGGCCGCCACGACGGTGATCGTCGACGCCGAGCATGTCGTGCCCGTGGGCATGATCTCGCCGGACCACGTCATGACGCCGGCCCCGATCGTCGATTACCTCATATCCAGGGCATGACCATGGACCCGCAAACCATCATCGCCCGCCGCATCGCCACGGAGCTGCGCGACAGCATGCTCGTCAATCTGGGCATCGGCATCCCCACGCTCGTCGCCAACTACGTGCCGCCGGGCATCCATATCTTCTTCCAGTCGGAGAACGGACTCATCGGCACGGGCCCGATTCCGGCGGATGGCCTCGCGCAGGCGCGTCTCACCGATGCCGGTGGCAAGCCGGTAACGGCCATGCCCGGCGCGTGCACGTTCGACAGCGCCATGTCGTTCGGCCTCATCCGCGGCGGCCACGTCGACGTGACGGTGCTGGGCGGCCTGCAGGTCGACGAGGAAGGCCATCTCGCCAACTGGATGATCCCGGGCAAGATGGTCCCGGGCATGGGTGGCGCGATGGATCTCGTGACCGGCGCCAGGCGTGTGATCGTCGCCATGCAGCACACCGCGAAGGGCAAGTCGAAGATCGTCCGCCGCTGCTCCCTTCCGCTCACCTCCGTACGCCCGGTCGACCTCGTGGTCACCGAGCTTGCGGTGATCTCGTTCGCCGGCGGCCGCGCCATGCTGATGGAAACTGCACCGGGCGTCGACGTCGCGCAGGTGCTCGCCGCAACCGAAGCGAAGCTCGAGATCGCACCGCAGCTCCTCGCTTCCCAACCGCATTGAAAGAAGAATCATGACCATCGACATCCCCCGTCCTGTCCTCAAGGGCAGCAAGGCACTCGTGATCGGCATCGCCAACGATTCACTCCATCGCCTATGGCTGCGCCAAGGCATTCCGCGAGGTCGGCGCCGATCTCGCGCTGACGTATCTCAACGAAAAGGCGAAGCCCTACGTCGAGCCGCTCGCGAAGCAGCTCGATGCGGAGATCTTCCTGCCGCTCGACGTCGCAAAGCCCGGACAGCTCGAGGCCGTGTTCGAAGCGATCACGGCGAAGTGGGGCAAGCTCGACATCCTGGTGCACTCCATCGCGTTCGCGCCCAAGGACGACCTGCAGGGCGGCCTGCTCGACTGTTCCGCGGCCGGGTTCAGCGTGGCGATGGACGTGTCGTGCCACTCCTTCGTGCGCATGGCGAAGCTCGCGGCGCCGCTGATGAAGGACGGCGGCACGATGTTCGCGATGAGCTATCACGGCGCGAACAAGGTCGTGCCGACCTACAGCGTGATGGGCCCGGTGAAGGCGGCGCTGGAGGCGTGCTGCCGGTATCTCGCGTACGAGCTCGGACCGAAGGGGATTCGCGTGCACGCGATGTCGCCGGGGCCGCTCAAGACGCGCGCCGCGTCCGGGCTCAAGGACTTCGACCTGCTGCTGAACGAGGCCGCGCAGCGGGCGCCCATCGGCGAGCTCGTGGACATCGACGACGTCGGCTACACGTGTGCCTTCCTGGCGACGCCGTACGCGCGCCGGATGTCGGGCGCGACGCTCTACGTCGACGGCGGCGTCAACATCATGGCATGACGGAGGGGAAGATGCGCCCACTATGCGACTCCGCCGGAAGGGCGGATTGGCGCCACGAGGATGTGGCGCCCCCGGAGGTTCCCGCGCGTCCGGCATGGACTGCTTGCCGGCCGACGGCTTCAGTGCAATGGCGCGAGCACGGCCGCGATCGCGCGATGGTGCGCCCGCTGCCGCGCACCGCACACGTGACGAAGTGGCTGGTGGGAATCACCTTGATCGTGGTGCTCGCAACGCTCGCCGGGTGTGCCACGCAGCTCGAGGAGCAGCTCCGCGCCCGGAATCGCAGGCGCGGACGCTGGCGGCAACGCTTCCCTGATACCCGCGCGCGGCAAGACTAGTCATCCGCAGGAACGACCATGGCCAATGCGAAAGAGATACGCAACAAGATCAGGAGCGTGCAAAGCACGCGCAAGATCACCAAGGCGATGGAGATGGTCGCGGCATCGAAGATGCGAAAGGCGCAGGAGCGCATGCGTGCGTCGCGACCGTACCTCCTGCGCGTGTTCCAGATCGCGATCAACATCGCCCACGCCAACACCGAGTACCACCATCCGTTCCTCGCGCGGCGCGAAAAGGTGCGGCGTGTAGGGGCGATCGTGGTCACGACGGACAAGGGACTGTGTGGCGGGCTCAACACCAACGTGCTCCGGCTGGTCCTCCAGCAGCACAAGGCGTGGCGCGCTCAGGACATCGACGTGGATTACGCGGTGATCGGCACCCGCGGGCAGGGCTTCCTGCAGCGAATGGGCGCCAACATCGTGTCCACGGTCACCTACCTCGGCGAGCGGCCGCACCTCGAGCGCCTCGTGGGTGCCGCGAAGCTGATGATGGACGCGTACGTCGACGAGCGGATCGACGAGCTGCACGTCTTCTACACCACGTTCGTCAACACCATGCGCCAGGAAGCTCGGCACGGCCTCATGCTGCCGATTCCCGCGGAGTTTCGCTCCCACTTCGGCGACGTGCGTGCGCAGGCGGCGGAGCGCACGTGGGACTATATCTACGAGCCGGAAGCGCGGGATCTGCTCGACGGCCTGCTGCGGCGCTACGTCGAGGCGACGGTGTTCCAGATGACCAACGAGAACTCGGCATCCGAGCAATCGGCGCGCATGGTGGCGATGAAAGCCGCTTCCGACAACGCCGAGAACATCATCGACGAGCTGCAGCTCATCTACAACAAGACGCGGCAGGCGGCGATCACCAAGGAGCTGTCGGAGATCGTGGGCGGGGCGGCGGCGGTATAACAGGAAGACCAGAACCTACGTTGTCCGATGAGAGGGCGCGCATAGGTTACGGCCGGAACAGCGGCTCGTACGCGAGGAAGACCAGAACCTACGATGTCCAGTGAGAGGTCGCGAATAGCATTCGACCGGAACAGCGGCTCCTACGCGTTCACCGCTGTCACTATTTCTCAATAAAACCATTAGGTCGCAGTGTGCGAGAACTGAAGATCGGGGTTTGATCATGGCGAACACCATTCATGTCGACGTCGTCAGCGCGGAGGAGCAGATCTTCTCCGGCGAGGCGGAGTTCGTCGTGCTGCCCGGCGTGCTGGGCGAGCTCGGCATCTATCCGCGGCACACGCCGCTGCTGACCCAGATCCGGCCCGGTGCGGTGCGCATCAAGATGCCCGACCAGGCGCAGGAGGAGCTGGTGTTCGTGCAGGGCGGCTTCCTCGAGGTGCAGCCGCACATGGTGACGGTGCTTGCGGACACCGCGATTCGGGCGAAGGACCTCGACGAGGTGAAGGCGCAGGAGGCGCGGCGGGCGGCGGAAGAGGCGATGCAGAACAAGACGTCGAAGGAAGAGATCGCCCAGGCGGAGGCCGAGCTGTCGGCGGCGCTGGCGCAACTGGAAGCCATCCGCAAGCTGCGCAACCGCGCCGGCTGAGCGGCGACGTCGCTCCAGCGAAACGCAGCCTGCGGGCCGCCCTGCATTTGGCGGTGCGGGAATGCACGGGCGCCGCGGCACCGGCGCGCACCGTCGATGGGATCAGGGAGCGGTCACGGACGTGCCGTCCAGCGCGAGCGTCACGTGCACCAGTCCCTCCTGGCGCTGCCGGCGCATGGGCAGCCCGCTGCGCTCGAAAACGGCGAGCATGCCCTTGTTATCGGGCAGCACGTCGGCCTCGAACCGCTTGATCCCCGACGCGCGGGCGATGCTGGCGAGGTGCCGGAGGAGGCGTCCGGCGAGTCCGATCCCCTGGTGATCCTCTTCGATCAGGAAGGCAACTTCCGCGCTGTCCGTGGCGCCCGGCGCATCGCTTGCCACGTAGCGACCGCCGCCGATGATCACATCGAGCGTCGGTGTGGGAATCGTTGCCACGAGCATGACGTCGCGGACGAAGTCCATCGCGGCGATGTGCGCCAGGTCCTTCTCGCCAAGCTCGTTCCTGTAGACGAAGAACCGGCGGTAGACGGTTTCCCGCTCCAGGCGGGAGAAGGCTTCGACGAGCACGCTCGCGGTCGTCCGTCCGCACCGCGCGAATCGTCACCACGGTGCCGTTGCGCAGTGTGTCGGTGACCGAAAAGTCGCGTGCGCTCGTCATGATTGCGCCGGTTGCGCAGCGTCGCGGCGGCCCGGCGATCCGGGCGGCGCAGACGTTTGCGCCAGCGGCACGCCCTGCCCAGACCGCTCCGTCGAAGACGCCATCGCAGGCGTGGCATACGCGGTTCTGGCGCCCGACGATCCGCCGAGTCCTTGCGGGTCGGGCTGCCGTGCGAGGCGCAGATCTGCGGCAAGGGGATACAGCGCCGGGAGCGACGGTCCAGAAGATCGCCGGCCTCGAGCAGCGCCGCGTGGCGATGCTTCGGCAGCGACAGGCAGAGATTGTCGAGCATGCGCGCATGCGGCGCGCCACCTGCAGGTTGCTCGCGCCCGCACGCCCGGATCTCGCTGCACGCGACGTGGACGAAATCTTCCCAGTTGGGCGTTCGAAAGATCACCCGCGCCGCGCCGCGTTCGTCCGTCAGCACTTCGCCGCGCAACTGTCGCTGTCCGACCGCGCGCAGGAAGCGATGGATCTGGTCGATGGCGAGCACCGCCGTGGTGGGGTCGTTGATGGCGGGCGACAGGGCCTTGAGTGCGATGTCGACCATGATGCGGAGCGCGAACATCGGGTCCTGCTCGAGCGTGCGCTCCGGTCCGAACGCGACGGCCGCGACCAGCATCCTGTCTGCCACGGCGGTGGCGCCCCCGTAGAGCGCAAAGAGCGGCTCCTCGTAAGCCACGAAATCGCCGACCTGGGGAATGAACTCGATCAGCTCCGCCGGCCCGCCGCGCCTCCGTGACGAGCGTCTCGACGTCGACGGCCAGCACGATCTCCGAGTTCCCCCGGTGATGCACGACCCGTCGCGCGGCGCCGAGATGGGCGGCGTAATCGTCGGCATGCTCCGCCTCCGACGTGAATGGGGATAGACCGCGTCGATGACGTTCAGACCCTGGTTGCCGATGCGGGCGAGAATGCTGACGGGGCGCAGGAGGCGTGCAGCGTAGTCGATCAGGAAGAGGAATGCCGCGATGCACGCGACCCCCAGCACCCCGGTGATGAACGTCACGAGCTGGTACACCTTGGCTTCGGTGCGGTCGAGCGCCACCACCGAGAACAGGAGCGCGAACACGAACAACCCGACGCTTACCCGCACGACGTTGTCCCGCAGCAGCGTGGTCGCTATCACCCGGGGCGTCAGTTGCCCGCCGGCCACCTGGATCGCCACGAGCAGCGAGCCGAAGGTGAACACCATGAACGACAGCGTGAGCGTGATCACGGTCTGGTACATCGCCTGCGCACCCTCGACGCCCAGCCCCGGGAATGTCCATCCCGACCATTGGTCGAGAACGCGGATGAAGGGCGCGATCGCGAGCACGGCCAGGAGCGCGATCAGCGGTGCAGTCCACAGCGCCGATTTGAGATAGCTGGTCGCGCGGAATACCCGGTGCCACAGGAACCGGCTCTTGACGTGCCGTTCCAGACGGTGCCAGCGGCGGCTGCTGCCCGCGAAGATCCTGGTCGGCGCGAGCGCGGAAGCGCGTACGCGCACGCTATCAATGAATGCCATCGCCGTCTCCCGGCTGCGGTTGGCGCTGCGACATTGTCGTGGCCGCCGACACGTGCTCATGCGGCCTCGATGCACTCGCGCCGCATGGCCCGCCGGCTCGCGCGATGGCATTCACAGGCCACCGCCCCAGCGGTGCTGCCACGCCACCGCGATCGCGTCGAAGCTGTTGCCGGTGCGCGCCGATACCCCGCTGCTGACGTTGAGCTTGATCGAGTTGCGCGGATCGACCGGAAAGGCCAGCGTGCCGCCGAGCCGCCAGTTCTGCTGGAGGTTGCTGTCGAGCTTGCCATCCACCGTCGTCCGCCCGCCGGCGAAGTACGTCAGGTCCGCCGACGCCCAGATGCCCGAACGGAAGTTGTAGATGGCGTGCCCGCGCGCGTGGTAGAGCGGGCGTTGCTCGCGCACGCTGCCGCCGTAGAAGTTGTCGTTGTCCGTGAAGAAGGTCGCGCCGGCAGCGAGCTCCAGCGTCCACGGTCCTTCCGCCTTCGAGACGCCGAGCTCGGGCTTGAAGTACCACCGGTTGCTCCCGATGTTTACCAGGCGCGTCGGGTCGTACTGCCCCAGTGGCGGCGAGACCTGGAGGCTCGCGCCGACGATGAGGTCCTGGCGATATCCGGCGAATTCCCGCAACGACAGGGCGGGCGCGCCGAGGAAATTCACGGACAGCCGGAACCGCGGATCGACGAAGCCATTCACTTCCCGCGTCAGCGGCTGTCCGACGTAATCCGCGGAGCCCGACAGCCACATGTACGGGACGATGGCGTCGAACTTGGCGGACATGCCCCACAGGTCGAGCACGCGGGCATAGGCGAACAGTCCGCTGTTCGTCTCCAGATGCTCGTTCTCGATCGGCAAGGCCGGGTCGAACGCGAGGCCGCCACGCGTATAGGCGTATCCCGCGATGAAGAAGTTCATGCCCACCGGCGCGTTGGAATAGCTGCGCGGCTCGGCGTCCTGGGCGCATGCCGTGGTGGCAACGCTGGCGCATACCAGCCCCGCCAGGCACGCGGTCGTGAGAGCGTGGGAGCGCGAAGATACGGCCGGGAACATCGATCACCACCAGGTGCCGCTGGGCAACTCTGCCGGCATCGGGTGCACGGCCGGCACTAGAACATCAGCTTCGCATACACGCTGACGCTGCTCATCCGCCAGTTCACGTTGCCGTTGAAGTTCGTCTTCGTGACGTCGACGTCGACTTCCGTGTACATGTAGCGCGCACCGAGGCCGAGATTGCGCATCAGCGTGAGCTCCGTGCCGAGTCCGGCAAGGATCACGCGGCCGTCGACGTCGCCGATGTTCGCCCGCATGCCCTGCACGTTCGCCGAAACCTTCCACCGCGGGTTGATGTACCAGTCCATCGACGCCCCGATCAGCGGCAGCGGCACCGTCGTGGACGACGACGTCGACGCGGTCCGCGTGTTCAGGGCCTCGTTGCCCGTCGCGGTCAGGTCGAAGTCGAAGCGGCCGCCATAGAATCCCAATCCCGCCGCGAGCTCCAGGTTGTCGCGCTTGAGGAAGGAGTAGCGGTAGTCGGCGATCAGGAACCGGTCCTCGGCCTGTGCGGCCACCGTCGCGCCGACGGGAAACACGTCATCGCCGATCGTGATCGAGCCATCGTAGCGCCGGTCGCCGGAGCGCTTGGCCGAGAAATATTCGACGTCGATCCGGTGGCGCGACCAGAAGCGCCAGGTGCCACCGGCGTCGAAGCTCGAGAGCCGCTTCGCGAGCCCATTGTTCTCGAGCGTGACGTCGCTGCCGCGCTGCGTCTGCCCGTCCACGCGGAGCTTCGTGTCGAACTGGTTGATGATGCCGCCGATATTGAGCGTCAGCGACTCCTCGCCCGGCTTGATCAGGTTCTGGCCGGATAGATCCTGCGCCCCCGCAAGCCCGGCGCCCGCGACGAGCGCGGCGGGGGCAAGAAGGGTCAAGGCGATCTTGATGGCACGGTTGCGGCAAAACATCACAGCTCCCTGTTGGCTTTGTTGGTGGGCCGGACGCAAGGCATCGTGATACGCGCCGCTCGATGCGACGCCCGTGACCACGATGCTGCGGCACCCGGAGGACGTCGTCTTTGCGATTCTCGACATTCCCGCGCGCGCCACATGTCGTCATTTGTCAATTGTCCAACGCGCAAGCCCTTCCGCGTCGAGCCCCAATCGCGTAGCGTCCGGTAGAGTCTTCGCGTGGTCACACCCCGGACAAACTGTCGCATGGCTCCTCCCGTTCGCGCCGTTCAAATCGCCTCGTCGCGTACCGTGACGGCGCCGCCCTACACGCACTGCAGGTGGACACTCTTCGGCTTGCTGCTTGTGCTGATGGTGATCGACCATTTCGACCGGCAGGTCGTCGTCTCGATGTTTTCCCACATCAAGAACGACTGGTCGCTCGCCGACGCGCAGCTTGGCGCGCTCGTCTCGGTCGTGTCGATCACCGTTGCAGCGGGCACGATTCCGCTGTCGTTCATGGCGGATCGATGGGGACACGTGAAGAGCATCTTCGCCATGGCGATCGTCTGGAGCATCGCGACGATCGCGTGCGCTCTCGCACCGGACTACATCACGCTGCTGATGGCGCGGGGTGGCATCGGCATTGCGGAGGCCGCCTACGGCTCAGTGGGCGCGGCACTGCTGGCGACGATCTTTCCCGCGCACTCGCGCAGCAGGGTGCTCGGCGTATTCCTCTCCGGCAGTCTGATGGGATCGGTGCTGGGGATCGGGGCAGGCGGAATGCTGGCGCAAGCCTGGGGCTGGCAAGGCGCGTTCGGCCTCGCCGGTATACCGGGTCTCGCCTTCGCCGTGCTGTTCCTGATCGTCGCATTGCAGTGCCGGAAGCGTTCGGTAGCGTGTCCCATGCAGGTCGGCAGCGAGCGGATCACCGTGGCAGGGAGCGTCATGGCCATGCGTCGCGCACCGACCGTAATGCTCGCGTCGATTGGCGGTGGACTGCAGCTCCTCTGCGTGTGGGCCGCTTATGCCTGGTTGCCGACGCACCTCGATGGCAACTACGACCTCGACGCGGGCGGCGCAGGGATGTGGACGGCGGCGATCGTAACGTTGGGCATCATCGGCACGTTTGTATGCAGCGACCTCGCCGATCGCCTCGGCCTGCGGGATGCACGGGCGCGGTTGCTTGTTCCGGTCTTCGCGTCCGTCATCACGGGCCTGTCGCTGATGACGGGCTTCGGCGTATTCGATCCGGGCGCCGCGCAACTTGCATGCATCGCGATCGGAGCCCTGGCGATGACCGGCACCATCGGCCCGGTGGCCGCCGTCGTGATGGACGTGGTGCACCCCTCGATGCGCGCGACCGCTGCCTCCGTCCTGGCGCTCGTGCAGAACATGCTGGGCCTGGCAGCGGGACCGTTTGCAGCCGGCCTGCTCTCCGATCGCTACGGCTTGTCCGTGGCGCTCGCAGTCGTCCCGCTGTCGTGCTTCGCAGCCGCCGCTTTGTTCGTCATCGCGGCGCGGACGTACGTGGCGGACGCAAAGCGCGTCGAGCGCGACACCATCCCGGCGAACTTCGATCTCGCGCGTTTCGCCGCGTGAGCGGGCGTCGCTCAGCGATCGCGCGGTCGCGACGCGAAGTGATTCGCAATGCTGATGGTTCCGTCCGACACCGTGGCCTCGAACGTGTCGATCCGAAGCTCCGGCACCCCGACCGTGCGCCCTGTGATCACATCGTATCGCCAGCCACACGCGGAGCAGCGGACCACCGGTCCGTCGAGCAGGCCGGATGCGAGCGAGGAGCCGCAACGCACGCACGCATCGTCGACCGCGAATACAGCGTCGCCGACCTTGAACAGCGCGACGGAGTTGGCTTCGAGGGCGACCGCGAGGCCGCGTGCCTCGGGTATTTCCGAAAGCCGTGCGACATCGCGAACCCCCGTCATGTACCGCCCCGGAACGCGCACCGGAACAGGGCGCCGATCACCCGAGGTGCTCGTGATGTTCGTGGTGGACCGCACACCAGCCTGATGTTCTTTCATGTCGTTGCCGTTTTTTGTTGAAGGTAGATGCGAGAAGCGCTAACGGATTGGTGCGTCGATTCACCCGCATGGAGGCGAGTTCGGTGCCCCGATGCTGTAGGGACCAAATTGACCAATCTTGACGATACTCAACGAGTGACGCGTAAACGCGCGGATGCTCATGACGTGGCCCACGAGGGAGATCCCGATGAGCACCACACTTGCGACGTTCGACCGTCTCACGCCGCAGCACCCGTTGCACGAACCGTGGGATCAGCGCGTGGGCGAACTCCTCGGCGTGCCCGGCCTTCTCCGCCAGCTGGGCGCGGACCCAGCGGTGGTGCTTGCCGATGCCGGCCTCGCCCCGAATGCGCTGGACGATCCCGAGAACCGCATACCGTACGGCGCGTGGGGGCGCCTGTTCGAGCGATCCGTCGACGCGACCGCATATCCGCAGTTCGGCCTGACCACAGGGCGCATGTGGCACCTGGAGCATCTCGGCGCGCTCGGCGAAGTCATGCGCAACTGCGCGACGGTCGGTGAAGCGCTGCAGATCCTGACGGTGTACCAGCACATGAACAGCAGCGGCGGGCTCGCGTTCGCGGTCAAGCGCGCCGCCGTTGTCGACATCGGCTATGCGATCTACTACCCCGGTATCACCGGCGCGGACCAGATCTACGACGCCGTGCTCGCTGCCGCCTTCAACTTCCTGCGGGCGCTGGCCGGCGCGGCCTGGACACCGTCGGAGGTTTTCCTCCCGCACGGCAAGCCACGCGACATGGCGCTCTACCGCAATCTGTTCAAGATCGTGCCTCACTTCGATTCCGAGTTCTGCGCCCTGCGCTTTCCGGCCTACTGGCTGGACAGGGCGATCGAGGGCGCCGATCCGCAGCGCAAGCGCGTGGCACTGCTCCGCGCACACGCCAGCAAGCCCGAACTGCTGAAGCAGATTTATCGCGGTCTTCGCACGCTCCTGCTGCATGGCAAGAGCTCGGGCGACGACCTCGCGCAGATGCTTTCCATGCACCGCCGCACGCTCAACCGGCGCTTGCGCGAGCACGGAACGACCTTCCAGAACGTGCTCGACGAAGTCCGCTTCGAGGTCGCGCGTCAGCACCTGTGCTATTCGGAACTGTCGCTGGACGACATTGCCGCCTCGCTCGGCTACGCGGGCGTCAGCCCGTTCATGCGCACCTTCCACCGCTGGACCGGGATCACGCCGGGCCAATGGCGACGCCGCGCCGCCGAAGAGCGATTGTCCGCGCGCGCGGTGATCCCGGAACCCTCCTGGGGTAGGGGGGGACAAGCGGTGCCGATCGTGCCGCCGCAGGGGGAATGGCGCGGGCACGGGCGCCTGTCCGGAACCGACGAAGAATTGTTTGTCAGGTAAGACCGGGCCGCCGGTCCGGGTATCGCGATCGGTCACAGCACCGACCCTGTCCGGGCAGAACCCACGATTGCATTGGAACGACGCGGCCCCGGGCTGCGTCAGCCGCGTCGCACGAGCCCTGCACTAACTGCGCCGGAACCGCGGAAACGCCGACGCCGCCATCTTCACCGGCCGCGACCCGCGCATCGCGCGCAGCTGACCCGCACATTCGCTCCTCCAGACCTGCACCCGCCCTGCCGCGGTGTTCGTGCTCCGTCGTATTGATGCGCCGAACGCGCCCGGCAACAGCGCGCTTTGCGTCGTCTGCCGATCGTCGCGGACGACGGTGCAATTGTCCTCGCTAATCACGACAGTGCGCGGCGTCCGGTGCGCGCGGTGTCGAGAATTGCGAAGACGATGCCTGGATTAGCGATCAGGATCGCATCGTGAACGGCGATACGCAGCAAGTGACTTCGCCGTGCGCACTCCAGCCGATCGACGTTCTGCGGGAAGCAAAAAGTGAGTCCGACACACAGGCGGCACAACGGTAAGTGGATCGTGCAGGCGAGTGCATTTGCGCTTGCGTCGGGCGCCACCACGGCGAGCGCGTCGTTTCTCTCCGGCGAGGCCATGGACACGGCGGCAGACGTCCTCGCCTGGGTCGTGCTCGTCATCGTTCCCGTCGTGGGCATCTCGCTGTTCTGGATCGTGCACGTGCTGCCGGAGAAGATCGCGCATCGGCGGCATCATCCGCAGGCCCAGGCGATCCACACGCTCTGCCTGCTTTCGCTCGTGTTCGGCGGTCTGCTGTGGCCGATCGCGTGGCTCTGGGCGTACACGCGGCCGGTCGGCTACAAGCTCGCCTACGGCACGGAGCGCAGCGACGCGTACTTCACCGAGCAGGCCGAGCGGGCGCGCGCCGGGCGAGCTCGCACCCGACGAGCTGGAAGGTCTCAAGGCCGAGCTCGACGCGATGCGGTCCCGCGGCGCACTGAGCGCGCCCCTGGTGAGACTGCGCGAGGAGATCGAGGAGATCTCGTCGCCTGCAGCCCGGCCCGCGCCCGAACCCGAGCTCCGGAGAGCCTGATGGAAGTCCTCATCCTCGCCATCTACGGCGCGATCGTCTGGTTCATCTTCATCAAGATGAAATGGTTGCCGTGGAATACGGCAACGCAGGTCACCGTGGTCATCATTCCGATCGTCGGTCTCACCGCGCTGGTCCTGCTGCTCAACGTCGTCGCGCCATCGAGCGCCGACGTGCGCGTCGTGAAGTACGTGATCAACGTGGTGCCGCAGGTGCGCGGCCGCGTCATCGAGGTTCCCGTCGAGCCGAACCGGCTCGTCCGGAAGGGCGACGTGCTGTTTCGCATCGACCCCACGCCCTACGAGCTCACGGTGCGCGGCCTGGAAGCCCAGCTCGCCAACACGGTCGCGTCGGGACG
Source organism: uncultured beta proteobacterium (assembly GCA_963734575.1). GTDB lineage: Bacteria > Pseudomonadota > Gammaproteobacteria > Burkholderiales > Casimicrobiaceae > CAIWHR01. The sequence goes on along the minus strand of CAVTHT010000005.1, from coordinate 32,754 downwards.
CGAGCTCGACGAGCAGCTGGTCGGCGCGGGGGGTAAGGTGACGGAGACGCGCGGCGCGATCGAGCAGGCGGAGTCGAGGATTCGCGAAGTGCAGTCGAAGCTCGTACTCGCGAACATGAGCGTGAAGCAGAACCGCGAGCTGGTCGCTACCGGCGCCGGCGACCGCTTCACGCTCGAGCGTGCGGAGACGGACGTGGCCGAGCTCGAGGCGCAGGTCGACATGGCCCGCAGCGTCGCCGCACAGGCGCGGTCGGGCGAAGTGCAGGCACTCGCCGGCGAGCGGCAGATCCGGCAGCGCATCGGCGGCAAGTTCGAGAACGAATACGCGCCGGTCGCACAGATCCGCGCCCAGCTCGCGAACGCGAAGTGGGAGCTGTCGCAGACGACGGTGTACGCCCCGGCCGACGGCTACGCGATCAACGTGCAGCTGCGGCCAGGCTCGTTCACCACGGCGTTCCCGATCACGCCTGCGATGACGTTCGTCGAGGAGACGTACCAGGTGATCGCGCTCTACGGGCAGAACGAGCTGTACAACGTCGAGCCGGGCAATTCCGCCGAGTTCACGCTCAATGCGCATCCCGGACGGGTCATCAAGGCGTCGGTGGATTCGATCGTGTGGGCGCAGGGCCAGGGACAGATCCCGAACAGCACGCAGCTGCCCATGACCGGCTACGGGCCGATGCCGCCCGGGCGCTTCCCCGTCAAGCTCGCCGTTGCGCCGCGTGACGCCGACCTGTTCCTGCCGGCCGGCGCCGTGGGCCACGGCGCGATCTACACCGAGCACGGGGAGGCGATCCAGATCCTGCGCAAGGTGATCCTGCGCATCGGCGCCAAGATCGATTACCTCGTCCTGAAGCTGCACTGACCCGATGGTGCCGCGCCAACTTCTTCTCGTCTGCGCCGCCGGCGTGCTGGCGCTCGGCGGCTGTGCACTGACGTCCGCACCGAAGCAGGACGAGATCCAGGCGCAGGCCATGCCGAACGTGCAGGTGCCTGCTGGCTGGATCGCGCACGGTGCAGGCAGCAGCAGCGCGCGCGGCGACTGGCTGCACGAATTCAGGGATCCGCAGCTCACCGCGCTCGTCGCCGAGGCGCTCGCATACAACAGCGACCTCCGCATCGCTGCCGCGCGCGTCGAGCTCGCTGCGGGTCAGGCGAAGCTCGCCGGCAGCACGATCTATCCGGCGGTCAATGCGATCGCGCACGGCGGCGGCAAGTCCGGCGGCGACAACACCGGCGTGAATGCGGTCGGCCTGTTCGCCGAACTGGGAGCTCGATCTCTGGGGGCGCGCGCGCTACGAGCGCAACGCCGGCCGTGAGCAGTACGACTCCGCAACGCTCGACGCGGAATACGCGCGCGAGTCCATCACGGCCCTGGTGGTCAAGAGCTGGCTCCTCGCCATCGAAGCGGGCCTGCAGCGCAGCATCGCCGAGGACATCGTGCGCTCGTCCGACCAGGCCACCGGCCTCGCGCGCGATCGCCTGCGCGTCGGTCGCGGCGACGAATACGACCTGTCGCTCGCGGAAGCCAACGTGGAGACGGCACGCGACGCCGAGCGGCAGCTGGCGCTCGCGCAGGAGCAGGCATTGCGTGCAATCGAGACGCTGCTGGGGCGCTACCCGGCGGCCGCGGTCGAGGTGCCCGTGTCGTTGCCCCCGATGCCCGGCCCCGTTCCCGTCGGTCTTCCTTCCGAGCTGCTCGAACGCCGGCCCGACGTCGTGGCCGCGGAGCGCCGCGTGGCCGCAGCGTTCAACCGTGTCGGCGAGGCGAAGGCCGCGCGCCTGCCGAAGATCGCCCTCACCGCGAGCGTCTCGGGGATGTCGAGCGATCTGTTCATCCTCAAGGATCACTCCAATCCCGTGGTGAGCCTGGGCGCGAACATCCTCGCGCCGCTGTTCAACGGCTACGCGCTGCAGGCGCAGGTGGACATCCGCACCGCCGAGCAGGCGCTCGCCGTCGCCGAGTACGGGCGCATCGGCGCGCGTGCGTTCGGCGATGTCGAAGCCGCGTTGTCGGCGGGGTTCGCCGCCGACGAGCGCGAAGCGATCCTCGTGCGCGCGGTGGAGCGCAACGCCCGCACGCTGGAGCTTGCCCAGGTGCGCTATCGCGTCGGGTCGGGCGACCTGCGGGCGGTGCTCCAGCAGAGCGTGGCGCTCTACGGCACGCGCACCAGCCTCGTGCAGGTGCAGAGCGAGCGGCGCATCCAGCGTGTGAACCTCTACCTCGCCGTCGGCGGTCCGTTCGCCGCGGATGCGCGTGCGCGTGCCGAGGTCGCCGATGCCGACTAGCCCTTTCGTCCGCGCGCCGCATCGTCGCGCGTCCGGCGTTCGCGGCTGGCAGCGCGGCCGCTCCGACACCGGCGCCGGTGCCGCGCGAATGGCGTCGTCGGCGCCTGCTCGCAATGCTGCGCGAAACCCTCGCCAACGGCTGGGTCTGGCTGGTTGCGGCATCCATCCTGGTGTTCTCGCTGCACTGGAGCCCCTCGCTGACGGACGTCGTCCGGATCAAGGCACCGCCCGGCGAAGTGAAGCTGCGCGTGTCGCGCGCGCCCACCGGCGACGTTCGGCCCGATGCGCGTGATCACATTGCAGCACCCGGCCCGCAGCTCGACCCGACCCGAGTAGCAAGGCCACGAGCACGCGAATGCGCGACGCAACACACCGACCACCGATGCCGACTACCGCGTAATTCCTTCAATCCAAGGGAGCACATCATGCACAAAGCGCTAACCACCCTGTCGGCCGTCGCCGTCGCCCTCACGATCGCGTTCGGCGCCGGCGCACAAAGCCGCGAGGGGCAGAGCTTCAGCGAGCCCGGGCTCGTCGGCAAGGCGGAGACCGCCACCATCACGGGAACGATCACGAAGGTCGACCAGGGAACGCGCGACGTGACGGTCGTCGGATCGAACGGCAAGGAAGTCACGGTCACCGCCGGCCCGGAGGTCAGGAACTTCGCGCAGCTCAAGGCCGGTGACAAAGTCGCAGTGCAGTACGCCCAAGCGCTCGTGGTCGAGCTCAAGAAGGGTGGCGGCAAGGTGGTGGCACGGACCGAGGAGAAGGGCATGGCCAGGGCAGCGCCTGGCGCGACTCCGGGCGGCGCGGTCGGCCGGCAGGTGACGGTCGTCGGTGACGTCATGGACCTCGACGCGGCAACGCAGACCATCCGTGTGCGCGGGCCGCAGCGCACGGTCGACATCAAGGTGCGCGATCCCGAGCAATTCAAGCTCATCGCGAAAGGCGATCAGCTGGAAGCCACGTACGTCGAAGCCATCGCGGTGGACGTCAGTCCTGCCGCCCCGAAGTAGGCGCTGCGGGCGCGACAGCGCGCCCATCGCACGGAGACGAGCATGAGGCTTCAACCGATTCTCGCCCTGATCCTGATCGCGCTGGCGGGCGACGCGGCAGCCGCACTTGCGAGGTGGGGACCGACCTGGAGCGAAGTGACCGGCAACCGGTTTCCCACCGCGCGCATGCATCTCGAGCCGGCGGTCATCAGCCGCATCGACGGCGCATCGCAGACGAGCCGGATCGTGAAGGTCGAGCCCGGCAAGCACGAGGTCGTCGTCCGCTCACCGATGCGCAAGGGCTTCCAGGGTTCCGACGTGAAGCTGAACCTCGATATCGAACCGTGCAAGCGCTACTACCTCAATGCGCAATTCAAGCACAGCACCGGTCCCGACTGGGAACCGGTGATCGCCATGGTCGAGCCGGTTTCCGGCTGCAAGCTTCCGTCGGCGCAGTAGCGATGTTGGTCCCGTAGTCAAAAACAAGGAGACGAAAATGCTCAACAAGATGTCCCACGCGATGCTCGGCGCGATGGCGCTGGCATTCGCGACGACGCTGGCGGCGCCAGCGGCTGTCGCGGCAGCGAACGACCAGCAGGCGCTGGTTGCGGCGGCCGAGACCACGTTCCAGAACTTCGTGCGCGATCCCGAGATGACGTGGCTGCAGAGGAACGTCGGCCGTGCCAAGGGTGTGCTGATCGCACCGTCGATCGCCAAGGCGGGATTCATCCTCGGCGGCTCCGGTGGGCGCGCGGTGTTCGTGGTGCGCGACGCGAAGACGGGCAAGTTCATGGGCCCGGCGTTCTACACCCTCGCGACGGCGAGCATTGGCTTTCAGGCCGGCGTATCGGTGTCCGAGAACATCACCCTCGTCATGACCGACAAGGCGCTCAACTCGATGCTGTCGAGCTCGTTCAAAATGGGCGCCGATGCAAGCGTCGCGGCGGGACCGGTCGGCGCGGGCGCAAGTTCGGACGTCGTCGCGGACCTCATCACGTTCAGCCGTGCCAAGGGCGTCTATGGCGGCATCAACCTCGACGGCACGGTCGTCAAGGTCTCGGATGATTACAACCGTGCGTATTACGGCAAGCAAGTGCTGCCGCCCGACATCCTGGTCCGCTACACCGCGCACAACGACGATGCCAACAAGCTGCTGACGACCATCGGCAGCGTCGCGTCGGGCAAGTAGTGCAGTAGTTGCGTCAAACATCCGATCGGCCTTTTCGGGAGGATGGCGATGAGCGCTTGCAGCCGTAGATCGTTTCTGCTCGCAGCTGCTGCAACGCTGGCGGGCTGCGCAACAGGCGACGGCATGGTCGCCGGCGGCAGCGGCCCGGCCGCGGATGCGCCGGTGTATCGCGTGGGAGACCGGTGGACATATCGCGCTCAGGACGGCTACCGCTCGCCGGTCGTGTGGGACGAAACGCAGGAAGTGATCGCGGTGGGCCCCGAAGGCATCCGCGTGCGAATCACGCAAAAGGGTCCGACCGTGGACAACGTGCGCGAGGAGATCTGGGCAGCACCCGGTCTCGTCGCGCAGGGTGCCTTGCTCGACGCCGAGACCCGGCGTTTCGCGGGAACGCTCAAGCGCTACGAATTCCCGCTTGCGCCCGGGAAGCAATGGAACCAGCGCATTGCCAACTACAACGAGGCGCTGAAGCGCGACGGCGAGATCACCCGCTGGGTGCGCGTCGGGACGTGGAGTTCGATGTCCACCCCGGCGGGTACGGTGGACGTGATCCAGCTGCGCGTCAGCATGCGCCTCGACGACAACGAGTTCTGGCGGCAGGCCACCGAGTGCAACTACGTCACCTGGTACGCGCCCGCCGTGCGCAATTTCGTGCGTGAGGTGCGCGACGCGCAGTACATCGACGGCACCGGCCGCGACGCCGCCATGATTCGCAGCCAGCACGCAATCCTCGAGTTGGTCTCGTTCGTCCCGGGCTGATCCGGCAGCACCCGCCGGCGCGCCGAGCGCACGCCCCGACTCGCCGTTCCAGCTGCGCACAGGCCAGCCGCACGCTCATCGCCTCGCGGAGGCGGAATGCTTGTCCAGATTTGCGAGGACGAGCCTTGCGGCCATCCACGAAGATTGACCCATCGCGCACGAGCCATCCGGAGGCTTCGCATGCTTCACCGAAACACCCGCCTGCTCGCCTTCGCGAGTGTCCTGATGGTCGCGGCTGCGTCGCCGCTCGCGTCCGCGGCGGAGGGCTACTTCCTCAAGGACGCGCCGGTGAGCCGCATGACGAAGGACGACTTCCAGATCGCCAACGGCGTGATCCGGTCCGCGCTCGAGGAAGGACGCGATGGCGAAGCGTATGCCTGGGAGAACCCCGCGACGGGCGCATCGGGCTCCGTCACTCCGCGCACCGCATTCGTGCGTGATGGCAAGACGTGTCGCCGCGCCCAGTTCGCGGTCTCCGCCGGCGGGTTGAAGAACGTCAGCTCGTGGACGCTCTGCAAGCTGCCCGACGGCTGGAAGGCCGTCGACGACTGACGCGGCCCGCTGCGGCGCATATCGACGACGTCATGCAATCCTGCGCACCTGCAACGGCACGCTTCCCTGGCTGGCACGCAGGCTGGCTGGCCGGCCTGTGCGTCGCTTGCGGCGTCGTGGTCACCGCATGCGAGGGTGCCGGCGTGCAGCTCGCCCCAGGAGAGCTGCCCGGGGAATTCGGCACCGCATTCGGCTCGCGGGAATTCTGGCGCACCTATAGCGGACCCGTCGCGGTGCTCGGCGCGATCGTGGTGCTCCAGGCAGGGCTCCTGTGGGGACTCCTGTGGCAGCGACGACGCCGCCAGCATGCGGAGGAGGAAGCGCAGCGGCGCCGGACGGAGCTCGCGCACGCGGCGCGCCTGTCGGTCATGGGCGTGCTCGCCGCGAGCATCGCGCACGAGATCAACCAGCCGCTCGGCGCAATTCTCAGCAACGCCGACGCCGCCGACCTGATTCTCGACCAGGAACAGTCCCGACCTCGACGAGCTGCGTGCCATCGTGCGCGACATCCGCGCCGATGATCTGCGCGCCAGCGAGGTGATACGCGGCCTACGCATCCTGCTCCGCAAGCGCGAGCTGCATTTCGCGCAGCTCGACGTGAACGCCGAGGTGATGGCGGCCATCCATCATCTGACCTCCGATGCGACACGGCGCAGGATCCGGATCGTCCAGGACTTCGCAGGCAACGTGCCTGCCGTTGCCGGAGACGCGGTGCAAATGCAGCAGGTGCTGATCAATCTGGTGGTCAACGCCATGGAGGCGATGCAGTCCACGCCGGAACGCGAGCGTGAGGTGCAGATCCAGACCCGCGCCTGCCGCGGCGGAGCGGAGATCGCCGTCCGGGACCACGGGCCGGGCGTGGCGGCCGGCGATGCAGGTCGCCTGTTCGAATCCTTCTTCACGACGAAGCCCGAAGGCACGGGCCTCGGGCTGTCGATCGTGCGGGCCATCGTCGATGCGCATCGCGGTATCGTCAGCGCCGATGCCGGACGGTCGCGCGGCGCCATCTTCCGGGTCTGGGTCCCGGCCATGACGTCATGACAGCGGGACTTGCGTTGCGCGGCATCGTCCACGTCGTCGACGACGACGCGTCGTACCGCGTGGCGCTCGGCCGCATCCTGCGCGGTGCGGGCCTCGAGCCGGTGCTCCACGCTTCGGCCGGCGAGTACCTGCTTGCCGACGACTCGCGCAGTCCCGCATGCGTGCTGCTCGATCTCTCCATGCCCGGGCCTACGGGCCTCGACCTGCAGGCTGCCTTGCGTGGCCGCACCAACGCGCATCCCGTGATATTTCTCAGCGGTTGCGGCGACATTCCCACGACGGTCCGCGCAATCAAGGCGGGCGCCATCGACTTCCTGACGAAACCCGTGGAGACGAATACGCTCCTCGGGTCCCTTGCCATTGCCCTCGAGCGCGACGACGAGAACGCCAGGCAGCGGAGCCGCGCGGCCAGTCTCGCCGGGCGTTACGCGACGCTCACCGCGCGCGAGCGGCAGGTGATGGCCGGGGTGATCGCCGGGCTGCTCAACAAGCAGATCGCCTACGCGCTGGACACGGCGGAGCGCACGGTCAAGACGCACCGGTCGCGGGTCATGATGAAGATGGGCGTGCGCCGCGTGCCCGACCTCGTGCATGTCGCAGATCAGTTGCACGCGTGCGGTGTTGCGCTCGCGCCCACACCCTCCGACGGCCCCAAAGACGCATTGCGCACCGCCGTGCGGAGCGGACAATGATGGCTCCACGAACGGCCTGGAGCAGTAATGGGCAACGACCTGCCGGTGCGCATCGCGCTGGTGGAGGACGACGCAGGCATCGCATTTGCGATCGTTCGCATGTTTCGCCTGATGGGAGTGCGCGCCGACCATTTCCGGTCGGCGGAGGACCTTCTCTCCGCAGGCGACGTCAGCGCGCAGTGCTACGTGGTGGACGTGGATCTGCCCGGCATGTCGGGGCTCGATCTGCAACGCAAGCTGCGCTCGATGCTGTCGCCGACACCCGTCATCCTCATCACGGCGGACGACGACCCGGACCTCAGGCTCGACGCCACGGCGGCCGGTGCCGCAGCGCTCCTCGTGAAACCGTTTACCGGACGCGCGCTGGCCGATACGGTGCGGAGCTTCGCGTCACCGCACTGATACCGCCCCGTCCTGGTTGTAGCACATCTGCAACAAACATCCGGTCAGCACCTTGGTGCCATGGCGCCACGCGGCGCGGCCGCGCATCATCGAGACAGAAGAGGCAGCGGTTCGCGCGTTCGTTTCCCAGCGCGGACGACGTGCCTCATCAGGCAGTTCAATCCGGAATGGAGCTTCAAGCATGAAGAAGATCAGCGGTATCGTGGTGGCGACGGCGCTGCTGGGCGCATCGTCGATGGCTTTTGCGCAGGCTCCCGCCGCCTGGGCAACCCCGCAACTGCCGTGGTACATCGGCGCGGGCGTCGGCCAGGGCTCGCTCAACCGGTCCGCCAGCGAGCTCACCGGCCTCACCAACGCGGTGCTGGACGACACCGACACGACGTACACGGTTCGTGGCGGCTTGCGATTCAGTCCGTTCTTCGCCGTCGAGCTCGGCTATTACGACCTCGGCAAATATGATTTCAACGGCACCGCCGCCGGGACGAACGTGTACGTCAACGGCTCGGCGCGCGCGCAGTCGTACGGGATCTCGCTCGTAGGCATCGTGCCGATCAGCGCGTTCGATCTCTACGGGCGCATCGGCTATGCGCGCTCGGAGATCAAGTTCAAGGGCAATCTGCCCGAGGCGACGGCCGACCGTCACGACAAGCAGAACGAAGCGACCTACGGTGTCGGTGCCCGGTGGAAGTTTCACCCGAACTGGGGCCTCTTCGCCGAATGGATGAAGAACGACAAGATCCGTGTCGACAGCTACATGGGCGGCATCGACTTCCGCTTCTGAGTTGACGGTCCTTTCGGTGTTGCGGGGGTTGCATCGTGCGCGGGCCGTCGTGTCCCGCGCGGCGCGCCTCCGCCACTCCCCGACGCGGCGGAGGTGACGCAAGGTAACCGGACGCCGGGTTCATCATGACTGCGCTGCGCTTCACGCTCGACACGCCTCTGGACGACGATCCGAAGGATTTCTCGATCATCCTCGGCGGCCCGCTCTACCAGCTTCTGCGACGCGCGCACATCGCCGGTGACGCACTCGAGCTCGTGCGGCGTCGCATCGTGGTGATCGCGCTGTTCGCGTGGCTGCCGCTGCTCGTGCTTGCCGCCGCGGGTGGTGATGCCATCGGTGGGTCGGCCGCCGTGCCGTTCCTGACGGACATCCAGGTGCACGTGCGCTTCCTGGTGGCCATGCCGCTGCTGATTCTCGCCGAGCTCGTGGTGCACAAGCGGCTGCGGCCGGTCGCCAACGAGTTCCTGAATCGCGGTCTCGTGCCGCCGGAAGCCACCGAACGCTTCCGCGACACCTTGCGCGCGGCGATGCGGCTGCGGAACTCCGTGATCGCCGAAGTGCTGATGATCGTTGCGGTCTACGGCATCGGTGTGCCGGTCGTGTGGCGGGCGGTCGGATCGCTGGACGTGACCACCTGGTACGCGCGCGTATCCGACGGCACCAGCCGTCTCACGCTGGCGGGAATCTGGTACGCGTATGTCAGCGTGCCGATCTTCCAGTTCCTGCTGATCCGCTGGTACTTCCGCATGGTCGTCTGGATGCGGTTCCTGTGGCAGGTGTCGCGCATTCGCCTGCAGCTGTCTGCCATGCACGCCGATCGGATGGCCGGACTCGGATTCCTGTCGGCAACGGTGTTCGCCTTCGTGCCGCTGGCGATGGCGCACGGCGCGCTGGCCGCGGGAACGATCGCCAACCGCATCTTCTACGCCGGTGCGCACCTCTTCGATGCCAAGTACGAGGTCGCGATCATCGTCGGCGTGCTCCTGCTGCTGGTGCTCGGGCCGCTCGTGGTGTTCGGACCGCAGGTCGCGGCGGCGAAGCACCTTTGCGCCCGCATCTACGGGCGCCTGGCGCAGCGCTACGTGCGGGACTTCGAGGCCACGTGGCTGCCGGGAGGTGCGCCTGCGGGCGCCTCACCGCTCGGGACGGGCGACATCCAGTCCCTCGCGGACATCGGGAACAGCTTCGAGACGATGCACGCGACGCGCCTCGTGCCCATCACGCGCGACTCGATCCTGCTGCTCGCGGGCGCGACGCTTCTTCCCATGGCCCCGCTCCTGCTGACCGTGATTCCGGCGGAGGAGATTGCGGGCCACCTGCTGAAACTGCTGCTCTAGCCAGCCGCGGCGAGTGTCGCTTACTGCACCAGCGGCAGCTGCTCGGTGATGTCGTAGCGCACGACCATCCGGATGCGGTTCTCGAGCTGCATGTAGCGCACCGCCTTCTTGGCTGGCAGCACGGACAGGAACTTGCGCAGCTGCTTCTCGCGCAGCCGCTGCTCGTCCGAATCCGCTTTCATCATCTCCGCCGCGATGCGCTTGGCGTTGGCGTCCGTGATCGACGCGTCGGCTTCGATGTAGTCGAGCACCGCGCGGTTCTGGCGCTCGATGATGCGGTCGAGGTCGCGCTGGTAGCGGTTGTAAAGAGGCCAGAACCGCTTCGCTTCGGCGGGCGTGAGCTCGAGACCTCTCTCGATCACGCCGCGCTTGTCCTGGTGCACTTCGCGGCGCAACGTGACGAGCGACGCGGCGTCGTCATTGGCGGGCGTGGGCGTCGCCGCCCACAGCGTGCTGGCTGCCGCAATGGCGAGGGCGCCAACGGCGGTCACGATCAGTGTCCTCATGAGAGCTCCTCGATGACGATGGGCATAGGGGCGATCATCACGGGTCCGAAGACGCCGCCACGCGTGCGCTGATCGTAGTGCAACGCAGGCGGGAGCGGAAGCACCACCGCTATTGCGTCTGCTTGCTGCCCTTGATGTTGCCGGCCACGCCGCCGGCCACTGCGCCGATGGCGGCGCCGGTCCAGCCGCTGCCACCGGAGATGGCCGCGATGCCCGCGCCGGCGGCAGCGCCGATGACCGCGCCGCTCACGGTGCCTTGCTCCTGCGGGGTCATCGTCGTGCAACCGATCACCCCGATCGCCGTCAGCGCGGCGATGAGCATTCCATAGCGTTTCATGTCGTCGTCTCCGTCATTGGGCTTTGGCCAGCGCCGGCTGGACCATCTCGAACCAGATCGTCTCGAGCACGGGCCGCTGCAGCTGATCGGGATGCGAGCCATACCACCGGTCGAGGCCTTCGCGCACGCCGTCCAGCGTCTGGTCCCTGAGGCCCCGTGCGAGGCGCGGAACGACGCTCTGGACGTCCGGCGGCGGATTGGTGGTGTTGTACGCGCGCTCCACCTGGATCACGTTGGCGATCCCGACGAGATACGCCTTCTTGACCTGCTCCGATGACTTCGTCCAGTGCTCGCCCGTCACCAGCGGTATCTCGTCCGCGCGGACAGAGCTCGCGAGGAGCACCGCTGTCGCGCAAGCCGCCAGTGCGACGCCACGCAACGTCATCCTTGTCTTCATTCGGGACTCCTCGATAACGGTAACGATGCCGATGCTGTCGAGACCAGGGAACGTCGGTCCTTGCGTTTCTCGACAGATCACGCGTGCGGCGGCGGCTGCTCCGTCGCCCATTGCGGCGGCGGCATGGCGACGCCGAGGCGGATCGAGACGAGCCGCAGGGCGAGTACGATGCCGACCCCCAGGATGGAGGCGGTCGTGTACTCGACACCGGTGGCGAGTGCGGCGACGAAGGTCATGGCGCCTGCGAACGCCGCGGTCGCATATAGACCGCCGGGCCGGAAGAGATCGGGCATCTCGTTCACCACGACGTCGCGCAGCACGCCGCCCGTGGTGCCGGTGACCACACCCATCAGGACGCGACGACCAGCGGCGTGCCGTCGCGGCCAGGGCGATGCCGGTGCCCGCGATCGTGAACAGCGCGAGGCCGACCGCGTCCATCCGCACCGAGCGCCGATGCACTTCCGCCGAGGCGAAGCGAACCTGCGCGCGCTGTAGACGAAGGGAATGCAGATCGCGAGGATCGCCAGGAGGAAAACCCAGTGCTGGCATCCAGTAGAAAGGCCGGTTGTCGAGAAGCAGGTCGCGCACCGTCCCGCCGCCGAAGGCGTTGACGCATGCGAGCGCGTACGCGCCGACGATATCCATGCCCTTGTTCGAGGCGACGATCATGCCGGCGATGGCCGAGACGATCACCGCGGCCGCTTCGAGCGCCGACAGGACGAGATCGCCGCTCAGCGGGGGCCAGATCCGGCAAGCTCACGTCACCAGGTTCACGATCACCGTGCCCCACGTAGTGAGAAAGATGTGGCCGATCGCGACCGTGCCGAGTAGCCGAGGACGGCGACCGTGCTTTCGGCGCGTTCCTGCACCGCGGCCATGGCGGCCGTCATCGTCTGCGCGCCGGCGAGGCCGCCGAGCAGCAGCACGGGATTGAACCTGAGCACGTAGCGGCCGAAGTAGAGGCCGACGAAGAGCGGCACGAGCGTCACCACCACGCCGCCGAAGAAAAGGCCCACGCCCGCCTCGCGCAGCGCGCTCATGAAATGCGGGCCGGCGCCGATGCCCGACCATGGCGACGAAGCCCGCGAGGCCGAGCGAAGTCATGAGCGAACGGCGCCCTCGGGAATGCGCCCGAAGAGCGGCCGCACCGAATGGAGTACCCGACCACGAGCCCCGCGAGGAGCGTGCCGACACTCGTGCCGATCGCGATGCGCATCGAGCCCACCGGCAGCACGAGAAGCACGCCGAGGAGGGCGCCCACGCAGATCGCGATGCCGAGCGTGACGAAGTCCGTGGTGTCGGTAGGGATCACCGTGCGGCCGATCACGCTTTCCGCGCGCAGCACCGCGGGCTCCGGCCCCATCACGCGCAGCACGTCGCCGCGCTCCACGACGGTGCCCGGCCCCACCGGGACCTTGGTCCCGCCGCGCACGATCTCTCGCAGGAAGACGCCGCGCGTCTCGCCCATGTCGCGCACGATGTCGCCAAGCGTGCGGCCGATGACCTGCTTGCCGGTCACGAAGATGTCGTAGGTCGCGATCGGGATGTCGAGCAGCTCCCGGTCCTCGACTTCGCGCGCCGCCGAAGTGCCGAGCGTCTCGACGAGCACCTCGCGCCGTCCCGACGCGACGACGACGTCGCCCGCCTCGAGCACGGTCTGCGGCGTGGTCGACACGAGGGCGCCGCCGCGGCGGATGCGCTCGATGAAGAGGCGCGCGTCGGGGACCATCGATTCGGCCGACGCCACGGTCTTGCCGATGGCGCTTCCCCCCGCCTCGAGGCGATAGGCGCGCATCTCGAAGGGACGCCATGCGGAGGCGACGCCTGCCTTCACGCGGTCGATGCCGAGCTCGTCCTCGACCTTGCGCGCTTCGGCCTTGAGGTCCACGCCGAGGAGCTTCGGTCCGATGTGGCTGCAGAAGACGATGACGCCGAGCGCGCCGAAGACGTAGCAGAGCGCGTCGGCCACCGCGACGTGCGCGACGAGCACGTCCTGCTCGGCGACGGACAAGGGCAGCGCGCGAATCGCCTCGCTCGCCGTGCCCATGGCGGCGGACTGCGTGAGCCCTCCCGAAAGGAGCCCGGCCGCGAGGCCGGGATCGAGCTTCAGCACCTTGGCCGCGACGACCGAGGCGACGAGCCCCGTGACCGTGACGGTGACGGCGAGCGCCACCCAGCGCAGCCCGTCTCCCTTCATCGCCGCGAAGAAGCGCGGTCCCACGGAGTAGCCGATGCTGAAGAGGAACATCAGGAAGAGGATCGACTTCGCGGTGCCGGACACCGGGATGTCGACGTAATAGCCCACGACAAGGCCCACGAGGAGCGAGCCGGTCACCGGGCCCAGGCCGAAGCCCTTCACCTTGAAGGCGCCCAGCCAGTACCCGAGGCCCACGACGAGGAAGACCGGGAGCTCCGGGTACTTGTGCAGCGTCTCCGCGAGCCACTGCATGGCTCGCGCCTTACTTCGACAGGATCATCGCGACGTAGCCGAACACCGTGAGCAGGATGCCGGAGACGGCATAGCCGACCGGGAAGCCGATCCACGGCACGCTGCTGCCGATCTCCTTCGCCGCTTCACGCGCCGGCCCCGAGTGCGACCGTGCACCTGCCACGCCGCCCATGAGGATCGCCGGATTGATCTTCATCATGTGGTAGCCGATCGCCCACACGAGGATCGGGGGCACGGTGCAGACGACGAAGCCCGCGACGAGGATCTTGACCGCGAGGTCGGGCGACAGCTGCGTGATCAGGCTCGCGCCGGCGTTGATGCCGACGATCGCGATGAAGACGATGAGGCCCGAGGTCCTCGAGGATGTTGCGCGCGGCATTCGGCGTGTTGCCGAAGAAGCGCAGCCGCGAGGCCGCCGACGAGACGATCACGCCCGAGACGAGCAGCCCGCCCGCGTTGCCGAGACCGACTTTCGCGCCCGCCATCGGGAACGAGATGGCCCCGATCAGCAGGCCCAGGATCATGCCCACCGAGAGCGTGAGCAGGTCGGTGGATGTGCTCGGCCGCGCGATCCTTCCCGCAAGGTTTGCGACCTTGTCCACGGCGCTCTTCACGCCGGCGACGAACAGCACGTCCATGCGCTGCAGCTTCGTGTGCAGGCCGAACGGGATCGGCACGCCGCCGCGCTCGATGTGGTGCAGCGCGAGCTGGCCGGCGAAATCCGCGGTGCGGAAGTCGCCAAGCTCCTTGCCCTCGAACTCCTTGTTGGTGACGAGGATCTCGGCCTGGTCGAGGGGCACGTTGAGTGCGGTTGGATCCGCGACCTCCGGTCCGATCAGGCCCATGTTCTGCGTGAGCTCGTCGAGCCGCCCGCCGAGGGTGATGATGTCTCCCTGGCGGAAGGTGATGTCGTCGGCGCGCGCCGAGCTTGTCGTACGAGGTCTCGGCGAGCACGCCGCGCTCGCGCTTGGCCTGCCGGCCCGGCTGAGGTCCGATTCGCGCATGCGCGTGGTGCTTTGACATGCCCGCCGCCGCGAGCGCCATGGGCGCATCTTCGCGGGCGAAGGCGGCCTCGGGGTCGCGGCCTGCTCGCGCCGCGCCGGGATCGGAGCGCAGCACGTTCAGCACCTTGTACTGCGGATACTTCTGCAGGAACTGGCGCATCGTCCAGCCGACGAGCGTGTCGTTGGTCAAGCGGTACGCGCGCACCGAGAGCGGGCGATAAGCCCGTGAGGCCGGCGTCGTCGACGTTCGGGACCGCCGGATTCCTCCTCGTACTTCTTCGCCGCGGCCTTCGCGTCGATGCCCCACCACCGCGGCAGGTACTTGCAGATGAGGATGATGCCGACCGTGCCCCAGATGTAGGTGAGCCGTAGGACAGCGCGATCATGCCGCTCACATCCTCGAACGTCTGGCCCGCGGCGAGCGGGAACGCGCCCTGGCGCACCGCCTCCTCGGCCGAGCCGATCGCCGCCGACATCGTCATCGAGCCGGCGAGGATGCCGCCCGCGGCGCCCGCGGGCAGGTCCCACATCTTCGCGAACGCGACCGCGCCGAGGAGGCCGAGCACGGAGCAGAAGACCGCGAGCACGGTGAACTTGAGGCCGTCGCCCTTCAGGCTGTTGATGAACGAGGGCCCCACGCGCAGGCCGACGCCGTACATGAACAGGTAATAGAACATCGACTTGGTGAAGTTGTCGATGCTCATCTTCACGCCGAGCGTCGAGGCGACCGCGGACATGGCCGCGCCCACCACGATGGCCGAGGCCACCATGCCCAGGCCATAGCCCTTGATGGTGACCTTGCCGAGCAGGACGGCGCCGAGCGACGACGGCGAACAGCAGGATGTACGGATTGGCTGCGAGCCACTGGAAGGCCGGTTGCATGGTCATGCTCCATGGGAACGGATTTGGTCGAGGCGGCACGCTCGGAGCGGCCGTCGCCTTGCCCTTCAGCGCGGCGAGCGCCTCGGGCTTGAGCAGCTCCAGTCCCATCGAGGCGTTGTAGCCGTGGATCTCCTTCACGTCGAGCTTGCGCATGAAGGTGATGGTCTCGTGCGTGACCACCTGGCCCGGCACCATGATCGGGAAGCCCGGCGGGTACGGGATCACGAACTTCGCCGAGACCAGCTCGGGCCCGTTCTTCAGCCGCTCGTCGATCTCCTTGCTGTTGAGCTTCACGTGCTCGCAGGCCGCGGGGTTGGCCGCCAGGTAGAAGGCCGCGCGCATGTTGCCCTCGTTCGACGCGCACTTCGGATTGTCGCGGAAGGCGTCGTGGAAGCGCGAGAAGTTCGGGCAGGTCGGGCACGTCCGAGACGAGCGACTTCACGCGCGCGTCGAAGATCGCCTTCTCGGCCTCGCCGCCTTCGGCCAGGCGCTTCTCGATCGCGCGCGCCATGTCGGCCAGCGCCTTGATGAGGTGCGCGACGTCGCTGCGCGTGTTGTTGATGTTGATCTGCACGAGCACGCTGTTGCGCGAGGTCTTGTTGATCTGGATGTCGTACTCGCTCGCGAGCAGCGCCTTGAACTGCGCTGCCGTCGTAGCCCGCGTTGCCGCACAGCAGCGTGATGCGCGTCGGGATCGAGGAAGAACTCGTCCGCCGTCGAGCGCGCCCATCGTCTTCGCCAGGTTCCACGCCGGGCGCGCCGTAGTCGGTGAAGCCGGACTGGCGGTACTCCGCCGGGATCATCTCGGCCGGCGTGGCCGCGCGGAAGTACTTCGAGATGAGCGGATGCGTGTTGATGTCGCGGCGCAGCTCGATCGCGAGCTGGATCGCGCGCTGCACCAGCTCGTAGCCCTCGAGCTCCATCTGCCGGCGCGCGAGATCGAGCGTGGCGATGATCTGCAGGTTCGGCGACGTCGAGGTGTGCGTGAAGTACGCCTCCTTGAACATCGGCTCGACCGTGTGGAAGTCCTGGTCGGCGACGACGACGATCGAGCCCTGGCGCAGCGACGACATCGACTTGTGCACCGAGTCGGTCTCGTAGACGCGCACGCGGACCTTGTCCGGGTCGGGCAGGAGCGCCATGTCGAGCAGCTTGCTGTTCTTCGGATCGATCTCGCCGACCTGCGCCTTGAACGTCTTGTAGCGCTCGCGATAGGCGGGATCGCGCATCATCGCGCGGATCTTCGCGGCGGCGCCCATCGCGGTGCGCCGGCGCAGGAACGGCGAGAAGCGCGCGAAGCCGAACCAGGCCTCGTCCCAGAGGAAGATCAGGTCCGGCTTGATCGCGAGGCATTCGAGCATCGTCCGCTCGACGTTGGCGACATGGCCGTCGAACGTGCAGTTGGTCAGCACGACCATCTTCGCGCGGTCGAGCTTGCCCTCGGCCTTGAGATTGAGCAGCGCCTCCTTGATCGGGCGGATCGCGAGGCTGCCGTACATCGAGTACTGCGTCAGCGGGAAGGCGTCGATGTAGTAGGGCTGCGCGCCGGCGAGCACCAGCCCGTAGTGGTGCGACTTGTGGCAGTCGCGGTCGATCAGCACGATGTCGCCGGGACTGAGCAGCGCCATGTGCACGATCTTGTTCGACGTCGACGTGCCGTTGGTGACGAAGAAGCGCGGTCGCCGCCGAGGGCGCGCGCCGCCTTCTCCTGCGCGACCTTGATGTTGCCGGTCGGCTCGAGCAGGCTGTCCAGTCCGCCGGTGGTGGCCGACGACTCGGCCAGGAACAGGTTCGCGCCGTAGAACTCGCCCATGTCGCGGATCCAGTTCGACTTGAAGATCGACTTGCCGCGCGCGACGGGCAGCGCGTGGAAGGTGCCGATCGGACGCTGCGCGTACTTCTTGAGGTTGTCGAAGTACGGCGTGGCGTAGCGGTCGGCGACGCCGTCGAGGATCGAGAGGTGGATCTCGAGCATCTCCTCGACCCCGTAGAAGATGCGGCGGATGCACGCGGCCTCGTCGGAGCCCGCCAGCGCGCCGACGTCGCGGTCGGTCGCGAGGTAGACGTCGAGCTCCGGGCGATACGCGCGCAGCGCGCGCGCCAGCGAAGTGCCGAGGTCGGCGTCGGCACCGGTCTCGCCGCGGGGCACCTGCGCGGCGAGCATCTCGCGCAGGTCGGCGACGGTGTACTGCGACGGATAGGCGAAGCCGTCGAAGATCACGACGGCCTGCAGGTTGTAGTTGAGGATCGCGGCGAGCGCCGCGTCCTCGAAGCTGCCGACGACGACCGGCTCGTACACGAAGCTGTCGGTGTCGCGGCGCAGGCGCCGGAACGCCTCGCGCATGTCGTCCCACGTCGAGCGCTCGCCGGGCGTCACGATCAGGACCTCGAAGTAGGGCTTGCGCGCCTGTCCGCGCCCGAGCCCGGGCGGAAGTACTTCCGGGCGTATGCGCCTCGCCATCCTCGTCCGACCGCCATGCGCTCGGGGTCGTCGCGATAGCTGTTGGACAGGAGCGAGACGCTGATGCGCTGCGCGAGGCGCGCGAAGGCCGGTCCAGTCGCCCGTCTGCAGGCGCTCCTTGAGCGCGGTCATCAGGCCGGGTCCGGGATAGCCGCACAGCTCCTCGATCGGTGCGAGGCTCGCGAGCTCGTCGGCGAGCTCGGCGCGCAGCTTCGCCTCCTTGCCACTCCCGGCGACAGCGACCGTGCGAGACGGTGCACGATGCGCCAGCGATCGACGCGCGCCTGCGCCGCCGAGAAGTAATTGGAGAGACTCGTGCGTGCTTCCGATTGCGCAGCGGCTGCCATTGTTGCCTCCTGTTGAGCGTGGCCGCATGCGCACCCGCGCACATGCCCGGCCAATGCGAGGAGGATGTTCCGCGGTGAGGTCCTTGGCTATGGCACCAAGGTGCCGCATTCTTGCGGCGCGACAGCGGCTGCGCAGACGTGCCGCGGCGGGCTGCCACCATGTGCGCGGCGATGCGCCTGCGCGCAGCAACGCTGGGGTGCGGGATTACGGCTCGCGCAGGCAGCCGGCGTCAGCGCCGCAACGGGAGGCGTGACGCATGGCGTGACGAGTTGTCAGCGTGCCGCGATCGGGCGCGCGGATGGCGACATCGGAACGGCGGGCTTTGGCAGCGCCGGGGTCGGCGGAGTCACGTCGGGACGTCCAGGACGCTTGTCCCGATCCGGTGGCGGCCCGGGGAGCAGCCACCACGGCGTATCGATCCGTTGCTCGTCGCGCTGGGCAGCCGTGTCGTTCGGCGTCGTGTCGCTTGCGGCGCGCTGGCGCGCAGCCTGCTCGTCGCGCGTGCGCGCTGCGGCGCGCTCGGCGATGGCCCTGCTCGCAGCGCGCGCAGCGCTCTGGTCGATCTCGTTGATGACGTTCGGCTGGATCGCGATCCTCGTGCCGGACTCGCCGGGGCATGGGCGAGTCGCGGTATTCGGTGCGGCCGCTGGCATCCGTGCAGCGGTACACGTCCACTGCATGGGCAGGGACGACGACGACCGTGGCGATTACGCAGAGCAGACAAAGAGGCCGCAGCATCGGAGGTCCCCAGTGATCACACTTCGCAGCGGTGCTTCGTGTCCGTGTACGGTGCCGACGGAACTGCATCGCCTGCCGACCATCCAGCACAGTCACACCCCGCCGGCGCATTGCCAGCTCGATCGACGCCACGGCGCAGCGCGTGTCAACGCAGGCGCCCGTCGGCACCCATCGCCACGCGCAATGACGCGCGGCGGCTTCCGCAGACTACGGCGTCGATGCCTTCTGTGCTTCTCTCAACCGTGCGTTCTGCTCCTCTCTCGTCATCTTGCTCGTCGCCTTGCCCTTGGCGGCCTTCGGTGCATTCTTGTCGACGGTGGCGGGCCCACCTGACGAAGACGACGCCGAGCGAGTCTGATACTCCTGCATCGCGCGCTGCTGCTGTTCCTTGGTCTGGATCTTGTCGCGCTTTTCCTTCTGCACTTCCGGCGGCTTCGGGGGAGTGTTCTGGAGTTTCGCGGCTTCGGCGTTGAGGTCGCGCGGCGGGGTCGTGGCCTGGCTGCCGGTCGCCTGCGCGTAGGCGGCCGATGACAGCGCGAACACGCATCCGACTGCCAGTGCAGACAATTTGCTATGGATCATGGTTTGCTCCACTAGAACGTTTTCGGCTTGCCGAAGGTGACGGCCGGGCGGGTGCTCGGCGGCATTCGGATCCGCACCGGCCGGCGCGACACCGTCGAGCCAGCCAACCTTGGTCGGTACAGCTTCAACCGATTCCAGTGTAGGTGCGGCGTGACCGGGGCGCTTCGCATTTCTCGACAATCTTGCGTGCGCTCTCGACCTTGCACGCCCGGAGTGCTCGCCACATCCAGGCGCGCAACGCGTGGAGGCAACCGCCGATCGCAGGTCAGCGCGCGGGCGGCACACCTGCCGGAGGCGGATAGCCGGGAGGCGGATAGTTGCCCGTCGCAGCGCCCGGTGGCGCGGGATACATCGGTGCAGCCTGCTCAGGGGCCGACGCTGCGGACGGCGCGTACGAGGTCGGCGGGCTGCCGTAGTAGCGCGGCGCGGTGGTGCGGTAGCCTCCGGCGCTCGGCACGAAGTTGCCGCGCGCATACATGCATTGCACGTAAGCGCTGTCGTAATTGCGTTGCAGCGCGTACGACGAATAGCCGGCCGCGTTGCTGCTCGCCGCACTGCCGAACAGCAGCCCGGTGCCGGCGCCGATCGCAGCGCCCTGACCGGCCTGCCCCGACACGGAACCGATGATGGCTCCCGCTGCGGCACCGATCGCCGCTCCCGCGACGGCATTCGCCGCGGCGGCATCGCTGGCCGCCTGCCCGGCCGCAGGTCCGCCGATGACCGACTGCGCATAGTTGCGGCAGGCGGCGTCGTCGTACTGGAACGCCTCGAACGTCTTGCGTGAGCCCGGCAGCACCGTGACGGCCGGCCCGGACGGAACCGTGACGCAGCCCGCCAGCAGGGCGGCAGCGACGACCGAAAGCACCGATGCGCGCTTGCTCATCTTGGCACCTGTATCTGAATGGTCATTGCGTGGGAGGCGGAGGATTCCCGGCCCCCGGGAGCGCCTTGCGGCAGCACCGTCATCCACGGCTTCGAGCAGTTCTGCACGTAGGGGTAGTAACCGGCCGGATCCGTGCAGTAGTACCAGTACTGCGTCGCGGCCGCCGGGTCGGAGCGCTCGACGTAGATCGTCGGTTCGCTCGGCGCGTAGTCGTAGGCGTAGGCGGGATAGGCATACGGATAGGAGTAATAGGGCCACCCATAGGACCAGCCTCCCCACCACCAGGGGCTGCCCAGGTAGATGCCCACTCCGGAGCCGTACCAGCCGTTTCCATACCAGCCGCCGTGACCACCGCCGTAATGGCCGCCGTTGTAATGGCTGCCGTTGGAATGGCCGCCGCCGCGATACGAACCGTAGTATCCGCCCCCATGCGATCCGCCGTACGAGCCGCCGCGGTAACCGCCGTACGATCCGCCACCGTGTGACCCACCGTACGATCCACCACCATGCGAGCCGCTGTAGGATCCGCCGCCCCCGCGGGAGCCGCCAGCCACCGCCGCCACCGCCGCCGCCGCGAGCGTCGGCCACGTCAGTGGCCAGCGCCACGGCAAAGAGGCCAACCATAGCCAATGCGAGCTTGTTCATCATCACCTCCACTGCTCATCGCTGCATCGATGCAGCACCGGCGCACCAACCATTGCTGGTCGGGCCCGTTCTGCCGGCTCGTGGGACAAGCTTATCCGGTGCGCCGCATGTGCGCTTGACATTCATCACCGAAGCGGAAAAGCCGCGCGTCCGCTAGAACCTGCTGCTCCAGCCGATGCCCACGTAGCGGCGTGACAGCTGGATGCGCAGCCGCTCGTCCGCGGAGGGAGGACCATTGCCATTGCTGGCGCGCAGGCGAAATCCCCGCCGGGCGTCCTTGAGGATCCTGAGCTCGAAGCTTTCACCCGCGGGCAGCGACGCGATCAGCGGCCGCGAGCCCGATGCGGAATCGCGTGCGCAGCCCGTGCTGCACGCGTTGGCGATGATGGTCACCGGCGCGAGGCCGAGATTGGGTGCCGCGGACTTCATCACGGCGACCGGCGCGGCGGGCGCGCTTGCGGACTTCAGCGTGATGGACGCCGGAGGGACGACCACGCTCGCAAGACGCCGATGGTTCGACCTCGCCGGCTGCAGCGATCGCCGGCAGGGGAGCCGCAAGCACGAGCACCGTCAACGGCAAGATGCCGAGTGCGCATGCAGATGGTTTCCTGTTCATTTCACGCATCGACGTCGGTCTTCAGAGAATATTTTCCGCGGGCATGTCCGGTGTCGTTGACAAACGTCAGCCGCGGGCCGACACCCCCAGAGGTACGAGTCCGCACGCGCGAGGGTCTTGCGATGGGTCAACAGCGGGTGGTGGCGGCACCACGGGATGCCGGGGGCGGTCACGTCCAGCGCCCAAGGAGGCAGGGGCCGCGGGCCGGCGGGCGAACGGGGGCTTGACATGATTCTATTGTTCAACAATAATTGAAACATGACCGAGAAAACCGCCACCTCGTGCCGCCCCGCCCGCCGCGAACGAAGACGTCGTCCGGTTCGCAGACATGTTCGCCGCCATCGGATCCGAGTGGCGGTTGCGGGTCCTGCGGCTGCTACTGGCCGCGCACCCCGACGGCCTCGTCGCGGGCGAGATCCAGGCGGCGCTCTCGTTGTCCGCCTCGAACCTCTCGCACCATCTGGACAAGCTCAAGAACGAGGATCTCGTCACGGTCGAGCGTGAGGGGACCTACCTGCGGTACCGGGCAAACGCCGCGGCGTTGCAGAACCTGCTCGGTTTTCTTTACGCGGAGTGCTGCACGAGGACGAAGGTCGTCAGCCCCGTTTCATTGCGCAAGTGCTGCTGAACAGGAGACACTCATGAATGCGCCGGACATCAAGGAAGTCGTGAAGGAAAAGTATGGCGCGGCGGCGCGCCGCGTCACGTCGGGCAGCGTTAGCTCGTGCTGCTCGACCTCGTGTTGCGGGACAGGATCCGAAGCCGCGGGTCCCGATCCGATCACGAGCAATCTCTACGAGTCGGCCGAGGTCGGCGGCCTGCCCGAGGGCGCGGTGCTTGCCTCGCTCGGTTGCGGCAATCCGACGGCGCTCGCCGAGCTCAAAGCCGGGCGAGACGGTGCTCGACCTGGGTTCCGGAGGCGGCATCGACGTGCTGCTCTCGGCGCGCCGCGTCGGTCCGACGGGCAAGGCGTACGGCCTCGACATGACCGACGACATGCTCGCGCTCGCGAACCGCAACAAGGAGCAGGCGGGCGTGCGCAACGTCGAGTTCCTCAAGGGCGAGATCGAGCACATCCCGCTGCCGGACAACTCGGTCGACGTGATCATCTCCAACTGCGTGATCAACCTGTCGGCGGACAAGGACCAGGTGCTGCGCGAGGCGTTCCGGGTGCTGAAGCCCGGCGGCCGCTTCGCCGTCTCCGATGTCGTCACGCGCGGCGAGATCCACCCGCAGATCCGCGAGAGCATGCTGCTGTGGGTGGGCTGCGTAGCGGGCGCACTCGATGAAGGCGACTATCGCGCCAGGCTGACCAGCGCAGGGTTCGTCGATGTCTCGCTCGAGCCCACGAGGGTCTACCGCCACGAGGACGCGCAGGCGTTCCTCAAGGACCAGGGGCTCTCGGAAGAGGCCATCGGCCGCGATATCGACGGCAAGTTCATGAGTGCGTTCGTGCGCGCGACGAAGCCCGGGCAGCAGTGACTACGCGTGCCGGCGCGGCACGACCGCGCCGGCACCGCGGACCCTCGCTCGCTCAGGGGCAGATATCCGGCGCGCGGAACGCCGCCGGTTGCGGCACCGCGAAATACCTGCGCTGGAAGTGAAGCGCGACGTTGACCAGCATGATCAGCACCGGCACCTCGACCAGCGGGCCGATCACGGCCGCGAATGCCTCGCCGGAATCGATGCCGAAGACCGCCACTGCGACAGCGATTGCCAGCTCGAAGTTGTTGCTCGCCGCCGTAAACGACAAGGTGGTCGTCTTCGAGTAATCGGCGCCGATCCTGAACGGGGCATCCTGCCGCAGGCACGCAGCGCGATGCCCGGCGCGCGCTGCGCTACTTACGCGTCGGATTGGTCCGCGTTGGGATAGAAGAGCTGCTCGCCATTGATCCTGTAACCGGCGATCGCCTTCTGGCCTTCCGGCGAGATCGACCCAGTCGATGAACGCCTGGCCGAGCTCCTTCTTCACGCTCGGGTGCTTTTCCGGATTCACCAGCATCACGCCGTACTGGTTGAAGAGACGCTTGTCCCCTTCCACGAGCACCGCGAGCTCGCCGCGATTCCGGAACGCGAGCCAGGTGCCGCGGTCGGCGAGCAGATACGCATTCATCGATGCCGCCGTGTTCAGCGCGGGGCCCATGCCCTGGCCGGTATCGCGATACCACGCGCCCTTGCTCGTCTCGATATCGACGCCCGCCGTCTTCCACAGATTGAGCTCGGCGATGTGCGTGCCGCTCCTGTCGCCGCGGGAGACGAACGGCGCCTGGCTCGACTGGATCTTCTTCAGTGCGAGGACGATGTCCTTGCTCGCCGCCGATCTTCGCGGGATCGCTCTTCGGCCCGATCAGCACGAAATCGTTGTACATCACCGGATAGCGCTTCACGCCGTGGCCTTCGGCCAGGAACTTCTCCTCGGCGGACCGTGCATGCACGAACACCACGTCGGCGTCGCCGCGCCGCGCGAGATCGAGCGCCTGCCCGGTGCCGAGCGCCACGACGCGCACCTGGATGCCGGTCTTCTTCTCGAAGATCGGCAGGAGGTGGCCGAACAGCCCCGACTGCTCGGTCGAGGTCGTCGACGCGACGGTGATGTAGCGCTGCTGCGCATGGATGCCGGTCGCGACGAGCGCGAGCGCCAGCGCGAGGACAGCACGACGGGTGATCACCATGGCAGTTCTCCTTCCAGGAATTGCGCTGCTTCGGCGGTGGCAGGGCATTTGAGGAATGCTTCGGCAGGTGCGCGCTCCACCAGCCGGCCGTGATGCAGGAAAAGTATTTCGTCCCCGAGGCGTCGCGCCTGCCCCAGGTTGTGCGTCACCAGCACGATCTTCGTGCCGGCGGCATGGAGCGCGGCGATGATGTTCTCGATCTCGCCGGTGGCGCCCGGGTCGAGGCTCGCGGTGGGCTCGTCCAGGAACAGCACTTCCGGTCGCAGCGCCCACACGCGCGCGAGCGCCAGCCGCTGCTGCTCGCCGCCGGACAGCGTGCGCGCGGAATGATGGGCGAATCCCGCGAGCCCTACCCTGCGCAGGGCATCCATCGCGCGCGTCTCGCGATGGCGCGTCGGCAGGCCGGCGAGCTGCAGTGCGTACGTGACGTTGGCGAGCGCCGAACGGCGCAGCAGCACCGGACGCTGGAAGACCATCGCTTGCCGGCGCGGCCCGCCGGCGATCTCCGGCGCATTCCAGGTGACGCTCCCGCTCGTCGGCTGCAGCAGCCCATGACAGACCCGCAGCAGCACGCTCTTGCCGGCGCCGTTGGGGCCCACGATCACGGTCCGAATCCCGGCTTCGAGGGTGAGCGAGATGCCATCGACGATCCGCCGACCGCCAACCGCGAACACCACGTCGTTGAGACGCAGCGGCAGCAACGACAGCGGAGCACGCATCTCCATGAATCGCTCACCCGAAGCGGCGCTGCGCCGTCTCCTTGACGACATGGGCGCCCGCGTTGAGCGCGACCACGATGAAGAGCAGGATGAAGCCGAGGCCGAGCGCCAGCGGCAGGTCGCCCTTGCTGGTTTCGAGTGCAATGGTGGTGGTCATCACGCGCGTGACGCCGGCGATGTTGCCCCCGACGATGATGACTGCGCCGACCTCGGACGCCGCGCGGCCGAAACCCGCCATCACGATCGTGACGAGCGTGAAGCGCAGGTCCCAGAGCAGTGTCGCGGCGGCGCCGAGCCTCGTCTCTCCGAGCGAGCGCAGCTGCTCCCGGTATTCGAGCCAGGCATCGGCGACGACCTGGCGCGACAGTGCGGCCATCAGCGGGGCGATGAGGATCGTCTGCGCGATCACCATGGCCGTCGGCGTGAACAGGATGCCGAAGGCGCCGAGCGGACCCGCCCGCGACAGCATCAGGTACACGAAGAGCCCGACCACCACGGGGGGCAGCCCCATCAGTCCATTGAGGAGAACGATCGCGGTGCGCTTGCCGGGGAATTCATTCACCGCGATTGCGGCGCCCAGCGGCAGACCGACGAGGCACGCGACGGTGACCGATGTGAGGCTGACCCCCAGGCTCAGCAGCACGATCCCGACGAGATTGGGGTCACCCGACAGGACCAGGTCCACGGCTTGCGCCGCGGCTTCGGCAATCGAATTCACGGTGGTTGGCGGCTGGGTGGAGCGAGGCGTAATATGCAATGCATTGCATATAAGAGCCGCGCCGTGGTGTGCGGTGAGCGATCATAGCCGAAGCCGGCCTGGCTATAAATATGCGGAGATTTGCATAATGCGCATGGTCCCGGCAGTGGTCTGGGAACTCGATGGCGATCCCGGCGGAACCGTGGACGCCCGCCTCATGCCACTCCTGCGGGCCGTGGCGGATTCGGCGTCCCTTGCGGCCGCCGTGGCCCAGCGCGGCATCTCGTATCGCGCAGCGTGGGGATTGCTGCGCGATTACGAGCGCAGGCTCGGGGAACCGCTGGTGCTGCTCGAGCGCGGCCGTGGTGCGCGCCTGAGCCCTGCCGGCGAACGGCTGGTCGGCGCAACCGAGGCGGCGACGCGGAGGCTTGCGCGCGTGCTGCCGACGCTCGCCGTCGACGTCGGCATGGAGGCACGCAGGCCGATGTCAGCGACGGCGAGAACGCTGCGTGTCGCCGCCAGTCATGACCTCGTCCTCGCGGCGCTCGCAGGCGAATTGTCCGCACGGCACCGCCTCACGCTCGACCTGTCGTTCATGGGCAGCCTGCCCGCGCTCCGCGCATTCGACGAGGGTCGCGCCGACATGGCAGGATTTCACGTGCCGATCGGGGAGCGCCTGCGGTGGGATCGGACGGCAATGCTGCAGGCGTTGCAGTCCCGACGCGACCGCGTGATACGTCTGGTCGACCGCGAGCAGGGTCTGATGCTCGCACCGGGCAATGCGCGCAAAGTGAAGAGCTTCTCCGACGTCGCGCGGGAGCGGCTGCGATTCATCAACCGGCAACCGGGATCGGGCACCCGATTGCTCATCGACCAGATGCTGCGCAGCGCGAAGCTCGACCGTGCGAGCATCGACGGCTATGGCAACGAGGAGTTCACGCATCGTGCGGTTGCGGCGACCGTGGCCTCCGGCGGAGCGGACGTCGGCTTCGGTCTGCGCGCGGCCGCCGCGGAGCACCGGCTCGCCTTCGTGCCGTTGCTGCGCGAGCGCTACTACCTCGCGGTGCGTGCGAACGCCGTGCGGACGGCCGCGGTAGCCCGACTGCTCGAGGTGCTGCGCAGCCCGCTGCTCGCGCGCATCGCGCGGCGCTTTGCGGGCTACCGCATCGAGGACGCCGGGGCCATCGCCGGCGTCGACGCCATCCTCAGCCCGACGCAGGACTGACACGCGTCACCCAAGGAGATTCCCGTGATGAATCCTGATTCCGTCGTCGTGCAGCGCGCGTCCGGTCGGCCCGAGCAGCTGATCCTCCTGTTCCATGGCATGGGCGCAACGCCCGAAGGCCTGGTGCCCCTCGGTGCGCGGCTCGCGACCACTTTCCCGCGCAGCACGGTGGTGAGCGTTGCCGCACCCTATCCATCCGGGAATGCGGGCGGACGCGAATGGTTTTCCGTCGCCGGGATCACCGAGACCAACCGCATCGAGCGGGTCGCAGAGGTCATGCCGCAGTTCCGCGCGGAGGTTCGCGCCTGGCAGGACGAGGTGGACGTCACGCCCACGGTGACGGCGCTCGTCGGGTTCTCGCAGGGCGCCATCATGAGTCTAGAAGCGAGCGTCGTCGAGCCGTCGCCGGCGGCGCGCATCGTCGCGATCGCCGGCCGCTACGCACAGCTTCCAGATGCGGCGCCTGCGCATACGACGATCCATCTCGTGCACGGCAAGGAGGATCCGGTGATCCCCTACCGCTACGCCATCGAGGCCGCGCACCGCCTGCGCGACCTGGGCGGCGACGTCACGGCGGACGTGCTCCCGTTCGTCGGGCACGAGATCAATGCGGAGGTTGCGGACATCGTCATCGAGCGCCTGCTCGGCCACGTTCCCAAACGGATGTGGGACGAGGCCCTGCGCGCCGCGACGAAGCTTCCCGGCAAGCGCTGAGGTGGCGATCGCCACCAGGACGTCGTCTCAACACTGCTCCGCAACGCGTAGCTGAAGGCCGTCGTCACGTCGCTGGCGCGACGTCACGCGCGGTGCCGCGCGACCGCCTCGGGGTCCCATTCGAGCCCGATGCCCGGCGCATCCCACGGCGTGATCATCCCGTCGCGCAACTGCAGCGGTGCGCGGCGCAGGCCGCCCGCCGCATCCAGCACCTCGATCCAGTGCGCGGTCGGCGTCGCGCACATGAGCTGCGTGCTCGCTTCGACGAACGTGTGCGACGACATCGGCAGGCCTGCCGCGTGCGCGAGCGCCGCCGCCTCGAGCCACCCCGTGACGCCGTGGATGAACTGCGGATCGGGCATGACGAGATCGCACGCCCTGGCGGCGATGGCCGCGTGCATTTCCGCGGGTCCGTTGAAGTTCTCGCCGATCTGGATCGGCGTCGTCACCGCCGCGGCGATGCGCGCGCAACCGTCGAGGTCGTCCGCGCGCACCGGCTCCTCGATCCATTCGAGGCCTTCGCCATCCAGCGCACGGCAGCGCACGAGGGCTTCGGCCACGGAGAGCGACTGGTTGTAGTCGATCATCAGCGCGATATCGTCGCCCAGTGCCTCGCGCGCTGCGCGCACGGCCGCGAGGTCCTCCGCAAGCGTGGGAAATCCGGCCTTGATCTTGAGTCCGGCATAGCCGCCGGCACGGGTCTCCTCGGCGATCGCGGCCACGGAACGCGCGTCGTACAGGCCCACGCTGTTGTACGCCCGCAGCGGCCGCAGCTCCGCGCCCAGCGCTCGCGCGAGCGGCTCGCCGCGAGCGCGCGCCCACGCATCCCACAGCGCCATGTCGAGTCCGCCGAGCGCAATGCCGGTGAGGTTCCTGACACCGAGGAGACGGAGGCGACGCAGCAGGAAGCCATGCACGTCACGCGGTGCGAGGGGCATCCCGAGGATCATTTCGGCGAGACCCGCCACGGTGCGATCGAGCGCGGGCAGGAGCTCCGGGAGGTACACCTGCGCGTACGCGCGGCCCTCGGTGCCGTCGTCGGTGACCACGTCGATGAGGACCAGCGGAAACCGATCGATGGTCCCTGACGCGGTGCGCAGCGGCCGTGGCAGCGGGGCGAGCACCGGTGTCGTGCGGATGCTGGCGATCTTCATGGAGCTATTCCTTGGCTCGTGCAGGTCGTGCGATGGTACCGGCACCCGCCCCGGTGCGCCTCGCAATGTGCGGGTCCCGAGTGTCGCGCAGTTCTGCGCGTCCGTGTGCGCCCCGCGGCACCGGATAGACTGCGCGGGCCGAGCGTTTGCGCTCGCCACAGCACGTCCTCTCATGCCACGCCAATACAGCTCCGGGGGGCGCTCCTCCGGCACCGCCGCCGCGGGACCCACGCTCGGTCCGGGCCCGGCATCGCTGCGCGAGCGCCTCGGTGCGATGCGCAACCTGCCGCCTTTCCTGCAGGCGGTCTGGCAGACGAGCCCGACCCTGACCCTCGCGCAGGGCCTGCTGCGCCTCGTGCGTGCGCTGCTGCCCGTCGCCACGCTGTACGTCGGCAAGCTCATCATCGACGAGGTCGTGCGCCTCATGCAGGCGCCGCATCCGGCGGGCGCGCTCGGCGAATGGCTCGGCAGCGGACTCCTCGACCGCATCGTGTGGCTGCTCGCGATCGAGTTCCTCCTCGCCGTGCTCTCCGACGTGCTCGGCCGGTCCGTGTCGTTCATCGATTCACTGCTCTCGGAGCGGTTCAGCAATGCGACGAGCCTGCGGCTGATGCAGCACGCCGCCACGCTGGACCTCGAGGACTTCGAGGACAGCGAACTGCAGGACCGCCTGGAGCGCGCGCGTCGGCAGGCCGCGGGCCGCATGAGCCTGATGGGACAGCTTTTCGGCCAGGCGCAGGACATCGTCACGATCGTAAGCTTCGGCGCCGGCCTCGTGGTCTATGCGCCGTGGCTGATCGCGCTGCTCGCGGTCGCCCTGGTGCCGGCGTTCATCGGCGAGGCGCACTTCAACGCGCAGAGCTACTCGCTCAACTACGCGCGCACGCCGGAGCGGCGCGAGCTCGACTACGTGCGCCAGACCGCGGCGAGCGTCGAGACCGCCAAGGAAGTGAAGATCTTCGGCCTCAACGGTTTCCTCATCGACCGCTATCGCACGCTGTCGGCGCGCTTCTTCGCCGCCAACCGCGCCATCGCGCTGCGCCGCGCCGGGTGGGGCAGCGTGCTGACGGCGATCGGCACCGTCGCCTACTACGTCGCGTACGCCTACATCGTCTGGCGCACCCTGCATGGCGAGTTCTCGATCGGCGATCTCACCTTTCTCGCCGGTTCGTTCCGCCGTCTGCGCACGCTGCTGGAGAACCTGCTGATGGGCTTCTCGCAGGTTGCCGGCCAGGCGCTCTACCTCGACGATCTCTTCTCGTTCTTCGAAATCCAGCCGGAGATCGTCTCGCCGCCGAACGCGCTGCCGGTACCGATGCCGATCGTCCGCGGCTTCACGTTCGAAGACGTCGGCTTTCGCTATCCGGGCGCGGAACGATGGGCCGTGCGTCACCTCACGTTCACGCTGCGGGCCGGCGAGGTGCTGGCCCTGGTCGGCGAGAACGGCGCCGGCAAGACCACCCTCGTGAAGCTGCTCGCTCGGCTCTACGATCCCGACGAGGGTCGCATCCTGCTCGATGGCCACGACCTGCGCGAATACGATCTCTTCGCGCTGCGCGCCAACGTCGGCGTGATCTTCCAGGACTTCGTGCGCTATCACCTCACCGCGGCGGAGAACATCGCCGTGGGACGCATCGACGCGCGCGACGACCGCGCGCGCATCGTGGCGGCGGCCGAGCGCAGCCTGGCCGACGAAGTGATCCGCAAGCTACCCGGAGGCTACGACCAGGTGATCGGCCGCCGCTTTCGCAGTGGCGTCGATCTCTCGGGCGGCGAGTGGCAGAAGATCGCGATCGCGCGGGCCTACATGCGCGACGCGCAGTTGCTGATCCTGGACGAGCCCACGGCCGCCCTCGATGCCCGTTCCGAGTTCGAAGTCTTCCAGCGGTTCAAGGAGCTGAGCCACGGCAGGACCGCCGTCCTCATCTCGCATCGCTTCTCCAGCGTGCGCATGGCCGACCGCATCGTCGTGCTCGCCGATGGTGCCGTGGAGGCGATGGGCACGCACGACGAGCTCCTCGCGCAGGGTGGCCGCTACGCCGAGCTCTTCGAATTGCAGGCCGCCGGCTACCGCTGACGCTGCGCGCTGCTGCCGCTACTTGGGGGTTGCCGGTCGCGGCAGGAAGGGTGCGATCACGTCCATGGGCAGCGGGAACACGATCGTCGTGTTCTTGTCGGCGCCGATGACGGTGAGCGTTTCGAGGTAGCGGAGCTGGATCGCCTGCGGTTCCTGCGCCAGTATCTTCGCCGCCTGGTAGAGCTTTTCCGAAGCCTGCAATTCGCCCTCGGCGTGGATGACCTTGGCGCGCCGCTCGCGTTCGGCCTCGGCCTGCCGCGCGATCGCCCTGATCATCGATTCGGTCAGGTCGACCTGCTTGATCTCGACGTTGGTCACCTTCACGCCCCAGGAGCTCGTCTGCGCATCGAGCGCCTGCTGGATGTCGATGTTGAGCTTCTCACGGCCGGCGAGCATGTCGTCGAGGTCGTGCTTGCCCAGCACGGAGCGCAGCGTCGTCTGCGAGAGCTGGCTGGTCGCGTCGAGATAGTTCTGCACCTGGATGATCGCCTTCTCCGAATCCATGACGCGCAGGTAGACCACGGCGCTGACCTTCACCGACACGTTGTCGCGCGAGATCACGTCCTGGGTCGGCACTTCGAACACCAGCGTGCGCAGGTCGACCTTGACGAGCTGCTGGATGCCGGGCACGAGCAGCACGAGGCCCGGGCCCTTGACGCGCCAGAACCGGCCCAGCGTGAACACCACTCCGCGCTCGTACTCGCGCAGGATGCGCACCGCGGAAAACAGCAGGAACCCCAGCAGGACGACGATGCCCGCCGCGACGATCTCGTAGATCATGATCCACCACCCACGGTTGCCCTCGGTTTCGGCTCCACTTCCAGCCGCGCGGAAGTCGATGCGTTGCTCGCGCTCGCGCAACGCGCGGCATCGCCGATCTCGTCACCGCGCAGCGTGGTGCACTCGCCCACTAGGCCGGCCGCGCCACACCCGCTCACATGATCAAGCGCCTCGTGCTCGCTTCCAACAACGAAGGCAAGCTGCGCCAAGAATTCCGCCGCCTGCTCGCGCCACGCGGTTTCGACCGTGGCGAAGGCCGAGCTCGGCATCGCCGACGCCGAGGACCCGCATTTCCACCTTCGTCGACAACGCGCTCGCCAAGGCGCGGCATGCGAGCGCCCATTCCGGCCTGCCGGCGCTCGCCGACGATTCGGGCATCTGCGTCGCGGCGCTCGCCGGCGCGCCGGGTGTGCACAGTGCGCGCTACGCCGGCGACCCGCGGTCCGACGCGCGCAACAACGAGAAGCTGGCTGCGGCACTGGCAGGCATCGGCGATCGTCGGGCGATTACGCCTGCGTGCTGGTGCTCACGAGCCGCCACGCCCGCGATCCGGAGCCGATCATCGCCGAGGGCCGCTGGCACGGCACCTTCATCGACACGCCGCGCGGCAGCGGCGGCTTCGGCTACGACCCGTACTTTCTCGACGCCAGCGGCCTCACCGCCGCGGAGCTGCCGCTCGATCGCAAGAACGAGGTCTCGACATCGCCGCAACGCCATTCCGTCGCTCTGTCGCGCCTGGACGACGAGCAGGCGGGAACGGGTGGCGCGTGACCGCACGACGCGACGGGCCGCCCCGAGCGCCTGAAGTCGAGCGACCAGCCGGAGCGCAGC
>CAVTHT010000004.1:0-598240 GCA_963734575.1 uncultured beta proteobacterium | reverse complement strand
TGGCCAATGCTGTTGAAAAACTCCCTTGAAAGTGCGCGCCTGGTGGCTATGCTGAAAGCAAGGCGTTGGAGAGGGAGCGACGGCGATGATGGGGCAACGAACGGGCGGGCAGAAGCCTTTGTTCTACTCCTTCAGACTCGACGATCACATTCCGGCGGATCACCTGCTGCGGGGGATTGATCGTTGCCTTGACCTCAGCGAGCTGAGGCAGCACCTCGAACCGTTCTACAGCCATACCGGGCGGCCGTCGATCGATCCAGAGCTGATGGTGCGGATGTTGATCGTCGGTTACAGCTTTGGCATTCGTTCGGAGCGCCGGCTGTGCGAAGAGGTCCATCTCAATCTGGCCTATCGCTGGTTCTGTCGACTCGGCCTTGAGGACGCGGTACCGGACCATTCGACCTTCTCGAAGAACCGTCACGGCCGGTTCCGAGAGAGCGACGCCTTTCGGCAGGTGTTCGAGAGTGTGGTCGCGCGGTGCATGAAGGAAGGACTGGTCGGTGGCGAAGGCTTTGCCATCGACGCGAGCGTGATTAAGGCCGACGCCAATCGCAGCCGCAGCACGGCACGCGAGGGGGCTGAGGATCTACGCGACCCTCGGCACGCGACCCGGGCCGTACGCGAGTATCTGGCGGCACTCGATGAGCAGGGAGAGCCAGTCACCGTTCCGGCGTCGATCTCGCCGACGGATCCCGGTGCGCGTTGGACGGCGGTGGACGGCCCGGCGTTTTACGCCTACTCGACCAACTATCTGATCGATGTGCAGGCCGGCATCATCGTCGATGTCGAAGCGACGCCAACTTTGCGGACGGCCGAAGTCAATGCGACACGGACGATGATCGAGCGGGTCGAGGAACGGTTCGACCTGAAGCCGGAGCGGTTGATCGGTGACATGGCCTACGGCAATGCCGAACTACTGGGCTGGATGGTCGACGATAAAGGGATCGAGCCGCATGTGCCAGTGTGGGACAGGACACAACGCGACGACGGAACGCTATCCAGCAGCGACTTCCAATGGGACGAACAGGCCGACGAATACCGCTGCCCGCAGGGAAAGGCACTGCGGAAGCAGAGGCGCACGTTCAAGAAACTGCGTACCCACATCACCAAGGCCGGCACCATCATCTATCGCGCCAGTCAGTCCGATTGTGCGAATTGCCCGATGAAAGCGCACTGCTGCCCGAACACTCCGATGCGGAAGATCGCTCGCAGCGTCCATGAGTCGGCACGGGATGTCGCTCGCGACGTTGCCAAGACCGCCGCTTACCAGCAATCACGCAAGGATCGCAAGAAGGTCGAGATGCTCTTCGCTCATCTCAAGCGGATACTGAAACTGGATCGGCTGCGCTTGCGCGGGCCCAACGGCGCTCACGACGAGTTCATTTTGGCGGCAACCGCGCAGAACCTACGACGAATGGCCAGGCGATTGTTTCCACCAGGGCTGGAAATAGCAAAGATGGCGATCTGAAATGGCGGAGAACAGAGTCGCCACTACGAAAACAACTCCCTCAGCCACCAACCTTCTTCCGCTGAAGCTCGCAGCGATATCGCCTCGCCCAAACGTGGCGTTTTTCAACACCATTGGCCAGAAGCGGCCGTTCAATCTCGTAGCCGATAGCCGACCTACGAGCTGCTCCTGCCGATGCTATAGTCGCTAGAACCGGGCCCGTTCCTCACACGGATAAGCGCGGGGACACCGGAGGTTCTATGAGACCGATCCTTGACGCGGCCCGCTTTGCTGGCCGCCTGATTATCCTGAACCGCCCTGGCAGGGTCGGCAGCCCAATCCGAGCCTGCGCTAGCCGCACCATCGTCTCCGCCGTCGATTGACGGGACTTACGAACTCACGGAGCGCGTCATGACCAACAGTACGGTACTTCGGCCTCCTTCAATCCCGCCGCTGTATACGATGGCGCTCATGCTGCGCAGGCCCAAGTGATTCCGCGTACGCGGCGTCGGGTCGTCCTCGCCTCGCGACCCGTGGGCATCCCGCAGGCGGAGCACTTCCGCATCGAGACGGCGCCCTTGCGCGAACTGGATGGCGGTGAATTCCTGGTGCGCAACGAGTTTCTCTCCGTTGATCCTGCGATGCGCGGTTGGGTGAATGCCGCGGCCAATTATTCGGATCCTGTTGCGATCGGCGATGTGATGCGCTCGTTCGCTGCTGGCGTCGTCGTCGCGTCGCGTCATCCCGCCTATCACGAAGGCGACCGTGTGATGGGCATGCTCGGATGGCAGGACTACGCGATCAGCGACGGGAGCAGCATTCGCCGCAAAGTGCTGGAAGACGACCTTCCGTTGTCGCTGTCGCTTGGCGTCCTTGGTCTCAACGGCGTCACCGCGTACTTCGCGCTCACGGAAGTTGGCGCGCCGCGGCCGGGCGATACGGTCGTCGTGTCCACTGCCGCGGGCGCGGTGGGTTCGGCCGTGGGGCAGATCGCGAGGATGATGGGCTGTCGTACCGTCGGCATCGCCGGCGGATCGGTCAAAGTCGCGCTCTGCATCGACGAATTCGGCTACGACGCGGCGCTCGATTACCGCGCGCCTTTGTTCGAGAAGGACCTTACGCAGGCGTGTCCGCACGGTGTCGACGTGTACTTTGACAATACATCGGGCCGCATCAGTGACACGGCGTTGCGCTTACTCGCGAAGCGCGCCCGGGTTGTTATCTGCGGAACCGCATCGGTCGCGAGCTGGGACCCGTGGCCGGAAGGCCCTCGTGTGGAGAGGCATTTGCTGAACAAGTCGGCGCGCATGGAGGGCTTCCTCGTGTGGGACTACGAGCACCGCTCGCAGGAAGCGGTGACGCGCCTTGCAACGTGGGTCCGCGAAGGGAATCTGCGGTATCGTGAAGAGATCCTCGACGGCTTGCGCGCCGCGCCCGTTGCGATTGCCGGCTTGTACCGTGGCGAGAATCTCGGAAAGCGGCTCATCCGTGTGGACTAGTTATGAAGTCGTTATCAACGCGATGATCGAAGCGAATGCTACTGGCGCTGGCGCCCTGATCTTCGAGAATTTCGCCGAGCGTACGCTCGCCTTCGCAGCTTGCTAAACGGGCGAATCCACCCTTAGGTTGTTACGAGCCGCTGACTATTTTGCACATCAAGGTGGCGAAGGCGGTCGGCATCACCGCTCCGGGAGTCGTTGCTGCTGCGCGCCGACGAGGTGATTCAATAGCCGACCGCTGCGAGTTGATCGCGAATGAATGGCCGGTCCTTGTACGCCGCAATGGCTGGTCAGGGTCGTTAGCGCCATTTCGGCCGACGGAGCCGACCGGCTCCTTACCGTCCGAAGCGGTCGGCCGGTTGGCGCCAGCCAACGACAACTGGCATTGCCGATCTGACACTGACCGCCAGATCAAATCACGGCTATTACAGATCAGGCCGAGTTCGGCAAAACCGGTCCTAGCCAATTGCGCTCGATACCGGACAACGCAACTGTCTGAGGACTCGCCGGGCCGGCCCGCACCAGACGACGCGCTCGGGCAACGCGTCGCATGGTACTGCCCGCGCAAGACGGCCCGCTGCCGGTCGGGGCCGTTGCCGCCGGGGCTCACCCGAGCGGACCACTGCGGCCACCAAAGTCCGCAATGCTCTGCCTCATGGCGGTGGAATTTCCGGTCCCCTACGTTCTACTTGTCCTAACTCCCCTATCCCTTGACGCCGGCCGTGGCGCCGCGCTTCTGTCCACCGAGCTCCCTGAGAAACTCGTCATGGTTCATCGGGCGCGAGAACATTGGATAGTTCTTTTCAGTGGCCAGCTTCTGCTCTTCGTCGCTCATGGCCGCCGTGCAATCCTTCAGGGTGATGACGTTGTAGCCCTTCTCGTACCCCGTCCGCATGGTCGACTCCACGCAGCAGTTGGTGAGGAACCCGCCCAGTGCCATCGTCTCGATGCCCCGGCTGCGAAGGATGAAGTCGAGGTTCGTGCTGGCGAAGCCACACAGTCCGCGCTTGCCTTCGATGATGATGTCACCCGGCTGCGGCTTCAGCACATCGACCATAGCTGCGCCCCAGGAACCCTGGATGAACGACTTGCTGTCGACCACGCCTTTGAGAATGCCGTAAGGCTCGTCGCTGAGCTCCTTGTAGCCTTCCTTGAACGTGATTGGCGCGAAAACAATCGTACAGCCCGCCTCACGCGCCTTCGTCACCGTCTCGACGGTGTTCGCAAGCATGTTGCTCTTTTCCATGACACCCTTCACGGCGCCGTGGAGCGTTCCACCCTCGGACGTGAAATCGTTCTGATATTCAATGAGTACCAACGCTGTCTTCTTCGGATCCATCTTGCCTCCTCACTTGGGTCTGGAGAAACTAGTTTCAAGCTCAAGCGCGCGGGTTGACGCTATGGCGAGCAAGGGTTACCTGCAGTGTCCGCGCAGATGAATCGTGCGGATCCTCTCGTGCAGCTCGGCCGGCGTCAGGCGCGCGTAGTCGTCCGGCGCATCGATCTCGTGCAGTGTGTGCCCTGCACCTGGACGCAACACCGCTTGTACGTCGGAGCGCTCAGGGGTGTGCCGCGCCGTTCCAATGAGAGTACCGTCCTGCCGAAGAATTACGGTGATTTTCATCGCAATGTCCTTTGCATTGGTCACGTTAGGCCGCCACCCTGGAGATTGAAGTCCATCGAGTACGGGCCGGTGCTGGTGACAGTGACGTGATATTGCCAGGGCCCCGCGCCGTAGCCCGTGTTGGCTTTGCCCTGCTGCGTGACGAACAGTGTTGCG
This sequence comes from uncultured beta proteobacterium, assembly GCA_963734575.1. Lineage (GTDB taxonomy): Bacteria > Pseudomonadota > Gammaproteobacteria > Burkholderiales > Casimicrobiaceae > CAIWHR01. Next base: position 593,514 of record CAVTHT010000004.1, on the reverse strand, counting down.
CCGTAACCATTCAGAGGATGCGCCATGCAGTATTGCGCACCGTGGTCGTCGCCGCCCTGATGACCGCCCGATCCACCGAACCAGTAGAGAATATCGATCGACTGGCCGGGCTCAATCGTGAAGTGCCCCACACCGTTAAACGCCATGTTCGTCTCCTCCGGAAGATTGAAATCCGACGGGATCCTACGACTACAAGTCTGATTATTTCGAGGCTAGCGGCGTCGGTCAAGCGGCCATTCCGCGCACCGCGACGCCGCCCATGAGTGCGCGCGGCAGATGCTCGAGTGAACGCGAGCAAACGTTGCGTCAGTCGTTGCGCGAGATCGTGCCGCCACCGCGACGCCAAACCGCGGGCAGGTCGGCGAGGAAAACAACGTGGAGTTCGAGCGCTCACTGCGCCACGTGGGCTCGCGGCCGATACTCCGCCTGCTGCAATCCATGCTCGAGCCTCTTTCGCGAGATCTTCGGAGCCAGCGCCCGCATCCACCAGCGTGGCCAGTCCGTCGGCTACTCCCTCGACGAGCGCACAGCATTTTGTCGTCGTCGGCGTTGGCCTTGCGCTACAACGTCAGTGGGCAAGCGCCGGTGAAGTCGTATCATTGCCCATAATCCAGGCTCGGCGGCAAATTCGCCAAGCCTGCGCCGACTCCGGGAGACGCGAAGGTGAATACCAGCAAGCCCAACACTGCGCTTCAGCTTCGCTCCCTGGTGAAAGCAGATGGCGAGCTCGAGCTCTCGCTCGTGAGCGTGGCCATTCCCGTTCCCGAGCCGGACGAGGTCGTGGTCCGCGTCGAAGCGAGTCCCATCAATCCTTCCGACCAGGGACTCATGTTCGGCGCTGCCGACATGAGCAGCGCCAGGCAGTCGGGCACGCCGGCAAACCCGGTGCTGATCGCGCACATTCCGCAAGGCCGGATGAAAAGCATGGCGGGCCGTGTTGACCAACCGATGCCTGTCGGCAATGAAGGAGCCGGCGTAGTGGTCGATGCCGGCTCGTCTCACGAGGCGCAAGCGCTCCTGGGGAAAACGGTTGCGATGTTCGGCGGCGCGATGTACTCCCAGTACCGGTGCATCAAGGTGAGGCAATGTCTCGCCCTTCCGGAAGGCACCGCTCCCGCCGAGGGCGCGTCCTGCTTCGTCAACCCGCTCACTGCGCTCGGCATGGTCGAGACGATGCGCCGCGAAGGTCACCGTGCGCTGGTGCACACGGCCGCCGCTTCCAACCTCGGCCAGATGCTCAACCGCATCTGCCTGCAAGACCGCGTGGGCCTGGTGAATATCGTCCGCACGCAGCAGCAGGAGAACCTGCTCAGAGGCATGGGCGCGACCCATGTCTGCAACTCGAGCTCCCCGACGTTCATCCGCGATCTGACGGAAGCTCTGGCCGGTACCGGTGCGACGTTGGCGTTCGACGCGATCGGCGGCGGCGAACTCGCGGGACAGATACTGGCTTGCATGGAGGCCGCCCTGAGCCGGTCGGCGACGGAGTACAGCCGATACGGATCGACGACGCACAAGCAGGTCTACATCTACGGTGGACTGGACACGGGCCCCACGGTGCTCAACCGCAGTTTCGGCTTTGCCTGGGGTGTCGGCGGCTGGCTGCTGTGGCCGTTCCTGCAGAAGATCGGCCCTGAAGGGGCGGCGAAGCTGCATGCGCGTATCGTTGCGGAGTTGCGGACGACGTTCGCCAGCAAATACACGAAGGAGATCTCCCTCGCCGAGGCGCTACGGCTCGAGGAGATCGCCGTCTACGCCAAGCGCACAACGGGTGCCAAATACCTGATCAATCCGAACAAGGGTGCCGCCGCATAGCGGCTGGCGGCTGGCCAAACTCACTGCTTTCCCACGTTGTTCTTCTCGATCTTTTCCAAGGAGGTTTCGATGACCGCACGACCGCTGGCATCTTTGCTGTTCTCCCTGCTGCTCGGCACCGCTTCCGCGAACGCGGCCGTCACGGCGCAGTCGGTTGGAATCAAGCTGCAGGACTCAACGACGGCGCCGTCGATTGCGCACATGCGAATCGTCCTCGACCACGATGCGCTGAAGCCGGGCCGTGTCACGTTCCGCGCCGAGAACCAGTCGAAAACCCTGGTGCATGAGGTCCTGATCGCGCGCGATTCGGGCAAGGCGGAGTTCCCGTTCAATGCCAAGGCCGATCGAGTCATCGAGAGCCGCGTTCACCCCCTGGGCGAGATCTCCGAGCTGGCACCGGGGAAGACAGGTACGTTGACGTTGAATCTCAAGCCGGGCAAGTACGTGCTGTTCTGTAACCAGCCGGGGCACTACAAGGACGGGATGATCGCCAAGCTGACCGTTGCGCCCTGAGGCTGCGCGACCGTTGCGCGATCCCCGGTGCATCGCGCGACGATCGGCCGGCTTGCTCGGCGGCCTGTCGTTCGCTGCAAGCCGACCGCGCTCCCGCAATCGACCGCTCGGGTGGCCCGTCGAGACGAGCGCCGCACATGTCACCCTTCGCACTTCAGCGATGGCAGGTGCCGGTGCCGGCGTCGAGCGGTAGGCCGCCGCCGACCGGCATGAACTGCCAACTGTAATTGCCCTCGCCGAGCGTGAGCCGCAGCACGCCCCAATTCGTGTTGTAACGAAACTCGCTGTTGGGCAGCGGCGGCCCGAGCGGATTCAGCTCGTGGCCGCCGGTGCCGATGACGAACTGGCGTACGCCGCGCGCGAAATCGGCGGTCCCGTCGGCCTTCTGCGGCGCGAAACGCTCGTAGATGTGCTCGTGTCCCGACAGCACCAGCTCCACGCCGGCGGTATACAGCGCGTCGAAGAACGTTCGCATGGCGATGATGCTGCCGTAAATGCCGCCCGAGTTGAACGCCGGATAATGCCAATAGGCGATCGTGCACAGGCTGTTGGAATTGGCCAGATCGGCTTTCAGCCAAAGGTACTGCGCCGACTGGTCGGTGACATCGATGAGGCTGTCGAGGGAGATGAAATGCCAGCCGCCATAGTCGAAGCTGTAGTAACCGCGGCGATCGGGCCCCGCCCGCGGACCAAAGTAGGAAAAGTAGCCGTCGGCACCCGGTGTGTAGTAGTCGTGATTGCCGGGCGTCGGCTGGATGCGGCCCTTGAATGCGCCCCACGTCGGGTCGAAGCAGTTCGCGAATTCAGCCGGCGTGCCGTTCTCGTACGCGTGATCGCCCAGCGTCAGCACGAGTCCGTCTTGCGCAGTGACCAGTGTCGCCGTCCGCGCCGCGGCACTCGTTGCGGCAGGTGCGCCGAAGCATTGGGCGATGTCCCCCGCCGCCACGATCGTCACCGGGGCCGCCGACACGCAGCCGATCACGCCGATGCCGGAACCCTCCGCAATCCAGCCCTGCGCCAGCATCTCCGACCGGATCGTCAGACGCGTCGTGTAGCGGTGGTTCGGAGCACCGCTCTGGCCGTTGTTGTACAGCCGATAAAGTGGCGCCGTCGTGCCTGCGCAGGTGCCGGCCGCGTCGGGAAGCATCATGGCGAACACTTCGCCCTCGAACAGCCAGCGCGGATTGCCTTTGACGAACGCGCATTCGAACGCAAAGGGGGTATAGAAGTGCGAGCTCTTCGGTGCGAACGCCTGCCCGCTCCAGAAGCGGCACACGTTGGCTGCGCCCGCCGTGTTGACGTCGAGCACGCCGAAGGATTCGCCGGTGCGGCTCCAGCCGGGGAACGCGCCATTGTCGAGCGCAGCGATCTCCTGCGCTGAAGCGGTCACGAAGTAGTGACCGTAGCCGGCGTGGTAATACTCGACGGCCATCGTCGAAGCCCCGGCGGCAACGCTCGTTGCCAGCATCCACGATGCCACGAGGAGCAGGCGGGCAAGCGCGCGCGCGCCTATGGCGAGTCCTTCGGTTCGGCCCGATTCGCTGCCACGCTGGCTATTTGCACATCGCATTGAATGCCTCCGGAGACGCATAGGCCTGGTCGAGCCATGCCATGCGCCGGGTGAGGAACTGCCGGACAAAGGCGATCTCCTCGGCGTAGCTCTGCCAAACGTAGTAGTTGGTGAGCGGTACGCCGAAGATCGGCCACCGCTGAAAATTGCGCTGCTGCGCCGACGCGAGCCGACGCGCATACGTGTCGATGCTCGTATTGATGAATGTCTCCAGCGCGGGGCGCTTCTGCTGCCAGCGCGAGAGGGTCAACGCCAGAAAGTCCGGATTGTCGAACATGCGGCTGATCCAGTTGGGCTGGTAGGGCTTGCTGACCCAGCAGCCGTCGGTCATCCAGTTGTCGTAGTAGTTGACGTTGCCGGCGCTGCGGTCGAAGTCCCAGAGGGGCCCCATGTTCAGCAATCGATCCTTCGCGTCGGCCGCGGCGTCGGTGTCCTTCCACATGAAATCGCTGGAGACGAATATCGCGTCGTTGTTCCGGAAGAGTTCCTGCACGATGTACCAGTCGGCAAAGCTCGCCGGATTGGTCTCGTCCAGGCGATTCGGTCCGTACAGGTCATCGTCGACCTGGAGCAGCAGTCCTTTGATGAACGAGAGCTGGTTCGGCGTGATCGATTCTTCGTCCGGGGTATCGATGCAGAACGGCACGCCGTTCGGGGTGACCAGCCGCAAGCTGAGACCCCCCTGGTCGTAGCAGTCGAGGGTCATGTCGACCTCGACGATGTAGCCTCCGTCCACATCGTTCTTCGCCGGGTCCGAGCTCATCTTCTTGAGGTTGAGCCGCGCCGGGTCGATGCGGATGTCCTCCGTCAGGAGGTAGACGCCGACGTAGTCGTTGTTGAGGTAGACCTCGACATGCTGACCGGATGGCGTCCACTTCAAACCGTCGGCGAATACGCTGCTGCTGCCGAGTGACAGGGCCAGTTTGTTGCGGATCAGGGAGCGGTCGAAGTAGTCGGCGAGCAGTGCCCAGTTCCGCTGCTTCTTCATCCCCAGCACGTCGGTGATCGCGGCGTAGCTCGTGTCATTGCTGAACTGAACCTTGTACGGGTTCTTGGGCTGCCCCCACGTCGAATGGCCCCTTCCTCGGATCTTGCCGTTCAGTGCCGCATCGGGCACCGCGGCCGCCGGATTGGTCAGCAGGTAGGTAGCATCGACGTAGACGTCCTTGGACGCGATCGGAGCGCCGTCCTTGGTGGTGATGCGCAATTGCGGCAAATCGGTCAGTGCGCCTGGAAACGCGGCAACGACGGCGGCAAGCGCGCCCGGCGCCGAGAGGTCGAGGGCCATCCCGTTCGCTTTCAGCGCCGTCACGACGGCCGCGGAAACCATCTGCTTCAACGATCCGGGCTGCGCTGGTGCGCTCATCCTGATGTCATATTTCGGCGGCAGGCCGACCACGTCGCGCACCAGATCCTCGGCGAGCGGATAGTTGCTCGATCCGGTGAGCTGCACGAGCGTCGAGAACGGCGTGATGTCGGTGCTGTACTCGCGCGATGGGGAAGTCATGCGAAATGAAACGTCGACCGCCGTGTTTGGTGCGGCGCCGTCGCGCGATTGCCCTGCGATGATCTCGGCGACGAGCGGCGCCGTCGAATCCTTCGCGATCGGGAGCTGGTACAGGCCCGAAGCGTCCGAATAGACCTGCGGCTCGCCTTGATCGCAGCGACCGTTGCGGTTCGCGTCGAGACACACCACGGCGTGCTCGATGTAGCCATCCACGACATGTCCCTTGACGATCTCCCGTTCGACCACGCAGCCGATGACGCCGGCGCCCTCTCCTTCCGGTATCCACCCTTGCGCGACCATCTGCGACCGTAGGGCGAGACTGGTCGTATAGCGGTGGTTCGGGGCTCCGGTCTGGCCGTCGTTGTACAGACGGTAGAGCGGCACCGTGCCTCCCGTGCACGCGGCAGCCGCATTCGGCGGCAGCATCGCGAACACTTCACTCTCGAACAGCCAGGCGGGCGTGGTTTTCACGAACGCGCATTCCGCGGGGAACGAAGTGTAGAAATGCGAGCTCCTGGGCGCGAACGTCTGCCCGCTCCAGAAGCGGCAAACGTTGGCGGCGCCAGCGGTGTTGATGTCGAGCACCCCGAATGCCTCCCCGGTGCGGCTCCAGCCCGTGAACACACCGGTGTCGAGCGCAGTCATCTCCTGTGGCGATGCGGTGATGAAATAGTGTCCATAGCCGCTGTGGTAATACTCGACCGCGGTGAGCGAAGCGGCAGCGGCAAGGCTCGCTATCATTCCCCACGACGCCATGAAGAGGAAGCGGAATGCGACGCGCATGACCAGTCCTTGCTTGTCGGGGCCGACGTGCGACGAAAGGCCCGAGTTGAGGTCTTATTGGCTATTACGCGCGCCGCACGGCATCCAGCGTTGATGGAAGTCAACGGCATGTCGACGGAAGACATCTGTGGTCTACCCGAAGAAGTCGCACGCTCGCCGACATGCGCGCAAGTTGCGCTTCGTCACGCGCCCGTTTCATCGCGTCGCACCTCTTCACGAGATGACGACTGCAACTGCATGCCTCGAGGGCGGGCCGGCGGAATGATTCGGGCCGGAGGGCGGCCCGCTTACGCAGGTCGTATCCCGTGACGCAGCGGCCTCAACGTCGCCGGCGCGGGCGCTGGACATCGGCTCGCGGCCGACCGATCAATCCCAGGCAATCGCGACCACCACCGCGCCTGCCATGAAAAGCCGAACCGCACGGACGTCCATGCTCTTCTCCTCGACGGCCACGGGCGACAGCAGACGGAACTGAAACGATTCAGCGCACCGCGAGACGCCACAGCGACGTCACCTCGGCCGCACGCGCCGCGTGCAGCGGGTCGGTCTCGTCGGACGTCCGGGGATGTATCGGCCGCATATCGGTGCGATCGACGACCTTCAATGCGGCCGCGTCGAACCAGGCGAGAAGCTCGGATCTCGTCCGCAGACCAAGATGCTCCGCGAGATCCGAAAGGAGCAACCAACCCTCGCCGCCTCGCTCCAGGTGTGCGGGCAGTGCGCTCAGGAATCCACGCAGCATCGCGCTGCCGGGGTCGTAGATCCCGTGCTCGATGGGAGAGCTCGGGCGCGCCGGGACCCATGGCGGGTTGCATACGACGAGAGCAGCCCGCCCTTCGGGGAACAGATCCGCTTGCACGACTTCCACTCGCTCCGCCAAGCCGAGCCGCGCGAGGTTCTCGCGAGCGCAGGCCAGTGCGCGGGGGTCCTGGTCGGTCGCGACCACATGCTGGATGCCGCGCCGTGCGAGCACCGCGGCGAGCACGCCCGTTCCCGTGCCGATGTCGAAGGCCACGTTGAACGACGACGTGACGGCGGGAAGAGCGGCCTTCGCGACCAGATCGACGTACTCGCGGCGAATTGGCGCGAATACCCCGTAATGCGGATGGATGCGGCCACCGATCGCCGGAATTTCTATTCCCTTGATGCGCCACTCGTGCGCGCCGATGATGCCCAGCAGCTCTCGCAGGGAGGTGACCGATGCTTCCACTCCCGGACCGTAGGCTTCCGTGCAGGCTTGCCGGATATCGGGCGCACGTCGCAACGCAATCGCGTAGCTCTCGTCGAGCTGCACCAGCAGCATTGCCAGGGTGCGCGCCCGCTGCGACTGCGCCTGACGATGGCGATTGAAGGCTGCGGCGGGCGACGTGAGTGTCGAAGCGGCGGGGCCTTGTGGCTTGCGGGGCTCGCGATCGGCACGATTCGCCAGCGCATTCAGCATCTGTCGTCCGTTCTGGAAATCACCCCGCCACAGCAGCGCGCAGCCCTGACACGCGAGGCCATACGCCTCATCGGCCGTCATGCGGTCATCGGCGAGGACGACGCGCTTCGGGGGAGGCGCCCCACGCTCCGACCGCCAGCGCGCCGAACGCGCGTCGCCGCCCTCGGTCCAGTGGACGACCGGGTGCGTATGCACGCTGGAGCTCGACATGTCCCGTGCTGTTCCCACGCGCGCCCGCCCAATGTTTCCTGCAGACGCTACGGGGCTGACGACCCGTGCCTCGCGCTCAGAACTTCTCGTCGCGCCGCAGGTAGCGCCACTGCCCCACCGGCAACGGTCCGAGCGGGACGCCACCACTGCGTATGCGCTTCAAGCCGGTGACCACGAGACCGACGAGCTCGCACATGCGGCGAATCTGGCGCTTGCGACCCTCGCGCAGCACGAACCGCAGCTGGTGCTCGTTCTGCCACGATACGCGTGCGGGCTTGAGCTTCACGCCATCGAGCTCGAGGCCGTGCTGCAGCAGCTTGAGGCCCTCGTCGGAGAGCGTGCCCTCTACGCGCACGAGGTATTCCTTCTCCACGGCCGAGTCGCGCCCGATCAGCTGTTTGGCGATGCGGCCATCCTGCGTGAACACGAGGAGCCCGGTCGAGTCGATGTCCAGCCGCCCGGCAGGTGCGAGCCCGCGCAGATGGCCGGGCTTGAACCGGGTCGGCGACGGATCGTCGACCCAGCGGTTCTCCGGCTTGATCAGCACCATTGCCGGCGCATGGCCGTCCTCGGCCTGGCCGGAGACGTAGCCGATCGGCTTGTTGAGCAGAATGGTCACCTGCTCGCTCTGATGCTTCGCCGCCGCCGGGTCGATGTCGATGCGCGCATGCGGCGAGACGCGCACGCCGAGCGTGGTGACAATCGTTCCGTCGACCTTCACCCATCCGTTCTCGATCCATTCGTCGGCTTCGCGCCGCGAGCACAGACCGAGCTCGCTCATCCGTTTCGAGAGGCGCGGATCGTCGGGATTTTCGTGACGCGCCGGTCGCGCCGGTGTCGCCCCGGCGCGCGCCGACGCCGACGATGACGAAGGTGCAGACGACGTGGGCCGCGCATGGGAAGAGGGCGACCGCCGCGGATCGTACGCGGACCGCGTCTTCGTCCGGGACGCAGGCTTGGCATGGGCGCCCGGTGGCCGCTTCGCCCCCGGCGTGAAGCCCGGCCTGGTTCGATCAGCGGTACCGGCCGACGATACCGTGCCGGCGGTCTGGCGCCGGCGCGAGAAAGCATCCGCGGGGACCGGCGTGGCCCCGTGCGAGCGCGCAGACGGCGAGGCGGCGCGACGTGCCTCCGTTTGCGGCGGCTTCGCGCGTTGCACCGTCGCTTTGGGCGGCGTGTCGCGACGCACGCTCGCCGGGGGCGACGTTGCCGTCGGCGCGGTCGCAGCGGACGTCGGGGCGGGGCCCGTGGAGGGGGGCGCGACTGGACGCGCCTTGCCGCGCAGCGCGCGGCGCGCGCGCGAGGTAGGGGGCTTGCGCGGCGCTGTTGGATCGACCGGCTTGGTGATCTTGAGGGTGATTCGGGCCATGGCTCGAGGGCTGGCGCGCATAACGCGACGATCTCGCATCATACGGGACCGCGTGTGAGCCTCGGCGCCGAGCCAGCGACTCAGCGCACGCCGTTGCTCATCGGGCACCCATGCGTACTTGGCTGCGCAGAGCGGGCAGTGCGCCAACCCGGCCTTCGGTGCTGCCTCCGCGACAGCCGCCTTCATTCCCGATATGGCTGGGGACCCGGATGACCGTGGGTGCGCAAAACCAAACCTGGCAGCCAGCGCCAGGACACCCACCGCGAACGGCGGCAGTGCGGCGGGCGGTCGCGATAAATGAGCCGCGTGGGCGTTCCCGCGTGCTCAATCGGCGTGGCCGGTGGAGTGCGAGCGCCGGGCAGCGTGTGCGGGAGGCTCCTGCGACGGCGACAGCCGCGCATCATGCTCCTTCCGGCCCGCGCGCCGAATGCAGCCGGCCAGAATCGGCGGCGTGAGCAGCGTGGTCAGCAGCACTACGATGACCAGCATCGAGAATACCTGGTCGGAGATCACGCCGAGGGCCTTGCCCGTGGCGGCAAAGATCAGTCCGACCTCGCCGCGCGGGGCCATGCCCCATCCCACCATCCAGCGGTTCGTACCCCTCCCTGCCGCGATGCCGGCGATGATTTTCCCGGCGAATGCGATCGCGGTGATGCCGAGCGCGGCGAGCACGATGCCGCCGTCGAACAGCGCGGCGAGATTCACCTGCATGCCGGTGTAGACGAAGAAAAGCGGCACGAGCATGTGCCCCACCGGCGAGATCAGCTCTTCGAGGCTGTGGGGCATGTGTTGCTGCACGACACCTTCGATCCGCGCCTGCGCTGCCGGGCCGAGGTCCCTGGCGGCGGCGCGCATATCGCGTACGAGGCTCGACTCGACGAATCCGCGGAACTGCACCTCGTCGAGGACCAGACCGGCCGCGAACGCACCGACAATCGGCGCGAGGCCGATGAGCGAGGCCGCCCAGGCAAACGTCAGGCAAGTGGAAACGAGCACCGCCACCTTCATCGGCGTGCCGGGATGAATGCGCGCGAAGAGTCCCGACAGTCGCGGCGCCGCGACATGGCCCATCGCGAGCGCCCACCCGAGGAACAGCAAGGCCTTGAGGGTGATCCAGGCCACGCCCACCGCATCGACGCTGCCCGACGTAACCATCGCCGAAACGACGGCGAGGATGACGAGCCCCATCACGTCGTCGATCACGGCTGCGCCGAGCACGATGCGCGCCTCGCGCGAATGCAGCACGTTCAGATCCTGGAAGACACGGCCCGTGATGCCGACGGAGGTTGCGGTCAGCGTCGCGCCGAGGAAAAGGTGGCCGTTGAAGGTAAGGTCGGGCAAGAGCCACGGTCCGACGACGTAGGTGCCGAGCAGCATGGGAGCGACCACGCCGATCGTCGCCACGAAGAGCGCAGGCCCGCCGACCTGCCGCATGGACGCGACGTTCGATTCGAGGCCAATCTGGAACAGCAGGATGACCACTCCGAGCTCCGCGAGAAAGTGCAGGATCTCGTTCCCGGCGACGGCGCCGACGATGCCTTCGACGCCAGGAATGCCGAGCAGCGGGAGATTGCCAATCGCCACGCCGACCAGCAATTCGCCCAGCACTGCCGGCTGGCCAATGCGCTCGACCAGCGCTGCGATCTTCGCCCCCAGGAGCAGAAGACCGATCCAGAGCAGGGTGAAGCCAATGTCGCCTGAACCGGAAGAAGCGACGGCGGACGGGGCGTGAATGAGGAGAGCGGCGCCGATGACGACGATGCCGCGTCGTCTCAAGCGTTCGGGCGCGCAGGGGCCTGACCGGTCGATCATCGTAGCGGCCCGGCCACGCTCGCGCGCGTCGCCGCGATGCTCTGCGGCTCCCGCGAGCTCACCAATGACGAAGCGCGCCGAGAAGATCGTCGCGCTGCAGTGGCGTGGCGAGCGTCGCGTCGGCGCCCGCCACGCGCGCCAGTGACAGTTGCGCGAGCTCCCCCGCCGTTCCGCTGCCGATGACCACCACGCGCAGGCCGGGCCGCACCATCTTGACGTCACCCGGCACGATCTCGTCCGCAAGCCCGGGGCCGAAGCGATCGGTCACCAGGATCCCGGCCGCTTGGCCACTGGAGTCCGCCGCGGCGATGCCTTCGCACACGTCGTAGCCCGCCCTGCGTACCCAGTACGCAACCAGGTCCTGCCGTGCCGGATCGGTGCAATCCACGATCACGGTCCGCGCTGAATCACGTGCGCGTGCGTCGGTGGTGCCGCTTGAAAGGGCGCCGGAGATCTGCATGCCATCCTCCGCAGGACACTGCGATGAATGACAATCGTACGGCGCGCAGGCGAGCCAAAGAATACGGGCCAGCCCTTAGGGCGTCGACCTTATGGGCGGTCCCTGATGGCGCGTGCGGCTGCTATGGTTCGTCGCGTAACCGTTGCACGGTACGGAGCAGGTCCGGCAAGCGCCGCAGCTGCAGCTTCTCCATCATCCGCGCCTTGTAGATTTCCACGGTGCGCGGGCTCACCCCGAGCTGGACCGCAATGTCGCGATTCTGGTAACCGTCGGCCACGAGCCACATGACCTCGCGCTCGCGGCCGGAGAGCCGTTCCATCCGCTCGCGCACCGCCGCGGTGGATTCGCGCCAGATGCGCACGTCGCGATCACGCTCGAGGGCGGCGTTGATTGCAGCGAGCAGCGCGGCAGGCTCGAGCGGCTTTTCGAGGAAGTCGACCGCGCCCGCCTTGAACGCGGCTCGTGCGGCGGCGACGTCGCCGTGCGCGGAGATGATGATGATGGGCATCGCAAAGCCGCGCTCGGCGAGCTTCGCCTGCAACTCCAGGCCGCTCATTCCCGGCATGCGCAGGTCGAGCAGCAGGCAGCCGTGACAGTCCGCCGTGACATCGTGCAGGAAACGATCGGCGGATTCGAACGCGACCGCACGCAGCCCCTTCACTTGCAGCAGAACCAGCAACGAGTCGCGTACTGCCTGGTCGTCTTCGACGATGAAGACGGTTGGCTCAGGAGCGCCTGGATTCATCGGCCCGATGCTGCAGCGGCAGCGTCATCGAAAAGGCGGCGCCGCCGAGCCGGCTGTCGGTGCGTACCAGCTCGCCGCCGTGCGCTTCCACGATCGAGCGGCTCATCGCGAGGCCGAGACCCATCCCATCCGGCTTCGTGCTGTTGAAGGCCTCGAACAGCCGGCTCGCCGCTTCGCGCTCGATGCCCGGGCCGCTGTCGTCCACGATGCATGTCAGCCTGTCGCCCGGTCCGTGCGTCACCGCGACGGCGATGCGACGCACCGGTGTGCGCGCTGCGTCCATCGCGTCGATCGCATTGGCCAGCAAGTTGTGCAACACGGCCTGCATCTGGATCCGGTCCACTTCGACGGCGGGAAGCTGCGGGTCACAGCTTACCTCGACCGAGGCCTGCTGCTGGGCGATGCGCAACGCAAGCGGTTCGATGGCACCTTGCACGAGGGCTCCCGGGAACACCGGTTCACGCCGCGGCGCGCCGGTCCTGAAGAAGTCGCGCAGCCTGCGGATCACCGCGCCTGCACGCGATACCTCCCGCCCCATGCTCTCGAGCGTCTGCCGCAGCAGCGCGCGGTCCTGCGGCCGATCGACGAGCTCGGTGCAGGCACCCACGTACGTCGCGATGGCCGAGAGCGGCTGGTTGAGCTCGTGCGTGATCGCAGCGGCAAGCTCGCCCGCCGTGGCCATGCGCATGGCCCGCGATAGCGCAGCTTCGCCGGCGGCGAGCCGGCGCTGTGCGGCACGCCGTTCGGTAATGGCCGTGCCGAGATACAGCGACGTGAGCGCCAGGGCGAGCATCAGGAACTGCAACTCGAACAGCTCGATGCCCTTCGCGGTGAGGCGCCCGCTGGCGGCCACGATGCCTAGCTGGATGGCGACGGTCACGACGAGCGTGCCGCGCAACCCGCGATTCATCGCGACCCAGATGAGAGGTACGAACAGCACGTAGAAGAACTTGAACTCGTCGGTAGCGGGCAGCCCGAACACCACCCAGATGGCCAGCATGACCGCGACGGACTGCGCGACGAGCCCGGGATTGAAGCGCGGCGCGAAGCGCGGTGGTCGCCGGAAGAATTCGAGCAGGAGAGGCGTGGTGACGACGATCCCGATGGCATCGCCGATCCAGAATTGCAGCACCGCACGGACGAAGTCGGGCGCCGCCAGCACACCGGCCCCGACGTGCGCACCGACATAGGCGAGCGCGATCAGTGCCGGTCCGAAGAGCGCGCCCGCCACGAAACGGTTGATATCGCGCAGGGTCGCGAGTTCGCGGCCAACGCCGAGAGAGCGGACGAGCACCGCGCCCAACGCCGCGTAGCCTCCCGCCAGGAGCGCCGACGCGATGGCGAAAAAGAGCACGTGATCGGATGCGCCGCGGACCACGAACTCCGCGAGCAGCGCGGCAATGAAGAGCAGCGGAATCTGGCGCAGGCCGAAGCGCAGGAGGAGGAACAGCGACAGGCCGGGCGGCGGGTTCCAGGGGGTGATCGCAAGTTGCGCGAAGGGATGGATATAGCTCACCCAGTCGAGCGCAACGTAGCTCGCGACGTACGCTGCGCCGATCAGCAGCTGGTGCCGCGCGCCCGGCAGCCCGGCACGAGAGCCGTGCGCCGGGGCCGTGGCGAACTTGGGCGTGGTTTCCTCGCGGACTCGATCCATGACCGGCGCCTGCTTGAAGGACCGATGACCGTATCATGCGCGCAACGGGGCAGCAAACCGCGCCCCGACAGCGCGGATTCCGGCACGGGCGGATCGCGCGGCGCCGCTGCCAGCGGCGCATTGCGAGCCGCGTTCACGACTTGCGCTTGAGCAGTTTCTCGAGGTCCGCAAAGGGCCGGTGCGTTGCGGATGAGGCGGAGCGCTCGGCGCCACTTTCCGCGGCGCTCTGCAGGTGCTCGAGTTGCCGCTGGTGCTCGTTGTCGTGGCAGTAGACGCAGAGCAATTCCCAGTTGCTGCCGTCAGGCGGATTGTTGCTGTGATTGTGATCCCGGTGATGCACCGTCAGCTGGTACACGGTCGTGCGATCGAATTCCCGCGCGCAGCGGCCGCAGATCCACGGATAGATCTTGAGCGCCCGCTCGCGGTAGCCGTCGTCGCGCGTCTCCTGGGCCCGCCGCGCTTCCGCGACCAGGCGATCGAGTCGCGCGTGATCGATTGGCTTGCTGCCAGTGGTCATGTCAGATGCTCCCTCCGGGCATTGTGTCATGCGGACGACGCATCGTGAACTTCGTGGCGCACGCATGCCGCAGCCTTGCCGTCACGAAGCCGCTTCAGCCGCCGAGCGACGTTTTGATGTGCTGCGCCAGCGCGCCGGGATAGAGCTCGTTCAACACCTCGAGCGCCGCAGCTTCCATGGGAGCGCGCAGGTGCCGCTCGATCAACGCGACGTCGCCGGTCGCACGGGCTTCCCAGGCAGACGCGAACGATCCGCGGCGGGCCGCCGTGGCCCGGGTGACCACGTCGCGCCAGAACGGTGGGTATTCGGATTCCATCCACTCGCCGCGTCCCCGTCCATAATGCGCGACCGCCAGGTAGCGCAGCAGGGCCGCATCGACCATGGCATCGAGAAAGGCCTCGCTCCATTGCACGAGGGTGTCTTTCCTGCCGCGCACCACGTTGTAGCCGCGCGCGAAACCCGCGCCGCCCAACGCACCAAGCAAGCCGCCTGCCAACATTCCCGCACCGAAGGTGAGCCCGCCGAGCGCCAAGTCCGCGGCAAGGCCCGAGAGCGCACCGGACACGACGCCGCCGAGCAGCGCTGCCTTGCCTTCATGCATGGGTTCCCGGGCAGTGACGTCGCTCGCGAGTCGTGCGAGAACCTCGGCCGTGGCACGGCCCCCAATGCCGTGCATGCGGATGAGCGCGTCGGTGCTTTCCTGCAGCTCCGCTTCCAGCCGGTCGGCGAGCACCTGCATCGCCTGCACGGATTCCACGTCGGCGTCGCGATGGATGCCGATGGCCTTGCCGAGCCGGCGCAGCGTGCCGGGCAACGCCGCTTCCGGTAGCGTGATCCGCTCGCACGCCGCGCGCGCGATCGGCTGCACCAGCGTTGCCATGGCGGCCTGGAATTGCGCCCAGCGCGATGCCTGCCATGCCGCGGCAAGCCGATCGGCCAGCGCCCGCTTCTCTTCCGGCACCGCGGCTGCGACCTCGCGCAGCAGCGTGATTTCCTGCACCCAACACCGCGCGAACGCGTCGAGTGGCAGCAAGGTCCTGATGAACCCTTGCCCGGCAAGCGCCTGGCGCCAGCGCATGGCCTCTGCGGCTTCCTGCTCGGTCGGTCGCGGTCGGCCGGTTTGGTTCAGCAGGGCGATGACGGGCTTGCCGATCCAGGCCAGCACCTGCAACTCGGGCGCGACATAGCCCGCATCCGCCGGGTCCTCCGACGCGTTGACGAGATAGAGCACGACATCGGCGTGATCACGCACGTTGCGCACTGCCTGCTGGGCGAGCCATAACGGCCGGTCGCGGAAACGGTCCCAGACGTGACTCAGCAACCAGCCGATCGGGTTGCCCTGCTGCGCCAGTCTCCGGGCCAGTCGTGCGCTATCGCCGAACCCCGGCGTGTCCCACAACGCAAGCACCTCGCCATCCGAGGACTCGAGCATGCTGTAGCGCGTTGCTTCGAGCGTCACGTGCGCCGCGTCGCGCACCTCGCCGACGTCGCGGCCCAGCAGTGTGCGGGCGAGCGTCGTCTTGCCGGCATTGGTGTGCGAGATCAGCGAAAGCGTAATGGAACCGGGATCACCCGTCATTGCGCCGCTCGCTCGATGGCGATCTCGAGAGCCTGCGCCGCGGTCTCGAGATCCGGCTGCGCAAGGTGTACGAACACTCCGGCAAGACGGACGGACGCGAACAGCTCCTGCCAGGCTTTGCGACGCTGCGCGAGGCGCGCGTCATCGAGGGGCCATCGCTGCCGGAAGGCCGACTCGTCGACGATCGCAATGCATTGGGCCGCAGGGGCAATGGCCCGAAGCCGCGCCAGAAAGGCCCCGTGCGCTTCGCCTTCGGGTGTGGCAGTCGCGTTGAAGACGCCCAGAATCACGTCCACTTGCCCGGGCGCGATGTGCGGTCCGAGGCCGTCCTCGGCGCCGTAGGGTACGGAGTCCGCGACGCTGGTCTCGCAGCGTCCGAAGGCGCGCGACAGCGATGCCTGCAACGCATCGATGGCGGCGGGCGTCAGGCTGAAGCTGTAAGGCACGATGCGGATGCGCAACGGACCTTCGACAAAGTTCCGCACCAGGCGACGGAAATAGGGATCGGCGAGCGTGACCGGCATGTTGGCTTGCCGGCGGCGTTCGACCATCCATGCAGACGCCGCCAACAGGAGTCGCGGCACGATCACCACGAGGCCCACGGTCGCGGCATAGAGGTGCAGCCAGCCGGCAGCATTCTCGCCGCCACCGCCGGTACTCGACCGCAGCGCAGCGATGTGTTCGGTTCCCGGAATCGCCAGGCCGGTCAGCCACGCGCCGGGCATGAGCACGATGCGGAGCAGCTGGTGGACCTGCGCCGCATCCAGGAACGTGCTCTGCCACGATGCGCGGTATTCGAAGGCGAGGCCCCGTACGTAGAACCCGGCGATCACGCCGGCGGCGAGGGCCGCGGCCGCAAGATGCAGGATCCGGGTAGCGCGCGCCGCGTACAGGAGCGCCGCGACACGTGACCAGTCCGCGGCGAAGGCAGCAAGTGCTTGCCCGAGAGGAATGTCCGGTGCCGTTTTCCTGAACGACATGCTCGCGCCGGCAAGGCGCGCAACCATGCCCCTGAACGGGCCGGGCGCGTCGCCTCGCCGTTCGAGCCGGTGGCGCCAGGCATGGTGCACGAGCACGGCGTAGACCGCGACATTCCAGGCGAGCAGGCCCAGCACCGGAGGCGCCAGGATGTTGATGCGCCCTTGATCGCCGATCCGGTCGATCGAAATGCCAACCACGAATGCGATCGCCACCATCGCCGGAGCAACCCACCCGGGCCATGCAAAGGCTTGCAGCGTGCGGCGCAGCGCGGGGAAGCGCCCCACCAGTTGCTCGCGGGCGAGCGCGGCGCGGCGCACGAGGAAAGACTGCTCGCCGCCCGCGCCGGTGACGAGCTCGGCAGCGGCGCGGCTCGCCCAGGCGCGATCGGCGTCGCTCCACAACAGGCGGTCGCGATCGCTGGTTTCGATCGCGCGTACTGCAAGGAGATCCCGCGCCGCCGTCTCGTGCATCGTCGCTGATGGAACCGCCGTTTGTCGACGGCGAGGCTGGGATCGACTGTACCTCAGCTGCTCGCCAAGATGGGCGGCACGCTGCAGCCCGGCCCGGCGCGCAGAGCGTGCTGGACCCGCAGGGGACGATCGCAGGACGACGTGACCGCTGCCGCGGCGTGAGCGAGCACGGGAGGCGCGATCCCCCGCCGCGCTCCCGCCAGCCTACGCGCGCTGCCCGAGCTCCACGCGTTGCAGCAGCCTTGTCCAGCCTTCGTCGACTTCTGCCTGCAGCGCATCCACGTCGGCGGGAGACAGATGCCGGTAGCGTTGCTGCAAGGCGAGGTACTCGCGCAAGGGTCGCGACTTCGATGGATAGTTGAGGGTGTACGTGCGCCCGTTCTCGACTTCGTAGAGCGGGAACGCGCCGCTCTCCACGGCGTAACGCGCGGCCGTCAGGCCCGCATCATCGGGCAACCCCCAGCCGTCGAGGCATGGAATCAGCAGCGAGATGATGCGGGTGCCATGGATCGTCTTCGCCTTCTCGACCTTGCGGATCAGATCCGGAAGATGCCCCGCACTTGCCGTGGCCGCATACGGCACCTCGTGCGCGGCCATGATCTCGATGAGGTTCTTCTTTTTCGATGTCTTGCCCGCCGGCGTCGAGCCCGTGCGCGCGAGATGCGGCGTCGACGAGGACTTTTGCCCGCCGGTGTTCATGTAGCCTTCGTTGTCGAGGCAGAAGTAGATGAAGTTCTCGTTGCGCTCGGCCGCCGACGACAGGCATTGGAAGCCGATGTCGTAAGTGCCCCCGTCGCCCGCGAGCACGATGACCTCGGTTTCGCGCTCGCCGCGCGCGTCGAGCGCCCGGCGCAGGCCCGATGCCGCGGCCGCGCTCGCTTCGAGGGTCGGCTGATAGACGGGAATGCGCAGCGAGCTGTAGGGCTGTGGGCCGGCGATGACCGCCATGCATGACGGCGGCACGATCGCCATCGTCTTCGGCCCGAGCACGGCCAGCACGTGTCGGACCGAAAGCGCATCGATGCACCCCGGACACGCCGCGTGCCCGGAGCACAGCATCTCGTCTTCCCGCCATTCGATGGTCTGCATGTGCATCACCTGACCCAGACCGAATCGGGACACGCATCGCCCGCGCTCGCGCTGCGGACGAATTCGGCGACCTTCTCCGGCGACACATTCACGCCGCCCACGCCCGCGAGATAGCCGTGAATGCGGGGCGCATCCGGTATGCCGCAGAAGGTGGCGCGCAATTCCTGGTGCAACACGCCACCGTGCCCGGGCGAATAGTTGCGGTCCAGCACGAGTACGTCCGGGATGCTCGTCAGCGCGGCGCGGAGCGCCTGCGCCGGAAGCGGCCGGAACAGCCGCACTTTGAGCAATCCCACCGCCTGCCCGGCGTCGCGCATCGCATCGACGGCGTCGCGGACCGTGCCGCACATGCTGCCCATGGTCACGATCACCAATCGCGCGTCGTCGCAACGATAGCGCTCGACGAGGCCATAGCCGCGACCGGTGCGCTCGCTCCATTCGCGGTCCGCCGCGAGGGCGACGGCCGGCACCTGGTCCATCGCTTCGCCAAGCGCCTGCCGGTGGCGATAGAACATCTCCTGCGACACGAGGTTGCCCCAGGACTCGGGCTTCGCCGTGTCGAGGCGATGCGGCGGGTCGTATGGCGGCAGGAATGCATCCACGAGCGCCTGGTCGGGTACGCGCACCGGCTCGAGCGCGTGCGAGACATAGAAGGCATCATGATTCACCATCACCGGCAGCAGCACCTTTTCGGCGATCCTGAACGCCTGGATGACCGTGTCGAGCGACTCCTGCGCGCTCTCGGTGTAGAACTGGATCCACCCGGTGTCGCGCTGCGACAGGCTATCGCTGTGGTCGGGCCAGAAGGCCCACGGCGAGGCCAGCGTCCGGTTCACGTTTGCCATGACGATGGGCGCGCGCGCGCCGCTCGCGTAATGGAGCAGCTCGTGCATGAGCAGCAAGCCTTGCGAGGCGGTCGCCGTGAACACGCGAGCGCCCGCGAGCGAGGCCGGGATGCACGCCGCCATCACCGAGTGCTCGGACTCCGGCGTGATGACCTCGGCATCGAATTCACCCTCGGCCTGGAACTCGGTGATCTTCTCCAGGATCGGCGTTTGTGGCGTGATCGGGTAGACGGGGACCACCTTGGGCCGCGCCAGCCGGGCGGCCCACGCGACCGCATGATTGCCGGTCAGCAGCATCGGCTGGTCGAGCGTCGCGGCGCCGTCGCGTGCGTTCATCGCGCCTCCTCGAGCATCTTCATCGAGCCGGTCGGGCACTCCCTGACGCAGATGCCGCAGCCTTTGCAGTAATCGGTCAGCACCACATAGCCGCCGTCATGGCGCTTGACCGCGAGATCGGGGCAGTAGGTCACGCAGTTGTCGCAGTGGATGCACGTGCCGCACGAAAAGCAGCGCGATGCCTCGGCGAGCACCTGATCGAGATCGAAGCCAAGCTGGACCTCCGCGTCGCTCACCAGACGTGCGCCGGCGGGGAGCCGTTGCTCGACCGCCCGCGCTTGCGCCGGGTAATAGAAGGTGTTGATCGCCGCGAGCGGGACGCTGGCCTCGATGGTCGGACACGAGGGCGCGCTGGCACCCAACGCGCGGTCGATCGCGGCCGCAGCGCGCTTGCCCATGCCGATCGCCTCCGTGACGAAGCGCGCGAGACTCGCTACGTCGCCACCGGCGTAGACGCGCTCGATGCTGGTCGCCTGATGCCGATCGACCTGCAGCAGCGTGCCGTCGACTGCGAGCGCCGCGTCGACCGGCGTGAGGTCGGGCTCCTGGCCGATGGAGGGGAGAATCGCGTCCGCCTCGATCGAGAATTCGCTGTCGGCGACCGGCGTCACCGTGAACTGGCCGCGTTGCGTTCCGGGATCGAAGTGCACTCGCACGCATTTGAGGGAGACGCCAGCGCCGTGTGCGTCGGCCTCGGTCAGCATGGCGCCGGCGATCAGGCGAATGCCTTCCTCGAGCGCTTCGGCAATTTCGTCGTGCTGCGCGGGCATCTGCGCCATGCTTTCGAGTGCCAGGATCGTGACGTCGTGGCCAGAGCGGCGCGCGCTGCGGGCGACGTCGATCGCCGCGCTGCCGCCGCCGATCACCACCACGCGTTTGCCGAGCGCGGGCGGCGCTCCCGTGTTCGCCCGCGCCAGGTATTCGGCGCCGTCTACCACGAAAGGCTGCGCGTAATCGAGTCGTGGCAGGCGCTTCTGGCGCCGCGCGCCGATCGCGAGGTACACCGCGTCGAACGCATCGCGCAGGCCCTCGAAGTCCTCCGGCGTTGCGAATGTTTCCCCGCAACGCACGTCGATCCCGAGCGCGACGATGCGGGCAATCTCGCCGTCGAGCACGGCGCGCGCGAGGCGATACGACGGAATCCCGTAGCGCATGAGCCCACCGAGTTGCGGACGGGACTCGAGCAGTGTCACGGCGTACCCGCGTCGGCGCAGCTGGAACGCTGCCGAAAGACCGGACGGACCGCCGCCCACGACGGCAACGCGCTCCGTGCGTTGCACCGCGGCCGGTGCAAACGCCCAGCCTTCCGCAAGCGCGCGATCACCGACATAACGCTCGAGCCGGCAGATGGCGAGCGAAGCATCGAACCCGGTGCGATTGCACGCGGCTTCGCACGGATGATGGCAGATGCGCCCGGCGATGGCCGGGAACGGATTGTGGCGTGTCAGGATTTCCCATGCGCCGCGAAAATCGCGCGCGCGGGCGCGACCGATCCATTCCGCGATGTCGCCATTCACCGGGCATGCGGCGTGGCACGGCGATGGCGCGTGGATGTGCTGCGGCAGGGCGGCGCGCCACGTGCCGGTCTTGAACACCTCGGTGGTGCCGGTGGTCCAGGTGGTCGGAACCGCGTCACGTGCGCTCATGTTGCGACCGAGGCGGCCGGCGCAGCCTCGCCCTCAAGTTGCGCCTCGACGGCGCGATAGCCGTCCTGGCAAGCCGCGATGTTCTCGTCGTGCAGTTTCGGCGCCTCGGCGATGAGCACCCGGGTCAGTACTTCGGGTTTCGGCGCCCGGATCGCACAGGCGAAAGCGCCGAGGAGCGCGGAATTGACGATGCGGCCCAGGCCGTGACGCCGCGCGATGGCAATGCCGTCGACCGGGATCACGCGATAGCCGGGGAGCTTCATCGCAAACTCCTCGGCCGACCGCGACGAGTTCACGACGATCAGCGTGTCCGCCCGAGCGGTGGCGAGCAACCGGCCCTCGAGCAGGCTGGCGTCGAAGCACAGGATCGCATCCGCCTGCTCGATGTCGCAGCGCACGCGGATCGGCCGCTCGTCCACCCGCAGGAACGAATTCACGGGGGTGCCGCGCCGGGCGCCCCCGTAGCTCGCGAACGACTGCACCTGATGACCTTCGGCGAAGAAGGCCATCGCGAGCAGGTTGCCCGCGGTCTGGGCGCCTTGGCCGCCCCTCCCTTGGATGATGATCTGCAGCAAGCGCCGTCCCCCCGATTGCCATCCGCCGCGCAGCCGGACCAGTCCGGCGCCACAACGGCGGATGCGAGGCCCGATTGTTGGACCTCCCGGGCATCGGCGCCTTCGAACAGATCAAGAAGATCGCGATACTGCACTGCAGCAATAAGCCGATCCGCCCGGGCGGCGGCACGGCGCCATGCGTGCCAGGGCCCGGGCGAAAGCGCGACCGCCGGCCACGGATCGACGGGCCCGCGATCGGTCGACAGGTCGGGAGATCAGGTCGCGGGCTGCGCCGGTTTTGGCAGGAAGGGAGTCAGGACATCCATGGGCAGCGGGAACACGATGGTCGTGTTCTTGTCGGCGCCGATCACGGTCAGCGTTTCGAGATAGCGCAGCTGTATGGCTTGCGGCTCCTGCGCCAGCACCTTCGCGGCCTGGTACAGCTTTTCCGAGGCCTGCAGCTCGCCCTCGGCGTGGATCACCTTGGCTCGGCGCTCGCGCTCTGCCTCTGCTTGCCGGGCGATGGCCCGGATCATCGATTCCGTCAGGTCGACCTGCTTGATCTCGACATTGGAAACCTTGATCCCCCACGAGTTGGTCTGTGCATCGAGCGCCTGCTGGATGTCGATGTTGAGCTTTTCCCGACCCGCCAGCATGTCGTCGAGCTCATGCTTGCCGAGCACCGAGCGCAGGGTCGTCTGCGACAGCTGGCTGGTCGCGTTGAGGAAATCCTCGACCTGGATGATCGCCTTCTCTGCGTCGATGACCCGCAGGTACACGACGGCGCTCACCTTCACGGACACGTTGTCCCGCGAGATCACGTCCTGGGTCGGCACCTCGAACACCACCGTGCGCAGATCGACCTTCACCATCTGCTGGATCCCGGGAACGATGAGCACGAGCCCCGGGCCTTTCACCCGCCAGAAACGACCGAGCGTGAACACCACGCCGCGCTCGTATTCGCGCAGGATCCGCACTGCCGAAACGAGCAGGAACAGCAGCACCAAAACGACACCTGCCAGCGTGAATTGGTAAATCATCGAGCACCTCGTTTCGTTGTTGTCGACTCGGGCTCCACCTCGAGGGTGAGGCCGTCGATACGGATCACCCGCACCCGCTGCCCCTTGTGCAAGGGGATGCCGCTTTTCACCCGCCACGTCTCGCCGTGCACGCTGGCCCAGCCTTCGCCCGCGAAATCGGCCATGACTTCACCGTGCGACATCAGGAGCTGTTCGCGGCCGGTCACCACCGCGCGGGACCGCGCCTTGAACGCGAAACGCACGATCCCCGCCATGACCAGCGCACTTGTCCCCGCGAGGCCGAGCACGAGGGGGAGCGGAATCCCATAACCCGGCACGTCGGTGTCGATGAGCATGACACCGCCGACGATGAACGCCAGGACGCCGCCGATGCCGAGCACACCCGAGGTCGGCACGAAAACCTCGGCGATGAAGAACGCGACACCGAGCGCGATCAAACCGAGGCCGGTGTAGCTGAACGGCAGGAGCTGGAAGGCGAACAGCGCCAGCAGCAGGCAGATGCCGCCGACCACACCCGGCAGCAGGTAGCCCGGATTGGAGAACTCGAACAGCAGGCCGTACATCCCCAGCATCATCAGCACCAGTGCGATGCTGGGCGAGGCGATGACGGACAGCAGGCGCGCGCGCCAGTCGGGATCGACGGGGACCAGTGTGGCGCCCGCAACATCGAGGGTTGCGTCCCCGCTCGGCAATGCGACATGCCTGCCCTGAACGCTGGCGAGCAACGCCGGCACGTCCGGGGCGACGTAATCGATGACGTGCATGGCCAGCGCTTCGTTCGCCGACAGGCTGACCGCGCTGCGGACCGCGCTCTCCGCCCACTCGGCATTGCGCCCGCGCAATTGCGCCAGACTGCGGATGTAGGCGGCGGCATCGTGGATCTGCTTCTCGGTCATCGTGCTCTTCGGCGGCGCGGGTGACGTCTTGTCGTCGCCAGTCTTTGTGTCCTTGCCGTCGGGACGCGGCGCAGCGGGCGGCTCGCTTTGCGGTCCTCCCAATCCGATCGCCACGGGCGTGGCGGCACCGAGGTTCGTTCCCGGGGCCATCGCGGCGATGTGGCTCGCATACAGGATGTAGGTGCCCGCACTGGCGGCGCGCGCACCACCGGGTGCGACGAACGTCGCGACGGGAATGGGCGAGGCGAGGATCGCCTTGATGATGTCGCGCATCGAGGTGTCGAGGCCACCGGGAGTGTCCAGTTTCACGACCACGAGGCTCGACCCGTTCTCGGTGGCGCGCTTCAGGCCGCGCACGAAATAGTCGGCCGTCGCGGGCGTGATCGCGTCGTCGATGGTCAGCACGGTCACCGTCGCCGGGCTGGCCACGGCGAGCAATGGCAAGAGCAGCAGAACGAGTATCAGCGGCATCGGCGAGGCATCGATGGAGATCAACGGACGCAATGCGTCTTGTCGCGCGCCGGCTTGGGAACCATGCGGTACGACGCGCAATGCGGCCCGTCCAGGGCCATTGTGGACCTACTCCGCTGCTGCCGGGAGGGAGACGGGGCACGGGCCGGCCGTTGCGTGTCCCATCAGGGGGCGTTCTAGAACCTGACGTCCGGACCGCGCCACGTCCTGACCCGGGGACGAGCCCGTGCGAGCGCCATCGGCGCGTCGATCCAGCCCTCGCAGGCGTTGCGCCCGCCGCGGCGGCGCACGAAATTCAGGAGCGCCTTGCAGCGGGCGTAGAACCGGAAGAAGCGCAGCACGTTGTCACGATCGCAATCCCGGATCGGCCCGGCGCTGCAAATGAGCTTGTCGTCCGCCATGCCACGGTCGGTCAGCGTCACGGCACCCCATGCCTGGACGCGCACGCGCGCACCGAACGGCAACCGCGGCCCCAGCACGACGGCGTCGAGCAAATCCCCCTCGAGGCCGAGCAGGGTCGGCACGGCGCCATAGTTGAACGGGCACGGCATTGGCGACACGAAATCGACGTGCCCGGTCAGTCCCCGCTTGAGGAAGCTGCCCTTCGGGACTTCGATGACGACGTCGAGTTGTGGCGCAAGCATGGCTGCAATCCATATGCCGTGGACGAACGCGATGGGCGCCCGCCTCTTCGTTCCACCGCCCAGCGCGGCGCATCGCGCCACGGCCCAGTGTACCGGGGTGGCCGTTTCGGCGACGGTGCGCCGGACGTGGCGCCGG
The DNA here is from genome assembly GCA_963734575.1 of uncultured beta proteobacterium. GTDB lineage: Bacteria > Pseudomonadota > Gammaproteobacteria > Burkholderiales > Casimicrobiaceae > CAIWHR01. The sequence goes on along the minus strand of CAVTHT010000004.1, from coordinate 568,431 downwards.
AGCCACAACGGGCGCGCTTCCGCCAGAATGGGTGCTTGTCCTACACCCGGGCCGAGGGGCCGGTGGTATTCGTGAGCTCTGCGACAACCGGGGTTTCGGACATGGCAATGGCCGTGCAGGAAACGGGCACCGAGTCCTTCTGGGGGGAGGTGAACCCGTGGGAGCACCTGGTGCAGCTCTACGAGACCGAGGGCGTGTTCATGGACACGCTCGAGGGCTTTCTCGTCGGCGGCCTGCGCGCAGGGGATAGCGCGATCGCCATCGGCACGCCGGCGCACCTCCAGGCGCTGGAACACCGCATGGACGCTGCCGGTCTGGACGTCGTCCGGCTGAAGGCGCGCGATCGTTACATCGCCTTGGACGCCGAAGCAACGCTGGCCTGCTTCATGCGCGACGGGTGGCCCGATGAGCAGGAATTCTTCATGACCATCCGTCGCCTCCTGCGCCGAGCGCGCTCGGGGGAATGGCGCGTGCGCGCGTTCGGCGAGATGGTCGCCCTACTGTGGGAGCGAGGACATCACGCGGCGACGGTCCGGCTGGAGCAGCTTTGGCATACACTGTGTGCCGATGAAGGTCTCTCCCTGCTCTGTGCCTACCCGAAGGCAGGATTCACGCAGCATCCTGCACGTTCAGTGCAGGAAATCTGCGCCGCTCACACCCGGGTTCTGCCGCATTGACCTGCTCGCAGGGCGACGCGGCTGCGCGCTCGAGGCTGTCTAGATGCTGGACGACGACACGAGCCTGCTGCGGGCGAGAGCTGCCACGGGCACCCTCGACCTGCGGACCCCGGTCGAGGTGCACACGCGCAGCCGTGGAATCCTCACCGGCGCCGCCCTCGGCGTGGTGGTGTGGCTGGTCATCGTCGCCATCGGCGTGGCTGCCTGGCATTTCCTGATCCGCCACTGAACCCTCGGCGTTGCCCGTCGGCACGCCGGCTGCCCGGCGCACGGCGAGGCACCGCTACCGAATGTTCGTCGACGAGCGCGCACGCAGCGAGCGCAGCAGTGACGACACGACGAGCGCGCCAACGCCGGCCGCAATGCCCCCCAGGACGATCGCTGTCAGGTGGTCATGCACGAGGGGGATGTTGCCGAACCAGTACCCGAGCGGGACGAGCGTCACCGTCCAGAGCACGGCACCGGCCAGCGCAAAGGTGCCGAAGCGGGTGAACGACATCTGCGCGACCCCGGCAACGAACGGCGCGAAGGTTCGCACCACCGCCAGAAACGGCGATATCACGAACGTCAGGCCGCCGCGCGCCTCGAAGAACGCGCGGGTATGCGCGAGCGCCGCCTTGTCGAGCCATCGGCGCTCGCGCATCAGCAGCCTCTCGCCGATCAGCGTGCCGATGGCGAAATTCACGACACTGCCGGCCATCGTGGCGCCGAGCAGCACCGGCATCACGACCGACAGGCTGATGGCACCGGTGGCGCACAGCGCGCCGCAGAAGAACAGCAGCGGGTCGCCGGGCAGGAAGAAGCATGGCAGAAACGCAATCTCGGTGAAGACGATCGCGAAGATCACCGCGTACACCCAGGCGCCGTGCTCCGCCACGAAGCTGCCGAGCTGGGTGTTGAAGTCGAGCACAAGCTGCAGGATGTTCATCGGATTTCTGCGCGAAGAAACGGCCGGTCGGCGCGGCGGAGCAATCGGCATCCCGAGCCGTCCGCGATACCGACCGGCACCTGGAGCGGCGCTCGCGCATGATCCGCGCCGGCGCGCAACGGTGTCAACGCGCAGGCGCCGATAACGCGGACCACGTGCGTCTGCACTGCCCGCCAGTGCCCGCCAGTGCAACTCAACCGGGTGCCGGCGTCCGCTGCATGCCGATCAGCCATGGCCTGACCTCGACGGTCAGCAGGCCGGCCTGAACGGAAGGGTCGCTCATGGCGATCACGCGGATCTCCTCTTCGGAGAGGCCCGCAACCGGCACCATCATGCCGCCCGCGGCTTCATCCAGGAATGGCCCGCCGAAGTCGAGTTGCCCGGCTTCGAGCAGGTTGCGGTAATGCGCGACATGGTCCTGCACGCCCGCCTGTGCCGAGATGGGCAATCCGGGTTGCCATTGCGGTCCGGGTCGATGGATGACGACAAAGCGCACGTCACGCATGCGTTCCTCCAGGCGAACCGCCATTCCGAGCGTGCGCCTCGGCATAGACGCGCATCGTAGCCAGCAAGCCGCCCCATCCGCCCTCCGCACCGAGCCTGCTGCGCAGACCTTCGGCGCGCTCGCCGAAGCGTTCGAGTCCGCGGTGTTCCAGGTCTACGCGTGTCGTGGTGGGTGTTTCCGCCGTGAACGTCACTTCGACCTCGGTCGTCGCGGCCGGGTCGTAGCGCCAATCGGGATCCAGATTCCAGGCAAGCAGGATGCGCTGCGGCGGCTGCCATTCGAGCACGCTGCCCCAGTTGCACTCCGTGCCATCATCACCGCGCTCGTACCAACGGCCGCCTGCCCGCGGTTCCATCACGGCGCTGAACCCGCTGCACGGACCGATGTGGTGACTGCGCGGCCACCAGCGGTTGAACTGCGCCGTGAACACTTCGAACACGTGCTCGCAGGGCGCGTTCACGACGACCGACCTCCGCACGCTTTCGCTCATGGGCTCCCCTTTCGCCTGCCCTTGTACGTTGCCTCGGCAACGGTCTTGAAGTCGGCCAGTGCACGACCCCACATCGCATCGAGATACGTGCGCAACGCACCGAGTCCACGCGGGTCGACGCGGTAGATGTTGCGGGTACCGTCGGGCGTGTGCAGGACCAGTGAAGCATCCTCGAGAATCCGCAGGTGCTGCGATACGGCCGGGCGCGAGACCGGCAGGCGCGCCGCGAGCTCGCCGACGGAGCTGGGCCGCTCGGTGAGCCGTTCGAAGATGCCGCGCCGCGTTGGATCGGCGAGAGCCTGCAGCTGGGCGTGGCCGTTCATATATGTAAGTTCATGCTTACGGTTAGCCTACGCTTACCTATAGGGCGTGTCAAGGCCCCGAACGCCACGGGGCGGTCCGGGACGTTCGCTCCGCACGCAGCACCCGCGATGCAGCCCGCGTGGCGCTCTTGCACGTAGGAACACGCCCCCGCATGGTGTCGGCCAAGCCGCCCTTTTGGCGTGCAATCGCAGACGTTGGTAGCATGGGGCCTCGCCACCAGGAGGCGCCTCCCATCGTGCTCAGTGCCATGTGCAGAAGCGCCGTGCTCCGTCTCCATCGCGCCGCGTGTGCCAGGGCACGCCGCAGCCGCGCCGGCGGGCACCCGCCACCGTCACGCATCACCGCGACGACGGCCCGCGTCCTGCTCCTCGCAACCATGCTCCTGATGGCAACTGCCGTTCAGGCGAGCTTCCACAGCTTCCGCATCGAGAGCGTGTACTCGAACGCCGACGGCAGCGTGCAGTTCGTTGTCCTGCGCGAGATGCAGTCGATGAACAACCAGCGCTTCCTGTCCGGCCATAGCCTCACGGTCACGCACGCCGGCGTCGCCCGGACGTTCACGTTCCAGACCGACCTGCCGGGATCGCTGACGGCAAATCGGCGGGTGTTGATCGCCACCCAGGGATTCGCGGATCTGGCGCTCATCAGCCCCGATTACGTATTGCCCAATCATTTCCTGGCGACCGATGCCGCGACGCTCGATTACGCCGGGGTGGACACGCTCACCTATGCCAGCCTGCCCACGAGCGGCACGCAGGCCATCGATCGCACGGGCGCGGCGGTGGCCGCCGTCGCGACGAATTTCGCCGGCGCGAGCGTCGCCCTGGCACCGCCACCGGTGACCTCGTTCGAGTATTACAACGCGACCCTCGATCATTACTTCATCACCGACCTGCAGCCGGACATCGATGCCCTGGATAGCGGCCGCATCCCGGGCTGGACACGCACGGGCCAGTCATTCCGGGTATTCGCGACCGCCGGACCAAGCGGATCGGGCATCAACCCGGTCTGCCGGTTCTACATCCCGCCGTCGCATGGCAACTCGCATTTCTTCTCCGCCTCGCCCGCGGAATGCGCCGCCATCGCCGGGAAGATCGGTACCGACCCGAACTACAGCGGCTACGTGTTCGAATCGCCGAACGCGTTCTTCATTCGCCTGCCGGACACGGTGACCGGCGCATGCCCGGCGGCATCCGCACCCGTCTACCGGCTGTGGAATCAGCGGGCAGACTCGAACCACCGCTACGCGACCGATCCCATCATCAAGGCGCAGATGATCACCCGCGGATACCTGCCCGAGGGCTACGGTCCGGATGCGACCATCATGTGCGCGCCGACACCCGGGCGGTCCTCGCTGCGGTTCCTGCAGGGCTCTGCCGCACCGAACGGCGCGCTGGTCAGCGACGCAGCCGCCATTGCGTCCGCCAATTACCAGGGCTACCAGACTGCCGGCACCACGATGGATGTCGGTCCGCGCAACGGTCCCGGCGAGGTGATCGCCTTCAGTGCGAAACGCGCGGTGTCGGTGCAAGCGGTAACGTGGACTTCCGCCGCAGGCAACCAGGTCGTCGACGTTCCACTGGCCGCGCAGCTCGATACGCCGATCACGATCTGGGTGGTCGCGGGACCCTACGTGACGACGCAGCAGACGGCGCTCACGCTGTGGTCCACCGCGCAGCAGATGTATTGGGACGAACGGATGGGCACGGCCCTGCCGGTGGAAATCGTGGATGCCACCACGAATCCCAAGGCCGCGGCGTGGAACGCCTTCACGTGCGGCGCCGGGAACGCGAACGTCGCCACCCTGCAGGCAGACATCGGCGCGCGACCCGGGCGCATCAACGTCTATGTCATGAACCTCGTGGATGGGTCCACGTCGCGCGGCAATGCCTGCGCGATCGGTGGTGCCTTCGTGGCGCTCGCCGCGGGTGCCACGGCCGATTTGCTCGCGCATGAACTCGGGCACGATTACGCCCTGGAACACATCGACGACCTGCCGCTCGCGTTCGATGTCACCAACCTGATGCATTCCGCCAGCAGCACGCGCGCCTATGTGACCGAAGGACAGAGCTTCCGCGCCCACCTGCTGCCGGCGTCGGCCATCAATTCCGTGTATGGTCTTCGTTCCGGACAAGCGACGCGCAACTGCGATCGCGACACGATGACCCTCACCTGCCCCGCCATCGCCAAGCGCCTCTGGGCCGATGGCGCCTTCGGCCCGAACTGATGTCATGCGCCATCTGACGAAGCTGCTCGCTGTTGCGCTGCTGCTCTGCGCCGGTACGGCACTGGCACAGAACCGCTTCGGGCTGGGCGACGAGGCGTTCGCGGTGTACCAGCGCTGGGTGCTCGCGACCTGCGTTGGCGGCAACGAGCGCGCCCTCGCAGCCGACCTGAGGCGGCACGCCACGGAGCTCGCGCCGGCCTTCGCCCGCGCCATCGTGGAAGGTCCGGCGCCTGAAGACCTGCAGGCAGTGCGCACCGCCGCAGCCGAGAGTTTCCGCCGGCGCGCGAACTTTCCCTTGAACGAGGTCGCTGTCGAAGGCGTGCGCCCGGCGGATCTCGAGCGCTTTCGCCGCACCTCGGCGGAGGCCTTCGTCGCGGATCAGGTGCGCCGGTTCGCCACCGGCTACCGCGCCAACGCGGTTGCTGCGCTCGGCATCATCGGCGACGGCCGCGCGCGCGCCATCCTCGTGCCGCTGGCGCGCAATCCGCGCGAACCGTTGCGCGCTGCCGCGCAGCAAGCGCTACGCGCAGCGCCACCGCCCCGCTGAGGCGTGCGTGCCCCGTCCAGCGCTTTCACGTCTGCAGATAGCGCCTGAACCAGCCAAGCGTTTCCCCCCAGGCGGCCTGCGCCGCGGTGGGGTCGTAAGCCCCGCCGGTGTCGTTGAAGAATGCGTGATTGACGTTCGGATAGACGATCTTTCGAAATGTCTTTGCGTTCTGCTGCATCGCCGCTTCCGTGGCAGGAATGGTGGCGTCGATGCGTTGGTCGAGGCCGGCATAGATCGCCAGCACCGCCGCCTGCACGCGCGCAATCTCGGCTGGTGAGACCGGTTGCCCGTAAAACGGCACGATCGCGCGCAGCTCCGGCGTGGCGGCGGCCACGCGCCACGTCACGCCGCCGCCATAGCAGAACCCGACCATGCCGGCGCGGTCGGCACGCGCATAGGATTGCGCCTTCGCGTACGCGAGGCCGCTCTGGAAATCCTGCACCGGACGCGCGGGGGGCGTATTGCCGAGCAGACCCGGGATGCGGTCGAAGTCGTTCTGCGCGGTCCCGCCTTCGCGCGAAAGGAGATCGACGGCGAGCGCTACGTACCCGGCCTTGGCGAGACGGCGCGCGACGTCCCGGATGTGCGGCGTGAGACCGCGATTCTCGTGGCACACCAGGACAATGGGGTGCCGGCCCGGCGCGCTCGGGTGCGCCAGGTAGCCGCTCAACTCGGCGTCAGCGGCCGGGAAGCGAACGGCGCTGGCATTGACCGACGGATCGCTCTCCGCGACATGCCCGTCTGCCGGCGCACGGCCGGCGGACTCCGGCGTGGCGGGTGCAGTCTGGGCGACGGCGTCGAGCATCGGCGCCGCCAGCGCCGCCCCGATGATTCCCGTGAGCGTCAGCAACGCCCGCCGTCGCGACAGGCGTCCTTCGCGATAGTCCTCCACCACTTCCTCGGCGAGATAATGCTTGAGATCCGCCACAACGCCTCCCGTTCGTACGCCTTGCCCCCAATGCACGGCAGCGTCAACGACGCACGTGGCCGATCCCACGGCGTCGAGAGCTGACCTGCCCGCTGAAGTAGGCTACTGCACCGTGGACAAGCGCTCGCGCCCATAGTGCCGCGCTCGGCATCATAACGCGCGAGTTGCACATTGCCAGCCGCATCCCCGGGCACCGATCGGGCATGCGGCTCATGCGTTGCGGGGAACGGATGCGGCCAGAGACCGGCGCCGAGATCGGTGCGGCGAACTCGACAACACATCCCCGATGGGGCGTGTCGTCCTACAGTAGCGGGCGGCGCCGTCCTACAACAAGCACGCGGACGATGACCTATGTTGGACCGTTGCCGCAATCCGGTCGCTCGCCCCGTGCTGCGCGCGCTATGTCGATGAACACCCGCGCACATCCCCTGGCTGTCTACGTTGTCGAGGACTCGGAGATCCTGACGAAGCTGCTCGTCAGCATGTTGCGTGCGGACCTCGGCGTGGAGGTCGTCGGAAACAGCGGCGATGCCGACACCGCGGTCGCCGAGATCCGGTCGCTGCGACCGGACGTCATCATCGTCGATCTGGTGCTGCGCACCGGCAATGGATTCGAAGTGCTGGACGGGACGCGCACGATGACTCCTGCGCCGACGGCCCTGGTGCTCACCAATCACAGCACTGCGAACTATCGTGACGCCGCACGCAGGCTGGGCGTGGACGATACGCGATACTTCGACAAGACCGAGCAGATCGGCTCCATGTGCGCGTTCATCCGCAGGATGTCCGAACAGCGCGACACTTCCGGGTGACACGCGCGCGATACGACGCACGGGATTTGCCGCCTCCCGTCGCCGGCGCCCGGCATCGACCGCCCGTGCATGCATCTGCGGGGCTCGCGAACGTTGCGGTTGTTCGGCACAATGGCGCCTCCGCACGACGCCCGTACAGGAGAACTCATGATCGGAACGGCCCTGCGCCGACTTCTGGCCGCCGCGACCCTTTGTGCCATCGCCTTCGCGGCGCACGCCGAGGACACGTTGCGCCTTGCCATCGGCCAGCGCGGCAACTGGGAGAACGCAGCCCCGGAACTCGGTCAGCAGGCGGGGATCTTCAAGAAGCACGGTCTCAATCTGGAGATCCTCTATACGCAGGGCGGCGGCGAAACGCAGCAGGCGGTGATCTCCGGCAGTGTCGATATCGGCGTCGGCGTGGGAACGACCGGGGTCATGGGGGCCTTCGCCAAAGGCGCACCGGTGCGCGCGATCGCCAACTCCACGACCGGCGCGGACGACCTCTTCTGGTACGTACCCGCGAGCTCGCCGATCAAGTCGCTGCAGGATGCGGCCGGAAAGACCATCGCGTATTCCACGACGGGCTCCTCCACGAACATCACGGTGCTGGCCTTCGTGCGCCAGACCGGCGTGGCGATGAAGCCGGTCGCCACGGGGAGCCCCGCCTCGACCTTCACGCAGACGATGTCCGGGCAGGTGGACATCGGTTGGTCATCGCCGCCCTTCGGCGTGGAAGCGCTGCAGCAGAACCGGATCCGCATCGTGGCCCGCGCGAGCGACGTCCCGGCGTTTCGCAATCAGACGGTGCGCGTGATGATCACCAATGCCAGCGCGGCGGAAGCGAAGAAGGACGCCATTGCGCGCTACCTGCGCGCCTACCGCGAAACGCTCGACTGGATGTATTCCGATCCCGCGGCGCTCAAGGCCTATTCCGCCTGGGTCGGCGTGCCCGAATCGCTCGCGAGGGAAGTGCGCGACAAGTTCTATCCGAAGGAGAACCTGCGCCTCGACCGCCTTTCGGGCCTGGACGAGGCGATGGCCGATGCGGTGACGCTGAAGTTCCTCCCGGCGCCGCTTTCCAGGCAGCAACTGGACGAGCTGTTCAAGTATTACGCGCGCTGAAACGTTCGCCGTGCCTCCGCGCGGCGCGTCGGGACCTTGCAGGTCAGGCTTCCATCTGACACCGATGCGATCGTGAAGCCCCCGCCGGCAACGACCTGACCGGCGCGTGCATCGGCCGTGGGCGCGCGCTGTCAGCGACCGACGCCTGCCGCTGCCTCGGCCTTCCACAGCTCCCAGATCCGCGTGAGCACGTTGGGGGAGGCGTTGGTCGCCGCAGCCGCCTCGGCTTCCTCGGGCGTTAGGAAATTGACGGGCCCGAGACGCAGCGCATCGGCTTCGAGACGCGCGTTCACCTCGGTGTACACCGCACGGTAGACCGCAAGCGGCAGTGATGGCCCCACGGCCGTGCTGCCGTGGCCGCGCATCAGCACCACAGGTGCGTTGCCCAGCGCCCGCGCCATCGCGATGCCGAGCTCCTGGCTGCGGATGAGGAGGTCCGTCGCCGGGCCGGCCACGTCGCGGATCTCGAAAATCGGCGCCCCCGCCCCGAGGAAGCCGCAGACGTGATTGACCGGGCGCAAGGGCACGTCGGTCACGCCGAAGGGAATCACGGCCGGCGAATGACTGTGCACCACGGCCATGACGTCGGCGCGCTCGGCATAGATCGCACTGTGGATGTAGCGCTCGAGATAGAGCCGCCGGTCCGGTGCGTCGATCGCTTCGCCGTCCAGGCCGTACACCAGGATGTCGCCGCGGGTGACGCTGCCAGGGGCCTTGCTCTGCGACAGCAGGAACCGCGCCGGATCGAGCGGATGTCGCACGCTCACGTGACCGAAGCCATCGAGCACGTGCTGGCGATACAGGATGTGATTGGCGAGCACGAGGTCGTCGAGCACGCTGCGCGCGCTCAGAAGCAGATCATTCGCATTGGGCATGGCCGTTTCCGTCGAAGCTGCATTGACTGGCGCATCATGTTAGCGCAGTACCGCCATCAAGCGGTCACCCCACGACGCGCGCCAATGCAGGTAAAGTGTCGCCGGCAGACAGGGGCACTCCTGCATCCTGTTCGGGCTTCGGCGTCCCCATGGGTCCACGCCACGAGCCTTCGACCACTCCTACGCAGCGCCCTCGCCCTCCGCAATGGCTACCGCACGTCCGACCTACGACGAATCCTCCATCAGGGTCCTGAAGGGGCTCGAGCCCGTGCGCCTGCGTCCGGGGCAGTTCACGCGCACCGACAACCCGCTGCACATCGTCCAGGAAGCGATCGACAACGCAGTGGACGAAGCGATCGCCGGTTACGCGAAGACGCTCGCGGTCACGGTGCATGCGGACCAGTCGGTGAGCGTCAGCGACGATGGGCGCGGGATTCCCGTCGGGCCGCATCCCGTCGAGGGCATCCCCGTCGTGCAGGCGATCTTCACCGTCCTGTACAGCGGCGGCAAGTTCGACAAGACCTCGGGCGCGGGCGCGTATACCTACGCCGGCGGCCTGCACGGTGTCGGCGTCTCGGTCACCAACGCACTCTCGCGGCGCCTCGAGTGTGAGGTGCGCCGCGACGGCAAGCTGCACCGCATCGTGTTCGAGAACGGCAACGTCGCGGAGAAGCTCGCTACCAAGGGCAAGGCCGCCGGCACGGGCACCAGCGTGCGCATCTGGCCCGACCTGCAGTATTTCGATTCGCCGAGCATTCCGGTGGCCGACCTCGCGCGCCTGTTGCGCACCAAGGCGATCCTGTTGCCAGGACTGCTCGTGACGCTTACCAACGAGACCACCGGTCCCGAGCCGTCGGTGCAGCGTTGGCAGTACCAGGCGGGCCTCGCCGATTACCTCGCCGAACTGGCCCAGGGCGAAGCGCCACTGGTGCCGGTGTTCGCGGGACGCAATCACGCCGGCGAGTCGGACGACACCTTCGCCGAGGGTGAAGGCGTCGAATGGGCGCTGTCGTGGTACGAGGAAACCAAAGGCGAAGGCGAAGCATTCGTCAATCTCATTCCGACGCCGCTGGGGGGTACGCACGTATCGGGCATGCGCGCCGCTGCGTTCGGCGCGGTGATGAGCTTCATCGAGCACCACAGTCTGCTGCCCAAGGGACTCAAGCTGCAGGCGGACGACGTCTGCCGCAACCTGCGCTACGTGATGTCCGTGCGCATGCTGGATCCGCAATTCGCCGCACAGACCAAGGACCGCCTGACCAGTCGCGAAGGCGTGCGCCTCGCGGAGCGCATGATGCGCGACCCCCTCGAGATCTGGCTCAACCAGCACGTGAGCGCAGGCAAGACGATCGCCGAGCTCGCCATTCGGCAGGCGCTGGCCCGCACCCGCGCGGCAAAGACGGTCGAGCGCAAGCGCACCTCCAGCGTGGTCATGCTCCCGGGCAAGCTCGCGGATTGCGAATCGAGCAACCCGGCCGAGACGGAGATCTTCCTCGTCGAAGGCGACAGCGCCGGCGGCAGCGCGAAAATGGCGCGCAACAAGGAAACGCAGGCGATCCTGCCCCTGCGTGGCAAAGGCATGAACGTGTGGGAAAAGGACGTCCACCAGGCGCTGGAGAACGAGGAGATCCGCGATCTCACGACGGCGCTCGGCGTGCCGCCGCATGTTCTCGAGGACGTCATCGACTGGACCAAACTACGCTACGGCACCGTCGCGATCATGTCCGACGCCGACGTCGATGGCCAGCATATCCAGACGCTGCTGCTGACCCTGTTCTTCCGGCACTTCCCGCAACTCATCGCGCGAGGGCACGTGTACATCGCGCAGCCGCCGCTCTATCGCGTCGATGTCGACAGTGCCGGCAAGAAGCGCCAGGCGAAGAAGCTCTACGCCATGGACCGGCTCGAGCTCGAGTCGTGGGAGGACCGGCTGCGCAAGGAAGGCTACACGCAGTGGAAGATCGGGCGCTTCAAGGGACTGGGCGAGATGGATCCGGCCGAGCTGTGGGAAACGACCCTCAATCCCGACACGCGCCGCCTGCTGCGCGTCAACCTGCCCGAAGCCGATCGTGACGCAGCGATCGAGCGCTTCAACCTGCTCATGGCCAAGGCTCGCTCGGGTGCGCGGCGCGAATGGATGGAGCGGCGCGGCAACGAGGTCGAAGAGGAATGACGCCATTGCAGCGACGATGATGACCCGGCGTCGGCCGCACCACTGCCGGCCAGCAACCACCAGGGAACGAAAGTAATGGGCGCAACCACTCCTGCCGAGCAGGACCAGCTCATCCTGCACGAGTACGCCGAAAACGCGTACCTGCAGTATGCGATGGCGGTCGTGCGTGACCGCGCGCTGCCGCAGGTCGAGGACGGGCAGAAGCCGGTGCAGCGGCGCATCCTGTACACCATGCGGCAGCTGGGTCTCGCCGGCGCGGCCAAGCCGGTCAAATGCGCCCGGATCGTCGGCGAAGTGCTCGGCCGGGTGCACCCCCATGGCGACACTTCGGTGTACGACACGCTGGTGCGCATGGCGCAGGACTTCACGCTGCGTTATCCGCTCATTCACGGCCAGGGCAACTTCGGCTCCCGCGACGGCGACCCCGCGGCAGCGTATCGCTACACCGAGGCCAGGCTCGCGCCCATTGCCGACCTGCTGCTCGCGGAGCTCGACCAGGGCACGGTCGATTTCGTGCCGAATTACGACAACACGGTAAACGAGCCGGCGCGTCTGCCGGCGCGCCTGCCGTTCGTGCTGCTGAACGGATCGATGGGCATCGCCGTCGGCATGGCGTGCGATATCCCCCCGCACAATCTCCGCGAGGTCGCCGCCGCCGCAGCGCTCGCCATCACGAATCCCGGCGTGTCTGTCGACGAGCTGCTCGCCGTGCTGCCGGGCCCGGACTTCCCGGACGGCGGACAGGTCATCTCGGCGCCCGAGGAGATCGCCGAGGCCTATCGCACGGGACGCGGTCTCCTGCGCGCGCGGGCACGGTGGCGCATCGAGGATCTGGCGCGGGGCCAGTGGCGCATCGTGGTGTACGAGCTGCCCTATCAGGTCTCGACCAAGCGTGTGCTCGAGGAGCTCGACGCGCTGTCGAATCCGCAACCCGGCGCCGGCAAGAAGGCCCCGACCCAGACACAGCTGAACCTGAAGCAGGTCGTCCTGAACGTCATCGAGCGGGCTACCGACGAGTCCGGGCAGAAGGAAAAGATTCGTCTCGTCATCGAGCCGCGCACGAGCAAGGTGAGTCCGCAGGAGCTGATGGCCGTGCTGTTCGCGCACACCAGCCTCGAGAGCGGATTCTCGGTCAACTGCACGATGCTCGGTGCCGACGGACGTCCGCAGCAGAAGGCGCTGCCGCAGATCCTCGCGGAATGGGCGGCATTCCGTGTCGCGACCGTCATCCGGCGCACGCGCTTCCAGCTCGATCGCACCGACGCACGCATTCACATTCTCGAAGGACGGCGCATCGCCTTCCTCAACATCGAGAAGGTGATCCGGGTCATCCGTGAAGCCGACGATCCCAAGGCCGACCTGATCGCCCGCTTCCAGCTGACGCCAGTGCAGGCCGAGGACATTCTCGAAATCCGCCTGCGCCAACTCGCGCGGCTCGAGGGCATCCGCATCGAGCAGGAGCTGAAGGAGCTCGTCGCCGAGCGCGGCCGCCTGCACGCGCTGCTCGCAAGCGATCGTGCGATGCGCAAGCTCATCGTGAAGGAGATCGAGGCCGACGCCGCGAAGTTCGGCGACGACCGCCGCACGCTCCTCGAACCCGTCGTGCGCGCAGGCGCCGTGAAGACCGCGATCTCCGTGCCCGATGAGCCCGTTACGGTGGTCATCTCGCGCAACGGCTGGATCCGCGCTCGACCTGGTCACGGCATCGACGTCGGCGCGCTCACCTTCAAGGGCGGAGACAGTCTTGGCGCTGCAGTGGAGACGCGCACGACGCGCCCCGTGGTGATCATCGACAGCAACGGCCGCGCGTATGCCATCGAGGCGCATGAAGTACCGACCGGACGCGGTGACGGTGTGCCGATCACCTCGCTGATCGAGCTCCAGGATGGCGGCAAGGCGCGCTACATGCTGTCTGCAACGCCGGACACGCGGTACCTGTTCGCGAACACCGGGGGCTACGGCTACATCGCCCCGTTCTCGGCGCTCGTGGGCCGCAACCGCGCGGGCAAGGCATTCATGGCGCTCGAGCCCGGCGAAACGGTGCTGCCCCCGGCTCCGGTCGAGGCGGCGGGCGACGACCTGTTCGACGCGCTGCCCTGGATTGCATGCGCAGCGACCAACGGGAAGCTGCTGTGCTTCGCGGCCGCGGAAGTGAAGGTTCAGGACAAGGGTCGCGGCACGATACTGATGCAACTCGACAAGGGTGAGCGCCTCGCCTGGGTGGGCCTGTACCATGACGTGCTGACGGTGCCCGTCGTCATGCGCGGCAAGACGCAAGCGCTGGTGCTCAAAGGTGAAGACCTGGCGCGCCACGTGCTGCACCGGGCGCGCAAGGGCGTGCTGTTGCCGCGCAAGGCCATGCCCCTCAAAATCGCCTGACCGGCCGGGCCCGCGGCACTTGCCTCACCGCCGATGGTCCAAGATCGATTAATCGCGCATGGCGCATCCGAAAGAACCCGCATGGCCGAACGAGCTCAACCTGCCTCTCCCGAGAGCACGAAGGACGCGCTGATTGCCGTCATGGAGGAACTCGCGAGCATCCTCGAACCCGTCGGGGACGAGGGGCCGCTCACGGTCCCGGTCCGTCAGGCCTTGGCAGGACCGCTCAAGCGGGCGCGCGATCTCGCAGCGACTCTCGACGCGGAGGCTGGCCCGAGCTCCGCATATCAACTTACGCTGGACGCGATCGAGCAGCGCATCACCAACTCGGGCGCCTCGTAGTTCCCGCCGGCTCACTCGAGCCGGATTTCGCCCTTGAAGACCACGTCGAGGCCCAGGCCCGGCACTTCGAGGCGCACCGTCGCCGGAAACGCCTCCTGCCCGGCGATCCTGCCAGCGCCAAGCGCGTCGGTCACGGCATGCTCGATCTCGCGCTGCGAGTTCACGCCCACCATCTTCAGGAACTTGCGGATGCTGAGGTTGAACGTCTCTTCATTCATGATCGACCTTTCATGGGTTGTCCGGCGGCTCGCGCGGGCCGCGGCGATGCCGGCGCCGGGCCGAGCCGTGCACAAGGATCGTCGCGGGCCACCGGCGCAGTGAACCACAGGTAATCGAAGCCGGGGTGTGCCGCCGCGACGCCGGCCGGGAAATCCGGCGCCGAGCGCTCGTCCGCGTCGACTTCGATCCAGCCCACCGCGATGATGTCGGTAGCGGGCGCATCGAGATAGTTCGGCACACCCAGATCGCGGCGCACGTGTCCGTTGCCGGCGATGAGCACGGCGCCATCCTGCGTTGCGTCGCGCATGAGGGCAACGGCCATCGCCGCATCGCGCACGCGCTGGGCGAGGGTCAGGCGCGGCACGAGGGAACCCGGCAACTTGCCGCAATGGCTTTCGCGAATCTCCTGCGCGAGGATTTCGGCCCGGCGTGGGTCCCATGGGGTGCGGATCACGCGCTCCCGCCACGCGTCTGGAATCGACGCGACCTCGCCGCTGCGAATCACCGGAGCGAGCGCAGCGCGCGAGACGTTGGCGGCGCGCACGGGAAGGTCGGCACGCAGCGCCGCCTCGAGCAATGGCTTGTGCAATGGCCATTGCCATCCCTTGCGGTCGAACGCACCTGCGCTGGCCAGGGCTTCCGCATCGCTGCTGCCGGATCGTGCCTCCTGCAGCGCGGCGTCGCGGTCGAGATCGAACTGCTCGAACACGATCGCCGGTCGCCGACCCGCCGACGCGAGCGCATCGATCAGTTGCGCGCGCAGGATGTGATGGGCCGGGTTGTCGTGCACTTCGCCGAGCAATCGGTAGCGCACGGGCAGGAGGCGCGCGACGAGTGTCGCAGGAGCGATGAACTGGCCGGCATGGGTATCGAAGATCGCCGCTTCCTCGGCGCTGGGAGCTCGCGGGACCGTGACGCAGGCGCTCGCCACGAGCACGAGCACGAAGACTCCCGCCCACGCGCGGCCCGCGGCCCGACGCGACGGCGGCATCAGGTCCTGACGTCGGCGGCGACGAGGATGCTGCAGCGCACGCGATCCATCAGCATCGCGTCGACCGAGCCGCGCCACCAGCGCATGGCGAACGACTTTGCGCGGGAGTGGCCGAGGATCAGGAGATCGATGCCGAGGGTCTCGACCAGGCGCGCAATCACGTCGACGGGTTCGCCAATGACGAGATGCGAGCGCACGTTGAGCCCCTGTGCCGCGAGCCTGGTCTCCACGTCCTTGAGGTCTGCCTCGAGCTCTTCGCGCCCGGCGGCCAGCGTCATCTCGGGCACGTATTCGCCGGCGACGAGGTAGGCTGCCGTATTCATCACCGCCGCCACATGCATCTCCACGCCGGGCTCGGCGCCGAACCGCGCAGCCTCCGCAAGCGCTGCCTGCGACTCCGGTGCGCCGTTGTACGCCACCAGGATTTTCCGGTACGCCGCCATGGCTCCTCCGAGGATGAACGCCGTTCAGCCCCCCGGGCCGGACGCGCTGCAGCCGCCATCGTACTGACTATCGCCGCAGCGTCAAACGCGCACCGGGGCGTGCGCTCAGTCGGCGAGCTCGCGCATCACGCGAATGAGGTCGGATTTGCCCTCGAAGCCGATGCCCGGGAGCTCCGGCATGACGATGTGCCCGTTCTCGACGCGCACCCCGTCGGGAAAGCCTCCGTAGGGCTGGAACAGGTCGGGGTAGCTTTCATTACCCCCGAGGCCGAGGCCCGCCGCGATGTTGAGCGACATCTGGTGGCCGCCGTGCGGGATGCAGCGTCGCGGCGACCAGCCGGCGGCATGCAACACCTGCAGTGTGCGCTCGTATTCCACCAGGCCGTAGGACAGTGCGCAGTCGAACTGCAGCCAGTCGCGGTCGGCACGCATGCCGCCATAGCGCAGCAGGTTGCGCGCGTCCTGGTGGCTGAACAGATTCTCGCCGGTGGCCATCGGGTGCGGATAGAACGCCGCGAGCGCCGCCTGCAGGGCGTAGTCGAGCGGATCACCTGCCTCCTCGTACCAGAAGAGCGGGTAGTCGCGCAGCATCTTCGCGTACGCGATCGCGGTCTCGAGGTCGAAGCGCCCGTTGGCGTCCACCGCGAGGGAGCGCCCCCTTGCCGATCTCGTGCAGCACGGCCTCGATCCGACGCCGGTCATCGTCGAGCGACGCGCCGCCAATCTTCATCTTGACGACGGTGTAGCCGCGCTCGAGATAGCCGCGCATTTCGGTGCGCAACGTGCGGAGATCCTTGCCCGGATGGTAGTAACCGCCCGCAGCGTAGACGAACACGCGCGGATTGGCGTGAACGCCATGCCGGTCCGCAAGCAAGCGGAAGAGCGGCTTGCCGGCGATCTTCGCCACCGCGTCCCAAATGGCCATGTCGATGGTGCCTACCGCGACCGACCGTTCACCATGACCGCCAGGCTTTTCGTTCTGCATCATGGTCGCCCAGACCCGCGCAGGATCCAGATTCTCGCCGCTGTCGTCGAGCAGCGACGCCGGCGGCGCCTCCAGCACGCGCGGCGCGAAGCGCTCGCGGATGAGGCCGCCCTGCCCGTAGCGCCCATTCGAGTTGAAACCATAGCCGACTACCCGCCGACCATCGCGCACGGCATCGGTGACGACGGCAACGAGGCTCGTCGTCATCCTGCTGAAGTCGATATAGGCGTTGCGGATCGGCGAGGCAATCGGCTTCGTCACCTCGCGCACTTCGAGAATGCGAATGGTCATGGTGCTCCCGCGGGTGGGCCGCTACATGGCGGCAACGTCGGGTGCGCTAAAACCTGGATTCCAGTCGCCGCAAGCCACGCCCGACGGTCAACGACAAAACGCCCCCGAGGGCGGGGGCGCCTGCAATACGCGGTGGAACGCGCCGCGCGTCAGCTCTTGGTCTTGGCGGCGGCCCTGGACTTGTCGCGCTGCGCCTTGGCATCGGCCACCGCCCGGTCGTGCTCGGCCTTGGAGTCGGCATAGCACGTACGTGCCTCGGCACCCTTCTTCGTCTTGCAGTCGGCCCACGCGGCCTGCATCTTCTTTTCCGCGTCCTTGCGGGCTGCGTTGAACTGCGCCTGCGCGGGGTCGTCGGCCGCGGCCTTGCCACCGCGCATCTTGGCGTTGGCGGCCGGTTGTGCAGGTGCCGACGTATCGGCGGGTGCCGCGGCGAAGCTGGCCGATGCGAACGCCAGGAAAGTGGTGGCCACGACGGCCGTTGCGATTCTGTTCATTGGTGATACTCCGTTGAATTATCGAATTGGACTCCTGCCCGGCACGTGCCCGGGGGCGGGGAGCCATCCTAGCGGCTCGATAGAGCGCACGCAGCGCACCGCGTGCGGGTGGCGTCAGGTGTCAACGTGGCGGCCCGGCACCCCGTTGACGCGGTGATGTAGGTGCGCACCTACACGCGTGCCCCTCGCCGTCCTATACCCGCCGCGCGAGATCGGGGCAACGATCAACGCCGCGAGTCGACCGCGCGTAGCGGCCCGCCGCCTGCCCATGCCCGACCCATTCGCGTCATTCTACCTGCGCTCCGCGGCTCCCCGGCCGCCAGCCATCGGGTGTCCTGCCTGCGAGCACGCCAACCCGGATGGCTCCCGCTACTGCAATGCATGCGGCGCGCGCCTGCATCTGCGGCAATGTCCGCTGTGCGAGGCCGTCAACGATCGCACCACGATGGCCTGCCACACGTGCGGCACGATGCTATTGGCGCATGACACGACGGATGCGTCATCGACGACCGTGGATGGGCTTGCGGAGCTGGCCTTGCCGACGCAGGAACTCTTCCCCAATCTCGCGCACCTGCGTGAATGTCCGCACTGCGATGCCCTGAACGATGCCGCTGCCTCGCTCTGCTACCGTTGTGAGGCGCCGTTCGTGGAGATCGCTGCCGGTCCGGCGCTGGATGCGAGCGAGCCGCCAGCCGGCCCCGGCGGACCTGGCGGTCCCGGTGCGGCACATACCGCGACTAACTCCCCGGCGGCAGATCCGCCCGACATCGACGACGGCGCATCTGCGTGGCACGGCATTGCCAATGCAGCCGTCCCGGGGCCGGTCGACAGCACACCATCCATGGGGCCGGTACGACGCACGCCGCATCGGCCGGCGGCGCCCAACGTGCTGCTCGAAGACGAGACGCGCCTGCATTACGTCGGCACACTCACCGCGCCGCTCGACGAAGCCGAACTCGCTCAGGCCGACCTTTGCACCCCTCCCGGGCACCGGCGTGGCGCATGGATTCTCGCCGGCATGCTCGCCTTGATCGTGCTGCCTGCCGCCGTTGCGGGCTCGCTCTACGCGTACCGCAACCCTGTAGTGCTTGATCGCGCCGTGTCGCTGGCGCGCGCCACGCTCGGCAGCGTGCTGCCTGCGAGACCCGCAAGCGACGATGCGAGCCCGCCGCGTGACGGCTTCGACGCCGCCGGTAGCGCGCCCGCCTCGGTGCCGGTGAGGCCGGACATGCCCCCATCGTCGTTATCGCCCGACACCGAATCCGCACCGGCGACGCCACCGGGTGATCCCTCCGCCACGGCGGCAAGCCCGCGGCTGGCCTCCTTGTGGATGCCGCATCCCGTCGCGCACGTGCCCGCACGCGCGAAGCCCGCGCCGCGCAAGCAGGTCGCGCACGATGGCGCTGCGCGTTGGCAGGCGCAATCCCGCCGCGACGGCGCAAGCGTGAGATCCGGTCGCGGTGCGCCAAACACACGCACTGCGCGCCAGTCGCGCCGCACGCTCGCGCGGACGAACGTCGATGCCCAAGCGGCGGAGTCCTGCATGGGCAGCGTGGGACCGTGCATGCGCATGGCCGAATTGCGCGGCCAGTAAGTCCGGTCGGCACATCGCGCAGGGCCGCACCGGCGCACACGGTCGCATCCCCATCGAGAACGGTGAGGCCCCGTCGGCCTCCGAGGGGGTGTCGCACGACGAAGGACCGTGGAGTCGGCCTCCGAACCCGACTCGCCCCAGTCGCACCCCCGCGAAGCGGCACGGGGCCCCTGCTCCTCGGCTCGCGTGTTTGCTCCTACGCGAGCGGGCCTCGGCCTCCGCACGACCGCTGCAATGTGAAGCTCGGGGGGGCGGCCTCGAGCTCCATTGGCCCCGGTCGCATCCCCACTGTGCGGGGCCCCTGCTCTCAGGCCCGCGGCCTCGGCCTCCGCACGACCGCTGCAATGTGAAGCTCGGGGGGTCGGCCTCGAGCTCCATTGGCCCCGGTCGCATCCCCACTGCGCGGGGCCCCTGCTCTCAGGCCAATGGAGCCACCTTCATCACCTCATCCACGGTGGTGAGTCCCGCCGCGATCTTGGACGCACCCGACACGCGCAGCGGCTTCATGCCGTCCTTGTACGCCTGCTCGCGGATGCGCGAGTCATCCGCTTCGTGCGTCGTCAGGCGGCGAATGGCCGGCGTCATCGGCATGAGCTCGAACAGCCCCATGCGCCCGTAGTAGCCGGTCATCCGGCATTCCAGGCAGCCGACCGGCGCCATCACGGAGGTCGGCTTCTCGCCCCGCCACGGCGCGGTGAGGAGGCGCCAGTTTTCATCGTCGGGTGGCTCGGCCGCCGTCTTGCAGTGCGGGCACAACGTGCGTACCAGGCGCTGCGCCATGACACCGAGCAAGGTCGAGCTGATGAGGTACGGCGGCACGCCGAGGTCGAGCAGGCGCGTGACGGCGGTAGGCGCATCGTTGGTGTGCAGCGTGGAAAGCACGAGATGGCCGGTCAGTGCCGCCTGCACCGCCATGTCGGCGGTATCGCGGTCGCGGATCTCGCCCACCATGATGATGTCCGGGTCCTGGCGCAGCAACGTACGCACGCCGTGGGCGAAGTCCACGCCGATCGCCGGCTGCACCTGCATCTGGTTGAACGCCGGCTCGATCATCTCGATCGGGTCCTCGACGGTGCAGACATTCACTTCGGGCGTTGCGAGGATGCGCAGCGACGAATACAACGTCGTGGTCTTGCCGGACCCGGTCGGGCCGGTCAGCAGGACGATGCCGTTGGGCTCGCCGATCATGCGTTCCCAGCGCTGGCGGTCCTCGACGCTGAAGCCGAGCTCCGCAAAATCGCGCACCAGGACCTCGGGCGAGAAGATCCGCATCACGATCTTCTCGCCGAAGGCCGTGGGCATCGTGGAGATGCGCAACTCGATCTCGTCCCCGTTCGGCGCGACGGTCTTGATACGCCCGTCCTGGGGCCGGCGCTTCTCGACGATCTCCATGCGCGCGAGCAGCTTCACGCGCGAGGTCATTGCGACCAGCACGGGAAGGGGAATGGCGTACACCTGGTGCAGCACGCCGTCGATGCGGAAGCGCACCAGCCCGACATCCCGCCGCGGCTCGATGTGGATATCGGAGGCGCGCTGCTCGAACGCGTATTGCCACAGCCAGTCGACGATGTGGACGACGTGACTGTCGTTGGCGTCCAGCTTGCCACTGCGCCCGAGCTCGACCAGTTGCTCGAAATTGCGCGCCAGCGAGACCTCGCCGCGCGAAGTCTCCTGCGCCTTCTTCATCGACCGCGCGAGGCTGTAGAACTCGCCGACGTAACGACGGATGTCCTGCGGATTGACGAAGACGAGCTGCACCTTGAGCCGCAGGATCTTCTCGAGCTCCTCCGCCCAGGAACGCACGAACGGCTCCGCGGTGCCCACCGTCAGCGTGTCGCGGGTGACCTCCATCGGCAGCACGCGATAGCGCTCGGCATAAGCGTTGGACATGCTCTGGGTGACGCCGCCAAGGTCGATCTTCAGCGGGTCGATGTGCCGGTAGGGAACGCCGAGCTTCCCGGCGAGCCACTCGACGAGGCCCTCCAGGGTCAGCGTCCTGTGCGGCGGCTGCAGTGCCTGCCACTTCTGGTCGGCGATGAGCTCGAGCGGGTGCTCGAAGCGCGTGGTACGGGAGCGCCCGAGTCGGTCCGCGTCGGCCGCGCCGACGAGACCGTCGGCGACCATCAGCTTCAGGATGTCGTCGAGCCGCAGGCGACGATCGGCCGCCCGGCTGGGGCCGTCCGGGCGGCCTGGCGCGCCGGGTGCCGACGGAGCGGATGCGATCGGAGTGGCCATGGGCCGACTCTACACGAAGGGCTGCCGGATCGGCTCGCCGCCCCTCCCCCCATGAATGCCGGCAGGCGGCCGGCGTTGCAGGGGCGTCAGACGTGGCCCGGATTCGCCGGTCAGTGCACGTCCGCCGCCTGCCCGCTGGGAACTGGCGTGGCCCCGCCGGCACCCCGCACCTCCTCTTCGGGCACCTGGAACACCTCGCGCAGGTACGCGACGTACGACGGGTCGTAGTCCATCGTCTTGGATGGCTCGTCGCTGATCTTCGCCACCGGCTGGCCATTGCAGCGCGTCATCTTGATCACGATCTGCAGGGCCGGGTAGCCGAGGTCGTTGGTCAGGTTGGTACCGATGCCGAAGGCCGTGTGCATGCGACCACGGAAATACTCGAACAGCCGGATGGCGAGCGGCACATTGAGCGAGTCGGAGAACACCATCGTCTTCGTCAACGGATCGATGCGCATCTTGTGGTAATGCGCGATCAGTTTCTCGCCCCACTCGAACGGATCCCCGGAGTCGTGCCGCACGCCGTCGAAAAGCTTGCAGAAGAAGAGGTCGAAATCGCGCAGGAAGGCGTCCATGCCGCACACGTCCGACAGGGCGATCCCCAGGTCGCCGCGATACTCGCGGGCCCACATGTTGAAAGCGAAGGTCTGCGAGTCGCGCAGCCGCGGCCCTACCGCCTGGCATGCCTGCAGATACTCGTGCGCCATCGTACCCAGTGGGGTGAGGCCGTGTTCCATGGCGAAATGGACATTGCTCGTGCCCACGAACTTCGGACCGATGCCCTCCTTGAGGGTGCGAATCACCTCGTCCTGCCACGCGCGTGAAAACCGCCGCCGCGTGCCGTAGTCGGCGATGCGGAACTCGGGATCCTCGACGGCATTGATGCGCTCGATCTTCGCGGTCAGCCGGCGGCGCCCTTCCGCGAGATCGGGGGTGGGCTGCGTGTGGCGAAAATAGATCTCGCTCACGATGGCGAGCACAGGAACCTCGAACAGGATCGTGTGCAGCCACGGCCCCTTGATCGTGATGTCGATCTCGCCCGGGCTCCCGGGCAGCTTCGACAAATGGATGAAGCGCTCGTCGAGCTGGAACAGTCCGAGCAGATCGACGAAGTCGCTCTTGAAGAAGCGCCAGCCGCGCAGGTAATCGAGCTCCTGCGGCGTGAAGCGCAGGCGGCACAACGCGCGGATCTCCTCCTCGATCTCGCCGATGTAAGGCGTGAGGTCCACGCCCTCGTTGCGGCACTTGAAACGGTACTCGACGTGCGCGCCGGGGAAGTGATGCAGGACGACCTGCATCATCGTGAACTTGTAGAGATCGGTATCGAGCAGCGACCTGATGATCATCGCGGGAAGGGCCCGGAGTTCGAGGTTGAGGCCCGCATGTTACCGCTCCGCCCGCCAGCCGGTCACGCGCCACGGTGGGGGACCGTGAGCTATGATGCCGGCCGACGAGGCATGCCATGATCATCAACTGCTCGGTCTATCAGCAGGGCCGCAAGGTCGCCGACATCCGTCCGGAGGATATCAGCGAGTACATCACGCGCCCGGACAGCTTCGTGTGGGTCGCCGTGCGCGATCCGACGCGCGAGGAGCTCGACATGATGGCCGCCGAGTTCGGCCTGCATCCGCTCGCCCTCGAGGACGCGCGCAAGGGCCACCAGCGGCCCAAGATCGAGGAGTACGAAGACTCGATGTTCGTGGTCCTGCACACGGTCGAGTCGAGCCCGGAAGATCCCGCCGACCTTCTCCTCGGCGAGATGCACGTGCTGATCGGGAAGAACTACGTGCTGTCGGTGCGGCATCGCACGCTCAAGGGATTCACGGACGTGCGCGCGCGCACCGAGCGCGAGCCCGAGCTGTTGCGCTTCGGCTCCGGCTACGTTCTCTACGCCCTGATGGACGCCGTCGTCGACCGCTACTTCCCCGTCGTCGACAGCCTGTCGAGCGAGCTGGAGTCGGTCGAGGAGTTGCTGTTCGAAGGCGGGTCGACGCGGCGCAAGATGCAGGATCTCTACAGCCTGAAGCGCCGGCTGATGCTGCTGCAGCATGCCGTCGGTCCGTTGCTGGAGGCCGTCGGCAAGCTGTACGGCGGCCGCGTGCCGCAACTCGTCGCCGGCATGCAGGACTACTACCGCGATGTCTACGATCACCTGGCGCGCATCGAGGGCGCCATCGAGAGCATCCGGGAAATGCTGCAAACCGCGATCTCGGTGAACATCGCGCTGATCAGCCTCGCCGAGAGCGAGATCACCAAGCGCTTTGCTGCATGGGGCGCCCTGATCACGGTGCCGACGCTGATCGCCGGCATCTACGGGATGAACTTCAAGTTCATGCCCGAGCTGAGCTGGGCGGCGGGTTATCCGTTCGCGCTGGCACTCATGGTCGTCGTCGACGGCCTGCTGTACTGGCGCTTCCGGCGCGTGCGCTGGGTGTAGCGCAGCGGCCGGTCATGTGCGGTCCGGCGCGGCCGGGTCGTCGCTCGCCGCGCCGCGATTGCCGTGTCCGGAGCGATGGTGGTGCTCCGGCGCGCGACCGGCCACCGGTGTGACGGGAATGACGCGCCGGCCAGCGGCAGGCGGCCCCCACGCGGGTTGCAGCGTCACGTGCTCGATGCCGAATTCACCGGCGAGCAGCTTGCACGCAGCCGTCAGCGTAGCGGGCCATGCGCTGCCGTCCTCCAGGGTCACGTGCGCGGACAGGGCGACGCGGCCCGCCGACATCTGCCACACGTGCAGGTCATGCACCTCGACCACGTTGGGCAGCTTCGCGAGTTGCTGGCCGATCGCCTCGAACGACAGATGCTGCGGCACCTGCTCCATCAGCACATTGGTGGAATGACGCAACAGTTGCCAGGTCGAGCGCAGGATGAGCAGCGTCACGACCAGCGACAGGATGGGATCGATGGGCATCCACCCGGTGAACAAGATCACCGCCCCGGCGGTGACCGCCGCGACACTTCCGAGCAGGTCGCCGAGCACGTGCAGCAGCGCGCCGCGCGTATTGAGGCCGCCGCCGGCGCCCGCCAGCAGCCATGCAACGATCAAGTTCACGAGGAGCCCCGCGGCCGCAACGCCCATGACCGCGGCACCCTCAACGGTCGCTGGCGCAAGCAGCCGTTGCACCGCCTCGACCGCGATCCAGACGATCAGGACGAGCATCGCCAGGGCATTGATGAACGCCGCCAGCACTTCGGCACGCGCGTAGCCGTACGATGCATGCTTCGACGGCGGGCGGCGCGCGACCGCGCTGGCGATGATCGCGATGATGAATGCCGCCGCATCGGTCGCCATGTGCCCGGCATCGGAGATCAGCGCGAGCGAATGCGCCCACACGCCGCCGACCGCCTCGACCACGGCGAAACTCGCGGTCAGGATCAGCGCGATCCACAGCGCGCGCCAGCTGCGATCGCGTTCTGTCTCGCGCGTGCCGGTGACGGAGGCGTGAGGATGTCCGTGGCCGCCCGCGTGGTGATGCGTGCCGCTCATTGTCACCCTGCCTCGGCAACAACTGCGGCCGCGGGCTGCGCCTCGTCGCGCAAGCGGATCGTCCCCTGCTTCGCCACGTGCCGGCCGGCCCTGCCCGCATAGAACGCGCGGATGCAATCCATGTCGGCGGCGACGTTTCCGGTTGGCATAAGGCACGCGCCGATGCCGATCTCCCGCCGCGGATAATCGATGAACGCGAGCACCAGCGGCATGGCCGTCGAGCGGGCAAGATGATAGAAGCCGCTGCGCCACCGGTCGGTGTGCGAACGCGTGCCTTCGGGCGCGATGACGACGCGGAAGTCGTCGTGCCGCGCAAACTCTGCCGCGAGCCGTTCGGTGAAGCCGGTGCGGGCCCGCCGGTTCACGGCGATGCCACCCAGGCGGCGCAGCACGGGTGCCAGCGGCCACCTGAAAAGCGAATCCTTGCCCACCCAGCGAAAGCGCACGTCGAGCGCCCACTTCGCGAGCAGGCCCACCGGAAAATCCCAGTTGGACGTGTGGGGATAGAAGATCACCACGCAGTGCAGCGGAATGGGTGCTGCGAGCACGAGGTGCCAGCGGAAGCGGCGCAAAAGCCAGGCCGCCGCGCGAGACAACCATGGCGCCTTGGCAGGGGGACGGTAATGCAGCGAGCTCACCGGTTTGGACGACGCGCAGCGGCAGTGGGCGCGTGGAAACGAGTGTAGCGCACCCGCGCTGGCGCGCCTCGATGGCGCAAGCGGCGCGGTAAAATGCCGCTCATGGACGGACTCCCCGTGGGCACTTCCGCCGATGTCATCGATGCCGCATTGCCCCAGACGCAGTGCGGGCGCTGCGGCCACGACGGATGCCGGCCGTACGCGGAAGCCATCGCGGTCGGCGAGCCGATCAATCGTTGCCCGCCGGGTGGCGATGCCCTGATCGCAGTACTGGCGTCGCTCACGGATCGTCCAATCGTTCCGCTCGATCCGGCCCGTGGTCGCGCCGACCTCCTGCACCGCGCCATCGTCGATGAAGCGCAGTGCATCGGCTGCACGCTGTGCATCCAGGCCTGCCCGGTCGACGCCATCGTCGGCGGACCGAAGCGCATGCACACGATCATCGCGGCGGCGTGCACCGGCTGCGAGCTTTGTATCCCTCCGTGCCCGGTGGATTGCATCGCCATGATCCCGGCCGGTCGTTCGTGGAGCCCGCATGACGCTGCGGCGGCACGCGAGCGCTACACCGCACGCAATGCACGCGCCGACCGCGCGCGCGGTAGGGCAGCGACGGCCGATGACGCCACGCCGACGACGGCAGCCGACGCCGCGGCACCCCTGCTCTCGCGCGAACAGCGCCAGGCGGCTGCCGCGGCGGCCCTGGAACGGGCCCGGGCGCGGCGGCAGGTGCGGGCATGACGTATCCAGCCACGCCGGGCACACGTAGGCGTGCGCGTATCGCTTGCACAGCGCTCCTGATCTTCGGACTCGCCGGCGCGATGCAGGCACGCGGCACACTGCCCCCGACCAGCGCGGCGTTTGCCGCCGAGATCGACGGCCTGTGGAACTTCGCTGAACCGGCGGCGTCCGAACGCCGCTTCAAGGACGTTCTCGCCGCATGGCCCACCGACAGCCCGCAGGCTCTGGAGATAAGTACCCAGATTGCCCGCGCACAGGGTCTGCAGCGGCACTTTGCGCAGGCGCACGTCACGCTCGATAGCATCGAGCGCCAACTGGACGGCATGCCCTCGCACGTTCGCGTCCGCTATCTGCTCGAACGCGGGCGCGCGTTCAATTCGGCCGGCCTGGCCGACAAGGCCGTGCCCTTGTTTCGCAGCGCGCTCGACCTGGCCCAATGCGATGCGAACGACTTCTACGCCATCGATGCTGCCCACATGCTCGGCATCGCCGCGCCGCAAGCCGAGCGCCTCGACTGGAACCTGCGGGCCATCGCGATGACGGAGCAGCAGTCCCGACGTGCGCTCGAAGCGGTGGCTCGCGTCGCTCTACAACAACGTCGGCTGGACCTACATGGACGCCGGAGAGCCGGGTCGCGCGCTCGCCTATTTCCGCAAGGCGGTACCGGCCTGGGAGGCGCGCGGCGATGCCGCCGACGTGCGCACCGCGCGGTGGGCGGTGGCGCGTGCGCTGCGTGCGACGGGCGAGCTCGATGAGGCCGAGCGGATCCAGCACGCCCTGCTGGACGAGCACATCCGCGCCGGTACGGTCGACGGCTACGTGTTCGAGGAGCTGGCCGAATTGCGCTGGGCAAGGGGCGATCGTGCAACGGCACGGACGTGGTTTCGCAAGGCCTGGGAGGCGCTGAAGGACGATCCTGCGCTCAGGAGCGGCGAACCGCAGCGGCTCGCGCGCCTCGCCGAGCTTGGCGGCATTGGTGGTGCCGCAGCTTCGTCCGGCCGATGAATCCACAAAAGCGCCGACAGATCTTCGAGCGCTTTCGCGCCGCCAATCCGCACCCGAAGACCGAGCTCGAGTACTCGACGCCGTTCGAGCTCCTCGTTGCAGTCGTCCTCTCGGCGCAGTCGACGGACAAGGGCGTCAACAAGGC
This sequence comes from uncultured beta proteobacterium, assembly GCA_963734575.1. Taxonomy (GTDB): domain Bacteria; phylum Pseudomonadota; class Gammaproteobacteria; order Burkholderiales; family Casimicrobiaceae; genus CAIWHR01. The sequence goes on along the minus strand of CAVTHT010000004.1, from coordinate 540,855 downwards.
CACGGCGACGCTCTTCAAGGTGGCCAACACGCCGGCCGCGATCGCCCGGCTCGGCGTCGATGGGCTGATCCCGTACGTGCAGACGCTCGGCCTCTTTCGCAACAAGGCACGGAACGTCGTCGCGCTGGCGCAGTCGATCGTGCATGACCACAACGGCGAGGTCCCCGCGGACCGGGAGGCGCTCTCGAAGCTCCCCGGCGTGGGGCGCAAGACGGCCAACGTCGTGCTCAACACGGCCTTCGGCCAGCCGACGATCGGCGTCGACACGCACGTATTCCGTGTCGCCAATCGCACCGGCCTCGCACCGGGTGACGACGTCGAGGAGGTCGAGCGCAAGCTGGTCAAGTTCGTGCCGGACGAGTTCAAGCTGAATGCGCATCACTGGCTCATCCTGCACGGCCGTTACGTGTGCGTGGCACGCGTGCCGAAATGTCCGGAGTGCGTGATCCGCGATCTTTGCGAGTACCGCTACAAGACGGGATGAGGGCCGCGGATGTTCACCCCCACGCGCGACGAATCCCGCCGCTTCCTGATCGAGGCCTGGCGCAAGCATGCGGCGGGCGAGCCGACCACGGGTCTCGAGCGCATGGCCGCGACGGTGGCGATCATGCACCCGGAGTATCGCGCCGTGCTCGAGCGTCCGGAAACGCATGCGCATCGCGAGTACCATCCCGAGAACGGCGAGATCAATCCGTTCCTGCACCTTTCGCTGCATCTTGCCGTCGCCGAGCAGCTGTCGATCGATCAGCCGCCGGGCTTGCGCGAGCAGTTCGATCGCCTCAAGCTCGCGCGCGGCGACGAGCATGCCGCGTTGCATGCATTGCTGGAATGTCTCGCGGAAACCCTGTGGCACGCGCAGCGGCACGGCACCGGTCCCGACGGCGCGCTCTACCTTGCCTGTCTCGAGCGCCAGCGTTGATCGTGTGCCGCCAGGTGTGCGGGCCGATGAAAGGAACGCAATGATTCGCGACCCCATGCAAACGGAGCCGTGACGGATACCGAGCACGCATTCGAGGATCGCGCCTACGTCCGGCAATGGGCCGAAAGCGCCGACGAGCGCCGTCCCGCGCGCCGGCCGATGTTCCGGCATATCGCGGAGATCGTCGCCCGCATTCCGGGAGCGCAGCCGCGGATGGTCGAGCTCGGCTGCGGGCCGGGCACGCTCGCCGAAACGCTCCTGGAGCGCATGCCCTTGCTGCGCTACGACGGCTTCGACCTGTCGCCGATCATGCTCGAGCTCGCCCACGAGCGCGTCGACCGCTTCGGGGCGCGCGCACGGCTGCACGCGGCGGACTTGCGCACGGACGCATGGCTCGCCTACGTCGACGACGCCGTGCACGCGGTCGTCACCAACCAGGCCCTCCATGACCTCGGCAGCGAGGAAGCGGTGGCCGCGACGTACCGGCGCGCGCTCGACCTGCTGAAACCCGGGGGCACGTTCGTCAATGCCGAGCTCGTGATCGCCGACGCGACCAAAGCGAAGCCCGGCAAGCTGCTGCTGGCGCGGCATCTCGAGCTGCTGCGCACCTGTGGCTTCGACGACGTGCACACGGAGCTGGCGTTCGACGAGTACGTTTGCATCGTCGCGCGCCGGACGGCCTGAACCGCTCGCCAGCGCCTGCCTGCTGAGGGTGCCGTGCGACGCCCTCGTCGCTTCGATGTGCCGCGGCGACGCTCCCGCGGAGTGCCTCAGGCAAGGCTGCGGCCTGGCATCGCTCGACCCTCGCGAGCCTGCGCCTACGACAAGGGCGCCGTGCGGCGCCCTTGTCGTGAACCGGCGTGCGGCGTTTACTTGAACGAGTTCCGCAGCACGGCGGGCTGGCTGGCGTAGTACGCCGTGACGTCGTCGATATCCTTCGGGGTCAGCGGTGCGGCCATGCCGGCCATGATCGGATTCTTGCGCAGACCGGACTTGTAGTCGCGCAGCGCCTTGGCGAGATAGTCCGGGTACTGGCCGGCGAGCTTCGGATAATCCGCAACCTGGCTGTTGCCGTCGAGCCCGTGACATGCCGCGCACACGGTCTTGGCCTTCTCCTGCCCCGCTGCGAGGTCGGCGGCATCCGCCACCGTGACGGCGCAGGCGCTGGCCGCGAGCAGCATGATCGCTAGGGTGTTGGTCGTCTTCATTTCTGTGCTGCCGTCTTGGTCGCTTGTTGGCCGTAATAGGCGGCGAGGTTCGCCATGTCGGCATCGCTCAGGCTCGCGGCAATGGCCCGCATGGAGGGGTGCGCACGCTCGCCCGCCTTGTACTCCTGCAACGCCTTCACGATGTAGGCGGGGTGCTGGCCGATGATGCGCGGCACCTTGTACGTTTCGGGGAATGCCGTCTGCCAGCCGGGGATCTCGTGGCAACCCTGACACATCGAGGTCTTCGCGCGGCCCGCGTTTGGATCTCCGGCCGGAGCGGCCGCTTGTGCAAGCGCGCCGGGTGCCGCTGCAGCGAGCAGCAGTGAAAGTGCAGCAATCGATAGCTTAAATTGTCTCATCAGCTTCTGGAACCGGATCAGGGGAATCGGACCGCTTGACCGCCGCGGGCCGTGAGGACGGGCAAAAACCCGGCGATTGTAGGGGTTGGGCGTCGCGCCGGTCAAACCTGCGGCCGCTCAGCGCTTGAGCTGGTCGCGCTTGTCGCGCACGGCCTTCCATTCCTCGGCGTCGGGCGGCGCGGGCTTGCGCTCGATGATCGGCTTCCAGACCTTCGACAGCTCGGCATTCAAGGCAACGAAGTCCTGCTGGTCCGGGGGCACGTCGTCTTCGGCGAAGATCGCCTCGACCGGGCACTCGGCGACGCAGAGGGTGCAGTCGATGCACTCGTCCGGATCGATGACGAGGAAATTGGGGCCCTCGCGAAAGCAGTCGACGGGACACACGTCGACGCAGTCGGTGTACTTGCAACGGATGCAGCTCTCGGTGACGACGTAGGTCATTGCCAGATCCGGGCTAAAAGGTTGATTTTAGCAAACCGGCCCCCATCGTCGGGATGTGCCGGCTGCCGCCCTTGCGTCCGCATTGGGCTTCAGCTACCTTGGCTTCGTTCCACGACGCCGCGGCGCTCACCGCGGATGCGCAATGATGCAGCGCGTAGCCCGGCGCCGGCCTGTCACCAAGAGGACTCCATGAGCGAGCAGATCAAGCATGTTTCCGATGCCTCCTTCGAGGCCGACGTTCTCAAGGCGAGCACGCCCGTGCTCGTCGACTACTGGGCGGAGTGGTGCGGCCCGTGCAAGATGATCGCCCCGGTCCTGGAGGACATCGCCCGCGATTACGCCGGCCGCCTCACGGTCGCCAAGCTCGACATCGACGCCAACCCCGAGACCACCGGCAAGTTCGGCATCCGCGGCATTCCGACGCTGATCCTGTTCAAGGACGGCAAGCCCCATGCGCAGAAGGTGGGCGCCCTGTCGAAATCGCAACTTACCGCCTTTGTTGACAGCAACCTCTGAACCCGATACGCTGACCTTCGTGCTTGCGGCGCGCCCCTTGTCCTCAAGAGGCGGTCCTGCCACCACTCAAGAGCGCCGCCCGACCGCCTGGATCTTCTGACGCCTGGCCGTCTGTCCCAGGCGCCGCCCGTTCCCATATCGTCCTGCGCGGCCTTCCCGCCGCCTTTCTTCTGCCTGAAGCCCCCGCACGTTTCGGTCGAGCCGACTATGCATCTGTCTGAACTCAAATCCAAGCCCGTCACCGAGCTCGTCGAGATCGCCAACGCCAACGAGCTCGAGGGCGCCAACCGGATGCGCAAGCACGACCTCATCTTCGCCATGCTGAAGCAGCAGGCGAAGAAGGGGGAAAGCATCTTCGGCGATGGCACCCTCGAAGTGTTGCCCGATGGCTTCGGCTTCCTGCGCTCGCCGGACACCAGCTATCTCGCCGGCACCGACGACATCTACATCTCGCCGTCGCAGATCCGCCGGTTCAACCTGCACACCGGCGACACGATCGAGGGCGAGATCCGCACGCCGAAGGACGGCGAGCGGTACTTCGCCCTGGTCAAGGTCGACAAGGTCAACGGCGAGCCCCCGGAGAACGCGAAGAGCAAGATCCTCTTCGAGAACCTGACGCCGCTTTTCCCGGACGAACCGCTGATCCTGGAGCGCGACATCAAGGCCGAGGAGAACATCACCGGCCGGATCATCGACATCATCGCGCCGATCGGCAAAGGCCAGCGCGGCCTGCTGGTGTCGTCGCCGAAGTCGGGCAAGACCGTGATGCTGCAGCACGTCGCCCATTCGATCGCGGCGAATCACCCGGAAGTCGTGCTGATCGTGCTCCTGATCGACGAGCGGCCGGAAGAAGTGACGGAGATGCAGCGTTCGGTACGTGGCGAGGTCGTTTCCTCGACCTTCGACGAGCCGGCGACGCGTCACGTGCAGGTCGCAGAAATGGTGATCGAGAAGGCGAAGCGGCTGGTCGAGCACAAGAAGGACGTGGTGATCCTGCTCGACTCGATCACCCGCCTCGCACGCGCCTACAACACCGTCGTGCCAGCCTCCGGCAAGGTGTTGACCGGCGGTGTCGACGCGAACGCCCTGCAACGGCCGAAGCGCTTCTTCGGCGCAGCGCGCAACATCGAAGAAGGCGGCTCGCTGACCATCATCGCCACCGCGCTGATCGATACCGGATCGCGCATGGACGACGTGATCTACGAGGAATTCAAGGGCACCGGCAACATGGAGATCCACCTCGACCGACGCATGGCCGAGAAGCGGATCTATCCGGCGATCAACGTCAATCGCTCCGGCACGCGCCGCGAGGAGCTCCTGCTGAAGCCGGAGATCCTGCAGAAGGTGTGGATCCTGCGCAAGCTCCTCTATCCGATGGACGAGCTCGAGGCAATGGAATTCCTGCTCGACAAGGTCAAGCAGACCAAGTCGAACTCGGACTTCTTCGACTCGATGCGCCGGGGCTAGGCAGGCGGCAGAAGTCCCGCTTCGCGCGCGGCGCCGGCGCATCCCATCGAAACCGCGATGGGGCCCTGCTCCAGGCTCCGCGTGCGGAAGGGGTGGTTCGCGTCGCCACCCCCAGGGCCCGGCCTTGAATCCGGCGCCTCCGACGCAATGTTTGATGGCGCGCCCCGGGTTGTCCGAAGGGCGTGAAAATGGCATAATTTCCGTTTTGCCGCCCCTCGTGCGGGGGAGGCATTCTCTGGCCAGGGCGCGTCACGACGGAAACGCTTCCGGATGCGTGGGCCAAAAGCGAGGACATCATGAAATCCGGCATTCACCCGAACTACACCGAAATCCAGGTCACGTGCAGCTGCGGCAACACGTTCGCCACGCGCTCGACCGTCGGCAAGCCCCTGCACGTGGAGGTCTGCGCCGCGTGCCACCCGTTCTACACGGGCAAGCAGAAGGTCATGGACACTGCCGGCCGGGTGGAGAAGTTCCGCCAGCGCTACGCATCCAAGACCGGTACGGCGGCCTGACGTCGCACTTAGGCCGGCAACGATCCGCACAGGAAAGGCAGCTTCGGCTGCCTTTTTCTTTCGCCCGGCGCACGCATCCTCGCTGACCTCCATGCCCCCCCGGCTGCAGCCCAGTCCGTTCACGGCCGAACCCCCGGCAGCGGCCACGCTCAGCCCTTCCGGGCCCTACCGTGCGCTGAAGCAGTTCGGCCTGGTCCTGCTCTGTGCGGTGTGGGTCCTGCTGGGGCTCGTCGGGCATGACCCGTGGAAAACCGAGGATGCCACGTCATTCGGCGTGGCCTGGGACATGATGAACGGCGGCCCGGTATTGACGCCGACCCTCGTGGGCGCACCATACCTGGAGCGGCCACCGCTGGTGTATGCGCTCGCAGCGGCGTCCGGAACAGCGTTCCGCCCGTGGCTCGAACCGCATGATGCTGCACGGTTATCCGTCGCCCTCTTCCTGGGCGCCGCGCTCCTGTTCACGGCCCTCGCGGCCCGCGAACTCGCCGGACGATCCATGCGCTGGATCCCGGTGCTCATCTTCATCGGCTCGGTCGGGCTTTGGGATCGCGCGCACCAGCTGTCGTCGGAGCTGGGCCTGCTCGTCGGCCTTGCCCTGGCGCAGTACGCCTTTGCACTGTCGGTGCGCGGCCCGGCACTGGGTGGTCTGGCACTGGGTTTGGGCGTTGCCCTCGCTTTCCTCGCCCACGGGTTCCTGGGGCCGCTGTGGATTACGCTCACCGCGGCACTCCTGCCTGCGTTTTTTGCAGAGTGGCGCACGCGCCGCTTCGCCGTCACCGCAGCGGTGGCGGCCGCGGTGGCGGTGGTCGGGATGGTCGCGTGGCCGCTGGCGCTCGCGGTCTATGCCCCGGCACATCTACAGGGCTGGTGGCGTGCGCAGAGCCTCGCGACCTACTTCGCGCCGCTCGCTGGCGGCTGGTCGGACCCGTCGTTCATCCTGAAGAACCTGCCGTGGTTCACGTGGCCGGCTTCCGCGCTCGTGGTCTGGACGCTCTGGACGCGCGGCCGTGGCTTCAACGGCGGCATGAGAACGCCGGCCATCCAGGTCCCGGCGATGCTTTCATTGTCCATCCTGGTTGGCTTGCTGCTGATGCCCGATCCGCACGCCACGGACCTCATGATGCTGACTCTCCCGCTTTCCGTGCTCGGCGCGCTCGAAGTCGACACGCTGAAGCGCGGCTTTTCCGGAGCGCTCGACTGGTTCGGCATCCTGACCTTCGGTCTGCTCGGCGCGCTGGCATGGTGGGCGTGGTGGGACGCCTACGCCCACGGCATGTCGCTGCCGATCGCACGGGCGCTGCGCGACACGACCATCGGCTATCAGCCATCCTTCCATGGGCGCGCCGTAGCAATCTGCATATTCCTGACGTTGCTGTGGCTAGCGCTGGTACGCCCGGCACGCCGATCCAACCGCCGGGCAATCCTCAACTGGGCCTCCGGGATGACGCTGCTGTGGGCGTTGTACATGACCATCTGGCTGCCGTACCTGGATTCGCGGCGGAGTTATCGCATCGTCGCCGAGACGGCCGCCCTGCATCTGCCGAAGCAGGGTTGCATCGCGAGCCGCAATCTGGGCGAGCCCCAGCGGGCGCTGTTTTACTATTTCGCGGGCATCGTCACGGAACCGGAGGAAGTACATCCGCATACGGTGTGCGATTCGCTGCTCGTGCAATACGGACGACAGGACACCGACGGCGCCGCCGGCGAAGGGTGGACACCCGTGTGGGAGGGACGCCGGCGCGGTGACGAAACGGAGCACTATGTCGTTTACCAGCGCAAGGCGGCGGCATCCGCCTCGAGCGGGCCCTCGATACCGGCACAGGATGCAATACCCGAGGCCAGTCCGGGATCCCGCCCGCAGCCAGTCGATCCGCAGCTGCCTGCCGACCGTCATCATTAGAAGGATCGCGTGAAATTCATCGACGAAGCCACCATCGAGGTCATCGCCGGCAACGGCGGCAATGGCTCGGCGAGTTTCCGGCGGGAGAAGTACGTCCCGCGCGGCGGCCCTGACGGCGGCGACGGCGGCCGCGGCGGCAGCATCTTCGCGGTCGCCGATCGCAACATCAATACGCTGATCGACTACCGCTATGCACGCATCCATCGCGCCCGCAGCGGCGAGAACGGGCACGGCGCCGACAAGTACGGCAAGGGCGCGGACGACATCTTTCTGCGCGTCCCGGTCGGAACCGTCATCACCGATGCCGAGTCCGGGGCGCTCATCGCCGATCTCGCCGCGCATGGCCAGCAGGCGCTCATCGCGCGCGGCGGCAAGGGCGGCCTCGGCAACATTCATTTCAAGTCGAGCACGAACCGCGCACCGCGCCAGACCACGCCCGGCGAGCCGGGCGAGCAGCGACGTCTCAAGCTCGAGCTCAAGGTGCTCGCCGACGTCGGCCTGCTGGGCCTGCCCAATGCGGGCAAGAGCACCCTGATCCGGGCGATCTCCGCGGCGCGGCCGAAAGTGGCCGACTATCCGTTCACCACGCTGGCACCGAACCTCGGTGTGGTGCGCACCGACGCCAACCGCAGCTTCGTGGTCGCCGACATCCCGGGACTCATCGAAGGCGCGGCCGAAGGCGCCGGACTTGGACACCAGTTCCTGCGCCACCTGCAACGCACGCGCCTGCTGCTGCATGTCGTCGATCTGGCACCGTTCGATCCTGCTGCCGATCCGGTGCACGACGCGCGCTCCATCGTCGACGAGCTCCGCCGCTACGACGAATCGCTGTACGCGAAACCGCGCTGGCTGGTGCTCAACAAGATCGACCTCGTGCCGGCCGAGGAGCGCGAGGAGCGCGTGAAGGCGTTCGTGCGCGACTACGCCTGGACCGGCCCGGTGTTCGTCGTCGCCGCCATCAAGGGCGAGGGTTGTCCCCTGCTGGTGCATCAGGTGCAGGACTGGCTGGACGCACATCCCGGTCCGGTCGACACGGCAGCGCCGCACGCAACACCGGCGCCCGATGGCGACGTTGCGCCGTCTGTGGCCGACCACCGCGAGCCATGAACGCCAGGATCGGCACGCCGGTGCGCTCGGCAGCGCGGCTCGTGGTGAAAGTCGGGTCGAGCCTCGTCACCAACGAGGGACGCGGCCTCGATCACGAGGCCGTCGCGCGCTGGGCCCAACAGATCGCCACCCTCAAGGCGAGCGGGCGCGAGATCGTGCTCGTCTCGTCCGGCGCCATCGCGGAGGGCATCAAGCGGCTGGGATGGAAGACGCGACCTTCGGCGATGCACGAGTTGCAGGCGGCCGCCGCCGTGGGGCAGATGGGCCTGGTGCAGGCTTACGAGACGGCGTTCGCGCGCTTCTCGCTGCACACCGCGCAGATCCTGCTCACGCACGAGGACCTCGCCGATCGGCGCCGTTACCTCAACGCACGCTCGACGCTGCGCACGCTGCTCGCGCTCGGGGTCATTCCCATCATCAACGAGAACGACACCGTGACGACCGACGAGATCCGTTTCGGCGACAACGACACGCTGGGTGCACTCGTCGCGAATCTCGTGGAAGCCGACGTTCTCATTCTGCTGACGGACCAGCAGGGCCTCTACACCGCCGATCCGCGCAAGGACTCCGGTGCCACGCTGGTGACGACCGGGCGGGCCGGCGATCCAGCGCTCGAACGCATGGCCGGCGGGGCCGGCAGCGCGCTCGGCCGTGGAGGAATGCTGACCAAGGTGCTCGCAGCGAAACGCGCCGCGCGCTCCGGTGCCGCAACCGTGATCGCATCCGGACGCGAGCCGGAGATCCTCACCCGCCTCGCGAATGGCGAGTCCGTCGGCACGGCGCTCGTCGCCGATGCGGTGTCCCTTGGCGCACGCAAGCAGTGGCTCGCCGATCACCTGCAGCTCGCCGGCAGGCTGGCGCTCGACGACGGCGCGGTGCGTGCACTGGTGCAGGAAGGCAAGAGCCTGCTGCCGATCGGCGTCGTGGGCGTCGAGGGCGAGTTCGACCGCGGCGAAGTCGTGGGCTGCTTCGATGGCCGCGGCAGCGAGGTTGCGCGCGGTCTCGTCAACTACACGGCGCAGGAAACCGCGCGCATCCTGCGCAAGCCGTCGAGCGAGATCGAGCACATTCTCGGCTACGTGGACGAGCCCGAGCTCATCCACCGGGACAATCTGGTGCTGCTGAAGTGACGTGGGACAGCGTCGGGTGACACCCTGCGGAGCTTGCCCTACACTCCGCACGCCAACGAATAATGCGCGCAGCAAGCGCGCCCATCACCCGGGAGGAAGCCATGGCACTCGTCGATCGCGTCAAGAACATCCTTGCGACACCGCGTACCGAATGGCCGGTGATTGCGGCGGAGCCCGCCACCGTCGGCTCGATCTTCACCGGGTACGTGCTCATCCTGGCCGCGATCGGCCCGATTGCGATGGCGATCCGCTCGCCGATCGTGGGCCTCGGCATCGCCATCGTCACGTACCTGATCTCGATCGGCATCACGTACGTGCTGGCGCTGATCGTCGATGCGCTCGCACCCACGTTCGGCGGCGAGAAGGGGTTCGTCGACTCGCTCAAGCTCGTGGCCTACTCGTACACCGCGGCATGGGTGGCCGGCATCTTCCGGCTGATTCCCGTGGTCGGCGCGCTGCTGGTGCTCGCGGCCACCATTTACGCGTTCTACACGTTCTACCTGGGCACGCCCGTGCTGCGCAAAGCATCGCCGGAGAAGGCTGCGGGGTTCACCATCGTGGTCGTGATCTGCGGCATCGTGCTCGGCTTTTTCGTCTCCGGCATGCTGATGTCGGCGCTCTTCGGCGGCGCGATGCTGGCCGGCATGGGCATGATGCGCTGAGCGGCACGGCCGACGAAAACGGCGCCTGCGGGCGCCGTTTTCGTTGTGCTCACCGCCAGGTTCAGGAACCCGACGAGGGGCTCGGATCGCCGTAGGAAGCAGGCATCACCGGATGCCCCCAGCCGTACAGGCGCTCGCGGCGGGTGGGTGGTCGCTGGTGCAGGTAGCGTTCGAGTTCCGTCAGGCCGCGGCGGTACACCTCGCGCTTGAACTCGATGACGCCATCGAGCGGCACCCAGTACTCGTGCCAGCGCCAGGCGTCGAATTCCGGGCGCTCGTTGGCGCGCAGCTTGACGTCCGAATCGCGCCCGACAAGGCGCAGCAGAAACCAGATCTGCTTCTGGCCGCGGTAACTCCCGCGCCATTCGCGCTTCACCCAATGTTGCGGCACCTCGTAGCGCAGCCAGTCCCGCGTGCGGCCCAGTATCCTGACATGGTGCGGCAGCAACCCGACCTCTTCCTGCAACTCGCGCAGCATCGCCTGCTCCGGAGCTTCTCCGGGATTGATGCCGCCCTGCGGGAACTGCCACGAATGTTCTTTTATCCGTTTACCCCAGAAGACCTGGTTTTTCGCGTTCGCAATGACGATGGCTACGTTCGGGCGATAACCGTCACGATCCAGCATGGAGGTCACCCTTGACGTATGGTTGGGTAAATTGTTCCACAGTTCGTTCCGCCTGCAAAGGCGCCGGCGCGGCTCCTGCAGGCAAGGCGGCGGGGCCCGCTGCAGCTCCGTCGGCCGTGCGGCCCGGCCCCATGGTGTACGCGCGCAACGCCGCCGGCAGGCGGGATGCGCCGCCTGTCGGGTACAGCTCCGGGGCACGCGGCACGCCATGTATAAACGCTCGGGTGCACCGAGCAGGCGGCAACGGCCGCGCGTCGACATCCAACGAACGAGGAATGGACATGACCCGAACCTTCTGGCGCATCACGGCGACCGCCCTGACCGCGCTCGCCCTCTTCGCCGCGGCGCCGATCGCCCGCGCCGACATGACCAACGCGCAGATTCAGGAGTTGCTGACCGAGCTCAAGCTCATCCGGCAGGCGCTCGAAAAGCAGGCTGCGGGTGGTGGCGGTGGCGGCGCCGCCGCCGGCGCGCCCGTGGACGACAAGGTGAGCATGCAGTTCAACCCCGGCGGCTTCTCGGTCGGACGCGATGACGCGCCGCTCGTCATGGTCGAGTACACCGACTACCAGTGCCCCTTCTGCCAGCAATTCCACAATTCCACCTGGACCCAGCTCAAGACGAATTTCATCGACACGGGCAAGGTGCGCTTCGTCAGCCGTGACTTTCCGCTGGATTTCCACGAGAACGCCAAGCGCGCAGCCATCGCGGCGCATTGTGGCGGCGAACAGGGCAAGTTCTGGGAGCTGCGCCACGTCATGATCGTCAACGCCGACAAGCTGCAGGCCGACAGGCTCGTCGGGTACGCCAAGGACGTGGGGCTCGACGTGGCGAAGTTCTCCACGTGCGTGCTCGGCGACAAGTACAAGGCCGACGTCGAGAAGAGTTATGCCGAAGGGCTCGCGGCCGGCGTCTCCGGGACGCCGTCGTTCATTCTGGGCCGCCTGGACCAGGGCAGGCTCGAAGGCGTAAGGATGGTGGGCGCGATGCCCTACGACGCATTCGAATCGAAGATCAAGCAGATGCTCGAGCAGGGCGCCGCCAAGTAGTTCGCGCCCCACGACGGCTTGCCAATGACGGCCCTGCGGGGCCGTCGTCGTTTCGGTCGCCGGCTTGCGCATTGCCGGCTCCGAAGCGCAGGCAAGCGACGTCGAGGCTCGATGCCTCATCGACGGCCGATGAGGGCACGCCCGTCGCGGCGGTCCTGAAGGGGCCCGGGATTGCCCTTCATCAATGCCATCGGGCCCGCGCCGGCGGGCTTTGCGGCGTCGGTGACTTCGGTCAATGGCCGGCAGGGTGGTTCTGCCATGCTCGAAGCGGTCCTCACCTTTCGAGTCTGCCCATGTCCTCGCATGCCTTGCGTCATCGCGCGCCCCGTACGAGGGCCGTGCCCCTGCGACTCGCCGCATCCAACCCGGTACCGGCGCTTCCCTCCAGCGTCGTGCCCGAGCCCCCCGCCAGCGACCCTGCCTTCATCCGCGATTCGTACGCTTCCACGGCCATGGCCGAAGTCGCCGATCGCTCGATGCACGCGGCGATCGCCCGGCTGACGGCAGGACTGTCGCCCATGTCGGCGTTCGCGGCGTATTTCGACTGGGCCGCCAACCTGGCGTTCTCGCCGGGCAAGCAGTGGCAGCTCTGGGAAAAGGGATTCAAGAAGTCGCTGCGTCTCGGCAACTATGTCGGGCGCCGGGCACTGCTCGGCAAGGTGCCGCCGTGCATCGACCCGCTGCCGCAGGACCACCGCTTCGATCATGCAGCCTGGCAACGCTGGCCGTGCGACGTGATGTACCAGTCGTTCCTGCTCACCCAGCAGTGGTGGCACAACGCGGTCACCGGACTGCGCGGCGTGAACGCCCAGCACGAGAAAATGGCCGAGTTCAGCACGCGGCAACTGCTGGACATCTTGTCACCGTCGAACATGCTCTGGACCAATCCCGAAGTGATCGAGCACACGTTGCGCCATGGGGGACTCAATCTGGTGCAGGGGCTGCAGAATTTCGTCGAGGACGCGGAGCGCACCCTCGGCGGCAAGAAGCCCCTGGGTGCCGACATGTTTCGCGTGGGTCATGAAGTGGCGGTCACGCCGGGCAAGGTGGTGTACCGGAACCGCCTGATCGAGCTGATCCAGTACGCGCCGACAACGCGCAGCGTGCGGCCGGAGCCGGTGCTGATCGTGCCGGCATGGATCATGAAGTACTACATCCTCGACCTCAGCCCGCAAAACTCGCTCATACGTTTCCTGGTCGGCGCCGGTTATACGGTGTTCATGATCTCGTGGAAGAACCCCGGACCGCAGGACCGGGACCTCGGCATGGACGATTACCGGCGTCTGGGCGTGATGTCCGCGCTCGACGCCATCAACGCGGTCGTGCCCCGGGCCAAGGTGCACGCGACCGGGTACTGCCTTGGCGGCACCTTGCTGGCGATCGCCGCGGCAGCGATGGCGCGCGATGGGGACGAGCGGCTCGCCTCCGTCTCGTTCTTCGCCGCGCAGACCGACTTCACCGAAGCCGGCGAGCTGATGCTCTTCATCAACGAGAGCCAGGTCACATTCCTCGAGGACGTCATGTGGGAACAGGGCTTCCTGGACAGCCGGCAGATGGCCGGCGCGTTCCGCATGCTCCGGTCCAACGACCTCTTCTGGTCGCGCATCGTGCGCGAGTATCTTATGGGGGAGCGCACGCCGATGACCGACCTCATGGCGTGGAACGCGGACGCGACGCGGATGCCGTACCGGATGCACTCGGAGTACCTGCGCCACCTGTTCCTCGACAACGATCTCGCCGAGGGCCGCTTCCGGGCCAATGGAGCAGTCGTTGCGCTGACGGACATCACCTGGCCGCTCTTCGCCGTCGGCACCGAGACCGACCACGTCGCACCCTGGCGTTCGGTCTACAAGTTCCATCTGCTCACCGATGCGCAGGTCACGTTTCTTTTGACGAGCGGCGGACATAATGCAGGCATCGTCTCCCAGCCGGGGCACCCGCACCGGCACTACCGCAGCCTGACGCGCGATGTCGGTCAGCCTTATCTCGACGCCGACCACTGGGCTGCCCAGGCCCCGGCTGCAGAGGGCTCGTGGTGGCCCGAATGGGTGCGCTGGCTCGACGCCCGCTCGGGCGCTGCGGTGGCGCCCCCGGCGATGGGTGCACCAGCCAAGGGTTATCTGCTGCTCGGCGACGCGCCCGGCAACTACGTGCGCGAGGACTGACGCGCAGGAGTGACATGGCCGAAGCGACCCCTCTTGCCCCCACCGTTCTCGATTTGCCCGGGCACGAGAGGCTGGTCTCCGGGCTGCGGCGCGCACTGGGCGGTGCGGCTGCCGTGCAGCTGATCGAGACGCACATCTCGTCGGTGCTCGTCACGGATGCGTTCGCGTACAAGCTCAAGAAGCCGGTCGCACTCGCGTTCCTCGATTTCTCCTCTCTGGGAGCACGCCAGCGCGCCTGTGAAGAGGAATTGCGCCTGAACCGTCGCTTCGCGCCGGCGCTCTACGTCGATGTCGTGCCGATCGGCGGCACGCTGGACGCGCCCACCCTGGGAACCGACGCTCCGCCCATCGAGTATGCGGTGCGCATGCGCGCGTTCCGGCAGGATGCGCTGGGCAGCGCGGCGATCGCGCGCGGGGCGCTGACGCCGCAGCATGTCGATGCGCTGGCGGCGGCAATCGCCGAGTTCCACGGCCGGGCCGAGGTCGCGGCGCCTGACGCACCCTACGGCACGACCGCCGCCATCGGCGAGGCTGCGCTCGAGAATTGCCGCGAGGTCGGGCAACGCCTGCGTGACCCGGACCATGCCGGACGCGTGCGCGCCGTGCTCGAGTGGACGCAGCGCGAGCACGCGCGCCTGGAGGATATTTTCGAGCGCCGTCACGCCACCGGCTTCGTCCGCGAGTGCCATGGCGACCTGCATCTCGGCAACATCGTGCTGCTCGCGAGCGGGCCGTGCCCGTTCGACGGCATCGAGTTCAATGCGGCGCTGCGCTGGATCGACGTCATGAGCGACGTCGCGTTCCTGTACATGGATCTGCACGATCACGGGCGACCCGATCTCGCGTATCGCCTGCTCAATGCCTATCTCGAGCGCACCGGCGACCATGATGGGCTCACGGTGCTTCAGTTCTACGTGGTGTATCGGGCCATGGTGCGTGCGAAGGTCGCTGCGCTGCGGCTCGACCAGGTGCACGCCACCGATGCGCCCGAATCGGTGCGCCGCGAGCTCGACGAGTACCTCGATCTCGCGCAGCGCTTCACTGCGGCAGGGCGTCCGTCACTCATCATCACCCATGGCCTGTCCGGCAGCGGCAAGAGCAGCGTGACGCAGTCGCTGCTCGAGTTCGTCGGAGCCATCCGCATCCGCACCGATGTCGAGCGCAAGCGCCTGGCGCGACTCGCGCCGGAGGCCCGCAGCGACTCCCGCATCGCGGGCGGGCTGTACACCGAGGCCGGCACGCGGGCGACGTACGAGGCCGTGGCGCATGCCGCGACAGCCGCGATCGCCGCGGGCTGGGTCGTCATTGCCGACGGCACGTTCCTTCGGGTATGGCAGCGCGATCGCTTCCGGACTCTGGCGCGCGAGATGCACGTTCCGTTCCGCGTCCTCGATTTGCGCGCCACCCCCGCGGTCCTGCGCGAACGCATCGCGCAACGCCAGCGGGAGGGAGCGGGAGTCTCGGAGGCGGACGTGCAGGTGCTCGAGCATCAGCTGGCGACGAGCGAGCCGCTCCGCCCGGACGAACTGCCGGATACCATCGCGTGCGCCGCCGACCAGCCGCTCGATGACGTACGGGCCGCCGCGCTGCGCAGCCTGTCGGCCGATCTCGAACGCAGTACGGCACCGGCGCCGCTGCGTGCGCGATCGGACGGGGGCATCGCCGAGCGCGTCCGCTTCCTGCAGGACGGTTCGCATTACCCGTCGCCGGCGCGGAACGTCACGACGATCGAGACACACCTGTCCTGGGTGTTCCTCACGGATGCCGATGCCTGGAAGCTCAAGAAGCCGGTGCATAGCGCCTATCTCGATCTCACGACGAGCGAGGCGCGGCGCCGCAATGCCGAAACGGAGGTGCGTCTCAACCGCCGGCTTGCCCCGGAGGTGTATCGCGGTGTCGTGGCCCTGCGCCGCAGGGACGACGGCTCGTTGACGCTGCACGACGAGGGTGAGCCCGTCGACTGGCTGGTGCACATGCAAAGGCTTCCGCACGCGCAGATGCTCGACGCGTTGATCCGCGATGACCGCATCACCGAGGCGGCGCTGCGCGCGCTCGTCGATCGCCTGTGCGCGTTCTATGCGGCCGCACCGCGCGAGGAATTCTCGGCAGCGGCGTATCGCACGCGCTTCGTCGAGGGCGTGCGCGAGAACACGCGCGAGCTCGGCGCGCCAGTCGTCGGTGTGCCTCCCGGCATGCTCGCCTCGCTGGATGCACGGTTGCACGTGCTCCTCGAGGGTCACATCGGAGCCATGCTGGCACGACGCGCGGAACGTGGTTGCATCGTGGAGGCGCACGGTGACCTGCGCCCACAGCATGTCTGGCTTGGTTCTCCCCTGGCGATTATCGACTGCCTCGAGTTCTCGCGCGACCTGCGGCTGCTCGATCCCGCCGAGGAGATCATGTTCCTGGCAGTCGAGTGCGAGCACCTCGGCGCACCGGCCGTCGCATCCGCCGTTGTCGACCTCTTCCTGTCGCGGGCGGACGATGATGTGCCGCGTGCCTTGTTGCACTTCTACGCGAGCTATCGGGCATGCGTTCGCGCCAAGCTTGCGGCATGGCACCTGCTCGATCCTGCACTGCGCGATCCGCGCTGGCATGACCAGGCGCTTGCATACCTGCGCATCGCCGAACGCCATCTCGACGCATGCCTCGCGCAGGCATGAGGACGCGACCGGTCGCGGGCCGACGCATTGCGCCCGCGCGTCGCCGCGCTCGTCACTCCCGGTTGACAGTTATCAACCGTCGCCGGTCCGCCGCGCCTATATTGGATTGAAGCAGGAAGTCCGCGACAGCGATCATTGCGAGGTCCTGCGCGGTCGCGAGGGCGCCGGCGGACAGGGCGCCGCAAGGCATGGAGGTAGAGATGGCAAACATCACCCGTTTCGAACCAATGACCGAATTGTTTCCGTTCGAGCCGTTCCGTGGCTTCGAGGAAATGCTGAAAGCCTGGCCACGTCTGGCCGGCGAGCGTCCGGCATTGCCCGATTTCAAGATGGACCTGCGCGAGGACGAGAAGGCGTATTTCCTGAAGGCCGAGCTCCCCGGCTACAAGAAGGAAGACATCGAGATCACCGTCGACGGCAACCTGGTGACGATCGCCGCCGAGACGAAGGAAGAGAAGGAGGAGAAGGGCACGAACATGATCTGTACCGAACGCACTTTCGGCCGCCAGTCGCGCAGCTTCACGGTGCGACACGAGGTTGAAGAGAGCAAAGCCGAGGCAACGTACAAGGACGGTGTCCTGGAGGTGACGCTGCCCAAGAAGGCACAGGCGACTCTCCGGCGCGTAGCCGTTCACTGAGCGTGCGCGACAGACGGTATCGTGGATCGGCTGGCCGGTTTGTTCCGGGCGGCGCTGATCTGGTGAACTGACCAGCGCCCTTTTTCCTCGGTGAACGTCGATGCCGCCCGGGGCGTGAATGCGCATCGCCACGCCTTCCTCGTTGACTACTGTCAACATCGCCGCGTCGGCGCTGCGTAGGATGGGCGTTATTGCAGTCGGCGACGAACGGTCCGCGGCGGTTGCCGGTGCGCGGGCGGGCGTGAAACTGCAACAGCGAAAACCCGTGCCCTGGACTGCCGACCACCCTCCCGTCGCCATGCGCCATCTTGCTGGACCCGTCCGCGACAAGGCCGTGGTGATCGCGAACGCGCTGCTCGCTGCCGGGCACGACGAAGGCTTTGCCATCCGGGTGGGCATTGCCGGCGCGAAGCGCTGGTGGAGCCGGAAAACGCACGAACTGTGGTCGCTCGATCGCACGCCCGGATGCAGCATTCCGGAAGACATGCCATTCCATTCAACCGACATGCCGACGAGCACGTACGTTCGCGGCGCAACCGCCGTCAGGCATCGGAGGTTTACATGAACATCGGCAGCCTTTGCAATCGGGACGTGGTGGGGGTTCCACGGGATACGACCATCGCGGAAGCAGCGGGCGTGATGCGCACCAACCACATCGGCAACGTCCTGGTGCTCGACGATTCGGATGGCGTAAAAATCCCGGTCGGCATCGTGACGGACCGCGACATCGTCATCGAAGTGGTCGCCACGGGCCTCGATCCGAACGAGCTCAAGGTCGGCGACCTGCTGACGGCAAAGCTCGTCATCGCGCACGAAACGGAGTCCTGCGAGGACACCATCCGGCTCATGGTACTCAACGGGGTTCGCCGCATGCCCGTCGTGGACGCCGAAGGCTGCCTCGTCGGCGTGGTCACGCTGGACGATCTGCTGCCGTACTTTGCGGCGCCACTCGCCCAGCTTTCCGAGCTTGCGTCGCGGGGGCGCAATCGGGAGATCCACCTCCGGCGCTGAAACGCCGGATGCAGCGCGATCGCCTAGCCTTCGGCGATGCGCGCCAGCCCGTCCGGATCGCGGATGGTGACGTGACCGCGGTCCACCGCAATCATCCGCTCCCTTTCGAGCCGCGACAGGATGCGGCTCACCGTCTCGAGTTCCATGCCGAGATAGCTGCCCATCTCGCGCCGGGTCATGCGCAGCTCGAACTCGGTTCGGGAAAAGCCGCGCGCCTGAAGGCGTTGCGCCACGTCCAGCAGGAATGCCGCGACGCGCTGCACGCCCCACATGCCGCCGAGCAGCACCACGTGCTCCTGGTCACGCGCGAGCTCGCGTCCGAGCACGTCGTGCAGCGCACGCTGCAGGGGTGGACTGTGCAGCGACTGATCCAGCAGGTTGCGATACGGCACGATGCACACTTCGCTCTGGTCGAGCGCCACGGCGTCGGACGTATGGCGGCCGCTGGCGATGCCGTCGAGGCCGAGCACATCGCCGGTCATCCGCAACCCGGTCACGTGCTCGCTGCCGTCGCGCGAAACGACGGCGCTCTTGAAGAAGCCGGCATGAATCGGATACAAGGCATCGAGGGCATCGCCTGCGCGATAGAGTGCCTGTCCACGGTGCACGAGGCGGCGCGATACGACCACGAAGTCGAGCAGGCGCAGGTTCTCGGGCCGCAGCGTGGACGGCAGGCAGAAGGGGCGCGCCGCGCATGTCGCGCATTGCGGTCGAAACCGGCCCGCCATCGAGGTCGGTCGCACCATGATCTTCGTGGCCGCCGTCGGGCGAATCGTGTCCGGCTCGTCGTGCGTCCGGTGATCAATCTCGGCTAGCATCATCGTTGCTCGCTCAGTGGCTGCGGGGCTGGCGTGCTGGACGCGCGGCCGACCGCCCCGGCAGTATCGTCGTCGAACCGACGCTCGCCTTGGGCGAGTGGCAGCGGGTCGGCCCGCTCGTCGATGTGCCAGTGGGCCGTCAGAAGCCGGACGGCGCCAAAATCAATCCCGGCAGTTGCGTACTGCCACACGTGGCCGCTGCGCTCGAGGCGCTCCAATTGCGCAGGCTGGATGCGCACGTTCGTGAGCGGCGTCGGTCCCGGGCAATGCACCGGCAGACCGGCAGGTGCAGCGCTGTCGCGGTCGAGGATCAGCCATTCGGCCACGAACGCGGACTGCAGCCGTGCGATGTCCAGCGCGATGACGTCCGACAACGGGCTGTGCACCCGCAGTGTGTGGCCGCCGGCGTCCTGCAGCCACGCGCCATAGAGGTCGTCCTCCATGCTACGCACGAAAACGGGTTGCGCCGCGCTGTTGAGAGGGGTGAGCGCGAAATAGGCCGCGCGAAAGCCGCGACCCGCGGCGCCGACATACCACCCGTACGCGCTTCCTTCGGCGACGCCGTACAGCAGCGCAACGTTGACCCGCGAACCTCGCGGCGTGTAGCGCAAAAGATGTTGCGGTTGCATGTTTGATGCCCGCTTGAGTACCGCTGCGGGACGCGTTCATGCTAGGCCGGTGCGCAACCCGGTCCTTGACTCAGGTCAATCGCTCATCCCGCGTCGGTGACCAATGAGGGTGGACACGCGCCAATGCGACGATGCACCGCGCGACTGCGCGGCGCGGCGTGCACTCGGCATGCGAGCGCGTCGTGCGCACCCGAGCCCGTGTGCGTAGGGACGGCTGGATCAGGTCGACGTCACCTTCGCGCCAATCGCACGAGCGCGCTCATAGCGTCGGCGTGGACTGCGTCGCGTGCGTCTTTTCGTACTGGTCCTGGCAGAGCACACAGCGGATCGCCGTCGGCTGCGCGAGCAGCCGCTCGAAGCCGATTTCACCGCCGCAATCCTCGCAATCGCCGTACGTGCCGTCGCGCATGCGCGCTTCGGCACCCTCGATATCACGCAATTCGGCGACATGGCGGTCGAGCATCGTGAGATTCAGGTCGGCGAGCTCATCGCTCACCGACGCATCACCGGAGTCGGTGGGAGCGCGGCCGATGATCTCCACGTACTCCTGATTCTCGGTGTTCTCCAGGGTCTCGCGCACGTCATCGAGCAGCGTGCGGCGTCGCTCCGCGAGACGCGCCCTGATCTGGTCCAACTGGTCGGCAGGCAACAACATGGCTCCCCCGGGCGCAAATAGACGGCAGCACGCTTAGTGCCACGCAGCCGGGAGAAAGTTTCCCGCGCGTGCCTTGCTGTCCGCCGGACACCCGCTGTCGGTGCGCTCAAGCCGCGCGCGAGGTCGCGAGCGCAGGAACTCTCTGGGCGGACCGCAGGAACTCGGACAGCTCGTCAGCCGGCAACGGGCGACTCACATGATAGCCCTGGATGAGATCGCAATGGAGCCGGCGCAGGAAGGTCACCTGCTCCGGCTCGGCCACGCCTTCGGCCACCACCTCCTTGCGCAGGGCGTGGGCCATGGCGATGATCGCGGCGGTGATCGCACCGGAGCTCTCCTCGCCCGGAAGGTCCTTGATGAACGACCGGTCGATCTTCACGACATCCACCGGGAATCGCTTCAGGTACGCCAGGGACGAATAACCAGTGCCGAAGTCGTCGAGCGCGAGTCGAATGCCGAGCGCGCTCAGCTTGGCGAGCGTGATCTCGACGTGGCGCGTGGCATCCATCAGCACGCTCTCGGTGATCTCGATCTCGAGTGACCGCGCCGGCACGCCCGTCTCCTCGAGAATGCCGCGCACGATGCCAAGGAAACCCTTCTGCCGGAACTGGCACGCCGAGACGTTGACCGCAATGCGGGCGATGGGCGTGCCCTGCTGCTGCCAGCGCACGAACTGCTCGCACGCTTCGCGCAGCACCCACTCGCCCAGCGGCTCGATGAGTCCGGTCTCCTCGGCAAGATGGATGAAGTTGAGTGGCGACAGAAGGCCGCGCTCCGGGTGGTTCCAGCGCACGAGCGCTTCGGCCCTAAGACTTGGTCGCGGCACCATCAAGATCGCAGCGCGGCAGGCCGCCGCAGCGGGTCCGGGGCACGCGCACGGAGCCCCTGACACACTGTTGTCGCTAACGCTGCAACCCTAATCGCTACGTTGCAGCGTTCGGATCATGAGCCGATCGGCGTGCGCTTTGGCAGCCGTTACTTCTGCGGGCGATAGCGCCGCGAGCGCGGCGTCGCGGGCGGCGGGTGCTCCGGCTACGCCCTGGGCTGCCGCCACGCTGAGCCATGAGTACGCCTGCACCGGATCGCGGGGCATGCCGCGACCTTCCATGAAGGCCATGCCCAACTCGAACTGGGCATCCGCGACTCCGGATTCTGCGGCGATGTGAAGCCACATCAGGCTGCGATCGGGATCAGCCTTGGCACCATGCCCTTCGGCGAGCATTCTGCTCAGCTGGTACTGTGCCGCTGGATGTCCGTCACGCGCGGCATTCTGGAAATGCGCGAAGGCCTGGCCGTCGTCCTTGGGCTGGCCAACCCCTCGAAGGAACTGGAGGGCCAGCGTGTAGTCGTCGGAGCCATCGGCGAGGGCACGATGCTGCTCGACGCCTGACGGCGGTTCCGACGAGGTGCCCGTCGGTCCCAGGGAAAAGCCGAGAAAGACCAGGGCGATAAACCCACCGGCAGCAAGGCGCAGCGCGGTCTCGTTGGAAACCGACCAGAAGCGAGCTCCGCACTTGCGACAACGGTACGGCGACCGCAGAAGGTGACCGGCGTAGCGGTCACCCTCGCGTTGGGCCGATCTACCCACTTTGGAACTGCCGCAGGTAGGGCACTCGTGGTGCAATAGTCGTGCGATAGCCATTCTCGGTCTCTTGAAACTCGGAGCGCGACGGCCGAGATCCGACGATCCTGTCACCGCCCCCAGGATCCACCCGGCACTCCCGAAGGAGGGCCGAGGCTTAAGTTTGCCACCTTCTGCCCTGCCACGTCATTCCGCCTGGTCCGCCGCCGCGGCATCGGCGCCAAACGCACGTGCTTCCCTCTCGGCCCAACCCCGCAGCGGCACCGACGAGGACGAACCAATCCCTTCCCACGCGATCTACGCTTGCTCTCGGCACCGATCCCGTCCATGAGCCCAATGCAGCAAATGTCTTCCAAAGCCGTCGTTGCGGTGCACCCGGCAGTGCGCGACGACATCGGCGACCTCGTGACCCGGCGCCCGCTGCCCGGCGCGCGCGTGCCGCAGATCGATCCCTTCCTGTTCCTCAATCATCACGGTCCGCAGACGTATGCGCCGCGCAACCGGGGCCTGCCCTTCGGTCCCCATCCGCACCGCGGGTTCGAGACGGTGACCTTCATCGTCCAAGGCGAGCTCACGCACCGCGACACTGCGGGACACGAGAGCGTGATCCGCGCCGGAGGCGTGCAATGGATGACGGCCGGGCGCGGGCTCGTGCATGCCGAGGTCTCGTCCGAGGAATTCAAGGCGCGTGGCGGACCGCTCGAGATCCTCCAGCTATGGGTGAATCTGCCGGCGCGGCTCAAGATGACGGCGCCGCGCTACGTCGGCCTGCAGGGCGATGCCATTCCCGCGCTCCCGACGCCCGATGGCCGAGGCACGACGCATCTCATCGCCGGCGAATGGGAAGGCCACCATGGCCCGATCGACACCCTGACCGGCGTCTTCATGGCCACGGTCGAGCTCGCACCCGGCGGCAGCATCGGCGTCGCCGGGATCGAGGGCCGCAGCGTGTTCCTGTACGTCGTGCGCGGCGACGTCGGCGTGAATGGACGCGACGTCGCAGCCCACCATCTCGTGGAGTTGACCCGCGACGGCGATGCGCTCGCGCTGACCGCGCGTACACCGGCGCTGGTCGTCCTTGGGCACGCCGATCCGATCGGCGAGCCCGTGGTCGCGCACGGACCGTTCGTGATGAACACGCGCGCGGAAATCCAGCAGGCGATCATCGACTACGAGGCGGGCAAGTTCGGCACCGCCCTCGGTTGAGCGCCGCGACGACAGGAGGGCTCATCATGGAAAGTGCACGCTATCGGCGCATGCGGCGCGCCGCGTTGCGCTCGCTCGCGGGTCTTGGCGCACTGCCGTGGACTGGCGTGCTCGGCGCCGGCGCCATCGCTGCCGTCCCCTCCTCCGGCGCGTGCGTGCTCACGCCGGCCATGACCGAAGGACCGTTCTTCGTCGACGAGCGGTTGAACCGCTCCGATCTCGTGGCCGACAGCACCGATCCTGCCGTGCGCAATGGCTACCCGCTCGACCTCGCGGTGCGCGTCGTCGGCGTACGCGCGCAGTGCGAGCCGCTCGCCGGCATCCAGGTGGACGTATGGCACACCGACGCACTGGGCCGCTATTCCGATGTCGAGGACCAGCGCGGCAAGACGTTCTGCCGCGGCTACCAGCTCACCGATCCGCAAGGGTACGCGCGGTTTCGCACGATCTATCCGGGCTGGTACCCGGGGCGCACGATCCACGTGCACGTGAAGATGCGCCGGCCCGACCGGCGCGGTGGGTCGCGAGCGGAGTTCACGACCCAGATCTTTTTCGAAGAACGCGTCAACGACGCGGTGATGGCGATGCCGCCGTACGACAGCCGCGGCCCGCGCACCACGCGCAATGCCGGCGACGGACTCTATCGCAGTGCGACGGGGTTGCTCGCGACGACGCAGCCGCGCGCTGGCGGTGCGCCGGGCCTGGCGGCGAGCTTCACGGTCGCGCTGGATTTCCCACCGACGGCGTGACGTTCGCCAGCGTGTGGCGCCAGCGGGCTGCCACTTCGCCCAGCGTGTTCGCGGGGTGCCGCAGCAGATCCCGCGCCGCGTGACGCACGCGGTCGCGGTCGCGTTCGTCGGTGATGTACTCGACCGGCGACTTGCCATCCACCCGGGCCAGGAACAGACCGGGCAGCAGCGTCGCGGTGCGCGCCTCGATTGCATCGCGCGATTCCCAGGTGACGCCGGCGAGGTAGTGCCGCGCAAGAGCGTCGAAGCAGGCCAGATAATCGTCCGTCGAGTGAGGTCGCGCGACGCATTTGAGCAGGAAGTGGTTGAGGCAGAACGCAACGTCGAAGGCGGGGTCGCCATACCAGGCGCACTCCGCATCGATGAATACCGGTCCGGCCGGGCCGATCAAAATGTTCTTGGGGCTGACGTCGCCGTGCACGAGTGCGATGTGCAGCGCTCCGGTGCGCGCCGCCAGCGCCTCGAGTGGCACGGCCAAGTCGGGATGCCTTCGCGCGGTCGCGAGCAGGTAGGGCTCCAGCCGGATGGCCTGAAAGATCGCGTCGGTGTCGAAGGCGCGGGCGAGCGCCGGATCGTGCGCGCTGGCAGCATGCAGCCGCGCGAGGGTGCTGCCCACTTGCGCTGCCGTCGCTGCATCGGCGATGCCCTGCAGCAAGCGCTGCTTCCAGACCGGATAGCGGTCACCGTCCAGGAATGACATGGCGAAGAGGCCAAGCGCCGGGTCATGGGCGATGGGCTCCGGTGCCGCGCCAGGGCTCGCCGCGTTGGCGAACGACAGCCACGCCCACTCGTACGCATTGCGGGCAACGGGTGCACGCCACTCCTGCGTCACGCGCAACCGCGCGAGTGCGCGCTTGACGCAGATCGTGCGCTGCGCGATGTCGACACGCCAGATTTCCGAGGACACGCCGCCCGCAAGCGGCGTCCAGCGCACCGTCTCGCCCGGTGCTGCGAGCCCCTGCCGCACCAGGAAGTCGGCCAGCTCCGGCTCGGGCGCGGCGAGCACGCCGGTCATCGCGCTGCGTTGCGGGCGAGGACTTCGCGGCCCCCGAGGGGAGCGCCGGTTGCTTCCTCGATCCGCAGCAGCTGGTTGTACTTGGCGAGGCGCTCGGAGCTGCGGAGCGACCCGATCTTGATCTGGCCCGCCGCCGTACCTACGGCAAGGTCCGCAATGAAGCTGTCCTCGGTCTCTCCCGAGCGCGCCGAGATCACCGTCGCGTAACCGTGCGAGCGTGCGCGGGCGATGGTGTCGAGCGTTCCGGTCAGCGTGCCGTTCTGGTTGAGCTTCACGAGCACGGCGTTCGCGACACCCGCGTCGATGCCGCGCTGCAGACGCTCGGGATTGGTGGCGAAGAGATCGTCGCCAATGAGCTGCGCCCGCGCGCCCAGGCGCACCGTCAGCGCCCGCCACCCCGACCAGTCGTCTTCGCCCAGCGCATCCTCGATCGAGATCAGGGGGTAGTCATGCACCCACCCCGCGACCGCGTCGATCAGCGCCTCGGGGTCGTAGACGCGCTCCTCGTGCGGAAAGCGATACGTGCCATCGCTGGCACGCAGCTCCGTCGCGGCCATATCCATCGCGATCGCAATGTCGCGTCCCGGCTGCATGGACGCACGCTCGATGACCGCCATCATGAAGTCGAGCGCGGCACGGACGCTAGGCAAGCCGGGGCTCAAGCCACCTTCGTCGGCGAGCAGCGTGGGCAGACCGCGCTCGCGCGACAGCGCCGTGGCACTGGAGCGTACGCTAGCGATCATTTCGATCGCATGCGCGATGGAGGAGGCACCGACCGGCACCGCCAGGTAATCCTGCACGTCCATGCCGTGCTCGGCGTGCAGGCCGCCGCTCAGGATGTTCACCATCGGCAATGGCAGGGCGAGCACCGCGCTTCCGGCGAGATCGGCGAGACGGGCGTATAGCGGCTGCCGCCGGGCCGTCGCGGCGGCCCGGCATGCTGCGAGCGAGATGCCGAGAATGGCGTTGGCACCAAGCCGGGAGAGCGTCGCCGTGCCATCGAGCGCACGCAAGGTGTCGTCAAGGGTGCGCTGCTCGAGCACATCGTGCCCGCGCACGGCGGCCGCGAGCTCGCCATTGACGTGCGCCACGGCGCGCAGCACCCCGCGTCCTTCGTAATGCGCCCCGCCGTCACGCAGCTCGTGCGCCTCGGCAGCCCCGGTGGATGCGCCGGAGGGCACCGCAGCACGGCCGAAACTGCCATTGGTGAGCTCCACGTCGACTTCGACGGTCGGTCGCCCACGCGAGTCGAGAATCTGCCGCCCCCGGACACGATGGATGGCGGTGGCGCACGTCACGTCGGCGCCGCAGGCTGGTTGCACGGATGCTGCGGCGGCTCGCCACGCAACACCCGCACCACTTCCTCCGCAGCCCGGCGACGAAGCTCGGCGAGCGACGCATCGGACGAGAAGGCCACGTGAGGCGTGAAGATGACGTCACCGCGCTCGCGCAATGCGGCCGGGACGACGGGCTCGCTCTCCAGCACGTCCAGCCCGGCGCCGCCCAGCGTGCCGTCCTGCAATGCGGCAATGAGCGCATCCGTGTCGACCACTGCGCCGCGGCTGACGTTGACGAGGAACGCCCCGCGCTTCATCGAGCGCAGCCGCGCCGCATTGATCAGGTGCCGCGTGTCCGCGGTCAGCGGCACGTGGACGATCACGGCATCGGCGCGCGCAAGGAGCTCGTCGAGCGGGACCAGCCGGGCGTGCGCGTCGTCGGCCCCGGCGTATGCATCATGGGCAAGCACCTCCGCGCCGAACCCGGCGAGCTTGCGCGCCGTCTGGCGGCCGATGCGTCCATAGCCGATGACGCCGATCGTCAGTGTGCTCACCCGGCGCAAGCGTGCCTCTGCGGGCTCCCAGCGCCCGGCCCTCACCTCGCGATCGAACAGCACCAGTCCGCGGGCCCATGCCAGGACCAGTCCAACCGCATGGTCCGACACTTCCTCCACGCAGTAATCCGGCACGTTGGTGACCCAGGCTCCGCGGCGCGTCGCCTCGTCCACGGCAATGTTGTCCAGCCCTACCCCGATGCGCGCGACGACCCGCAGATGCGGACAGCTCGCGATGGCGCCGGCACTCACCTGCGCCCAGTTGGTCATGATGGCGTCGGGCTGGTGCCGTGCGGCAAGCGCCTCGATGGTCGACGCCGCGGCGGGCTTCGCCGGTCCGCTGACCAGCTCGACACCGGCTGCGTCGAAAAGGGACTGCTCGATCGCGAGATCGGGCCACGCGTAATCGGTGATCAATACCCTGGTCAAGGCGGCTCTCCGGCGGCAACGGCATGCGTCGCGCTCGCACGGTGCGGCGTGACGGGACCGCAGGAGCGCGGTCGCTGCACGAACCGGAGTTTACGGCAGACCTGCGGGGCGGGGCGACCGGGAAAAACGCAGTCCGGGGTGCCCCAACCGGTTTCACCACCCGCGCCATCTCCTCGGCCGCGACGGAAGAACCCCGCGCACGGCGCGAGCGGTCCGCGCTCAGGATCTCGATCGCGATGTCGTGCGAGCGAGGCGGTCCAGCAGGCTCGCGTTCGGGCAAAACGCCTTGTAGCTCTCGCCGGGCCCGCCATCGCGCAGCCAGCGCCGGCACTGCTTCCAGCTGGCGCAGCAACGGCACGCATGCCGCGCATCCTCGATGGCGAGGGCCGGGATCTCGTCGGCACGCACGCCGACGCGCGCCATCATGCGCTCGAGCAGCTTGGCAGAGGCCAGCGGCGAGATCGCCCACGCCTGCAGCTCCTCTCGCGTTGCGCCCACCGCTTCGAGCAGGGCTTCGAGATCGCCGCGCTCGTCGAGCTCCTCCATCAGGCGGCGATGCTCCTCGACGCAGCGCCGATCCTCGAGCCAGTCGCTTGCATGGCGCGTGAGCCGCGCGACAAACGTGCGCAGCCCAGGGACTTCGCTGATGGTCTCATGCGTAACAGTCGTCATGCCCGACACGTTAAAGCAAACGCCGCGAGGCCCGTTGACACACGTCAACGGTGCGAGCAGCTCGTACCGTGATGCCGGTCGCGCGCCATCACACCGGCATCCTTGCCGCGGATCAACGTTCGCCGCGAGCGCCCGGCAGACAATCACTCGCCACCCGGAAAGCATCTGCCATGCACCCCGCGATCACCGAGGCGGCCGCGCCGCCCTACCACCATTCGCGTCTCGACGATGCACAGGCATTCGTCGCCGGAACGCTGCTCGTCTCGCTGGGCGCGCTCATGCTGAGCTCGGGGCAGCTCATGACCGGCGGCACCGTGGGACTCGCGGTGCTCGCGAATTACCTCTTCGGCGTGCGCTTCGGCACCGCGTTTTTCGTGGTCAACCTGCCGTTCATTGCGCTCGCGATGCGGCAGATGGGGCTGGCGTTCACGCTGCGCAGCTTCGTAGCGCTGGGCCTCCTGGCGAGCGTCGCCAACGCGCTGCCGTCGTGGATTGCGTTCGAGCACCTGTCGCCGGTGTACGCCGCCGTTGCCGGTGGGCTCCTCGTAGGCGTCGGGTTGCTGATCCTGTTCCGGCACCGTACGAGCCTGGGCGGGTTCGGCGTTGTCGCCATGTACGCGCACCGGCGCTTCGGCTGGAGCATCGGGCTCACCCAGCTGTGCCTCGATGCCGCAGTCTTGCTTGCGTCGCTCCCGGTGCTTCCGGCGTCGCAGGTCGCCATCTCGACGCTCGGCATCGCCGCCGTGAACCTCACGCTCGCCATCAATCATCGCCCGGGATACTACGTGTCCTATTGACATCGGGCTGGAGCCTGAACAGCGAACAAACCGTCGCGCGTTTGCGGCAGGCTTCAGTTTGCGGGCGAGGGATACGCGCGCAGCCGCCGGCACGTTGCAAGCAAGGCTTGAAGCTTTGCGTGCACTGGCTCCGCGCGCGAACCCCGGCTACGGCGCCTGCAGTCGCCGGATGAGAATGTCGATGACGTCTGGCCCGTCGGGGGACTTGACGCGCGCCTGCCGCAAGGCGCGCGCAAGCTGTGGCTTGTCGGCGCTGGCGTAATCGGCGCGAATGAGGATGCCAGCAATCGCCCGCTGCACCTCCAGCGATTTCGCGTGCGGAAAGAGCCGCGTCAGCTCGTCGAGGCTCAGGCGATCCGACACCTGTTGCCGGGCCAGCGTATCCAGCGCGCGCACCTGCGCCGCCGACCCGTTCATTTTCGCGATGGCCGCGGCGACCGCGCGCAGCTGATTGACGTCAGCGATGGGCCGATGATGCAGATAGGCCTGCGCAATCTGCACGTCCTCCTCGCTGGCGCTGCTCAGCGCCTGCAGCACGCGGGTGTGCGCCTCGGCGCTTCCGAGGCATGCCAGCACGGCCGCACGGCTGACGTCACCGGGGCCCGCGGCGCGCAATGGCAGGCGCTCGAGCTCCTGTCCGAGCGTTCCGTCGCGATTCAGGTCGCACACGAGGTCCACATCGGCCGCCGTGATGCTGCCGCGCCGCAGCTGATCGCCGACCATGCGCAGGAGCTCCGCACGCTCGTCGGTTGGCGACAGCCAGCCAACGCGGGTGGCGAGCCGGATGAGACGGACGCGAATCGCGGGGTCGTCCGCGTCACGCGTGAACTCGAGATAGCGCTTCCGCGCCACCTCGTCGGCAACGATCACCCCGAGCCCCGCAGTCACGGCCGGATCACGCGGCTCGACATCGAGCACGCTTGCAGCGTATTTCTCGATGCGGCCGAGCAGCATGCGCACTTCGGTCATGTCCCGCCGCAATGCGGCGTGCAGGCCGGCGACGCTCGCCGACGGTGAAAGCGTGTCGTTGCTGAAGCGACACACGTCGGCACGATAGGCGGCATGCTCGTCCGTATCGCGGACACCCGCAGCGACCGTCATGGAGCTTGGCGCAAACAGGCCCAGCAGGCGGGCGCTCGGCCGACCGCTGCCGATCTCGCCGCCCGGCGCCGTCTGGAAATAACGCTCCAGCACGGTGGCAGCGCTAGGCCCCAGCGGGGCCTTGGACCAGAACCCGTAAATGACCGGCACGTCCTTGAAGATCTGGCGCATGCGATCGCGGTTGCTTTCGCCGTAGCGCTCGCCCAGCTTGCGCATGAGCTGCTCGACATCCGCCGGTGAATGACCGGCGCGCACCAGGCTGCGCGCGATCTCGCCGGATGCGCTGCGCAGCGGCTCGGGATTCAGCGTGTTGCAGCCGAACAGGTAGACCTCCTTCAGGTGTGCGAACAGTCCCGAGCACGAGTCGCTGCACGATGCGCGCTCGAGCTCATCGACCGGAAGGTACTCGCGGGCGTCCGGGCGGTCCGAATAGAACTGCGTGCCATCGTCGAAATGCCCGGAGATGAGCAGGACGTCGCAATGCACACCGGCGCGGCATGCGGACTCGAGCCAGTCGGGGCGCCCACGCTCGACCAGCTCGATGAAATCGAACTGATCTGCAGGCAGGCTCCGGCGAAACATTTCCTTTTCGTCGGGCGAATTGACGGTGATCGTGCACGCGGTCTGCCTGTCGGCCTGGACCTCGTGCGTCCAGGCGAAAGTCAGCAACGCGGCCGCGAGCAAACCGCACTTCGGGAAAGCAGACATTTTGGGGGCGTGGGGTCGCACCAGAACGCGCGCCAGTATTGCATGACCGCGACGCATTCCCAAGCCGGAATGGCCGTGCGTGCCCGATGACTTGCATCGCCGTGCACATCTATGTGACAGTCGCGCAAGCTGGCGCAGCATCATCGGCAACATTTACCGAGGTGCGTCATGGAATACCGGGCGGCGCTCTCCATCCTGTACGACACGCTCGACTCGCTCGTGGCAATCAAGATCGAGCTGCGCTCGCACGACAGCCGCCGCGCGGCACTGATGGGCGATGACGGCGGGCGCATCGGCGCGGAGGTCGATCACGCGATCGACAACGTGCGCGCCGCCATCCATTCCCTCGAGCAGCAAAGTCATCGCGCTCTCGCCCGGCCTCTTCCCGCTGAGCGCAATCCGGACGAAGCACCGCCCTCCGCGATGGGCAGCTAGACGCGTCCGGAAAAGCACGCCCACGTCCGGCGGCCGCTAGCGCTAGCGCCCGTCAAGGCAAGGGCGCGTCACCGACTCACGGTCGCAGCGCCCCCCGCCGGCGGCGGCCTGACGCATTTGCCGGTCATTTCTCGCGACAGGGCGACGGAAAGTGATCATTGGACAAATGCTGCCCGGTGGGTTCGTGCCAGCATGAGTTACGGGAGCGCTTTGGAATAGCGGCGCTGCCCGGATTATCGGGAGGCTGCAATGTTCACGAACATACTCATTCCGACCGACGGCTCGGAATTCTCCGAAAAAGTGGTCGGGCCGGGCGTCGAGCTCGCGAAGGCGATGCATGCACGGATCACGGCAGTGCATGTGTATCCACGCCATCACATGAGTCCCTACGGTGAATTCGGACCCAGCGACGACGTGGTCGAAGCGCAGATGCGCGAACGCGCGCAGGAGGCGGCGAAGCAATTCCTGGATCGCATCGGGAGCGCAGCCCAGGCGGCCGGCGTCGACTACGAGCGCGTGGTGATCGAAGACGACCAGCCGTGGAAGGGACTGCTCGATACGGCACGGCAAAAGGGCTGCGATCTGATCATGATGGCAGCACACGACCGCCACGGCCTCGCCGCCAGAATGCTCGGGAGCGAGACCAACAAGGTGCTGAACCACGCCTCGATGCCGGTGATGGTGTTCCACTGACGCGGAACAGGCAGGCGCACCAGTCAAAAAAACACCCCGGGAAATGATCCCGGGGCGGGAGGAAGGCGCGAGCTGCTTCGCGCCTCACGTACTTTGCGCCTCGAACCTTTCGGGGAGCTTTCACGCCGGTCCGCACTTTCGGAAGCGGGCGTCGATGCCGCCCCGCCGCAACGTCGCAGTCCGTGCGCCCAGTGCATAATGACCGCGCAGGCAACGGACCGCTCGGCGACTCCGCTGCCCTCCCCCAGCCAGACTCAGCCGTCGTGCGTATCCTCCTGGTAGAAGACGATAGTGAACTGGCCGATGGACTGCAGCGGGCGCTGCAGCTGTCCGGCTACGCCGTGGACGTGATGCATCGGGGCGCGGATGCCTTGGCCGCCGCAGCGCAGTCCCCGTACGATCTCGGCATCCTCGACCTCGGCCTGCCGGACCTCGACGGAATCGCAGTCCTGCAACGGCTGCGCCAACGCGGCATCACCTGGCCCGTGGTGATCCTCACGGCCCGTGACGCGCTGACCGAACGCATCCGCGGACTCGATGCCGGTGCCGACGACTACATCGTGAAGCCGTTCGCAGTGGGCGAGCTCGAGGCCCGGCTGCGGGCCGTGCTGCGCCGACCGCGGACCACCGTCGCGCCGGTAATGCGCTTCGGACCGCTGTCGTTCGAGATTGCGACGCGCGAAGTCGCGGTGGCAGGCGAACCGCTGGAACTGCCGCCGCGTGAGCTCGCGGTCTTGCGCAAGCTCGTCGAGCGCGGGGGTCGGGTGGTCAGCAAGGAAGTGCTCTTCGAGACCCTCTATGGCTGGGGCGATGACGCGCGGCCGCAGGCGATCGAGGTGTACGTCAGCCGCTTGCGCAAGCGGCTCGAGCCGGCCGGACTTGGCATCCGCAGTCTGCGCGGCCTCGGCTATCGGTTGGAGGTCGCCGCTGGCTGAGCCGGGGCAGCGGAGCCTTTTCACCCAACTGCTGGCGCGCATCGCGCCGGTCACGCTGGGTCTGCTCGTGATTGCTGCGGCGGCGACCTACGCCATCGCGCGCCACTACAGTGATTTCGTATACGACCGCTGGCTTTACGACTCCGCGCGCACTCTCGCGGGCCAGATCCGATTCCATGCGCAACAGCCCGCGCTCGACCTGCCGGAAATCGCCCTGGAGATGTTCATCTGGGACGAGACCGACAGGATCTACTTCGAGGTGACCGCCGGGAAACGCGGTCACCTCGCCGGCAACGCGCATTTCTCCCCGGCGATCACCGTCGCGGCCGATACCGGCGCACGTTATTTCGACACCACGGTGGCCGGCGATCGCGTGCGCGCCGTGACCATCGCGGTGGCCCCGTCCATCGAGGGCAACCTCGTGCAGGTCACCGTCGCGGAGACGCTGCACAAGCGCACTGCCCTCGCCCGCGAGATTCTCATCGGCATCGTTCCACTGCAGGTCGCGCTCCTCGTTACCGGCGCCGCAGCGATCTGGCTGGCACTGCGTGGCGGGTTGCGCGTGGTTTCCGCCACGGCGGCCGCCATTCGCGCACGAACACCTGGCGACATGTCGCCCGTCGCACTTCCGGACCCCGCGCCGGCAGAAATGCAGCCGCTGGTGAGCGCGATCAACGATCTCCTGGCACGCGTGGAACAGGGGCAGCGCGCGCAACAGCGCTTCCTCGCCAATGCCGCCCATCAATTGCGCACGCCGGTGGCCACGCTGCAGATCCAGATCGAGCGGGCACTCCGCGAGCAGGACGACGCGGGCCGCATCAAGGCGCTGCGCCACGTCGACGAGGCGATCAAGCGCCTCGGCCATCTGCTGCACCAACTCCTCACCCTCGCGAAGCTCGAGCCGGACGGCCACGCTGCCGGCGACGTGGAACCATGTGATCTCGTGGCCCTGGTGAAGGACAGCGTGGAGCGGCACGTCGATACCGCCCTGCGCTTCGGCTGCGATCTCGGCTATGCCGGCCCCGACGACGCCGTGAGCGCGTGTGCGGCGCCGATGCTGGTGCACGAGATACTCGTCAACCTGCTGGAGAATGCCTGTCAGTACGCACCGGGCGGCCACGTCACGGTGAGCGTGGCGGACCAGCCGCCGCGACTCATCGTCGAGGATGACGGCCCGGGCATTCCGCCCGCCGAGCGCGAGCACGTGTGGGACCGGTTCTATCGCATTCCCGGCAGCCCCGGATTTGGCTGCGGGCTCGGATTGCCCATCGTGCGCGAGATGGCGCAGCGCCAGGGCGCATCCGTCACGATCGATGACGCGCAGCAGCATCGAGGTACGCGCGTTGTCGTCACGTTCGCTGCCGCGCGGCGCAGCGAAACCGCGACTCACGACCCCCAGGCTGCCCGGCGGGAACCGACCATAGAGCTGCGCTGAGCCGCAGCATCGCGCGCCGGCTGCGCGCGGCACGACGCTGATCTCGCGAGGATCCGGTCACGCTGCGGGATCGCCTGACTGCAAGGCTCGTGAAAGCCGCCGTGTGCACAATCGCGCGGCCATGGGCGGTGCCTGCTCGATACCGCGGTCGCATACGCGGCCGTGCGAGATGTCAGTCAACCATCGATCCCATTGCGATCACGCGCTGATCCAGCAGAGCTCGCACGACCTGCGGGCAAGATCGCGCCCCGCAGCGAGTGTGCCGTGCCCTTCATCGAGGCCCCGCCCGCTACAACAGCAGTTATGGCGCAGCCGCGCGAGGGAATGCATGATCATGTCGAACGTCAAAGGACCCAGGGATTTCTGGGCAGGGCTGCTATTCATCGCCATTGGCGCAGCTGCCATCCTGATCGCCCTGCATTACCCCATGGGCAGCGCAGCGCGCATGGGGCCGGGCTACTTCCCGCGCGCGCTCGGCTCGCTGCTGATGGCCCTGGGCACCGCGAGCGTGCTGCGCAGTTTCCGGCTCCAGGGGGCGCGTATCGAGCGGTGGCGCTTGCGGCCCGTTATCGTCGCGCTCGGGAGCGTCGTCATCTTCGGGCTGATCGTGCAATACGCCGGGCTGGCGCTGTCGACACTGTTCCTCGTGCTCGCCTCGAGTGGCGCCAGCCACGAGTTTCGTCCCCGCGAGGCGGCGATTGCCGGCCTGCTCATGGCGGCGCTGTGCGTAGGCGTGTTCGTCTACGGCCTGAACATCCAACTGCCAATCTGGCCTGCATTCGCCTGAGGCTGTGATGGAACTCTTCCAGCATCTGGCACTGGGCTTCAGCGTGGCCGTTTCACCCGTCAATCTCCTCTACGCCTTCGTCGGCGCCCTCGTCGGCACCCTGATCGGTGTGCTGCCGGGCATCGGTCCGGTCGCCACCATTGCCATGCTGCTGCCGATCACCTACGCGCTGCAGCCGGTCAGTGCGCTCATCATGCTGGCGGGCATCTACTACGGCGCGCAGTACGGTGGATCGACCACCTCCATTCTGCTCAACATGCCCGGAGAGACATCTTCCGCCGTGACGTGCCTCGACGGTTACCAGATGGCCCGCAAGGGGCAGGCAGGTGCGGCGCTTGCCGTGTCTGCGTTGGGCTCGTTCTTTGCCGGCTCCGTTGCGACGGTGATGATCGCGACGGTCGCGACACCGCTATCCGACTTCGCCCTCAAGTTCGGCCCTTCCGAGTATTTTTCGTTGATGTGCCTCGGGCTCATCGGTGCCGTCGTGCTGGCGCATGGATCGCTGCTCCATGCGATCTCGATGACGGTGCTCGGTCTCGTCCTTGGTCTAGTCGGCACTGATGTCAATTCAGGGCTGGCACGCTACTCGTTCGGCGTGCCGGAGCTGACCGACGGCCTTGGCGTTGCCAGCGTTGCGATGGGTCTCTTCGGCTTCGCGGAGATCGTGCTCAATCTGCAGACGTCGGAAAAGCGCGAGATCCTGACCAGCAAAGTGACCGGGCTGTGGCTAACGATGGCGCAGTTCCGGAAGGCCTGGCCGGCGGTGTTGCGCGGGACCGGCATCGGCGCGGTGCTCGGACTATTGCCCGGTGGCGGAGCGATGCTTTCTTCCTTCGCGGCCTATGCCGTCGAGAAGAAAGTGTCCGACGACCCGAGTGAATTCGGCCGCGGTGCCATCCAGGGCGTCGCCGGCCCCGAGTCGGCCAACAATGCCGGCGCGCAATCCTCGTTCATTCCCCTGCTGACGCTCGGCATTCCCGAGAACGCCGTGATGGCGCTGATGGTCGGCGCAATGACCATTCACAACATCCAGCCGGGGCCGCAGGTGATGACCTCCAACCCCGCGCTGTTCTGGGGCCTGATCGCGTCGATGTGGGTCGGCAACCTGATGCTCGTCGTGCTCAACCTTCCGCTCATCGGCATCTGGGTGCAGCTGCTGCGCGTCCCCTACCGCATTCTGTACCCGCTGATCCTGGTGTTCTGCTCGATCGGCATCTACACGATCAACAACACGAGCTTCGACGTGAGCCAGACGGCGTTTTTCGGCCTGCTCGGGTTCGTGTTCGTGTCGCTCGGATGCGAGCCCGCACCGCTGCTGCTGGGGTTCGTGCTCGGCCCCTTGATGGAGGAGAACCTGCGTCGCGCGCTGCTGCTCTCGCGCGGTGACTTCAGCGTGTTCGTCACCCGGCCGATCTCCCTCGTGCTCCTGCTGCTCGCGCTGGCCCTGCTGCTGCTGATCGCGCTGCCGAACCTCAAGAAGAAACGCGCGGAGGTGTTCGTCGAGGAAAGTTGACCAGGCGCCGCCGGGCTCGCAGTTCTTCCCCCGTCGCCGCGCCCTGATGGCTGCCAGCGTGGCGGGATTGGCGCGTGCGTCACGATCGACCTTCACGTATTCTGTCGGCGACGCCACGGGGCAACTTGCTTCGTGACCAATGCCCGTGGCCTGCCGCTGAGGCAAATCGGCCTTGCTCGCCCAGTGATTTCCTCCCCTCCTTGCCTGGCGCACGTGTTCATCCGCAGGGC
This sequence comes from uncultured beta proteobacterium, assembly GCA_963734575.1. GTDB lineage: Bacteria > Pseudomonadota > Gammaproteobacteria > Burkholderiales > Casimicrobiaceae > CAIWHR01. The sequence continues at coordinate 504,257 of CAVTHT010000004.1, read as the reverse complement.
GACCGCCGACGACGAGATCACCGTAGGCGACGTTTTTCTCGCATCGCGCAGGGAAGCTGCTGCCGTTCGCGCCCCTGCGGCACGACGAGGCCGACGTGCGGCGATGGATCGCCGAGGTGCTCATCCCGGATGGCGGCGTGTTCGTCGCCGTTCGAGACGAAGCGATCGTGGCGATGATGGCACTGGCACAGGACGCCGACGGGATTGGCTGGATCGATCAGCTGTACGTCGCGCCGGCCTTCGTCGGCTTGGGGATCGGCACCCGCATGCTGGCCCTTGCGATGTCGCAGCTTCTGCCGCCGATCCGCCTCTACACCTTCCAGCAGAATGTGCGCGCGCGCCGGTTCTACGAGCGACATGGCTTCGTCCCGATCGCGGTCGGCGACGGCAGCGGCAATGAAGAAGGCGTTCCGGATGTGCTGTACGAGTGGCGCAGAGACAACGTGCGCACGCGCGGCGTTCACCTTCAGTGAGCGAACGAATGCGCGGCGCTGGCGTGGGCCAGTTGGCCGGTTGTGCAAACGTGGCGCCAGCACGCATAATCGCTACGCCAGTCGTGGATGCCTGATGTGACCCCCGGCCACCTCCCGGGAGGTGGCACACGGCGGGCAGGAACCGAACCTACTTCGAACGTGAGCACCCGATGAACGACGAGAAAATACAGATCCGCGTGACGGCCAGCGGTCAGACGCTCGATGTCGTGGTCCTGAACAAGCGCCTCGACGTGATCCAGATCGTGCTCGGCGAAGGCGTGCACAGCGTGCGCTGCGACCTCACGCCGACCCGCAACGGCTCGGCGTACGTCGGCAATGCGATGGGTCGCGAGATCGTGTACGAGCGCAGCCGCGAGGACGTGAAGGCGGATCTTGCGCGCGCCGCGGGCTTCGGCGATTTCATGCGCTGACCGGTTCCGCTCGGTCGCCGATTGCCGTGCCCTGGGACGGCACTTCACAGGACCGAGCGAGGATCCGGAACCTTCACACACGGAGTCGACCGTGGCCGATTCGGATGAAGCGTTGGCGCGTCAGAATCTCGCGCTCACTCGCCAGATGCTGGAATGGATCGCGAGTGCGCCCCGCACGTATGCGGACACGGTCGAAACGTGGCGCAGCAGCTGTCCGCGCCACACGATCTGGGAAGACGCCGTGATGGCCGGCCTCGTGGATCACGACGGCAGCGGCAGCAGCATCATCCGGCTCACCGAAAAGGCCCGCGCGCTGCTGCGCGCATGAGCGGCGGCACCGACCCCAGGGCACCGCCGCCAGCGGTTGCCGACGCCGCTAGTTGACGGCGAAACAGTAAAGCAACCCGGCCCCGCCGGTGCTCGCCAGCTTTGGATCGCTGCACCCGGCCGACGGGTGCGACGAGTTCCACGAACGCGTCGCTTCATCGTCGCGCAAGCCCATCCGGTCGTGGTGGCCGAGCATGGCGCTGCCCTCGTCGCTTTTCGTCCAGTTGCCGCACGTGCGGTCCTCGCCCGGCGGGAAGGCGGTGCCGTCATGCCTGGTTCCCGTCAGGACGTCATGCTTGAGCGGCGGCGCGTCGAGGCGGCCATTCACATACTGGCCCGTTTCCGTGAGCGCCGTTTCGTGGTTGATGTTGTTGCCGCCGTGCAACTCTTCCAGGTTTCTCGCGACGACCACGCCCTTCGCGTTCTGCCACGGACCTTTGCCGATCCGGTCTCGGGCGTTGGCGGCGTCCGGGCCTTGCGTGCTGAGATAAGCGTGCCACGTGCGATTGCCGGCGCCCGCTGCCGCGGCGAGGGTCTGGCAGTGCTTGTCCGCGCCGGCGAGTCCTCCGTAGTCGGCGCCCTTACCCGAGCCGACGCTGCTCACGAAGAAGGTCATCGACGACGACTGTGCAATCGCGACGGGCGGTAGCGCCAAGGTGAGCAGTGCACCGACTCCCGCGAGCAGGGCCACTCCGTTTTTCTTCATGCGATCTCCTTCAGTTGGATTTGTGCGCGCCGCGTGGGCGGACGCACCGCCAGAGAACAGCGCCGGGCGTGGTTGCATTCCCGCGGCCCGGACCCGTCTGCCTGGACAAAGTCGGCGGGACCGCCCATCACGCAGCGTCGGGCCGGATAGCAGCACGCGGATCGCCAATGCATACGAGCACGGGAGGGAAAACCTCGGAACGCAAGGAACGCGATTGAGGTCGGCGGTACAAATGGCATAGTTGCGTCCGGTCACGGCATGCCGCATCGGGCTTGCATGCCAGAAAGACCGCGAGGGTTTCCGCATGGACGACAGCACCGGGCTTCACGTCTTCCCGGCCGCCGGGCTGACCAAGGCGATCGCTGCCATCATTGCCGACGGCGGTAGCGCCGCCACCGAGGCCGCGCAGGTCGCCCGCTCACTCGTCGAATCGAACCTGCGCGGGCACGATTCGCACGGCGTGGGCATGGTCCCCCGTTATGTCGGTGCGCTGCTCGACGGCGGATTGCGCGCCAATCAGCATCTGACGATCACCCTCGACGGCGGAAGCCTGCTGCGCGTGGACGGGCAGCGCGGGTATGGTCAGGTGATGGGCGAAGCAGCGATGCAGATGGCCATCGAACGCGCCGCCCAGGGTGGCAGTTGCATCCTGGCGCTCGCCAACACTCACCATCTCGGCCGCATTGGCCAGTTCGCGGAAATCGCCGCGGCGGCCGGGTTCATCTCGCTCAGTTTTGTCAACGTGCTCTCGCGTCCAATCGTCGCTCCGTGGGGTGGCAGCGATGGGCGGTTCGGCACGAATCCCTGCTGCATCGGCATTCCGCTTACCGGTGAACCACCGTTCATCCTGGACTTCGCGACCAGCAAGGTCGCGCAAGGGAAGTTGCGGGTGGCGCATAACAAGAAGGAGGCAATCGAGCCCGGGTTGCTGCTCGACGATGGCGGCCATTCGACCACCGATCCGCGCTTTGCCGTGGTGCCGCCGCTCGGCGCGATTCTGCCGTTCGGCGAGCACAAGGGTTATGGACTGGCGATCGCCTGCGAGCTCTTGGGGGGCGCACTGACGGGCAGCGGCACGGAGCACGGCGTGCCGCGCGGCGACACGCGCGTGGTCAACGGGATGCTCTCGATCGTGATCGACCCGTCACGCTTCGGGAGCTCTGTGCTCGGCGCGGAGACCAGCGCCTTCCTCGAATGGCTGCGCGGGTCGCCCGCAGCGGACGGCTTCGATCGCGTCCGCCTCGCCGGTGAGCCGGAGCGCGAGATCCGCAGCCATCGTCTCACGCACGGCATTCCCATCGATGCGACGACGTGGGAGGCGATCGGCGATGCGGCCGAAAAGGTCCATCTGCCGCGTGCCGCCGTCGAGCGGATGGCGCGGGATACCTAGCGCGCGTCAGCGGGATTGCCGGTTGTCGCCGGACCGCCCTTTGCCCACTTTTCTGCGTCTCGCACGCGTGTAGTGGCCCCGGCGCAGCAGACCAGCCTGGATCTGGTCGACAGGTCGACTTCCAGGATGTCGCGAGCTCCAACAACCTCAACGGACTGGTGGTGCCAGGCTGCGATGCAACGCTATCGCTCCATGGTGCGTGCTTCACGTCGATCGCGGTGTCGTCGATCCCACCTTGTCGGGTGCGACCCATCGGCCCGAGGAGCTCATTGCTTGCATTTCGCAACGGCGACTGGACAATTTGATCCATGTCACCACAAACGCCGCCATGGCTCGAACGGATGCGCCCGCATTGCTGGTATGCAATCTCGGGCGATCGCCCGGACCTCGGCTTGCAGCCGACGCCATCAGGGACGCGATACCTGAAGGACAATGATCCTGCCTGCGATCCGCGCTTGAATCCCGCGCGGACGCCGAAGGAGTGGCTGCGGCGAATGCTGGGGCGCGCCCCCAAGTCACCTTGGCACGGCGTAGCGGGATTCAGCGCCATCACCGAGGGTTGGAACAGCGCGGTCTACGCCTCGCGATGCGGCGCCAGTGGATCGATGATCGTCTTCGGCGGCGGGCACAACGACTACTTCGGTTCCGACGTCCACGCCTTCGATCTCCTATCCAGGCAATGGCGAAGGATCTCCGATGGATACGTCCGCGGGGATCACGGCGACTACGGTGCCGGCGCCAGATACCCCAACTCGGTGTATCCGGATGGGTCGCCGCTGCCGCCGCATACCTACGACTATGTCCAATACGACCCGCTGGGAAACGACTACCTTCTGCTCAAGGGCCAGACGGAACTGGGCAAGGAGGTCAAGGCGGTGGCCATACCGCACCTTTTGAACCTCGACACCCTGCGCTGGCGGCGCGGCCCGAAGCATCCTACGGCGATCCTCAACTCGGGCGGTTGGACCACCTGGGACGACTCGCGCCGTGTGCTGTGGGGCCATTCGGGCGACGATGGCGGAGGCAACGCCTTCGTTGGCTTCCATCCGGATGGCGACAACGGCGACGGAACATTCGGGCGCTGGACCGATCGCTTCCCGAACAAGCTCCCCGGGATCGCAAACCACAATGCCATGCAGATCCATCCCCTGCGCGACATCATCGTCGTGTCGGTGCATGCGCGTAACGCATTGCATTCGCTGGATCCGGCCGATCCGGCGCGGGAGATCGTCCGCCTGGAATCGGTGGGATCGAAACCGTTGCTGCGGCCGTTTGCGTCGCTGCAATATGCTCCGAACCTCGCCCGGCTCGTCTACTTCTCGCCGCTGGACGATGGAACCGTTTACACCATCGCAGCCCCGGACGAACGAGATTCGGGTAGCGGATCCATCGGCGAGTGGACTTGGTACGCGCAGGGGCGCACGGCCGGCAGCCTGAACCCGATCGCCGACGCGGCAAGTCGTTCGTGTTTCGTGGGCAACTCGTCGCACGCCTTCGGACGGTTTCGCATCGCCTCCTTTGCAGACGTCGACGTCGCCATTCTGGTTCGACATGTCGACAGTCCGGTCTATGCATGCAGGCTCCACTGACCCGCGTATCACCTTCGGGTCGCCGAACAATCTCTGCGGATCCGCTAGCCGTCAACGCCCGCGTTGCGTGCGTCCGGCATCCCGGATTTCGGAGAGTTCAGCCGTGGGACGGAATCGCGCGCGTTTCCATGGTGTGCCCTGGTGTTCCGGCGTCGACGTCGGTCGTGCCCGTCTGCCGCTGACTTGGGCCGGGCGGTTCTCGAATGGGCGCGAAACGGAATCGTCTACACTGCCAGCCGTGATCCCGTAATGCGCCACGCCTCTCGATGCCCCACCCGTTGCAGCCGTTCGTCATCTACCGCGCCCGACGTATCCTGACGATGAATGCTTCGTGTCCGGATGCGGCAGCGGTCGCGGTCCGCGATGGTCGCGTTCTCGGGGCGGGCGACGTTGGTGTCCTCGCGGGCTGGGGCCCGCATCGGGTCGACGATCGCTACGCCGACTCCGTGCTGATGCCTGGATTGGTCGAGGCACACAGTCATCTCCTCGAAGGCGGCATCTGGGACCACCCGTACGTCGGGTTTTATCCGAGGCGCGGACCCGACGGATTGCCATGGCCGGGGCTGACGACGATCGATGCCGTCGTCGAGCGGCTGCGTGTCGCCGAGGCGCAATTGTCCGAACCGGACGTCCCGCTCGTCGCGTGGGGGCTGGACCCGATTCTCTTTCGCGGTCCGCGTGTCGTCGCCGCCGACCTCGACCGCGTCTCCATGCGGCGACCCATCGCCATCATCCACGCCAACTTCCACGTCCTCAATGTCAATTCGGCGATGCTCGCGCGCGCCGGCATCACGCGCGACACGGACGTCGACGGCATCGTGCACGACGACAGCGGCGATCCCACGGGTGAGTTGGCCGAGATGGCGGCGATGTTCCCGGTGTTCCGGATCATCGGCGATCCGTTCGCCAAAGGCCGTGGCGAGCGCGCCGCGTGGAACTTCGGCCGGCTGGCGCAGGCTGCGGGCGTGACGACGGCGATCGATATCACGAACGATCTTTCCGACGACAGCGTGGATGCCTTGCAGCGTGTCACGCAGGGCGACGACTATCCGGTCCGCCTCGTGGCCGCATTGTTCGGCAACGGGCTGGAATCGCGTACCGGCATCGACCGCGTGCGCTCGCGCATGGCGCAGAGCGGCGACAAGCTGCGCTTCGGTCCGGTCAAGCTCATGACCGACGGCTCGATCCAGGCCTTCACCGCGCGCGTCCAGTGGCCCGGCTACTACGACGGCCATCCGAACGGCTTGTGGAACATCGCGCCGGCGCAGCTCGACGATCTGGTGGCGGCGTACCACGAGGCCGGACTGCAACTGCACATCCACGTCAACGGTGACGAGGCCTCCGAGGTGGCGATCGATGCCCTGGAGCGCGCGCTCGCCCGCCATGCACGCCCGGATCATCGACACACCCTGCAGCACTGCCAGATGGCGAATGCCGCGCAATTCCGCCGCATGCGTGCGCTCGACCTCTGCGTCAACCTGTTCTGCAATCATCTCTATTACTGGGGCGATATTCATCGCGATGTGACGATGGGTCCCGACCGCGCCGAGCGCATGAATGCCGCAGGCACGGCGCACGCGCTCGGCATTCCCTTCGCGATGCACTCGGACGCGCCGATCACGCCGATCGCGCCGCTGTTCACTGCCTGGTGCGCGGTGAATCGCCGCACGGCCACCGGACGCGTGCTCGGCCCGCATGAGCGCATTTCGGTGGCCGATGCGCTGCGCGCGATCACCCTGGGCGCAGCCTATACGCTGCGGCTCGATGGGGAGATCGGCAGCATCGAAACCGGGAAGCGCGCCGATTTCGCGGTGCTTGCGGATGACCCGACGAGCGTGCCGCCGGAGGCGCTGAAGGACGTGCGCGTGCTCGGCACGATGGTGGGCGGCGTCCCGTTCGAAGCGCCGGGACACGGCACGCCCGACGCACCACGATGAGTGGCGCCAGCATCGCCTCCGCTTCGCGCGCTCACGGCACGGCGATCCCGCTCACCGTGATCGGTGGCTTCCTGGGGGCCGGTAAGACGACGCTGCTCAACGCGGTGCTCGCGCGGGCCGAAGGACGACGCCTTGCCATCCTGGTCAACGACTTCGGCACGCTGTCCATCGATGCGGCATTGATTTCCGCCCGCAGCGCAAGAACGCTGAGTCTCAGCAACGGCTGCGTGTGCTGCACGCTGGTCGGCGGGCTGGCGCAGGCGCTGATCGACGTGCTGGAGCTCGATCCTCCCCCGGATCATGTGGTGGTGGAGGCGAGCGGCGTGAGCGATCCGGGGCGCATTGCGCAGATCGCGCGCGCCGATCGCAGCTTTGCACAGGATGCGACCATCGTCGTCGCCGCCGCCGACCAGATCGAGGGGCTGGCGGCGGATCGCTACGTCGGCGACACGGTGCAGAAGCAGCTCGCGAGCGCCGACCTGATCGTTCTCAACAAGCGCGATCTCGTCGGCGATCGTGAAACGGCGGCGATCCTGTCATGGCTGCACGGCGTCTCGCCTGGCGCCCGCATGGTCGAGGCCGTCCATGGCGAACTTCCCTGCAGCGTCGTGCTGGGGCATGTCGGGAAGTCGGGCGCAATCCAGCCGAACGTCGCCGCAACGGCCCATCGAATGTTCGGCAAAGCGACCGATCACGGCCAGCGTTTCTCGACGCGCACATTCCGCTGCGCGCAACCCTTGTCGGAAGCGGCGCTGCGTTGCGCGCTCGATGCGCTGCCCGACGCCGTGCTGCGGGCGAAAGGCTTCGTGCGCTTCGATGCTGCGCCGGACCTACCGCAGCTGATTCAGGCCGTGGGCCGGCGCTGGAGCATCTCGGCGGCGCCCGCGGTCGCACGCGCCGCGGCTTCGGTGCTCGTGATCATCGGCGCCACCGAGGCGCTGGCGGCGGCCGACCTGACCACGCTCGAGCAGGCGTTCTCGGGCGCGGCCATCAGGCGGTGAGCCAATCATCGAGTGATGCAGTCGGGGGGCGCCCGACGATCGCTTCGACCGTTTGCGCGACGGCGAGCAGATGCGCGTCGCTGTCCGGTGCGCCACACAATTGCAGGCCGACGGGCAGCGGCGCGCCGAGGTGATGGATCGGCAGGGAGATGCCGCATTGACCGAACAGATTCCCCGGGCGCGTGTTCTGCGTGTTCAGCCGATTCCACGCGGCAACGGATTCGACGCTGCGAAACTCCCCGCAGGGGGCCGGGGTCACCGCTACCGTCGGCGTGATCCATGCGTCGATGCCGCGCGAGCGTTCGCGCATGATCGCGACCAGCGCTTGCTGGCGTGATGCAAGGCGCACGTAGTCGTCCGCACGAACATCGAGTCCCGCGCGGGCACGCGCTGCCGGCACCGCATCCATGAGCGCCTCGTTCGCGAGAAAGCGCTCGCGCCCGACGAAGGCGAGCCACTCGACGGCCAGCAGCCGACCGAACACTTCGTCGATTTCCCCAGCTTCCGGCGTAGCGATCTCGACGATCCGACGCCCCTGCGGTGCGCAGTCGCGCCAGCGCGCGATCGAAGCAGCCTCGCACGTCGGCGTCGACGTTCTGGAAGAAATGATCGCCGGGCAGCGCGAGAACCAGCGCTTGCGGACGCATCGCCGATCGAGGCGTCTCGCCTGCGATGGCGGCCTCGACGTACGCCGCATCGGCCACGCTGCGGGTGAAGCAGCCGAGGCTGTCCATGTTGCGCGACAACGGAAAGACGCCATCCAGGGGCCAATGCCCCGTCGTGGTCTTGTATCCCGTCACGCCGCATAGTGCAGCCGGCCAACGCACCGAGCCACCCGTGTCCGATCCGAGCGTGAAGCCTGCGAGTTGCGCGGCCATGGCGACTGCGGATCCGTGACTCGAGCCACCCGTCATTCGCGCCACCGCCGCGTCGCAGGGATTCCACGGTGGCGGCTCGCGCAGATTGAAGCCGCCCATCGCGAACTCCGTGGTCGCCGTCTTGCCGAGGAGGATGCAGCCGCCACGTTCCAGTAGCGTGACGAAGCGTCCCTGCGGCGGAACCAGATCGCTCACGTCCATGCGGCTGCCGGCCGTGGTCGGCATGCCCGTGACGGTGAAGAGGTCCTTGAGCGCGACGGGCACGCCCATCAGAGGCCCGAGATCGACGCCGGCGCGGCGCAATTGGTCGATACCGGCGGCCTGGGCGAGCGCGCGTTCGCGATCGACGAACGTAAAGGCGCGCAAGCGCGGCTGCAGCGCTTCGATGCGCGCCAGCAACGCCGCGGTCGTGTCGCGCGCGGAGATCTCGCCGCGTCGGAAGCGGGCGGCGAATTCCGCGAGCGTGGTATCGGCAAACGGGGAGGCGGATAGGCTCATGGGTTCGCAGTGGCCGCGGCGCGGCGCAGGCTCCATTCGCGGCCAGGCACCGCCGCGAAGAGCTCTTGAGTATACGGATGTCGGGGCGCTGCGAACACCTCGGCGGTGAGTCCGTATTCGACGATCTCGCCGCGCCGCATCACCGCGATGGAGTCGCACACCTGTGCGGCCACGCGAAGATCGTGCGTGATGAAGAGCACGGTGAGGCCGAGCCGCGCGCGAATGTCCGCGAGCAGCCGCAACACCTGCGCCTGGACCGACACGTCGAGCGCGGACACCGCCTCGTCCGCGATGAGGACCTCCGGATCGAGCGCCAGCGCGCGTGCCAGCGCGATGCGCTGCCGCTGTCCGCCGGAGAACTCGTGCGGATAACGCTCGGCCGCGCGCGCGTCGAGCCCGACCAGCTCGAGCAGCTCGAGCGCGCGTTGCCACGCAATGGCCGGCGCGGTCCCGTGCACGATCGGTCCTTCCGCGATCAGCCTGCCCACCGTGCATCGCGGATCCAGTGAGCCGTACGGGTCCTGGAACACCATCTGGAGGCGCTTGCGTGCCTCCCGCAGCGCGCGATGCGAGAGCCGCCCGAAATCGGTATCGCCGACGCGGATCTCGCCGCCATCGGGCTCGATCAAACGGGCCACGCAGCGCGCCACCGTGGATTTGCCCGACCCCGACTCACCCACGATGCCGAGCGTCTCGCCGCGCCGAATCTCGAACGACACCTCGCGCGCCGCGTGCACGACGCCTGCAGCGCCGCGAAACAGCCTGCCTCCGGAGCGATAGCTCTTGTGCAGCCCGGACACACGCATCGCGATCGGTGCGTGACTGAACTCCGCGCGTGGAGCCGCGGGGACGAGGTCGGGGACGGCGGCGAGCAGTGCGCGGGTGTAGGCTTCGCGGGGGGCTTCGAGGATGGTCTCCGCCGAACCGTGCTCGACCAGGTTGCCTTGCTGCATCACCGCGATGCGGTCGGCGATCTGCGCGACGACGCCGAAGTCGTGCGTGATGAACAGCACCGCCATCCGTCGTGCGGTCTGGATCTCGCGGATCAACGCGAGGATCTGCGCCTGCGTCGTCACGTCGAGCGCGGTGGTCGGCTCGTCGGCGATCAGGATGTCCGGCTCGAGCGTGAGTGCCATCGCGATCATCGCGCGCTGGCGCTGTCCGCCCGAGATCTGGTGCGGATAGGCATCGAGCATTCGCTGCGGATCCGGAAGATGCACGGCGGCGAGCATGTCCAGCACGCGACGGCGCCGGGCGTCGCGGCCCATCATCTGGTGCACCTCGATCGCTTCCTCGATCTGCCGCCCGATGGTGAGCACCGGGTTCAATGCCGTCATCGGCTCCTGGAAGATCATCGCGATGCGGCTGCCCCGCAGCGCACGCAGGCGCGCAGGCGTCGCGGCGAGCAGGTTCTCGCCGTCGTAGAGGATGCGCCCGGCGCTCGGCTTCACGTGCCGCGATGGGAAAAGGCCAAGGATGGATCGCGCCATCAGCGACTTGCCCGAACCGGATTCACCGACGACGCAAAGAATCTCGTCGTGGCGCAGCTCGAGGCTCACGTCGCGGACCGCGTGCGGGCGTTCTGCCCACGGCGGAAGATCGATCGTCAGCCGCTCGATCGCTAAGACGGTCGCTTTCCCGCTCATGCCGTCCGCAGCCGCGGGTTCAGCGCGTCGTTGAGCCCCTCGCCGACGAGGTTGATAGCCATCACGGTCACGAGGATCGCGATGCCAGGGATGGTGCAGACCCACCATGCCGTGCGCAGCGACGTCCGCCCTTCGCCGATGATATAGCCCCAGCTCATGATGTTGGGGTCGGACAATCCGAGAAACGACAGCGCCGATTCGATCAGGATCGCGGTCGCCACCATCAGCGAGCCGGTGACGATGATCGACGACAGCGTGTTCGGCAGGATGTGCGCGAGGATGATGCGCGTGTGCGTCATCCCCATCGATACGCAGGCAAGCACGAACTCGCGGCTGCGCATGGCGAGAAACTCGCCGCGGGTGAGCCGCGCCATCGGCGGCCAGGAGACCAGCGCAATCGCCAGCACGACGTTGCGAATGGACGGCGTGAGCACGGCGACCAGCAGGATCGCGAACAGGAAGAACGGGATCGTCTGGAAGATCTCCGTGAAGCGCATCAGCAGCGCGTCGATGCGACCCCCGTAATACCCGGCCAGGCCGCCGATCGTCGCCCCGACCAGCACCGCGATCGTGGTGGCAAGAAGGCCGATCAGCAGCGTCGTGCGTGCGCCGTGCAGCACCTCGGCAGTCACGTCCCGGCCGAGCTGGTCGGTACCGAACAGGTACCCCGACAGAGGCGGTTGAAATGGCTTGCCCACCAGCGCGAACGGACTCGCCGGATACAGCAGCGGCGCGACCAGCGCGATCGCGATCACCGCCAGCAGGATCACGAAGCCGGCCACGGCGGGGCGATTGCGGGCGAAGCGGCGTGCGAACTCGCCCATGGCGTTCAGCGCAGCTCGATGCGCGGATCGAGCCGCGAATACAGCAGGTCGACCGCCAGGTTCACCACGACCACGAGGCACGCGGAGATGAAGAAGATGCCGAGCAGCAGGTTGATGTCGCGCGCGAACAGCGATTCGTACGCGAGCAGTCCCAGCCCCGGCCACGCGAAAACGGTCTCGACCACGACCGCCCCGCCGAGCAACGCCCCGATCTGCACGCCGGCCATCGTCAGCACCGGCAAGGCGGCATTGCGCAGCACGTGGCGCCGCGCGATCTGGCGCTCGGTGAGCCCCTTGGCGCGCGCCGTGACGACGTAATCCATCGCGTACTGGTCGAGCACCGAGGCGCGCATCAGGCGGGTGTAGAGCGCGAGATAGAACAGCGTGAGGGTGACCGCGGGCAGCACGAGGTGATGCGCGATATCGACCACGCGCGCAAAGCCTTCCTTGAACGCGCCCACCTGCTCCATGCCGCTGGTCGGAAACCAGCCCAGCTTGATCGAGAACACCACGATCAGCATGAGTCCCGCCCAGAACACCGGCGTCGCGTAGGCGAGCACGGCCAGCATGGAGATCACGTTGTCGCGCCAGCGGTTGAGGTTGCGCGCGGCGATCGCGCCGAGCACCACGCCCAGGCCGACCGACAGCACGAACACCGTGAGCATGAGCAGGAGCGTCGGTGCGAGCCGCGTGAGGATCAGCTCGGAGACGCTCATTCCGTGACGGAACGAGTAGCCGAGGTCGAACGTGAAGACGTGCTTGAGATAGACGAAGAGCTGGATGTATAGCGGCTGATCGAGACCGAAGTTCTGCCGCAGCTGCGCCATGTATTGCGGCGTCGCGGAGCCGGCCTCCCCGGCGAGGACGTCGGCGGCATCGCCGGGGGCGAGGTGCAGGAGCGCGAAGTTCAGGACGACGATCGTCAGGATCGTCGGTATCGCGAGCGCCAGCCGCCGCACGACATAGCGCAATCCCTTCCCCGTCACCGCCACCGGCGCGCCTGCTGTGCCCTACTTCGCCAGCCAGGCCTGGTCGAACGCCGCGTACAGCCCCAGCGGACTCACCAGCCAGCCCTGCAGCTTCTTGTTGTACACCGTCACGAAATCGAGCTCGAGCACGAACACGATCGGACTTGCATCCACGATCTTTTTCTGGAACTCGTGATAGATCTCGGCGCGCTTCTTGGGATCGGTCTCGACCGTCGCCTCGTCCATCAGCTTGTCGGTTTCCGGAGAGCTCCAGCGCGTGCCGTTGACGAACACGGTGCCGGCCTTGATCGACTTCGAGTGATAGAGCCGGTGCACGCCGATCGCCGGATCGGCCAGCGTCTGGATCCAGTTGTTCGTCAGGTCGAAGTCATAGCTGGTATAGACGCGCCGCAGCCACGTCGGTACATCCTCGTAGCGCAAGGTGACCTTGATGCCGAGCTTCGCGAGCTGCTGCTGCACGTATTCGCCGAAGCGCCGCCACTCCTCTCCGTAGGGAGTGATGTCGTGCACGATCGCGAAGCGTGTGCCGTCCGCGCCACGCGGGTAGCCCGCCTCGTCGAGCAGCTTGTTCGCCAGCTCCACGCCGTTCGGCACGTTGTAGTTGCGAACGTCCGGGGTGAAGATGCCGGTCGCCTTGAAGTTCGAGCTGATCGGCCCCGTCGCCGGACGGCCGAAGCCGAACCAGATGTTGTCGATGATGAACTTGCGATCGATCGCATACGCGATCGCCTGCCGCACCTTGACGTTGTCGAACGGCTTTTTCTGGGTGTTGAAATCGAGCTCGACGATGGGCGACTGCATCTCGTAGCCCTTGGTCGTGATCGCGATGTGGGGCAGTTGCTGGAGGCGCTTCACATCCAGCGGCAGGACCGCGCTGAAGCCGGCGATCTGCGCTTCCTGCGTCTCGAGCGTGGCCGCGCGGGTGCTGCCATCCGCGATGAAGCGCGCGACGATGCGATCGAGGTAGGGGCGGCCCTTCTTCCAGTAGTCTGGATTGCGGTCGAACCGCATGTACTGGCCCTTCTGCCACTCGACGAACTTGTAGGGCCCGGTACCGATCGGCTTGTTCGCATTGGGATGATTGTTGATGTCGCCGGTGCCGAAGATGTGCTTCGGCAACATCGGTGACTCGTAACCGGACAGCGCCATCAGCATGTAGGGCGCCGGCTCCGACAGCCTGAACACCGCGGTGTACGGATCGGGCGTATCGATCGTCTCGACGGCGCGGAAGGTGTTGATGCCGCGCGGGTGGATTTTCTTCAGCACGTCCAGCACGCTGAACTTCACGTCGGCGCTGGTGAAGGGCTGACCGTCGTGGAACTTCACGCCCTGCTGCAGCTTGAAGGTGATCGTCTTGCCATCCGGGCTCACCGTCCACGACTGCGCGAGCCCGGGGATCGGCCGCAGATTGAAGTCGTACTCGAGCAGGCCTTCGTACACCTTGGTCGCCACCTGGCCGATGGGGCCGGACGTGCTCTGGTACGAGGCGAGCGTCGGAGGCTCGGGCTGTACGACCATGATGAGCGTGCCGCCGCGCTGCGGCGTCGCCTGCTGCCCATGGCTCACCGAGGGCAGGACGATGCTGCAAAGCGCAAGCGCAAAGGCCATGCAACGTGCTGCGGAGAACAGGTGGGTCATCACTCCTCCACTCAGGTGAACGCCCGGTCGACCAAGGCGGTCGAGCATCATAGCGCAACGGGGCAGGCTTCCAAATTCTGCGCGGATTCTGCGATTCCTGTCGAACGAAAGCAACGGGAAGAGCAGCAGCGGGTACGGCCACCCTCACTGCTTGGGTGTCGCGGCAGACGGTGACCCCACCACGCGACCCGCCCGAGATCGACACTTCCCCGTTATTGGGTGCAGCCGCGTGAACGCGTGCAAGCTCGAAACCGGCCGTTCGAACCGGGCTCGTCAACTGGCGCTATCGGCCAGTTGCAGACAGTCGAGTGACTTCCCGATGCCGGACGTTCAAGAAGATTTCGGAGCTGCATTGCTTTCTCCCGATAACGGAGTTGACGGGCGATGCGCATGCCCGCACACTCGTCGATGCGAGGGGTGTGGGAGTCTTGCGCAAACGGAACGGATGCTGTAGCGATCCCGGACGCAAGACGACCAAATATGTTGGTGATGCCCCAAGCGATGGAAGGATATTCGACCATGCCAGGAGAGCATTGATGAACAGGATCGTCGCGGCCATCTTTTTCACGTTTATCTCTACGCAGAGCCAGGCCCAGGCCAATTCCGTGGTGTTCGTACAAGTTCCGACTCTGGACGACGTGGGGCTGATCGGAATGGCGCTCGTCGTTGCCATCGCCGGGGCAATCGCTGTGCGTCGGCGCAAGAAGTGATCGGGCAGACCTTTTCGCGACGCCGCCGCGGGCCTTCAGCCGTGCTGTGACTGCGCAGGGCCTCCACCTCCTGACCCTCGCGTATTTCAGCGGGTTTGCCGGTACGTTCGCGTTTCTGGTCATCCTCGAAGGGAGATCAGCCCCAATCGGCCGTTGGCGGCACATCGCTCGCAACGTCGGCCTGTTCGCGCTCATCGTGATCGTGGCCGATGCGCTGGTGCTGGCATGGATCCTCGATGTCCCGTATCGACTGACCGAAAGCAATGGCGCAATCACGCGGCTCGCGCTACCCGTTTTTGCGGAATTCGCGGTCGGGTTCCTTCTCCTGGATCTCTTCGACTATGGATTCCATCGGTTGACCCATCGGGTGCGGTGGCTGTGGCTGATCCACGCCGTACATCACTCCGATACCCAGCTTGATGCGACGACGGGGATGCGTTTTCATCCGGTCGAAGTCACGATTCAGATGGTGCTGAAGACGTTCTTGTTGCTGACGCTAGGAATTCCGCTCTGGGTTGAGGGCGCGCGGGCAGTGTTCGTCAATCCCGCCAATCTGCTGCTGCACGCGAACGTCGCATACCCAAATTGGGTCGAACGGTGGTTCTCATGGCTGCTGGTGACGCCTGAGATGCACCGGATCCACCACTCACCCGATTTGCCCGAGACCAATTCCAACTACGGCGCGATCCTTTCGATCTGGGACTGGATGTTCGGAACCTATCGTCGGCCGGATTCGGGGCGGCGCCAGAACTTCGGACTTCGCAAGTTGCAGGACAACCGGTGGCAGACGCTCGTTGGAATGCTGATGACCCCGGTTCGCGCCCGAGGACTTGGCACGCTCTAGGCTGCCAAGGCGCGGGAGTGCCGTGCAAAGGCGCCCTCATGTAAGCGCGCACGGCTGGTTGCCGGGCGACCCGTGCGGAGGCTTGGCGCGGCTTTCTTCTGCAAGTGGCCCTGCAGATACGCATCGACAACTGTCGAAAGTCTCGTCAAGAAAGGGATATTCGCGGGCATACGCGCGTCGTTGTTTCCCGTAGCACTCTCTTGTAGCAAGAGAAGCAGAAGTCCACGAAAATCAACGGCATGATCGCCTGAACAGCGAGGTAGCGGCGAATGGCGGAGAGGGCGTCTGCCAAAGTACCCGCCGCACAAGGGCTGCAGGAGCTTCGTCTAGTGTGCCCCCGACCATCCTCCGGCCAACCCACCCTTCCGCTATGGGCGCCGATGATGGGATTCGAACCCACAGGCCGGTCACGTATGTAGTGGCTTAGAAGCAACCGCGGCAACCCGTCTGCGCGCCCTCAGTTCGCCTGTTTTCCTCGAATCCACGCACGAGACCCCGCCGCGATTGAGGCGCCCGTGTAAGACATCACGCAAACCGCCCCGGTCATATCGACGGATAGGTGGCGGCGTCGCTAGAGCGCCGCCCGCCGGCGAGCATCGTGCTAGAGGTCGCGAGTCTGCCTAACCGTCGCCCCTAATCGTCACACTGGCGTCGTCTTGATTTCGTGCTCGTCCATGATGAACGTCACGATCGCGCCCACGAAATGTTCGGCGTCCGCCACCAGCTGGCGGGAGAAATCCGACTTGTACATCGCCTCCATCGACTCGCGGTCCTCGAACCACAGCTCGACGATGCCATCCGGCGTCTGCGTGACGATCGTCGATCGCAACGGGTCCGCCGGATCCTCGTTGCGCACCGAGAACCGCAGCCATTCCCGGGTGACGTTGATCGTGAATCGCTTGACCGCAGGATGCGATGCGAGCAGCGGCCCGTGGACCTTCGTCCAGTATTCGGCGAACGCCGCCCGGCTCATCCCCGGCTTGCGTGTCATGATGGTGACGCGTTTGATCATCGTTGTCCTGCGATCGTGGATTGAAATCGGGCGCCCATATTCACAGGACGCCGTAGCGGTCGAACACTTCCTTCAGCTTGGCGCCTTGCAGCAGTTCATCGCGCGTCCTGTTCTCGCTCGCGACCTTCTCGAACGCCCGGGCTAGCACCTCTTCCTCGGCACGGCGCGGCACGACGACGACGCCGTCGACGTCGCCGAATACGAGGTCGCCGGATTCGATGCGCACGCCGGCGCATTCGATCGGCACGTCGATCTCGGCCACCTTGCCGCGGCCCTTGGAGTCGAGCGGCGCGATGCCGCCGTGGAAGACGGGGAATTGGACGCCACGGATGCCACGAACATCGCGCACGAAGCCATCCGTCACCGCCCCGGCCGCGCCACGCGCGCGCGCCGCCGTCGTCAGCAACTCACCCCACGGCGCGATGCGGTCCGAGCCGCCGCAGCCGAACGCGACCACGTCGCCCGGGTGAAGGTCATCGAGGATCCGGATCTCGAGCTCGTACGGATTCTCGTCGCGCGCCACATGGTAAACCTCGCGGAACAATCCGGTGCGCGCAAACCCGGCCAGCACCAGCGCGTCGTCGAGCGGGCGTATGCGTGGCGCCATCGCCTGGTTGCGCAGGCCGATCGTCGTCCAGGACGTCGGAGAGAACGGCCGCATAAAGGTGCGTCTTGAGCTGTTCGAGGAAATCGTTGTCGCCGCGTTTCGGCATGGTGTTCTCCTTGAGGCGCCCGATCGCGATTTGCGACAGGCGGTTGACGGTTGACAGATATCATCCTAAATCTTAGGATTGAAGGCAAGCGATGGCTTTGCATATCGTGAAGCTGTCGAACGCCAGCAGTTTGCATGAAAGCCGATTCCGCAGTGAAAGCCGCGCAGTGAAAGCCATCGTAACCGATCACCACTACACCGACATCGGCAACGCCACGCGGGTGCTCGCCGACGCCGGCATCGAGCTCGTCATCGGCGAATGCCGCGGCGAGGACGACGCGATGGCGCTCGGCCGCGACGCGGACGCAGTGATCAACCAGCATGTCGCGATCACCTCGCGCGTTCTCGATGCCTGGCCGCGCTGTCGCGGCGTCGTGCATTTCGGCAAGGGCGTCGACAACATCGACGTCGCGGCAGCCACGAAGCGCGGCATCTGGGTGGCGAACGTTCGCGATGCGAACTGGGACGAGGTGTCCAACCACGTCCTCGCCCTGTTGCTCGCATGGTCACGCGGCCTGCTAGCCTTCGACCGCGACGTGCGTCGCGGCGAGTGGACGTATCGCTCGGCCGTTCCACGCCATCGGCTCGCCGGTCAGGTGCTCGGCATCGTCGGCTTCGGCGACATCGGGCGCGTGCTCGCGGCGAAGGCGCACGGCCTCGGGCTGACGGTCCTTGCCTGTTCGCGTGCACGTGGTGGCCGCGGATCACGTGACCTTCGTCGGGCTCGATGAGCTGCTGCGGCGCGCCGACTGTGTCTCGATCCACGTGCCGTTGACCGATGCCACCGCGCGCTTGATCGGTGCACGGGAGCTGGCGCTGATGAAGCCGGGCGCCTTTCTCGTCAACACGTCACGCGGCGGCGTCATCGATCAGCCGGCGCTCGTGGCGGCGTTGCGCGCACGGCGCATCGCCGGCGCCGGACTCGATGTGACGGATCCCGAGCCGCCCGGCCCGGATGATCCGCTGCTCGCGCTCGACAACGTGATCCTGACGCCGCATGCCGCCTGGTATTCCGAAGAGTCGCGCGAGCAGGTCACCGTGCAGGCCGCGCAGGAGGTCGTGCGCATCCTGCACGGTGGTCGGCCGCTGTCGCCGGTGAATCCCGATGTCGTGCCCAGAACGTTTGCGCGCGCCGCGTCCGATGCGTAGCCACTCCATCGAACCCGCGCCATTGCGGAGCCCCTCATGCGCGCCCCTCTGAAGGTCGGGCCGGTCGTCGCGGCCAGCAACAGCGTCATCAGCGGCTACGCTTCCGTCGGCGAGCTCGCCGACGGCGTCACGCAGGTACAAGTGCCGATCGTCGTCATCAACGGCCGTGAGGATGGCCCGGTCGTCTATCTCCACGCAGGCTCGCATGGACAGGAGACAATCTATTCCGTCGAAATGCTGCGCCGCCTGCGCGCGGAGCTCGATCCCGCGGGCTTGGCCGGCGCCATCATTGCCGTGCCGCTGGCCAATCTCATGGCGCACCAGTTCGCGACCCGCATCGCCCCGCACTACGCGGCGCGCGAAGGCGTGCCGTTCGCGGGCGACATCCACAAGCTGTGGCCGGGCGATGCCAAGGGCAGCATGACGCAGCGCATCGTCCATCTCCTGTGGACCGAGATCGTGCAGCAGGCCAGTCACGCGATCGACCTTCACGCGGTCGGCGAGCCGGGGATCCCGTTTACCTTCATGTACCGGGGCGGCAAGCGCGATGCGCTTGGTACGCCGGGATGGGAGAAGACGCTGGACATGGCGCGCGCGTTCGGCGTGACCATGGTCACCACGGCACCCAACCCGCTGACGCTGGCCGGCGCATGCCTCGATGCCGGCAAGCCGGCGCTGATGATCGAGATGACCAAGTCGCGGATGCTGGACGACGCGACGGTCACCGCGGCGCTGCGTGGCATCCGCAACGTGCTCGTCCACCTTGGCATGGTGGAAGGGACGATCGAGCCACAACGCGACATCGTCATCGTGCCGGGCGTGCATCCGACGATGCCGACCCTTCGCGCCGAGCACGGGGGCTTCATCCGCTTCGAGGTGGAGTGTGGGCGGTTCCTTCCTGCCGGCACGGTGATCGCGCGCACGCGCGACATCATGGGCAAGGAGGTGGAGGCGATCGCCATGCCGGCCGACGGCTACGTGATGACTTTTCCGCCGCAGAGCTGGGTCGGCAACCAGGCAGTTGCCACCGGCGACCTCGTCGCCGACCTTTTCAGCTGACGATCTTTCGAACGAGCAACCAGACCAGGAGCACCTGTACGTGAAGATTACCGAAGTCGAAGCCATCATCTTGCGGCAGCCCGTCGTGGACGGCGCCATCGCCGACGGCAGCCAGGACGATCTCATCGTGCGCATCCACACCGACGAGGGCATTACCGGCATCGGCGAAGTGGACTCCGCGCCGGAAGTCGTGAAGGCGGTGTACGAAGCCCCGAATTCGCATTACATCGCCACCGGGCTGCGCCACGTGCTGATCGGCCAGGACCCGCTGGACATCGAAAGCCTGTGGCGCCGCATGTACATGGGCTCCGTCTATTACGGCCGGCGCGGCGTGGCGATGCATGCCATCAGCGGGGTCGATATCGCACTGTGGGACATCAAGGGCAAGAAGCTCGGCAAGCCGGTGTGCGAGTTGCTCGGCACGAAGCAGCGTGACCGGGTGCGGCCTTATGCGTCGCTGTTGATGCCCGACACCGAGCGCGACGTGGAAGCCAGCGTCGAGCGCCTCGTCGCGCATGGGCTTCAATGCCATCAAATTCGGCTGGGGCCCGATCGGCAAGGACGAGGCCCACGACGTGCGCCTGGCGCGTGCCGCCAAGCGCAAGGCGGGCGATGGCGTCGAGATCCTCATCGACGCCGGATTCGGCTATGGTGCCGATGCCAAGCGCGCGATCCGGGTCGCGCGCCAGTTCGAGGACCTCGGCATCTACTGGCTGGAAGAGCCGTTCGAGCCGGATGAATTCGAGGCCTACGCGGAACTCGCCGATGCCGTCGAGCTGCGCGTGGCAGCAGGGGAAGAGGAAGCGACGCGATGGGGCTTCCGCGAACTCATCGAGCGCGGACACGTCGACGTGATCCAGCCCGATGTCACGCGCTGCGGCGGGCTATCCGAGGCCCTGCGGATTGCGCGCGACGCCGAAATGCGGGGGATTGCGGTGGTTCCCCATGCGTGGAAGAGCGGCGTCATCAAGGCGGCTTCGCTGCACCTCAACGCGGTGCTCAAAACGGCGCACTTTCAGGAATACTGCGTCGCGGAGACCCCGATCAACCGCTTGCTGACGCGGGAGCGGATGCCGATCGAAAATGGCTGGGTCGACGTGCCCACCAAGCCAGGCCTAGGCATCGAGCTGGATCTGGAGATCCTCGAGCGCTACGCGGTCGGACCGAAGCCGTTGCCCGTCGCCCGGTAAGCGGAACGCGACAGGTCGATGCCAACGGATCGCGGGTAATGAACGCGCAGAGCTACAACACCACCGTGTTCAATTCGCGGCGCTCGCCGGTGTTCGGGCGCCGCGGGATGGTGGCGTCGGCGCATCCGCTCGCCAGCCTGGCGGGCATGCGGATGTTGCTCGACGGCGGGAACGCCGCCGATGCTGCGGTCGCGGCAGCCGCCGTGCTCGGCGTGGTGGAGCCGTATCAGACGGGTGTCGGCGGCGACGCATTCGCATTGATCTACAGTGCCCACGACCGCCGCGTGCGGGCCTTGAACGCGAGCGGACCGGCGCCGCGCGCCGCAACGCTCGACGGTTACCGTGCACGGGGGCTGGACATCGTGCCGCCGCATAGCCCGCTCGCCTGGACGGTGCCCGGCTGTATCGATGGCTGGTCGCAGATGCTGGCCGCACACGGCCGATTCTCGCTCAAGGAGGTGCTGCAGCCGGCGATCGAATATGCCGAAGGCGGGTTTCCCGTCGCGCCCGGCGACGCGGTGAGCTGGCGCCTTGGCGAAGCACGCCTGCGCGCCGATCCGGAAGCCGCACGCACGCTGCTGATCGACGGGCGTGCGCCGCAGGCGGGTGACGTACTCGTGCAGCCCGACCTCGCGCGCACGCTGCGGCTATTGGCCGATGGCGGGCGTGACGCGTTCTATGCCGGAGAAATCGCCGAGCGCCTCATCGCGTACGTGCAACGCAGTGGCGGGCTGCTCGATCGCGACGACCTTGCCGGCTATCGCGCGGAATGGCAGGAGCCGATCGGCATGGACTACCGCGGCCATCGCGTGCTCGAGTGTCCGCCCAACGGCCAGGGAATCGCTGCGTTGATGGCATTGAAGGCGATCGCGGAGATCGACCTCACACGCTATCCCCGCGATTCACCGGAATGCTGGCACCTGCTGATCGAAGCGACCAAGCAGGCGATGGTCGAGACGCAGCAGCATGTCGCCGATCCGCGCTTCGCGGACATGCCGGTCGCGCAAGTCGCTCGCCCGCGCGCACGTGCCGAGCGGGTGGCGCGCGTCGGTTCCGCAGTCGAAGGCATGGGGACATTCCGACACCGTCTATCTCGCCGTAACGGATGCCGCGGGCAACGGCGTTTCCTTCATCAACAGCGTGTTCGAGGATTTCGGCAGCGGCCACGTCGCCGAAGGACTGGGCTTCGCGATGCAGAATCGCGGCGCCGGATTCTCGCTCGACCCGCGCCACCCCAACCGGCTCGAACCCGGCAAGCGGCCGTTCCATACGATCATCCCGGGCATGGTGCTGCGCGACGACGCCCTGCACACGGTGTTCGGCGTCAGCGGCGGCTTCATGCAGCCGCAGGGACATCTGCAACTTCTGGTGAACCTTCTCGACTACGGGCTGGACGTGCAAAGCGCCATCGATGCGCCGCGCTTCTGGTGGGAGGAAGGGCGGCGGGTCATCATCGAAGCCGGCGTACCGGATGCGACCTGCGCGACACTCGCCGACTGGGGCCACGAGATCGTCGCGCGCGAGCATCGCGGCATGGGCGGCGCGCAGATCATCAGTGCGCTGCCGGGCGGCGTCTGGGTCGCAGGTTCCGAGCCGCGCCAGGACGGCTGCGCGATTGGCTTTTGAAGCGGCCGAACTGATGACACACACGCAAGCGCCGCTCATTGTCAGCAGTCGTCCTAAGAGTTAGGATGGCGCCATGACGCGAAGCAAGGTCGGCAGCGAACGAGGGACGGCACGGACACGCGCCCCGGAGGTCGCCGCCAAGCCTCCGGTGTCCTGGTCGCAGATCGAGCGGGCCATCCTGTTGCGCATCGCACGCAAGGAATATGCGCCGGGCCAGAGGATTCCCACCTGCGAAGCGCTTGCCGCGGAGCTCGGCGCGAACAAGAACACGGTGAGCAAGGCCTACCGCTCGCTGGCGCAGCGCGGCTACCTGCTCACGCGTGCGGGGTTCGGCACCTTCATCAGCAAGCGTCCCCTGCGCGTCTCGCTGGACGGCGCGCTCGATGGCATTACCGGGCTGCTCACGCTGGCGGTTCAGGAAGCGAAGCTCTCCGGTCTCGACCAGCTGCAGTTTCGCAAGTTCGTCGACGATGTCGTCGCGCAGGCGTATGGCCATGCCGGTCCCAGGATCGGTTTCATCGAATGCAATCGCCGTGACGCAACGACGCTGAGCCGTGACCTGCAACTTGCAATCGCGCATCCGATCGAACCGTTGCTGATCGACGCGGTCCTTCGCGAGCCGCAGCGATTCCTGGACGAATTCAGCATCCTCGCCGTGAACATCACGCACCTTGCGGCGGTCGAGGCCGCGCTGGGGCGGCAAACGGGCGAAGGCGGCCGCGCGCAGATCTTCGGCATGCACTTCCCGATCGACCCCGACAGTCTGTTGAGCGTCGCACGGCTGCGCGCAGGCACGCGCGTCGGCATCGTGTGCGACCTCAAGCAGACGTTGCTGGCGCTGACCGGGATGGTGGACGGATACAACCCCGGGCTGCGGGTCGATGGCTGCCTCGTCCGCGCGCGCGCCTCGGTGCGCAAGCTGCTGCAGTCGAGCGACGTGCTTCTCGTCACGCCCTCGGCCGCCGAGCGGATGCAGATCGCGGAGTCGCAGGTCCCGGTCATCACCCTCGCCTTCCGCCCCGACGCGCGCTCGGTCGAGCAGCTGGCCGCGCTGATCGCGCAGCGCATGCCACCGGCCGTCACGCGCCCATTCGAATCGTCGTCATCGCTGCGCGCGCTGCGTCAGCGATGACCCGACCTGTCTGCTCGAGATCCGCGATCCATGTCGCTTCGCTCGAGCAACGACGCTCATTCACAAGGAGATCCACCATGAAGCCGAGGCAACTTTTATACATGGCGCCGGTGCTGCTGCTCATCGGCGCGGGCACCGCGCAGGCGCAATCGGAGTCGTCCACGCTGACCAAGGTGAAGAAGGATGGCGTGATGAAGGTCTGCTACGCGCAGGGTTCGCCGGAGTCGTACAAGGATCCGAAGACGGGCGAATGGCTCGGCGTGTTCGTGGACCTGGCGAACGAACTGGCGACATGGATGAAGGTAAAGGTCCAGCCCGTCGAGGTGCAGTGGAACACGGCCGTGCTCGCGCTCAAGCGAGGCGACTGCGACTTCTTCGGCAGCAGCTTCGTCTACAACGCGCCCCGCGCGATGGAAGTGAGCTTCGTCACGCCATTCCGGTCCAAGGGGCTGAACGCGATCATCCGCAAGGACAACAAGAAGAACCTGAAGAAGATCTCCGACCTGGACAACCCGAACGTGACGATCGCGGTAGGCCTCGGATCCCGCGAATATGAAACGGGCAAGCGGCTGTTCCCGAAGGCGAAGTTCCTGGCGTTGCAGATCCAGTCGGACGTCGAGACGCTTCCGCCGACGCAGCGCGGCGATGCCGACGTGACGATCCTGCCGATCATCAACATCAATTGGTGGCTGCAGATCCCCGAGAACGCAGCGTGGGGCAAGATGGCATTCCCCGGCGAGGATTTCGGCAACGCGCCGGTCGGCTGGGCGGTGCGCTATGGCGATCAGGAATGGAAGGACTTCCTCGATCAGTACGTACGATGGGTCAGCGCCAACGATCTCGCCAAGCACACCTACGACCAATACATGGCGAAGACCAATCCGTTCGCCAAGAAGTAGCGGCCCGAGGCGCGCGACCCGCGCTCAACCTCGTTCAGGCGGAGCTGAAAGGCTCCGTCTGGTTTCCGTTTCGCTAGTCCAGATAGACATTCCATGTCGTTGATGCGCTTGTGGCAGGTATTCGGGGAATACCATGACGTGCTGCTGTCCGGCATCTGGATCACGCTCGTGCTTTCGGTGCTGGCGATGCTCGTGGCCGTCGTCGTCGGCCTCATCGCCTGCCTCGGCACGCTGGCACGCAGCCGCATCGTCCGCGCGCCGGCCGTGTTCTACGTCGAGTTCTGCCGCAACACGCCGATCCTGGTCCAGCTGGTCTGGGTCCATTACGCGCTGCCGGAGATCATTGGCATCAAATTCGACGCCTTCACGAGCTCGCTGATCGCGCTCGCGCTGCAATCGAGCGGATACCTGGCGGAGGAATACCGGGCGGGCATCGAGTCGATCGACAAGGGGCAGATCGAAGCCGCGCAGTCGCTCGGCATGACGTATTCGCGGCTGATGCGCAGGATCGTCATCCCGCAGGCGTTCATCCGGATGCTGCCGGGCATCCTCAACCAGTACGTCATCTGCTTCAAGTCGACCAGCATCGTGTCGATCATCGCGGTGCCCGACCTCATGTACCAGGCCGGGCTGATCGTCAGCGCGACGTTCCTTCCGATGCCGGTCTACACGGCGGTGGCCATCACGTATTTCATCCTCGTGTTCGCCGTATCCTCGGCGGTGCGATACCTGTCGCGTCGCCTGCCGATGAGCGGCGGCTACTTCCGGACGCAACATGCAGTCGCCTGAACCCGTCATTCGCCTCGAGCAGGTCCACAAGCGCTTCGGAACGCTGGAAGTCCTGCGCGGCGTCGATCTCCTCGTTCCACCCAGTTCGACGCTCGCGATCATCGGTCCGAGCGGTTCCGGCAAGAGCACGCTCGTGCGTTGCATCAACTATCTCGAGCGCATCCAGGGGGGGACCATCACCGTCGGTGACGTCGCGATCACCGCCAAGGGCGTCGAAAACGCCAAGGGAAGGCTTTCCGGACGCCAGATCGCGCGCTATCGCACCGGCATCGGGATGGTCTCGCAGTCCTTCAATCTGTTTCCACACCTCACGGTGATGGGCAACATCATCGAGGCGCCGATCGGAGTACTGGGCTGGAGCCGCGATGACGCGACCGACCGGGCCGGCGCCCTGCTGCGCAAGGTGAACCTCGAGGACAAGGCGGACGCCTATCCGGCGACGCTGTCCGGCGGCCAACAACAACGCGTGGCCATCGTGCGCTCGCTGATCATGGACCCCAAAATAATGCTGTTCGACGAACCGACCTCGGCGCTCGACCCCGAATTGACCGGCGAAGTGCTGCGCGTCATCCGGGATCTCGCGATCGGCGGGCGAACCGCGATCATCGTGACCCACGAGTTGCGCTTTGCCCGGGAGGTATCGTCGCACGTCGTGTTCATGGAGGGCGGCGGTATCGTGGAGCAAGGGTCGCCGGAGCAGGTGCTGGGCAATCCGCGCGAGCCGCGCACCCAGGCGTTCATCGGCGGCATTTTCGGCTGACGTCTTCCCCGGTGCCGCGCATTTACCGCGGCTCTGGTGCGGTAGTGCAGCGACGCCACGGCAGGATCGACAAGAAGTTCGGCCAACGCAAGCAACCGCATCGCACGCCGAGGGCGAACGCTTGGTTTTCAGGCCGAGATGGAGCAGTTGCTCGGCCTGATGGGATCCACTCCTGTATGGTTGTGATCGTCAAGGCGTGCAAATAGGTGGTCGCGGTCTGAGCTCTAAGCGGCGTTTCCGGGCGGATCGTTGCGTGCCTCTCAGACCGGGGCCCTGTGCGTCGATTGTGAGCGGCCCGAGAGATAGGGGCAGAACGTACCGGCGGTGGCTGGCAAGATTGGTGTCGCGTCAATCATGCGAGGGCCTGCTGCGGTGCGAGTTCGGCGCTTAGCACTACGATCTAAACGGGCAACCAGTTGCGCGTCGAGCCGCTCGAGCGCTTCGGGTTCGCACGCCGCGCGCGCTACTCAGCAGCTGAGTTCGAGTCGTTGCTGAAAGCAGCCAACCGCGTGTGCAATGTCGGGGTCCGCAAAAGTCCCGCACCCGTGGTGCTGAAACGAAAAGCGCCTGCCGCGGTCGCGGCAAGCGCTTGATCTGATGCAGGTATTTGGCGCGCCCGGCAGGATTTGAACCCACGACCCCCTGGTTCGTAGCCAGGTACTCTAATCCAACTGAGCTACGGGCGCGAAGCCGCGATTATACCAGCTCACGCCTCGGGCTCGCCAGTCGCGGGACGGTCGGGCCCGGCCGCCGGCCCCTCGCGCAACGGTACGGCCGGCACTGGAACCACCGGCGCCGCCGCCCGCCCCGCGCGACGAAGCTTCCACGCCTTCCACAGCGTCGCGACTCCCAACCACGCGGTCAGGATGGCAAACGGTATCGCCAGCACCCTCGGCCACGTCATCGCGACCAATGCGACCACCACCGACACCAGTCCCACGTGCAACATGAGCCCTGCTTCGGCGGGCCCCAGCAGCCGGCGGTTGGTCAGTGCCGCGCCCAGTGCGCTGCCGACGCTCATCGCTCCCGCCGCGGCGCGTGCGGCACTGCCCGAGTGCACACGGCGCGCAGCCGAAGGATCACGCCACGGGCGCCGGATCTCACCGGCGAATCCGACGCGGTTGCGCTTGGTGAGCACCACTTCCGTCGAGTGCGAGAGGTCCTCCTCGTACATGTCGGCGATCCGTTCCGCGAGCCTCGGATCCTCGATGGCGACGTCGAGCTCCCAGTTCTGCATCCAGCTCGCGAAATTGAGGTTCGTGGACCCGATACGCGCCCACAGTCCGTCCGCGACGGCGGACTTCGCGTGCAGCATGGAGCCGTTCCACTCGAAGATCCGCACGCCGCCGGCCAGGAGCGGACGATAGCCCGCGCGGGAAAGCGGACGCAGCGCGGGAATGTCGCTCGCGCCGGGCACGAGGAGCCGCACGTCCACGCCGTCCTGTGCCGCGGCGCACAGCGACTGCACATACGGCGACACGCCCACGAAATAGGCGTCGGTGAGCCACAGGTACTGACGCGCCGCCGACGCGATCACCTGGTCCAGACGAAAGAGTCCCGCGGCATTCGGCATGCCTGCCACCACGCGCAGCGGTGTGTCGCCGGTGGCGACGGCGCACTCGATCGCGAGCAACTCCTCGCGCGGTATGGGCGAGCCGCCCGCCGCATGCCACGACTGCACGAAGGCTTCCTCGAGCGCGACCAGTGCCGGCCCGGTGACCATGATGCCGGTGTCGCGCCACGGTTCGAGTCGCTTCGCCGGATCGCCTTTCCAGCGTGCCGCGATGCACAGTCCGGACACGAAACCGATGCGACCGTCCACGAGGATCTGCTTGCGGTGGTCGCGCGAGAACCATTCGAGCGGCGCGTCGAAACGGAACGGATTGAAGCACTGCACGTGCGCGCCGGCAGCGCGCAATTCGGCCCACAGCGCTCCCGCGCGCGAAGTTCCGAGCCAGTCGTACAGCACGCGCACCCGCACGCCCTGGCGTGCCTTGCGCGCGAGCACTGCGCCGAACTCCCGGCCCAGGGCATCGTTGGCGAAGATGTACTGCTCGATGAAGATCGTGCGTTCGGCAGACTCGATGGCTTCGAGCCATGCCGGGAAGTTCTCCGCCGCATCACGCAGCACGCGCACCGTGTTGCCGTCGATGCGCGGGGCGCCGGTCGCACGCGCGAGCGCGACGTCGGCGAGTCCCAGGCTCGTCGCGAGGTCTGCGTAACGCGTCTGGTTGCGAAGCGGTAGTGCCGTTGCCATCATGGTCTGGAGAACGGTGGCGTTGTTGCCCTCACGCGGCGCGCGCCCTGGTCTTGACGCGCTCGGCATCCTCGGCGGCACGCCGCGCGGCGTCGGCCTCGAACAACTCGCGCAGCTGCTCCGCCGCTTCCTTCGACGTCTGGATCACCTTTTCCTCGTCGTGATGGACCGCGAACTGGACGTCGAGTTGCTCGCGGTCGTGGCGTTCGAACAGTGCCACGGCACGCTCCGCGCTGTCGCGATCGAAGCCATTGTGCACGAGTGCCTCACGCGCGATCAGCAGGCTTGCCGCGAACGTCTCGCGCTCGATGACTTTGATGCCGAGATCGCGCAGGGCGAAGTAATGCACGCGGTTGCGGGCCCGCGCGACGATCGGCAGATTGGGAAAGTGCCGCCGCACGATGGTGGCTGCGCGCATCGA
Organism: uncultured beta proteobacterium; assembly: GCA_963734575.1. GTDB lineage: Bacteria > Pseudomonadota > Gammaproteobacteria > Burkholderiales > Casimicrobiaceae > CAIWHR01. The sequence continues at coordinate 475,370 of CAVTHT010000004.1, read as the reverse complement.
CGCTTCGACGTCGTCGATCGCCAGCACGAAGAGCTTCGCCTGCCCTGCCCGCGCCGACTGCAGGAGATCGAGACGCGACGCGTCGCCGTAATACACCTTGGCGCCGAACTTGCGCACGAAATCGACCTGCTGGTAGCTCGCTTCCAGCACGGTGAACGGGATGGAGCTCATGCGCAGCACGCGCGAGACGATCTGCCCGAAGCGGCCGTAGCCCGCGATGATCACCGGATTGGCCGGAGTGTCGATGACGTCGAATTCCGGCTCGCGCGTCTTTTCGAGCCAGCGCGTCAGCACGCGCTCGTGCAGCACGAAGGTCAGGGGTGCCAGCAACATCGACACGGTCACGACCAGCACGAGGAGTTGCGAGGTCCCGCGGTCGAATACGGCGAGACCTACGGCAACCGCGAACAGCACGAAGGCGAATTCGCCGCCCTGCGCCAGCAGCACCGCCACGCGCCGCGCGGTCTCCGTCGCAACACCTGCCACGCGCAGGATGCCGAGCAGCAGCAGCGCCTTCACCACCATCAGGCCCAAGGCAATGCCGAGCACGGTGAGTGGCCGCGCTGCGAGCAGCGACAGGTTCGCGCTCATTCCGACGGCGATGAAGAACAGCCCCATGAGCAGGCCCCGGAAGGGCTCGACGTCGGCCTGCAGCTCGTGGCGAAATTCGGAGTCGGCCAGCAGGACGCCGGCGAGGAACGCACCCAGCGACATCGAGAGGCCCATCGCTTCCATCAGCAAGGCCGCGCCGACGACGACGAACAGCGCCGCCGCGGTGAACACTTCCCGGCCGCCGTAGCGCGCGACGACCTTCAGCACCGGCCGCACCACCACCCGGCTGGCGACGATGACGCCGGCGATCGCCGCGATGCCCTTCCCGGCCGCAAGCCACCCGCCGGCGCCCTGCGCTTCGTCGGGCGAGAGCAGGGGCAGCAGTGCGATCAACGGGATCACGGCAAGGTCCTGGAACAGGAGGATCGCGAACGACGTCCTGCCCTGCGGCGTATCGAGGTCCCCGCGTTCCTCGAGGGACGACAGCACGAGCGCGGTCGATGACATCGCAAGGCCGAGACCCGCGATGATCGCTGCCGGCCACGCCAGGCCCAATGCGTAGGCCGCGGCGGCCAGCGCGGTGCCGGTGAAGAGCACCTGCGCACCGCCGAAGCCGAACACCGGACGACGCAGTGCCCACAGCCGCGAGGGCTCGAGCTCGAGCCCGATGATGAAGAGCAGCAGCACGACGCCGAGCTCCGCGAACTGCAGCGTGGTCTCCACGTCGCCGATGAGGCGCAGTCCCCACGGGCCGATGAGCGCGCCGGCGGCGAGGTAGCCGAGCACGGCGCCAAGCTTGAGGCGCCGGAAGAGCGGCACCAGGAACACGGCGGTCCCGAGGAACACGGCGGCTTGCGCGAGCATGGACATGGCGGCGGCGGGACGCGACGAAAGGTTGCTAGCTTAGGCGATCCGCCTCGGGCGCCGACGGTCGCCCTTAGCGGCGGGCCCGGCGGTACGCCCGGCCACCCCGTTTCTGGCATACTCGCGCGCACCTACCGAACGGTGTCCGAGCATCGATGGCAATGCCTGCACCAACGACCAGTCACGTGATCGAGCGACTGGGGCGCTACCAGATTCGCGAGCTCGTTGGCGAGGGCGCCATGGCCACGGTGTACAAGGCCTACGACCCCGAGATCAACCGCACCATTGCGGTGAAGCTGCTGAAGTCGCAGCTGCGCGAGGACGGCGAATACCATACGCGGTTCCTGCGCGAAGCCAAGGGCGCCGGCGTCCTGTCGCATCCGAACATCGTCACCGTGTTCGACGTCGGCGAGGACAGCAACCACCCGTACATCGCGATGGAGCTCGTCGACGGGCCGACACTCGCCGACTACCTGCGCGAGCGCAAGACGCTCTCCGTCGCGGAGATCGTGCAGATCGGCATCGAGCTCACGCGCGCCCTCGACTACGCGCATCGCAAGGGCATCGTCCACCGCGACGTGAAGCCCGGCAACATCATGCTGAGCGGCGAGGCGCACACGGTGAAGGTCGCCGACTTCGGCATCTGCCGCATCGACGACAGCGATGCCACACAGCAGACGCAGGTCGGCAACGTGCTCGGCACGCCGCACTACATGTCCCCCGAGCAGGTCCTCGGGCAGAAGGTGGACGCGCGCTCGGACCTCTTTTCCGCCGGCGTCGTGCTGTACCAGCTCCTCACCGGTGCGCTGCCGTTCGAAGGCGACACGCTGATCAGTGTCGCCTACAAGATCACCAAGGCAGAGCCCGCGCCCATCGACAAAGTGCGGCCGGATCTGCCGCACAGCCTGCGCCGCATCATCGAGCGTGCGCTCAAGAAGCAGCCCGAGAAGCGCTTCCAGACCGGCGAGGAATTCGCGAAGGCACTGTCGGGTGTCGCCGCCGAGCTCGCCGAGGAAGGCAAGGCCAAGGGCCGCGGACGCACCATCTCGATGGGCCTGCGCTGGGCCGTGATGATGGCGGCGCTGGTCGCGGTCACCATGAGCATCACGGCCACGGTGCTCTACAAGCAGCAGTACGCCGCGATGATGGACCAGGTGAAGGACTACGGCGGCTCGCTCGCCAAGTTCATGGCCTCGCAGAACGCGGTGCCGCTCCTGTCCGAGGACTGGGCCGCGATCGAGGTGTTCGTGCAGGAGACCGCGAGCGGGCAGGATTTCGACAGCATCGTGGTGGTCGACCACGACGGCATCATCCGCGGCAGTAAGGATCCGGCCCAGATCGGCGCCAAGTACGTGCAGGAAGGCGCGACGCCGGTCAGCTCCAAGGATCCGGGCGTGAAGGTGTTCAGCGTGCGCCGCTCGAGCGGCCCCAACGTGCTCGATTTCAACGCCCCGATCCTGTTCCAGCAGAAGAACCATCGGGGATGTGCATCTCGGGCTCTTCGAGGCGCCGCTGACGCACGTGGCCAACCTCATGCTGCTGTTGCTGGCGATCCTCACGGCCGTGACCACCGCCGCGGTCGCCCTCGGCAGCTACCTGCTCGCACGGCGGCTCGCGAGCCCGATCCGCGTGCTCAGGAATTCGCTCGAGGAGCTCGGCCGCGGCCGCTACGACTACCGCATCAACGAAACGCGCAGGGATGAATTCGGCGAGCTGTTCACGACGTTCGACGCCACCGCCGCCGCCCTCGAATCGCGTCACGATGGCCAGCCCGCGCACGCTCCCGCTCCTGCGCCTGCGACTGCACCTGCCGCGCGGTAGGGTCAGCTTCGCGACAGCGCTGCTCGCGGCGCTCGTCGTCGCGGGCTGCGCCACGCCTCCCGCACCGCCGCTCCAGCCCGCACCGGCCCCGATCGCCGAGCCGGTCCCCATCCAGCGCGGCCCGCTGCTCGCGCGCGACGACGAATTCGCGATCGTCACCGTGGGCGAAGGCGAAGACCTGAGTGCCCTCGCACGGCGCTATCTCGGCAGCGCCGACGAGGCATGGCGCATTGCCGAATTCAACGGCATCGAACGCGTGCAGCGCGGGCAGACGGTCGTCATTCCGCTGCGCGAGCGCAATGCCGTCGGGGTGTATGTCAACGGCTTCCAGACCATCCCGATCCTTTGCTATCACCGCTTCGGACCCAGGAGCGGCAAGCTCACCGTCACCAAGGCGTCGTTCGAAGCGCAGATGGAGTATCTCGAGCGCAACGGCTACCACGTCGTGCCGCTCGCCAAGGTGCGCGCCTTCCTCGACGCGAAGCAGCCGCTGCCACGCAAGACCGTCGCGATCACCATCGACGACGGCTATCGGTCCACGTACGAGATCGCATTCCCCGTGCTGCGCAAGTACGGCTTTCCCGCGACGGTGTTCCTGTACACCGATTTCGTCGGCGCCTCGGATGCGCTGACGTGGCCGCAGATGAAGGAGATGATCGCCTCGGGCGTGATCGAGATCCAGCCGCACTCCAAGAGCCACGCAAATCTCACCCAGCGTCTGCCGGACGAGTCCGAGGCCCGGTACAAGGAGCGCATCCGGCGCGAGGTCGAAGTCCCCATCAACGCGATCCGCGACCGGCTCGACGCCGCGAGCATCACGTATGCGTATCCGTACGGCGACGTCAACGAGACGGTGGTGGGCGAGCTCACGCGCCTGAAGGTGCCGGTGGGTGTGACCGTCACGCCCGGCGGCAACGGCTTCTTCGCCTATCCGTACATGCTGCGCCGGAGCATGGTGTTCGGCGATCAGGACCTCGACGCATTCAAGGCCAAGCTCGTGACGTTCTCGCGCGTCGCAGGCCGCTGACGATGTCCGCGCGCGTACGGCTAGGGCTGTTGCTCGCAGCGACGCTGGCAGGCTGCGCGGAAGTGCCGGCCCCGCCCGTGGAAGCACCCGGCGCCGGCGCCAGAGTAACTACCGTGGTGCCGCGCGCCGCGCCGGGCAGTCCCCTCGCCCCGACCATCGACGCGTGGCGCCAGCGCGCGCTGCAGCACAAGGCCAGCGGCGATCTTGCGAGTGCCGCCACCGATTGGCACGTGCTGACCCTGCTTGCGCCCGATGAGCCCGTGTATCGCCGCGAGCTCGCCGCCACCCGCGCTGCCATCCGTGCGGAGGTCACCGAGAGCCTGCAAACGGCCCATGCCGCTTTGCGCTCCGGCGACAACGAGCGGGCGAGCAGCGCCTTGCTGCGCGTGCTGGCGCTCGATCCGGAGAACGACGAGGCCGCGCGCGGCCTGCGCGACGTGGAGAAGCACAAGCTCGGACGCATCCAGGCGGACCGGGCCGCGAAGGTGCGGCAGGAAGAAGCTCCCGCGACGGCGGCGGCGCCGCGCAACGGGGCCAAGGTCGCCGCGGAGGCGGCGAGCGCCTACGACATCGAGCAGCGGCTGGCGATGTTCAATGCGGGCGACGTCGCGGGCGGATTGCGCGAATTGCGTGCGTGGGTCGACGCCAATCCGCAGGATCGCGCGGGCCGGCAGCGCATCGGCGCGGCGGTGTTCGATCGCGGTCGCGAGCTCGAAACGCAAGGTTCGCGCGAGCAGGCGCTCAACCTGTACGACGCGGCGGTCGCCATGCGCGGCGACGCCGCGCCCGGATGGCAGGCGCGCATTCAGGCGCTGCGCAAGACGCTGTCGAACGACTACTACGACCGCGGCACACGCGCCGAGCGCACGGACCTCGCCGCGGCGATCCAGGCGCTCGAAGCCAGCGTGCGTTACGACCCGGCGAACGTCAAAGCCGCGACCCGCCTCGCGCAGGCGCGGCTCGCGCAGGCGCGGCTGCGGGAAATCGAGAAGGCGCCTGCGAAGTGAGGAAGCCTGCCGATGTGCTGCGGTCAGGCTTGAGTCCTACCTCGAGAGCTGCCCCACCCCACCTTGTAGGTCAGGCTTCAGCCTGACGATCTTCGGAATGTTCGGCTGAAGCCGAACCTACAGGAATGCGAGCTTGACGATCTTCGGCATGTTCGGCTGAAGCCGAACCTACAGGCATGCGAGCCTGACGATCTTCGGAATGTTCGGCTGAAGCCGAACCTACAAGAATGACCCCCGGCGCCCGGCGCGCTTACCCGCCGAACTTCTCGGTGATCCGCTTCTTGAGGTCCGCGGCACGCTCGCGCTCGAGCCGCGCCTTCTGGTTGTTCGGATCGAGCTCGAGCACGCTCGTCCAACGCGCGATCGCCACGTCCAGATTCTGGCGCTGGAAGGCTTGCACCGCTTCGCGCTCGTAACGCCGGATCAGCGTTTGCTTCACGGCATCGCGCTGCGTCGTGGCCTCGCGATTGGCCGGCTCGCGCTTGGCGGCATCGCTGAACGCGGCATACGCGCCCTCGAGGTCACCGCTCTTCTGCATCTGCTGGCCCTTCGCGATGAGCGACCGTGCGTCCGATTGCGCCTGCGTCGGCGCGGGCGGCGGGGCTTCGGCCTCTGCGGGACGCGTCGCGGGCTCGGGAGCGGCCGGCCGGGCCACCGCCGGCGGCGGGGCGATCGGTCCCTTGCCGGGGATTTTGATCACCTGACCCGCAGCCAGCCGGCTGGGATTCAGGATGTCGTTGTAGCGCGCAAGAATGTAGAACCGAAACCGGTCGCCCAGGTACTGTTGCGCGAGTTTCGACATCGAGTCGTCGCGCTGCACGGTATAGCGGAAGAACACCGTGCCGAGCTCCTTCTGCGGGTCGGCCGAAATCTGGTCGCGCAGATTCTTCGCGAGCTCGTTGGCGGGATCGAGCGCCAGCGCCTGGTCGAGCGTCTGCCGCGCGGCCGCCTCGTCGCCGTTCTGCAGCTGATCGACGGCCTCGATGGCATGTCTTTGCGCCTGCGCCTTGGCCTGTGCGGGCGTGAGCTCGGGCGCGGCGGGCTTCGGTGGCTCGACGGCGGGCGCCGGTACCGGAGTCGCGGCAGGCGCGGCGGTCGTCCCGGTCGTGGCGGCTGGCCCCGTCGCCGGTGGCGTGGCGCACCCGGCAAGCGCGATCAGCAGCGCCGCGGCGACGAGCCACCGCGGCGTTTCGAAGGACTCCCCGTCATTGCTTTGCATCCATCTCTCCCCCGCCCGTTCCCACCGCGCAGAACCGGAATGACGAATGATGCCCAGTCGCGGGCAGGCTGTCACCCTGTGACGGCCCGCTGCACTCATGCGGGCGGTCGCCTCGAGTCACCACACCAGACCGCAAGCGCGGAATAGTTGTCCTGACCGTCGCCGCCGCGCGCGATCACCTCGCGCTCCATGAGGCCGAGCCACGCCTCGCTCGATGCGGACGCGTGCAAGGCGGCCAGCATGGCGTCGTCCCCGACATAGGCCCAGAAACCGTCGGTGCAGAGCAGGAACACGTCGCCATTCTGGAGCGCGAGCGGCGCGGAGATGTCGGGGGCGTAGTTTTCCTCCTGGCCGAGCGCGGCGAAAAGGCGGCTGCGCTCCGGCGAGGCACGTGCATCGTCTTCGTCGAGGTAACCCGCGTCGACCATGCGCTGCACCACGCTGTGATCCTTGGTGCGCGCGAGCACCCGGCCGCCGCGGAAGCAGTACAGCCGCGTGTCGCCGAGATGTCCCCACTGGCCCACCGCGCGCACGGTGTCGATCGCGAGCACCACCGCGGTGGCCCGCATGTGGGCGACGCCATCGCCGCTGCGCTGCGCGGCGAGAATGCCATCCTGCGCGGCGCGGATCGCGCACTCGATGGCGCCCGCCGAACATTCGGGCATCGCCTGGAACTTCGCCAGTGCGACCCGGACCGCGATCTTCGAGGCGACCTCACCGCCGCCGTGTCCGCCGGCGCCGTCGGAAAGGAGGCAGAAGCTCGCCGTCTCGGACGACCAGCAGCCGAACGCGTCCTCGTTGGGCTCGCGCCCGCCGGGCTTCGACAGTGCGGATATCGCGAGACGCATCGCTCAGGCGATCGTGTGGCTGCCGGTCTGGTCGCGCAGACGATCGACCTGCGACTGGTAGGCCTTCAGGAACTCGCGTCCGAACAGCGCCTGGAAATCGGCATCGGCGTCGCGCACGATCTCCGCGTGCAACAAGCGCATAGTCGTCCCACAGCCGCGCCTTGTGCGTGCTCGGGACCATCGAGGCGACGAACGACGGCTGGCCCGAGCGCTGCTCGAGCGCATGCGGGTCGAGACGCTTCAGCACCGATGCAAGACCTGCCTGCATGCCCGCCATGAACGCGAGCTGATGCGACCGCAGGCTGTCGTGCGCGTCGGCCACCGCACGCACCGGTGCCATGAAGCCGGTGCCGCGCGGCACGAGGAGATGCGCCATCGCGGCCTCGATCGTGGGCGAGAACTTCAGCGGATTGTTGTCCTGCGCGACGATGACCGTGGCGTCGGCGCGCACTTCGCGCTTCGTCATCGCGCGGGCCTGCAGGAGGTCGAGCAGGCCGCGCACCGTTTCGCGCAGCATCTGGCCGACCGCGCGCATGAACTCGGGCGTGAGGCCGCCGGCGATGGTGAGGCGCGGTACGCCGGCACCTTCGAGCAGCGCGCGCAGCAGCGCATCGCTCCCTTGCGGTGCGCCGGCGTCGGCGCGTGCCGGAACGGGGGTCGACGCGACCGGGGTCGGCGGCGCCACCGGTGCCGCTGCCGGGGCACTCGGCGCAGGCATCCGCGTCTCGTCGCCGAGCACCGAGGGCGCCACGCGAATCCCCGCAACGCTCGGCGCAGCCGCTGCGCTGGTGACGCTGGTGTCTGCAACGCCAGGCGGCGCCGCATCGAACGAGGCGCCCGCGGTCGCAGCCGGCGCCGCGCCTCCCGCTGCGAGCGGCGACGGCACGATCACCGTCTGGATGCCACCGACCGGCGCAGGCACGCCCTCCTCGGACCACGACAGCACCGTGCCGATCATCGAGATGTCGGCCTCGACGGGCGCGGCCTTGAGCGCGGCCAATGCGGAGGCGGGCATCATCACGGTCGCGTCGCTCGAGAGCGGACTCTCAACGCGCATCGTGTAGTGCGCGATGACGATCTCGTCACCGGGCTTGATCCGCGCCGAGCGCCCGTTGCCGAGCGTCTGCCCGTTCACGATCACGGGCGTCGCCGAGCCCTGGTCGCGCAGCACGAAGCCGTCGCCCAGCATCTCTACGATCGCATGCGTGCGTGAGATCTGGCGCTCGGGATCGGGCAGCAGCAGCGTGCTGCCCGCTGACCGGCCGATCGTGCCGCCGCGGGCACCAAACTCGGCCTGCAGCGGCTCCGTGACGGGTTCGTTGTTCTGGCGAGTGACAGTGAGCGTCAGGGCGGGCATGCGACGGGCCAATGGTGATCGTTCGACGGTGCCGCGGCGAGCCGCCTCGCTTCGTGCACCACAATACCCGCGCGCTGCGGCCGCCTCGACCGCCGCGGAGAATGGGCCTTGCGGTGCGCCACGTCAAGCGACCCGCGCTGCGGCGAGCACGCGGGGCGCGCGACGTGCGCGGCCCTGCGGCGAGCGATACACTCCATGCCGCCGCGCGGGCCCCGTCCGTGCGACTTCGAGGAGTCCCGATGTCGGAGCACGTCGCGCTGGAAGCGCCCTCCCCATTTACCCTGACGGAAGCGGCGCGCGAGATCGCCAACGGTGCGACGTCCGCCTTCGTGCTGCTCGCGCTCATGCTTCCGCTGGGGCTGATCGCCTTCGGGCACCTCGAGAACGTGCCGATCGAAGCGGCCGTGCGGGCGGCGTTCGCGGCGGCGCTCTTCGGCAATCTCAGCGCGGTGCTGCTCGGCTCGCCCCTGCTGCCGAACGAGGTGCCGCGAGCATCCACCGTGTTCGTGTTCGCCGCATTCACGATGAAGCTCGCGAACGACGGCACGTCCACGCCGGACATCGTGTTCCTTGCCGCGCTCTGCCTCGTGCTGAGCGGCCTCATCCAGGTGCTGTTCGGGCTGCTGCGCCTGGGCAACATCGCGCGCTTCGTTCCTTACCCCGTCATCGCCGGGCTGATGACGGGGCTCGCGATCATGCTCATCGTGTACGAGCTGCCCGAGATGCTTGGCACGCACGAAGGCGCTGCGCACGGCGAGGCGGCGGGCCACGGCGGCTTCAATCCCTGGAGCGCGCTCCTCGCCGTGTTCACGATCGCAGTGGTGGTCCTGGTGCGCCGGCGCTGGCCGAAGGCGCCGTCGAAGCTCGTCGGCGTCGCACTCGGTACGGCGCTCGCCGTGATCCTGTTCCGCCTGTTCGACGCGGACGTCGGCGCACACGTGCCCTCGCTCGGCGGCCACGTGCCCGCGCCCGATGCGTTCGGTGCGCTGCTGTCGCATGGCGTCGATCTGATACGTCAGCACGCCTCGGTGCTGTTCGTCGCCGCACCCACGATCGCGCTGGTGGGTTCCCTCGACAGCCTCGTCGCCGCGGTCGGCGAAGGCGACGGTCCGCTCGACACCGAGCACCAGCCGAATCGCCTGCTGATCTCGCTCGGACTCGCGAACGTGGTGTCGGGTCTCTTCGGTGGCGTGCCCCTCGCCTATTCGTCCAAGCATTCGATGGTCGCGCACCGCGCCGGCGCACTGAAGGTCCTCGGCAGCATCGCCACGACGCTCACCCTCGTCGGGCTGCTGCGTTATGGCGGGCCGCTGCTGCAGTTGATCCCGGTCGCGGTGCTGTCCGGAATCATGGCCGTGCTTGCCTTCGGCCTCATCGACCGCTGGTTCAGTGCGATGGTGGCGCGCGTGCGGCGCGGCCAGTACGACGCCGAGCTGTGGATGAACCTGCTGGTCGTCGCGCTGGTGGCGGGGATGACGGCCTTCGGCCTGGTCGAGGCGGTCGTCACCGGGCTCGTGCTGTCGATGGCACTCTTCATCGCTGCGATGAACCGCTCACTAGTGCGCTCGGTGAGCACCGGCCTCAACCGCGCGTCGCGGCGCATGTACCCCACCGTTCCGGCGAGCGTGCTGCGCGCGGAAGGCCATCGCATCCGCATCATCGAAGTCGACGGCGCGATCTTCTTCGGCACGGTCGATCGCCTTGCGCAGGAAGCGGTGCGCGCCGCAGAAGGCGCGAGCTACATGATCCTCGACCTGCGTCGCGTGACCATGATCGACGCCTCCGGCGCCCTCATGCTGGATCGGCTGTCGCGCCGCCTCGCGCAATCGGGGACGAAGCTGCTCCTCGCGTACCTCAGCGCCACGAACCCGCTTGGCCGGGCGCTGCAGGCGGCCGGCGCGTTCCCGCAGAAATACCACTCGGACTGGTTTCCCGACACCGATCACGCTCTCGAATGGGCGGAGCGGCAACTCCTCGCCGAGGCACAGCTCGAGGACACCCGCCGCGAGATGCGCCTCTCCGAATTCGCACTCATGGCGCATCTTTCGGAAGCGCAACTCGAGCGCATGAAGCCGTATCTCGACCGGCAGCTCTTTCCGTCGCGCGCCGATCTGTTCCGCGAAGGCGAACCCGGCGACCGGCTCTACCTGCTCGCGCGCGGCGCGGTGACGATCTTCGCCGAAGATCCGACCGACCGCAGCAAGCGCCGCCGCGTGCTCACGCTCGCGCCAGGCGTGATGTTCGGCGAAACGGCCATGCTGACCAACGGCACGTGGGTCGGCACCGCGGTGGCCGAGGAGGAAAGCGTGACCTACAGCCTGTCGCGCAAGAACCTGGACGAGATCCGCCGCATCGACCGCGACCTTTACGACCAGCTGCTGCTCAACATGCTCGCCCACGTGGCCGGACTGCTGCGCATGGCCGCGGGCGTGCTGCGGGAATCGAGCGACGCGGTGGAGTGAGTCGACGGATCAGCGGCCGCGCTGCGGTGAGCGCTGGGCGATAGCAAGGCGAGCGGAATCGCGGCCGCGGCCGCTGTGCTACTCCGGCGTGGTCGCCTGGGGCGTGCGATGTCCGGCGGCATACGCGCGCCGGAACTCCTTCTCGAACACCGCCCAGAAGTCTTCCTTGGCCTCGACGGAAAAATCCTCGTAGCGTTCCACCAGCAGGTCCCACTGGCGCGCCTTGCGGTTGCCGGGCATCACGTGATCGAGCCCGGATGCCGGACCGGCACGCTGCTCGATCTCGGCGGGTGCGAAGCGCGCGAGAAGGCCCGAGACGGCAGCGTGGATGCCCGCCGCAAGCCCACGGTCGTGCAGGCGCAGGTCGTCGTACGCATCGGTCACGGCGCGCACCGGTTTCATCATGTCGCTGCGTTGCGGCGCGAGCAGATGCTCGAGCGCCACATCGGCATCCCATGCCGCCTTGAGTGGATTCACGGCCTGGCTGCCGATCATCGTCATGTCGGCATGCAGGCTGCTTTTCGCTTCGGCGCGCAGCCGCAGGAGATCGATCGTGCCTTGGGTCGTCTCGCGGAGCAAGCCGCCGATCGTGCGCATGAGCTCGACATCGAGTCCTTGCGGCAGGTGCAGATCGCTGATCCCGAGACCCTCGAGGAACGCGCGCTCCAGTGCGAGCGCGTCGGCCGGCGCGTTGGACGTCGCCGTCACGGAGTTGCCGGCATCGGGTTCGTCGGTGGAAGGTGACTGAGCCATGGGATGAGGTTGCGCGTTCGGCGCGCCGTGGCGCGTGCCGCGGCGATTCTACTGGATCGGTCGCGGTACGGCGCTCACGTCGCGCCACCGGTCGCTACGGGACGCGCCGGATCCGCGGACCACTCGCTCCACGATCCGGGATACAGCATGCCGGGCTCCATCCCGGCGACGGCCATCGCGAGCAGGTTGTGGCATGCGCTCACGCCCGATCCGCATTGGTGCACCACCTGCTTGCTCTCGAAGCCGTTCAGCAACGCCTGGAACTCGCGCCGCAGCACATCGGACGGCTTGAAGCGGCCGTCACCCGCGAGGTTCAGGCGGAACGGTCGATTGCGCGCCCCGGGAATGTGGCCGGCCTTGGCGTCCAGCGGCTCCACTTCGCCACGGAACCGCTCCGGCGCGCGCGCATCGATGATCCGGTACTCATCGGTGCCGAGCGCGCCGAGCAGCGTATCGGGGTCGACGGTCTGCACGAGCGGCGTCCGCGGAACGAGCGTTTGCGCCGGACGCGGAGCCGGCAGCACGGTCGATAACTCATAGCCACTGTCGCGCCACGCCTCGAGGCCGCCCTCGAGCACGGAGACGCGCGGGTGCCCCAGCCACAGCGCCAGCCACCACAGGCGCGACGCATACATGTTGTCCGCCTCGTCGTAGGCAACCAGCATGGTGTCGGGGCCGACGCCGAGATCGCCGAGGCGTTTGGCGAGCGCATCGCGACCGGGCAAGGGATGCCGCCCGCGAAAGCTGCCGTCGGCACGGCGCAACGGCCCGGAGAGATCACGGTCGAGATGCAGGAAGTAGGCGCCGGGAATGTGACCCGCCAGGTACGCGCTGGGACCATGTTCGGGTTTGCCCAGATCATGCCGGCAATCGACGATCACCCATTCCGGGTCCTGCAGATGCGTGCGAACCTCGCGCGCGTTGACGAGGGGATTCATCGACGTTCCTTGCACTGGCTCGAGGCGGTCGAAGCGCAGCGTGGCAACGGCGCCGCGCCCGAGCTTTGAATTATCCCTTGGAACGCGGCGGATGCACACGGCGTGGTCGGCGCGCTCGTAGTCTGCAGCTGCACCGTTTCATCGCCGGGGTGGTCGCGTTGGCTCGGGTGTCATGCCGGAGACTCGCTCGCATCGCGCGAAGTCCGACAAATTCATTCGGCGCACAGAGATTGCCGCGGTTGGCGCTTAGGTCTCTTGCCACTGTCCTGAACGTGATCGTGCGAATCACATCGAAGCATCGGCTGTAAACCCCCTTCGTGCGACCTCGCTGCGAAGCCTTTGCCGCTCATCCAAGGTGCTGATCCGAAAAGGAAATGCATTGACTCGGTATGAGGCTGGATAACGTAAGTCCAAGCGCCTGAGGCACTTAGGGAGGGTCTTGAGGCGCTTATCCACATCCTCATCCACAGAAATTGTGGAAAATTGGCTGTGGACTAAATCGGCATGCCCTCTGGAAGCCGCGCGCTGCGTGGTTTTGCGAGCAGTGTAGGATTTTCCCTACGAAGGCGTCGGACTCGGGTGACCGGAATCCTCCACACGATGGATGCTGCTGCAGCTGTCATGGACACGCACATCAACTGGACAACGCATCTCGCGACGAGACGCGGGATCCAAGGCGGGGTAATGCGCGCGACGGCACTTGATGCAACCCACAAAGTGGCGACGACGATTCGGCGCGGCCCTGTCGCTCCCGTCTCCCACCGACTGCGACCGGCACCGCTACTTCGACAAAGGTCCATGACATGAGGATAATGCTGTCGCGCCGCGCAGCCCGAGCGGGCTGCGTCGCGAGTCCCGTACACGCCCACCCCACAAGAGATCCGCCCCCATGGAATCCACCGCAATCCGCGATACCGCGATCGAAGCGTGCAAGGTGCTCGACGCCCTTGCGACCATCAGCCTCGATCTGTCGTGCCACCGGGAAGGCAAGCCCGAACGCCTGGTGCTTTCCGCCGGCCGAGTGGCCGAGGTCTGCGACGCCATCGATGGCGCCGTCGCATCGCTCAAGGAAATCCTGCAGATCTCGGAGCGGAACGGCGCCGGTCCGCTGTCCGCAGACATGCTCGACAAGATCGCGAAGATGTGACGCCGCAGTGCGGCACCGCGCGTCAGGTGTCGGCGGTGGTCGCGTGACCCTCCGTGCGCGGCGGGTGGCGAGCGATGTGCTGTTCGAGTGCGGCGATGCCGGCCCGCACGTTGGCGGCCGAGCGATCGATCTCGGCGCAGAAGCGCTCGGCGTCCTCCGGAGAGATGACCAGTGCCTCTCTCCGGCCGCGCTGCAGGATGAGCTTCAGCGCGGCAAGGATGTCGATGGACGAATACAGTGCAGTGACCGCCGTTTCACGTTCCATGCCTCCCCCGTCTAGAAGACCGTCGCCAGTATACGATTCGTGCGCGGCGTCGGCGCGCGCGGCCTTGGCCTCGTGCTGGGCCAGCTCTGGCGCAGCGGCGGTCGAAAACCCCACCCTGGACCGCATCGAATGACCTCACCGACCGTCTACCCCACGGCGCCGTTGCGCTACGGCCGCGTCGCGCAGTCGCTGCACTGGCTGACCGCGTTCCTGGTGCTCGTCGCATTCATCTACGGCCCGGGTGGCTCCGAGGAGCGCGTGTATTCCGCTGCGCGCGACTTCGATCGCCAACTCCACGAGACGCTCGGCCTGACGGTGTTCACCCTGGCAATCCTGCGCGTCATCTGGGCGCTGCTCGATACGCGGCCGGAGCCGCCCGCCGCGCCGCGCTGGATGGGCGCGGGCGCCAAGGCGGTGCAAGGGGCGCTCTATGTACTGCTGTTGCTGCTGCCGATCACGGCCATCACCGGCGCATGGCTCGAAGGTCATCCCCTGACACTCCTTGCCGGCGTCGAAATCGCGCCGCGTCTTGGTCTTTCGCACGATCTCGGCGCGACCATTGCGGAACTCCACACCTGGCTCGGTGACGCCGTCATGTGGCTCGCCGGATTGCACGCTGTTGCCGCGCTGTATCACCATTTCCTGATGCGCGACGGCGTGCTGGTCTCGATGCTGCCGCGCTGGCTGGCTGGGGAGCGCAACGGCCGCTGACACGGACGATCACGCATCGCCCACGACGCGCCTGCGCAGTCAGCGAAGGCTATCAACGGCCGGAGGAAGCGGTGCGCCGCAATGCGCGCAGTACCGTGCCTCCGCGTCGTGGCCGGCGGCACGGCACGCGGGACAGGTGCGCTGCGCGTGCTCCCGCCGCGACTGCCGCAAGGTCATCTCCGCCGTCACGATACCCGTTGGCACGGCGAGCACGCCCCACCCCAGCATCATCATGATGCTCGCGATGAGTCGCCCGAGATCCGTCTTCGGCACGACGTCGCCGAAGCCCACCGTCGTCATCGTGGTCACGGCCCAGTACACCGACATCGGAATGCTGGTGAATCCGTGCTCCGGGCCTTCCACGACGTACATCACCGTCCCGCCGACGAGCACGGCGGTGAGCACCGCACTCAGGAAGACGAGGATCTTGCGCCTGCTGTCGGCGAAGGCGTGCGCGAGAAACTGGAACTCCTCCATGTAGGCGCCGAGCTTGAGCACGCGGAACACGCGCAGCAGCCGCAGCACACGGATGTCGATCAGGACGGCTAGCTCCGGTGCGAACGTGGCAATGTAGGTCGGCATGACAGCAAGCAGATCCACGACGCCGAAGAAGCTCGTCGCGTACACGAACGGCCGGCGCACGGACGATAGGCGGAGCACATACTCCAGCGTGAAGAGTGCCGTGAACAGCCATTCGAGTCCGTCGAATACTGCGCCGTAGCGGTGGGCGAGCGGCGCAACGCTGTCGAGCATCACGACGAGTACGCTCGCGATGATCACGAGCATGAGCCCTATGTCGAACGCGCGGCCCGCGGGCGTGTCGGACTCGAAGATGATGTCGTACAGCCGGCCTCGCCAGGGACCGGAGGGACGGCCGAGCGCGCGCGCGCTCGGTGGTTGGGACGTCACGCCCGAGGGTCCCGCCACGCCTTCACGCTGGGTCATGGTCTCGCGCTCCATGGCGTCCTTTTCGGCCGCTCCGCCCGCCGACCGGCGACGCGTCGCCCGCACATGCTAACGCGACATTCGTGTAATTCTTTTGCCCGAAACGCAAGTCGCTGCACGGCCACGTGGGGCTAGTGCGACGCCAACGGACGCGCGGCCGCCGAACGGTCATGGCGTCGCCGGCTGTGGAACGGGAATGTCGGGGCACACTGCCGTGGTTGCGGAGAATGATTGACCAAGGCTTGCAAGCAGCCACGAATCGAGCTGGTCGACGATCGCCTTCCAGTCGTTCCCGAACGCCACCTGCCGGCGTTCCTCCGGAGTTCCGACACCGCCTTCATGAATGGCGTGACCCAGCGCGGCCAACCACTCGTCCTCCCGTTCCGCCACTGCCACGACGTGGCGCAGTCGCTCCAGGACCTCGAGCGATGCGGCGACCACCGGCCGACCAACCGCGAGGTACTCGTGCAGCTTCAGCGGTGAGAGGCTGGTCCACCAACCGTCTCCGTCGGTTCGGTAGCACAGCGTATTCACGTCCATGTGGGCCTGATAACGGGGTATGGCGTGGTACGGCCGCGGACCGAGGAAATGCACGTTCGATCGACTGCACAGACGCTCCCAGGCGGGTCGCGATGCCGCATCCGTCATGATTTGGTGTTCGATGCACTTGCCGACGAAAACCCAATGCCACTCCTGCCGCAGCCCGGCCAGGCGATCGACGAGTGCAAGATCGAGTTTCGGATTGATCGCTCCACAATAGCCGATGCGCGGTCGGGGAATCGAGGCAAGGTCGGCGGGCGCGTCACCCATCAGACCGGCTGCAAACAGCGCCGTGTCAGCTCCATTCTGAAGAACGTGCGCCCGACTCGGCCCCGTGCCCGGAAGATTCCGCCGCACGCCGGGTGACGATGCGACGATCAAGTCCGCACGCCTCGTCAGCGCTTGCTCCGCCAGCGCAAGCTCTTCGGTCCACCCCGGCATGCGCGAAAAGCTGTCATCGGCGTGATAGACGACGTGACAGTCGCCCAGCGCGGCGAGGTAGGGAACGAAGACCGGATGGAAAACATAGGCGATCCGGTGGCGCGCAGCATCCCAGCGCGCCTCCGACGTCAGAAAACGAACGTACCGTCGCTGAACGTGGCGATCCCAACGCGAAGCCCGCGGCCAGCGCAGCAGCAATCGACCAGGCCAGTTCAGGTGCACGCCGTCGGCTTGTCCGGTTCGACTTCGCCAGGCGGCGTGCTGCCACTTCGGCTGGCGCACTCCCCAAACGAAGTGCGGACCATTCGTGAAAGTGATTGGCCAACCGAGATTGGCGAGTCCCGCCAGGATGTGATGGCGTGTTTGCGGAGGGCCGCTCCAGTCGTCCAGTCCGAATGCAATCACCGCGGCGTCTGCGCGAGAGGCGTCGCGAGCAGCCGCCTCCTCCCCCGCCGGACTCGCGAAAGCGCGCTCGATCGCAGCGGTGGGCCTACGCGCCAAGCAACCACCGCGCCGGCACGATCCGGCCCAGAGTGCTCAGCACGTGTCGTTCCGCGCCCGGTCCGGCACCGCTAAGACGCCAAGCGATCCATGCTGTTGCACCGTAAACCACGGCGCCGAGGGCGACCATTCCAGCCAGGAGGACCACCGGTGCAATGCGTCCATCGAGCGGGCCGGCGACGCTGCTTCGTGCAAAGTCCAGCATGATCACCATGCAGGCCGCACTGATGACCGGCCGCCATGCGTGCACGACCAACTCGCCCGCTCGTATTCCCAGCACACGATTCATGATCACGTATTCGGTCAGGGTCAACAACGCACTTCCGGCGACGATCGCCCACGCCGCTCCCTGGGTCCCGTGAGTCGCAGTCGCCCAGAAGAGCGCGGGCGCGAAGAAGGTCAGAAAAACCGCGCCGGCAAGGGCGTTCACCTTTGGCCGTCCAAGTCGATTGAGCACGAGGTGTGTATTGATTCCGAATGACTGGATGATCCCGACAATCGCAAGAATCTGCAGCAGAGGGACGGCGGGTAACCACCTCGGACCCAGCAGGACGGGAATGATCAGGTCAGCGACGACGTAGAGTCCGGTGGATATCGGCAACGACAGGAACAGAAGGATCGCGAAGGCGTCGATCGCACCCGCCTTCAGCGCGCCGTTCTCCAGCGACATCCGCGCGAACCCCGGATACAGGGCTCGACGGACAGGCGCGCGGAGCTCGGTCGTGACGAACGCTGAAACCTCCTTCGCCACGTTGAACAGGCCGAGCGCTTCCACGTTGAGCAGACGCGATACGGCAAACACGGGTGCCTGTTCCCGCAATCCGTACGTCAGGTTCTGCACAATCATCCACTTCGAAAAGCCGAAGATCTCCCGGAGCCGCGCAACGCAGAGCCTGGGCCGGTAGTCGCTGAGGGCATAGCTCATGGCAAGGCGGCTGCAGCCCTGCAGTGCGATGCCGACCACGAGCGCCCAGTAGTCGCGCAGGACATAAGCGGCCGCGATCGTCAGGACGGTTCCAGCGATGCGGCTCGAGAACTCGAACAGGAAATCACGCTGGAAGTGCAGGTGCTTGCGAAACTGCACCGTGCCGATGTTCTGGAACGACACGACGAGCTGGATCACGGCGACGGCGTAAAGCACGCGTTCCAGGCGCGGCTCCGAAAACCATGCCGCGGCCGGCAGTGCAATCGCTGCGATGACCACGGCGACTGCAGCCGCACGCAGGATGTCCATGGTCCAGGCGCTATCGTAGAGTTCCCGGCTAACGTCGTGGTTACGGATCAGGGCGACGTCCACCTGCGTCTGCCCGAACAGATCCAGAAACGCGATCGTCGCCGTGGCGAGCGCGACCAGTCCGAAATCCTCGGGTGCCAGCAAGCGCGCGAGGAAGGCGACGCTGACGATGCCAACCAGTCGGTGCGCCCACCGCAGGCCCACCATCCAGACTGCGCCGGTCGCGACACTGCGCCCCAGTTCAGTCGGCCATGGGTCATCGTGTTGCGCAGCGCGGCAGCGCTGGCGAAATCTGGTAGGCCAATGAACGTCGCGACGGCTTCGTCAATCCGTCATCTCGGCTCCCAACCGCTCCCGCACGGGATCGGTGATCTCCGGGATCGGCGCGCCTTCGAAGCCGTCGTACGCGACGCCGAGCGCCTCGCAAAAGGTCGGCGCGAAGTCGAGGATCGAAACCTGCCGCTCGAGCCTGCCATGCGCGATGCCAGGGCCCGCGGCAATGAAGAGGCCTGCCGGCGTGTGCTCGCCGGTTCTGCAATACGTGTACTGCTTGTCCAATCGGCCAATCTTCTCGGATCGAATCGAGCGCACCGGTTCGGCGCCAGTCCATTCCACGAGCAGATCGGGAAAGTGCTCCGTTCCCTCGCCGGCATACAGTTCGGCGGTGCGGATGACGCGATTGACGATGCGCCTGCCCGTCTCGGCATTGACGATGTCGAGGAGGTCACGGCTGAGCTGATCGACAAAGGCCTCGTACTCCGCACCGGGATGGATCGTGCCCTCCGGCTCGCGGCCCACCAGGTTCACCCGGATCCCGCCATGCGTGTGGTTGTTGTTCACGATGAAGCACTTTCCGGCGGCAGCATCGAGTGGCGTGGGTGCGTCACGCGAGGGAACCTGGACCATGTCGCGCGCGCGACCTCGCAGTGGCTCGAGCCACTGCCGTGCCGGCTGCGGTGTGTGCTGCCAGCCCCACGTAAGCAGCGGATCGAGGAACTGTCGCGTCGACAGCGGCAATGCGCCGGTCCGACTGTCGGATGCGCGTCGAGCAACACCGAGCTTCACCAGGATATCCGCAAGCATGAACTGCGCGGTGTACTTCGCAGTCATGCCATGACTCGCCATCACGATGACCGTGGTGTTCTCGTCGACATCGGCGAGTATTTCGCCGATGGCCTGATCGATTCGCACGGAGATGTCACGCACGGGATCGCCCACGAGCGCCCGGTCCCGCTCGTCGTATCGGGGGTGACCGGGATCGTGCAAATGCCAGGCCTGATGGCCGATGCAATGGGACTCGGTGAATACCTGCGCGAAGAAATCCCAGTCTTCCTGAGCCAGGAAGTGCTTGGTGAGGGCGACCTTCCCGGCGATCCCGCGCAACAGTGCATCGCGGAATTCGCCCAGCTGCTCCGCCGTTCGGTCGGCATCGCAGAGACCGCGCTGCGGGTGCTGGCCGAAGCGCGCGATGACCTCCTCCGCAAGCGAAGCGGGTGAGGTCTTGAAGCCGTGATTGGCATCATGTGCCCCCCACTCGACCATTTGAATGCCATTGATCCGCTGCGACGGTCCCGAGTGTGGGATGTCGAGTATGGCCACTCGCTTGCCCGCCGCGCTCAGGTGATCCCAGAACGGTGTCGTGCGCACCAGGTCCGGCGTGTACGCCCGGTAGAACTCGTAGGTCCCGGACCTGAGTTGCTGCCATGAGTGGATCCCTTGCCGGGCGGGACCGGTGCCGGTGTAGAACGACGGCCACGTGCACTGAACGAACAGCGCCGGCACACTCCGCGTCTTTCCGGTCAGCCCCTTCGCCTGAAGAGCCCGCAGCGCAGGAAGGACGCCGGTGCGGCACCATTCCTCCAGGTGTTGGTGTGCGCCAGCGCAGATCCCAAGGAACAGCAGCTTCGGTCGTGCTTTCATGAGCTCCCCGATCAGCACTCGCACCTGAGGTTGCTTTGCCAGCGAAGAATTCGCCGCATCCGGATTCGCAGCAGGCGCGCGCTCGTCCTGAATACTGCTGTCGGTCGCTCCCGCCGTAATTACTATATACGCAGGGTGGACTGACATTCAACATCCACCTTGCCGCCGCGTGCATTGTGGACGACGATTGCAGGATGACGCATTGCGATAACCAATGAACGCGATTCTTGCCACCGCTCAGGAACCGTCGCTCGACGTCAGCGTCGTCATCTGCACTTACAACCGCGCCGCGCAGCTACGGCAGGCACTGGAGCCGCTCGCAATCGCTGCAGCACAAACGCAGGCATCCGTGGAAATCGTCATTGTCGATAACAACTCGAACGACGATACGAAAGCCGTCGTCGATGCGTTCGCGAAACGTTCCCCGATCGCGATCCGTTATGTCTTCGAATCGGCGCAGGGTCTCTCGTTTGCCCGCAATCGAGGGCTGGCGGAATCGAAAGGCCGCGTGACGGCGTTCACGGACGATGATTGCATCGTCGACGAGCACTGGATCGATGCGCTCTGGAGCGAATTTGTCAGCCATCCGGAGATATGCATCTTTGGCGGTCGCGTTGACCTGTTCACCGCGGCCGACAAGCCGGTTTCGATCCGACCGATCGACGAGCGCGTCCGGTACACGAATGCCAGCCAGATCTATGGACTGATCATCGGCTGCAATCTCGCAGTCCGCCGTGGGCTGGCCGAGCGGATCGGTGGCTTCGACCCCGCCTTCGGCGGCACCAAGGGCGTGGTCGCCGATGACATCGAGTTCGTTTACCGTGGCCTGCGCCAAGGGTTCGGTGTGCTGTATTCACCCAACCCGCGGGTCTTCCACAACCATGGACGGCGAACCGTCGAAGACCTGCGGCGCCTGAACAGAAGCTATGTCAAAGGCCGCGGTGCGTTCTTCTGCAAGTACATCCTGAAGGCGGACGCGGCGATACTCCGGCATGCGTGGTGGGAACTTCGAGCACAGTTCCGCTCCAGGTCAGCGAACGCCGACAACCTCTCGTCCGCCGAGACGTTTGGTGCGCTCGCTTCGGGAGCGCTGCACTTTGCGCTTGTCCGCGCCCGTCTCGTGCGACCGTAGGCGGCCCAGGCGTCGCAGCCACCTCATCCGTGATGCGCATGGACGGCGGCATGACCCTTCCCACGCTGGATCAACCATCGGTTCACGGGAAAGGCGGCCACAGCGGCAATCAACAGTGACAAGGCAAGGCTAACCCAGAAGATGACGTCGTCCAGCGCGGCGTCCATCGCACCGGGGATGATCAGCATGATGAGGTTGTCCACGACCTCCATGACCACGATGGATGCGGTGTCGGCGGCGAGCGCGATGCGTGCAGCCACGCGCGCCGGAAGCCCGCTCCGGATCAGCGGCCACACGGTGAGGCCATAGCCGAACATGAACGCCAGCGCCGTCGCGATGACGATCGTCGCCGTGTTTCCCAACCCGAACGCGGTGCCGATCACCATTCCGAGCACTTCGCCGATGCCGCAACCCGTCAGGCAGTGGACGGTCGCGCGGAATGCAGTCGCGTTCAGTGATGTCGGCGCGGAGGATTGCGAAGCGACGCGAATGTTCGGGGATCCGTGGTCGAGAGGGGATGAATGATGCTGGCGGTGATCCATTCTGGCGACCTCACTCCGCTGTTCGCTTTGCATTTCCAGTGAGGCGCGTTACCCGCCCGCGACCCGAAGCAACGTACCCGCGCGCATTGTCCCCTTATCGGTATCGGGCCGGCGAACGATAGAAGCGGACGAGTGAAGCGGCGTAGGCAGCACACATTGGTTCGCACGTACCGACTGAACCGAGAGTCCGGGCATCGACCCGGAAGGGCGCTGATCCGTTGCGAACCAGCTGTTGATGGCGGAGACGCAGGGATTCGAACCCTGGATACAGGTTTTGGCCCGTATGCTCCCTTAGCAGGGGAGTGCCTTCGACCTCTCGGCCACGTCTCCTTGGTGCAACTTTCAATTGTAGCGTCTGGGCGGGTAACCGTCCACGACGCATTGAGCGCCGAAACTCCGATTGGCGTGCGGAGATGCCACCGGGCCGCTCGAAGCTCTGGTCCGGCCGCGCGGGATCGGTCCCGCGGCGCCCTAGCGCGACCCCGCCGTGGCGGGCTCCTTGTCGAGTTCGAAGGCCTGGTGCAGCGTGCGTACGGCAAGCTCCAGGTACTTCTCGTCGATCACCACGGAGATCTTGATCTCGGAGGTCGAGATCATCTGGATGTTGATGCCCTCGTCCGCCAGCGACTTGAACATGGTGCTGGCGAGGCCGACGTGCGAGCGCATGCCGATGCCGACCACGGAGACTTTGCAGATGCGCTTGTCGCCGATGATCTCGCGCGCCTTGAACGTCTTGCCGCGCTCCTGCGCGAGCACGTCCATGGCTTTCTGGAACTCGTTGCGGTTGACCGTGAACGAGAAGTCGGTATGCCCGGACGCGCCGATGTTCTGCACGATCATGTCGACGTCGATGTTCGCGGCCGCGATCGGCCCGAGGATCGCGTAAGCGACGCCGGGCCGGTCCTCGACGCCCATCACCGAGATCTTCGCTTCGTCGCGCGTGAACGCGATGCCGGAAATGATCGCCTGTTCCATCTGCTCGTCCTCTTCAAACGTGATGAGCGTGCCCGGGGAAGTTGCCTCCGGATCGTCGAAGGACGACAGCACGCGCAGCTTCACCTTGTACTTGCCGGCGAACTCGACGGACCTGATCTGCAGGACCTTGGAGCCGAGGCTCGCCATCTCCAGCATTTCCTCGAACGTGACGCGGTCGAGGCGCCGCGCCTCGGGCACGATGCGCGGATCCGTCGTGTACACGCCGTCCACATCGGTATAGATCTGGCATTCGTCGGCGTGCAGCGCGGCGGCGAGCGCGACGCCGGACGTATCGGAGCCGCCACGGCCGAGCGTGGTGATGTTGCCGGCGTCGTCGACACCCTGGAACCCCGCGACGATGACGATTGCGCCGTCCTCGAGGTCCCGGCGCATGTTCGCTTCGTCGATCGCCATGATGCGCGCCTTGGTGAACGCGCTGTCGGTGAGGATGCGCACCTGGCCACCCGTGTAGCTCTTCGCCTTGAGTCCCATGGCGTGCAGGGTGATCGCCAGCAGGCCGATCGTGACCTGCTCGCCGGTCGCGGCGACCACGTCGAGCTCGCGCGGATCGGGATCGGGCGACAGCTCCTTGGCTAGCGCCAGCAGGCGGTTCGTCTCGCCGCTCATCGCCGACACGACGATGACCAGCTGATGTCCCTGCTGGTGGAAGTGCGCCACGCGGCGCGCGACGTTCCTGATGCGCTCCGTCGAGCCCACCGAGGTGCCGCCGTACTTCTGAACGATCAGTGCCATGCCTGCCAGGGAGGCCGCGAACGACCCGGAGTGTGGGGTGAGGTCAGGACAGCGCGCGAAACGCCAGCGTGGCGTTGGTGCCGCCGAAACCGAACGAATTAGACAACGCGCCCCGGATCCGCATCTTGCGCGCGGTCAAGGGCACGAAGTCCAGGTCGCACTGGGGGTCCTGGTTGACCAGATTGGCCGTCGGCGGCGCCACCTGGTCGCGGATGGCGAGCACGGTGAACACCGCCTCGATGCCGCCGGCGGCGCCAAGCAGGTGCCCGGTCATGGACTTGGTCGAGCTGACGGCCAGCTTCCTGGCGTGCTCGCCGAAGCAGCGCTTTACCGCGATGCACTCGGCGAGATCGCCGAGCGGCGTCGAAGTGCCGTGCGCGTTGATGTAGTCGATGTCCTCGGGCTGCATGTGCGCATTGCGCAGCGCATTGCGCATCGCCCGCGCCGCACCGCCGCCGTCTTCGGGCGGTGCCGTCACGTGGTACGCATCGGCGCTCATGCCATAGCCCGTGAGCTCGCAATAGATGCGCGCGCCGCGCGCCTTCGCGTGCTCGTATTCCTCGAGCACGATGATGCCTGCACCCTCGCCGAGGACGAAGCCATCGCGGTCGACGTCCCATGGCCGGCTCGCCGTCGCCGGATCATCGTTGCGCTGCGAAAGCGCGCGCGCTGCGCAGAACCCGCCGACGGCGAGCGCGCTCACCGTGCCTTCCGACCCGCCGGAGATCATGACGTCCGCGTCGCCATACTCGATGATCCGCGACGCCTCGCCGATGGCGTGATTGGCCGTGGAGCACGCCGTCGCCGTCGCGAGGTTGGGACCCTGGTAACCGTATTGAATCGAGACCAGCCCCGCCGGCATGTTGACGATGGTGCCAGGAATGAAGAACGGAGAGATCTTGCGCAGACCCCCGCCCTGCATGTACGCCTTCGCCGTGTCCTCGATCATCGGCAGGCCGCCGATGCCCGATCCGATCGACACGCCGATGCGCTCCTTGTCGCCGGCGTAATCGGCGAGGCCAGCGTCCTGCACCGCCTCCATCGCCGCGACGAGACCGTAATGCACGAACGCGTCGAAGCGTCGCGCTTCCTTGGCCGAAAGGTACTTCGAGACGTCGAAGTCCTTCACTTCCCCCGCGATGCGCGAAGGAAATCCGGCGGCATCGAAGCGGGAGATCGGTGCGATGCCGGAGCGGCCTGCGAGGATCGTCTCCCACGCGGAGGCCACGCCGATGCCCACCGGCGAAACGATACCCAGTCCTGTGACGACGACGCGGCGGCTCATGCGGAGGTAGGCAGGGGATTCGGGAGACCGGACGAAACCGCAGCGCGTGCGGCTGGCTGGTGCCGCGGGCACGCCGGCAAGCGGCGCGCTGCGGCCGGCACGCAATCGGCGGGCACGCTCCTCGCGCGCGCGCCGTGCGTCGTTACTTCTTCAGGTGCGAGCTGATGTAGTCGATTGCCTGCTGCACCGTGGTGATCTTCTCGGCTTCCTCGTCGGGAATCTCCGTTTCGAATTCCTCTTCGAGCGCCATCACGAGCTCGACCGTGTCGAGGGAGTCGGCCCCGAGGTCGTCGACGAACGAGGATTCGTTCTTGATTTCGGCCTCGTTGACGCCGAGTTGCTCGGCGACAATCTTCTTCACTCGTTGTTCGATGTTTTCCATTGCGTCTCCTCCCACTGCCGGGATGGTTGCTGTCGGTTGAAACTGCGCGATTTTACCAGATGGCCACCGGTGCGGCCCCGCCCCGGCCGGGGCGGGATTTCAGCTCATGTACATCCCGCCGTTGACGTGCAGCGTGGCCCCCGTGATGTACCCGGCCTCGCGGGAAGCGAGGAATACGACGGCCTGGGCGATGTCCTCGGGCGCCCCGAGTCGCCCGAGCGGAATGCGCTCGATCAGCCGCTCGCGCTGCGCGTCGGGCAGGCTGCGGGTCATGTCCGTATCGATGAAACCTGGCGCGATGCAATTCACGGTGATGTTGCGGCTGCCGACTTCCTGGGCAAGCGACTTGGTGAATCCGATCAGCGCCGCCTTGGACGCAGCGTAGTTGGCTTGTCCGGGATTGCCGCTGCTACCCACGACGGAGCCGATCTGGATGATGCGCCCGTGGCGCGCTTTCATCATCCCCCGCAGCACCGCCTTGGACAGCCGATACGCCGCCTTGAGATTCGTCGTCATCACAGCGTCCCACTCGTCGTCCTTCATGCGCAGGAGCAGGTTGTCGCGCGTGATGCCGGCGTTGTTCACGAGGATGCCCACGGCGCCGTGCACGCTTTCGACGTCGGCCAGAAGGCGATCCACGGCCGCACCGTCCGCAACGTCGAGCACCATGCCGGTGCCCCGCGCTCCGAGGGCTTCGGAGATGCCCACCGCACCTTCTGCGGTGGTTGCAGTGCCGACGACTTTCGCCCCCGCATCGGCGAGTTTCATCGCGATGGCGCGCCCGATGCCGCGCGTTGCGCCGGTGACGAGTGCGACCTCTCCGTCGAGGCTCAGCGTGATCATGCCTGCGCTCCATCGGTGCACGCCGCGCGCACCGTTGCGATGGCATCGGCATCGTTGAGCGCCAATCCCGTGAGTTCCGGCACGATGCGCTTGCTGAGGCCCGCGAGCACCTTGCCCGGCCCGCATTCCACCACGTGGGTCACGCCGCGGGCGGCCATGGCGCGGATCGTCTCGACCCAGCGCACCGGATGCGCCGCCTGCGCGGCGAGGGCCGCGCGAATGGCGTCCGCCGTCGCGTGCTCCGCAACGTCGACATTGTGCAGGACCGGGATGCGCGGCGCAGCGAACGCGATGTCGCGCAGCCGCTGTTCGAGACGCGCGGCGGCCGGCTGCAGCAGGCTGCTGTGGAACGGCGCGGACACTGGGAGCAGCACGGCACGCTTGGCGCCGCGCGACTTGGCCGCAGCTGCTGCGCGCTCCACCGCGCCCCTGTGACCGGCGATGACGAGCTGACCCGGAGCGTTGTAATTCACGGGCTCGACGATCTCGCCGGATCCTGCGCTCGCTTCGGCGCATGCGGCCGCGACTCCGGCGTCATCGAGGCCAAGGATCGCCGCCATCGCCCCGACGCCCGCGGGCACGGCTTCCTGCATCGCCTGCGCGCGAAAGCGCACGAGCGGGACTGCGTCCGCAAACGCCAGCGCGCCTGCTGCCACGAGTGCGGTGTACTCGCCGAGGCTGTGTCCGGCGACCAGAGCCGGTGCCGGACCGCCCGCCCCCTGCCACGCGCGCCACGCCGCGATCCCCGCCGTCAGCATCACGGGCTGCGTATTGACGGTGCTGTTGAGGTCCTGCTCGGGCCCTTCCGTGACGAGCTGCCACAGGTCCTGGCCCAGTACCTCCGACGCTTCGTCGAATGTGGCGCGCACGACCGGCAGCGCGTCGAAGCCGCGCATCATGCCAACCGCCTGCGAGCCCTGCCCCGGAAACACGAATGCAAGCTGCATGTGCGCTCCTACCACTGCACCAGGGCCGAGCCCCAGGTGAATCCGCCGCCGACGCCCAGCATGAGCACGCGATCGCCCGGTTTGATGCGGCCGTCGCGCACGGCGCAATCGAGCGCGAGCGGAATCGATGCCGCCGAGGTATTGGCATGGCGATCGACCGTGGTGACGACCTTCTCCATCGGCAACCCGAGCTTCTTCGCGGTGGCCTCGATGATCCGCTCGTTGGCCTGATGCGGGATCAGCCAGTCGACATCGGCGGCAGCGAGACCGCTCGATTCGAGCGCTTCGTGCGCGACCTCGGCGAGCACGCGCACCGCAAACTTGAACACGGCCTGGCCGTCCATGTGCACGAGCGGCCGTCCCGACACCACGCCGTTGGCGACGGTTCCGGGGACGCACAGCATGTCGCGGTGCGCCCCGTCGGCGTGCAGGTGCGTCGACAGTACGCCCGGACGCGACGACGGCGCCAGCACGACTGCGCCGGCCCCATCGCCGAAGAGCACGCACGTGCCGCGATCGCTCCAGTCGAGGATGCGCGAATAGATCTCGGCCCCGATCACCAGCGCATTGCGCACGGCACCCGAGGCGATCATGCCGTTGGCGATCGACAGGGCGAAGACGAAGCCGCTGCATACGGCCTGGATGTCGAACGCGGGGCCGCCGCGGCAGCCGAGCTTCGCCTGAACGATGCACGCCGTGGACGGAAACACCATGTCCGGCGTGGTCGTGGCGACAATGATGAGATCGACGTCTTCTGGTGCGATACCAGCCGCGTCGAGCGCGCGGCGCGCCGCGTGCACGGCGAGATCGCTGGTCTTCTCGTGCTCGGCAGCGATGTGCCGCTCGCGGATGCCGGTCCGCGTGCGGATCCAGTCGTCGGTGGTGTCGATCTGCTGCTCGAGATCGGCGTTCGTGACGAGCTTCGACGGCAAATAGCCGCCGGTACCGATGATGCGGCTGTACACGGTCTCAGGCATTGGCGGCGGGAAGCGCCGGAGCGCTGCTGGTCGATGGCGCAGCGGCCATCCGCGCAGCAGGCGCAGGCATTGCGGCGACGCGCTGGGCGATGCGCTCCAGCACGCCGTGGGTCGCTTCGGCGTAGGCCTTCTCGAGCGCATGCGTGAACGCGAGGACGTCGGCGCCCCCGTGACTCTTCACCACGACGCCGCGCAGTCCGATCAGCGTCGCGCCGTTGTAGCGGCGCGGATCGATGCGGCGCTTGAAGGCGCGCAGCACGGGGTAGGCAAACAAGGCAGCGAGCTTGGTCAGTGGATTGCGGGTGAACTCGGCCTTGAGGAACTCGTAGAGCATGCTGGCGAGGCCTTCGGACGTCTTCAGGGCGACGTTCCCGACGAAGCCATCGCAGACGATGACGTCGGTCGTGCCCCGGTAGATGTCGGTGCCCTCGATGTTGCCGTAGAAGTTGAGGCCGGAGGTTTTGAGCAGCTCCGCCGCTTCCTTCACGACCTCGTTGCCCTTGATGTCCTCTTCGCCGATGTTCAGCAGCCCGACCGTCGGCCGCTCGACGCCATCGACCGCCGAAACAAGTGCGCTGCCCATCACCGCGAACTGCACGAGCTGCTCGGGCGTGCAATTCACGTTCGCGCCGAGATCGAGTGCGGTCGTGACACCGGTGCGCGTGGGCAGCTGCGAGGCGATCGCGGGACGGTCGATGCCGGGCAGCGTCTTCAGCACGAAGCGCGAGATCGCCATCAACGCACCGGTGTTGCCCGCGGACACGCACGCCTGCGCAGTGCCCTGCTTCACCAGATCGATGGCGACCCGCATCGACGAATCCTTCTTGTTGCGCAGGGCGAGCGCGGGTGCTTCCGCCATCTCCACCACCTCGCTCGCGTGATGCAGCTGGAGGCGATCGCCCGGGGGCGCACGCAGCTTGGCCATGGCCGCAGCCAGGGCGTCGGGAGTGCCAACAGCGATCACGCGCGCATCGGCGTGCTTCGCCAGGAACGCCGTCGCCGCGGCGAGCGTCACGGACGGACCGTGATCGCCGCCCATGGCATCGACAGCTATGGTGACCGGCATGAGTGCAGCGCTGGAGGACAGCGGGCGCGACGGGACGGGGGCGGCCGGCCGTCAGGCGCGGCCGGCACGCGGCGCGGCAGCGGTGGCGCAGCGCGGCCGCTGCGCAGGCATCACTCGTCGGACTTGGTGGCGACGACCTTCTTGCCGCGGTAGTAGCCGGCCGGGCTGACGTGGTGGCGCAGATGCACTTCGCCGCTCACCGGCTCGACCGCGAGGGCGGGCTTGCGCAGGTGGTCGTGCGCGCGATGCATGCCACGCTTGGAGGGGGACTTCTTGTTCTGTTGCACTGCCATGACTGTTCTCCTGCCGTTTTCAAGGGCGTCCGGAGATCCGGACGCCGGATGCGTTCAATCGTTCGGGCCAGCCTTGTTGCGCGGCTATTTCTGCCCCGTCTTGCCGCCGGGCTTCAACCCGGCGAGCGCGCCGAAGGCCGATCCCGGCGCCGCTCCTTCGCTGCGTTCGCCCGCAGCCTCGTTCGCGACACAATCCGGGCGCTCGCAGCGCGGGACATAGGGCAGCGAGAGCACCAGCTCGTCCTCGACGATATCCTTAGCCTCGAGCGGAGCCGCCGCGAGCACGACCTCGCGCTCGTCATTTTCGTCGAGGTACGCGAGTTCCTGCTCGTCATGCGCCAGCAGCACGCTGGTGTCCTGACGTACCGGCCAGTAGAACAGCCGCAGGCAGCGCTGGCACTGCAACGGTACCTCGCCTTCCAGGCCGACGTGCAGCACCGAGCGACCCTGTGGATCGACCTCCCCCGCGAGCCTGTAGCGAATCTCCGAGGCCGGAATCTCCCCGTCCTCGTCGCCCAGGACATCATGCACGCGATCGAGGTCGAAGGGATCGACGCTGCCTTCGATGCGGCCCTGCCGCGCCACCAGCCGGAAAGCGTCGAAACGTTGCGGCCGCTCGCCTCGTTCGGGTTTGGGATCGTCCATCGCCGGACCGTTCATCGCTGCTCCGGACCCTTCATCATCGCGCCGTTCAGGGCGTTTCCACCGGCGTGCCGCCGCGCAAAAGCACGATGGCGCATGGTGGCCCGACGCCGGGAACGAAAAACGTTGGATAATAGCCCGAACCCGGAATCTTGTCAAAAATGCCAGAAGAAACAACGATGAACACCGACGCCGTCACGCGGCCACCCGGTCCCCGTCCGATGCCGCGCACCCTGGTCCTCGCGTCGACCTCGCCCTATCGGAGAGAGCTCCTCCAGCGCCTTGGCCTGCCCTTCACGACGGCGCGTCCCGCCACCGATGAAACACCCCGCGACGGCGAGCGACCCGACGATACCGCCCTGCGGCTCGCGGAAGCGAAGGCGCGCAGCGTCGCACATGCGTTTCGTGACGCCCTCATCATCGGCTCGGATCAGGTCGCCGACTGCGACGGCGACGCGGTCGGAAAGCCCGGCACGACCGAGGCAGCGCGGGCGATGCTCGCCCGCCTCGCCGGACGCGAGGTCGTGTTCCACACGGGGCTCGCGCTGCTGGATGCTGCCAGCGGGATCTGCCACACGGCCCTCGTCGACGTGCGCAGCACCTTCCGTCCGCTGACAGGTGCGGAGATCGAGAGCTACCTCGCGCGCGAGGCCGCGCTCGATTGCGCGGGCGGGGTCAAGGTCGAGGCACTCGGCATCGCCCTCTTCTCCGCGGTCGAGAGCGACGACCCGACCGCCCTCGTCGGCCTGCCGCTGATCCGGCTGATCGACATGCTGCACGCGGCCGGCGTGCGTCCGCTGGCCTGATCTTCGTGCCAGGTACGGTCTATCTCGTGCCGAACCTGCTCGGCGTGGTCGCGCCGGCGGTCGTCCTGCCGCAGCACACCATCGAGGTCACTCGCCGCTTGCGCCACTTCGTCGTCGAGAACGCGAAGCCGGCGCGACAGTTCCTGAAAAGCGTCGGCATGGAGGTACCGCTCTCCACCCTCGACGTGCAGACGGTACCGGAGCGTGCGGACGCTGCCGCACTGCGGGCGCTGCTCGCACCCGCGCGCAACGATCAGGACCTGGGAGTGATCTCGGATGCGGGCTGCCCCGGCGTCGCCGACCCTGGTGCCGCGCTCGTCGCGGCGGCGCATCGCGAAGGCTTGCGCGTGGTGCCGCTCGTAGGGCCGTCATCGCTCCTGCTCGCGCTCATGGCGTCCGGTCTCAATGGCCAGCAGTTCGCGTTCGACGGATATCTTCCGGTCGATGCGGAGCAGCGCGCGCGCCGGCTGCGCGCGCTCGACGAGGACATCGCGCGCGCGGGCACGACGCATCTCTTCATCGAGACGCCCTACCGCAACGATGCGATGCTCGGGGCAATCCTGGCGTGCTGCCGCGCGACGACGGAGCTGTGCGTGGCCGCCGATCTCACGCTGCCGACCGAATGGGTGCGCACGGCCCCCGTCGGTGCGTGGAAGCGCGGCGCGGCGCCGAGCCTGCACCGCCGGCCGGCGATCTTCCTGCTGGGGCGAGCCGCGACCTGACCGTGGGCGGGCACAGCGCTACTGGACCTCTTCGTCCGGCCAGTTCTTGATGTAGCTCTTCAGCATGCGGTTCTCGAAGCTCTGGTCCTCGTACACCGCCTTGGCCACGTCGTGGAACGACACGACCCCGAGCAAGGTGTCGCCTTCGAGGACGGGCACGTAGCGCGCGTGGCGGTCGAGCATGACACGGCGCAGCTCCATCACGTCCAGATGCGGCGTCGCGGTCAGCGGCGAGCGCTCGTAGATCGCATCGATGCGCAGATCCCCCAGCGTGCCGCGCCGCTCGGACAAGCGCATTGAGCACCTCTGCGAACGTGAGCATGCCGGCCATCCGACCGTGATCCATCACCACGAGCGAGCCGATGTCGTGCTCGGCCATCACCTCGACCGCCTGCAGCACGGTGCTCTCGGGCGCCACCGTGAACAGCGCATGGCCCTTGATGCGCATGATCTCGCTCACCAGCATGACGGCTCTCCTGATGCGTCGACGCTTCGGTCCAGCGTACTACCGCGTCGGGGCCCGTGGCAACCGGGCCGCACCCGCGCGCGTGCCATCACTTATAGAGAACCGACGGCAGCCACAGGCCGATGCCCGGGAACATGTACAGCAGGACCAGCGCGATGACCTGGATGGCCATGAACGGCATCATGCCCGCGAAGATCTGGTTGAGGGTGACGTGCGGCGGCGCGACCCCCTTCAGATAGAACGCCGCCATGGCCACCGGGGGCGAAAGGAACGCCGTCTGCAGATTCAGCGCCACGAGCAGTCCGAAGAACAGCGGATCGATGTGGAACTTGGCGAGCAGCGGCACGAAGATCGGCATGAAGATGACGATGATCTCCGTCCACTCGAGCGGCCAGCCCAGCAGGAAGATGATGATCTGCGCCAGGATCATGAACTGGATGGGCGTGAGGCCCAGCGACAGCACCCAGCGCTCGACGATCTCCTGACCGCCGAGCAGCGCGAACGCGGCCGAGAAGATCGACGATCCGACGAAGAGCCAGCACACCATGGCCGAAGTCTTCGCGGTCAGGAACACGGACTCCTTCACCGTGCCCATGAGATTCACCTGCCAGGTGGCCACGACGCACCACACCGCTGCGGCGATGATCGAGGTCCAGCCAACGAGCGGCGTGGGCCCGGATTCCAGCACCTCGAACTTGAACAGCAGGAACCAGACGACCGACAGCGCGACGAGGAGCCACAGCGGCACCCACACCAGGAGCACACGGCGCCGCCGGTCCTGCGGCAGCGCAAGCAGCGCGTATATCGCGGCGAGCGCGAAGCCGCCGAACGACCCCACGGCAGCCGCTTCGGTGGGCGTCGCCAGGCCGAACACGATCGTGCCGAGCACGGCCAGGATGAGGATCGCGAGGGGAAAGAACGAGCCGAGGAGCTGCTTGAATACCTCCAGCGCGGGAACGTGAACGTCGCGTAAAGGACCACGAGACACAGCGCGCCGACGCCGAGGACGATCCAGTAGACGTCTCGGCGCCGGGATGCGATGCCATTCCGACGGGCTGCCTGCAGGCTTTCTCTGCTGCCGCGGGCGCGGCGTCGGCCGCCTCCCGGTCTTTGGCCTCGGCGGCGAGATCCTGCGGCGGCGCCGACTTGGGCGTCGCGTTTTCCGCGGCGCTGCCGAGCGCTTGAGGAGCCGGCGCTTCCGCAGATGGTTCCTGCAGGCCGCCCGCCGGCGGTTCCTGCAATCCGCCCGCGGTGGGTGGCTCGGCCAGGCCCCCTCCGGCATCGGCACCCGGTTCGGCGAGACCCGCATCGCCGGACTTCCGGCACCGAGGCCCATCTCCTGCAATCCGGCGATGTCGGTGACGACGTCCGGCTTGGTCAGCGCGTGCCAGGTCAGGCCCATGAGCACGACGAAGGCGATCGCCGGCAGCAGCACGGTCAGAAGCTCGCGCCGCGCGGTCGCGCGATCCGGACCGCGGTAACGTGCGCAGCGCCCCGACGAGGCCGGGAATCGCCCGCATGCTGAAGGTCTCCGCGATTCGCTGAGTGACCGGTGGCAGGGGAACGACGCGCTCGCTCATCGGCAACGGCGGCGCGAGGTCCGGCCGGAGCTTGGCCAGGACCATCACGTAGACGACGTACAGTCCGGCCAGCATGATCCCGGGGAAGAATGCGCCCGGCGTACAGCTGCACGACCGACACCCCGGCGGTGGCGCCGTACACGATCAGCATCACCGACGGCGGGATCAGGATGCCGAGGCAACCGCCGGCGGTGATCACGCCGGCCGCGACCTTGATGTTGTAGCCGGCGCGCAGCATCGGCGGCAGCGCCAAGAGACCCATCAACGTGACCACGGCGCCGACGATGCCGGTTGCGGTCGCGAACACCGCGCAGGTGACCAGCGTCGCGACCGCGAGCGAGCCCGGAATGCGGGCGAGGGCGAGATGCAGGCTGCGAAAGAGCTTCTCGATCAGATTGGCGCGCTCGACGAGGTAGCCCATGAACACGAACAGCGGAATCGAGATCAGCACGTCGTTGGACATCACCGAGTACGCGCGCTGCACCATGAGGTCGAGCGTCTGCCCGATCGCGAGCCCATGCCCGGCGCCACTCTGGCTGCGGTACGCCAGCCAGGCGAAGATCACGCCCATGCCCATGAGCGTGAACGCCGTCGGGAAGCCGAGCATGATCGCGACGACGATCAGCGCGAGCATCAGCAGGCCGAGGTGGCCGTTGGTCATCTGCGAGGGCGCCGGCAGGAACGCAGAACACCCCGATGACGACCATGGCCATGATGGACAGGCCGAACCAGACTTCCTTCCTCACTTGCGCGCTCCTTCGTCGGCTCGACGTACGGCATCGAGCTTGCGCGATGTCCTCGTCCTTCACGTGCACCATCTGCTTCAGCTTGTCGACGTCGACCTCCTCGACGTCCTCCTCACGCGAAGGCCACTCGCCGTCGCGCAGGCAAAGGACGCAACGGATGATCTCGACGACACCCTGCAGCAGCAGGAACGCGCCGGCGATCGGGATGATCGTCTTGAACGGGTAGATCGGCGGGCCTTCCGACGTGATGTTGGAGTGCTCGTTGATGGCCCAGGACTCGCCGGCGTAGCGGTAGCCGGCCCAGGCCAGCGCGACCACGCCGGGAATGAAGAACGCGATGTACAGCAGCGAGATCGAGGACGCCTGCAGACGCGGCGGGAAGAAGCCGTAGAGCACGTCGCCGCGCACGTGACCGTTCTTCGACAGCGTGTACGCGCCCGCCATCATGAACAGCGTGCCGTACATCATGATCATGCCGTCGAACGCCCACGGATGCGGGTGATTGAGCGCATAGCGCGA
This sequence comes from uncultured beta proteobacterium, assembly GCA_963734575.1. GTDB lineage: Bacteria > Pseudomonadota > Gammaproteobacteria > Burkholderiales > Casimicrobiaceae > CAIWHR01. Next base: position 440,142 of record CAVTHT010000004.1, on the reverse strand, counting down.
GAACACTTCCCACGAGATGAGCAGCGTCAGCGCGACGATGAACCAGGCGAACAGCTGGCCGACCAAGGTGCGTGATCTTGTCGACGATAAGGAGAAGCTCTTTGCATTTCGAGCCTGCAGGTTGCGCGGACCGAATGGTCAGCCGGGAACGCTATCGGCGGTGACGATCACATGCGCCAAAAAAAACACCATCCGGCGCGCGCCGGATGGTGTTCATGGCTGGACGTTCCAACGTCAGGCCTTCTTGGCCGCTGGCGCCTGTTGCTTCGATCCGAAGTAATGGGCGTACGCCATCCGGCGATTCACGTTGTTGTCCATGTCCCAGCGCACGGCGCGCTCGGCGAACACGCGTTGCGACTCGACGATCTCCTTGAACAGCGGATTGTCCGCCTGCTTCTTCTGCACGACCTGGTCGTACACCGCGAGCTGCTGCTGCAGGATCGGAGTCCGGCGTCTTGTAGAACCGGACCTTGTCCTTGGTCTGCAGCTCGACGTAGTCCTTGGAATAGCGATCGATGGCCTTCCACGACAGGTCTGCCGAGGCCGCGTCGACCGCGTTGGCGATGATCGCCTTCATCTTGTCCGGCAGGGCGTCGTACTTCGTCTTGTTGAACATGATCTCGAACTGCTCGGCGTTCTGGTGGAAGCTCTGCAGCATGCACACCTTCGACACGTCGGGGAAGCCGAGCACGCGGTCGGACGTCATGTTGTTGAACTCCGCGGCGTCGAGCAGGCCGCGGTCCATCGCCGGCACGATCTCGCCGCCGGGCAGCGCGTTCACCGACACGCCCATCGACGTGAACACGTCGATGGAGATGCCGACGGTGCGGTACTTGAGGCCCTTCATGTCCTCGGCCTTGGTGATCGGCTTCTTGAACCAGCCGAGCGGCTGCGTCGCCATCGGGCCGTACGGGAACGACACGACGTTGGCGCCGATCGAGCTGTAGAGCTTGTTGAGGAGATCCTTGCCGCCGCCGTAGCGATGCCACGAGAGGAGCATGTTGGCATCCATCCCGAAGGCCGGGCCGGAGCCCCACAGCGCGAGCGCGTTCTGCTTGCCGTAGTGATAGACGAGCACGCCGTGACCGCCGTCGAGCGTTCCCTTGGAAACGCCGTCGAGCAGACCGAAGGCCGGCACGACCGCGCCGGCAGGCAGCACCTCGATCTTGAGGTCGCCGCCCGTCATGTCGTTCACCTTCTTCGCGTAGTCGAGCGCGTACTCGTGGAAGATGTCCTTCGACGGCCACGTGCTTTGCCAGCGCATGGTGATCGGACCCTGCGCCTTCACGATCGCGGGGAAGCCGAGCGTGGCGGCCCCTGCCGTCGCCGCAGTGGCGGCGCGCAGGAACGTGCGACGGGATTGCGGTTGCGAACGAACACCGGCGGACGCCGGCTTGGATGTGCGCTTCATGCTTCCTCCGAGAGATCGCGGTCGAGCCGCATGCAGGGACCGTCACGGTCCCCGGTGATGGCTAGGCGCCGCCTAGGGCGGTGCTATTTTTTCGGGCGAGTGTATACGCGCGGTGAACAACCGTCCACCGGCCACCATTCCGCGGTGGAATCAGGGCTGGAGCGAGCGCCGCTCGCGCAACGCCTGCGGCGAGCGTGCCGCTGTCGACGTACTCGAGCTCGCCCCCCACGGGCACCCCGCGCGCGAGGCGCGTGACCCTGAGGCCGCGTGCCGCAAGCAGCTCGCCGATGTAGTGCGCCGTGGCTTCACCCTCGTTGGTGAAGTTGGTGGCGAGCACGACCTCGCGCACCGTGCCGTCGGTGGCGCGGCGGAGCAGCCGATCGAGGCGGATCTCCTTGGGACCGATGCCATCGAGGGGCGAGAGACGGCCCATCAGCACGAAGTAGAGCCCGGCGTACGCATGGGTCTGCTCCATCATGAGCAGGTCGGCCGGGGTCTCCACCACGCAAAGCAGCGCGGGATCGCGCTTGCCCGAGGCGCAGAGCGCGCACAGCGAACCCTCGGTGAACGTGTTGCAGCGCTCGCAGTGCTGCACGTTGCGCGTGGCGTGCTCGAGCGAGCGCGCGAGATGGAGCGCACCGGCGCGGTCGTGCTGCAGGAGATGCAGCGCCATCCGCTGTGCGGCCTTCGGGCCGACACCGGGCAGGCAGCGCAGCGCCCGCGCCAGCTCCTCGAGGCTTCCGACCGGCTCGAGGGAGCGGCCCAGCGGGCTGGAGGAACGCTCCGCCATCGGATGGTGCGGGCCGCCTAGAACGGCAGCTTGAACCCGGGCGGCATGGGCATGCCACCCGCCAGGCCGGACATCTTTTCCTGGGTGGTCGACTCCACGCGCCGCACCGCATCGTTCACGGCCGCCGCGACGAGGTCCTCGAGCATGTCGCGGTCCTCACCGAGCAGCGATGGATCGATCGTCACCCGCTTCACGTCGTGCCGGCAGGTCATCACCACCTTGACCAGTCCCGCACCGGCCTGGCCTTCCACCTCGATGCTGGCGAGCTCCTCCTGCGCCTTCTTGAGGTTGTCCTGCATCTGCTGCGCCTGCTTCATGAGGCCGGCGAGCTGGTTCTTCATCATGGCTTCTGCTCCTGGGATGCTCCCGCGTCCTCACGCGACGCGGGCTTCACGGAATCGGGGCGCACGCGCGCGTCGAAGCGCGACAGCACGTCGCGCACGAACGGCTCCTCGCGAAAGGCGGCCTCGTTCTTCGCCTTGAGCTCGGTCCGCTCGCGCCGCTCCTGCGCAGCGAGCGACGATTCGGCTTCGGCGATGGTCTCGAAGCTTAGCCGCACGCGGCCCCCCAACGCAGACTCCAGGGCCGCGCGCAGCTTGTCGGCGAAGGCGCGCTCGGTGAGGTGACGCTGCGCCTCCGGGATCGCCAGCACGAGCTCGCGACCTTCCGTGCGCCGCCATTCGGTCTGCGCCGCAAGCTGTCCGGCAAGTCCGGCGAGCTTGAGACTGCCGACGAGGCTGATCCACGCCTGGGCGTCGGCGGGCAGCGGGCTCAGCGCTGCCGCGGGCTCGGATGCGCTGATCGAACCGTCCTCGGCCGCCGGCGCGGGGCCAGGTGTTGAGGCGCTGCGCGCGGCGGCCGGCGCCGGAGGCGTGCTCTCGACCGGCGACAGGCGTGCAATCGCCGGAGCGCGGTCGCGCGCGACATCGACGGTATTCGTCCTGCTCGACGCGTCAGCAGGCCTTTCGACGGTCCGCACGGCGGCCGCCGCGGGCTTGTCGCGCGAGCGTGGCGGCGGCGCGACAGTGCTCGTCGCAGCGGCGGTGCCAGGCTCGAATGCGAGCAGGCGCAGGAGCGACATCGAGAATCCCATCGCCTCGTCGGGCACGAGCGCGAGATCGGCGCGTCCCTGGACGCAGATCTGGTAGGCGAGCTGCACTTCCTCCGGCGTCATGCGCGCGGCATACGTGCCGACGCGCTCGGCGTCGTCGCCGGCGTTGGCGTCCGGAACCGTCTGCGCGATGGCGATGCGATGAAAGAGCGACGCGAGCTCCTCGAGCGCGGAGGCGAAGGTGACGTTGCGCATCGCCATCGCGTCCGCCTCGGCCAGGAGCGCGACGCCATCACGGGCGAGCAGCGCGTCGACGAGCCGGTAGGCGTGGTCCGTATCGACGGCGCCCAGCATCGTGCGCACGACCTCCTCGCGCACCTCGCCGCCGCCGTACGCAATCGCCTGGTCGAGCAGCGACAACGCATCGCGCATGGAGCCCTGGGCCGCCCGCGCCAGGAGCGCGAGCGCACCGTCGTCCGCCTCGATCGCTTCCGCGGCGAGAATGGTGCGCAGGCGCTCGACGATGGTCGCGGCCGGAAGCTGTTTCAGGTTGAACTGGAGACAGCGCGACAGCACCGTCACCGGGATCTTCTGCGGATCGGTCGTCGCAAGCACGAACTTGACGTGCTCCGGCGGCTCCTCGAGCGTCTTCAGCATCGAGTTGAAGGCCGACTTCGACAGCATGTGCACCTCGTCGATGAGGTACACCTTGTAGCGACCGGCCGTGGGGGCATAGCGCGCGTTGTCGAGGATCTCGCGCATGTTGTCGATGCCGGTGTTGGAGGCGGCGTCGAGCTCGAGGAGGTCGACGAAGCGGCCGCCGTCGATGGCGGTGCAGGCGGCGCACTCGCCGCAGGGCGTCGCCGTGACCCCGTTCTTCTCGCAGTTCAGGCTCTTGGCGAGGATCCGCGCGATCGTCGTCTTCCCCACACCACGCGTGCCGGTCAGCAGATAGGCGTGGTGCAGGCGGTTGCGCGTCAGCGCATTCGAGAGCGCCCGGACCACGTGCTCCTGGCCGGAGAGCTCGGCAAACGTGCGAGGCCGCCACTTCCGGGCGAGCGCCTGATAGGTCATGAAAGCGTCCCGTATGCGCGGGTGGGGCGGGAAGACGCGGCTGTCGGCCCGGTCACCGGATTCCCGCCCACGCGGGCGGCCGCGATCCTGACGATCACGGGAGCGACGCGGGGGCGGGCAAGAGGTGGCGAGCCGTTCCCCCGGCACTTGCAGAGAATCGCTGTGGCTGCTTCCTTCCGGACCTGACCAGGTTCACGACCATGCAATGCGGGGCGACCCGCCATTGATCGGATGCGTGGCGAGCGCAAGCGATGATTATCCGGCATTGGATCCGGGGCAGCAAGGCCGACGCCGGCGAGTTCGTGCATTATCCGAACAAATAGTGATGGATCGCTGATTTGCAAGGCAAACCCAAGTGCGGGCAAGCCGCCCGGTATAATCGGGCCCTCGACCATGTGGTTACCGTCCGCACATTATCGCTTCCGAACGCCTGCCCCTTCCTGCATGCATCATCGCCCGGCTGATGACCCTCGCGGTGATCGGCGGGCTGGCGGCTTGCGAACGGAGCGAGGTCCCGGCTCCCGCGCCTGAGCCGGTCAAGCTGCCGGCCGATGAACTGGTGGTGCGGGTGCGCCCCGGACCAGCGACCTTCTACGAGGCGCCGAGCGGGCAGCCGGCCGGTTTCGACGCCGATCTCGCGCGGTTGTTCGCGGCGCGCAAGAAGCTCAAGGTGCGCTTCGTCCCGGCAGGCAACGCCGGCGAACTGATCGATGCCGTTACAAAAGGCACGGCGCACATCGGCGCGGGTGGGCTCTACCGGCCCACCCCGGCGCGGCTGCGTGGCCTCGCCGCCCGGCTGACGCGCGACAAGCCGCACGCCGACGACAACGACGCCGTGCTCTGGACGAGCGGCTACTACACGGTCGAGCCGGTCCTCATCTACAACGCCGACGGGTTCAAGCCGACCCACTGGCACGACCTCACCGGCGCACGAGTCGGCTTCCTGGACAACACCGGGCTCGACGACCAGCTCAAGGAACTGCGCCGGGCCCATGCCGACGTGGACTGGACCGCGATGGACGTTGCGTCCGGCGACGCCCTGGTCGCGCAGGTGAGCGATGGGCAGCTCGACTATGCCATCGTGGCGTCCAACGTCGCCGCGCTGTCGCGCAACGTCTACCTCAACTTCGAGGTGGCCTTCCCGGTCGACGGCAAGCGCGACCTCGCCTGGGTGCTTCCGCCGGGGGCCGACGCCCTGCGCGACGAAATCGACGCCTGGCTGGCGCAGATCAAGCGCGACGGCACGCTCGAGCGCCTGATCGAGCGCCATTTCGGTCACGCCAATGAAGTGCCACGCCTCGACGCGGGCGTCATGCAGGAGCGAATCCGCTCGATCCTTCCCCAGTTCCGCCAGGCCTTCGAGCTCGCCCAGCAGGGCACGGGCATCGAGTGGCGCCTCCTCGCCGCCATCTCGTACCAGGAGTCGCAGTGGGATCCGCAGGCGACGAGCGAGACCGGCGTGCGTGGCATCATGCAGTTGACCGAGGAGACGGCCCGGCACCTCGGCGTCGTCGATCGCCTCGACCCCAAGGTGAGCATCCCGGCGGCGGCGCGCTACCTGCGCACGCTCAAGGAGAAGCTCCCGCCGCGCATCCAGGAGCCCGACCGTACGTGGCTTGCGCTGGCCGCGTTCAACATCGGCCTCGGCCACCTCGAGGATGCGCGCATCCTGGCGCAGAAGCAGAAGCTCAATCCGGACCTCTGGAGCGACGTGAAGAAGACGCTGCCGCTCCTCGCCCAGCCCGAATACTACGAGGGCGCGCGCCTCGGCTACGCACGCGGCGGCATGCCCGTCGCCTTCGTCGATCGCGTTCGGGCCTATTACGACGTGCTGCTCGCGCACGAGCCGGTGTTCCGGCCGCGCCTCAAGGTCACCGTGCAGGGATGGCGCGATCCCGTCGCCGTGGTGCTGCCGTGATCCGGGCGCAGCGGCGGCGCGGGGCGGGTGCGGTTGCAGGTGCGCTGGCAGCGGCGACCCTGGCGTTGCTTGCGACGTGGGCTCATGCGGCGCCGACCGTTGAGCTCGAGCAGATGACCTGGACGGAAGTGCGCGACGCGGTGCGCGCTGGCAAGACCACGATCCTCATCCCGATCGGGGGCACCGAGCAGAACGGGCCGCACATGGCGCTGGGGAAGCACAACGTGCGCGCGGCCGCTTTGGCACAGCGGATCGCGGACGCACTCGGCAACGCCGTCGTTGCGCCCGTGATCGCCTACGTTCCCGAGGGGAGCGTCGCGCCGCCGGCCGCGCACATGCGCTTCGCCGGAACGATCAGCATTCCCTCGGCGACGTTCGTCGCCGTGCTCGAAGGTGCCGCCCGCAGTTTCCGCGCGCACGGATTCCGCGACATCGTCTTTCTCGGCGACCATGGCGGCTATCAGAAGGAGGAGCGCACGGCGGCCGAGCAGCTCAACCGCGAATGGGCGCGAGCGGACGTGCGCGCGCACGCACTCGAGGAGTATTATCGCGTCGCCGAAACGGCATACGCGCAAGCCCTCAAGGCGCGAGGCTTTTCCGAGCACGAGATCGGCATCCATGCCGGGCTCGCCGACACTTCGCTCACGCTCGCGATCGATCCGCATCTCGTCCGCACCGACCGGCTGGCTGTCGCGACCGGCACTGGGACCGGCGTGCAGGGCGATCCGCGTCGTGCCACGGCCGAGCTCGGACAGCTCGGCGTGGATCTCATCGTTCAACAGACCGCCGACGCCATTCGCCGCGTGACTGCCCGCCGTTGATGCACCGCAAGCGCATCGCCTCGTCATCATCCCTCTAACGGAACCGTCGTGATCCTGTCTTCCTTCTTTCGTGTGCTGGCACTCGCCGGCGCAGCCACGCTCGCGTTTGCGCAGGCCCCGCAATCGCAGCAGGCTCCGCAGCCGCGTGCGATCAGCACGATTCCGGGCATGCCCGGTGTGATCGACCCCGCCAACCTGTACAGCGAGCAAGCCGCCAATCGCCTGAGCCCGACCGTGGCCAGCGCGCTGCCGCGCGTCTACGTGCCGAACGTGCAGTCGAACGACGTGTACGTGATCGATCCGGCCAGCATGAAGGTGGTGGACCGGTTCCGCGTCGGCATCAACCCGCAGCACGTCGTGCCGGCGTGGGACCTGAAGACATTGTGGGTCGCCAACAACGCGGAGGGCCGCCGCGACGGCAGCCTGACGCCGATCGATCCCACGACGGGCAAGCCGGGCAAGCCCATTGCGGTCGACGATCCGTACAACATGTATTTCTCGCCCGACGGCAAGTACGCGATCATCGTCGCCGAGGCACTGAAGCGACTCGACTTCCGTGATCCGCACACGATGGCGCTGCAGTTCTCGATCGAGGTGCCGGATTGCGACGGCGCCAATCACGCCGATTTCGCCATCGACGGCGCCTGGGCCATCTTCACCTGCGAGTTCAAGGGCAGCCTCGTCAAGGTGGACCTCGTCAACCGCAAGGTGCTCGGGTACCTCAAGCTCTCGCGTGGCGGGATGCCCCAGGACATCCGCATCTCGCCCGACGGCAGGCTCTTCTACGTCGCGGACATGATGGCCGACGGCGTGTTCGTGGTCGACGGCGATGCGTTCCGCGAGATCGAGTTCATCAAGACCGGCGTCGGCACGCATGGCCTCTACCCCAGTCGCGACGGACGCAAGCTGTACGTCGCCAATCGCGGATCGAACAAGATCCACGGCAAGCGCAACGGCAAGGGAAGCGTCTCGGTGATCGACTTCGCCACGCGCAAGGTCGACGTCACGTGGCCGATTCCCGGCGGCGGCAGCCCCGACATGGGGAACGTGAGTGCCGACGGCAAGATGCTGTGGCTCGCCGGGCGCTTCGACAACGTCGTCTACGCCATCGACACCGGCAACGGGCAGGTCACCAAGATCAAGGTCGGCAAGGAGCCGCACGGGCTCGCGGTGTGGCCGCAGCCGGGCCGCTATTCGCTCGGACACACCGGCAACATGCGCTGAGTTCAGCCTCGCCTGGCGAGCCCCGACTGTAGGCGAGGCTTCAGCCTCGCTTGGCCGCCCCGTTTGTAGGCGAGGCTTCAGCCTCGCTTGGCCAATGTCAGGCTGAGCCCGGCCTACAAACGGCGCAATGCAAAGGGCGCAATGTCAGGCTGAAGCCTGACCTACAAAGACCTGCGAGCGACTCTACCGCCGTGCGCGGATGGTCGTGACGCCGCCCATGTAAGGCTGGAGTACGCCGGGCACGTCGATGCCGCCATCCTCGCGCTGGTAGTTCTCCATCACCGCGACGAGCGTGCGCCCGACCGCGAGTCCGGAGCCGTTGAGCGTGTGCACGAGCTCCGTCTTGCCCTGCGCATTGCGAAAGCGCGCCTGCATGCGCCGCGCCTGGAATGCCTCGCAGTTCGAGCACGACGAAATCTCGCGATAGGTGTCCTGCGCCGGCAGCCACACCTCGAGGTCGTACGTCTTCGCCGCGGCGAAGCCGATGTCACCGGTGCACAGCGCCATCACGCGGTACGGCAGCTCCAGCCGCCTGAGGATGGTCTCGGCATGCCCGGTCAGCTCCTCGAGCGCATCGTACGAACGGTCGGGCTGCACGACATGCACGAGCTCGACCTTGTCGAACTGGTGCTGGCGGATCATGCCGCGCGTGTCCTTGCCGTAGCTGCCCGCTTCGGAGCGGAAGCACGGCGTGTGCGCCGTGAGCTTCAGCGGCAGCGCCTCCTGCGGCAGGATCTCGCCGCGCACGGTGTTGGTGAGCGTGATCTCCGACGTCGAGATGAGGTACAGGCGCTCGGCCGCGGCGGGATCGTCGGCCGCCACGCCGCCCCTCTTAACCGAGAACATGTCCGCTTCGAACTTCGGCAGCTGCGTGGTGCCGATCAGCGTTTCGGCGTTGACGATGTAGGGCGTATAGCACTCGGTATAGCCATGCTCGCGTGTGTGCGTGTCGAGCATGAACTGGGCGAGCGCGCGATGCAGTCGGGCGAGATCGCCGCGCAGGAAAGAGAAGCGCGCACCGGAGAGCTTCGCCGCGGTGGCGAAGTCGAGGAGGCCGAGGCCTTCGCCGAGGTCCGTGTGGTCGCGCACGGCGAACTCGAAGCGGCGCGGCGTGCCCCACCGCCGCACCTCGACGTTGTCGTCTGCGGACCGACCTTCCGGCACCGACGCGTGCGTGATGTTCGGCAGGCCGAGCAGGAAATCGCGCAGCGCATTCTGCACGCCGGTCAGCGCCGTTTCGAGCGACTGTGAGCTCGTCGCCGAGTCCCGCGACCTCGCTCATGAGGGCGGACGCGTCGGCGCCCTTGGACTTGGCGATGCCGATCTGCTTCGACAGCGTATTGCGCTTCGCCTGCAGGTCCTGGGTGCGCGTCTGGATGTCCTTGCGGCGCGCCTCGAGATTCTCGAAGGCCGCAACGTCGAGCGTGATCGCCGCGCTTCGCGAGGGCGGCGGCGATGGCGGCGATGTCCGAGCGGAAAAGGTTGATGTCGAGCATGCAGCGATTTTAGCAGCCCGTGCGAGGCCGCGCCGCAGCGCGCCGTGATCGCAGCTCAGTCCGCGCTGTCGTCGTCGCCGCGCGCCCGTCGATCCTGCGCCCGCAGTGCGTCGAGACGTTCCCTGAGCTTCGCTTCGAGTCCGCGTTCGGTCGGTACGTACCACCGCGGCTCGGGCATGTCGTCGGGAAAGTAATGCTCGCCCGCGGCGTACGCGCCCTCCTCGTCGTGCGCGTAGCGATAGCCCTTGCCGTAACCGATGTTCTTCATGAGCTTCGTCGGCGCGTTGCGCAGACGCAGCGGCACGGGCCGCGAGCCGTCCTCGGCGATGAATGCGCGCGCCGCGTTGTACGCCGTGTACACCGCATTGGACTTGGGCGCGAGCGCGAGATAGAGCACGGCCTCGCCGAGCGCGAGCTCGCCTTCCGGCGTGCCGAGGCGCTCGTAGGTCTCGACCGCGTGCGATCGTCAGCGACAACGCGCGCGGATCGGCAAGGCCGATGTCTTCGACCGCCATGCGGATGATGCGCCGCCCGACGTACAGCGGATCCGTTCCGCCATCGAGCATGCGGCACATCCAGTACAGCGCGGCGTCGGGATTCGAGCCGCGCACCGACTTGTGCAGCGCCGAGATCTGGTCGTAGAACGCCTCGCCGCCCTTGTCGAAGCGGCGCAGGCTGCGCGCGATCGTCGTCTCGACGAACGCGAGGTCGATGTTCTCGCGGCCGCCGGAGCCCACCGCCGTCGCGAGCTGCTCCACCAGGTTGATGAGCCGCCGGCCGTCGCCGTCCGCGTAACCGATCAGCGCATCGCGCGCGGGCGCGGCGAGCGTGACTCCCGGCAGCGCCACCGTCATGGCGCGCTCGACCAATTCGCCCAGCTCGTCCTCGGACAACGGCTCCAGCACGTACACCGCCGCGCGCGACAGCAACGCGCTGTTCACCTCGAACGACGGATTCTCGGTGGTCGCGCCGATGAAGGTGACGACGCCCTGCTCGACGTAAGGGAGGAACGCGTCCTGCTGCGCCTTGTTGAAGCGGTGCACCTCGTCCACGAACAGGATCGTGTGCCGGCCCGTGGCGCGAAGCGTGGCCTCGGCCCGCGCGACCGCGTCGCGGATGTCCTTGACGCCCGAAAGCACCGCCGACAACGCGATGAAGTCGGCATTGAACGCATCCGCCATGAGGCGCGCGAGCGTGGTCTTGCCCACGCCCGGCGGGCCCCACAGGATCATCGAATGCGGCTTGCCCGACGCGAACGCGACCGCCAATGGCTTGCCGGGCGCGAGCAGATGGCGCTGCCCGATGACCTCGTCGACCGCCTTCGGCCGCAGCCGCTCGGCCAGCGGCACGGCAGCCCGCAGCCGGCGGCGCTGCACCGCGAAGAGATCGTTCGCCATCGGGCCGCGGGGGATTACTCGCCGACGACGTCGGCGCCGCGCGGCGGCGTGAAGCGGAACAGCGCCGGGTCGAGCGCCGGCGTTGCGCTCGAAGCCGGCGAAATCGAGCCGCGTCACCTGCCCGAAGCTGTCGGTGAGCTCCATCCGCCGCGGCAGGTTGTCCGCGAAGCCGATGCGCACCTCCTGGAAACCGCTGTCGGCGTTCTTTGGCTTCGCCTTCGACCCACTCGAGACCTTCGCTGGCGATGCCGCCGGTGAGCGTGAAGTTGCGCTCGAGCGCGTTGTCGCCGGCGAGGAGTGCCGCGGGGCTCGAGCCGAGCGCCTGTCCGAGCTTGCGCACGATCACCTGGTTGAGATCGCGATCGTAGATCCAGAGCTTGTCGCCGTCGCCGACGATGAGTTGCTGGAACGGCTTCTCGTAGCTCCAGCGGAACTTGCCGGGGCGCGCGAACGCGAACTCGCCGGTGGCCTGCTGCGGCGGGCGGCCCGAGCGTACGGTCACCGTCTGGGTGAACGTCGCGCGGCCGCTGCGCGTGCCATCGAGGAACGCGCGCAACTGGTCGAGGCCCGAGGCAACGGCCGGCGCCGACGTGAGCAACGTCGCCGCGGCGAAGGCGCCGAGCGGACCGGCAAGACGAGAGGCGCGAATCAGGCGGTGAAGGTTCATGTCCCGGGAATGTTGGCGACGCAGTTGCCGACCGCATCGAGCACCACGTACGAGTGATCGAGCCCGCCGTAGCGCTTCTCTCCTCCGACGTCCTTGTACTGCCGGGCGAACACGCGCCACGAGTCGTACGCGACTTCCGGCTCGAAATCGCAGCCGCTCACGAACCACGTCGGGCCGCAGAAATCGCGCGGCAGTAAGCGATTTCGCGCGCTCGATCGCCTGCGCTCCGGTGATGCGCGGCGCGTCCGCGGGGCGATCGTGCGGACAGGCGGCGCCCTCGCGATAGACCAGCACCGGCCCGGAAAGTGCCGCGCCACCGCTCGCGCGGCGAGTCCGAGCGCCAATGCGCGACCAGCCGCGCACGCCGGACCTCACTGGACTGCCTTCGTGCGGCGCACTCCGGTATTCGCGCTCGGGGCGCCCGGCGCGCTCATGTCTCCGTCTTGCCGGCGGGGACCAGCACCTCGCGATTGCCGTTGGTCTGCATCGCCGACACGAGACCGGACTTCTCCATCTGCTCGATCAGCCGCGCCGCGCGGTTGTAGCCGATGCGCAGATGGCGCTGCACGAGGGAGATCGACGGCCGGCGCGTCTGCAGCACGATCTGCACCGCCTGGTCGTACATCGGATCGGCCTCGCCGTCGCCGCCCTCGACGCCGACCGCATCGGAGCCGGCGTCGCTCGCGCCGCCTTCGAGGATGCCGTCGAGGTACTGCGTGGTGCCGGCGGCCTTCAGGTGCTCGACGACGCGATGCACTTCGCCGTCGGAGACGAACGCGCCGTGCACGCGCTGCGGATGGCCGGTACCCGGCGGCAGGAAGAGCATGTCGCCCTGGCCGAGCAGCGTCTCGGCGCCCATCTGGTCGAGGATCGTGCGCGAGTCGACCTTGCTCGCCACCTGGAACGCGATGCGCGACGGGATGTTGGCCTTGATGAGGCCGGTGATGACGTCGACCGACGGCCGCTGGGTCGCGAGGATGAGGTGAATGCCGGCGGCGCGCGCCTTCTGCGCGATGCGCGCGATGAGCTCCTCGATCTTCTTGCCGGTGATCATCATGAGGTCGGCGAGCTCGTCGATCACGACGACGATGACGGGCATCTCCTCGATCGGTCTCGCGGCTGGTCCGGCGTCAGCGAGAACGGATTGGTGAGCGGCTTGCCGGCCTTCCTCGCCTCGGCGACCTTGGTGTTGTAGCCGGCGAGGTTGCGCACGCCCAGCGTCGACATGAGCTTGTAGCGCCGCTCCATCTCGCCCACGCACCAGTTGAGCGCGTTGCCGGCGAGCTTCATGTCGGTGACGACCGGCGCGAGCAGGTGCGGGATGCCCTCGTACACCGAGAGCTCGAGCATCTTCGGGTCGATGAGGATGAGGCGCACGTGCCGCGGCTCGGCCTTGTACAGGAGCGACAGGATCATCGCGTTCACCGCGACCGACTTGCCCGGAGCCGGTGGTGCCCGCGACCAGCAGGTGCGGCATGCGCGCGAGATCGGCGATGACCGGCTTGCCCGCGATGTCCTTGCCGAGCGCGAGCGCGAGTGGACTCGGCGAATCGTTGTACACGGCCGACGACAGGATCTCGATCAGCTCGCACGATCTGGCGCTTCGGGTTGGGCAGCTCGAGGCCCATGCAGGCCTTGCCGGGAATCGTCTCCACGACGCGGATCGACACGACCGAAAGCGCGCGCGCGAGGTCCTTCATGAGATTGACGATCTGCGCGCCCTTCACGCCGACCGCGGGCTCGATCTCGTAGCGCGTGATCACCGGCCCCGGATACGCGGCGAGCACCTTCACCGCCACCCCGAAATCGGCGAGCTTGCGTTCGATGAGCCGCGACGTGTATTCGAGGGTCTCGGCGCTGACCGACTCGGTGTTGCGCGGCGCGTCCTCGAGCAGCGCCAGCGGCGGCAACGGCGAGTCCGGCAGCTCCTGGAAGAGCGGGCGCTGCTTCTCCTTCACCACGCGCTCCGACTTCGGCACGTCGAGCACGGCCGGTACGACGATGACCGGCTCGTGCTCCGGCATGTCGTGCTTCACCTGCTCGACGATCGCTTCGCGCTCCGCCGCGGCCTGCTCGCCGGCCTTGCGGTCCGCGCGCTCCTCCCAGCGGCGCCGCGCCCATGTGACGGCGATCTCGACCCAGCCTCCCACGCGCTCCATCAACTTGAGCCACGACATGCCGAAGAAGAGCGACCAGCCGACCGCGAACAGCACGAGCAGGAAGAGCGTCGCGCCATTGAAGCCCAGTGCACGCCCGAGGCCGCCACCGACGAGGCTGCCGAGCGCGCCGCCGGGCGCGAGCGGCAGCGCGGCAGGCAGCTGATAGACGCGCAGGAATTCGAGCGCCGCACTGGTGACGAGCACGAGGCCGAAGCCGAGCGCGCCCAGGCCCAATGGATGCTCGACCGCGAGGTCGGGATGGCGGATGCGCCGGTAGCCGGCGACGACGAGCACCACTCCGGCGACCACCCACCACCATGCCGAGACGCCGAAGAGATAGAGCAGCAGGTCGGAGAGCCACGCGCCGGCGATGCCGCCCCGGTTGGCGATGCGCCCGCCTGTCCCGGAGAACGACCAGCCCGGATCGGTGCGCGCGTAGCTGCCGAGGATCAGCGCCAGCCACAGGAACGCCGCGACGACGAGGAGCCACCAGGACTCGCGCACGAGGCGGGCGAAGCGCGGCGACAGCCCTGTCTCGGCGGACGCCGCTCCGGCGCCGCCTCGCTGCCGCAAGCGAGCGTTCCTACGTTTGAAAAACATGGATTTGGCGCTCACTCTTCATGCGGCAGATTGTACCTCGGCCGCATGACCATTGCAGCGGGGCTGACCGGCCGATCGGTTAAAATCCGCGATCGTCCTCGCCCCGGAAATCGCATGTCCGCCGCTCCGAAGCACACCCGCCTTCTCATCCTCGGCTCCGGCCCCGCCGGGTTCACCGCAGCAGTGTATGCCGCACGGGCGAACCTCAAGCCCGTGCTCGTCACCGGTCTCGCGCAAGGCGGCCAGCTGATGACGACCACCGAGGTCGACAACTGGCCCGCCGATTTCGCCGGCGTGCAGGGCCCCGAGCTGATGCAGCGCTTCCAGCAGCACGCGGAACGGTTCGAGACGGAGATCATCTTCGACCACATCCATACCGCCCACCTGCACGAGCGGCCGCTGCGCGTCTCGGGCGACAACGGCGATTACACGTGCGACGCGCTGATCATCGCCACCGGCGCCTCCGCGCGCTACCTCGGGCTTCCTTCCGAGGAAGCGTTCATGGGCAAGGGCATCTCGGCGTGCGCCACGTGCGACGGCTTCTTCTACAAGGGGCAGGACGTCGCCGTCATCGGCGGCGGGAACACCGCCGTCGAGGAGGCGCTCTACCTGTCGAACATCGCGCGCACGGTGACGGTCGTGCATCGCCGCGACCGCTTTCGCGCCGAGGCGATCCTGGTCGACCGCCTGCTCGCCAAGACCGCGGGCGAAGGCAACGTGCGCGTGCTGTGGCACCACACGCTCGACGAGGTGCTCGGCGACGGCACCGGTGTGACGGGCGCGCGGCTGCGCAACACCGCCACGGGCGGCACGCAGGACATCATCGTGAACGGCATCTTCATCGCCATCGGGCACACGCCGAACACGGGGATCTTCGAAGGACAGCTCGCGATGCACAACGGCTACATCAAGGTGAAGAGCGGCAGCGAGGGCGGCGCGACGTCGACGAGCATCCCGGGCGTCTTCGCCGCGGGCGACGTCGCCGATCATGTGTACCGGCAGGCGGTCACGTCCGCCGGCACGGGCTGCATGGCGGCGCTCGACGCCGAGGCGTACCTGGAATCGCTCTGAGCGCAGTCTCGCCAGACCGCCACGGTGGCAAAGCTCGAAGACCTGAAACGGCTGCTCGAATCGGCGCGCGCGGAAGCCGCGCGTGACGTCGAGCATGCGCAGCGGCTCGAGCCCGTAGCGCCAGCGAGCAACGCACCCAAGCCCGCGCCGGCGCGAGCGAGCCGCGTGATCTCGCCCAAGCGGGCCATTGCCGGCACCAAGC
This sequence comes from uncultured beta proteobacterium, assembly GCA_963734575.1. Lineage (GTDB taxonomy): Bacteria > Pseudomonadota > Gammaproteobacteria > Burkholderiales > Casimicrobiaceae > CAIWHR01. Next base: position 424,261 of record CAVTHT010000004.1, on the reverse strand, counting down.
ACGCCGACGGCGACATCGACCTCGACGCAGGCATTCGCCGACGTGCGCCGGCTGCCTCCCACGACCCGCGCCCGCATCGAGCGCCCGCCTCCCGCGCCCGTTCCCGCCCAGCGCATCGCCGACGAGCGCGAAGTGCTGCTGGCGTCGAAGTACGGTGACGAGCCCTCGCCGCATACCTGGGAAATCGGGCAGGAGCTCGAGGCGGGACAGACCTTCGTGCGGCCCGGCCTCGGCACCGACGTGCTGGGCAAGCTGCGCCGCGGCCATTGGTCGCTGCAGGCGGAGCTCGACCTGCACGGGCACACCACGGACGAAGCGCGGGACGTGCTCGCCGACTTCCTCTACGAGGCGCGCCAGCGCGGTTATCGCTGCGTGCGTGTCGTGCACGGCAAAGGGCTCACCTCGCCCAATCGCGAGCCCGTGCTCAAGGGCAAGGTGCGCAAGTGGCTTGCGCACTGGGACGACGTGCTCGCGTACAGCGAGGCGCCACGGCACGCGGGTGGTGGCGGAGCGGTGCTGATCCTGCTGCGCGGCCGCTGAGCGCGCGAGGTTCCAAGACGCCGCGTGGCACGCGCATTGCAAGTACGCGCCTCATGTCACGCAGAGGCACAACGTGAGCGAGCTCGCACGCACCGGGACCGAGTCCGGGGAGCGCGCTCGTTCCACGGAAGCGATTCCAGGAATTGACCACCAGCCGGTAAAAACTGCGCGCTCGCCCTCGGCACCGCGGGACGCGTCGCGCCTGTTCGAGCCGGGCCGCAACTGCGCCACGGTGGCGCACGCGCATCGTGCGGCGGTGCTGGTCGACGCCGAGGCGTACTACGCCGCATTGATGGAAGCCGCTTACCAGGCGCGCCACTCGATCATCATCATCGGCTGGGATTTCGACACCCGCACCCGGCTGACGTACGAGGACGACCATCGCGGCTGGCCGCCGCTGCTCGGCGATTTCCTGAACTGGCTCGCGCAGCGCCGGCGCGAGCTCCACGTGCACATCCTCGACTGGGATTACCCGCTCGTGTTCGGCACCGACCGCGAGCTGCGCCCGATCTACGGCCTCGGCTGGACGCCGCATCGGCGCGTTCACCTGCACTACGACAACACGCATCCGGTCGGCGGCTCGCACCACCAGAAGATCGTGGTCATCGACGATGCACTCGCCTTCGCGGGCGGCCTCGACCTCACCTGCCGGCGCTGGGACACGTGCGCACACGAGGCGGGCGACCACCGCCGCACCGCCGGCGACAAGCCCTACCCACCGTTCCACGACGTCATGGCTGCCGTGGATGGCGAAGCCGCAGCCGCTCTGGCGAACGTGGCACGCGAGCGCTGGCTGCGCGCGACGGGACGTGCGATCGCACCGGTGCGGCGCGCACACGACCCGTGGCCCGCAACGCTCGAGCCGCTGCTGCACGAGGTGGACGTGGCCGTTGCGCGCACGGTGCCGCAAGCCAACGGTGCGGCGGAAGTCCGCGAGGTCGAGGCCCTGTACGTCGACATGATCGCCGCCGCGCGCGACTACATCTACATCGAGAACCAGTACTTCACGTCGGACGCGGTGGGCAGCGCGCTTGCGAAGCGCCTCGCCGCTCCCGATCCGCCGCAGATCGTGCTCGTCACGCGGCTCCTCAGTCACGGGTGGCTCGAGGAATACACGATGCACGTGCTGCGCACGCGCCTCATCGACATGTTGCGCGAAGCGGACCGGCACGGGCGTTTCGAGGTGTACTACCCGCACGTCGATGGCCTCGACGACGGCACCTGCATCGATTGCCATTCGAAGGTGATCATCATCGATGACGCGTGGCTGCGCATCGGGTCCGCCAACCTGTCGAATCGCTCGATGGGCTTCGACACGGAGTGCGACCTTGCCTTCGCCGCACACGACGAGGCGAGCGCGAAGGCCATCCGTCACGTGCGCGACACGCTGCTCGCGGAGCATCTCGGGGTACCGCTCGAGGAGACGTCGCGCGCCATGGCCGATGCCCCGTCGCTGCACGACGGGATTCGCGCATTGCAGCGCGGTTCGCGCACGCTGCGGGTGCTGGAGGAACTGCCGGAGTGGTCCGCCGCGGTCGTCGATCTCGCGGGCGTGGCCGATCCGGAAAAGCCGGTGTCCCTCGACGAGCTAATCGGCGAGTTCGCGCCCGACGTGGAAGAGCATCGGCGACGTCCCGCGTGGGGCAGGCTGGCGGCCGTGGCGGCGGTCTGCATCGTGCTTGCGGTGCTCTGGCGCTACACCGCCGCGGCCGACCTCGTGGACCCGTCGCGCATCGCGGCCTGGGCCGAAGCCATGGCTGCCCTACCCTGGGCACCGGTCGCCGTGGTGCTCGCCTACACGGTTGCGGCGTTCGTGATGTTCCCGCGCCCGGTCATCACGCTCTTTGCCGTGATTGCGTTCGGTCCGCCGCTCGGATTCGCCTACGCGCTCGGCGGGATCGCGCTGGCAGCGATGGTCACCTACTGGACGGGTCGCGCATTGCCGCGCGACACCGTGCGGACCATTGCCGGCGATCGGCTGAACCGGATCACGGAGGTGTTGCGGCGAAGAGGACTGCTGGCGATCTTCGCCATCCGCGTCGTGCCTGCAGCGCCGTTCGTCATCGTCGGAATCGTCGCCGGGGCGATCCGCCTGCCTGCGCTGCAGTACCTGCTCGGCACGGTGCTCGCGATGCTGCCGGGCACGCTCGCCACCAGCGTATTCGGCGACCAGCTGCGGGTCGCCCTGCAGGACCCGTCGCGCATCAACTACTGGCTGGTGGCCGGCGTCGTTGCGCTCTTCCTGGTCATCGCCGCGGTGGTGCGCGTGTGGTTCGTGCGCCAGCGAGGGTCGGCGGCGCGCGCCGGTCACGCCGGTCCGCGTCATGCGCACGATCTGCGCAGCGCGGCGTAGTCCGGATCGTCAGGCGAACACCCGGTGCGAGAGCGCCGGCAACTGGGCGCGCACCTCGGCGATGCGCGCCGGATCGACGTCGCCGATCACTACCCCAGGGCCCTCGGCGAGCTCGTCCACGACCTCGCCCCACGGACCGATCAGCAGCGAATGGCCGTAGGTGCTGCGGCCGTTGGGATGCAGCCCGCCCTGCGCCGCGGCGAGAACGTAGCACTGGTTCTCGACCGCGCGTGCACGCAGCAGCAGGTGCCAGTGCGCGGCGCCCGTCGTCGCCGTGAAAGCCGACGGCACCAGCAGCAGCGCGAGATCGCCCATGCCGCGATAGAGCTCGGGAAAGCGCAGGTCGTAGCACACCGACAATCCGACGCGTCCGCATGGCGCGTCGAACGTGCCGCGCGCCCTGCCCGGCTCGATGGTGCGGCCCTCGTCGTAGCGTTCCTCGCCGCGAGCGAAGGCGAAGAGGTGGATCTTGTCATAGCGCGCGATCCGCTTGCCGTCCGGTCCGTACACCAGGCAGGCGCTGCGTACGCGCGTCGGGTCCTCGCACGCGAGCGGCACCGTGCCGCCGACGAGCCAGACGCCGTGGCGCCGCGCCTCGCCGGCGAGGAAGTCCTGCTGCGGGCCGCTGCCTTCGTACTCGCGCGCGAGCACCTTGTCCGTCGCCCGGGCACCGAGGACGCCGAAATACTCCGGCAGCACGACGAGGCGCGCGCCCTTGCCGGCGGCCTGCTCGATCAGCGGCCCGGCCTGCGCGAGATTCGCCGCGACATCGCCGCTGGAGATCATCTGCACGGCGGCAACGCGCAGTGGCCCGGTGTGGGGAGTGGCTTCGTTCATGGCGTTCACTTGACGGGCGCTTCGACGGGACCGGCGACGCGCGCCGCAGCGCCCCGGGTGACCTGGGGATCGGACCAGCTGCCGGTGATGGTGTACTCGTAGCTGAACATCTGCTCGATGGGATCGCGCAAGGCCTTCTGGGCGAGCAGCGAGCCCGCGCCCACCGCCGCGCCGACGAAAGGATTGGCGAGGAACAGCAGCGCCGCGCCGGCCGACACACCGGCACTCAGCGTCGGCTGCACGCGCACGCGCAGATGCTGCGTCTCCTGCGCAAGATCGGCGTCGCCGGCAATCATCACCTGCGCGGACGGGCCGGCAAGGCGCAGGTCGTTCGACGTCATGACGCCGCGCGCGATGGCAACGTTGCCGGTTACCCGATCGAACGTGAAGCCCTCGCTGAACACATCGCGAAAATCGAGCGAGATGCGTCGCGGCAGCGCCTGCAGCGAGAGCACGCCAAGCAGCTTGCCGATGCCGGGATCGAGCTTCATGAAACGTCCGCTGCCCACGTCGACGCGCAGCTGCCCGGAGAGCGTGGGGTAATCGAACTCGCTCGGGTCGCCGGCCCACGCGAGCTGGCCCGTGATCTTCGCGGGCGCGCCCTGCACCGCGCCGGGATGCCCGAACCGCGCGAGGAAGCCGCCGCCGTCCTTCACGTCCAGCGCGACGTCGAGCCGCGTCTCCTCGGGACGTGCACCGGTGCGCCACGCGCCGTTCGCGTCCATGCGTCCGGTGTCGTTGGCCACCGTCAGGCGTTCGATGCGCCACTCGCCAGTGCGCGGCTGGGCGAGGAGCTCGAGGCGGCCGAGGTCGCGCCCCTTCGAGTTGAACGCTTCGGCCACGATGTCGAGCTCCGGCCAGGCGTTCTTGCCGCCATCGGCCGGGCTGCCGGCATTGGCCACGACCGGCTTCGCCGCCGGCGGAGCGAGCCGGGTCGACCGTGCCACCACGCGACCGTTCGGCGCCTTGTCGGTCGGCCGTGACCACGTGGCACGCCCCGCGACGTCCTGCCCGGCGAGGTCCAGCACCCAGTCGTCCTGCGGATGCCGGCCGACCACTTTCAGCGCGGCGAAATCGCGCTCGAAGATCGTGAGCGTACCGACATCGAGGTCGATGCCGCGCAGCGGGAGGTCGTCATTCGCATTGCCGCCCGGGGCGCTCGCGGCAGGCTCCAGCGCGAGCCATTGATCGACGTCGAGCTCGGGCAAGTCGCCGCGAACCCACAGCCCCGGCTGCGTCGGCAACGCGACCGCCGCGCGCGCGACCTTCCCGAGCGCGAGGACCGCCCGATCGACACGCGGGCTGTCGCCGCCGGTGCGCCGGTGGGCCGTCCACTGGGCGACTTCCCCGAGTCGCCCGGTCAGCGTGTCCTGATCGGTGGCGCCTGCAATCGGACGACGCTCTACGCGCATCGCCAGCGTGTCGCCGGCCGCCTTGCGCAGCGGTGGCGGCAGATCGATCTGCACGCCCTTGAGCGGACTTTCCACGACCCACGTCGTGCCGTCGTCGCGCACGTCCATGGCGAACGTCCAGTCCGCCGCGCCGCTCGCGTGCTCGCCGAGCGGAAACGGAAACTCCCGGCGCACTGCCTGCAGCGTTGCGTTGCCGCTCGCAGCGACGCGCACGCGTCCCTCGCCCGTCGTGACCGACAGCGCGCACGGGGCCGCCCAGGGCCTCTCCCGCGACGTCGCGGGCGCGCAGCTCCCGTTCCGTGAACGCGAGCTGGCCGTTCACCGCCGTCAGTGCGGGGACGCGCGGCGAGCTTGATCTGGTTGTTGACGAACGTGTAGTCGCCGCTCACGCGATACTTCTCGCGGTCGTGCAGCGGCAGCGCCAGCTTGAGCGCAAGCCGCCCATCCCCGGTCGCTTCCGCGCCACGCGTGAAGTGGCCGATCCACTCCCCCACCGGGCTGTCCTCGACGAAGCGCAGGAAGTCGCGCGTGGCGCCGGCCGCCTCGCCCTGCACGTCGACCACCGGCGCACGCAGGTCGGCGATCGTGGCGGTCACGGGGCCGAGTTGCACCCCGTGCACGCTGGCCCGCGTCGAGGCGACGCGCACACCGGCACCTGCGAAATGCACCTCGGCGTCGATCCCCGTCAATGCAGGCCAACCGGTGGCGTACGCAAGCCCGAAGCCGCGGCCCTTGATGCCCACGTCGAACACGCCAGCCTTGCCCTCCGCAAACGGGAACGCGGCAAGATCGCCCTTGAGGCGCAGACCGGCTTCGTCGACGATGCCGGGCTGCACGGCGTCGGCGATCCATTGACGCACCCCGGGACTGAGGAACACCGGGATGTAACGCGGCAACGACGCGCAGCGCGACGCGCGAGACCGAGGCCTCGAGATCGATGTCGCCCGGCCCGCGCTCCAGCGTGCGATACGTCGCCTGGACCTTGCCGGCCACGTCGGCGTTGGCGAACACGACGTCCTTGACGCGCAACGACACGCGCTCCTGCGCATCCCGGGTCCACGCGATGTCGCCGCGCATGCTCTCGAGCGCCACGGCCTGCGCAAGAATGCCGGGCAAGTCGAGTCGCGCATCGCGCGCGTCGAGGCGCATTTCACCGCCGGCCCGCGTTGCCTTCAGCGATCCGGCGAGGTTCGCGACGCCGGGCCAGTCGCCATGCGGCCGGACACCCAGCTGCGCGAACTCGCTCGCGAACTCGTAGGCCGTCGGCGCGTCGACTGCGCCGTCCCATTGCACCAGGCCGCGGGCGAGCTGGCCCGTCGGCGCAAACGCTCGGAGCTCCGCACGCCAGCGCTCCGGCAATGGCAGGTGAGCGGCGATTGCCTGCAACGGCCCGAGTTGCAGGCGATCGAATTCCAGCCTGCCTTTCTCGGGCGCACCTTGCGGGCTTGCATGCAGCAGCAGCGACACGTTGGTCGGCTCGAGCGTGAGCCCTTCCGCGGTCGTGAAAGCGAGCTGCCGGCAGAAGACCTCCCGCGTCGGCGGTGCGAATCGCCAGCCCGCGCGTCCGGCGAGATGCGCCAGCGCGAGCGGCGGCAGGTCGTCCTGCAGACGCGTGCGCACGTCGGCGAGCTCGAGATCGGCGATGATCTCGCGCGCCTCGCCCTTCTCGAAGGTGAACCAGCCGCGCAACGCGCCCTTGCCGCTCTCGATGTCCAACGGCAGCGGCAGCCATTCGCGCCATGCGCCCACGTCGGCGTAATCGAGCCGCACGTACACCTGGCCCGCGGCCTGCTGCCATTCGCGCAGCGACGGGGCCACGAGATCGCCACGAACGTCGATCGGCGCGGCAAGCTCCGACGGCGGACTGCCGGTGAGCCCGAACCGGCGGCGGCCGAAATGGCTCTCGAGTCGGAAATTCACGCGATCGAGCACGAGCTGTGCAGCGTTGCGCCGCTCGTCCGTCCAGGTGATGAGCGCATTGCGCACGACGATCTCGCGCTGGCGCAGCAGCCAGTCGCTCACGCCGGAATCGTCGGTCTGCTGCTCGGGGTCGATCTCGATGCCGGCGAGATGAACGATGCCGCGCTCGTCCCGGCGAATCGCGAGGCGCGGGCTCTCGATCAGCAGCTGCTTCAGGCGCAGCTCGAGCAGCGGCACCGACGTCCACGAGACGGTCAGCTCGACCCGCGGCAGCTCGAGCACCGGCGGCGCACCCGCGATCGCGGCGCCCATGCGGAAGCCGTCGATCACGAGCTTGGGGTTCCACCCGTCCCAGCCGGTGGTCAGCGTATCGAGCGCGACCGGCTGGTGCACCTGTGCGGCGATGGCAGCGGCGATGTCGTCGCGATAGCGCTCGATATGCGGGAACACGACGAGCCGCACGAGCAACAGCAGCAGCGCGAAGAGGCCGATGCCGATGACGACGGCCCATGACAGCGCGATCGCGAAGCGCGCGAGTGCGACCGCGCCGGCAGTGGGAGCGCGGAGGATCGCGCGCGCGAAAGGCATAATAGGCAACTCCTGCTGCATTGTAGCGGAACGCTCCGCAGCGGCGCTCGCGCCGCGCCTGCAAGGCCACGGCATCACCACGCACCCACCCCGATGGACTTACCGCCCGTTCTGCAGTTCAGCCGGTACGCTACGCGTGCGCTGGCAGCGCATCCGGCCGAGGCCGCATGGCTCGAGCGGACCATGCCGGCGCCATTCCCGTGGCCCGAGGAGGAAGCGCGCCTTGCGGCAGTTGCGCGCGGTGACGATCCGCAGGCGCTCGCCACCGCGCTGCGTCATCTGCGCCGCCGTGTGCTCGTGCACACCGTGGCCCGCGACCTTGCGGGGCGCGCCGATCTCATGGAGGTCTGCAGGGCCGTGACGCGGCTCGCCGAGCGCGCCATCACCACTGCGGTGGAATTCCATCAGCGCGCGCTCGCCGCGCAGCACGGCGCCCCGCGGCGCGCCGAGGGCGGGGAGCAAAGCCTGATCGTCGTGGGCATGGGCAAGCTCGGGGGTGGTGAGCTCAACGTCTCGTCGGACGTGGACCTCGTCTTCCTGTACGGCGACGAGGGCGAGACGGACGGCCCGCGACCGCTCTCGCATCGCGAATTCTTCGAGCGCGTCGGCCGACGCGTCATCGCCGCCCTCCACGAAGTGACCGCCGACGGCTTCGTCTTCCGCGTCGACATGCGCCTCCGCCCGTATGGCGAGAGCGGTCCCCTCGCGGTGCCGCTGTCGGCGCTCGAGCAATACCTCGTGACGCAGGGACGCGCCTGGGAGCGCTACGCGTGGCTCAAGGCGCGCGCCCTGACGGGCAATGCCGACGACGATCTCGCCGCGATAGTCACGCCGTTCGTCTTTCGCAAGTACCTCGACTTCGATGCCTACGAAGGCCTGCGCGACATCCACCGGCAGATCCGCGAGCAGGCGCGCCGGCGCGATTACGCCGCGAACATCAAGCTCGGCGCGGGCGGCATCCGCGAGATCGAGTTCACGGTGCAGGCGGTGCAACTCGTGCGCGGCGGCCGCGAAAGCGCACTGCAGGTGCGCGGCACGCTGCCGGCGCTGCAGGTGATCGGCGAGCGCAGCCTGCTGCCCGAGGCGGCCATGCAGCCGCTGCGCAACGCCTACGAATTCCTGCGCAACGTGGAGCACCGACTGCAATACCGCGATGACCAGCAGACCCAGGTGCTGCCCGATGCGCCCGACGAGCGCGCGGCGCTGGCGCACGCGATGGGCTTCCCGACCGCCGAGAGCTTCGATGCCGCGCTCGCCGCGCACCGGCGCGAGGTGGGCACGCATTTCTCGGCAATCTTCGGCGCGCCGGAGGAGTCAACCGCGATCGCCAACGGCGTGCGCGGCACGCCACCCGACGATTCGCCTTTTGCGGCGCTGTGGCGCGACGAACTCGCCGCCGACGCCGCAGACGCCCTGCTGGCCGCGCACGGATTTCGCGAAGCAGCGGTACTGCGCGCGACCCTCGAGCGCGTCCGCGAAAGCCCGCGCTACCTGCAACTCCCGGCGCTGTCGCGCGACCGCTTCGACGCGCTCATGCCGAGGCTCCTCGATGCCGCGGCACGCGAGCATCCGGAAGACGCGCAGACGCTCTTCGTGCGCCTCCTCGCACTGCTCGAAGCGGTGAGCCGGCGCAGCGCCTACCTCGCCCTGCTGATCGAGCATCCGCCGCTGCTGCCGCGGCTCGCGCAGCTCATGAAGGCGTCGGCGTGGGCCGCGGATTACCTGACAAGGCATCCGATCCTCCTCGACGAGCTGCTCGATGCCCGGGTGCTGCTCGCCGAGCCGGAGTGGGACGCATGGCGGCGCGAGCTCGACCGCATGCTGGCGGGTTTCGCCGGCGATGCCGAGCGGCAGATGGACGCGCTGCGCCATTTCCAGCACGCGCAGTCCTTCCGCCTGCTCGCCCAGGACCTGGCCGGCATGCTCACGGTCGAGCGCCTCGCCGATCATCTGAGCGCGCTCGCCGACATCATCATTGCCGCGGCCGTGCGCGAGGTGTGGTCGCAGGTCGCCGGAGCCGCCGCTGCGCCCGCCGAAATTCGCGGTCATCGGCTACGGCAAGCTCGGTGGCAAGGAGCTCGGCTACGCCTCCGACCTCGATCTCGTGTTCCTCTACGATGGCAGCGACGAGGCGGCAGTGGAGCTCTACACCCGCCTCGCGCGGCGCCTGGTCACCTGGCTCACCAGCACGACGCCCGCGGGCATGCTCTACGAGACGGACCTGCGCCTGCGCCCGGACGGCGCCGCAGGGCTCGTGGTGTCCTCGTTCGCCGGGTTCCAGCGTTACCAGCACGAGCAGGCATGGACGTGGGAGCACCAGGCGCTCACGCGCGCCCGCTTCGTCGCCGGTGATGCGGCACTCGGTGCAGCCTTCGAGAAAGAGCGGATCGCCCTGCTGCGCGAGCGGCGCGAGCCCGCCACGCTGCGCGACGAGGTCGTCACGATGCGGCGCAAGCTCTACGCCGGCCATCCCAACGCGACCGCCCTCTTCGATCTCAAGCACGATGCCGGCGGCATGGTGGACGTCGAGTTCGCGGTGCAATACCTCGTGCTCGCCAACGCGCACACCCACGGCGCGCTGACCCGCAATGCCGGCAACATCGCGCTCCTCGGCATCGCGGGGGACCTGGGTTTGGTCGCCGCCGAGGTTGCGACAGGGGCCGCGGACGCCTATCGCCACTACCGCCGGCGGCAGCACCAGCTCCGGCTCACGGGTGCCGCACAGGCGCGCGTCGCACCGCAGGAGGAGGCAACGCACCGCGCCGCGGTCGACGCCCTCTGGGGCAGTGTGTTCGGCGGCGCCTGGCGCTAGCGTTTGACCCGCTGGCTGTTGCGCTGACGACCCGCCGCGGCACCATTCGCGGTGATGGGCGGCAGCGAGCGGCCGGCCTTCACGAGCTCCGGCGCGGCGAGCACCTGCATCGCCGCCCGCCACCCGGTCTCCGCCTCCGCGCCCGCGGCACCGAACGCTTCCTCGAAACAGGCATGCTGCAGCGCGGCAAGACGCGCCTCGAGCCGACGGCCGGTGGCGGTGAGCTGGAGGCGCTTCACGCGCCCGTCCTGCCGGCTGCGCTCGAAGGTGAGCAGCCCCTGCTCGTAGAGCGTGCGCAGCGGCCCGTTCAGCGCCTGCTTGGTCACGCCAAGCGTGCGCAGCAGGGTATTGACGCTCTCCCCGGGCATGCGCGCCACGAAATAGAGGATCCGGTGATGGACGCGGGTGAGACGGCGCCGCGCCAGCACGGCGTCCGGTCCCGCGATCATCGCCCGGTAGCCGAAATGCATCAGCTCGACGGCGGCACCCAGCGCCTGTGCGCGTTTTGGGTCAATCATGTTGACTTTCCTCCGCGGCTTTCCTACAGTGTCCCGATAGGTCATGCAGCATGACCTATTGTGACCGACGCCGCGGCTGTAGGGAACACCCTGGCGTGGCCAGCGCGCTTCGCGCGTGCCGGTCCGCGCATCCCGGCGTCGTGTCGTTATCGGCTAAAATTGCGCTTTGCGCGCGAGGGAGACGAAGCCATGTCCATGGCTGACCGCGACGGATTCATCTGGTACGACGGCAAGATGGTGCCGTGGCGCGAGGCCACGACCCACGTGCTCACGCACACCCTGCACTACGGCATGGGCGTGTTCGAAGGCGTGCGCGCCTACGAGACGACGCGCGGGCCGGCCATCTTCCGGCTGCAGGACCATACGGCGCGACTCTTCCGCTCGGCGCACATCTTCGGCATGAAGATCCCGTTCACGCCGCAGGAGATCGACGCCGCGCAGATCGCCTGCGTGCGCGAGAACAAGCTGCAGTCGTGCTACCTGCGCCCGATTGCCTTCTACGGGTCCGTGGCGATGGGGGTTGCGGCGAAGTCCAACCCCGTGCTGGTGGCCATCGCCGCCTGGCCGTGGGGCGCCTATCTCGGCACCGAGGGGCTCGAGCGCGGGATCCGCGTCAAGACGTCGTCCTTCACGCGCCATCACGTGAACATCACGATGACGGGCGCGAAGGCATGCGCGAACTACCTCAACAGCATCCTCGCCAACCAGGAAGCCACGCACGACGGCTACGACGAAGCGATGCTGCTCGATCCGCAGGGCTACGTGTCCGAGGGGTCCGGCGAGAACATCTTCATCGTGCAGGGTGGCGAGCTGCACACGCCCGACCTGTCGTCGGGCGCGCTGCGCGGCATCACCCGCGACACCGTGTTCGCCCTCGCGCGCGATCTCGGCATCCCGGTGATCGAGCGTCGCATCACGCGCGACGAGGTGTACTGCGCCGACGAGGCGTTCTTCACCGGCACCGCTGCCGAGGTGACTCCGATTCGCGAGCTCGACAACCGCCAGATCGGCCCCGGACACCGCGGCCCGGTGACGCACCGCCTGCAGACGCTCTTCTTCGACACGGTGAGCGGACGCAATCCGCTGCATCAGGAGTGGCTGACTCCGGTATGAGCGAAAGCCCCGCGCAACCGACGGCTCCCGCGCAGCCGGTGGTCGACGTCGACGCGCACCACTTGCCGGTGTTCTGCCCGAATCCGGCCATGCCGCTGTGGTCCTCGCACCCGCGCGTGTTCCTCCATTTCGACGAGAACGGCGAGGCGCGCTGCCCCTATTGCGGAACGCGCTACCGCCTCGCCGGCGGTCCGGCGGGCGCCGGGCAACACTGAGCCGACCGTGCTGCGGACGATGGACTTCCAGCGACGCGGCACTCAGGAACGGATGCCGCGGTGAGCGAGCGCATCCTCGTCGTCGCGCCGTCGTGGGTGGGTGACGCGATCCTTTCCGAGCCGGTAATCGCGCTGCTGCGCGAGCCGTTCGAGGACCCCGTCGTCGACGTGCTCGCGCCGCCGTGGTGCGCGCCCGTCTACGCGCGCATCCGCGGCATCGGCCGCATCATCGAGAACCCCATCGGGCACGGCCGCTTCGATCTCGCCGGGCGTCGCGCGCTCGCGCAGTCGCTGCGTGATGCGAAGGGCAATCCGCGCTACACGCGTGCGCTCGTCCTGCCCAACTCGTGGAAATCCGCCCTCGTGCCGTGGTTCGCGGGCATACCCCGGCGCACGGGATACGTCGGTGAGGCGCGGTTTGGCATCCTCAACGACGTGCGCCGGCTGCGCCGCAAGGAGATGCCGCGGCTCGTCGATCGCTTCGCCGCTCTGGTCGCAAAGCCCGGCGAGCTGGTGCCGATGCCCACCTCGCCCAAGCTCGTGCCCGACATCGCGAATCGCACGGCCGCCGTGCATGCACTCAACCTGCGCTCGCGGCGGCGCATTGCGGTGCTGTGCCCGGGGGCCGAGTACGGTCCCGCCAAGCGCTGGCCGCCGACGCATTTTGCCGATCTCGCAGGTCGCTTCCTCGCCAACGGCATGCAGGTCTGGATCATCGGCTCACCCAACGATCGCGTCGCCGCGGATGCGGTGCTGCGCGCAGCCGGGCCGTCGGCGTCGTTCATCCGCGATCTGACCGGGCGCACGGATCTCGGCACCGCGATCGATCTCCTCTCGCTCGCGGCCATCGTGATCAGCAACGACTCCGGCCTCATGCATGCTGCTGCCGCCGTCGGTGTGCCGCTGGTGGCCCTCTTCGGCTCGTCGTCGCCCGTCTACACGCCACCGCTATCGCCGGTGGCGCAGATCGCGCGCATCGACATCGCCTGCAGCCCGTGCTTCAAGCGCGAATGCCCGCTCGGGCATTTCAAGTGCCTGCGCGATCTCGACCCCGACGCCGTGTATGATCTCGCGCGCACTGCCGTGCGGTAGCTGCGCCCCGCCGCCGCAGGCCCGCATTCCAGCCCACCGTATCGCATGGCGAAGCCGCGCACCTTGCCGATCTACACCACGCCGACGGATGCCGCCCTCGCCTTCTACCAGGCGTTCGAGGCGCGCGACCTCGACGCGATGATGAACACGTGGGCCGAAGACGAGGAGATCGTCTGCGTCCATCCCAGCGGTGCCCGCCTGGTCGGCTACGACGCCGTGCGCGCCGGATGGGAGCAGATCTTCGCCGGGGACGCCCGCCTCTCCTTTCGGCTCGAGGAAGTGCTGATGATCGAGACCGTCGGCCTCGCGATGCAGAGCGGGATCGAGCAGATCACGCTCGGCAAGGACGGTTCCGCGCACGGCACGGCCATCGTCACCAACGTGTTCATGCGCACGCCGTCCGGCTGGCGCATGGTCATGCACCACGCCTCGCAGGCGCCCGCCGCGGCAACGAGCGAAAGCAAGGGGCCGCTGCACTGAGCAGCGACCCGGGTCGTGGCCGGCGGCCGCACGCGCCTGCAGTGCGAGCCGTGAGCGCGCAGCGCCACATTGCGCCGTGCCGCCGATCGATCACGTCATGAACGCGCCCCTTCCTCCCTCGAATCGTCATCGGCGCGCGACCGACGCCGACCCTATGGCCGACCCGCGCGCGCCGATCGCAGTGGTCGTGGGCACACGACCGGAGGCGATCAAGCTCGCGCCAGTGGTGCGTGCGCTCGATGCCAGCGTGCGCGTGCGCCCGGTCGTGATGAACAGCGGTCAGCACCCCGCCGCCGTACGGCATACCCTCGCCGGGTTCGACCTGCGCTGCGACATCGACCTCCCCGCCCTGTCCGGCGCGCCCAACCTCGCCGCCGCTGCACGCCATTTGCGGGGCAGTCTGCGCAGCGCACTGCGCCGCGCCTCGCCCGCTGCGGTGATCGTGCAGGGCGACACGCTCACCGCGTATGCCGGTGCGCGCGCCGCCCACGAGGTGCACCTGCGTGTCGCCCATGTCGAGGCAGGCCTGCGCACGGACAGCGTGCGCGACCCCTTTCCGGAGGAGTGGTTTCGCCGCCGGATCGCACGCCACGCCGACTGGCACTTCGCGCCGTGCCGATCGGCCGTGGAGCATCTCGTGGAAGAAGGCATCGCGCGCGAGTGCATCCACCGCGTCGGCAACACCGGCATCGACAGCCTGCGCGCGCTGATCGACGCCATCGGGCTGCCGAGCGCGAGCGAGCTCAGCAACACCGTCGTGGTCACGCTGCACCGGCGCGAGAACTGGGACGCCAATGCGGAGATCTTCTGCGACGCGCTGATCGACCTCGTCGCGATGCGCCCCGATCTGCGCATGATCTTCCCGGTGCATCCGAATCCGCGCATCGCCAAGCGCATACGCCGCCGGCTGGGCGCGCACATGGCATTCCAGCTCGTCGACCCGATGGAATACCCGCGGTTCGTGCGCACCGTGGCCCGCGCAGCGCTCGTCATCAGTGATTCCGGCGGCATCCAGGAAGAGGCACCGCATCTCGGCACGCCGCTCCTCGTGCCGCGCTCCAACACCGAGCGCCCCGAATGTCTGCAGACGGGCTTCGTCCGCCTCGTTGCAGTGAACCGCGAGGCCATCGTGCGCGCGGCGATCGCAATGCTCGACGCGCCGCGCCGAGCGCCGCTGCCGTTCGACGACGACGCACCGTTCGGCGCGGGCGACGCCTCGACGCGCATCGTGGCGGCGCTGGAGAGCGTTTGCGCCCTCGTGCAATGAGTGCGACGTCGCGGAACACCGTGGGTGCCGCAGCCGGGCGTATCGACCGCTGGCTGATCGAAGGCCCGGCGCAGCTGCGCTCGGGCCCGCACGCCGGCGCCGTCGCCGGGTCGTTCGACGCCGCGGGCCGCGCGCGCTACGTCTACCCCGAGATCACCGGCTACTACCTGCAGTGGCTGGCATGGAGCAAACGGCGCGGGGGGGATCCGTCGCTGCTGGCGGCCCCCGCTGCCGCAGCGCAGACATGGCTCGGCGCGTGGGCGCGATCGACGCCGGCGCACACGCGGGTGTACATCGGCGCAGCCGAAGACGACTGGCGCAATCGCACGCGCTTCACGTTCGACATCGCGATGGCGGTGCGCGGCATCGGCGCCGCCGTGGCCGAGCGACTCGTCCCACCCGATGCCGATGCGGTCGACGCGTTGAGCAGGCTCCTGGAAGCGCTCGTCGGTGGCGATGGGATGTTCGACGCGTGCCTTGCCGCCACGCACAACGAGGTGCCGCAACGCTGGTCCACGCTGCGCGGCGGCTTTCTCGCCAAGGCAGCGGCCGGATTGTTGCGCGCAGCCGAGTCCCTGCCGCTGCCACGTTCACTGCGCGACGCGGCGAACGCCACGCTGCACGCATCGCTCCTTGCCTGCACGCATTCGCCGCATGACGAGGTGCACCCGCTGCTCTACGCCTACGAAGGCGCGCTCGGCGCGCCCGCCGCATCCGGGTCCGTCGTGCACCTCGATGCCATCGCCGCCCAGTTCGACGCGTTGTGGCGCGAGGCGCAAGGCGCATCGCACGTGCCAGAATTGCGCAGTCGCACCACGGCGGCACGACGGGTCGACGTCGTCGCGCAGATGGTGCGCGTCGCGCAGCTGCTCGGCATCGCGCTCGGCACACCCGGTCGCTGGGATGTCGCCGGACTGCAGGAGCCGTTGGCCGCGGCGGTCCGCGTCGATGGAGCGCTGCCGTTCGACCTCACGCGTGGCGATGACGTGAACACGTGGGCCGCGTTGTTCTCCTCGCAGGCCCTGCACGGCATGGATGACTGGACGGCTTGGACCGCCGACCCGTTGATCGTCTGAGATGCACGACCGCCGGGACCGCCTGTGGGGCAGCAGCTGGCGGCAGCGGCTGCGCCTGATGCCATTGTTTCTCGCCGCGGGTGCCGCGGACGTGATCGCGCCGTGGCTGCCCTCACGCCGCCCGGCCAACGCGCCGTGGTCGCCGGGCCTGTCGGTGATCATTCCCGAGCGCGACGCGCCCGACATGCTGCAGCAATGTCTCGACGCCTTCGCGCTTGCCGCGCGGCCTGTGACCGAACCGTGGCAGGTGATCGTCGTCGTGAACGGCACGTCGCCGACGACCTACGAGCGCCTGCGCCAGCAACATGCGCAGGTGGAGTTCGTCTTCGATGAAGCCCCGCTGGGGTTTGCGCGCGCCATCGCCCGCGGCCTCGCGCAGGCGCGCCATGACTGGACGCTGCTGCTCAACAACGACATGCGCCTCGCGCCCGGATGCGCTCGTCCCGCTGCTCCAGGCGCGCGCTGACGACGTGTTCGCCATCGGGGCGCAGATCCTGCAGCGCAGTGCGACCGGTCGGCGCGAGGAAACCGGCTTCACGGACTGGTACAGCGACGGCAACGGCATCCATCTCTTCCACGCCGAGCCCCACGAAACCCGCGGCCTCGCACCCATGCTGTGTGCGAGCGGCGGGGCAGCGCTGATGCGCACGCACGTGCTGCGACAATACCTTCCGGCGAGCTTTGCGTACGATCCCTTCTACTGGGAGGATGCGGAATGGAGTCTTCGTGCCTGGCGCGACGGCTGGCGCGTGCTCTTCGCGCCCGACGCCCGGGCCGAGCATCGGCACCGCGCGACGACGACGCGCTTCTACGCGAGCGGGGAGCTCGCGCGCATCGTCGAGCGCAATCGCCTCCTCTTCGATGTCCGCCACGCGCCGACGCACGAGCCGGCCAGTGCAGCGATGCGGCGCATCTGCGACCTGCCTTACACGAGTCAGCGTGACCTCGCGTCGCTGCGGGTCGCGCCGGCGTCTTGCGTCAGCGCATCCGCGCACGGCGCCGTCCCCAGCCCCTCGTGCCGCCGGTGCTGTGGGATCGCGAGCAGCGCGCCGTCGCACTCGCGCCCCAGTCGTACAGCTACCGGCTGCAACCGACGCCGGCGTCGTCGCGCCCGACCCTGCTGCTCGTCACGCCCTTCGCGGTGTTTCCGCCGCGGCACGGCGGGGCGCGACGGATCGCGGAGCTCGTGCGCGCCCTCAGCCGTGACTACGCGATCGTGCTCGTGTCGGACGAAGCTGACCTGTACGACGCGCGCAGCTTTGCATGGCTCGACGGTCTCGCAGCCGTGTACCTCGTGCGCCGCGACGGCGAAGAGAGGACGCGGCAGAACGCGCCGATGGACGAGCGCATGCGCGTACATGCCCATGCGGCGTTGATGCAGACGGTCGCGATGGCGATCGCGCAACATCGGCCCTCCGTGGTGCAGGTCGAGCATGCCGAGCTTGCCGGACTCGTCGCGGCGCGCCGGTCCGGCGCGCGCTGGGTGCTGAGCCTCCACGACGCCTGCACCGCGGCGGATTTCAGCTCGCCCGCGGCGTTCGCGGCGTTCGAGCGCGATCTCGTGGAGCGCTTCGATGCGGTGATCGTGTGCTCCCCGGAGGACGCTGCGCTGGTGCAGCATCGCAGGGTGGCCTGCGTGCCCAACGGCAGTGCCGTGCGGCTCGACGACTACACGCCGTCACAGGCGGCACGCCTGCTGTTCATCGGGCCGTTCCGTTACGCGCCGAACGCCCTCGGGATCCAGGCTTTCGCGCGCGATGCATACCCGCAGATCCGCGCGGCAATTCCCGGCGCCGAACTCGTGGTGCTCGGTGGCGACGAGGCCCTGCAGCAGAGGGTGGCATCGCCGGCACTGCAGCAGGATGGAATCCATATCCACGGGCATCGCGACGACGTCCCGGCGTTCCTGCGCGATTGCGCACTGACGATCAATCCGCTGCGCGGCATCCGCGGCTCGGCGGTGAAGCTGATCGAATCACTGAGCGCGGGACGCGCATGCGTCACCACGCGCGACGGCGCACGCGGATTCCAGGACGATGGATTCGCCGGACTGATCGTGGTCGATGACGTGCCGGCCATGGTCGAGCCGATCGTGCGCCTCCTGTCCGATGCCGCCACGCGGCACCGGCTCGAGCGCCCGGATCGCGCACGGCTGCAGCACTATCAATGGGACACGTGTGCGCGGATCGCGAGCGAGCTCTACGGCGCGCTGCTCGTCACCGACGGCGATGGAGCCTGATATGAGCAACTACGACCGCATCGCGCGCTTCTACGACACCGACATGGCGCGCAACATGGCGTTC
Organism: uncultured beta proteobacterium; assembly: GCA_963734575.1. Taxonomy (GTDB): domain Bacteria; phylum Pseudomonadota; class Gammaproteobacteria; order Burkholderiales; family Casimicrobiaceae; genus CAIWHR01. Next base: position 405,735 of record CAVTHT010000004.1, on the reverse strand, counting down.
GACGATGTCGGTTTCTATGCCGGCCTCTGCGACTGGCGGCGGCCGCGTGCTCGAGCTGGGTTGCGGCAACGGCCGGATCCTGCTCGAGCTTCTCGCACGCGGCATCGACGTCGTCGGGATCGACGCCTCGCCGGGGATGCTGGCGCGAGCTGCGGCGCAAGGCACGGGAGCGCGCCGTGCCGCCTCGCCTGTGCCGCATGGACGTGCGGGCACTGGCGTTTCGGCCCGTATTCGACACCGTGCTGTGCCCGTACTCGCTGGTGACCTACCTCACGACCGACGTCGGACCTGACGCGCGTGCTGTTGGGCGCGCGCTCGGTGCTGCAACCCGGCGGCGCGCTCGTCATCGACACGTTCGTGCCGCGACCGGTGTTGCCGACGAGTTGAATTCCAGCAGGATTACCGGCGCCCGTTTGCCGACGGCGCGCTCGTACGCTCGAAGCGCATCACCGAGCTGTCACCAGGCATCAATCGCATCGAGCGCCGCTACGAGCATTACGATGCAGCAGGCACGCTGCAGGAGCGCGTCGAAGTGAGCGAGGACATCCGGCCGTTCGCGCCGCGCGCGCTCGACGGCGCGCTGGCCGCGCACGGCTACGTCATCGATGGCCGCTGGTGGGATTACGGGGACGACGAGCGCGAGGATGCGCAGTTCTACACCGCGCGGGCGCGATCCGCCTAGGCGGTGCCGCCGACGGTCAGGCCGTCGATGCGCAACGTCGGCTGGCCGACGCCGACCGGCACGCTCTGGCCATCCTTGCCGCAGGTCCCTACACCGGGATCGAGGGCCAGGTCGTTGCCGATCATCGACACGCGCGTCAGCGCATCGGGACCGTTGCCGATCAGGGTGGCGCCGCGCACGGGATACGCGAGCTTGCCGTTCTCGATCTTCCACGCCTCGGCGGCCGAGAAGACGAACTTGCCGCTCGTGATGTCGACCTGCCCGCCACCGAAGTTCACGGCGTAGAGGCCGTCCTTCACCGAAGCGATGATCTCGGCCGGGTCGTGCTCGCCCGCGAGCATGATGGTGTTGGTCATGCGCGGCATCGGCAGGTGCGCGAACGACTCGCGCCGGCCGTTCCCGGTTGCGCCGACGTTCATCAGTCGCGCGTTCAGGCGGTCCTGCATGTAGCCCTTGAGAATGCCGTCCTCGATCAGCACCGTGCGCTGTGTCGGGTTGCCCTCGTCGTCGATGTTGAGCGAGCCGCGCCGGCGCTCGATCGTGCCGTCGTCGATGACCGTCACGCCGCGGGCGCCGACGCGCTGCGCCGACCCGCCCCGCGAACGCACTGGTGCCCTTGCGATTGAAGTCGCCTTCGAGCCCGTGGCCGATCGCCTCGTGCAGCAGGATGCCCGGCCAGCCGTTCCCCAGCACCACGGTCATCGCTGCCGGCGGGCGCATCACGGGCCGACAGGTTGAGCAGCGCCTGGTTCACGGCGCGTGCGGCATAATCGTCGACGATCGCGTCGGTGAAGTAGGCCGTAGTCGGAGCGACCGCCGCCGCCCGCGGACCCCTGCTCGCGGCGCCCGTTCTCCTCGACGATGACGTGCAGCGACAGGCGCACCAGCGGACGCACGTCGGCAGCGATGAGGCCGTCGCTGCGCGCCACCAGAACGGCTTCGTATTCGCCCGCAAGCGACGCCATGACCTGAACGACGCGCGGATCGCGGGCGCGGGCGCGCTGCTCGAGGCTTCTCGAGCAGCGCTCACTTTCGCCGGCATCTCGAGCGATGACACGGGGATCCTGCGGCGCGTACAGCGTGCGCGCGGTGCCCATGCGCGTCAGCGGCGCCACGGCGGACTGCCCTTGCCGGCCGATCGCGCGCGTGGCCGTCGCGGCCTCTTCCAGCGCGCGCAGGCTGATGTCGTCGGAGTACGCGAACGCCTGCTTCTCGCCATGCACGGCGCGCACGCCGACGCCGCGGTCGATGTTGAAGGACCCCGACTTCACGATGCCTTCCTCGAGGCTCCAGCTCTCGATGCGCGAGTACTGGAAATAAAGGTCGGCGAAGTCGACGTCGTGGGTGTGGATGGACGCGAGCACCGGGCCGAGTGCGGCGGTATCGAGGCCGGCCGGAGCGAGCAGGAGCCCGGAGGCTTCGGAGAGCAAGGCAGCGCTTACCGGGGGCAGGGAAAGGTCGGTCACGGGAATCCTTGGAAGGCGGTCTCGCCCTGCAGTTGAGGGCGAAGAGCCGAAAGCAAAGCGCGTATTGTCCGGTGCCCGGCAGGGTGCGGCAACCATGCCGCGAGCCGGGGTATGCCGGGATTTCGACCGCCCGGGGCGGACGCGGTTCAGCCGCTCGCAGCGCTGCGGCCGAGATAGGTGGCCGCCACCCGCTCGTCCGCCGCCAGGGCGGCGCTATGCGCCCTCGGTCGCGAGCTCTCCGGTCTCGAGGACGTAGCCGTAATCGGAGACCTGCAGCGCGGCGCGTGCGTTCTGCTCGATCAGCAGGATCGAAACGCCGCCTGCCCGCAGGTCGGCGATGATGCTGAAGATTTCGCGCACGATCAGCGGCGCGAGCCCGAGCGACGGCTCGTCGAGCATCAGCAGCCGCGGCTTGCCCATGAGCGCGCGGCCCATGGCGAGCATCTGGCGCTCCCCGCCCGAGAGCGTGCCGGCAAGCTGCTGCCGGCGCTCGCGCAGCCGCGGGAACCGCGTGTAGACCTCTTCCAGCGAGGCTTTCCATCCGCCGTCACCGCGGCGCGCCCGCTGGAATGCGCCGAGCTCCAGGTTGTCGGCGACGGTCATCGCCGCGAAGAGCTCGCGCCGCTCCGGCACGAGGATCAGGCCGCGCTGCACGCGCTGCTCGACCGTCAGCCGCCGCGATGTCCTGTCCAGATACACGATCGCGCCGCGGGCGGGCAGCAGGCCCATGATGGCCCCGAGAAGCGTGGTCTTGCCCGCACCGTTGGGGCCGATCACCGACACGATCGCGCCGTGCGGCACGCGCACCGAGACCTCGTGCACGGCCTCGACCTTGCCGTACGCGACGTGCAGGTTCCGCACGTCGAGGAGCATCTCGCGGTCACCCGCGGGCACGCTGGACACGGGACTCGGGGCGAGCATCATGCGACCCCGCCGAGATACGCCTCCAGCACCGCGGGGTCGCGCTGGATCTGCGCGGGCGCACCGTCCGCGAGTTTCTCGCCGAAATGCATCACCACGAGGCGGTCGGTGAGACCCATCACGAAGTCCATGTCATGCTCGACCAGCAGCACGGTCATGCCTTCCGCGCGCAGATCGCGCAACAGGGTCGCGATCTCCTGCTTCTCGAGGATAGCGCAGGCCCGCGGCAGGCTCGTCGAGGAGCAGCAACAGCGGGATCGGCGGCCAGCGCGCGTGCGATCTCGACGATGCGCTGCTTGCCGAGCGGCAGGTTGCCCGCGGGCTCGTGCAGGTGTGCGGAGAGCCCCACGCGCGCAATGGCCCGCGCGGCCTCGGCCTGCACGCGCGCCTCTTCCGCGCGGTCGAGTCGCAGCGCGGACTTGAGCACGCCCGCCCCGCTGCGCAGATAGGCGCCGAGCGCGACGTTGTCGAGCACGCTCATCTGCGGCACGAGCTTCACGTGCTGGAAGGTGCGCGCAATCCCGCGCCGGGCGATCTCGTGCGGCGACGTGGCCGCCTACGGGTTCTCCGCGGAAGAGGATCGTGCCTGCAGTCAGCGGCAGTGCACCGGAGATGAGGTTGAACATCGTCGTCTTGCCGGCACCATTCGGGCCGATCAGGCCGAGGATCTCGCCGCGCTCGATGCGAAGTCGAGGTCCGCGACCGCGACGAGGCCGCCGAACTGCTTGCGCGCGCCGCGCACGTCCAGCAGCGGTCCGGCGCCGACCTTCGCTTCGCCGATGCGGCAAGCGCGGCTGCGGCGGCCACCGGTGCGGGTCGGGAGTCGCGGCAGCAGCCGCGCGAGCCATGGCCACACGCCCCTGCCGCGCCCGTTGCAGCAGCAGGATCATCAGCACGCCGAACACGACGATCTCGAAATTGCCGCTCTTGCCGAGCAGCGACGGAAGGATGTTCTGCAGGACCTGCTTGCCCAGCGTGATGATCGAGGCGCCCACCACGGCGCCCCACACGCTTCCCGCACCGCCGACGACCGCCATGAACAGGTATTCGATGCCCTGGTTGATGCCGAAGGGGGTCGGGTTCACGAAGCGCTGGAGGTGCGCATAGAGCCAGCCGGATACGCATGCAAGCAGCGCTGCATAGACGAAGACGATGATCTTCAGGCGCGCGGCATCCACCCCGAACGCTTCGGCCATGTCGAGGTGACCGCGCAGCGCCCTGATCGCGCGCCCGGGCCGCGAGTGCAGGAGATTGTCGGTCGCCCACAGCGAGACGAGCGCGATGCCCCAGATGAGGAAGTAGAAGTAACGCTCGTTGCGCAGTTCGATCCCGAACAGGTTGAGCGCCGGAATCCCCGTGACGCCGGTCTGGCCCCCGAGGAACTCGAAATTGCCGAACAGGAAGTACAGGCTGATGCCCCACGCGATCGTCGCGAGCGGCAGGTAATGGCCGCGCATGCGCAGCGTGATGAAGCCGATGCACAGCGCGATGAGCGTGGTCAGCACGACGCCGACGACGAGGTTGATCCAGGGCGAGATGCCGAACTGCGTGCACAGGATGGCCGTCGCGTACGCGCCGACGCCGACGAACGCCGCCTGCCCGAACGACGTCTGTCCCGCGACGCCGGTGAGCAGCACGAGGCCAAGCGCGACGATGCTGTAGAGCCCGACGTAGTTGCCGAGGGTCACCCAGAACTGCGGCATGAACAGCGGCACGCCCGCCAGCACGGCGACGAACGCGGCATAGCCGAGACGCCCGAACGGCAGCTGCCACTGGCGGCTCACTCCTCCTCCTCTTCGTGATGGCGCGCCGAGAGGCTGCGCCAGAGCAGGACCGGGATGATCAGGGTGAACACGATGACTTCCTTGAAGCCGCTCGCCCAGAACGACGAGAACGCCTCGAGCACGCCCACGAGGAGCGCGCCGGCCGCCGCCAGCGGATAGCTCGCGAGACCGCCGATGATCGCGCCAACGAAGCCTTTCAGCGACACCAGGAAGCCGGAGTCATAGTAGATCGTGGTGATCGGCCCGATGAGCACGCCGGAGAACGCGCACAGGAGCGCACCGAGCGTGAACGTCAGCGAGCCCGCGAGATTGGGCGAGATGCCCACGAGGCGCGCCCCGACGCGGTTCAGCGCCGTCGCCCGCAACGCCTTGCCGAACAGCGTGCGGCCGAAGAAGAAGTAGAGCGCGGCGATGAGCGCGAGACTCGTCAGCACCACGATCACGCTCTGGGCACTGATGGTCATCGCGCCGATCTTCCAGCTCGCGCTCGCGAATGCCGGCGTGCGCGAGCCCTCCGCGCCGAAGAACCACAGCCCGAGGCCCGTGAGAGCGAAGTGCACGGCGACGGAAACGATGAGCAGCACCAGCACGCTCGCCTCGGCCAACGGCTGGTACGCGATGCGATAAAGAAGCGGGCCGAGTGGCGTGACCAGCGCGAGCGCCAGCAGCACCTGCGCCCAGAACGGCAGGTTCTGCGTCGCGAGCTGCCAGCCGGCTGCCGCGATCAGCAGCGGCACGACCGTCCAGCGGGCGAGCTGCATCGGGATGCGCGCGATCTCGCGCCGTTGCATGCACGCGTGAATCTCCATGATCCCGGCGACGAGCGCCATGCCGGCGAGCAGGCCGACGGTGCCCGGTGGCTTCCCGAGCTGCAGGCCCGCGAGGGTCAAGGTGCCGTACGCGACGAATTCCCCGGAGGGAATCCAGATGACGCGCGTGACTGCGAACACCAGCACCAGCGCCAGCGCCAGGAGCGCGTAGATCGCACCGTTCGTGATGCCGTCCTGGACCAGCAGGAAGAAGATCGCAACGTCCACGGCGGCTCGAGGTCGAGTGGGCAGGAGGCAACAAAAAGGCCGGCTGTGGCGTGCGCAGCCGGCCTCGCAGCGTCAGGCGGAGTTTACTTCGCCAGCGCCCACTTGCCGTTTTCGATGCGAATCATCGTGCTCGCCCGCTGGTCGAGCCCATTGTGGTTCTTGGGCGACATCGTGAAGATGCCGTGCGTGGCGACGAGCTCGTGCGTGTTCTCGAGCGCATCGCGCAGCGCCGCGCGGAATTCGCGCGTGCCGGGCTTGCCCTTCTTGAGCGCTTCGGGCATCGCCTGCGACAGCAGCAGATAGGCGTCCCATGCGTGACCGCCGAACGTGCTGCGCGAGTCCTTGCCATACTTGGCTTCGTACTTCGTGATGTACTCGGCAGCCGTCTTCTTGATCGGATTGCTGTCGGGCAGCTGCTCGTACACCAGCATGGGGCCGATGGGCAGCACCGTGCCCTCGCCGTCCTTGCCGACGACGCGCAGGAAGTCGGGATTGCCTGCGCCATGCGTCTGGTAGATCTTGCCCTTGTAGCCGCGCGCGACGAGCTCCTTCTGGGGCGTCGCCGCGGGCGTGCCCGAGGCGCCGACCAGGATCGCGTCCGGATTGGCGGAGATGAGCTTCAGCGCCTGGCCGGTGACGGAGGGATCGTTGCGGTTGTATTTCTCCTCGGCCACCATCTTGATCCCGGCCGCTGCCGCCGAGCGCTTCATCTCCGTCAGCCATCCTTCGCCGTAAGCGTCGTTGAAGCCGACATAACCCATGGTGCGCACGCCGGTGGCTTTCATGTGCGCGACGATCGCGTCCGCCATGAGAGAGTCGTTTTGCGGCGTCTTGAAGACCCAGCGCGTCTTGGGATTGGCGGGATCCACGATCTTGCGCCCCGGCGGCCATCGCGATCATCGGCGTTTCCGCATCCGCGATCACATCGACCATCGCCAGCGAGTTCGGGGTGATCGTCGAGCCGACGATGACGTCCACCTTGTCCTCGCTGATGAGCTTGCGCGTGTTCGTCACCGCCTTGGTGGTGTCGGATCCGTCGTCGAGAATGATCCAGTTGACCTTCTCGCCGCCGATCGTCGCGGGCAGCAGCTCGAACGTGTTCTTCTCCGGAATGCCGAGCGAGGCCGCCGGCCCGGTGGCCGACAGCGAAACGCCGACGTTGATGTCGGCGCACGCGGTGCCCGCGGCGAACAGCAGCGCGGCGACCAGCGTCGGCAACAGCTTACGATGCATCATGACTTCCTCCTGGGCTTGATAGACGGGCGCGGACCTGCTGCAAGCGGCCCGGATCTTATCGGACGGCGTCCCGTGGACCGCCGTCGTTTAATCGCCCGATTCTGGCAAAGCGTTCGGCCGGGGTCAACGCGCGGCCCCGTGCCCTTGACGCGCATCAAGCGACGCGATCACGGAACGGCGCACATGGCGACGGCAGTCCGGACCCTGTCCTTCGGCCACATAGCCGCGGGCGACCATGGCGTCGCGCTCGGACGCGCTGGTGGTGTAACGGTGATTGGTGTCGCGGCGCGCATTCCACAGGCGATACAGAGGCACGAACCCGATCGGGCAGATGCCATCCGGCGCGGGCGCGAGCGCGAACGCCTCGGGACTTTCGAGCACGAACGCCGGATAGCGCTGCGCAACCAGCGCGCACTCCTCCGGCGCCGCCGAATAGAAGTGCGAATCGCCCGAGCCGCGGCGGCAGGTAGAAGCGGCACACCGGAGCGATGCCCGCCGTCGCGTGGGCGTATGCCCCGAATGCCGCACCGGTGCGCGCCCAGCCCGCCAGGACACCGCGGTCGAGTGCGTCGATCTCCAGCGGCAGGCTGGTCACGAAATAATGATCGAGCCCCGCGTTGTAGTACTCCACCACGGTAACCACCTGCGGCGAAGTGTCATCCAGCAGGCGATAGATTGCCGGGCCGTCGGCGAAGTACAGGCCGCCACGCTCGTCCTCGCCGAAGGAAGTGATGCCCGCACCGCGTTGCAGGACGAGTTCCGCGCGCCATGCACCGGCTGCATCGCGCGAGAGCGCAGAGATGCGCCCGGAGCAATAGTCGGCAAACACATAGCGGCCGGCGAGCGTCCCGGCGTCGCTGCCTCGGTGCACGTAGCCGCCGATGACGGAGCACCCCTGATCCCGGCCGTAGTCGAAGACGGGCAGCGTCAATGCGGGTGCATTGCAGGCGGGCCCGCCACCGAGGCCGGTGCAGCGCAATCCCTCCATCACGCGCCATCCGAAGTTCGCGCCACGCCCCTGGCCGTCAGGCACGAAGTCGATTTCCTCGCGTGCGTCCTGCCCGACATCGGCGACGTAGAGGTCGCCAGTGCCGCGGTCGAAGCTGAACTTCCACGGGTTACGCAAGCCGAGCGCAAAGATCTCCGGCATACCCCCGCCGGACGCGAAAGGATTGCTCGGCGGAATGGCATACGGAACCCCGCCATCGACGTCGATGCGCAGGAGCTTGCCCAGGAGCGTCTGCACGTCCTGCGCGCGATTGCCGGGATCGTTGCCCGAACCGCCGTCACCCATGCCGATGTAAAGATAGCCGTCGGGGCCGAACCGGATCGTGCCGCCGTTGTGATTCGAGAACGGCTGCGCGATGGTGAGCAGAACCTGCTCCGACGCGGGGTCGGCGGTGTCCGCCGCGAACGGCATCACGCGGTAGCTCGCGATCACCGTCGCGCCATCGCCGCCGCGCGTGTAATTCACGAACAAGCGTCCGTTCGACCGGAACTGCGGGTGGAACGCGAGCCCAAGAAGCCCGCGTTCGCCCCCGGCGCTCACGCGCGACGAGATGTCCAGAAACGGCGTCGCCGCGATGCTGTTGCCGCGCACGATGCGGATGCGTCCGCCTTGCTCCACGACGAACAGCCGCGCGGAGCCGTCGCCGGCATGGGTGATCTCGACGGGCGACGCAAGCCCGGTGACCACCGGCACCGCATTCACCGCGGCGGCGGCTTGGGAGACGAACGCAGCGAAGCCCGGCAGTGCGAGCGTCCACGCAAGCATGACCGCGCCACGATCCGCACGGAAACGCTTGCATCGAGCACCGATCATGCGCTGCAGCTGCTGCAATCGCACGACGGTTCCCGTGCGTGCCGCGACAAGCGTCGCGTCAGCGCCCGCGCGTGTCGACGAGATTGCGCATCCCTGCGCAAGCACCTCTAGACGGCCGCTTCGCCGCTTTCGCCCGTGCGGATACGCACCACCTGGTCGACGTCGGTGACGAAGATCTTGCCGTCGCCGATCTTGCCGGTGCGGGCGGCCGTGACGATCGCCTCGATCGCGCGATCGACCTGCCCGTCGGCGATGATGAGCTCGACCTTCACCTTCGGCAGGAAATCGACCACGTACTCGGCGCCGCGATAGAGCTCGGTGTGCCCCTTCTGACGGCCGAAGCCCTTCACCTCGGTCACGGTGAGGCCAGTGACGCCGATGTCGGACAGCGCTTCACGGACCTCGTCGAGCTTGAACGGCTTGATGATCGCTTCGATCTTCTTCATGGCGGCGGCGGGCGGAGGTCGGGACCGTGCAGATTACACCACCGGACACCGGGCCGCGCGTCCCGGCGACGCCTCTGCACGCGCAGCGCACTAATGTCCCTTCCCGGCCGTGCCGCGCGCGTCGAGCCCGAACACGCCGCGTGAACCATGCGTCACCCGGGCGGTCATGCACTCTCGTGCGGCACGGCCCAGCCACTGGAGCGCGGCGTCTTGTAGCATTCCGGCAATGTCCAAAACGTCCTCATTCCCTGCCGCCGCGCTTCCGCAAGCCTTGACCACACGGGTCATTCGCGACGACGTGCCGCTCGCCGCGATCGATCCGGCCGCATGGGATGCCCTGGCCGTCGGCCAACCGCTGCTGTCGCACGCGTTCCTCACGGCCCTCGAGCAAGCCGGTTGCGCCACGCCGGAGACCGGCTGGACCGCCCGCCCGATGACCGCGTGGCAGGGGACCGAGCTCCTGGGGGCGTTGCCGCTGTATGCCAAGACCCACTCGTATGGCGAGTACGTGTTCGATTGGAGCTGGGCCGACGCCTACCGCCGCCACGGACGCCGGTACTACCCGAAGCTCGTCGTCGCCATCCCGTTCACGCCGGCGCCCGGCGCCCGCCTGCTCGCGCCGGATCCTGTCTTGCGCGAGGCTCTCCTCGACCGGGCATTGCGGCTGGTGCACGACGGACGTGGCGGCTACTCGTCATTGCACGTGCTTTTTTCCACGCACGCCGAAGCGCAGGAATGTGCCGCGCTCGGCATGATGGTGCGCACCGGAGTGCAGTTCCACTGGGAGAATCCCGGCTACGCGTCCTTCGACGATTTCCTCGCCGCGTTCAATCACGCCAAGCGCAAGAAAGTGAAGCAGGACCGCAGGAAGCTCGCCGAAGCCGGTGTGCAGTTCACGCGCGTACGGGGCGCCGACATCACCGATGCGGACTGGGATTTCTTCTACCGCTGCTACCAGAACACCTACCGGATGCACGGATCGACCGCGTATCTCTCGCGTGACTTCTTCCTGCGCATCGGCCGCAGCATGCCCGGCAACCTGCTCCTGGTGCAGGGCTGGCGCGACGGCGAGCGCGTGTGCGCGGCGCTCGACGTGCACGACGCGGATGCGATGTGGGGCCGCTACTGGGGTGCCACGGAGCACATCCCGGGGCTGCACTTCGAGGCGTGCTACTACCAGGCGATCGAGTTCTGCATCGAGCACGGGTTGCGTCGCTTCGAAGGCGGCGCACAGGGCGTGCACAAGCTTGCGCGCGGCCTTCTGCCGGTGACGACGTATTCGGCCCACGCGGTCGCCGATCCCGCGTTCCGCAGGGCCATTGCGGAGTTCTGCGCGCACGAGCGGGGACAGGTCGCACGCACCGTCGAGGAGCTCGAGACATCGAGCCCGTTTCGCGAGGGTCTCGAGCTGCGCGAGTCGGGGTGACGCCGGCCGCTCACGTGCGACCCGCGTGCTAGACTCGATCGCGCCCGGTGCCGCAATGGCATGCATCACACACTTGCTGCGATGAACTCCTCCGTCCTGCTCGATCGCGATGGTGCGCTCGCCACGCTGACGCTCAATCGTCCCGACGCGCTCAACACGCTCGATCTCGCCATGATGGACGCGCTCGTGGCACACGCGACGGCGCTGGCCGGCGATCCGGATGTGCGCTGCGTCGTCGTGCGCGGTGCCGGCAAGCACTTCATGGCCGGCGGTGACCTGCGCACGTTTGCGGAAAAGCTGGACGCGCCGGCCGCAGAGCGGCAGGCGTGGTTCACGGCAATGGTGCAAGGGCTGCACGCCGCCATCGAGCATCTGCGCCGGATGCCCGCGCCGGTGATCGCGAGCGTGCACGGCGCCGTCGCCGGATTCGGGCTGTCGCTCGTCGGCGCATGCGATCTCGCCGTTGCCGCCGACGATGCGTACTTCGCGTCGGCGTACCGCAACATCGCGTTGACCCCGGATGGCGGAGGAACCTACACGTTGCCGCGACTGGTCGGCGCCAAGAAAGCCATGGAGTTGCTCGCGCTCGGGGAGCGCTTCGACGCTCAGGAAGCGTTGCGGCTCGGCATCGTCAACCGCGTGGTGCCGCGCGAGTCGCTCGCGGCAGCGACACAGGCGTGGGTCGACTCGATCCTCGCGGGTCCGCACGCAGCGCTCACGGGCATGAAGCGACTGTTGCAGCGATCCTCGACGAGCACGCTGAGCGAGCAACTGCAGGCGGAGGCACTGTCGTTCGGCCAGTGCACCGCAACGGCCGACTTCGTCGAAGGCATCGAAGCCTTCCTCGCGAAACGCCCGCCACGCTTCGGCGGGCCGCGCAACGGGCAGGACTGAAGCCGACCGCTACCGCGACCGGCCCCGTCGCTCAGCGGTTGAAGTCTTCGTCCGCGAGGGCGGGTGTGCTGTCCGCCGGCGCGCGGTTACCGCGATTATCGTCGTCGGCATGCACCCGCGGCGGGCGCGGTCCCTTCGGCCGCGGTCCCTTGCCGGCGCCTCCAAAATTCTTGCCGCCGCTGCCCGGGCCTCTGGTACCGCCGCTGCCGGGCCCCTTGCCGCCGCCACTTCCGGGTCCCTTGCCACCCCCGCTCCCGGGCCCGCGCGGCCGCGGGCCGGAAGTACCCGGCAGACCTTCCGGAATGGCCCCGGGAATCGTCAGGGTCGTGCGCGAATGCGGCGCGCTGGTCTGGCGATCATTGGGGGCGAAACGCGGTGCGCCCTTGCCCCCACCACGCGCGAAGAACGCCTGTCCCGGCGCACCAGGCGGCCGGCCCTGACCCCCACCCGGCCGACGTGGCTTGCCCTGCCCGGGTGCACGCGGACCGCCGGGCGGACGTGCGCCCGCGCGAGGCTCGACGTTGCCGTTGATCTCGCCGTCCTGGCGCGGATAGCCACCACCGGGACCGCCGTGCGGCCGCTGCCCGCGATTCGGCTTGCCCTGCGGTCGCGGCTGGCCCGCTGCACCTTTCGCCGCGGGACGCGGTCCCTGCTTCGGCGGGGCCGTCTTCATCCCGGCACTGGTGAGGACCGCACCGACCTCTTCCGCCGTGAGCTCCAGCATCTGCGCGCGCTTGAGGCGCGACGGCATCGCCACGGGACCGTAACGCGTGCGGATCAGGCGGCTGACGGTGAGGCCCAGCGCCTCGAACAACCGCCGCACTTCGCGATTGCGACCTTCCTTGAGTACGACGTGGTACCAGTGGTTGGAGCCTTCGCCCGGCTCCCCCTCCCAGATCTTCTCAACCTTGCCCGGGCCGTCGTCGAGCTCGATGCCCGAAAGCAATTGCTGCTGCTGCTCCGGTGCAAGCGTGCCCATGAGCCGCACCGCATACTCGCGCTCGACTTCGTAGCGCGGATGCATCATGCGGTTGGCCAGGTCGCCGGAGTTGGTGAACAGCAGCAGGCCCTCGGTGTTGAAGTCCAGTCGACCCACCGCGATCCACTTGCCGTTGCCGATGTTGGGCAACTTCTCGAACACCGTCGGCCGGCCTTCGGGGTCGTCGCGCGTGACGATCTCGCCCGCGGGCTTGTGGTACATGAGGATGCGCGCGCGCGGCTCGGCGAAGCGCACTTTCACGAGCTCGCCGTTGATGCGTACCTCGTCGCCGGGACTCACTTTCTGGCCGACGTCGGCGGGCTCGCGATTCACGGTGATGCGGCCGGCGAGGATCATCTCCTCCATGTGCCGGCGCGAGCCGAACCCGCACGACGCCAGCACCTTGTGCAGGCGTTGCGGCTCGGTGAAGACCTCGTCAGTGGACGATTTGTGGCGAACCGGGCCCAGGCTCTCCGCGATCTGCTGCAGCGCCATGCTCGGCTGCTGGTTCGTCGGTTGGCTCGGGGGGCGGTGCCAGGATCGGGCTCGCGAGCGCGAGCCGCGCTTCGGCGGCTTTGGTTGGTGCATCGGGCATCTCCAGCAGGTGGGAAGCGTCGAGCTCGGCCAGCGGAGGTAGCTCGGAAAGCGAGCGGAGGCCGAGATCGTCGAGAAAGGCCTTGGTCGTGGCGTAGAGCGCCGGGCGGCCCGGCGTTTCCTTGTGGCCGACGACTTCGACCCATTGGCGGTCTTCCAGCGTCTTGATCACGTTGGTCGACACTGCGACGCCGCGGATGGCTTCGATGTCGCCGCGGGTCACGGGTTGCTGATAGGCGATGATCGCCAGGGTTTCCATCACCGCCCGCGAGTAGCGCGGCGGCTTTTCCGGTGTGAGCCGGTCGAGATTCTTCTGAATCGAGGGCTTGCCCTGAAAGCGCCAGCCGGACGCCACCTGCACGAGCTCCACCGCACGCGCGCTCCAGTCGTTGCGCAGGTCATCGAGCACACGGCGGACGAGTTCCGCGTCGAGCGGCGGGTCGAACAATCGCCCGAGCTGCGCGGCGGAGACCGGCTCGCCGGCAACCAGCAGGGCGGCTTCGAGCACCGTCTTGATCTCGTTCAGGTCTTCGGCAACCGTGATGTCGTTCATTGGTCGGGACAGGATCACTCAGGTGGCGCGAACGCTCACTCGTATTCCGGCGAAAGCGCGAACCCGCGCTCTCCCTGCAACTGCACATAGATGGGAGCATAGGGCTCGGCCTGCGCGACTTCCACCAGGCCCTCGCGCGTGAGCTCGAGAAGCGCGAGGAACGTCACCACGAGATGCGGCACGTCGGCATGCTCGCTGAACAGGGCCGTGAACTTGGTGAAGCGCGTGGTGGTGAGGCTCTTCAGCAGGCCGCTCATCGCGGCACGCACCGACAGCTGCTCGCGGGTCACCAAATGATGCCGGTTCACCTTGGCGCGCGCAACCAAGGCGGCCCATGCCGCGCGCAGATCGTCCGGATACACCTGGGGCAGTCGCGCGGATGCAGCGTGCTCGAACCATACCCGCGCCGTCGTGAAGTTCCGCTCGGCGAGCGGAAGCTCGTCGATCTGGCGCGCGGCAAGCTTCATCTGCTCGTATTCGAGCAGCCGGCGCACGAGCTCCGCGCGAGGATCTTCCAGCTCCTGCCCGGGAGGCGCGGGCGGCTTCGGCAGCAGCAGGCGTGACTTGATCTCGATCAGCACCGCGGCCATCAGCAGATATTCGGCCGCGAGCTCGAGCTGCGTGCGCCGCATCATCTCGACGTAACCGAGGTACTGGCGCGTCAGCTCGCGCATCGGGATGTCCAGGACGTTGATGTTCTGGCGCCGGATGAGATACAGCAGCAGGTCGAGCGGTCCCTCGAACGTCTCGAGGAAAACCTCGAGCGCCTCGGGCGGGATGTACAGGTCCCGCGGCATCTCGTTGAGAGGCTCGCCGTAGATGCGCGCAAGGGGCTTGTCGGGCGCCGCGGCCGGCGGCAGCACCACGAGATCGTTCACGTGTAGTCGAGCCCCATCGCGCTGCGCACGTCGCGCATCGTCTCGTCGGCGAGCTTGCGCGCGCGTTCGCAGCCGTCGGCGACGATGTTGCGCACCAGCGTCGGGTCGTCGAGATAGCGTTGCGCGCGCTCGCGAATGGGCTGCTGCTCGCGGATCACCGCATCGATCACCGGCTGCTTGCACTCGAGACAGCCGATGCCCGCGGTGGTACAGCCCTGGATCACCCACTGCTGCGTCGCCTGGTCCGAATACACCTTGTGCAGTCCGAACACGGGACACTTGAGCGGGTCGCCGGGATCGGTGCGGCGCACCCGGGCCGGATCCGTCTGCATCGTACGGATCTTGCGCGTGACTTCGTCCGGCTCCTCCCGCAGCAGGATCGCGTTGCCGTACGACTTCGACATCTTCGCGCCGTCGAGGCCCGGCACGCGCGGCGTCTCGGTGAGGAGCGGATGCGGCTCGGGCAGGATCACGCGCCGTGAACCTTCGAGGTAGCCGAAGAGGCGCTCGCGATCGCCGAGGGAAAGATTCTGCGTCTCGTTGAGCAGGTCGCGGGCCGCGTCGAGCGCTGCCGCATCGCCCTTTTCCTGGAACGCCGTGCGCAGGTCGTTATAGCGCCGCGCCTTCTTCGAGCCCAGCTTCTTCACCGCCGCCTGGGCCTTCTCCTCGAACCCGGGCTCGCGGCCATAGACGTGGTTGAAGCGCCGCGCGAGCTCGCGCGTGACTTCGATGTGGGACACCTGGTCCTCGCCGACGGGCACCATGTTGGCCCGGTAGATGAGAATGTCCGCTGACATCATCACGGGGTAGCCGAGGAAGCCGAAGTTCGCCAGGTCGCGATCGACCAGCTTCTGCTGCTGATCCTTGTACGTCGGCACCCGTTCCAGCCAGCCGACCGGCGTGATCATGCCGAGCAGGAGCGTGAGCTCCGCATGTTCCGGCACCCGCGACTGGATGAACAGCGTCGCGCGGCTGGGGTTGATGCCCGCAGCGAGCCAGTCGACGAACATCTCCCACACGCTGTCGGCGATGTTCTCGGATTCATCGTGATGCGTGGTGAGCGCGTGCCAGTCGGCGGCGAAGAACAGGCATTCGTACTCCTCCTGGAGACGAATCCAGTTCTTGAGGGCCCCGTGATAGTGGCCAATGTGCATTCGCCCCGTCGGGCGCATGCCCGACAGCACGCGGTCTTGGAACATGGATGCGGCCTAGATGCCGGTCAGCGACCGGAGAAAGACGAGCACGAGGCCGGTGAGCGGCCGCATGACGACATCGAGCATGCCCGTGGCGAGCAGGACGATGATGATCACGAACCCGTACGGCTCGAGACGACCGTACGCATTCGCCATCCTGTTGGGCAACAGGCTGACGGCAATGCGGCCGCCATCGAGAGGAGGAATCGGCAAGAGGTTCAGCACCATCAATACGACGTTGATCATGATCCCGGCCCGCGCCATGACTTGCAGGCCATCGCTGTCCAGCGCGCCGCCCTCGGCGGACCAGCGAAACAGCACCGCCCATGCGATCGCCATCGCGAGATTGGCGGCAGGCCCGGCCGCGGCCACCCACAACATGTGCCGCTTCGGATTGCGCAGATTGCCGAAGTTGACCGGCACCGGCTTCGCCCAGCCGAAGAGCAGTCCTCCGCCGCCGGCAAGCTTCGACAGCAGCAACAGGCTCAATGGCACGATCACGGTACCCACCGGATCGATGTGCTTCATGGGATTCAGCGTGACCCGCCCCAGCATCCAGGCGGTCTGGTCGCCGAATATCCGGGCGACGTAGCCATGAGCTGCTTCGTGCAGCGTGATCGCAAAGACCACCGGCACCGCGTACAGCGCGATGGTCTGAAGCAGCGGAAAATCCATCGAAGCCGCTATTTTACCCCAGACGGGCCATCCCACGCGGCGTCGTCAGGACTCCGTCTGCGCGGCAATTCCCAGCCGCGCCGGGTCGCCTCGCCCCAGGCGCACCAGCCGCGGTGCGTCCTCGGCGAGATCGATGACGGTGGTCGGGTCCAGATGGCACGGACCCGCGTCGACGATGAGATCGACCTGGTGCTCCAGGCGCTCACGGATCACTTCGGCATCGTTGATCGGATGCGCGTCCCCGGGCAGGATCAGCGTCGAGGAGAGGATCGGCTCGCCCAGCTCCGCGAGCAGCGCACGCACCACCGGGTGATCCGGCACGCGCACCCCGACAGTGCTGCGTTTGGGGTGTTGCAGCCGCCGCGGCACCTCGCGGGTGGCCGGCAGGATGAACGTGTAACTGCCGGGCGTCGCGTGCTTGAGGATGCGGAACTGCCACGTGTCGATGCGCGCGTAGTGCCCGATCTCGGCCAGATCACGGCAGACGAGCGTCAGGTGATGACGGTCGCCGACGCCGCGGATCATGCGCAACCGCTTTGCGGCTTCGTAGTTGCCGAGCTGACATCCAAGCGCGTAACTGGAGTCGGTCGGGTACGCGACTACGCCTCCGTTGCGCAGGATCGCTGCCGCCTGCCGGATCAGCCGCGGCTGCGGGTCGAGGGGATGAATGGTGAAAAACTGGGCCATCGTGCAGCTATATAATCGAGCGCAATTCTAACCCGCGGTTATATCGCTCCCTGTCCCAGGGTGAACATCCAGCAACTTCGCTACCTTTGCGCCATCGTCGACCACGGTCTCAACGTTTCGGCGGCGGCGGAAGCACTGTTCACGTCGCAACCCGGCGTGAGCAAGCAGATCCGTCAACTTGAGGACGAGCTCGGCGTCCATGTGTTCATCCGCCAGGGCAAGCGGCTCGCATCGCTGACCGAGGCCGGCACCGCCGTCGTCGCCACGGCACGCCAGGCGCTGAAGCAGATCGAGAACCTGAAGCGTCTCGGCGCCGAATACAAACGCGACGACGCCGGCACGCTGGCCATCGCCACGACGCACACGCAGGCACGCTATGTCCTGCCTCCGATCCTGCGCGATTTCTCGGTGCGCTATCCGCGGGTGAAGCTCGTGCTGCACCAAGGCAACCCGGTGCAGGTGGCCGAGCAGACCTCGCTGGGTGCCGTCGACGTGGGGATCGCGACGGAAGCGCTGGCTTCGTACTCGGATCTCGTCACCCTGCCATGCTATCAATGGAACCGATGCGTGCTCGCGCCGCGCGGCCATCCATTGGTACAGGTCACGCCACTCACCCTGCAGGCGATCGCACGACATCCGATCATCACCTACGATTTCGCCTTCACGGGACGCTCCCAGATCAATGCCGCCTTCGACGCCGAGGGGCTCACACCGAACGTAGTCCTGACCGCGCTCGACGCGGACGTCATCAAGACCTACGTCGAGCTCGGCATGGGCGTCGGCATCGTGGCGCAGATGGCATACGATCCTGTGCGTGACACGAACCTGGTGCGCATGGATGCATCGCACCTGTTCGCGCCCAGCACGACCCGACTCGCGCTGCGCCGCGGCGTCTTCCTGCGCGGCTACATGTACGACTTCATCGTACGGTTCGCCCCCGCTCTCGATCGCCCGACGGTCGATGCGGCGCTCGCACGCGGTCCGGTCGATGACGATGGCGGCGCCGATCAACCGTAGCGCACGCTGTCTTCCGATCCATGCCGGATGAGCCGCGGCGGAGCTGGTCCCTCGCCGCCCTGCTTGCATGCCTGGCGATGCTGGGCACGTTTTCGGTGGACGTGTACCTGCCGGCGTTTCCGGCAATCGGCGACGAGCTGAAGGCGAGCCCGCTGGCGTTGCAGCAGACGCTTTCCGCATACCTGATCGCGTACGCGTTCATGATGCTGTGGCATGGATCATTGTCCGACGCGCTCGGACGACGGCCGGTCGTGCTGGGCGGCCTGGCCGCTGTACGCGCTGGCGACTCTCGGTTGCGGCGTGGCGGGCAACATCGAATCGCTGTGGCTCTTCCGCACCTTCCAAGGACTCTCCGCCGGCAGCGGGCTGGTCGTCGGCCGCGCGATCATCCGTGACCGCTTTCACGGACCGGAGGCACAGCGCCTGATGTCGCAGATGACGATGGTGTTCGGCGTTGCGCCTGCCCTGGCGCCCGTCGTCGGTGGCTCGTTGCTCAACCTCTTTGGCTGGCGATCGATCTTCGTGGTGCTCTTCGCCGTAGTGGTGGCATTGCTCGGATGGGCCGCGGCAAAGCTGCCAGAAACGTTGCCGCCTGCGCAGCGCCAGCCGCTCCAGCCCGGGATCCTCTGGCGCAACTACCGGACCGTGCTGACCCGGCCGGCGTTCCTGCTGCTCTCCTGCATGACCGCGTTTAACTTCGCGGCATTCTTCACTTATATCGCGGCTGCGCCGGCGTTCCTCATCGATCTGCTCGGCGTGACGACCTGGGGGTTCGCATGGCTCTTCGTTCCCATGATCGGCGGGGTCATGATCGGCGCGTTCATTTCTGGCCGGCTGGCCGGCCGACGATCGCCGCAACGCACGATCGAGCTTGGCTATCGCGTCGTGCTGGTCGCCGTGATCGTCAATGCCCTCGTCTGCATGCTGCTGCCGGCGCGTCCGGCCTGGAACGTTGCGCCGATCATGATCTTCACCATGGGTTCGAGCATCATCATGCCCACCGTGACGCTGCTCCTGCTCGACCTCTTTCCGACGATGCGCGGTCTGACCTCATCGTTGCAGGGTTTCGTGCAGTTCGCGCTTTTCCGCGCTCGTCGCCGCCGTCATCGCGCCGGTGCTCGCAAGGTCGCTGGGCGGTCTCGCCGCCGGAATGGCGGTATTCTCCGCAGCCGGATTCGTCTGCTGGACGTTGTACAGTCGACGCGGGTCGCCATCTCACAAGGTCATTCGATGATTCTCATCCGCTTCCTCACCGTCGCGCTGGTCGGCATCCTCATCGCTTCCAATGTTCACGCCGCGAACACGACCGCGCCGGCGTCCTCGCTGCCGGTGATCCAGCTCACCGTCGGCGGCAACAAGGTGTCCGCCGAGGTGGCAGTCACCATGGAGCAGCGGGCAAAGGGCCTGATGCACCGATTCAGCCTGCGCCCGGACAGTGGCATGGTGTTCGTCTTCCCGCGCGCCGAGCCGCTCGGCTTCTGGATGAAGAACACCTTCGTTCCACTTTCCATCGCGTTCATCGACAGCACCGGCAAGATCCTCAACGTCGAGGACATGGCGCCGCAGACCGAAACGACGCACTGGTCCAAAGGACCCGCGCTCTATGCGCTCGAAATGCGAAAGGGCTGGTTTCGCGAGCACGGCGTGCAGGCGGGAGATCGCGTCGAAGGGCTGCCCGGCGCGTCCAAAGAGTAGCCCTGTGGGATACAAAGAGGCTTATATGCATCCCCGCCGGTTGCGACTAGGATGGACGGCGCCCCAGCACGTTCCAGTGGAGGAGCACCATGCTGACGTCGGTATCGCCGGGAAGACCAAGTGAAGTGGATGTTTGTCGCGGGTGGACGGTAGAAGAGAGACAACAGCCTTGATCTGAATTCAACCAAGTACGTTCCGGGAGGAATCTATGCTTGCGCACCTGCAGCCAAAGCCACGTCATGATCGCCTTGAACCCACTCTGGACGTTCGACTCGATCGGCTGATCAGTGCGGCGCACGCCGGCGAGCCACTCGAGGTGCCGATGTTGGAAATCGTTCAGTCTCTCGGCTTTGACAGCTTTATGTACGGCATGGCAACCGTAGATCCCCGCCCCCAGCATGACAGTCGTACGTACGTCTGGACAACGCTGCCATCGGAATGGGTCGCTCTGTATGATCGGATGTCATACGTGGAGATTGATCCGCGCCTGACGCACACGTGGAACCGTACTGCCCCGTACATTTGGGACGCTGCTCTGATAAACAAGGAGTGGCAGGTTCAGCGTTTCCTGGAAGATGCCGCGCGCTTCGGAATTAGAAGTGGGGTCGTGGTGTCCTTCAGTGACGCAAGTCACGCCCGCATCATCGTTGCGCTCAACTCTGCTGTCAGTCCGGTTCCCGCCGCTCGGCGAGCAAGGATCCAGCGGCGACTTGGTGACATCATGTTATTGGGGACGTGCTTCCATGACCTTTTCATGGCGCACTTCGTAGATGAAGGCATTCCACCCAAGCAATGCGGCGCCGCTTTGTCCCCACGCGAGCGTCAATGCCTCGGCATGGCCGCCCGGGGAATGACCAGCGCCGATATTGGTATGAAGTTGGGAATAACTGAACGAACTGCGAACTTTCATTTCGCCAATCTGATCAGCAAGCTCGGCGTACTCAACCGTCAGGAGGCGATAGCCCGCGCCGTGTCGACCGGCATCATCTCATTGACCGGCAAGTGAAACGCGTCATCCATGCTCGGCAACCCAACGGCTGAGATGTGGGATAGAAGCGACCACCGGAACACCCTGAAAGGGCGCGAAGTTTGCAATCGGATGCGCTCCATACGCCACCGCCATCGCCGCCGCTCCTGCGCTCTGTGCCATCTCGATGTCGTGGGTCGTGTCGCCGATCATGAGCGTTTGTGACGCCGGCACGCCCACGCGGTCCATCAGGCACAGCAGCATGTCCGGGTCGGGCTTCGGCTTCCCTTCGTCCGCGCACCTCGTATGCTCGAACACATCGAACAGCCGATGTTGCTGGAGAGCGCGATCAAGCCCGCGACGCGTCTTGCCCGTGGCGATCGCCAGGAAGTAGCCGGCGTCCTTCAATGCGCCGAGCAGTTCCACCGCGCCGTCGAACAGAGGAATGTCGGGGTCGCGCGCAAGGAAGTGATCGCGATAACGCATCGCGAGCTCGGGGTAGCGCGCGGCGGGTAGCGTTGGCGCGACCAGCCGGAGCGCATCGGAAAGGCCCAGCCCGATGACATGCCTCGCAGCGAGATCATCCGGGACCGGCAGCTCGAGGTCCGCACATGCGCGCTGCAGCGATGTCGCGATGATCGTCGTGGAATCGGCCAGCGTTCCATCCCAGTCGAACACGATGAGCCGGAAGCGCCGCGGATTGAAGGGGCCGAAACACCTGCTCATGACCCGGGCTCCTCCGCGGTGTCGAGCCGCGTCACGAAAGTCGACAGATCGTCCGGTAGCGGCGACTCGAGCGCCACCTTCGCACCCGACACCGGGTGCGTGAACGTCATCGTTGCAGCGTGCAGGAACATGCGCTTGAGACCGTCCCGTGCCAGATCACGGTTCCAGCCAAAGTCGCCGTACTTGTCGTCGCCGGCAAGGGGAAACCCGAGATGCGTCAGGTGCACCCTGATCTGGTGGGTGCGGCCGGTCTTGAGCTCGGCCTCGAGCAGGGTCAGCGGCGGATTTCTGTCCGGCCAGCGTCGCCGCAGACGAAACACCGTCACCGCCTCTCGTCCTGAGCGCTCCACACGAACGCGGCGCTCGCCTCCCGCGGTCGTGCTCTGCAGCGGAAGATCGACGACGCGCATCGCGTCGCGCCACCTGCCGCGCACCAGCACCAAGGTAACGTTTGTCGACCAGCCCTTCGCGGAGCTGGGCATGCAAGCCGGTGAGCGCCGCCCGCTTCTTCGCGATCAGAAGGATTCCCGACGTACCGCGATCGAGGCGATGGACGAGCTCCAGAAACTGCGCCTCGGGTCGGGCGCGCCGCAGCCGCTCGATCATTCCGAAGCTGATGCCGCTCCCGCCGTGCACGGCGACCCCCGCCGGCTTGTCGAGCGCGACCAGCGCATCGTCTTCGTACAGTACCCGGAGCGCCTCGTCACGGGGCGGCGCGGGCTGACGCCCCGGACCCGCGGTCTGCTTCCCCGCGGCCGATCGCACCGCTGCCCGAATTGGCGGAATGCGCAACTCGTCGCCCCGCGCAAGACGCCGATCGGGACTCGCCCGGCCACGGTTCACCCGGACCTCGCCGCTGCGCACGATGCGATAGATATGGCTCTTCGGTACCCCCTTGAGCGCCTTGACGAGGTAGTTGTCCAGACGCTGGCCGTCGCCGTCCTCCCCTACGGTCAGGCGATTGACGGCGTCCTTGCTTAAATCCTTCATTTGCTTATAATTGTTACCAGCAGCCCGCTCAGGCAGCGGCCGGGCCACGCGATCGTGCAGGCGAACGTCCGCGCGCGTGGCAACCTCGATCTTCCGCACATTCGGACATCCTGGTGACACCGCCGCCGCTGGGGCGAAGGCTCCGCGTTTGCGGGGCAAGGTCGGCAACCTCGTCACTCCGGCCGCCGGTTAAATCCACTCACCGTTCGGGCGTTGCGCCCCGGAAAAGTAGGGATGTTAAATGAAGAGCGCATTCTCCGCAGCCGGCCGGTGGCCGATCGAAGCGGCGCATTGCGCGGCGCAAATCAGCGACGACATTCTCATCTCTGGTGGCATGGCCAGGCAGCGTGCTTTGGCTCATTCCATGCCGTCAGGATCATGACCGCTTGAACGCAACCTCGAATTCCACAGCCTGCGCGATCACATCGCCTCGCAGCGGCCGGAAGCCCGGCACGGTGAGCCTTTCTGCCACCGTTGCTCACTCCTGCGCCTCGCTGCACCGCGTACCTGCGGCTGGGATTCGCCCCGCGTCCGCCGCCCACTAGCGTTGCGCCGCGCGGTCGCGCGGCACCGCTTCGTCCGTCTCCTGCCCGGCCCACGGGACTCTGCGCCGGGATAAACGCTATGAAGCGCATGCTGTTCAACGCCACCCAGGCGGAGGAATTACGGGTGGCCATCGTCGACGGTCAGAAGCTGATCGATCTCGACATCGAATCCGCCAGCAAGGAACAACGCAAGAGCAACATCTACAAGGCGATCATCACGCGCATCGAGCCGAGCCTCGAGGCGTGCTTCGTCGACTACGGCACCGACCGCCACGGCTTCCTGCCGTTCAAGGAAATCTCGCGCCAGCAGCTGAAGGGTGGCCGCGGCGGCGACGAGGAAGGTGAAGGCGGCCGCGGCCGCATCCAGGAGCAGCTCCGGGAAGGCATGGAGCTGATCGTCCAGGTCGACAAGGACGAACGGGGCAACAAGGGTGCCGCGCTCACGACCTACATCTCCCTCGCGGGGCGCTATCTCGTCCTGATGCCGAACAATCCTCGCGGCGGCGGCGTTTCGCGGCGCATCGAAGGCGAGGAACGCAACGAGCTCCGCGACGCGATCGCGGCACTCGAAGTGCCGGCCGGCATGAGCGTCATCGCGCGGACGGCCGGCATCGGCCGCACGACCGAAGAGCTGCAGTGGGACCTCAACTACCTGCTCCAGCTGTGGCGCGCGGTCGAGGACGCGGCGAAGCTGCAGCGCGGCGCATTCCTCATCTACCAGGAATCGAGCCTGGTCATTCGCGCCATCCGGGATTACTTCCATCCGGACATCGGCGAGATCCTCATCGACACCGAGGCGATCTACGAGCAGGCCGAGCAGTTCATGGGTCACGTGATGCCGAACATGGTGCATCGCGTGAAGCTGTACAAGGACGACGTCCCGCTGTTCTCCCGCTTCCAGATCGAGCACCAGATCGAGACGGCCTATGCGCGGCAGGTGCCGCTGCCGTCGGGCGGCGCGATCGTGATCGACCACACCGAGGCCTTGGTGTCGGTGGACGTGAACTCGGCGCGCGCGACCAAGGGTGCGGACATCGAGACCACGGCGTTCAACACCAATCTCGAAGCCGCGGAGGAGATCGCGCGGCAGCTGCGCCTGCGCGACCTCGGCGGTCTCATCGTCATCGACTTCATCGACATGGAGAGCGCGAAGAACCAGCGCGAAGTCGAGACCCGTATCAAGGACGCACTGCGCTACGACCGCGCACGCGTGCAGCTCGGCAAGATCTCGCGGTTCGGCCTGATGGAGCTGTCGCGCCAGCGTCTGCGGCCGGCGCTCGCGGAGTCCGTCTACATCCCCTGCCCGCGCTGCCATGGCATCGGGCACATCCGCGGCACCGAATCGTCCGCGCTCCACGTCCTGCGCATCCTGCAGGAGGAGGCGATGAAGGAGAACACCGCCCAGCTGGTGGCGCAACTCCCGATCGACGTCGCGACGTTCCTGCTCAACGAGAAACGCAGCGAGGTGCTTTCGATCGAGACGCGCTTCAAGGTGAACGTGCTGCTCGTGCCCAACCGGCATCTCGAAACGCCGAACTACGCGGTGCAACGCCTGCGGCACGACGAGCTCAACCAGGGCGAGCCGATGGCGGCCTCGTTCAATCTCGTCGAGCGGCCCGAGGAACCCGATATTGCGCAGCAAATGAAGGAAGAAGCACGCGAGCCGCGACAGGAGGCCGTGGTCAAGGGCATCACGCCGTCGCAACCCGCACCGGTGCCGGCAGCGCCGACGCCATCGGCACCGGCGGTCGAGCCGGCGACGCACGCGGCGGGAGGCTGGCTCGGCAAGGTGCTCGGGTGGTTCCGGCAGCAAACGCCCGCAATGCCGACGCCGCCGCGCGCCGCCGGGACATCCGAAGCGCGCGAGCCGCGTCCGGAAGCGCGCTCACGCGATCAGCGGCCGCCGCGTGGTGGCGGCCGGGACGCGCGCGACGCCGGGCGCCAATGCACGCCGCGACAACCGCGGCCAGGACAACCGGCAGCGGCGCAACGAATCTCGCGCCGAGGGCGGCGAACGCAATACCACGAATCGCGAGGCCGCCGGTGCGCGGTCGGGAGGATCGCAAGGCGGACAACCGCAACGACGCGACGGGCAGCGAGCCGAAGCGCGCGAGAACGGCGGGCGGCCACCGCGTGAGCAGCGCGAGCCGCGTGAGCAACGCGAGCCCCGGGAGCAACGGGAGCCACGCGAGGCTCGAGAGCCGCGGGAGGCACGCGAACCGCGCGAACCCAAGGCCCCGCGCGAAGGCGCGCCGCGCGAGCCGCGTCCGCCGAAGGAACCACGCAGCACGCCCGAGAGCGCACCTTTCCTGGAGCAAACGGCTGGCGCTCCGGACGGTTCGCCCCAGGGTGAAGCGCGCGAAGGCGAAGGCGGTCGCCGCCGGCGTGATCGCCGCCGTCGCGGCGGTGCCGACCGGCCGCCACGGCCCGACGTGGGTGAAGAGTCCACAGGTTCGCGGCAGCCGCAGGCGCAAGGAGCAGTGGAGGCCCCAAATACGCCGTTCACGGCCGCAACCGACACCGGCCTGCCGGTGACGACCGTGCCGCCCGTGCCGACGAAAACCGACCTTGCCCCGATGCAGGCCGGCATCGCGGACACCCAGCCGGTGCCCGTCCCGGCCGAAGCGTGGACACCGCAGCCCGCCGTGCAAGCGGCACCTGCGGAGGCTCCGCTGCCTGCCGAGACCCCGGTCGCCGAGCAACGCGTGCGGGATCTGCCCTCCCCGGTGGAACCGGTGCAGCACGTGCCGGTGGCGCCGGTCGCCGAGAGTCGAACCGAGCCGCATCAAACGCCGGCGACCGCCCAACCCGAACCCGAGCAGTTCTCGTTTGCCCTGCCGCCCGACTCCGGCTTGGAACTCGTCGAAACGCGTCATGCGGCGCCGGCACCCCAGTCCGACGCCGAGGCCGAAGCGCCGAGGGGCCCGCGGCGGGTGCGTCCGCCGCGCGTGCAAGTCGCCGACGAGCCGCTGCAGATGGTGGAAACGCGGCCGGAGCAATCGCCCCCGGCGCAGTAACACGCCGTCGCCGACCGCGGTCGCAGCAAGGGCCGCCGCAGCGATGCGGCGGCCTTTTTGCTGCTGTCGTTCGGTGCTGCTGTCGTCAGCGCCTCGTGGGCGACGAGCCTGAGAGTTGCGCGTTCAGGCGCACGATCAGCGCCTCGCTTGCCCGCTCGATGAGGTCGAGCACGTGCTCGAAGCCATCGGCGCTGCCGTAGTACGGATCGGGCACTTCGCGGATGTCCGGGTTCGGCAGGAGATCGAGGAACAGCCCGACGTGGCCTGCGTGTTCGTCGGGCTGCAACTCGCGCAGCACGCCGAGGTTCTCCTGGTCCATGGCGAAGATCCAGCCGAAGCGCAGGAAGTCATCGGCCGAGACCTGCCGCGCCCGCAGCCGCGTGAGGTCATAGCCTCGCCGCTGTGCCGCGGCGATGGCGCGGCGGTCCGGCGGCTCGCCCACGTGCCAATCACCGGTCCCCGCCGAATCGATCAGCAGCGATCCGGCAACCCCTGCGCGCTCGGCAGTGCTGCGAAACACGCCCTCGGCCGTCGGTGATCGACAGATGTTGCCCATGCAGACGAAGAGCACGCTCCGCTCGGGCGGAACGACGATGCCGGCCGATCGGAAGCTCTTCACGGTTGGTCGCCAGCCATCATGTCTCCGTCGGCAGGGCGACGCCGAACATCGCCTCGCGCAACGTATAGAGCCGGTCGCGCAACTCGGCCGCACGCTCGAACTCGAGGTTGCGCGCGGCATCGAGCATCTCCTTCTCGATGCGCTTCAGCTCTCGCTCCATGTCCTTCTCGGGCATCGAGCCGTACTTGGCCTGCGCCTGCGCCGCCTTGAGCTGCTTGCGACCCTCGTCGGCGTCGTAGACGCCATCGATCAGATCCTTGATCCGTTTCTGCACACCCACCGGCGTGATGCCCATCTTCTCGTTCCACGCGAGCTGGCGGGCGCGCCGGCGCTCGGTCTCGCCGATGGCCGCCTTCATCGAGTCGGTCATCCGGTCCGCGTAGAGGATCGCCATGCCGTTGATGTGCCGCGCCGCGCGGCCGATCGTCTGGATCAGCGAGCGCTCGGCACGGAGGAAGCCTTCCTTGTCGGCGTCGAGGATCGCCACCAGCGACACTTCGGGAATGTCGAGTCCTTCGCGCAGCAGGTTGATGCCCACGAGCACGTCGAACTCGCCGAGACGCAGGTCGCGGATGATCTCCACGCGCTCGACGGTATCGATGTCGGAGTGCAGGTAGCGCACCTTGACGCCATGCTCGCCGAGATAGTCGGTGAGATCCTCGGCCATGCGCTTGGTGAGCGTGGTCACCAGCACGCGCTCGCCGCGATCGATGCGGATCCTGATTTCCGACAGCAGATCGTCGACCTGCGTCTGTGCGGGTCGGACTTCGAGCACCGGATCGATCAGGCCCGTCGGACGCACGAGCTGCTCCACCGTCTGGCCGGCATGCTTGTGCTCGTAATCGGCCGGCGTCGCCGAGACGAACACCGTCTGCGGCAGCAGGCGCTCGAACTCGTCGAACCGCAGCGGGCGATTGTCGAGCGCCGACGGCAGGCGGAATCCGTAGTTGACGAGGTTCTCCTTGCGCGCCCGGTCGCCCTTGTACATCCCGCCCACCTGCGGCACCGTCACGTGGCTCTCGTCGATGAACATGAGCGAGCGCGGCGGGAGGTAGTCGATCAGCGTGGGCGGCGGCTCGCCGGCCTTGCGTCCGGAGAGATGCCGCGAGTAGTTCTCGATGCCCTTGCAGAAGCCGATCTCGGCCATCATCTCGAGATCGAATCGCGTGCGCTGCTCGATGCGCTGCGCCTCGATCAGCTTCATCTGCGAGACGAAGAATTCCTTCTGGATCGCGAGCTCCTGCTTGATCCCTTCGATGGCATCGAGCACCTTCTGCCGGCCCGTGACGTAGTGGCTCGACGGGAACACCGTGAACCGGCCGATGCGCTGCTTGATGTGGCCGGTGAGCGGATCGAAGAGCTGCAGTGCCTCCACTTCGTCATCGAAGAACGACAGGCGCACCGCATTCTCCGCATGCTCCGCGGGAAACACGTCCAGCACGTCGCCGCGCACGCGGAACGTTCCGCGGCGGAAATCCGCGTCGTTGCGCTGGTACTGCATCTCGGTGAGCCGCTTGATGGCGTCCCGTGGCGGAAGCCGGTCGCCCTCCTTCACGTGCAGGATCATCGAGTGGTATTCCGACGGGTCGCCGATACCGTAGATCGCAGACACCGTCGCGACGATGATGCAGTCGGGCCGCTCGAGGATGGCCTTGGTCGCCGACAGGCGCATCTGCTCGATGTGCTCGTTGATCGACGAATCCTTCTCGATGTAGAGATCGCGCGAAGGGACGTACGCCTCCGGCTGGTAGTAGTCGTAGTACGAGACGAAGTACTCGACGGCGTTGTTCGGGAAGAACTCGCGGAACTCGGAGTAAAGCTGCGCAGCCAGCGTCTTGTTGGGAGCGAGCACGAGCGCCGGACGGCCCGTGCGCGCGATCACGTTGGCCATCGTGAACGTCTTGCCCGAGCCCGTGACACCGAGAAGCGTCTGGAACGAGAGCCCGTCCTCGAGGCCCTCGACGAGCTTCTCGATGGCTTCCGGCTGGTCGCCGGCGGGCGGAAACGGCTGGTGCAGCTCGTAGGGGCTGTTGGGATACGTGATCATGGTTACGGGAACGCGGGCGAACCGAGCATTTTACCCGTTTTCGATGCCTCGCCGGAAGCCCTTCATTGCTCTGCCGTCATTGCTGAGGCGCCGGTGAATTGCAGCGCTGCAAGGCGTGCGTAGAGCGGACTTTCCTGCAGCAGCTCGGCGTGAGTTCCGACCGCAACCAGGCGGCCACGTTCCAGCACCGCGATGCGGTCGGCGTTGCGCACCGTCGCGAGCCGGTGCGCGATCATGAGCACCGTGCGACCCGCCATGAGGCGTTGCAGACCCTGCTGGACCGCCCGCTCGCTCTCGGCATCGAGCGAGCTCGTGGCTTCGTCGAGCAACAGGATGGGACGGTCGGCGAGGATGGCGCGCGCGATGGCCAGCCGCTGACGCTGCCCGCCAGACAGGCGCACGCCCCGCTCACCCAGGAAAGTGTCGTAGCCCTGCGGCAGTTGCTCGATGAACTCGGCTGCATGCGCCGCTTCGCACGCGGCGCGCACCTCGTCTGCCGATGCTGCGGAACGGCCATAGCGCACGTTGTCCGTAACGCTGGCGGCAAAGATCACCGGGTCCTGCGGGACCAGCGCGAAGCGCTCGCGCACCGCGCGCGGATCGGCCTGCCGAACGTCCACGCCGTCGACGCGCACCGCACCCGCCTGTGGGTCGTGGAACCGCAGCAGCAACTGAAACAGCGTCGTCTTCCCTGCCCCGGAGGGCCCCACCAGCGCGAGCTTCTCGGCTGCCCGCACGGACAGTGAAAGGCGATCGAGCGCGGGCGAGTCCGGTCGTGACGGATAGCGGAAGGTCACGTTCTCCAGCGCCACGGTGCCGCGAGACGGCACCGGCAGCGGTGCAGGGTGTGCAGGCACGGCCACGTCGGGCTCGGCGGCGAGAAGATCGAACAGGCGCTCGGTGGCGCCGGCCGCACGCTGCACGTCGCCGATCACTTCACTGATGGTGCCTGCAGCGCTCGCGACGATGATCGCGTAGAACACGAATGCGGAGAGCTGCCCCGGGCTCAACTGGCCGCTCACCACGTCGTGCCCGCCGATCCAGAGAATGATGCCCACGGCACCGAACACGAGCAGCATCACGGTCGCGACGAGCAGCGCGCGCTGCCGTATCCGGCGCAATCCCGCCTGGAATGCCGAGTCGACGCGAAGTCCGAACTGGTGGCGGTCCTCCTCCTCGTGGCCATACGCCTGCACCGTGCGGATCTCGTGCAGCGACTCGTCGAGGTAGGCGCCGACGTCGCCAATGCGGTCCTGGCTTGCCCGCGCAAGGCGGCGGACGCGCCGACCGAACAATATGATCGGCGTGACCACCACCGGCACGCCCAGCAGCACGAGCAGCGTGAGCTTCGGACTCGTGAGCGCCAGCATCACGAAGCCGCCGATGAGCAGCAGCACGTTGCGTACCGCCATCGATGCCGACGATCCGATGACGGTTTCGAGCATCGCCGTGTCGTTGATGAGGCGCGAGATGACGTCGCCGGTGCGCTTCTCCTCGAAGAATCCCGGCGAGAGTTGCAGCAGATGGGAAAAGACGTCACGGCGCAGATCCGCGGTCACGCGCTCGCCCAGCCAGGAGACGAAGTAGAACCGGGCGTACGTCGCTCCCGCCATGACCACCACGATCGACAGCATCAGCGCGAGTGCGCGATCGAGCGCCGCGGCATCCTGCTGGCTGAAGCCATGATCGATCACGCCACGCAGTCCCTGGCCGACAGCGAGAACGGCACCCGCGGCGATGATCAGCGCAATGGCGGCATAGATCATTTGCGCGCGGTAAGGCCGGACGTAGGCGCGGATGCGCGTCAGTACGCGCACGGCGGTGAGCGGCGACGGCTTCGGCGAATCGGTGGCGACGGATGGCACGGGGAATCGTTTTCGACGTGAAGCGTGCCCGACGCTGCGGGAGGACTGTGAAGACGGCGAGTGTACCGACTCGTCGCTGCATCGCGCGGACGGTTGAAGCCGCGTGCAACGCTTCCGAATCGGGCGCAAGGCGGCGCCCGAGTCGTGCCGTCGGCAGGCGTATAATCGCGTGTTTTCACCAGCTTGCACGTGCCGATGAACGCCCCTCATCCGCCTTCTCTCCTCGCCACCATCGAGCTCGCCCCGCGCGACCCGATCCTCGGCATCACCGAGGCCTTCAATGCGGACCAGAATCCGCGCAAGGTCAACCTCGGCGTCGGCGTGTACGTCGACGACAACGGCAAGGTGCCGCTGCTCGAGTGCGTGCGCCGCGCCGAGCGCGAGATCACCGACAAGGCGTCGCCACGCAGCTACCTGCCGATCGATGGCATACCCGCGTACGACCGCGAAGTGCAGCGTCTGGTGTTCGGCGCCGACAGCGATCTCGTGCAGTCGGGGCGCGCCGTCACGGTGCAGGCTCTGGGCGGCACCGGTGGCCTCAAGGTCGGCGCGGACTTCCTGCGCCGCTTCTCGCCCTACGCGCAGGTGTGGATCAGCGACCCGAGCTGGGAAAACCATCGTGCGCTGTTCGAAGGTGCGGGCTTCACCGTCAACACCTATCCGTACTACGAACCCGCCACGCACGGCCTCGCATTCGAAGGGATGCTGGCGGCACTGAAGTCGATTCCCGCAGGCGGCATCGTCGTGCTGCACGCGTGCTGCCACAACCCGACCGGCGTCGATCCGACCGAAGCGCAATGGGCGCAGATCGTGGAGGTCGTGCGAGCACGAGGTCTCGTCCCGTTCCTCGACCTCGCGTATCAGGGTTTCGCCGAGGGCATCACCGAAGACGGCGCCGTGGTGCGGCGTTTCGCGGCGACTCCCGGTGCACTGTTCGTCTCGAGCTCGTTCTCGAAGTCGTTCTCGCTGTACGGCGAGCGCGTCGGCGCGCTGTCGGTGATCGCCGAGGACAAGGACGAGGCGGTGCGGGTGCTGTCGCAGCTGAAGCGCGTCGTGCGCGCCAACTACTCGAATCCCCCGACGCACGGCGGCCAGATCGTCGCTGCGGTCCTGAGCACGCCGGAGCTGCGCCAGCTATGGGAAACGGAGCTCGGCGGAATGCGTGACCGCATCAAGCTCATGCGTGCGGAGCTCGTGCAGCGACTGCGCAAGCTGCTGCCGGCGCGCAACTTCGATTTCGTGCTGCAGCAACGGGGAATGTTCTCGTACTCCGGACTGACCAAGGACGAGGTGCTCGAGCTGCGCAGCGAGTACTCGATCTACGCGATCGACACGGGCCGGATCTGCGTGGCTGCACTGAATTCGCGCAACATCGGGTATGTCACCGAGTCCATTGCCAAAGTGCTGGGCTGAGGTTTTGACGGCGCGGCCAAGTCGGTTATAATTGGCGGCTGTCCAATGCGGGAATAGCTCAGTTGGTAGAGCGCAACCTTGCCAAGGTTGAGGTCGCGAGTTCGAGACTCGTTTCCCGCTCCAGTTCTTCCAGGGAGAGCCCTGTCGTGCGCGCGGCGGCTCTCCCTTTTCGTTGGACTCGCGCGTAAGCATCCGCGATCCGCGGATCGCCTCCCCGGGCGGGGTGGCAGAGTGGTCATGCAGCGGCCTGCAAAGCCGTCTACGCCGGTTCGATTCCGACCCCCGCCTCCAGAATAGCTACGGACCGCCCTAGATATCGCGCGCGGATGACGCGCCGGCTCCGCCGCAGCCTCCGCGCGCGCCGCAGCCTCCGCGCGCGCCGCAATCGATCGCGCGAGCCCGCTGAAGATGAGCACGTGCGCCGGCGTCATCGCATGCCAGTACAGAAGCCCGCGCACGCCCGCCGGGTGAAAATACGCCGTCACCGCGATCTTCGTTCGACGCTCGGCGAGCGGCGTGACCACGAACTCGAGCGCTGCCGATCCGGGCAGTTTCATCTCCGAGAGCAGCGTCAGCCGCCGCCCCGGTTCGAGCGCCACGACCCGCCAGAAGTCCACGGCGTCGCCGACCCGGAGATCGTGCGGATCGCGCCGGCCGCGTGTGAGCCCCGTCCCGCCACACATCGCGTCGACACGGCCGCGCACCTGCCACAGCGCGTCGAGGAAGTAGTAGCCGTTCGCGCCGCCGATGGCGGTGACCTCGCGCCACACGTCGGCCGCGGACGCGCTCGCCTCCGCCTCGCCGTGCATGCGCTTCGCATAGAACGCAAAGTCCGGCCGGTTCTGCCGGTGAAGCATCGACCCCTCGGTCCAGCGCCCCGCCCCCGCCGGTGCTGCGTTCGGCCGTGAGCGCGGCCTCGGCGGCTGCGCGATACGTCTTGAGGTCCAGTGGAATCAGCGCCCGGATCGCAGCGTCATCGGCCAGGACGTCGTGCTCGAGCCCTTCGATGAGCGCACGCGCCACATTCGTCGGTACCGACGTTACGAAATTCAGCCAGTACGATGACAACCGCGGTGTCAGCACGGGCACCGGCACGATGAACGGACGCCGTCCGACGAGCGCGCCGAACTCGCGCATGAGCTCTTCGTACGTCAGCACTTGAGGACCGCCGACGTCGTACACGCCGCCCGTTGACTGCGGAAGCAGCGGCAGACGCGCCAGGTATTCCAGCACGTCGTCGAGCGCGATGGGCTGCGAGCGTGACCGGACCCATCGCGGCGTGACCATCGCCGGCAGATGAAACACCAGATCGCGGATGACCTCGAATGCGGCCGAGCCCGGGCCGATGATCACCCCCGCGCGTAGCTCGGTCACGGGGACCGGACCCGCGCGCAGGATCGTGCCCGTCTCGCCGCGCGACGCGAGATGCGCCGACGCCCCGGCGGACGGTTGGAGTCCCCCCAGGTACACGATGCGCTTCACCTTCGCACGTGCCGAAGCGTCGCGAAAGTTCGTTGCCGCCTCGCGATCGACGCGCGGGAAATCCGGCCCGGCGCCCATCGAGTGCACGAGGTAATACGCAACGTCGATTCCGGAAAGCGCACGGTCGAGGCTCTCCGGGTCGAGCGCGTCCGCCGCAACGATCTCGACGCCGGGCCATGCGTATGCCTCCAGCACCTCGCGCCGTCGCGCCGCGGCGCGCACGGGGAAGCCGCGCGCAGCAAGAAACGGAACGAGATGGGTGCCGACGTATCCGCTCGCGCCCAGCACGAGCACACGTGGCAAATCAATGGCGGTCGTCATTTCGCACCGGGATCCAGGGTTCAACTTGTGGGGCCGAGTGGCGCAGGTCTCAACATTGCGCTCATTGCCTGAAAAGATCTTGTACAAGGGTGCACTGCCTGGTTCGACAAATGCACCTCGTCAGCGCGCGGCCCTCTTCCGGACGTCCGCTGGTGCAACGTATCGCCTACTCCGAGCCCAGGCTCGATCGGTTCGGCTGTCGCCGCTCTACCGCCCACATGAGCAGAGCGGCACAGCGGTAGATGCCATGCGCAAACTTGCCGTAGGGCATCGTCAGGAACAACGCAGCAACGAACCCCAGATGCACCGCAAGTAGCACAGCCATGGCCGACGTATCGCGCAGCGCCAGCAGCGCAAGTCCCGTCGCGCTCGCCACGAACAGCAGCGCGATCAGGCCGCGGTCCATTCCACGCTGTGCGCGATCGGCGAGCCGCGGATCACGACGGATGTTCAGCCAGAACAGCCCGGCCGTTCCGATCACCAGGCCGAGACCGCCGGCCGTGCCGAGCAACACCGGGACGCTGGCGAATGCGTAGGGCGCGTGCCAGCCGAGCAGATAGTGATAGACCGTAGCGACGCACGTGGCGGCGAAGCAGAGCATGAAACCATAGAACGTGAAATGGTGGAATCGCCGCCGCCACAAGGAGAAACGATCGTCCGCCTCGTTGCATCCCTCGCCATGGCCGCCATCGAGGTATTTGAGACCAAGCGCATCGCGCCCGGCCTCGCGCAGCGCTTCGCCTGATGCCGCGTGCTTCGCTACCTCGCGCCAGAAACGGGTGACGCCGATTCCCAGTGCCACGCAGGCAAAGACGAAGACCGGCGCGAAAAGGGCGACCATGAGATTGTGGGGGAACACGGCGTAGAAGTTGCCTGCCATCGGGGAAGGCCACAGAGAACCGTTTCCCGCCAGCGCGAGGATCAGGAAGAGCGCCAGACATGCCCCGGCGGCGACGGCGCAGGTCAATGCATTACGTCGATAGAGTGCGCCGAGCGATACAGGCCAGGCGTACTCGGCGTACGTCCGCACTCGTACTTCCGCCATCGCCTTGGGCACGTTGACGGCAAATTCGTGCGGTGGCGCGTACTGGCACGCGTGGAAGCACGCACCGCAGTTGTGGCAGAGGTTGGCGAGATAGTGCACGTCGCCGCGCGGAAATTCGAGCCGTCGCGTCATGGCGGGGAAGACGGCGCAGAAGCCTTCGCAATAGCGGCAGGCATTGCAGATCTGCATCACCCGCGCGACTTCCTGTTCGGCGCCGGATTGATCCGCTATGTGCATCCGTAAGGGCGTGGCGCGACCGAAGGAGCTCGCGTCGCGCACCAGTTCGTCAAGCTGCAAGCGGCAGTCCTCGCGCAGCAGTGGCGGCTGATGCCCCGGCGATCCGCCCGAACACGGTCCCGATGGTCATCCCAACGCCCGCGGTATACCCCTTGCCGAGCACGTTACCCGCCATCACCTCGCCGGCGGCGAAAAGATTCGGGCTCGGCTTGCCGCCGAATTGCACGGTGGCCCGCTCGTCGACCTTCACGCCCAGATAGGTGAACGTGATGCCCGGCTTGAGTGCATAACCCTGGAACGGCGGCGTGTCCAACGGCTGTGCCCAGTGCGTCTTGGCGGGCGTGAGGCCTTCCGTGTGACAGTCATCGAGAACGGAGTGATCGAAAGTTCCGACCCGGCACGCCGCATTGAAGGCAGTCACGGTAGCCATGAACGTCGCGGTCGGCAGTCCCAGCTGGCTTGCGAGCTGCGGCAGCGACGGCGCCTCTTCGCCACGAAAGACCGGCGGCATGAAGCGTCCGATGGCCTTGGCATCGATGATCGAGTAGCCGACCTGTCCAGGCTGCTGCGCGACGAGACGGCCCCAGATCGCGTAACGCTTGGGCCAGAAGTCCTCGCCCTCGTCGTAGAACCGCTTCCCGTCGCGATTGACCATGATGCCGAGGGAAACGCTGTCCACCCGGGTGCAGATGCCTCCGTCGTAGAGCGGTGCGCGCGCGTCGATCGCCACGCAATGGCCCTGCGCAGGATCGCCGACGCTATCGGCGCCACGCTGGATGAGGTCGCGGAGCACGACGCCCATGTTGAATCGCGTGCCGCGGATGGCGAAGTTGTCGGCCGGCCATTCGCCCCGTTCGTTGCGACCCCATGCTTCGCGCAGCCACTCGCGATTCGATTCGAATCCTCCGCTTGCCACGACGCAGGCGCGCGCCGCAATGCGCTCAGTGCCGACGTGCGCGGCAACGAAGCGCCCATCGACGAGCTCGAGCGCATCGACGGGCGCGTCGTATCGGACTTGCACGCCGAGGTTCATCGCGCTGCGGTAGTACGCATTGACCAGCGCCTTGCCGCCGCCCATGAAGAAGGCATTGGTGCGGCTCAGGTGCAGCGTGCCGGACAGCGAGGGCTGGAAGCGAACCCCGTGACGGCGCATCCAGGTGCGGCATTGCGACGATGCCCGGATGACCTGCCGCGCCAGCTGTTCATTGGTCTCGCCGCCCGTGACCTTGCGCAGATCCTGCCAGTACTCCTCCTCGGGATAAACGTCGGTCAGGACGTCCTCGGGAGCGTCGTGCATGCAGCGCAGGTTGCGCGTATGCACGGAGTTGCCGCCCCGCCAGTCCTTCGGCGCCGATTCCAGCAGCAGCACCGAGGCGCCTGCCTCGTGGGCACTCAGCGCGGCGCACAGGGCCGCGTTGCCGCCGCCGATCACGAGCACGTCGATCATGGAAGTCCGCCCACGATCAGCGCGACGCGTGGCGTTCCGAACGGTCGCTCGCTACCGCGATCGGTATGACGTGGCGCTTGCCGAGCTGCCGGTCGATTTCCGAACGCAACACGCGCGGCAACTGTTTCACCTGCTGGTAATGGTCGGCGACCGAGGCGCCCGCGAGCACCGTCTTGTGCAAGTCCACATGTCGTGCCAACAGGTAGCCCAGCACGGACCAGCACCCGTAGCGCAGCGCGAGGAGCGCCGGCGTGAAGCCGAGACCGGTGCCGAGATCGAGGTCGGCGCCGTAACGCTGCAGCAGCTCGAGGGGCTCGACCTCGTCGCGCTTGGCCACGTCGTGAATCACGGCGAAGCCCTCGTGGTCCAGGTGATTCGGATTGGCGCCCGCCTCCAGCCAGCGGCGCGCGAGATCGTGATGCCGCGCGGCGATCGCATGGAACAGCGGCGTACGACCGTCCTCGTCCTCGGCATCGACGAGCGCTGCGTGCTCGGCGATCATCGCGGCTGCCCGCTCCCAGTCGTGCTTGCGCAGTGCGGCGAAGAGCGCCTCGCTGCCAGGTGTCGCGGACGTTGGCGCCGCACCGCCACGATAGTAATCGGCGAAGGCAGCGATCTCGTCGGCGCTCGCCTTCCCGCCCAAGGATTGCTCGAGTGCGTTATGCAGCTGCTGTAGCTGCGCCTCGCTGCGCTGCTCGAGGGATGCCGACTCGCGCGGCCGGAACTCGTGCTGATACGTTTCCACCGCCCAGAGCAGGCGTTCGAAGGGCGGCGCTGGTTCGTCGGGATACGTCGCCAGCACTTCCGGCGGCAGCCGCGTGCCACCTTCCACCGGCACGCGACCATCCGGCTCGAGTGCCCACACCTCCCCCGTGTCGAGCGAAACCACATGATGGTCGGGAAACCCGACGAGACGCGCGCCGGCCGCTGCGTCATCGCCGTCCACGCGTTGCAGCTGGCCGATGAACTGCAGCGGATTCCATACTTCGAATTCATATTCCAGGAACTGCTGCGCCTCGCGCGCCCGGCGCAACCGATCCTCGTCGATCGGGTAATCCGCCGGTGGTATGGAGCGCGGGTGCAGCTGCCACCCGACCGCCGTCCACGGTCCATGACCGCCGGACTCTGCCCGACGCCGTGCCCACGGATTGGGCTGCGGTTGCGGCGTTACCTCGTAGCCGTATGCGCGCAGGAGCCAGGCATCGCGCTCGACTTTCTCCGGCCC
The DNA here is from genome assembly GCA_963734575.1 of uncultured beta proteobacterium. Lineage (GTDB taxonomy): Bacteria > Pseudomonadota > Gammaproteobacteria > Burkholderiales > Casimicrobiaceae > CAIWHR01. The sequence continues at coordinate 367,804 of CAVTHT010000004.1, read as the reverse complement.
GCGCGCGAAGCAGCCGACCGGTACACCGCTCTCCAACAGCAGGCGCAGGCCCGTCCAGAAATCGCTGCGCACGTCGAAGGCCGGGTGCAGCAGCAGGCACACGTCCGGCGGTGCGCCACGCCGCGCGCTGCACCACTGTGCAAGGGTGCCCTCGAACATCGTTGCGGGCTGCGCCGTGATGCTCTGGTGCCCTTCGAGCGAGATCGCCGGTTGGACGTGCGCCACGGTGGGTGCGAGCGGTGCGTCAGGAGTGCCGATCATGAACATGACCGACACCGAAAGCTGCGGCCGTTCGAGGAGCAGCGGCACGAGTTGATAGGGTCGTCCGCCATCCACGGCGCCGGGGCCGCCGGCGACGCCGACGATCAGGATGTCGAGGTGTGCACGCTCCAGCAGGTGTGGTGTGAACGTGCTCAGCCACCACGCCACCGCCACGGGCGCCTGCATCAGCAGGTTGAGATCCTCGTCGCCGGATTGCTCGCCAAGCCGGCTCAACGCGGGCCACTGCCGTGCAGCTTCGACGAGAGCGGACCAGTCGTGTCGCGCGCGGGAGAGGGGATGGGGCATGTGCGTTCAGCCGATGGGCTCGCGGACGATGGTATCGCAGGTCTTCCGATCGCGCACGCGGAATGCCTCCCGCGCGCCACGGGTACATCGGTGCGCTTCACTCCACTCGTTGCGCGCGCACGTTCGACATGGAGGGCTCGACCGGCGGCACGTCGGCTTCGACGCCGGCCTGAACGCGATGCGGTGGCAGCCGTACCGTGAACGTGCTGCCGTGGCCCGGCTGGCTGCTGACGATGAGGTCGGCGTCGTGCCGCAGCAGGACATGCTTCACGATGGCAAGCCCCAGTCCGGTCCCGCCCGTTGCGCGCGATCGGCTGCGATCCACGCGGTAGAAGCGCTCGGTGAGGCGCGGAATGTGCTCCGGGGCGATGCCGATGCCGGTGTCGCTCACGCTGAATACGCCTGTGCCATCGGCATCGATGCGCCACGCGAGGGTGACGGTGCCCCCGGGCGCGGTATAACGCACTGCGTTGCTGACGAGGTTCGCGAATGCGCTGCGCAGCTCCTCACGGTTGCCGAGCATTTGCGCGGGCGGCCCCTGCTCCAGGACCACGCGGTGCGCATCGGCCGACAGCACGCGGGCTTCGGCAGCGAGCTCCGCGATGAGTGGTGCCACCTGGAACGTTGTCTCGGCGATGGCCTTGCCATTGCTCTCGAGTGCCGACAGCGTCAGGAGATCGTCCACCAGCCGCTGCATGCTCCGCGCCTGGTCCTGCATCAGCTGCATGTAGCGCTCGCGAGTGACATCGTCGATGTCGAGATCGCGCACCGTCTCGAGGAAACCGCTGACGACCGTCAGGGGCGTCTTGAGTTCGTGCGAAACGTTGGCGACGAAATCCCGGCGCATGCGCTCGACCGCCTCGAGCTTGGTGACGTCGCGTGCTATGAGCAGGCGTTCGTCCTCGCCGAACGGGATGACCTGGATCGAGAGCATGAGGCCGGGCTCGCGTGGCGACTCGATCAGCACCGCCTCGCTGAAATCCGCGCGGTCGAGATAGCGCACCACGTCGGGATGCCGCACGACATTGGCCAGTGGGCGGCCGGTGTCCTTCCGGGCATCGAGGGCGAGAAACGCCTGCGCGCGCCGGTTGGCCCAGCGTACGCGATATCGACCGTCGAGCACCACCATGCCGTCCGGCACGGCATCCGCGGCGCTGCGGAAGCGCTCGATGGTGTTGGCGAGGCCGCTCTGGTACGCCGCGCGTCCGCGCACGCGACGATACAGCGCGGCGAACGCTGGCTGCCATGGTCCGCGCGCTTCCGGCACGGCGGCATCGACGGGTCCGCGCGCCCACTGCGTGAGGCGATCCAGGTGCCACACGTGATACGCGATCACCGCGAGATTGCCGAGCGCCAGCACACCGATGGCGGGCCATGCGCCGAACACGAGCCAGCCGAGCGCCGCCAGCACCACGACGATCACTGCCATGGCGAAGCCGCTCACGAAGACCCGTCCCATGCGTGCTGCTGCGCTAGCGTGCCCCGGCGGCGCTCAAGCGGTAGCCGGTGCCGCGTACGGTTTCGATGGCGCCATCCTGGCCGAATGGCTCGAGCGCACGGCGCAGGCGGCGGATGTGCACGTCCACGGTGCGCTCCTCGATGTACACGTGATCGCCCCAGACCTGGTCGAGGAGCTGCGCCCGGGTATGCACGCGGTCCGGACGCGCCAGCAGAAACTGCAGCAGCCGAAATTCGGTGGGGCCGAGCGCGATTTCGCGATCCCCGACCGTCACGCGGTGTGCGACGGGATCGAGACGAATCCTGCCGGCGGAGAGTGCCTCCTGCGCAGCTTCCGGCGCGCGGCGCCGCATCACGGCCTTGATGCGCGCCTTGAGCTCACGCGGCGAGAAGGGCTTGGTCACGTAGTCGTCGACCCACGCCTCCAGTCCTGCAACCTTGTCGGCCTCGTCCGACCGCGCCGTGACCATGATGATCGGAAGATCGCGCGTGCGGGCATCGGCTCGCAGCTGCTTCGCGAGGGCGAGGCCCGATTGCCCGGGCAGCATCCAGTCGAGCAGCACGAGATCGGGCAGCTCTTCGCGCAACAGCGTCGCCGCCTGCTCCGCATCCGCGGCGCCGCGCACGTCGTAGCCGGCATCGCGCAGGTGAACCGACAGCAGCTCGAGGATCGCGGGCTCGTCCTCGACCACGAGCGCGCTCGACGTCATTGCCCCTCGACCTCCGCGCGGATCTGCTCGAACGACGCGTGCCGCACGTCCTTCCCCTTCACCATCTGCACGACGGCCTCCGCGATGTTCTTCGCGTGGTCGCCGATGCGCTCGATGGACTTCGCGACGAAGACGATCTCGAGCGCGCTGCTGATGGTGCGCGGATCTTCCATCATGTAGCTGATGAGCTGGCGCAGGATCGACGAGAACGCTGCATCGATGGCCTCGTCCCGGTCGATCACGCTGGCCGCCGCCTTGAGATCGAGGCGCGCGAATGCATCGAGCGCCATCTGCAGCATTTCGCGCGTCTGCTGGGCCGTACGCCCCACGTCGAAGAACCGCACCTGCGCCAGCCCGTCGTTGCGGTGCGCCTGGGCGCCCTTGTACGCGATCTTCTTGGCCTCGTCGCCGACGCGCTCGAGGTCGTTGACGATCTTGGTGATGGTCAGGATCGTCCGAAGATCCACGGCAGCGGGCTGCCGCCGCGCGATGATCTGGCTGCACTGCTCGTCCATGCGCATCTGCTGCTCGTTGATGCGCTGCTCGTCGGCGCCGACCTTGTCGATCAGGGCCGCCGTGTCGGCGTCCGTGGACAGTGCCTCGATCGCGCGGCCGACCTGCGCCTCGACCAGGCCACCCATCGAGAGCACGCCCGTGCGAATGAGCTCCATCTCTGCGTCGAATTGCTTGTGGGTGTGCTCCATCGTGCCCTCCTGCTCAGCCGAACCGGCCGGTGATGTAGTCCTCGGTCTCCCTGCGCGCCGGGCGCAGGAAGAGCTCGTCGGTCGCGCCGAACTCGACCAGCTCGCCGAGGTACATGTACCCCGTGAGATCGGAAACGCGCGCGGCCTGCTGCATGTTATGCGTGACCATGGCGATCGTGTACTCCTGCTTGAGCTCGGTGATGAGCTCCTCGATCTTGGCCGTCGAGATGGGATCGAGCGCCGACGTGGGCTCGTCCATCAGCAGCACCTCGGGTTTCACCGCGACGGCACGCGCGATGCACAGCCGCTGTTGCTGGCCTCCGGAGAGTGCCATGCCGCTCTGCTTCAGCTTGTCCTTGGCCTCGTTCCACATCGCCGCCTTGGTCAGCGCCCATTCGACCCGCTCGTCCATCTCGCGTGCGGACAGGCGCTCGTAGAGCCGCACGCCAAAGGCGATGTTGTCGTAGATCGACATCGGGAACGGCGTCGGCTTCTGGAACACCATCCCGACCTTGGCGCGCAGGAGGTTCAAATCGATGCCGCGATCCAGGATGTTGCGGCCGTTGAACACGATCTCGCCGACCGCGCGCTGCCCGGGGTATAGCGAATACATGCGGTTCATGGTGCGCAGCAGCGTCGACTTGCCGCAGCCGGAAGGCCCGATGAACGCGGTCACGCGATGCTCCGCGATGTCGAGATGGATGTCCTTGAGGGCCTGGAAGCGGCCGTAGAAGAAATCCAGATGCCGGATCGACATACGCGCGACGCCAACGCCCTGCGGTGCTGCACGTGCCGGTACGTCCATGGTCAGCACGGCAGCCCCTATCGCGCACCGCGCTGCCGCAGCAGCGTCCGGGCAAGTATGTTGATGATCAGGACCGCGCCGGTGATGAGCAGTGCCGCGGCCCACGCGAGTTGCTGCCATTCCTCGAACGGACTCATCGCGAACTGGAAGATCACCACGGGGAGGTTGGCCATCGGCGCGTTCATGTCGGCGCTCCAGAACTGGTTGTTGAGCGCGGTGAAGAGCAGCGGCGCGGTCTCTCCGGAGATGCGCGCGACGGCAAGGAGGATGCCCGTGATGACGCCGCCGCGCACGGCGCGCAGCGTGACCATCAGGATGACCTTCCACATCGGCGCCCCGAGCGCGACGGCGGCCTCCCGCAGGCTCGCCGGCACCAGGACCAGCATGTTCTCCGTGGTGCGGACGACGACGGGTATGGCGATGAGCGCCAGAGCGAAGGAGCCCGCCCACCCCGAGAAGTGCTGCGTCCTGACGACGTAGACGGTGTACACGAAAAGGCCGATCACGATCGACGGCGCCGAGAGCAGGATGTCGTTGATGAATCGCGTGAATCGCGCCACCCACCCCTGCTTGCCGTATTCGGCGAGGTAGATGCCGGCGAGGATCCCGATCGGCGTGCTGATGAAGGTCGCCATGCCGACGATCGCGACGCTGCCGAAGATCGCGTTGGCGAGGCCGCCCGCCGATCCCGGCGGCGGCGTGGTCTGCGTGAACAGCGTCGGCGACAGCGCCGCGAATCCGCGCAGGAACAGCACCGAAAGGATCCACAGCAGCGCAGCCATGCCGAGGGCCATCGTCAAGGCGGAGACGACGAGGTTGAAGCGATTGAGCAGCCGGCGGCGATGGTAGAGCGTCATGGAAGGATCGGATCAGGTCTTCTGTCCCTCGGCCTTGGCGAGCTGCGCCAGCAGCAGCCGCGAGAACGCGAGCACGACGAACGTCAGCAGGAAGAGCACCAGCCCGAGCGAGATCAACGCGGCGCTATGCACCGGATCGGCGGCCTCGTTGAATTCGTTGGCCAGTGCGGACGCAATGGAATTGCCGGGCTCGAACAGCGACGCACTGATCTTGTACGCGTTGCCGATGACGAACGTGACGGCCATGGTTTCGCCCAGTGCACGCCCGAGGCCCAGCATCACGCCGCCGATCACGCCAACGCGCGCATAGGGAAGCACGATGTTGCGCACGACCTCCCAGGTCGTCGCCCCGAGACCGTACGCGGATTCCTTCAGCACGGGCGGTACGACCTCGAACACGTCGCGCATCACCGATGCAATGAACGGGATGATCATCACGGCGAGGATGATGCCCGCCGACAGGATCCCGATCCCTGTGGGTGCGCCGCGGAACAGCGGCCCCAGGATCCACAGGTCACCGAACGCCCGGGTCAGCCACGGCTGCACGTGGTCGGCGAACACGGGGGCGAATACGAACAAGCCCCACATCCCGTAGATGATCGATGGGATCGCCGCGAGCAACTCGATCGCGGTGCCGAGCGGGCGCTTCAGGCTCGCCGGACACATCTCGGTGAGGAACACCGCGATCCCGAAGCTCACGGGCACGCCGAGGACTAGCGCGATGGCGGACGTCACGAGCGTGCCGAAGATCGGCGCCGCCGCGCCGAAGTTCATCGTGACCGGATTCCATGCGTTGGTGAAGAAGAACGCGACGCCGAACTTCTCCAACGCGGGCACGGCGCCGATGCCGAGCGCGACGAGAATGGCGGCGAGCATGACCAGCACGAGCAGGGCGAACGCCTGCGTGACGCGCTCGAACAACCGGTCCTGCCAGTGGCCGGGGGCGCGCGGCTCCGGCGTACGCAGCCGGTCGCCAGCGACGGATGGAGCGTCGAGAATCACCGTGCCGTCGATGCCAATGTGGGACGCCATCATACCTTCGCCAACGCGACGGCCGGTCGACATGACCGGCCGCCGGGCGCGCCACGCAATGGCGCTCCGATCGTGCCGGGGATCAGTTCCAGAGCGCCTTGCCGGCCGTGTCCTTGACTTGGCCCCTCCACGCGTCCTCGACGAGCGCCACGACGTTCGACGGCAACGGCACGTAGTCGAGTTCCTCCGCCATCTTCTGACCATTCCGAAACGCCCAGTCGAAGAACTTCAGCACCTGCTGCGCCGTTTCGGGTCTGGCCGACGCGCTATGGAGCAGGATGAAACTCGCGCCGGTGATGGGCCAGCTGTCCTTGCCCGGCTGATCCGTCAGGATCTGATAGAACCCGGGCGCGTTTTTCCAATCCGCATGCGACGCGGCCGCCTGGAAGGTTGAATCGTCGGCCGCGGGATACTGGCCGTCCTTGTTGCGAACCAGCGCATGCGACATCTTGTTGCGCTTGGCGTACGCATACTCGACATAGCCGATCGAGCCCTTGATGCGCTGCACGTACGAAGCGACGCCCTCGTTGCCCTTGCCGCCCACGCCTTCGGGCCACGACACGGCGGTGCTCGATCCCACCTTCTCCTTCCACTCTGGGCTTGCCTTGGAAAGGTAATCGGTCCAGATGAAGGTGGTGCCCGATCCATCGGAACGTCGCACCACGGTGACGTTCTCGCCCGGCAGCTTGAGGCCCGGATTCAGATCCGCGATCGGCTTGTCGTTCCACTTCTTGATCTTGCCGAGATAGATGTCCGCCAGCACTGCACCCGTCAGCTTCATTTGTCCTGGCGCGATGCCATCGAGGTTCACGACGGGCACGATGCCGCCGATGATCGCGGGAAACTGCATCAGGCCCGCCTTGGCGAGGTCGTCCTGCTTGAGCGGCATGTCCGACGCGCCGAAATCCACGGTCTTCGCCTGGATCTGCTTGATGCCTGCGCCGGAGCCGATCGACTGGTAGTTCATCCCGATCCCGGTCTTCTGCTTGTAGGCTTCCGCCCATTTCGCATAGATCGGGAACGGGAAGGTGGCCCCTGCGCCGGTGATGTCTGCAGCAACGGCCGAGGCCGTGCCGAAGCCGAGGACTGCACCTGCCATGAGACCGCGAATCATGCCCTTGCGCATCGTGGATTCCTTTTCCGCCTGTGGACGATGCTGATTGTTCGCCTTGGTTGTTACAGCTTCATGACAGCGCGTGGGCCGGATCGACCCGCGTGCCGCGACCTCGCCGAGCCGGGCGTGAAATCAAAGATCGCCACGGCGAAGAGCAAAACGAAAAGCGTATCTTCATGCCTGCGGCGCCGGTCAAAGGTGCCGGACAAGGCACCTCATAGGACCCGACCCACATGACGAGCCCGGCATTCCACGGTGCGTCGATCGCCTCGGTTCATACATGAAGAATCCGCCCCTCGAGACCGAGCTCCGGCTGGCTGCAACGCCCGCCGCCCTCGCGCGGCTGGCGCATGCGCACGCTCTCGCCGATGTGCAGGTGTCTGCACCGGCGGAGCACCACCTCCTGTCGACCTACTGGGACACGCCGTCGCAGTCCCTGCGGAAAGCGGGGATCGGTTTGCGCACGCGGTGGAATGGCAATGCCTGGGTGCAGACGGTAAAGCTCGCCACGCCATCGAACGCGACACGCCAGGAGTTCGAAACACCGGTCTCCAAAAACGAGCCCCGGCTGGGAGATGCGGTCGCCGCCGGGGCGAAACTCGGCATCGATCTCGACGCAGATGTCCAGCCCTTGTTCCGGTCCGAGGTGCTCCGCATCACGCATCGCCTGCGCTTCGAGGACGGAACCGTCGCGGAGCTGGCGCGCGACGATGGCAGCCTCGTCGTCGAGCGGTCGGACCGTGCAGCGTTGCCGATATGCGAGATCGAGCTGGAGCTCGAGTCGGGCGACATCCGGCGTATCTACGAGCTCGCCTTCGCGCTCGTATCGGAGATCCCTCGCCTGCGCGTTCTCGTCGCCACGAAGGCGGAGCGCGGCTATGCCCTCCTGACGGGCACGTCCGCGCCGCCGCGCAAGGCGCGCGCACTCACGACAGCGAACCGCGGCAGCAGTGCTGCAGCGCTGGCGGTGGCCGCTGCGACCGAGGCTTTGGGGCAGATCGAGAGCAACATCGAAGGCTGCCGCATCGCGGCCGACGCCGATTTCGTGCACCAGTTGCGCGTGGGCGTGCGCCGCCTGCGGGTGACGACCGCGATGGCGAAGTCAGCTGGCCTTCCGACGTTCTCGCCGCGGCTGGAACGGGAGCTGAAGTGGCTGTGGAACACGCTCGGCAACGTGCGCGACTGGGACGTGCTCCAAGCCGAGACCTGGCCTGGGCTGCGCGGGCCGGCGCAAGAGCCACTTCCTGCGACCACGATCGATGAGCGCATCGCGCGGGCTCGAAACGACAGCCATCGCAAGCTGCTGCAGGCGCTGGATAGCCGCCGGTTCCAGCGAATGATCCTGGCGCTGGGGTGGGTCATCGAAAACCAGCGCGCGGCCGTCGCTGCACACGGGAAGCCACGCGGCGCGCGCGCTGGCCGCAAGCTGCTGGACAGGACGCTGCAACGGTTATGCGAGCACACCGACAACATCGATGCAATGACCGGCGAACAGCGGCACCGCGTGCGGATCGAAGCCAAGAAGCTGCGCTATCTCGGCGAATTCTTCGCGGGCATCTACCGGCGCAAGCGTGCGGAGCGGTTCCTGCGGCGCCTCTCGAAAGTCCAGGACGTGCTCGGCGGGCTGAACGATCTCGCCATGGCCCGTTCCCTGATGCAATCGCTGCCGGGCGCCACTGCAGACGAGAAAGCATCGGTCGCGAGCGCATTGGCCGGTGATGCGAATGCGGCGGAAAGCGCCCTCCGCCGTCGCCTCGAGCGCGCGTGGAAGAAATTCGCGCGAACGCGTCCCTTCTGGACGTAGCCCACTGCGACGCGGCCCCGCGCGCGCCGGTGCAGCGTCGCCGGTGTTGCAGGCGCCACACGAGCACCGTCGGCTGCTGTTGTATGCTGGTGCGATGACAACATCTCACTCCGCAGTCTCCCCCCAGCTCGCGGCGGAGCTCGCTCCGCACGGCGTCATGCGCGTCGGCATCAATCTCGGCAACCCGGTGATCGTCCAGCGCGATGCGCGCGGCGAATTGCGTGGCATCGGACCGGCGCTCGCGCGCGAACTCGCCGGCCGCGCCGGCGTGCCGCATCGAATTCGTCACCTACGAAACCGCCGGCAAGCTCGCCGACGCCGTGAAGAACGATGCCTGGGAGCTCGGCTTCCTCGCGATCGACGCGGAGCGGGCCCTGGATATCGAATTCACGACGGCCTACGTGCACATCGAGGGCACGTACATGGTCCGTGCCGATTCCCCGCTGCGCACCGTGGACGACGTCGATCGACCGGGCGTGCGCATCGCGGTCGGCGCGAAGACTGCGTACGATCTCTTCCTGACGCGGCAAGTGCAGCACGCCGAGCTGGTGCGCGCGCCAAGCTCGCGCGCCGCGATCGACCTCTTCATGAGCGAAGGCCTCGACGCCGTGGGAGGCGTCAAGCAGCCGCTGGTCGCCGCGGCCGCGGCCACGTCGGGCCTGCGTGTCATGGACGGCAACTTCATGGTGATCCGCCAGGCCGCCGGCGTCCCCAAAGGCCGCCTCGGCGCGCATCGTTTCGTCACCGAGTTCATCGAACATGCGAAGGCATCGGGACTCGCCGCACGCCTGCTTCGCGACAGCGGCGTCGATGGCGCGGTGATTGCCCCGGCAGCGCAGTGACGGGGCGTGCGATGAATCGGCCGGGGGCGCTGGGCTAGAATCGGCCACCGCCCGGGTGGTGAAACTGGTAGACACAGCGGACTTAAAATCCGCAGGCGTTTAATCGCGCCGTGCCGGTTCGACCCCGGCCCCGGGCACCAGGGACACCGAGCTTTCAAAGATTCCGGCTGTGTACCGGGGCGTGGTCGCAGGAAGGTTGGTCGAGCTCGCTTTCGGCTCGATTGGTTCCTTGAAGCAGGCCCAATGCCGGTGCTGCTGGATCCTAGGGCGTTTGATCCACGTCTTTGAGGCGCGCGAGTTCGTCGTGCATTCGATCTTCAGCCGATGTTCGTTGTGGAAGTCGGTTCTTCCCTCAGTTCGTCGAAGCGTCGCAACTGCAAGCTACCGGAAGACATCGATGGCCCCGCAAGCGCCCACTACAACCTGCTACGACCTCACACTTCTCCATCACGCCTGGGCACGTAACCCGCGTCACGTGTAAGCTATGATTGGCACGGTGCCCGTTCCAGGGAGCAAAGAGATGATCCAGCTGCGCTGCATCGTTGCGGCGACCGATCTCTCGGCGCCGGCGCGACGCGCGGTCGATCGCGCGGCGAGGCTCGCGCGGCCCGCTGGTGCGTCGCTCACGCTCGTGCACGCGGTCAACGCATCGCTACTCGACGAGCTGCGGAGATGGTCGGAGACCGGCGGAGACGTCGAGCAATCGATTGTGGACGATGTCCGGGCGCGGCTGCATCATCTCGCCGACGAGATCGGCGCTCGGTACCAGATCGCCGTGAACGAGCGCACGGTCACCGGTCGTCCAGTCGACGAGATCGCCCGCGTCGGCGAGCAGCTCGAAGCGGATCTGATCGTCACTGGAACAGCTGGCGGCGGACCCTTCCGGAGCCACCTCATCGGATCGACCGCCGAGCGCGTCGTGCGGAAATCGGCACGGCCCGTGCTCATGGTGAGGCAACTCGCTCACGAACCCTATCGACGCGCCCTCGTCGCGATCGACTTCTCGCGCTGGAGCGCTCCGTCGCTCGCGATCGCGACAGCCGTCGCACCCGAGGCGCATTTCGTGCTGGTGCACTGCGTCGACGTGCCGTTCGAAGGCAGGATGCGACTCGCCGGCGTGAGCGAGCGCGCGCAATCGAGACGCATCGAACGGATGCTCGCGATGACGCCATCCGCCGGCTGGCGGAGCTCGCGGCTCAGTCCGGCCTGCCCAACGACCGATGGACAGCCATCGTCGCGCCAACGGGTCTCGATCCCTGGATGCAAATCGTGCGACAGGAACAGGAGCAGGACTGCGATCTGATCGTCATCGGCAAAGCACGGCCGTAACGCCGTCGAGGAGCTGCTGCTCGGAAGCACGACGAACATGGTCATCGCCGAAGAGCTCCTGCGACGTGCTAGTGTCGGCGCATGCCGACGCGCTGTGACCGCATCGTAGTTCGCGCCGCTTCAGTCGGCCGCACTCTGCGGGCTTGGCGTCCCCGGCTCGCCCAAGCGCTTTTCCTGACGGCTCGGTATCACGATGGACGGCCGCTCTCACCAGCAGCATGTAGGTCACCGGCGTCGTCACGATCGAGAACACGACGATGAGGATCGGATGCAGCGCCGCGACGCGATTCGATCGCTGACGACAGCAGAATCGACGCGGCGACGGTGAAGCCCACGCCGAGCGTCGTGCCCATCGTGGGCGGATGCACGCGTTCGTAGAACGTCTTCAAGCGCAGCAGGCCGACCGAGCCGATCAGCGCGAGCGCGGCGCCGAGCACCACCAGCAGCGCGACCAGAGCCGCGACCATGGGCGAAAGTGCGCCGATCACTCGATCACCTCGCCACGCAGCAGGAACTTGGCGAGTGCGGCCGTCGAGACGAAGCCCAGCATCGCGATTACGAGCGCCGCTTCGAAGTAAAGAGGGCTCGCCTCCCGCATGCCGAGCACGAGGATCAGCAGCATCGCGTTGACGTACAGCGTATCGAGCGCGAGCACACGGTCCTGCGCGCGCGGACCGATCATCAGGCGAGCCGCCGCGCACACCATCGCGAGCGCGAGCATGACCTGCGCGAGTGACCAGCGCCGCGGTCACGAGCCATTGAGTCATTCGAACACCTCCTTCAGCTTCGCCTCGTAGCGGTCCTTGATCGTGCGCACCAAAGCGGCGCCGTCGACGAGGTCCAGGACATGGATCGTCACGACGTTGGCGAGCGAGTCGTATTTCGCCCATGCGGTGCCTGGGGTCGCGGTGATGATGCAGGCGAGCGCCGCAAGCGCCACCGGATGGCGAATGTCGAGCGGAATGTCGACGAATCCGGCCACGCGGCCGCGCGTGCCGGGACGCAAGTACGATCGCCGCGACGGCAACGTTCGATCGAACGATGTCGAGCACCACGACGCCCGCGAGCTCGACGACGGTGCAGAGGCCGGCGCAAGCGAGCCGGCGCGGGCTGCAGCCGCGCGAGCCCGAGCACGGCGGCCAGTGCAACGAGCGCGCCCGACGATCGCGTCAGCGGCGGCCAGCGTGCGGTTCAGCACGAGCCACATCGCAACGAGCGCGAGCCACAGCAGCGGAAAGCGGTATCTCATCGCTTCGCTCAGCACGCCGTCGACATAGCGAGAAGGCGCATGAAGGGCCTGCGCGGCGGCGTCGAGATAGCGCGCCAATGGACCGGCCTCCACCGTGAGCGCGGCGCATAGCAGCGAGCAGCAAGGCGACCGGCGCGAACTCGACGACGCGCACGCGCGGGATGCTGCCGTCCGGCGAAGCCCAGAAGCGTCGCACGCCTGCCCGTGCCATGGCGATGATCGTCGTGAAGCCCGAGACGATCAGCAGCGCGACCATCGTCCACGACGTCAGCGATACGGCATCCGCCTCGAGCAACGCATGGAGCATCGCAAACTTGCCGACGAAGCCCGCAAGCGGCGGAAGTCCGGCGAGCATGATCGCGCAGGCCGCGAACGCGAGACCGAGCCAGCGCGATCGGCGCGGCAATCGCCGTCCCGACGTCCTGCTCGTCCTCGTCCGTCGGCGCCGAACGCCTCCGCCGTCACCGCGAGCATGTCCGCGCCGGGTCCGCGTCCGCGCTCGACAAGCTCGACCAGAAGAAAGAACGCGCGACAGCGCGAGCGTCGACACGACGAGGTAATACAGCGCCGCGCCGGTCAGCGCCACATTGCCGATCGCGACCGCGGCGAGCAGCGTGCCCGACGACACGAGCACGCTGTAGCTCGCGAGCCGCGGAAGGTCCTGCGACGCGAGCACGCCCAGCGCGCCGTAGGCGAGCGTGCCCATGCCGGCTACGACGAGCCACGGCGTGCCCGGCGAGGGCGACGCGGCGACGTCCGCGCCGAGGAACAGCGTCCCGATGCGCAGGATGGCATACACGCCGACCTTGCTCAGCACGGCGAACAGCGCGGCCGGCGGGAGCGCTCGCGGCCGAATACGCGCCGGGCAGCCAGAAGCACAGCGGCCACATGCCCGGCCTTGGCCAGAAACGCAATGCCGAGAATCGCGCCGCCGGCCTCGTACAGCGCACGATGCGCGACGGCGCCCTCGCGCCATTGGCGCGCGAGATCCGCCATGTTGAGCGTTCCGGCTGCGGCGTAGATCAGGCTCACGCCGATCAGGAACAGCAGCGAGGCGGCGAGGTTCACGGTGATGTAGTGCAGCCCCGCGCGCACGCGCGGTCCGCCCGAGCCGTGCAGCGCGAGAGCGTACGAGGCGGTGAGAAACACTTCGAAGAACACGAACAGGTTGAACAGGTCGCCGGTGAGGAACGCGCCGTTGACGCCCATCAGCAGGAACTGCACGAGCGAGTGGAAGCGCGGGCCCGCGCGTTGCCAGCGGCGAGCGAGAACAGCGAGCGACGCGAGGCCGAGCACCGCGGCGAGCAGCACCATCGCGGCCGACAGCCGGTCGACGACCAGCACGATGCCGAACGGCGCCGCCCAGTCGCCGACGCGATAGACCGTCACCGACGAACCCTGCGTAAGTCACCGCCAGGGCAATGCCGACGGCGACCAGCAACACTGCAGGCAACGAGGCTGATCGCCGCCTTGAGAGCGAGCCGCCGCTCGTCCACGACGAGCGTGATCGCACCGGCCGCGAGCGGCAGCACGATCGGAAGCATCGCGAGGTGGTCCTGCAGCGATCATCGCTCCGGCTCGCTGCCGTCGACGTGATCGGTGCCGCTGAAGCCGCGCGACGCGAGCAGCACGACGAGCAGCAGCGCGGTCGTCGCGAAACTGATGACGATCGCGGTCAGCACGAGCGCCTGCGGCAGCGGGTCGGCGTAGCGTCGATGGGTCGGCCGTGCGCCGGCGGCCACGACCGGAGCGGCGCCCGTACGCAGCCGTCCCATGCACGAAGATGAACAGATTGACCGCGTACGAGAGCAGCGAAAGTCCGATCGCGACCTGAAACGTGCGCGGCCGCAGCAGCAACCACACGCCGGAGCCGGTGAGCACGCCGATCGCGGCCGAAACGACGAGCTCGTTCATCGATTGCGCTCCTCGCTCCACCGGCGAGCCGGCATCGGGCTGCGAGCCGAGTCGATCGTCTCGCGCTCGACGCGGTGCGCGCGCAGCGACTGGTGCGCAAGCGCGATCAGAAAGAGCGCGGTGGCGCCGACGACGAGCAGGAACACGCCGATGTCGAACAGGAACGCGCTCGGCAAGTGCAAAGCGCCGATCAATGGCAGCTCGAGATGAGCGACGTGCGACGTGAGGAACGGATGCGCGAACAGCCAGGCGCCGGCGCCCGTCGCTGCGGCGATCGCGAGCCCGACCCCCATCAGGCGCACCGGTCGGAGCTCGACGCGCTCCTCGAACCAGCGCGTGCCGCCGGCCATGTACTGCAGGATGAACGCAACGGCGAGCGCGATGCCGGCAGCGAAACCGCCGCCCGGAAGGTTGTGCCCGCGGAACAGCAGGAAGAGCGCGAACACGGCGATCGCGGCGAACATCCCGCGCATGAGCACCGCCGGGACGAGCAGGTCGTCGGCAGCGGTCCGCGCACTTTGCGTGCGCTGCTGCGGCGGCGGCTCGATGCTTTCGCGCGCCGGGCGGAAGCGCCGCAACAGCGAATAGACGGCCACCGCGACCACGGCGAGCACCGTGATCTCGCCGAGCGTGTCGAAGCCGCGGAAGTCGACGAGGATCACGTTGACGACGTTGGTGCCGCCGCCCTCCGGGTAAGCGCGTGTCACGAAGAAGCGCGAGATCGTTTCGTTCGGTCCCCGCGTCATCGCCGCGTACGCGACGCTCGCGAGGCCGCCGCCGGCCGCGGTCGCGATGGCCAGGTCGCGCAGCCTGCGCGGCAGCGCGACGCGCGCAGCCGATCCAGCTCCATCGTTGCGGCAACTCGCTTCGGCAGCCAGCGCAGTCCGAGCAGCATCAGCACCGTCGTCACGATCTCGACCAGCAACTGCGTGAGCGCGAGATCGGGCGCAGAGAACCACACGAAGGTGAGGCAGGTGACGAGCCCGGCGCCGCCGGCGAGAATGAGCGCGGCGAGGCGATGGAACTTCGCCTGCCAGGCCGCGGCCACGCGCGCACGCTGCGCCGACCAGCCATGCGATCGCGAGCGACGGATCGAGCGGCGCGAGCGGCCGGGCCGCGCAGATCGAGGCCGAAGTGGTAGATCGGCCACAGCGGTGCGGCGATCGCGAGCAGCACGAGCCAGCGCAGCTGCGGTTGCAGCCGCTCGCGTGCCGAACCAACGTCGCCAGCGTGCGCGCCCACCGCCATGACAGCGCGACCAGCACGGCGTCGAACACGCGGCGAGCGTCGATCGACGGAAGGAACGGCGTTCGTTCGTCGCCGCGTGCGAAGCGCGCGCGCAGGCCGACGAACAGCGCGAGGCCGCCGGCCAGCGCAAGCGCGCTCATCAACAGCGGCAGCGTGAAGCCGTGCCACGGCGCGAGGCGGTACGCCGGCGTGGCGTCGCCGAGCACGGACGCGACCGCGACGTCCGAGGAGCGGGCCGATCGTCTGCGCCGGCAACACGCCGACGACGACGCAGGCGACCACGAGCACGTCGATCGGCAGGCGCATCCAGCGTGGCGGCTCGTGCGGCTCGCGCGGCAGGCCGACGGGGTCGGGTCCGAAGAACACGCCGTGGATGAAGCGCACCGAATACGTGACGCTGAACATCGCCGCGATCGTGACGACGTACGGCAGCGCGCGATCGAGCCACGGCAGCGGTCCTTCGACGTCGAGCGCCTCGGCGAAGAACATCTCCTTCGACAGGAAGCCGTTGAGCAGCGGCACGCCCGCCATCGCCGCCGCGGCCACCGTGGCGAGCGTCGCCGTGATCGGCATGAACCGGTAAGAGTCCCGACAGTCGCCGGATGTCGCGCGTGCCCGTCTCGTGGTCGATGATGCCGGTGGCCATGAACAGCGACGCCTTGAACGTCGCGTGGTTCAGCATGTGGAAGATCGCCGCGACGCAGGCGAGCGGGCTGTTCAATCCAAGCAGCAGCGTGATCAAGCCGAGGTGGCTGATCGTCGAATAAGCGAGCAGCCCCTTGAGGTCCTGCTGGAAGATCGCGACGTAGGCGCCCAAGCAGAACGTGACGAGCCCGGCCGTTCCAACGATCCAGATCCACGCATCGGTGCCGGAGAGCACCGGCCACAGCCGCGCCAGCAGGAACACGCCGAGCTTCACCATCGCCGCCGAGTGCAGGTACGCCGACACCGGCGTCGGCGCGGTCATCGCGTGCGGCAGCCAGAAGTGGAACGGGAACTGCGCGCTCTTCGTGAGCGCGCCGAGCAGGATCAGGATCAGCGCGGGCAGGTACAGCTCGTGCCCGACGATCGCCTCGCGCGCCGCGAGCACCCGGTCGAGATCGTAGCTGCCGACGATGTGCCCGAGGATCAACACGCCGGCGAGCAGGCACAACCCGCCGCCGGACGTGACGATCAACGCCATGCGCGCGCCGTCGCGCGCGGACGCGTTGTGGTGCCAGTAACCGATCAGGAAGAACGAAGCGAGACTCGTGAGCTCCCAGAAGAACACGAGCAGGATCAGGTTGCCGGCGATCACGACGCCCAGCATCGATCCCATGAACGCGAGCAGGAACGAGTAGAACCGCGCCACGGGATCCTGAGGCGACATGTAATAGCGCGCGTACAGCGTTATCAGGAACCCGATGCCGGTGACCACGACGGAGAACAGCCACGCGAACCCGTCCATCCGCAAGGCGAAATCGACGTGCGCGAACCATTCGAAGTCGACTCGCACGACGGTGCCCGATGCGACCGTTGCATAGATGCTGCATGCCAGGACAAGCGCGGCAAGGGCGACGGTGCTGGCAAGCCAGGCGGACGCATTGCGCGCCTTCGCGGGCAGCAGCATGGCCACCACGCTGCCGGCGAAGGGCAAGGCGATCAGCACCAGCAATAACGGGCCGTCGATCATCAGTCTGGGAACGGTGCAACCTTGGGCGCCTCCGCAAGGATACGATAGTCCGCGCGAGGCCCTGCACCGGCCCCGACGGGTTCGATCGGGAAATGGGCGACAGCTTCGCATCGAGCGGCCGATGCGCCGCACGAAACGCAACAACATCATCCGCTGACCACAGCGGCCAGCCGCGAGGTCCGCAACTCGGCCATGCCGGCAACTCGGCCATGCCGGGGCCCTGTCGTCCGCATCGCGAGTACCGCAGCACGAGGGTATGCGCCGCGACCCTCGCGGCGCTTTCCCCCGCCGGCTCGCACAGCTACGTGTCGGCCGTCTCTGCCGCGGTTTCCTGCCGTCGGAAACGATCCGGCCGCTGGTTTGCGCTCGGCGTGCGCATCGCTTTCGCGAGCAGGACATCATGCCCGGTGCCGCTCAAGAACTCCTCGCTCACGCTGCCGAGAACGTTCGCCTCCAATCGAGACTTGCCGTTCGCGCCGAACGCCACGATGGACGCCCCCAATCTGGCGGCAGTCTCCCTGACGCACTCAGGAACGTGCCCTGGCTTCACCACCGAGGATGCCCGGCGCGACTGCAGACCGTTGCCGCGGATGAAATCGTCGAGCTCGCGGCTCGCCTCCAACAGCGCCTGATTTCGATACGCCCGAATCGCCGCCGCACTGGCGCCGGCCACCGACAAACGTACCTCGAACAGCGCGTTACGGACGTGCAGGAAGTGCAGCGCCGCGTCAGGAAACAGCCTCGCGGCCGCGTGGGCGGCTTCCGCCGACGCAGCGCTGAGATCGGTCGCAATCAACGCGCGATCGTAACGGCGCGCCGAGCGCTTTCGCGCGATCAGCAACGGCGCACGCAGCATTCGCCGGAGTCGTTGCGCCGTCGCACCGATGAACATGTCACGCACCGGGCGTTCGCCGTGCGGACCCACGACGACCAGGCGCGCGCGCGTCGCGTCCGCACGCGCCGCGATTTCGGTATGAGGCGTTCCGACCGCGACATGGACCCTGACCGGAATGTGAAACTTCGCCTCCACTTCCGATGCCATGGCCCGCAGCTTGCCCATTGCCGTCTGCCCCAACGGAGCGGCGGTTCGCCTCCCACCCCGGCAGTCGGTAGGCCGGTCGACTCGATGCGGAATCACGTGGATCAGCTCGAGCTCGCCGCGGCCGGCCTGTGCCACACGCCCTGCGCGCCATACGGCCCTCACGGCCGGAGCCGAGAAGTCGGTTCCGACAAGAATCCGATTGGGGTTCCTGGACAGGATCACGTCTTGTATCAATTCTCACCTCCGATCGCGTGCGTTCATCACTTGGCCACCATGGGCCACCCTGTTCGACAACCGAGTAGCCGTCGCGCGAATCCCACTCGAACAAGCGCAGCGGGCTCCGCGTGCTTAGAGCGCGTCCGCATTCCGGCCTGCTCAGCTTCGATGATAGGGGCAACGTGGCACTGACATAAGCCGCCTCGCTGGAACCAAATCGTTTCCAGTGAGCGTCGGCGTCGCCACCGTACGCGAGCGGAAACAGTGTTATTCGTTCCGGACGTCTTTACCGGCGCGCTGCGTCACCCCATTATCGGTGCAAGGCCTCGTGCACGCTGCCGACGGAGCTGCTGCGCCGTTTCGACTCTTTCGAGATTTCGAGTCGATAGGCGTCGTGGGCGCCGGCCGGCACAAGTCAGCTCAACGTAAATGCAGAAGGATCCCTCGACATGACCGTCAAGCTATTCCACGCACCGCATCGCGAGCCGCGGTTCGCCGAACCTCGCATTGCCGACGCACCCCGAATATCCGATCGAGCAAACGTTCGGCAGCGACGATCCGGTTACCCAGCAGCAACTGATGCGCGCAGCGCGGCGCACTCTCGAGACCGATTCCACGCTGCTCGTAGCCGACTACAACGGATTGCGTGTGCTTGCTCGATCGGAAGCCGCGCTGGACCGCGTCGCGGAGTCGCTCCGGCAGCGTTTCGGCGCGACGCTCCTCGTCGACGCGCCCGCGGTCCGCTACGCCCATCTGGTGCCCGTGCTCGAGCCCTACATGGTCGTCCTGGTCAACGCGCCCGTGAGCGATCTCGCAGCGGTGCGCAATGACTTCGTCGGACGGCGTGGCCGCATCACGCGGCTCGTCGAGAGAGGGAGCTTCGTGCTCGAAGGCGAGGCGCCTCTCGCGCAGCTGCTCGGGCTATCACCAGCACATGCGCGAGATGCTGGCGGGACGCTGGACCAGGAGCCACGTGGCAACCTGGCTCAGTCGCTACGTGCCCGTCGGTAACTGCGGGCCCGAGGCCGCCTGAGTGCCCGGGCCGAACATCGCGTGACCACAATGGCACGCTCATTCACAACACGCGCATCGCGCACTCTTCGGCAATCCGGCATGGGACTCGTCATGAGCATCGATCGCTCCATCATCGTCACGGATCGTGACCTCGCACTCTTGCGCTTGTTGCACCAGCCTGCGCACCTCGTGTCCGAGCTGGAAAGGGCCGACGTCGTCGACTCGCGCGACGTTCCGCCCGATGTGGTCACGATGAACTCACGGGTCGTATTCGAGGACGTCACGACCGGCAAGACGACTGAAGTGACGATCGTCTTCCCGCAAGATGCCGACGTGCAGTGCGGAAAAGTCTCCGGTGCTCGCACCGGTCGGAACCGCCTTGCTGGGTCTCGCAGAGGGCGATTCCATCGTGTGGCCCTTCCCCGACGGCAGCAGCCGCTGCCTGCGCGTCGTAGCGGTTACCTTCCAGCCCGAGGCCGAAGGATCCCGCAGCGGCCACGCGATGGCAGCCAGCGCTCGAGACGACCGGGCGCAAGGCTGAGCGGCCGTTCGGAGAGCAAGCCGGGCTGGCATCGTGTACACGGCGACCGACCGCTGGGTCTCGATCCATCGGGCCGCGATCGGGAAAGGTCCGCCCTGGAGTCGCCCGCGCTAACATCTCGTCTGGCGATCCCGGCCGATCGGACGACCGCCTATCGATTCCGACCGAACGGTCCCTTGCAGGGAGGCGCCTTTCATGATGAAGCTCGAGGGGATGGGCATCTTCGCGAGGGTTGCGGAGGCGAAAAGCTTTTCCGGTGCGGCCCGCCGCCTCGGCATATCGAAGTCGCTGGTGAGCAAGGAGGTCTCGAAGCTCGAGAAAGCGCTCGGCGCTCGCCTGCTCAACCGAACGACCCGGCAACTGAGCCTCACCGAGTTCGGCGCCGCGTTCTACGAGCACTGCGCGCGCGTCGTGCAGGAGGCAGAAGAGGCGGAGCTCCTGGTCGAGCGCCTGCATTCGAGTCCGCGCGGCGTCCTCAAGTGCACGGCGCCCGTCGCGTTCGCCACGCTTCACATCGCGCGCGCGATTCCCGAGTTTCGCGCGCAGTACCCGGACGTGCAGATCGATCTTACGGTCGGCGATCGTTTCTTCGAGCTCGCCGAGGAAGGCTATGACCTCGCGATCCGTATCGCTCGCGAACTTCCGCCGAACATGGTCGCGCGGCCGATCACGCCGATCAACCGCGTGATTTGCGGCACGCCGCAGTACTTTGCGACCCATGGCATTCCGGGCACTCCGCAGGAGCTGACCGATCACGATTGCGTCGTGTACACGCACGCGAACCCGGACTCGATCTGGCACCTGAGCGCCAACGGCGTGGACATCGCGGTGCCGGTCCGCGGCGCGCTGAAGGTCAACGACGACGAGGTCGCGTGGCAGGCGGTGCGCGCGGGCCTCGGGTTGTCGCTGTTGCCGACGTTCATCGTCGGTGACGATCTTCAGTCGGGGCGTCTGCAGGCGTATCCTGACCGAATACCTGCCGTCGGAGCGAAACCTGTACGCCCTGTACCTTCCGAACCGCCATTTGTCCGCCAAAGTGCGCGTGTTCATCGATTTCATGCTGTCCAAGTTCGCCCCGACCGCCCTACTGGGACCGCAATTGGCTGTCGAGCTCGGCAGCGCGAGGCACGGGCCATCGCCGGATCAAGCGGATGCGAAGGACGTGAGCAGCGCGCGGTCAACACGTCGTGGCGGCGCGCGGCGTTCGAGCCGAACCGAATCCGCCTGAAGCCGACCGCCCTCTAACGGCGCCCGGAAATTCCTTGTCCATTTCACCCTCCATTGCGTAGCCGAATGCCGACCTGGCAAGCCTGACGACCCGAGGCCACCACATGCAGAGTGCGCCTCAGCGGAGCACCGCCTCGACGCACAGTCGTCGGATTTCTCGTTCCGGGAACCTCCAGTCGATGACTTGCCCCGCTTCCAGTCCCAGCAACGCGGCGCCAACCGGCGCCAGGACCGACACCTTGCCGTGCGCCACGTCTGCGTCCTCCGGCAGCACGATCTGTATCTGCCGCGTCACGCCCGCGTGCTCGTCGCGATAGCGAACCTGCGAGTACATGCTCACGACACCCGCTGGAAGGGCAGTCAGCGGAACGACAATCGCTCGCTCGAGCTCCGCCCGCAGCGCCGGGTCGGGCTGCAACGTCATGACGCGAACGAAATCGCGCTCGGTGAGAAACAGGTAGCGGTTGTTCACGTCGGCTCCTATGCGTGATGTGGTCGGCAAATGATCACTCCCAACCTCGACTCAAATGATTGGGTCGGCCACGCGAGGTGATAAGAGGCACAACAGGAACAACACCGTTTCGAAGCGGCACGCAGCTCAGACAGCCGGCTCCGACGGTCCGGCCGGCTCGCGGAGCTCATCCGCTGAGCGTCGCGGCGATGTGCGGATGCGGACGCTCGCACGAACGGATGCGCTCGCACCGCCGAAACCCGCGAGCGCAGGCGAAAACGGCGCTACTTCACGAGCGTGACAGGCATGTCGGCGAGCTGGACCACCTGCCTGGCGATCGAGCCGAGCAATTGCTCGGTCGATCCCATGCCGCGTGTGCCCATGACGATGCCGTCGCAGCCGTGCTCACGGGCATACGATGCGATCGTCGACCCGACATAGCCGCTCGCCACCTTGCTGGTGTAGGGAACGGCGTCAGCGTCGAGCAACGCCTGCGCCGCGGTCAACGCCGCGCGCGCTGCCGCCTCCGCCGATTCCTGGCTCGCCGACTCGTCTCCGATCGGCACCCGCGGTACTTGCACGTATAGCAGGTGGACTTCGAGCGGTGCGAGCTTGGCGTGCAGGCGCATGACGAGCCGCACCGCCCGGGCGGAATTTTCGGAGCCGTCCACCGGCACAAGGATATTGCACACGCGCTTTGCCTCCACGCCCAAGCTGCACCGTCAGGCCACCGCCCGGCGGCGCCCGACGGCCCGGTCGCCCTTCGTGGCCTTCTTGTGCGCCGTCTCCAGGATCGTGCCCGGATCCACGACCGACCTCGTGATTTCATCGCCGTGGGATGCGACCAGTTCGCCAAGCTTTCGGTGGGTGTCCACGACGATTCCTGCGAGTCGCGCCGACAGTTCCGCGACGCCGTGAGGCTCGGGCGCGGCACACGACAGCAGCCTTGCAGCGAACTGCCTCGCATCTTTTGCCTCGGTAACCATCCGCAGGCCCTCCACCTGCCTCGCGCAAAACATGCTGACGACCTCGGCATGCGCCTGCTGCTGTCGCGCGACGCCGTCGAGCCAAACGCCGACAAAGGCCTGGCACGCAGCCAACGCGCGGTCGCCGTTCGCCCAGTCGAACATCCGCGGATGGTAGTACATCGTGTTCTCCTCCTCCAATGATTCACCGGTTGCAACGCCACTGTAGCCCAGGCCCAAGCCCGTGGATAAGATCGCCTCCAGCACAACACTGTTTCCACGCGGCAGGCTGGCAAAGAACCCCGCCGACGCCACGTACGGCGGCGGTAGGGCGGCGGCCGAGGCACGGGAACTAGCTCTGATGCTTCAATACGTTGTTATTGTCCATTGGGACTGATTTGAGAAACCGGGGAGATGCGGTCGCGTGCCGCGGATCGGTCACGATGCGCCACTGGGCGTGCGCCGTTTCAGCGCACGGTGCAGGCGTTGCCGCTGCACGGTACTCGAAGCGCGGAAGCATCGACTACAGACGCATTCCGCAGCTTGCAGGCATCGACGTGGAACCCTATCGCGGCCCCGGTCGTGAAGAAGGCCGCGTCACCTTGCGCTGAGCGCAAATGTAGCGGTGCCACATCGGTGCCAATTCGGCGCCACTCGCCGGCAACCGCGCAACTCATCACAACACTCGGCAGCAGACGCGTTGACGCAAAGGGCTGATATGATTGTTGCAGCGATTTGCTACACGTTGCCGAGAGTGGTATCGGTCGGACTTACAATCCTCCGACCTGTCGAGGGTCATGCGGGTTAGATCCCCGCCCTGCGCACCATCGACGGTGCCTTGCATGGGCATGTCATCGGCTGGCGCCGCCGCAGGAACACGCCCGGAGCACACCGGCAACGCGAGTCGTTCGCGCCGCCGGCTACCCTGCCCTCGCTGTGTTTCAGTCCGATAGCACGAAGGTGACCTTTAGGATGACCTTGTATCCAACGACCTTGCCATTGTCGATCGTGACCTCCTGGTCCTTCACCCACGCACCCTTGACGTTCTTCAGCGTCTTGTTCGCCCGGTCGACGCCTTGATTGATGGCGTCCTCGAAACTCTTGGCACTGATGCTGCTGATCTCGGTGATACGCGCGACTGTCATCGTAACCTCCTTTAGGCTGGGCCATCGCGGCCCCGTCCTATCATAGTCCTGGCGTGCCCACGTGCATCCTCGCGGCTCCCGGGCGCGTCGGTGCGCGTCGATGCGCACGGCGGATCGTGACCCGTCGTCCTGCAACGCTTCGCATCCGATGATCGCCATCTCCCTAGTGCCGCGCGGTGAACACCGCGTCCATATGCGCCGGCACCCATGTGCCGCCCGAGGGATGGATTGAGCTCGTCATTGCACCAGTTCGCGACGGACGCGGCGATGATCGGTCGCGTCGTCGCGGCGTTGCCCGGATTCCTGCGCCGGTCGTTCACGCTCGCCGAAGCAGAGGGCATCGTGCAGAAGCGGCTTCGCGTGCGTACGAGCAACTTTCTCGCCCTCGCCCGGAACGTGATCTACGCCAATCCTTCGAGCCCGTATCGGCGCCTGCTGCAACACGCCGGTTGCGAAGCGGCCGATCTCGTGCGCCTCGTGCACGCGCATGGCCTGGAAGGCGCGTTGCAGCAACTCAGCCGCAATGGCGTCTACGTGACCGTCGAGGAGTTCAAGGGCCGCCAGCCCATCGTGCGGGGCAGCACCTCGTTCCAGGTCGCCGCCGATGACTTCCGCAATCCGCTCTCGGTACCCGCGCTGTGGACCAACACCGGCGGCAGCCGGGGACCGCCGGCACGCGTGCAACTGGACCTCGCCTGCGTGCGCGATCGCGCCGTCAACATGAACGTCGCGCTCGGTGCGCGCGGAGGCGGTGCGTGGCGCACCGCCGTGTGGGGCTTGCGTGGCATCGTCCCGGTCCTGTGGTATTCCGCGCGCGGCGTGCCCGCGTCGCGATGGTTCACGCAGGTCGACGCCTTTGCTGGCAAGGAGCGTGCGCGGTTCCGGTGGAGCGTGCGCACGCTGCTGTGGGAGAGCCGCGTGCTGGGCGAGCCTTTGCCCGCCCCCGAATACGCGCCTCTCGAAGACCCCTCGCTCATCCTCGACTGGATCACCGGCACGCTCGCGCATGGCGAAGTGCCGCATCTCTGGACCGCGCCGAGCGCCGCGGTGCGTCTCGCGGAAGCGGCTGGCGCAGCGAACTTGGACATCGCGGGTACGCAATTCACCATCACCGGGGAGCCGATCACGGCCGCCCGCCTCGCGGTCATCGAGCGCGTCGGCGCGAAAGCGATGCCGGATTACGGCAGCGTGGAGTCGGGCGGTACGGTGGCCTATGGCTGCCTGTCGCCCGAGGCGCCGGACGACGTGCACGTGTTCAGCGACCTCAACGCGGTCATCGCTTCCGATATTCCCGCGCTGCCGGCACATACCCTCTTGGTCTCTTCACTGCTCGATACGTCTCCCTTCGCGCTGTTGAACGTGTCGATGGGCGATCGCGCACTCGTCGGCGAACGCGCCTGCGGCTGCCCGATGCACGCGCTCGGCTGGGGCACGCATCTGCACGACATCCGCAGCTTCGAGAAGCTGTCCGTCGGCGGCATGACGTTCGCCGATGCGGCCGTCGTCGGCATCCTGGAAGAGGTGCTGCCGGCACGCTTCGGCGGCGGTCCCACCGACTACCAGCTGATCGAGGACGCCGGCCCCGCGGGCGAGCCTCGGCTGCGGCTGCTCGTCAATCCGCGTGTCGGCACGGTGGATACCGACGCCGTGCGCACGGCCTTCGTCGCCGCCTTGGGCGCCACGGGCGAGGTCGAGCGCGACATGGTCGCGCAATGGCACGACACCGGGATCCTGCAGGTCACCCGCGAAGCACCGCATCAGACGAGCACGGGGAAGATCCTGCATCTCGTGGGCACGGAATCCAACGGAGCACGCCATGTCCGATGAACCGGTCCATCCGCTCGACGCGGAGGCGCTCGCGATGTTCGCCCGCAAAGGCGTGATGCCCGGCGTGCGCATACCGCAGGCGGGCCGCGCGAACGGCCTCAAGGTGCGCCGCGTGCTGCAACTGACGCGCGATCTGCTGCACGGTGATCTGCACGGACGCCGGATCCTGGACCTCGGCTGCGGCGAAGGCGTCTACGCGATCGAGGCGGCGCTGCACGGCGCGCAGGTGCTCGCCATCGATGCCCGGACCGAGCGCATGGCGCAAGGCGCCGCCTGTGCCGTGCGGCACGGCATCGATCGCGTGCGGTTCGTGCAGCAGGACGTGCGTGCGGTGACGATGGAGAGCGTCGGCACGTTCGACGTCGTGTATGCGCTCGGCATCCTCTACCACCTCGAGGCCTCCGACGTCCTGCGCCTGCTCGCGAACCTGCGCGCGCTTTGCAGCGGATTCATCATCCTCGACACGCTGGTGGCGCTCGAGGCGAAGAGCGTGGCCGAATGCTCCGGCGTGCGCTACGAAGGCGAGCGCGTGCGCGAGCACGACGACGACGACAGCGCGGAGCTGCGCCGGGGCCGCGTGCTGCGCTCCATCGACAACAGCTTCAGCTTCCGCTTCACGCGTGCGGCGCTGCTGCGCGCGCTGCACGACACCGGATTCAGCTCCGTCACGGAATGCCACGTGCCATTCGAGCCGGACAAGGCGCAGGACCGCATCACGCTCGATAGCGCACGCGGGCCGGCCGGTCGCCATCTCGACGTACCCGTGGGTCAACGGCAAGACTGAAGCCGAGCTCGCGCAGGCGCTCTCGCGGCGCCGGCGACGAGCCGTCATCGCCGGCGAGGGATGACGTCCCGGGATGAGGCCGCCCCAGCGAACGGCGGTTCGCGGCGCGCGGTCGCGTTCTTCTGCATGCCCGAGCGCGGACATTTCCAGCGCCTGCGCGCGCTCGTCGCCGGCGTGACGCGTGCCGGACACGTCGCGCACGTCTTCACGCACGCCGACTTCCGGCCGTCGGTGGAGCGCGCCGGCGGCGTGTTCCACGACGTCTTCGCGAAGTACCCTCTTGCAGCGGCGGACGACACGTCGTTTCCGATCCCGTGCCGGTACGTCGGCGTTTGCGGGCCATTACGCGGACGCCCATATGCGACGAGATGCGGCGCCTGGATCTTGCGCTGGTCGTCCACGACAGCTTCGCGGTGATCGGCCGCGTGGTCGCGAGCGCGCTGGAATTGCCGCGCGTCAACGTCATCTCGGGCCATCAGGTCGTGCCCTCGGCGTTCATCGCGGCCCTGGAGCGCGACCCTGTCGTGCACGTGTCCGCGGCCTGCGCACAGGCGGTCGACGTGTTGCGGTCCCGCTACGGGCTCGGCGATGCGTCCCCGTTCTGCTATGTCGCGAGCCCGAGCGCCGATCTCAACGTCTGCTGCGAGCCGCCGCAGTTCCTCGGCGACGAAAGCGAGCTGGAGGCGCATCCGCTCGAATTCTTCGGCTCCTTGTCCGACGACCTTGCGGACCTCGACCACGAGCCGTGTGCCACCGATCTCTTCCCCACCGCCGCGCAGAGCGAATCACGACCGGTCAAGGTCTACGCGTCGTTCGGCACCGTGGTCTGGCGACGCTACGCCGATGTTGCGACCCGTGCCGTGCAGGCCGTGGCCGCTGCGGCGCGTGGCCGGCGGGATCTCGCGGTCGTCGTCAGCCTGGGCGGCGCATCACTGCGCGATGCATCGCCGGCGGATCTCGCCGCGGAGAACATCCGCATCGCCGATTTCGTCGATCAGTGGGCGACGCTGCGCGCCGCCGACGTGTTCCTCACCCACAACGGCCTCAACTCGACCCACGAGGCCGTGTTTCACCGGGTGCCGATGCTGTCCTACCCGTTCTTCTGGGATCAGCCCGCGATGGCCGCGACGTGTGCACGCCTGGGCATCGCGCGGCCAGTAGCCGATGCGCCGCACGCAGCGCTCGATCCGGCGCGGATTCTACTTGCGCTCGAGGACCTCGCCGCCGGGCGCGACGACATCATGGCGTCGCTCGAACGTGCACGGCAGTGGGAGCTCGACGTCATCGCCAACCGGCCCGCCGTGATCGCACGGATGCTTGGCCTTGCGTCCTGACGGACGGACGAGCGATCCCCCAGTGCACGCCACCGCTCAGGGCGGCAGCGAGCCAACCTTTTCGTGACGTCGCCGGATCTCGGCGCGCAGCAACGCGTACTGCTCGCGCGCTTCGGACTCGATCATGCTCGTTGCAAGCCCGACCGGAATCCAGTCGGCGGGCACGTACTCGCCGTGGTTGCGCAGGTGCGAGCCGGTTTCGGTGCGCACGATGCGCGTGGTGGACAGCGCCTCCTTCAGCGTGCCGCTGACGAGGCGCGTACGGATCTCGGTCGGCGGCACGAGCTCCACGTCGCGCACGTTCTCGAAGGCGAAGGAGAGCAGCCCACGCTTGGCGCGGCCCTTCTGGATCACGCGCAACCGGTTGCCGTCGCGGCTGATCACGCGGCTTTCCAGCAAATTGGGCAGGAAGTCGGCCATGTGATCGTAGTCGGCCAGCGTCAGCCACGCTTCCTCGGGCGAGACGTCGAGGGGCAGTCCCACATCGATGATGACCCAGTCGCCGCGGCGCTCGACGTTCACGACGATATCGTCCGCCGGAGCCGCGGCGAGTGCACGCGGTCGACAGGACAGCGAGCACGAACGCGAGCAGTGTCTTCATGGTGGCGCCGGCAGACGATCGCCGTCAGACCTCGCTGGATCGCGCGGGTTCACGACGGAAGCTCGTGTCATCCGCCGTGCATTGGACGTGGGTGACCGCCGGGTGCATGGGGGAGAGCGATCCCGGCGGCCATCGGGCCTCAGCGCTTCGCGCCGGGCATCGAGTGCTGCGCCATGCGCGTGAAATCGCCCACGACCTTCTGCATGGATTCGAAGGCCGAGCCGCCGGAGGACAGTACGCCCTGCATGGCGCTGACGAGGTTCTGCGCCTGCTTGAGATCGGGCAGCATGGTCATCGCAGCACGGGCCTGCTTCACGCCGGGCACGTCCTCGACCTG
Organism: uncultured beta proteobacterium; assembly: GCA_963734575.1. Taxonomy (GTDB): domain Bacteria; phylum Pseudomonadota; class Gammaproteobacteria; order Burkholderiales; family Casimicrobiaceae; genus CAIWHR01. The sequence goes on along the minus strand of CAVTHT010000004.1, from coordinate 339,015 downwards.
CTCCTCGATGATGTTGAACAGACGCTTCTGCATCTCCACCACGAGCTCGAACATCTGGCTCCAGTACGTCATCGCCTTCTGCACCGCTTCCTGACCGACGTTCTGCCCGGTGGCGACGAGCGCCTGCGGGTTCTCCGCTTCCGCGGCGCGACGGGCAACGCGCTTGTGGAACGCCCGTGCCTCCTCCTCGCCTTCGAACTGCAGCTTGCGCATCTTGGCCGTGCTCTCGATGGCGGCGTCGATGATGTCGAGGGCGAGGCGCGCGTTCTGGCGATAGAGCTCGAACGCCTGCTCGGGCGTCATCATGTCCTTGAACTTGGCGAACTGCGCGGGATCCGGCATGCCGGCGAATGCGGCACCGACGCCGCTCGCGGCAGCACGCGCCTCCGAATTGCCGCGCGAGGTGTCCTGCGATGCGGTGCTCTTCCGCGCCGGACGCTTGGCGCCCGTGGTCTTGCGCGCGGAGGGAGATTGGGATGCTTTCTTGGTGGCCATGCCGTACGCTCCTTTAGCTAGGACGAAGAAAGCCGCGGGCATGCTGCACCCATGGCCGGGAGACATTCGCATCGGGGCAGACGCCGTATTGCACGCCCTCATCGCTCCATCGTCAATACGACGGCACCCTCGACCGCGCCGGAGCGCAGGTCGTCGAGCGCCGCGTTCGCCTGTTCGAGGGTATACGCCTTCGCATGCACGCGCAGCGGAATCGCAGTGGCGAGCGCGAGGAACGCGTCGCCATCCTGGCGCGTAAGGTTCGCGACCGAGCGGACCTGCCGCTCGCCCCAGAGCAGGCGGTACGCGAATGCGGGGATGTCGCTCATGTGGATGCCGGCGCAGATCACCGACCCGCCGGGTGCGGTGGCGGCGAGCGCCGCGGGAACCAGCGCACCGACCGGCGCGAACAGGATGGCCGCATCGAGGGGCGTCGGCGGCCGCTCGTCGCTGCCGCCCGCCCAGTGCACGCCGAGCTCCCGCGCGAACGCCTGGCTCTTGCGATCACCCGGTCGCGTGAACGCATACACCTTGCGCCCTTGCGCGAGCGCGACCTGGGCGATGAGGTGCGCGGCCGCGCCGAAGCCATAGATGCCGATCGTGGGTGCATTGCCCGCCAGCGCGTAGGCGCGATAACCGATGAGTCCGGCGCACAGGAGCGGCGCCGCGTGCAGGTCGTCGTAACCCTCGGGCAGCGCGAACACGAAGCGCGCATCGGCGGCGACGAACCCGGCATAGCCGCCATTGCGCTGATAGCCCGTGAACTGCGCCTTTTCGCACAGGTTCTCGCGCCCGGAGCGACAGTACGTGCAATGTCCGCACGTGAAGCCCAGCCACGGCACGCCGACGCGCGTGCCCACCGTCGGCCCCGTCACGCCGCCACCGAGCGCTGCGACCACGCCCACGATCTCGTGACCCGGAATCACCGCGGCTGCCGGGTCGGGCAGCTCGCCGTCCACGAGATGAAGATCGGTGCGACACACACCGCATGCGCGCACCTCGATCAGGATCTCGCCCGGACCCGCGACCGGCACCGGCAGGTCGCGCGCCACAAGCGGACGCCGCGCCCCGTCGAAGACCATCGCCCGCATCGTCCGCGTCGCCAGCGCCATTGGTGCGCTCCGTGAGGGTCCATCGTAGCGAGCCATCCCTGCGGCCCGTTGATGCGTGTCAACCAAGCCGCGCAACCAGTGCGCGACGGGGAGCCGCATCATGCGCCCGCCCGGGCATAGAATGAAGCATGCGCTCCGCAGCCGCTGCCGCGGTATCCGGCGCGACGATGCCCGCATCCGTCGCTGCGCGTGCCCGTGACGAGCCCGATGTCGCGTCCCTGATCGACAGCCTCGCGACCGCAGACGTTCGCGCGCTGGCCGCATTGGTGTGCGCGCCGTCCCTCATCGGTGCGGCCGGCAGTCCGTATCCGCTGCTCGACGATGCATGGCGGCGGTCGTGCCTCGTCGCACAGGGGCCGTGGCTGGCCCGTCTCGACCGTCACCCGGGACCGCTCGTCGAGCATCTCGCACGCTCCAACGCCCGCCAGCTCGGGCGCTACGCCGAAGCCCTCTGGCATTTCTGGTTCCTGCACCTCCCGGGAGCAACCGTCCACGCCGCGGGGCTCGCGATCCGGCAGGGCAACCAGGTGCGCGGCGAGCTCGACTTCATCGTGACGCTCCCCGGGTTGCCGGGCGTGCAGCATCTCGAGACCGGCTACAAGTTCTTCCTGCATTGCCCGCCCGGCGAGGACATGGCGCGCTTCGTGGGCACGCACCCCGACGATCGCCTCGACCACAAGTGGCGGCACATGGTGGACGTGCAGCTGCCGCTGTCGCAGACGAGCCTCGCCCGCGCCGCCCTGCCGGCGGAGCTTCGTGCGGCGGCGATCACGCCGCGGGCGTGCCTGCAGGGCCACGTCTTTCGCTGCCTGCAGGTGGATCTCGTCGACGCCGCGGTGCGCGAGCCGCTGTTCTGGAGCCGCCATGGCGAGCCGGCACTGGAGCGCGGCCTGCATCGCATGGCGGGCTGGATGCTGCTGCCGCGGCAGCGGTGGATCGCCCCGGTGCCGCAGTCCGCATCCCGCAGCCCGACGGAGATGTGGAGCGCGGCCGAATGCGCGCGCGTGCTGGATGCGCACTTCGCGCAGTCGCGGCAGGCACGGCTCGTCGTCGGACTCCACCGCGCGCCGGATGGGTCCTGGTGCGAAGGCATGCGGATCATGGTGGTGGCGGACGACTGGCGCGGCGCCACGGCCGCCTGAACAGGATTTGACGGCCGCGGCAAGCCGCCTATAATGACGGTACCGCATCCATATACGGTATCGCCATGGCTCCGGCCGACGCTCCCGCCCTACCGCTCACCGCCCGGCAGCAGCAGATCCTCGACTGGATCCGGCAGCACCTGGAAACGACCGGCATGCCGCCTACCCGGGCCGAGATCGCCGCGGGCCTGGGATTCAGCACTGCCAGCTCGGCCGAGGATCATCTGCGCGCGCTCGCCCGCAAAGGCGCCATCGAGCTCCTGCCGGGGGCCTCGCGCGGCCTGCGGCTGAAGGAAGCTGCGGAGCTGCCCGGCACCGGGTTGCCGCTGGTCGGGCGCGTGGCAGCGGGCCATCCGATCCTCGCCACCGAGCACATCGAGGCCCATCTGCGCCTCGACCCGCACCTCTTCACGCCCGCGGCCGATTACCTCTTGCGCGTGCGCGGCCTCAGCATGAAGAACGCCGGCATCCTCGACGGCGATCTCCTCGCGGTGCACAAGACCAGCGAGGCGCGCTCGGGCCAGATCGTCGTCGCGCGCCTCGGCGAGGAAGTCACCGTCAAGCGTCTCAAGCGGCAGGGCAGCCAGGTGACGCTGCTCGCCGAGAACCCCGATTTCGCGCCCATCGTCATCGAGGGCAAGCGCGATGCCTTCGCCATCGAAGGCATCGGCGTGGGCGTCATCCGTACCAGCAAGGCCGGCTGACCATGCTCCGCACGCATGGCATCGGCGCGCGCCGTTCTCCCTTCCTGTCCTGACGGAGCCCTTGCCGGGCGTCCGCGCATGCCGCGGCCGCCCGGCGCTTTTTTCCGCCGCAGAACATGGCCGCGCCTTCCTCCCTCGCAGCGGTGCTGCAGAACCCCGCGGTGTGGCGCGGCAGCGACTGCGCACCCGAGCCCTCCGCGATCGCCACCGGCTTTGCGCCGCTCGATGCCGTGCTGCCCGGCGGCGGCTGGCCCGCCGCGGCGCTGACGGAGATCATGCTGGAGCGCGAAGGCATCGGCGAGATCTCGCTCACGCTGCCGGCGCTGGTGCGCCTGCAGGAGCAACGCCGCGACGTGGTGTGGATTGCGCCGCCGCACGTCCCGTATGCGCCCGCGCTCGTCGCGGCCGGGCTCGACCTGCGCCGCTTCATCATCGTGCGTTGTCCGACCATGGCCGACCAGCTGTGGGCGTTCGAGCAGGCATTGCGCGCGCCGGAATGCGGCGCTGCCTTCGCCTGGCTCGCCACGCCCGACGAGCGCCTGCTGCGCCGGCTGCAGGTCGCCGCGCGCGACGGCGGCAGCTGGGGCGTGCTATGGCGGCGTCCGGGGCAGCGTGCGCTCGCCAGTGCCGCGCCATTGCGGCTTGCGCTCGCGCCGCACGAAGGACGGCTCTCGATCGAGGTGCGCAAGCGCCGCGGCGGCGAGGTGGGCCACCCCATCGTGCTCGACATCAACCCGTCCGCGCATGCTCCGACGCCGTCCGTCGACGTGCGCAGCAGCGCGGGCCGGCCAGCCGCCCGACGACGCCTGCGCCCGGCGCATTGAGTCAGCACGACGGTTCGTCATGCTGTGGATCTGCCTGTTGCTGCCGGAACTGCCGCTCGAGATTTTCCTGCGCGCGCAGCGAATGGAAGGCGACAACCCGCTGCGCTTCGCCGTGGCGAGCGGCGGCCATCAACCGCGCATCGTCGCCGCGAACGAGGCCGCGCGCACCATGGGCATCGCTGCGGGACAGCTCGTTTCGGCAGCCTTGGCCCTCGCCCCCGATGTGGTGCTGAAGGATCGCGATCCCGCCGCCGAGCAGGCAGCGCTCGAAGGCGTTGCGACGTGGCTCACGCAATTCACGCCGATGGTGAGCCTGGCCCCGCCGCGAGCGCTGCTCGCCGAGATCGGCGGCAGCGTGCGGCTTTTCGGCGGTTTGCGCCCCCTGCTGCAGCGGATCGTGCGCGGCATCGCGGAGCTCGGCTACGGCGTGCATCCCGCCGGCGCACCCACGCCGACGGCCGCGCGCGCTCTTGCCCATGCCGGACGCCGGACCATCGTGCGTCCCGAGGCGCTCGAGCACGCACTCGCGCCCCTGTCGCTCGCGCATCTCGGTGCGGACGATGCACCGGTGGCGCTGCTGCGCAGTGCCGGCATCGGCACATTCGGCGCGGCCTGGGCGTTGCCGCGCGATGCGCTCGGGAGGCGCGTGGGCGCCGGTTTCGTCGCGTTGCTCGATCGCGCCCGCAATCGCGTGCCGGATCCTCAGGTGCCGTTCGTGCCGCCGGCGCGTTATCGCGGCCGCCTCGAGCTGCCGGTGCCGGTCGGCGACACCGAGGCGCTGGGCTTCGCGGTCAACCGTCTCGTGCACGAGCTCGCCGGCTGGCTCGAGGGACGTGGCCTCGGCGTGCTCTCGCTGTCGCTCGCGCTGGAGCACGAGCGCTGCATGAGCGCACGCGTCGGCACGGCAGCGACGACGCTGCCGTTCGCGCTCGCTGCGCCGGCACGCGACCCCGTGCATCTCATGACCGTGCTGCGCGAGCGCCTTGCCCGCGTGGCATTGCCCGCACCCGTCGAAAGCCTCGTGCTGGCGAGCGATGCCACTGCGCCGCTGGCCGGGCGCAATCTCGGCCTGCTGCCGGGCGACGACGCGGGTGCGACGGTGCCCCTGCTCGATCGGCTGCGCGCACGGCTGGGTGAGGACGCCATCACCTGCATCGCCGCGCTGGAGGACCATCGGCCCGAGCGGGCGTGGCGCGAGGCCATGCCCGCGCCGGCCACGCAAGCCGCGCCGGCGCCGCATTGCGTGCTGCCTGCGGGACCCCGTCCGACGTGGCTGCTGAGCGAGCCACAACCGCTGGCCGCGACGTTCGAGGCGCGGCCGTGGATCCTGCGCGACGGCCCGGAGCGTATCGAATCGGGCTGGTGGGACGGCACCGACCTCCGCCGCGACTACTACGTGGCCGAGAGCCCGCGCGGCGAGGTGCTCTGGATCTATCGCGACAGCGTGTACGGCGAGGACGGCGAATGGTTCCTGCACGGCATGTTCGCGTGAGTCCGCGCGCTCGCCACGGAACGCATCCGCGTAGCACGCTCGACCGGACGCACCAGGCAATGCGCAGCAATGCGCGCCGTCAGTGCCGCTTGAAGTACTGCACCTCGCGCTCGTGCTTCTCGGCAGCCTCGCGGGTCTTGAACGTGCCGAGGTTGCGCCGCTTGCCGGTCTTCGCATCGACCTTGCGCGAATAAAGCCGGTATTCGCCGGACTTGAGCTTCCTGATCATCGCATCATCCTGAAGGACAGAATCACGCCCGGTTCACGACACCGGGATGCTGCCGGCCGCGGGTGTGTCGCCATCGCTCGCACGGGGAAAGAAAAGATGGACCGTCGTGCCCTTGCCCGGCTCCGATTCGATCTCCAGATCGCCGCCGAGTTGCTGCATCAACTCGCCGACCTGGGCGAGCCCGAGACCCGTGCCCATCTCGCCCTTGGTGGTGAAGAACGGCTCCATCGCCCGGCGGCGCACTTCCGGCGTCATGCCGCGCCCGGTGTCGCGCACCGACAGCACAACGAAGTCCCGCCCGCGCGCCGTCCGCCCCAGCCACGGCGTCTCGCGTCCCTGCGTGGTGATCAGCTCGAGCCGACCTTCGCCATCCATGGCATCGCGTGCAGTTCACCGCCAGATTGACGAGCGCCACCTCGAACTCGGACGGATCGACCAGGCAACGCGGCAAGTCCGGCGCCAGCGCGAGCTCGACCGCGATTCCCGAACCGAGCGCCTGGCGCACGAGATCGCGAGCGTCGTTCACGAGGGCGTTGAGATCCGCGGGCACGACCTTGACCGTCCGTCGTCGCGCAAACGAGAGCAGCCGGTTCGTCAGCTCGGCACCGCGCCGGAGCGTGCGCCGTGCCATGGCCATGGCCTGCTTTCCCCGCTCGTCCGCGACGCCGGTGCGCGCCAGGATTTCGAGATTGCTTCCGATGATCCCGAGCAGATTCGCAAAATCGTGCGCAATGCCACCGGTAAGCTGGCCAAGCGCCTCGAGCTTCTCCGCTTGCGCCAGCCGCTGCCGGGCACGCTCCCGGGCCTGCTGCTGGCGCACGATCTGCGCGATGATCACTGCGAGCAGCGCCATGACTCCCACCAGAGCGATCAACGCCCCCGCGGCGCTGTGACGCCATGCCGCGAGGAGCGAATCCGTTCCCTGCGCCAGCACGACCACCAGCGGCCACTCGTCCAAGGCGCGATAGCTCACGATGCGCTCGAAGTCGAGGACCCCGGTATCGGTCACGTACGTGCCGGTCAGGGCCTGTGGCAGGTGGCTGGTGAAGATCGGCGAACGGGCGAACGACTTGCCGACCGCAACCGCATCGGGCGGATAGCGCGCAACGAGCACGCCGTCGCGGTGGTAAAGCGTGACGATGTCGCGCTCGCCGAGCCCCATGTCGCGGTAGATGCCCTCGAAATACTGCGGCTGCATCGCCGCGACGGCGATGCCCCCGAAGCGGCTGCCGTCGCCGATACGCCGCGTCACCGCGACGAACCAACCCATGCCGGAGCGGCTTTGCAGCGGCGCCGACATCGACCGTTCGAGCTGCAGGTTCGCGGCATGGTTGCGAAAGTAATCGCGATCGGCCAGAGAGACGTCGGGCGTGTTCGGGTAGTCGGTGTCGTGCAGGATGCGGCCATCGGCACCGATGACGAAGATTGCCCGGACGTAGGGGCCGAGCTCCTGGAGCCGCTTGCCGAGCGTGGCGCGGAAGGCGGGGTCGTGGCGCGGCAGGTTCGGCGCGAGCGCCAGCGCATCCGCGATCCCCGCCAGCGTGAGGTCCACCGCCTGGAAGGTCCGGGCGGTGTGCTGCTCCAGGACAAGCGTCATGGCTGCCGTGGTGCGCGTCGCGCGCTGCAGAGTGGCCTGCCGCTCGCGCGCGACCATGGCGCCAACCAGGAGCGCCATGGCAAGGCACGACAGCAGTCCGGTGGCGATCACCGCACGCGCACTCGGCGCCGCCGCGAGTCCTGCCAGCGGCATCAGCGCACGACGGAGCGTGGCCGACATCGACGCGCGTACGCTGGGGCCCTGCGCAGTGCGCGAATTGCCATCGCCAGCGGACGTGCCGCGCTGCACGGTGGGGTCTCCTGCCCGCTGCCGAGAACGTCCGGTACGTCCTCCGCAGTCCCGATCAACACTAGCTGCGCATTCCCGCCCGGTCAATAGAACGCCGGTTTTGCGGGTGGCTTCAGATGCCTGCGTACCACTGGTAGCCCTGGTCCTCCCAGTATCCGCCGCGCCCGCCGCGGATCTGCGCGAAGCTCTCGACGAGCTCGAGCCGCATCACGTACTTCGCGTGCTTGTAGCCGAGCTGGCGCTCGACGCGCAGCCGGATCGGCGCGCCATTGGCCACCGGCAGCGGTTGTGTCGTTGAGCTCGTAGGCGAGGATCGTCTGCTCGTGATACGCGTCGTCGAGGTCGATGCTCTCGTAGTAGAGCTCGCGACCATCGGCTTCCATCGGGTCGGCGCAATGGAACACGACGTAGCGCGCTGCCGCCATGGGCCGCACCGCGCGAAGCAGCGGCGCGAGGCGCGCGCCCTGCCACTTGCCGATCGCGCTCCAGCCTTCCACGCAATCGTGGCGCGTGATCTGCGTGCGGGCCGGCATGGCGCGCAGGTCGGCGAGCGAATAGTGCCCGGGTCGCTCGACGAGGCCATCGACGACGAGGCGATAGTCGGCGAAGCCTGCCTGCGCCAGCGCGCGATATTGCGCGTTGTCCGGCTCGGCGGTGCCGTTGCTGCGAAACGTCGGCGACAGATCGGCCGGCGTGAATTCCTGCGCCATCGCGGTGCGCGCCACAGCGTGCGCCGCGGCCGCACTCACCTGATCCGCGGCACCGAGGAGCTTCGGAAACCACTGCGTGTTCGACAGCCGGTCGCAGCCTGCCAGCACCAGTGCGCCGGCGCCGCCGAGCACGCGTCGCAGGAAGCGACGCCGGTCACCGCGCAATCCGTGATCATTCATGGCCCGCCTCCTCGCGCACGACGATACCGGCCGGTGATCATCGAGCGGAGGTGATTCCACAGCTCCGGAGATGAGCACTTCGAACACGTGGATGAACACGAACGCGACCAGCAGCCACGCGATGATGAAGTGGATCGTGCGCGCCGACTGCCGTCCGCCGACGAGATCGACCCAGCCCGCGATCACGGCGTCGAGCCAGGGCGACATCGCCAGCCCCATCAGGATGATGAGCGGCAGCAGCACGAAGATCACCACGAGGTAGGCGAGCTTCTGCAGCACGTTGTAGCGTTTCGCCGCCTCGCCGGTCGGATGGCGGAAGCGCAGGTGATCGACGATCGATCGCCCGATGGACCGCCGGTCCTCGCGCGTCGGCCAGAGGTCGCGGGCGAAATGCCGGCTCGCGATGGTGTAGCGCGACGTACGCCAGGCCGTTCAGCACGAAGATCCACGCGAAGAAGAAATGCCATGCGCGAGCCATCGACAGCCAGCGGTTGTCGGGGATCGTGAGCCACCAGGGGAAGCCGCGGGCGCTCCACTCGCCGCTGCGATCGCGCGACGCGCCGAGCACGCCCGTCGTATCGAACACGTGCTCGCCGACGCGGGTCATGCCGATGACGCGGCCGTCGGGCGTCTGCATCGCCGCCATCTCGACCAGCGGCGGACGCCCGGTGTACGAGGACTTGCCCCAGTACAGAGCCGGATGCGCGTTGAAGATCTGCAGGCCGCTCATGAACAGGATCGTCAGGGCGACCACGTTGATCCAGTGCATGATCCGCACCGGCAGCGCGTGGCGCGCGTAGCTGTGCGTGGCCGGGGCGGTCCCGATCGCCATCGTCTGCTCCATGACTCCTCCTGTCCCCGTCCTGCTGGCGTGCACGTTGGTCGGACGAACCGGCGGATCCTTACCCGTCGAGACGCAAGGCGTGGTTCCTGCGATAGAGCAGCAGCATCACCCATGCTAGCGCCGTGAACAGCGCCCCGGCGAAGAACGTCGTCGCCGGACCGTGCGCCTGCCACAGCCAGCCCGCCAGCGCGCTGGCGATCAGCATCGCGACGCCCGAGACGAGATTGAAGAACCCGAACGCCGTGCCGCGCAAGTCCCTGGGCGCGGCGCCCGCGACGAGCGCCGCCAGCAGTCCCTGCGTCAGCCCCATGTGCACGCCCCAGAGGGCACCGCCCAGGTAGACCTCCCACGCACCGGCGGCACGCGCCAGCACGACGTCGGAGGCGATCAGCACTGCGAAGCCGGCACCCAGCAATCGGCCGCCATGGCCGCGATCGGCCGCGGCACCCGCAGGATAGGCCACGAGCGCATAGACGACGGACATCGAGACCATCACCCACGGCGCCTGCGCGACCGGCACGCCGACGCTCGTCGCACGCAGCACGAGAAACGCTTCGGAGAAGCGCGCGAGGGTCAGCATCGCCGCGATCGCCACCACCGCGAAGTAGGCCCGTCCGAGGCGGCCCAACGATTCCCTGCGGAGCGTGATCCGTTTTGACGCACCGGCGCCCGCGGCGCGCGGTGGCTCTTCCACGCCGAGCACGAGCAGCGCGACCGCGACGAATGCCGGGATCACCGCAACCCAGAACGCGGCGCGGAAGTCGCTCGCGAAGTAGGCCATCGCGGCGAGCGCGAGCAGCGGTCCGCCGAATCCGCCCACCGTGTCGAGCGCCTGACGCAGGCCGAAGCTCGCACCGCGGATCTCCGGCGGGCGTGAGATCCGCGATGAGCGCATCGCGCGGCGCACCGCGGATACCCTTGCCGACGCGATCGGCGAAGCGCGCGGCCACCACCCAGCCGAGCGTGGGCGCGAGGGGAAACACGAGCTTGGTGACCGCGGCCAGACCGTAGCCCAGCACCACGAGCGGCTTGCGGCGCTGGAACATGTCGGACAGCACGCCCGAGAACATCTTCACGATCAGCGCGATTGCTTCGGCGACGCCCTCGATCACGCCGATCGTCAGCGTGCTGGCGCCGAGCCCGACCGCGAGATAGAGCGGCAGGATGGCATGGATCAGCTCCGAGGAGAGATCCATGCACATGCTGACGAGCCCGAGCGCCCATACCCCGCGCGGAATATGGGCGAGCCCGCGGCGGGGGTGCTTCATCTCTTTGTCCGCGTCGGGTCAACGCCCGAAGTCGAGGGCCGCGGTGAGATCGCCCGCGGCGGGACGCACGCCCGGCAGCGGTTCGAGGTCGAAGCGCCGCGTGATGAATTTCAGGATCGACGTCGTGTCGTACATCGTGTGATCGATGTAGCCGCGGCGCGCGAACGGCGACACGATGATCGCGGGAATGCGCGTGCCGGGTCCCCAGCGGTCACCCTTGGGCGGCGGCACGTGGTCCCAGAAGCCGCCGTTCTCGTCGTAGGTGACGATCACCACCGTGCTGCTCCACACCGGGCTCGCCTTGATCCGATCGAGGAGTTCCGCGATGTGAACGTCGCCCTGCGCGACGTCGGTATAGCTCGGGTGCTGGTTCAGCGTGCCCTGCGGCTTGTAGAACGCGACCTGCGGCAGGTCGCCCTTGTCGATCGCCGCGACCAGATCGCGATAGTCCTTGAGGTGTCGCTCGCGGTCCGCGGTTCCCGGCGCGAAGCGCGCGTAATAGTTGAACGGCTGGTGATGCGCCTGGAAATTGGGCGCGCCCTTCTCCCGGTTATAGATGACGGCGCGCTTCGCTTCGGGCGGCTGCATGCCGTCCCTGGTCGCGTCGTCCCACGCTCCCGCGTACCACACCCACGAAACGCCCTTCGCCGAGAGCGTGTCGCCGATCGTCCTGGCCGTCTGCGGCGGCAACGAGTACTTGCCGGGATCGGCCACACGCGCATCGCCGCCTTTGGCGGGCGGCACCTGGGACGGCTGATAGGGAGGCTGCGTGGTATTCACCGACCAGCCGTCGGGCGTGACCGTGCCGTCGAACACCATGAGATCGCCGCTGGCGGCGCGTTGCCGGCGACTCCGGCTTGCGCTTCAGCCAGCCGCGCTCGTCGACCTGCGCCCGCAGGTTCGCCGGCGCGCGCTCGTCGCGTGGCGTGCACGCGCAGATCAGCCACTGGTGGTTGAGATACGAGCCGCCGAAGGCGCCCATGAAGAAATTGTCGGCGAGCGTGTAGTCCTTCGCCCATTGCCACATCTTCATGGCCGAGCCGTCGTAATAGCCCATGGTGTAGCCGCCGGCATCGGACACGGCGGCGAAGCGGTCGTTGCGCCCGCCATCGATCTGCTCGAAGTTGCGGTAGAACTCGTGGATCGGGCTGCGCACCTGCTTGCGTGAGCGGCAGGTTCAACGGCGGACCATCGAGCCGGAACGGCCGGTTCGGCATCCGGTGCGGAAAGGCGGGATCGGGCTCCTTGCCTTTCCAGGATGGCGGGAGCTCCGCCAGCGGCTTGCCATCGCGATCGACCTGCGTGTACTGCTCCGCCGTCGCGTTGGCGATGCCGTTCGCACCGGGGAAGAGTCCGTAAAGATGATCGAAGCTGCGATTCTCCGCATAGATCACGACGATGTGCTGGATGCGCTCCAGCGCGGCGCGCTCGGGAGAGGGTCCGGTGGCGCACGCGGTCAGCAGCAGTGCCAGCGCAACCGCAATGGAGCGGCGCGTGCCGCGCCTCGTCGTATGGTCGAACCTCATCGTGTTCTCCTCCTCCGGTTTGAATTCGTGTCGCTTGTCGGGTCGCGTCGCAGCCCGCGCGTTCACCTCACCGCATGCGATCGGGCAGACGATCCAGCATCCTCACTGCAAGCGTCACTTCGGCGCGCACCGTGCCGGCGCGCTCGTGGCGCGCCACGAGCTGGACCACGGCGCCGCGCGGGCCGCGCACGATCCATTCGATCTTCGCGCGATCGTCCGTGACGGCGTAGTCCGGCCAGAACGATACGCCCGTGTGCTTGTACGCCTTGCCTTCGAGCTGTCCCGCATCGACGCGCCGCTTGCCCTGGAGCAGGGTCGCGCCGGCAGGCAGCGCGATATCCACCATGGTCCCGCGCACGATCTTGCGCTCGAGCGCGCGCTTCGAGACGTAGCTCGGCAGCCAACCGGTGTTCTGCACCACGAGCGTGATCTTCCAAGTGTCCGCGGCGAGCGCCTGCGCGCCCGCGTGCAGCAGCTCGAGACGCGGCGAGGTCAGCGCCTGCCACAGCAGCCAGCGCGGAAAGCGCGCGAGCTCGCGCTCGAGCAGCGGCAAGGGCGGATTCGAGAAGGCATGGAAACGGTCCCACCCGCCGATCTCGATGTCGCCGAGCTGCGGGTGATGGAACGGCCTTCCAGCCGGCGTGCGCCGCGCCGTCGAGCGTCGTGCGATTCCATTCGTACAGCTTGAGATCGTCCTCCGGCGGATGATCGCGAAACCAGTCGATGTAGTCGTACTTGTCGATGCCCGCTTCGCGCATCGGGCTCCAGATCTCGACCACCCAGCTGAAGAGACCGAGGTGCTCGTAGATCCAGTCGAACGTGCCGCCGATCACGCTCTTCGGGTGATAGCGGAACTCGTGATAGACGGAGATCGCTGGATAGCCGGTGAGCTCGGTTCCCTTGGCACCTGCGGCCCGGTAGAACCACAGGTCCTCGGCGTGCATCTCGGTATCCGGAAGATGCTCGAACGGGCGCAGCAGCACGCCGCTCCACGTATGGAACGTCGTGCCCCCGGTGATGTTGGGGTGCCCCGTGATGAACGCCACCACGGCGCGCACCTCGGGCTCGGACGTCGGATACGGTCCGGCGCCCTGCTGCTCGAATTCCTGCCGCCAGTTGGCGGGAAAGTTGCGGTTGAGATCGAGACCGTGGCGCGGCTTCTTGATGCGCAGCGTGAAGCCGTCGTAATCCTCGAGCGTGCCTTCGGGCAGGATGCGGTAGTAGGTCCCGCCCGTCTCGACGGGGTCGCGCCGGATCATCAGCGCCGGCGCCTGCGGATGCGCCTTCCACAGGCCGTTGGGATCGGGGATGCGCATCTGCAGGATGCGTCCGTTGCCGTCGATATCCTCGACCGTCAGGCCTTCGACTTCCTCCTCGTCGTACGGATACGGGCGCGTGCTCGAGCGCACCCACCGCGGGCGATCGGCAAGCGCCCATTCGACGCCGTCCGGATTGATGCGGGGGCAGACATAGAACGCACGCGTGTCGAGGGCACGGGTGATTTCGGGATCGGTGCGGTAACCCTGCAGCAGCGTATGGATGAAATGGAGATTCGCCGCCGACGCGGAAACCTCGGTCGCGTGGATGTTGCCGTCCACCCACAGCGCCGGCTTTTCCGCGGCGGGCCCGGTGGCGGCATTGGTGATGGCGAGCACCCAGAGATCGCGACCTTCATGGCTCTTGCCGATCGACTGCAGCTCGACGAGATCGGGGTGCTCGGCAGCAAGCTGGTGCAGGAGTGTGCGCAGTTCGTCGTAACGGTAGAAGCGGTCGAAAGCAATGGCAGGCATGGACAGCGCGCGGAGGACACCTGAACGGGAAGCGGCGAGTGTCGGGGGTGCCTGCCGGATGCGTCAAGCGAGCGGCGCCTTCGCGCGGTTAAGGCCCGGCAAAGGGCGGCGGGCCGCCTACCGTATATTCATGCGGTACTGCGTTGCGCCCCCATGCTTCCTGCCTACGCCGAGCTGCATTGCCTCTCCAGCTTCTCCTTCCTGCGCGGCGCGTCGCATCCGGAGGAGCTCGTCGAGCGTGCCCATGGCCTGGGTTATCGCGCGCTGGCGATCACGGACGAATGCTCCGTGGCCGGCGTGGTGCGGGCCCATCTCGCCGCGAAGGAATGCGGCCTGCCGCTCGTCATCGGCAGCGAGTTCACCCTGGCCGATGGCCTGCGACTCGTGCTGCTTGCGACCGATCGCGAGAGCTACGGCAATCTCTGCCAGCTGATCACGCGCGGCCGGCGCAGCGCCACGAAGGGCACGTACCGCCTCGCGCGCGACGACATCGTGCCGCTCGCGCAGGGCTTGCTGGCGTTGTGGATACCGCCCAGGACGGCGAGCGATCGCGATGCCGCGGCCGTGGCGGAGGGCCGCTGGGTGCGCGATGCATTCGCCGATCGCGCGTGGCTCGCCGCCGGACTCTTCGCCCGTGCGCAGGATCACGCGCGGACCGCGCGCTTCATGGGCCTCGGCATGGTGACGCGCCTGCCGATCGTCGCGGCGGGCGACGTGCACATGCACGTGCGCGCGCGGCGGGCGCTGCAGGACACGATGACGGCGATCCGGCTCCGCAAGCCGGTCGCCGATTGCGGCTACGCGCTCTTTCCCAACGGCGAGCGCTTCCTGCGCTCGCGCGGACGCCTCGGCGCGCTCTATCCCGCCGAGTGGCTGGCCGAGACGGTGCGCGTCGCGGAGCGCTGCAGCTTCTCGCTCGACGAGCCTGCGCTACGAATATCCCGAGGAGATCGTGCCCGCCGGGCGCGACGCCCGCCTCGCATCTGCGCGCGCTCGTCGAAGCGGGCCTCGTGCGCCGCTTCGGCGCGCCGGAGAACGTGACGGCGGAGGTGCGCGGCCTCATCGAGCACGAGCTCGCGCTCATCGCCGAGCTCGGCTACGAGCCGTACTTCCTCACCGTGCACGACATCGTCGCGTTCGCGCGCAGCCAGGAGATCCTCTGCCAGGGCCGCGGCTCGGCGGCCAACTCCGCGGTGTGCTACGCGCTCGGCATCACCGAGGTCGATCCCGCGCGCATGAACATGCTGTTCGAGCGCTTCATCTCGAAGGAGCGCAACGAGCCGCCCGACATCGACGTCGACTTCGAGCACGAGCGGCGCGAGGAAGTGATCCAGTACGTCTACGGCAAGTACGGTCGCGAGCGCGCCGCGCTCGCCGCGACCGTCATCACCTACCGGCCGAAGAGCGCGGTGCGCGACGTGGGCAAGGCCCTCGGGCTCGAGCTCGCGCAGGTCGATCGTCTCGCCGGCGTGCTCAGCTGGTGGGAAGGCCGCGCAGCGTCGCTGCGCGAGCGCCTCGCGCGAGGCGGGCTTCGATCCCGACAAGCCCGTGATCGCTGCGCCTCGTGGCGCTCGCCAACGAGCTCCTCGGCTTCCCGCGCCACCTGTCGCAGCACGTCGGCGGCTTCGTGATCGCGCGCGGGCCGCTCGCGCGCATGGTGCCGGTCGAGAACGCGGCGATGGCGCGACGCACCGTCATCCAGTGGGACAAGGACGACCTCGACGCGCTCGGGCTGCTCAAGGTCGACTGCCTCGCGCTCGGCATGCTGACCGCCATCCGCAAGGCGCTCGACCTCGTCGGCGCCACGCGCGGCCGCGCGCTGCGCATGCAGGACATTCCGGCCGAGGACCCCGCGGTCTACGAGATGACCTGCAACGCCGACACCATCGGCGTGTTCCAGATCGAATCGCGCGCGCAGATGTCGATGCTGCCGCGCCTGAAGCCCGCGTGCTTCTACGATCTCGTGATCGAGGTCGCGATCGTGCGCCCGGGCCCATCCAGGGCGGCATGGTGCATCCCTACCTGCGCCGCCGCCAGGGCCTGGAGCCCGTGACCTATCCGAGCGAGGACGTGAAGGGCGTGCTCGAGCGCACGCTCGGCGTGCCGATCTTCCAGGAGCAGGTGATGCAGCTCGCGATCGTCGCCGCGGGCTTCACGCCGGGCGAAGCCGACCAGCTGCGCCGCGTCCATGGCGGCGTGGCGCCGGCGCGGCGCGCTCGACAGTTCGAGACGCGCCTGATCGAAGGCATGCGCGCGCGCGGCTACGCGGAATCGTTCGCCGGCAGGTCTTCGAGCAGATCCAGGGCTTCGGCGAGTACGGCTTCCCGGAATCGCATTCGGCGTCGCTTCGCGCTGCTGGTCTACGTGTCGGCCTGGCTGAAGCACCACGAGCCGGCGGCGTTCTGTGCGGCGCTGATCAACTGCCAGCCGATGGGCTTCTACGCCCCGGCCCAGCTCGTGCAGGATGCGCGGCGGCACGGCGTCGACGTGCTGCCGGTGGACGTCGTGACGAGCGACTGGGACTGCACGCTCGAGCACGGCGCGGATGCTGCGTCCGGCACGGCGCGCGCCGCACCGCGCCTGCGCCTCGGGCTGCGCCTCGTCACCGGCCTGTCGCGAAGCGGGTGCGAAACGCATCATGGCCGCGCGCGGGCAGGCCGCCTTCACCGACGTGGCCGATCTCGCGCGCCGCGCGGTGCTCGACCGGCGCGATCTCAACCGCCTCGCCGACGCCGGCGCGCTCGCTGCGCTCGCGGGTCATCGCCACGGTGCGGTGTGGGACGTCGCGGGCGTGGAGCGCCTGCCCGCCCTGCTGCAGGGCAGCGGCTTCGACGAAGCGCCGCCCCGTTCTCGCAGCGCCCACCGAAGGCCAGGACATCATCGCCGACTACCGCAGTCTCGGCCTCACGCTGCGTCGCCATCCGCTGGCGCTGCTGCGGCCGCGCCTCGAGCGCCTGCGGATGATCGATGCGCGCACGCTTGCGCAATCGCCGCACGGCCGGCTGGTGCGCGTCGCGGGCCTCGTCATCGGCAGGCAGCGACCCGACACGGCGAGCGGCGTGATCTTCGTGACCCTCGAGGACGAAACCGGTGCGATGAACGTCATCGTGTGGCGCGACCTTTCCGACCGGCAGCGCCGCGAGCTCCTCGGCTCGCGCCTGATGGGCGTGTACGGCACCGTCGAACGCGAAGGCAGCGTGGTGCACGTCCTCGCCGGGCGCCTGGTCGACCTGTCGCCGCTGCTCGGCGAGCTGCAGGTCCGCTCGCGCGATTTTCACTAGCGCGGCGAGGGCCCGGCGCCGATCACGTAAGCTGCGCAGCGCAAGGCCGACCAAGTGGTGCGTCCCTGCGCCCTGCATCACTGTCCGGAGGATCCTTGGCACGACCCCAGTTCGATCTCGTCGTCATCGGTGGTGGTGCGGGCGGCCTCGTCGTCGCGGCCGGTGGCGCCGCGCTCGGCGCCAAGGTCGCTCTGGTCGAGAAGCATCGCCTCGGGGGAGATTGCCTCTGGACCGGATGCGTGCCCTCCAAGGCGTTGCTCAAATCGGCGCGCATCGCACACGAGATGCGCGAAGCGCAGCGCTGGGGCCTCGACGCCGTCGACCCGCAGCCCGATCTCGCGCGCGTGATGCGGCACGTCGCCGGGGTCGTCGGCGGCATCGCTCCGCACGACAGCCCGGAGCGCTTTCGTGCGCTGGGCGTGGACGTGATCCTCGGCGCCGGGCGCTTCGTCTCTCCGCACGCGTTCGAGGTCGGTGGCCGCACGCTCACGGCGCGCGCGTTCGTGCTCGCCACGGGTTCCCGCGCGGCCATTCCGGCGATCCCCGGCCTCGATGCCGTGCGCTATCTCACCAACGAGAATGTGTTCGAGTTGCGCGAGCCCGTGCCCTCCCTCGTCGTCGTCGGCGCCGGGCCCGTGGGTTGCGAGCTCGCGCAGGCCTTCCAGCGATTGGGCACGACGGTCACCGCTGCTCGACGTCGCCCCGCAGATCCTGCCGCGCGAGGATGCCGATCTCGCCGCGGAGTTGCAGCTCCTTCTCGCCGCAGAAGGCGTCCGCTTCCTGCTGCAGGCGCGGATCACGGCCATCCGGGAGATGAACGGCGCGATCGAGTGCGACGTCGACAGGACCGCGCGCAACGGAAATGGTCCGTGCGTCGCACGTGCTGCTCGCCACGGGACGCGTGCCCAATCTCGATGCGCTGGGGCTCGATGCGGCGCACATCGCCCTGCGTGACGGCAGGCTCGTGCTCGACGCCGCATTGCGCACGACCAATCCGCGGGTGTTCGCCATCGGCGACGTCGCCGGTGGACTCCAGTTCACGCACGTCGCGGAGCAGCACGCGGGGATCGTGCTGCGCCAGGCGCTGTTTCGCTCGCGCTGGAGCAAGCCATCCGCGACCGTGCCGTGGTGCACCTTCACCGATCCCGAGCTCGCGCGGGTCGGCATATCGGAAGCCGAGGCGCGTGCACGCAAGCTGGCCCATCACGTGTACCGCTTTCCGATCGCGCGCAACGACCGCGCGCAGGCGGAAGGCGAAACCGCCGGCATGGCGAAGCTCCTCACCGATGCGCGGGGACGCATCCTCGGTGCGGCCATCCTGAGCCCGCATGCCGGCGAGCTCATCGCGGAGTACACCCTCGCCATCGCGCAGGGCCTGCGCGCCAGCGCGATCTCGGGCGCCGTGCACGCCTACCCGACGTGGGCGCAGACCAATCGTCGCGTCGCGGACCAGCGCCTGCACGCCGCCCTGACTCCCGGGCGGCGCGTGTGGCTGAAGCGCGTGCTGCGCTTGCGCGGCGCATGAGCGACGACATCGACGCGCGCGATCGCAGCACCCCGCCGCGCCGCGCTCGCTCCGGTCGAAGGTCGCCATCGGTGCAGTCTTCGTGGCGGGCATCGTCGCATTCTTCGCGCTGGACGGACCGCGGTATCTCGACGTCGCCACGATCAAGCAGCATCGCGATGCGCTGCTCGCGTTCACGCAGCAGCACCGCGTCGCCGCACTTGCGGCCGCATTCGCCATCTACGTGCTGGTGGTGGCGTTCAGCGTCCCGGGCGCCGCCGTGCTCTCGCTCACGCTTGGTTTCCTCTTCGGCCGCTGGGTCGGGACGGCGCTGACGGTCACGGCGGCCACGATCGGCGCCACGCTCGTCTTCCTCGGCGCGCGCTACCTCTTCGCCGACTTCGCACGCCGGCGCCTCGGCAACTGGTACGCTCGCGTAAGCGCGGGATTCGCAGCGCACGGCTTCAGCTATCTCCTCTTCCTGCGCCTCGTGCCGGTGTTCCCCTTCTTCCTGGTCAATCTCGCGCCGGCGATCGCCGACCTTCCGCTGCGGACCTACGTCGTCGCGACCTTCATTGGAATCATTCCCGGCAGCTTCGTGTTCGTGAATCTCGGGGAAGCGCTCGGCAGGATCGATTCGACCCGCGACCTGGTCTCGCCGTCCACCCTGATCGCCCTCACGCTGCTCGGCGTGGTGGCGCTCGTGCCGGTCGCGCTCCGCAACAGCCGCTGGTCCGGAGCCGCCGAGAAGCCACCATGAACGCATGCCGCATCGGTAAGCGAACATTCACGGCAGGACGGATCGCTCGAGGAACGTTGGCGCCGACGCGCTTGTCCCGAATCCCTGAACCCGGCTCTCTTTCCCGCGATCCCTGCCCATGCATGCCACGCTGCCCCTGCTCCAGGCCACCGATTTCCCACCGCTGCGCCGGCGCGGCATCGACACGCTGCAGGTGAACCTCGGCTACCGCTGCAACCAGGCGTGCCTGCACTGCCACGTCAACGCCGGTCCCGATCGCAAGGAGATGATGGGCGGCGAGGTTGCCGCCCAGGTTCTCGAAGTGCTCGCAGCACGGCGCATCCCGACGCTCGATCTCACCGGCGGCGCTCCCGAGCTCAACCCGCATTTCCGCTCGCTGGTGCACGACGCCCGGCGGGCAGGCACGCGCGTCATCGATCGCTGCAATCTCACCATCCTGAACGAGCCCGGATTCGAGGACCTTGCCGCGTTCCTCGCGCAGGAAGGCGTCGAGGTCACCGCATCCCTCCCCTGCTATTCGCAGGCGAACGTCGATCGCCAGCGCGGCGATCACGTCTTCGAGTCGTCGGTGCTCGCGCTGCGCAAGCTGAATGCGCTCGGCTACGGGCGCGGTGGCAGCGGCCTCATCCTGAACCTCGTGTACAACCCCCTGGGACCGAGCCTGCCGCCAGCGCAGGAGGCGCTGGAGCGTGATTACAAGCGCGAGCTCGGCGAGCAGTTCGGCATCGTGTTCAACGCGCTCTTCACGCCTCGCCAACATGCCCATCGCGCGCTTCGGCTCGACCCTCGTTTCGCAGGGCAGGTTCGCGGGCTACATGCACACGCTGCGGGCGGCGCACAACCCCGACAATCTCGCCGGCGTGATGTGTCGCAGCACGGTGAGCGTGGATTACCGCGGCTATCTCTACGACTGCGACTTCAACCAGATGCTCGGCATCCCGCTCGTGGTGTCCGGCAAGCCGCGGCGCCACCTGCGCGACCTGCTGCAGGACGACCTGACCGGGGCGCGCGTCGCGGTCGCCGACCATTGCTACGGCTGTACGGCGGGCCAGGGCTCGAGCTGCGGCGGCGCGCTCGCCTGAACGCAACGATGCGACTCTCCATCGTCGTCCCCGTCCTCGACGAGGCCCCACGCATCGCGAACACGTTGCTCGCGCTGCAGGCGTTGCGGAATAACGGGCACGAGGTGGTCGTCGTGGATGGCGGCAGTCGCGACGACAGCGTGGCCATCGCTGGTCCGCTTGCCGATGAGGTCGTGCACGCGCCCCGTGGCCGCGCGACCCAGATGAACGCCGGGGCGGCGCGGGCGCGAGGTGACGTGCTTCTCTTCCTGCATGCGGACACCACCGTGTCCACCGCCGCGGCGGAGCGGATGCTGGCCGCCATGCAGCGCAGGACGCACGCGTGGGGTCGCTTCGACGTTCGCATCGATGGCCGCTCGATCCTCCTGCCGCTCGTCGCGGCGTCGATGAACGCGCGTTCGCGCTGGAGCGGGATCGCCACCGGCGACCAGGCCATCTTCGTGCGCCGCGATGCGTTCGACGCGGCAGGCGGCTTCCCGGAGCAGCCGCTGATGGAGGACATCGAGCTGTCGCACAGGCTCGTGCGCTCGGCCGGTCGTCCGCTGTGTTTGCGCGTGCGCGTGATCACGTCCGGGCGCCGCTGGGACGAGCACGGAGCGTTGCGCACCATTCTCGCCATGTGGCGGCTGCGTCTCGCGTACTGGTGCGGTGCTGCGCCGGATGCGCTGGCGGCGCGCTACTCGCATCACGAGAGCGCAACCCGCACGGCCGTGCTGCAGGTGTTCACCAGGGCACCGGTCGCCGGCACCGTCAAGACACGCCTCGCGCAGGACATCGGCCCCGATGAAGCGGCTCGCGTGCACGTCGCGCTCGTCGAACGTACGCTGGGCGTCGCCGATGCCGCGCGCCGCAGCGGCTCCATAGGAGGCATCGAGCTCTGGTGCGAGCCCGACGCGGCGCACCCGCTGCTGCAGGCTTGGGCATCGCGCCATGGCGCGACGCTGCACGTGCAGCGCGGTGACGATCTTGGCGCGCGCATGGCGCACGCACTCGCGCACGCCCTCGAGCGCGGCGCGCTGCCCTTGCTCGTCGGCACGGACTGCCCGCTCCTCGAGGCCCGGCACATCCAGGAAGCTATCGTCGCCCTCCAGCGCCGTGATGCGGTGTTCCTGCCGGCGGAGGATGGCGGCTATGCTCTCGTCGGCATGCGG
Organism: uncultured beta proteobacterium; assembly: GCA_963734575.1. GTDB lineage: Bacteria > Pseudomonadota > Gammaproteobacteria > Burkholderiales > Casimicrobiaceae > CAIWHR01. The sequence continues at coordinate 317,078 of CAVTHT010000004.1, read as the reverse complement.
CGCGTTCTGCCCATCTTCAAAGACGTCGGCTGGGGCGGCTCTGCGGTGATGGAGGCAACGCGTCGGCACCTGCGCACGGCGCGCGCGTCGTGGGACGAGTTCGGCGTCGTCTGGGACGTGGATCGGCCGGAAGATCTCGCGCGCTGGCGCGCACTGCTGGCCGCGCCATCGGCCGGGCGCTGATCGCTGCGGCTCAGCGCCGGAAGCGCACCAGGCCCACGCCCTGCGCCCGCATCGCGGCCGCCGTGCGGTTCTCCACCCCGAGCTTCACGTACACGTGCTCGAGGTGCTTCTGCACCGTGCGCACGCTCAAGCCAAGGATGGCGCCGATCTGACGGTCGGTCTTGCCCGCGGCCACCCAGCCGAGAACCTCACGCTCGCGGGCCGTCAGCAGACCCCGCGCCGGCATGTCCCGCAGGGGGCGATCCCGTGAAGCCACTTGCGGTCGCATCATGACGCCTCCGCGTACGCAAGATTACGTATTCCGGCCGTTTGCTCGACTGCCCGACAGTATAGACCCGCGGTGCATTCGCGCACCGCACGGCGAGAGGAGATCCCCATGCGCAAGTACGTCGATTGCCGCGACTATCCCAGCGAGAACAATTGCAGCATCGCGATGTCCGCGGACTCCGAGAAGGAGCTGCTGGAGGCTGCGGTGCAGCACGCGGTGAGCGTGCACCAGCACAAGGACACGCCGGAGCTGCGCAAGATGCTGAGCTCGTCGATGCGGGAAGGCAGTCCCCGCATGTAGCCGTGGCTTTCGCCCCGGAGGCGGCCATGCGGAGGAACCGCAGCGGCCGCCCCTTTCGTTTCACCCTGCGGGCGCAGGCCGCCCCCGCACGGTCCTAGGCCATTGCGCAGGCAATCGACGGCGCGCGCTGCGTCTTCGCGGTGGCGACCTTCGCGGCGTCCGGCAGCACCACGCCGTTCTTGACCGCGGTGATCTCGGCGAGAATGGACACCGCGATCTCCGGCGGGGTGCGGCTGCCGATGTACAGCCCCACGGGACCATGCAGGCGCGCAATCTGCGCGTCGTCGAGGTCGAACTCCTTGAGGCGCTCGCGCCGCTTCGCATTGTTGGCGCGCGAGCCCAGGGCCCCTACGTAGAACGCCGGCGACTTGAGCGCTTCCATGAGCGCGAGGTCGTCGAGCTTGGGATCGTGCGTGAGCGCGACCACCGCGCAGCGTTCGTCGAGCTGCATCGCGTGCACGGTGTCGTCAGGCATGGTGCGCACGAGCGTCACGCCGGGCACGTCCCATGTCTCCGCGTATTCCTCGCGCGGATCGCACACCGTCACGTGGTAATCGAGGCCGACGGCGATCTGGGCGAGGTACTTCGAGAGCTGCGACGCGCCAATCACGAGCATGCGGTAGCGCGGCCCGTGGATGGTCGTCAGCACCTTGCCGTCGAAGGTCAGCCCGTCGGTGGCTCGCGCCGGAACGAGCGTGGCCTCACCGCTCGCGAGATCCAGCCGGCGCGCGACGAGTCGCCCGGCTTCGATCTCGGCCAGCACCTCGGGCAGGCGCGAGCGTGCCGACAGCGGCTCCAACGCGAGCTCGATGGTCCCGCCGCACGGCAGGCCGAAGCGCCGCGCCTCGTCCGCGGAGACCCCGTAGGTGACGACCTCGCACTGGGTCGCGGTGAGGCCGTCGCGCCGGATGCGATCGACGAGGTCGTCCTCGATGCAGCCGCCCGAGACCGACCCTTCGACGAGGCCATCATCGCGGATGGCAAGGAGCGCACCCTCGGGGCGCGGTGAGCTGCCCCAGGTCCGCACGACCGTGACGAGCAGCACGCGGCGATTTGCCGCAAGCCATTCGGTGCTGCGCTTGAGTACCTCGAGATCGACGCTGTCCATGGCGGGCCGGAAAGGATGGCGAGACCGCCAATATTACTGCGCGCGGCGCCGCCGCTGCGCAACGGGGCGGACAGGCGGCCATCGCCACGACGCGTGGCCGCCCATCCAGCGGGCACTTCAGGCGACTTCCAGCTCCTTCCTCGCTGCCATCGCCTTCTCGACCTCGTCACGCACCACGCGCCGCAGGATCTTGCCGACGTTGCTCTTCGGCAACGGCTCGCTGCGCCATTGCACCTGCTTCGGGACCTTGTAGGCGGTGAGATGCTTGCGACAGTAGGCGACCAGCTCCTGCTCGGTGAGGGCAGGATCCTTGCGCACGGCGACCACCATCACGGCATGCCCGGTGCGCTCGTCGGGCACGCCGATGCAGGCCGCCTCGAGCACGCCGGGGTGGCTCATCGCCACTTCCTCCACCTCGTTCGGGAACACCTTGAAGCCCGACACCACGATCATGTCCTTCTTGCGGTCGGTGAGCTTGATGTAGCCGCGCTCGTCCATGTGGCCCATGTCGCCGGTGCGCAGCCAACCGTCCGCCGTGAAGACATTGGCGGTTTCGTCCGGGCGCTGCCAGTAGCCGCGCATGACCTGCGGACCGCGCACGCACAGCTCGCCCGTCTCGCCCAGTGCCAGCTCGACGCCCGAGTCGTCGCGGATGCTGACCTCGGTCGACGGCAGCGGCAGGCCGATGCAGCCGGTGTAGCCGATGCCCTCCACCGGGTTGGCGGTGACGATCGGTGAAGTCTCCGTGAGTCCATACCCCTCGACCAGCGGCCTGCCCGTCAGCGCCTGCCACTTTTCGGCGACCACGCGCTGGACCGGCATGCCGCCGCCGATGGAGACCTTGAGCGCGCTGGTGTCGAGCTCCGCGAAGCCGGGTGCATTCAGCATCGCGTTGTAGAGCGTGTTGACGCCGGTGATCACCGTGAACGGAATGCCCTTCAGCTCCTTCAGGAAGCCGGGCAGGTCGCGCGGGTTGGCGATCAGCACGTTGTGCGCGCCCCACTTCATGAACGTGAGCAGGTTCACCGTCAGCGCGAAGATGTGATACAGCGGCAGCGGCGTGACGACCACTTCCTTGCCTTCTTCGAAGCTCGAGCCCATCCACGCCGAGACCTGCTGCAGGTTCGCGATCAGGTTGCCGTGCGACAGCATCGCGCCCTTGGGCACGCCCGTGGTGCCGCCCGTGTATTGCAGGAACGCGAGATCGTCGGGTTGCAGCGTCACCGGCGACAAGATATGGCGGCGCCCGCTCGCCAGCGCAGCGCGCAGCGGCACGGCGCCCTCGATCTGCCACTCGGGGACCATCTTCTTCGCGTACTTGACGACGAGGTTGGTGAGCAGCGCCTTGATGGGCGGGAACAGGTCCCCGATCTCGGTCGTGATCACGAAACGCAACGGCGTCTTGTCCGCAACCTCCTGCACCGTGTGGGCGAAGTTCTCCAGCACGATGATCGTCTTGGCGCCGGAGTCGTTGAGCTGGTGGGCGAGCTCGCGCGCGGTGTAGAGCGGATTGCAGTTGACCACGACGAGGCCCGCCTGGAACGCGCCGAACACCGCGATCGGATACTGCAGCACGTTGGGCATCATGAGCGCGAGGCGATCGCCCCGCTGCATGCCGCACTCGTGCTGCAGATAGGCGGCGAAGTCGCGCGATTTCTGCTCGACCTCGCCATACGTCATGGTCGTTCCCATGCTGCTGAACGCGGGCTGCTCGCGGTAGCGCGCGCAGCTTTGCAGGAAGATGTCGAGCAGCGACGTGTACGCCGAGGTATCCACGTCGTGCGGAATCCCGGGTGGATAGTTCTTGAGCCAGATCCGTTCCATGGTGTCTCCTTCGCCGGCGTGAAATGGCGCGGCGGGAAAGCGGATCGGGCACGAAACTGCCCGCCACGGCTTTGCGCCGCGCGGTCATCGTCATTTCACACCGCGGGCGCGCAGAGGGACGTGTCGAACGTCAAGCCGCATGCGTTTACAGCACGTCTGTCGACCCGGCTGGCAGCTATCGACCGGGCGGCGCCATGCCCCGGCTACCCCGGCGTCCTGCCGCCGGCAAGCACGCGCAATGGAACCACCGGCGCCCCGGAGCCCCTAATCGGATAACTGGGGGATGATCCATGCTTCGAGCGCCCGGGCAGGCCCACCGTGGTCCTTCCTGCAGGCGCAGGGCAACGGCGATCCCTGCATCGACCTGAGGAGCCTTTCATGAAGCGCCTGTTGCTCGTCATCGTCCTCGCCGCGTGCATGCCGGCCCACGCCGGCAACGTGAACGTCACCGTCAACGTCGGCGACCCGGGGTTCTATGGGCGGATCGATATTGCGGGCTACCCGCCCCCGCAACTCGTCTACGCCCAGCCGGTGATCGTCCAGCCCGCGCCGGTGGCCGTTGCGCCCGAGCCCTTGTATCTGCGCGTTCCGCCGGGCCACGCGAAGAACTGGCGCAAGCACTGCAGGAAATACAACGCCTGTGCGCAGCAGGTGTATTTCGTGCGCGACGACTGGTACAACGACGTGTACGTTCCACGGCATGCCGAGAAGCATGGCCACGGCAGCCACGGCAACAAGCACGGCAAGGGCAAAGGCAAGAAAGAGCACTGACGCGGCGAAAGCGTCGGCGTCGAGGCGGCCGCGCCGAAGCGGGCGCGACGGACCTTTGCCGGGCCTGCGGATCGCAGCGCTACGTGACGCCGCGCCGTGCGCGGCTCGTGCCCGTCAACTCAGGTTGACGATGAAATGCGCGAGGTTCTCGATGTCCTCGTCCGACAGCGTGCGCGCGACGCTCGTCATGTTGCCGGCATCGTTGGTGCGCCGCTTGGCCTTGAAGTCCTGCAGCTGCTTCACGATGTAGTCGTAGTTCTGCCCCGCCACGCGGGGGATCTCGTTCTGGCCGGCGAAGCCGCCCAGGTGACACATCGCGCACAGCACCTCGTCCGCCTTCCTGCGCCCGGCCTCGACCTTTTTCGCATCGGCCTTGAATTTCGGCGCCGCAGGCTTCTGCGCGGAGAAATATTGCGCGAGCGCCAGCATCTCGTCGCGCGAAAGGTCCTTCGCCATCGGCGTCATTTCCGGATCGGAGCGGCGCCCTTCGTTGAAATCCCGCAGCTGGAGATACAGGTAACGCGAGGTCTGGCCGGCGAGAATGGGATACCGCGGGCTCTCCGGATTGCCGCCCGCGCCGTGACAGGCGGCGCACACCGCAGCCTTGGGCGGCGCAGCGCCATTGGCGGCGGCACCGCGCACCGGTTTGTGCGGCCGCACCCGCGGTCACGGCGAACAGGACGAGCACGAAGCAAAAGCGATTCACGGCAGCACCCCAAAAGAAAAGGCCACCCCGCGCACGGAGTGGCCTCGGAACGTGCAAGTCTACTGCAGCGCGAACACGAACACGCTGTTGCCGCGCTTCGCGTCGATCTGGTTGTTGCCGCCGGCCGCCACGGCGACGTACTGCTTGCCGCCGATGCTGTAGCTCACCGCCGGGGCGTTCACGCCCGCGCCGCAGTTGAAGCGCCACAGCTCCTTGCCCGACTGCGCGTCATAGGCCTTGAACCAGCCATTGGCTTCGCCGTTGAACACGACGTCGCCCGCGGTGACGAGCACCCCGCCGATCAGCGGCTGCGGCGTCTTGACACCCCACGCCACCTTGCCGGTGTCGAGGTTGACCGCCACGAGCCGTCCCCACTGCTCCTCACCGGGAATGACCTTGAACGCGCCGCCGAGCCACAGCTTCGAGCCGCCCGGATAAGGCGCCTCCTCGACGTGATAGGTCATCGGCTGATGCAGGTTCGCCGCATACGCCATGCGGAGCTTCGGATGCACTGCGAGCGGCGACCACTCGACGCCGCCATTCGCGCCCGGCAGCATGCGCGCGCCGTCCTTGGTCGGCAGCACCCACATGTTCTCCTGCGGGATCATCGCCTCCGAGTAGCGGATCAGCTTGCCGGTGCCGCGATCGTTCACGTACACGTGGCCCGTCTTGCCGCCGTGGATGACCGCATCGACCATCTTGCCGCTGCCGTCGCGAACCTGCGTGAGGATCGGCGGGCTGACGGCATCGAGGTCCCACACGTCATGGGCGACGTACTGGAAGTGCCACTTGTACGTGCCCTTGTCGAGGTCGATCGCGACCATCGAGTCGGTGTACAGGTTGTCGCCCGGCCGGATCGCACCGTACAGGTCCGGCGATGGATTGCCGACCACGAAGAACACGGTGCGCGACTTGCGATCGATCGCAGGCGCCATCCACACCCCGCCGCCCAGCGTCTGGAAGAACGAGCTGTCCTTGGCGAGCGCCGCCTTCTCGGCCGCGATGTCGCGATGCATGTCGCGGCCGGTGGCGTCCTTCGGATCCCACACGCCTTCGTGCCCTTTCTCGGGGATCGTATAGAACGTCCACAGCAGCTTGCCGTCGTTGGCGTTGAACGCCTTCACGAAGCCGCGGATGCCGTACTCGCCGCCGTTGGTGCCGATCAGGACCTTGTCCTCGACGACGACGGGCGCCATGGTCTCGGAATAGCCCTTCTCCGGATCGGCGATCTGCGTCTCCCACAGGAGCTTGCCCGTCTTCGCGTCGAGCGCGACCAGCTTGGCGTCGAGCGTGCCCATGTACAGGCGGTCACCGCTGATCGCCACCCCGCGGTTGTTGGGCCCGCAGCAGAACGTGGTGATCGGCCCCATCTTGTGCTTGTAGTGCCAGAACTCCTCGCCGGTCTTCGCGTCGATCGCGTACACGTGGTTGTACGAGGTCGTGAGGAACATCACGCCATCGACGACGATGGGCGCCGTCTCCATCGATTCGAGCACGGCCGTCTGGAAGATGAACGCGGGCTTGAGCTTCGCGACGTTGCCGCGATTGATCTGCGTGCCCGGGTAGAAGCGGGTCTGCTCGTAGCTGCCGTTCGAATGCAGCCAGTTGTTGATGTCCCCGCCGGCGCGGTCGAGCATGTCCTGCGTTACGGCGCGCGGCGCCTTGCTCATGGGACGCGCGGTGGTGGTGGCGCTGCCTGAAATTTCCTGGGCGCTGGCGGCCGTGGCCGCCATCAGCAACGCACCCAGAAACAACGTCGATCGTAAAGCGATGCGCATTGTCGATCTCCCGTGGTTGCTGCAACGCAGTGCCACCGCCGCCATCAATGCTTCTTCCTCGCGGCCGTGTCGCGTCCGTGCGTTATAGTACAAACGGCCGGCGCCCGCAAATGGTCATCTGCGGACCGTGTCGCACCCCACTTCGAGGAACCACGAGTCATGCGACTTGCCCTGCTGCTCGCTGCATCGATCGTCCTTGCACTACCCCTGGCCGCGCGCGGGTCGGAGGAAGACCTGTCGCTGAACGCGCGATTCCTGATGGCCGTGCGCACCGGCGATGCCGCCGCGGTGGAGCGGACGCTGAAGGAAGGTGCGGCGATCAATTCGCGCAATCGCCTCGGCGAGTCGGCGCTGATCGTCGCGCTGAAGCGCAACGACTACGCCCTCGCGCGCCGCCTCCTCGACGCAGGCGCGGACGTGAACCAGGCTGCGCTCAATGGCATCACCCCGCTCATGAGTGCGGCCTATGCCGGTCAACTCGACCTCGTGCGCGACCTCCTCGCCCGCGGTGCACGCGCCGACGTCGCCGATCGGATCGGCAAGACGGCGATGGTCTATGCCGCGGGCGAAGGGCATGCGGACGTGGTCGACGCGCTCCTGCGGCACGGGATGGATCCGAACGCCGTCTACCGCAACGATCTCACCGCCCTAATGTGGGCCGCCGGTTACGGCCACAACGCCGCAGTGAAGGTGCTGCTCGCCGCGGGCGCCCGCGCGGACCTGCGCGACAACCGGGGCAAGACCGCGCTCGACATCGCGCGCGAAACGCACCACGACGACACGGCGCAGCTACTGGCGGGACCCCGCTGACTCCGCTGCGGCCGGACGCGAGCCGGCATCGCGCGACGATGCCGTGCCAGAGCGCGCCGGCCAGCTCATGCGCGCGAGCAGCCACCGGCCGCCTTCGCGGGTGTGCTTGATCACCGCCGCGAGGTGCAGCAGCACCGCGAGCGCCAGGATGCAGGCGAGGCCAAGATGCACGTCGCTCATGAGGTCCTTGAGAGCTTCGTGCTTGCCGCTCCAGGCGGGCAATACCCAGCCGAAGTAGCGCACCGGGTAGCCGCTGAACGCGGAGTTGAGATATCCCACGACCGGCATCGCGACGATCAATCCGTAGAGCAGCCCATGATTGACATGGGCGGCGCGGCGCTGCCATGCGGGGAGCTCCGGTAGCGCCGGCGGCGGGTGCGTGGCGCGCCATGCGAGCCGCACCAGAGCGAGCGCGAGGATGGTGAGACCGACGGACTTGTGCAGGTTGAATGCATCGACCCGCGGCCCGACCGGCTGCTTCGGGATGGTCTGCATCCACCAGCCCCACGCGAACTGCAGCATCACCAGCCCCGCGATCAGCCAGTGCAGCACGACCGCCGTGCGTGTGTAGCGCTCAGAAAACGGCATTCGCGGTCGCTCCGACGAACCAGTTGCGTCCCGGGGCCGGCTCGAAATAGCGGGCGTTCGTGTCGCCGACGATGACCGAGCCCGAGTAACGCCGATCGGTGACGTTGTTCACGCGCACGAATTCGCGCAGCGTGAAGGCCGCGTGCTGCTGCTCGAAGCCGAGGCGCACGTTCGTGACCGTTGCCGCCGGCGCGGCATCGCTGTTGCGCTCGTTGACGTAGATCTGGCCGACATGCTGCATCTCGAGCGCCGCGCTGAATCCGGCGAAGCCGCCCGGCGTCCATGCCAGCTCGCCGTACGCGCTCGTCGCGGGCACGCCCGGCAGGCGTGCGCCTGCCGGCACGGTGACGACGGGCACGGCGCCGGTGGTGAAGCTGTCGTCGAACACGGCCCGGATGTACGTATAGCTGACGAGCCCCGTGATCGACGGCGTGAGCCGCGCCTCGTAAAGGACCTCGACCCCGCGCCGCGAAGTGCGCCCCGCATTCTTGTAGGTCGTGCGACCGCCGGTCGCAGTGTCGATGACGATCTCGTTCTCGGTGGTCGTCGCGAACACCGCGACATTGAGGCGTTGGCCCTCGCCGGGGAGGGCCTTGATCCCGATCTCGGCGGCGCGACTGGTCGCCGGATCCAGGGCGAAGTTGAGCCCGGAGCCGCCGTTCCGGTAGGCGAGCTCGATCAGCGTCGGTGTCTCGAATCCCGTGCCGTAGCTCGCGTACACGTTCACGCGCTCGCTCGCATGGAACACCGCGCCGAGCACCGGGCTCACGTTGCTGAAGCGGCGCGACCCGCTGTCGTCGGGATTCACCGGGTTGATGTAGTAGTCGGTGGACCGGAACTCGACATCGGCACTGCGCACGCCCGCCGTGAAGCTTGCCTGCGGCCACGGCGCCCATTCGGCCTGCGCGTACACCGCCAGGCTGGTGACGCGGTCGTCCTCGTCGCGCCGCAGGTCGCCCAGCGCGCCGTTGTCGTTGACGAAACCGCGCCGCCGCTCCGACTGCCGGTCGAGATCGGTGCCGGCGTGGAACATCAACGGCCCGCCGCCAAGCGCGCCGCGCCACGTGAGACGCACGCCCGCACCGCCGTAGCTGCGATCGAGGTCGGTCACGCCACCCGACGACGTCGGGCCCACTCCGCTCAACGCGAGGTACTGGCGCACCTGCCGCGTTCCGCCGTAGCCCAGGAGCTTCAGCGACGTCGCCACTGCCGAGCTCCTGGTCGAGCACCGCGCCTCCCTGCCGCTGGCGAATGGTCTTGCGCGTGTCGAACGTCAGCGCCGACGGATCGACGCTGCGCGGATCGGCCTCCCACTGGGCGCGGGTGAGGCCGAGCGGATCCTGCGTTTCGGGCTGGTATTGCGACGAGCCGATCAGCGTGATGCGCGTCGACGGTCCTGCTGCGAGCGTCGCCTTGGCATTGACGAGGTCGCGCCGCGCCGAGGAGTGCTCGCGATAGCCCTCGGTGTCGAAGCGCGTCGCCGCAGCGACATAGCCGGTCCGCAAGGTCTCGCTGGCGGCGCTGCCCGTCGCCTTGATCCCCGCCGTCCAGCTCGAGAAGCTGCCACCACCCCCGTTGACCGACACCTCGGGACGCGGCGTGCCATCTTCGGTGTAGACGGCGATCACGCCTCCTGCGGCGTTGCCGTAGAGCGTCGAAAACGGCCCGCGCAGCACCTCGATGCGCTGCGCCGAGAAGAGGCTCATGCTCCCCGTCTGCCCCTGCCCGTCCGGCATCGTCGCCGGGATGTCGTCCTGATAGAGCCGGATGCCGCGCACGCCGAACGTGGAGCGCGCCCCGAACCCGCGCGACGAGATCTGCAGGTCCTGCGCGTAGTTCTGGCGATTGAGCGCGACGAGACCGGGAACGCGCACCAGCGTTTCGGACAGGTTCACCATCGGCTGGCCGATCTGGAGCGTGGACTGGTCGATCCGGTCCACGGAGGCGGCAACGTCGAAGCTGCGTGCGCTGCTGCGCGTCGCCGTCACCACGACCGGATCGAGCGCCACGCTGGGCCCAGCCTGCTGCGCGAACGCCGCGGGCGCCGCGAGCGCCGTACAGGCTGCGCAGAGGGCGTGCAGGTGCCGCACGCAGGGTCGTGAATGGTCGCGGCGTCGCGTCGGTCGGAGGTCGGGCATGCCCTGTAGCATAATTGAACGCCCGTCCTCGGCGAAAATCTTCGCTGCGGCAGCCGGCAGGAGGAGCACTGTGCAACGCATGCTGTGCAGACTCGACATTGGCGGCGGTCGCGATCGCCGCAGGCATCGGCGTCGCAGCGGCAGCGTCCCGCGCCTACGTGCCCAACGAAGGCTCGGCCTCGGTGACCGTGATCGACACGGCCACGGATCGCGTCGTCGATACCCTGAAGATCGGCGAGAAGCCGCGCGGCATCGCGATCGCCGCCGACGGGCGGCTCTTCGTGAGCGACCAGCCCACGGGCAGCGTCATCGTCTACGACGTCGAGCGCAAGGCCGAGATCGCGCGCATCCCGGTGGGCAAATCGCCCGAGGCCGTCTATCTCTCGCGTGACGGCAAGTGGCTGTCCGCGGCGGTGGAGGAGAACGATCAGGTCGCGCTGATCGACACGCAGGCGCTCGCGATCCGCACCAGCGTGCGCATGAAGGGCAAGAACCCCGAGCACGCCGTGTTCAGTCCCGACGGCAAGTGGCTCTACGTCAGCGCGGAGGAAGCCGACTCGGTGGACATCGTGGACGTCGCGCGCGGCGTCGTCGTGAAATCGGTCACGGTCGGCGAGCGGCCGCGCGGCATCGGCTTTCCTGCCCGATGGCTCGCGCGCGTACGTCGCCGCCGAGCACGCCGACACCGTCGCGGTGATCGACATCGGCGAGGCAGGAAGTCGTCGCGCGAGTCAAGGCCGGCAGCCGCTCGAACGGCGTCGCCGTGCATCCCGACGGCAAGCACGTGTTCGTGTCCGCGGGCGGCGCGGGTACCGTGCAGGTGCTCGATACGGCCACCAACGCGATCGTCGCCGAGGTGCCCGTCGGCAAGCGACCCTGGAACATGGCGCTCACGCCCGACGGCGCCAAGCTGTACGTCGCCTGCGGCCGGTCGAACGCCGTGACGGTGATCGATGCCGTCAGCATTCAAATCCCTGGGTGAGATCGCCGTCGGCGCTTTGCCGTGGGGTGTGGTGATCCGCTGAGCGGGGCGTCGGCGCGGCGTCCCGTGCCGTGTCGTGCTCGGAGCCTTCGCTGCTCGCGGCCTCCGCGGCCGGCGCCGAGGATGCGCCACGGGATCGTGCGCCTGCCGCCCGTCGAGGTCGTCGGGGTGACGCCCCTCCCGGGCCTCGACCTGCCGCTGTCCGAGATCCCCGCCAACGTGCAGCGCTTCGGCGCGTCCACGGCTCGGTCGCTCGCAGGCCGGCGACGGCCGCGGAACTCCTCGAGCGGCGCGCAGCGAGCGTGACCACGAGCGCCTCGACCGGCAATCCGCTGCAGACCGACATGAACTACCGCGGCTTCACCGCGTCGCCGCTCCTCGGCACGCCGCAGGGCCTGTCGGTGTTCGTCGATGGCGTGCGCATCAACGAGGTGTTCGGCGACGTCGTCAACTGGGACCTCGTGCCGATGGCGGCACTCGCGAGCATCGCCCTCGTCCCCGGCTCGAATCCCGTGTACGGCCTCAATACGCTCGGTGGAGCGCTGGTGCTCGACACCAAGAACGGCGCGACCGCGCCGGGCACGGAGTTGAGCGCCACCGGGCGGCTCGTTCGGGCGCCGCGCTGCGTCGGTCGAGCACGGCGGCGCGTCGGGTGCCACCGACTGGTTCGTGACCGGCCAATGCCGTTGCGCGACGATGGCTGGCGCGAGCATTCGGAAGCTCGCCTGCGGGCAGGCTTTCGCGAAGCTGCGCTGGCGCGGTGCGCCGACGACGGCCGAGGTCACGGCAACGCTCGCCGACAACGACATCGAAGGCACGCAGGCGCTGCCCGCTGTCGATGCTGGACAACCCGCGCCAGGCGTACACGTGGCCGGACATCACGCGCAATCGCTTCGCGGCGCTCACGGCGCGCGCGCAACATCCGTTCGGCGTCGGCGCGTTCACGCTGCAGGGCTACGCGCGCAGGCTGCGCAACGAGAGCGTCAACAGCAACGTCAACCTGCCGCAGGAAGACGAGCCCGACGCGCCGATCGCGGCCAACGTGCGCTCGCTCACGCGCAGCAACGCATGGGGTGCGTCATTGCAGTGGTCGGGCAGCGTTGCCGGACGGTTCGGCACGCATCGCCTGGCGCAGCGGCATCGCCAGCGATTCGGGCGCGACCGACTTCGAGCAGACGCAGACGCCGGCGCTCATCACCGAGGCGCGGGAAATCGTCGATGCCGGCACGGCGCGCCTCGGCGCCGCCGCGCACACGGTCGTCACCCAGTCGGGCGTGTACGCGCTGGATTCGATCGCGCTCGACGAGCGCACGACGGTGATGGCATCGGCACGCTACCAGCAGGCGCGGGTGCGCATCGAGGACCGCAGCGGATTCGCGCCCGAGCTTGCGGGCTCGCATCGCTTCGCGCGCACCAATCCCGCGCTCGGCGTGACGTTCGCGCCGGTGCCCGCCACGTCGCTGTACGCGAACTGGAGCCAGGGCATGCGCGTCCCCACGGCGATGGAGCTGACGTGTGCCGATCCCGACGCGCCCTGCTCGCTGCCGAACATCTTCGTCGCCGATCCGCCGCTCAAGGCGGTGATCGCGACCACCATCGAGGCCGGCGTGCGCCAGCGCTGGCCGACGCTCGGCACGGCGAGCCTTGCGCTCTACCGCAGCCGGCTGCGCGACGACATCCAGTTCATCGCGACCGCAGCGGGATCGGGCAGCGCCGGCTATTTCACCAACGTGGGCACCACCGAGCGGCTCGGTGTGGAGCTTGGGGCGAGCACGACGCTCGGCGCCGTCACCGTCGATGCGCGCTACGCCTATACCCGCGCCACGTTCCGTTCGGCGTTCTCGGCGCACAGTCCTGCCAATGCGCTCGCCGACGCGCAGGGCGCGATCAGCGTCGTGCCGGGCAATCGCATGCCTGGCGTGCCGGAGCACGTGTTCAAGCTGCACCTGACGTGGGCAGCTCGCGCGCGGCCTGGAGCTCGGAGCGACGCTCGCGGCGGCGAGCCGTCAGTTCGCGCGCGGCAACGAGAACAACGCCGATCCCACCGGGCGCGTCCCCGGCTATGCGGTGCTGGACCTCGACCTGCGCTGGCTGCCGCGCCGCGCGCTGGGAGCTTGCCGCGACCATCGCCAACGTGCTCGACCGCCGCTACGCGACGTTTGGAACGCTCGGCGTCGATCTCTTCACCGGCGAGGGCGGCACCTACGCGCCCGCGACGGCGCAGCCGACGCCGTTCTTCGGTCCCGGCGCACCGCGCGCGGCCTGGCTGACGCTGCGTCATACGTTCGGCGCGACGTGATGCGCGATCTCCGTTGACGAACAGCGCACCGCATCGCGTGGTGCTCGCCGGCGGCGGCCACAGCCATTGCGAGGTGCTGCGTCGCTTCGCGGCGCAGCGTCCTCGTGCGGACATCGTCGTCGTCAGCCCGCATCGGCACCTGCTCTACTCCGGCATGCTGCCAGGGGTGCTCGCCGGCCACTATGCACGCGAGGACGCGCAGATCGACGTGGCGGCACTCGCCGCGCGCGCGGATGCGCGCTTCGTGACGGATGCCGTCGTGGCCCTCGACGCTCACGCACGCCGTGCGTACCTGCAGAGCGGCGCGAGCCTCCCCTTCGACACCTTGTCGCTCGATGTCGGATCGGTGCCTGCACCACTGCCCATCGACAGCGCCGCGACATCGAACGCGATCGCGGCAGGTGCAACGAGTCCTCCCGGTGAAGCCGGCCGAGGGTTTGCTCGATGCGTGGCCGGAATGGGCAGCGGGCGTGCGGGATGCGACGGTGCGGAGCATCGCCGTGATCGGCGGCGGCGCAGGCGGCGTCGAGATCCTGCTCGCGATGCAGCATCGGCTCGCGACGCACGGCCTCGCGGCGGCATTCACCCTCGTGTCCGATCGATGGAGCGTACCCGCCGCGCTCGAGCGTTGCCTCGTGCGCGTGCTGCGGGCCCGGGAAGTGCGCCTCGCGGTGGGGAGCGCGGTCACGGGCGTGCACGGCGACGTCATCACGCTGGCATCGGGGGCGACGCTGCGTGCCGACCGCATGCTCGCAGCGACGGGCGCGAGCGCGCCGCCGTGGCTGCGCGCCTCCGGGCTCTCATGTGACGCGGCCGGCTTCGTGCAGGTCGACGCCACGCTGCGCTCGGTCTCGCATCCGTTCGTGCACGCGAGCGGCGACTGCGCCACGATCGTCGGCGCGCCACGCCCGAAGGCCGGCGTGTTCCCGGTCCGGCAGGCGCCCTGCCTCGCGCACAACCTGTGCGCCGCCATCGAGGGAACGCGCTTGCGACGCTACCGTCCGCAGCGCGACTGGCTCGCCATCGTCACGACGGGCCCACGCCATGCCATTGCCACGCGCAACGGGGTCGCCATCGGTGGCGCATGGGTGTGGCGATGGAAGGATCGCATCGACCGCGCGTTCGTGGCGCGCTACCGCGCACCGGCATCGGGTGCGCGGCGCACGGGAGGGTAGAATCGCAGCCATGCAGTGCAGTGTGCGACGCAGCTTGCGAACCTCCTGGTGGGCGTGGTGCCTCTGCGCCGTGATGCTCTCGTCGCGGCCGGCGTGGGCCGCCGCCGACATCGAGCTCACGCCCCAGCGCGTCTCCGAGCATTGCTGGTTCTTCGAGGGAGCGGCCGGCGCGGCGAGTGCCGCCAACAAGGGCTTCATGTCGAACGCCGGCTTCATCGTGACCGGCGACGGCATCGTGGTATTCGATGCGCTCGGCACGCCGGTACTCGGCCAGGCGATGCTCGACGCGATCCGCCGCGTGAGCACGCAGCCCATTCGCCGCATCATCGTCTCCCACTATCACGCCGATCACATCTATGGCCTGCAGGCGCTGAAGGCTACGGGCGCGGAAATATGGGCGCAGCGCCGCGCGCAGGAGTACCTCGCGTCGCCCGTCGCGGCGGAGCGTCTCGCGCAGCGCCGGCAGGAGCTCTTCCCGTGGGTCGACGAGAAGACGCGGGTGGTGCCGCCCGACGTATGGCTCGACGGCGACACCGAATTCCGCATGGGCGGGATGCAGTTTCGCATCCTCTATTCGGAAGGCGCGCATTCACCGGAGGACATCCTGCTCTACGTGGTGCAGGACCAGGTGCTCTTCGCGGGCGACCTCGTGTTCGCCGGCCGCGTGCCCTTCGTCGGCACGGCCGACAGCAAGGGCTGGCTGAAGGCGCTCGACAAGGTGATCGCGTTGCATCCGGTCGTGGCGATCCCCGGCCACGGACCCGCATCGCGCGACGTTGCGCGCGATCTCGCACTGACGCGCGACTACCTCTCCTACCTGCGCGAGACCATGGGCCGCGCCGTGGCCGATCTCACGCCGTTCGACGAGGCCTATGCGCAGACCGACTGGTCGCGCTTCGCGAAGCTTCCGGCATTCGAGCAGGCGAACCGTGGCAACGCGTACGGCACGTACCTGCTGATGGAGCAGGAAGCGCTCACCGCGGAGAAGCGATGACGAGCGATGCCGCGCTCGAAGTGGCGATCCGCGCCGCGCGGCGGGCGGCGTCGGTGATGATCGATGCCGCGCGCGATCTCGCGCGATTGCCATCGCACGTGAAGCCCCACGATCTCGTCGCCGAAACGGATGGCGAGGCGGAGGACGCGATCGTCGCCACGCTGCGCGCCGCCTTTCCCGGGCATGCGATCCTCGGCGAGGAGTCCGGCCACATTCCGCGCGCCCGCGAGGGCAGCGGCTACAAATGGCTGGTGGATCCGATCGACGCGGTGGCGAACTTCGCGCACGGCTATCCGTGCTACGCGGTGTCGATCGCCCACGCGCGCGGCGCGCAGGTGACGCACGCCGTGGTGCTCGATCCGTTGCGCGACGAGCTCTTCACCGCCATCGCCGGACAGGGCGCGGAATGCAACGGCACGCCGATGCACATCGCCCCGTGCACCGCGCTGGAGGACGCCATGGTCGGCACCGTCGCGCCGGCGCGCACGAGCCCGCTGCTGCCCGCGTACCTGCGTCTCTTCTCGGCGCTCGCGCCGCGTTTGGCCGGGGTGCGACGCTCGGGAGCGTATGCGCTGGACCTCGCCTATCTTGCGGCCGGGCGGCTGGATGCGTTCGTCGCGACCAGCCTTGCCGGGTGGGACCTCGCCGCCGGCGCGCTCCTCGTGGAAGAGGCCGGCGGACGCGTCACGGATTTCGCGGGCAACGCCGATTACCTGCGCGCGACGGAGATCATCGCGACGACGCCCGTACTGTCGGCGCCGCTGCGCGAGGCGATCGTCACGGCGCGCCGTCCTGCCGTCGCCGACTAGGGCCTCTGCACGCTCTGGCCCGCGAGGCGCGTCAACTGCGCGGCCAGCGCATCGGGGATGTCGACACCCTCGACCGCTGCGGCCGCCGCGAGCGCCTCGCGTCGCGCACCGGGCAGGCGCACCGCGGGATCCTCGAGCATCGCCGCGAGCAGCGTTTCGAGGCGCGCGTAAGTAGGTCTCGCGACCCGCGAGCGCGTCGGGATCGATCACCAGGAACGCCTGGCCGATGCGCGGCTGGTTGCCTTCGTCCACGAAGAACGAGCTCGCCTCGAAGCCCAGCGCGGCGCCGGTGAGCGCCGTGACCATGAGCTCGACGATCAGCGCCAGCATCGCGCCCTTCGTGCCTCCCATCGGCAGCATGCTGCCCTCGAGGCCCGCCGCGGGACTCGTGGTCGGCTGGCCGTCGCGATCGAGCGCCCACCCGAGCGGGATCGCCTTGCCGTCGCGCGCGGCGACCATGAGCTTGCCGCGCGCAACCTCCGACAGCGACAGGTCGATCGTCACCGCCGGGCCGTTGCGGCGCGGAAACGTCGCCGCGATCGGATTCGTGCCGAAGAGCGCTCGCCTGCCGCCCGCCGCCGGCATCGCCGCGGGCGAGTTGCCCATGGCCAAGCCGACCATCGCGGCTGCGGCCACCGGCGCGAGGTGGTCCGCGGCCACGCCGAAATGATGGCTGTTGGTGACACCGGCAAACCCGACGCCGCAGCTGCGCGCACGCTGGATGGCTTCCGCCACGGCCATGCGCGCAGGCCGGAAAAGCGAGGCCGCTGCACGCATCGATCAGCACCGCGGCATGACGCTCGTGGGCGATGCGCGGCACCGCGTTGCCGTCGGCGCGGCCGTTGCGCAGGTGGGTCGCGTACTGCGGGATGCGCGACACGCCGTGCGACGCGAGGCCCTGCGCATCCGCCTTGACCAGCGCTCGCGCCGTCGCCTCGGCCATCGCGGGATTCGCGCCCGCGTGCAGCAGAGCGCGCGTCGCGAGGTCGGCGAGTGCATCGAGCGAATAGTGCGTCATGTCAGCGGCTCCCTGCGGTTGCGAGCGCGGCAGCGACCTTGTCGGCGATCAGGGTCGATACGCGCTCGTTCGACTCGGCGGTCACGCCGGCGATATGCGGCGTCAGCACGAGGCGCGGGCAATCGGCGAGCGGCGAGCCCGCGGCGAGCGGCTCGTGCGTCGAACACGTCGAGCGCAGCGCCGCCGAGCGCTCCCGAGCGCAGCGCAGCGGCGAGCGCGGCCTCGTCGACCACCCCACCACGCGCGGTGTTGACGAGCACCGCGCCGCGGCTTCATGTGGCGCAGCCGCGCTGCATCGATCAGGTTGCGCGTTGCGGCCGTGAGCGGCACGTGCAGCGACACGACGTCGGCTTCGGCGAGAAGATCGTCGAGATCATGCCGCACGACGCCGTCGCTGCGCCCAGCGCGGATCGTCGTCGCCGAGGGCGGGATCGAACGCGATCGTGCGCATGCCGAGCGCGCGTCGCCAGAGCGGCGGTCTCGGCACCGATGCTGCCGAAACCGACGATCCCCAGCGTCTTGCCGGCGAGCTCGCGGCCGCTCGGAGAGGCGGTTGCGCGGCCACGCGCCGCGCGCCGACCTCCTCGGTCGACGCCCGGCAGGCCGCGCAGGAGCAGCAGCGCGGTCGCACACGTACTCGGCCACCGCACGCGCATTCGCACCCGTGGCCGGGATCACCGCGATGCCGCGCGCGGCACAGGCGGCGAGTGTCGATGTTGTCGAGACCCACGCCGAGTCGTCCCGACCACCCGCAGCGCGGGCGCCGGCCGAAGCAGCGCGGCCGTCGACCTGCGTGCGATTGCGCACGATCAGTGCGTCGGCGCCGGCGAGAGCGTCGCGCAGCGAGTCCGGCGCGTCGACGAGCGACGGGTCGTACAGCACGTCGTGGCGGCGCGCGAGCGCGGCAACGCGCGCGCTTCGTCCATGAATTCGCTGATGACGATTCCGCTCACGCGCTGCTTCGCGAACAGCCGGTCGATGTCGCCGAACGCCTTGAACTCGAGCGCGTTGCCGAACGGATCGAGGAAGAACATCGTCGCCTGCTCGCCGGGAAGCCCCGGAAGCGCACGTGCGGCTCGATGACGAAACGCGTGCCGGCCGCGCGGAGCCGCGCCGCCGAGCGCGTCCCAGTCCGGCATGTCGAGGATCACGCCGAAGTGGCGCACGGGCACGTTGTCGCCGTCGACGAGGCTCGTCGCGTCCGCCATGCCGCCCGCCGCAACCTTGTGCGCGACGATCTGGTGGCCGTAGAAGTCGAAGTCGACCCAGTCGTCGGAGGCGCGGCCTTCGGCGCAGCCGAGGAACTCGCCGTAGAAGCGGCGCGCCGCGTCGAGATCCGTGACGGGAAAGGCGAGATGGAAGCGCGGATAGCGCGGTGGCGGTAGATGCACGGTCATTGCAGCAGTCCTGGATCGAAGCGCCGCGCGACGGTTCCCGCGCGGCTGGAGACGGGGTGCAGCTCAGCTCTGCATGCCCCAGCGGCGCACGGTGCGCGACTCGATGGTCCGGAAGACGATGTTCTCCACGGCGAGCCCGATCAGGATCACCGTGAAGAGACCCGCGAACACCGACGGGATCTCGAGCTGGTTCTTGTTCTCGTAGATGAACCAGCCGAGACCGCCGCTGCCCGACGACACGCCGAACACGAGCTCGGCGGCGATCAGCGTGCGCCACGCGAACGCCCAGCCGATCTTGAGGCCGGTGAGGATGCTGGGGAACGCGGCCGGGATCAGGATCTGCGCGACGTAGCGCAGCCCCGAGAGCCCGTAGTTGCGCCCGACCATGCGCATCGTCGTGCGACACCGACAGGAAGCCGGAGTGCGTGTTGAGCGCCACCGCCCACAGCACCGAGTGGATGAGCACGAAGACGAGGCTGCCGTTGCCGAGGCCGAACCACAGCAGCGCGAGCGGCAGCAGCGCGATGGCCGGCAGCGGATTGAACATCGAGGTGAGCAGCTCGAGCAGATCGGTGCCCGACGCGCGTCGTGATCGCAATGATCGTCAGCGACCGCGGCGCAGAGGATGCCCGCCGCGTAACCCATCAGCAGCACCTTGATCGACACCAAGGCGCGCGCCGGCAGCGTGCCGGACAGCGACCGCGTCGACGAACGCCTCCGGCATCGAGGTGAACGTCGGAAACAGCAGCGGATTGTTGAGCCAGCGCGCGTAGAGCTCCCAGACGAGCGCGAGGACGACGAGCAGCAGCGTCTTGCGCACGGCGCCCTGGTTGAACACGCGCTCCCATGTCGAGAGCGGCTTCTCGACGATGCCGAACGCGGCTGCTCGAATCGGCCGCTTGCGGATAGCGCTCGGGACGTGCGGCGATCTCAGTCATGCGCGGTCTCCGGCGTCGGCTCCTCGATCGAGTCGGCGAAGAGCATCGCGTGGATGCTTGTTCTCGAGCGCCTGCAGCGCGTCCGGATCGCTCTCGGCGGCCGCGCGCGGCAGGCTGTTGATCTCGGCCTTGACCTGCCCCGGATGCGGCGACAGCAGCAGGATGCGGCTGCCGATCTTGATCGCCTCGGGAATCGAGTGCGTGACGAACAGCACCGTGAAATGCGTGTCGTCCCAGAGCGCCAGGAGCTCGTCCTGCATCTTCCGCCGCGTGAGCGCATCGAGCGCCGCGAAGGGCTCGTCCATCAGCAGCACGTCGGGCTCCATGGCCATGCCGCGCGCGATCGCGACCCGCTGCTTCATGCCGCCGGAGAGCGTATGCGGCAAGCTGTCGGCGAACTTCGCGAGATTCACCTTGTCGATGTACGTGCATCGCCCTCTCCTCGGCCGCCTTGCGGGTCATGCGACCCGTCGCGCACAGCGGAAACATGACGTTCTCCTTCACCGTCTTCCACGGGCAGCAGCTGGTCGAACTCCTGGAACACCATCATGCGATCGGGCCCCGGGCGCTGCACGACCTCGCCCTTGAGGCGGATCTCGCCCTCGACCGGCTGCAGGTAGCCACCGACCGCCTTGAGCAGCGTCGACTTGCCGCAACCGGACGGGCCGAGGAGGATGAAGCGCTCGGAGCGAAAGACCTGGAAGTCGACGCGGTACGTCGCGGTGACGAGATGATCCTTGGTCTTGTACTGCAGCGTCACGCCGCGCACGTCGACGAGCGGCGGAGCGGGTGCGGCCGCGCGCACGGAGTCGGGCGCCGAGTGCGTCAGCGTCGATGCGGCGACGCTCATGCGGGGGCCTTTTGCCACGGCAGCCGATCGAGGTCCACGTTGCCGCCGGTCAGGATGATGCCGACGCGCTTGCCGGCGAGCTCTAGCGTGCCCTCGACGAGGCACGCCAGCGGCACGGACGAGGACGGCTCGACGATCACGCGCAACGCCTCCCAGGACTGTCGCATGGCGGCGATGATCGCTTCCTCGCTTGCCGTCGCGATCGCCTCGACGTCGCGGGAGAGGACCGCGAACGTGCGCTCCGCGAG
The DNA here is from genome assembly GCA_963734575.1 of uncultured beta proteobacterium. GTDB lineage: Bacteria > Pseudomonadota > Gammaproteobacteria > Burkholderiales > Casimicrobiaceae > CAIWHR01. The sequence continues at coordinate 295,894 of CAVTHT010000004.1, read as the reverse complement.
CGACGTGCGCAGGCCGTCGGCGATGGTGCGCGGATCCTCCTGGGGCAGCACGCGGCCGGCTTGCAGCGAGCGTTGCGCGTCATCCGCGCCGCGCGGTTCTGCGCCATACACCCGCGCGCCGGGACGCGTGCCGCGCACCGCGATGGCGGTACCCGAGAGCAGTCCACCGCCCCCGCAGGGTGCGACGACGGCATCGAGGTCGGGAACCTCGTCGAGCAGCTCGAGCGCCGCCGTGCCCTGCCCCGCGATCACCTGGTTGTCGTCGAACGGATGCACCAGCGTCGCGCCGGTCTCGCGCTGCACGTCGGCGCACGTCGATTCGCGCGCGGCCAGGTTGGGTGCGCAAAAGCGGATGGTGCCGCCATGGGAGCGCACGTTCGCCTGCTTCGCCGCGGGCGCGTTCTCGGGCATGACGATCCAGGCGGGAATCCCGCGCAGCGCGGCAGCGAACGCCAGCGCAGCGCCGTGATTGCCGGAGGAATGGGTGACGACGCCACGGCGCGCGACGTCGTCCGGCAGGGCCATGACCGCATTCGTCGCACCACGTGCCTTGAACGCGCCGACGTGCTGCAGGTTCTCGCACTTGAAGAAGAGCTGCGCACCCACGGCGCGATCGAGCAGCGTACTCGTGAGCACGGGCGTGCGCCGCACGTAGGGTGCGATGCGCCGCCGCGCGTCGAGCACATCCGCCAGGACGGGCGGCGCCGGTGCCGCCATCGCTCAGCTGCCCTGCAGGCCGTGCACGTTCGGGAAGAAGAGGTCCTTCCACGAGTCGGGCTTGGTCTTGATGGCGCCGATCTTCAGCATGAAGTTCACGTACTTCATCACGTTCTGCGGCGTCGTCGTGAAGACGATGTTCGGGTCGTTCAGCATCTTCGCGATGTCGTCGACGGTGTCCTTGTCCTTCGACAGGCGGAGGTAGGTCTGCGCTGCGGCCCGCTTGTCGCGGTTGATGATGTCGGTCGCCTCGTCGAGCGCCTTGGCGAACGCGTCGTACAGCTTGGGATTCTCGTTGCGGAACTTCGCCGTGGTCCAGACGAGGTTGAACGTCCCCGGGCCGCCGAGCACGTCGTAGGAATTCAGCACGGTATGGATGCCGGGCTTCTCGAGCTGCTGGTACTGGAAAGGCGGGGAGCTGAAGTGCGCGTCGACCTCCGAGGCGCCCGACAGCAACGCCGTCTGCGCGTCCGGATGCGACATCGATACGGTGAGCGGGTCGAGCTTGTTCTGCTGTCCCTCGCCGAAGGTCTTCTCCGCGGCCATCTGCAGCGTGATCGCCTGGATCGACACCTTGACTGCGGGCAGCGCGATCTTGTCCTTCTCGGTGAAGTCGCGGAGCGTCTTCACGGCCGGATTGCGGGTGTTGAGGTAGAGCGGCATCGAGTTGATCGCGCCCACCGCCTTGACGTCGAGATTGCCCCGCGTGCGCGACCACAGGGTCACGAGCGGCCCCACGCCGCCCGAGGCGAACTGCAGGCTGTTCGAGAGCAGCGCGTCGTTCATCACGTTGCCGCCAGCGAACTTCGCCCAGCCCACCTTCACGTCGATCCCGGCGGCCTTGGCGTGCTTCTCGATCAGCTTCTGCTCCTCCATGATCATCAGGGGCAGGTAGCCGATGCCGTACTGCTGCGCCACCTTGATCTCGCTCATCTCGGCACGCGCGCCGGCCATCAGCACCAGCGGCAGCAGCGCCCACCACGACCATCCACCAACGCTTCATCGGCATTGCAGTCTCCTCCAGTTCAGCGCGCAGCCGTGAGGCAGCGCAGGTCGGCCCTCGGGGGCTTCTTCTACGGAAATGAACGCACGGCGCTTCGGGCGCGATGACGCGCCCGCTGCGTCATGCGCTCTCGTACAACCGGGTCAGCACGAACTCGCGGTGGCCGAGCGCCTCGGCGGCGGTGAGCCGGCCGTTGGCGGTGCGGAACATCATGTCGATCAGCTTGTCGCCCGCCTGGTCCATCGTGATCTCCCGTTGCAGGAGACCCGACGTGTCGACGTCGACGTGCTCGCTCATCGTGCGCACCGTGCGCGGATTGGCGCAGATCTTGATGACGGGCAGGATCGGATTGCCGATGACATTGCCCTGGCCCGTGGGGAAGAAATGCACCACGAAACCCGCGGCCGCGCACAGCGTCACCATCTCCGCTGCCGCGGACGACGAATCCATGAACCACAGCCCGGGCCCTTCCGGCACCTCGGCCTTGTCGAGCACCCCGTCGATGACGCACTTCTTGCCGATCTTCTGGATGTTGCCGAGCGCCTTCTCCTCGATCGTGGTGAGGCCGCCGGCGATATTGCCCTTCGTGGGCTGGGAATCGGAGAGGTCGGACGTCTTGTGGCGGTTGATCATCTCCTGGTAGCGGTTGAACATGAACATGAACCGCTCCCACACCTTCGAATCGCGGCAACGTGCCTCGAGGAACGCTTCGCCACCCGTGATCTCGGAAGTCTCGCCGAAGACGAGCGTGCACCCGGCGGCGTAGAGCTTGTCGAAGGCATCGCCGACGGTCGGATTGGCGCCGCAGCCGGACGTGGTGTCCGATTCACCGCACTTGGTCGATACCCACAGCTCCTTGAGATCGCACTGCTCGCGCTGCTTCTCGCTGGCCCACTGCACGAACTCGCGGGCGGCGCGCGACGCGCGCATGATCGTGTCGTGATCGCCGTGGAGCTCGATCCCGAACCCTGCGACCGGCTTGCCGGTCTCGGCGATGCCGTCGACGATCTTCTTCGTCCACTGTTCCTCGATGCCGATCACCACGACCGCCGCGACGTTCGGATTGCAGCCCGTGCCGATCAGGGTGCGGAAATGCAGATCGAGGTCGGCGCCGAACTGCAGCCGGCCATAGGGGTGAGGGATCGCCATCGCGCCCTTGACGTTGTTCGCGACGGCCTCGCACGCGGCGTTCGAGAGATCGTCCACGGGCAGGATGATGACGTGGTTGCGTACGCCGACGCGGCCATTCTCGCGACGGTATCCAAGGAAGGTGTTTTGCATGGGTAGCTTTCCGGTTCGGCGGTGGCAACGGCGCCACGACAGGTCAAAGGATGCGCTGCAGGTGGGGCGTCAGGCTGAAGCCTGACCTACAGGACCTCGTGGATGCGGATCGGGCATGGGCGCCGGCAGCGGGAGCACCGAGTATTCGGGTGTCAGGCGAGGCGCGAGTTCCGCGCGGAGCGGAATGGACATGCAAGTCCATGAGCACCGCACGGGACGAGCAACGACGCATGGCGCCCGAAGACGAAGGTGATCACCAGCGCTTGGTTTTGATGTTGTGGACGTGGGCATGCTCGCCCTTGCGGATCGGCGCGACGACCTTGCCGATGTCGACGCCGTACTTCATCACGGTGTCGCCGGGCTTCAGGTCGCGCAGGGCCACCTTGTGCCCGATCGGGATGTCCTGGATGCAGGGGAGCGTGAGCGTACGGTCCTCGTCGAGGATGAGGCCGTTCAGCGTCATGCCTGCCTGCACGCCTTCGACCACCACGACGGCGACCGAATCGTTGGGATCGTGCAATACACAATGAATCATCATCAACTCCTGGGATGCGCGCCGGCGAACGGGCCTGGCGCCTAGAAATCGAACGCGGACTGCAGCACCGGCGCGAAGCTGCGACGATGCGCGACGCAGGGCCCGTGGCGGTTGAGCGCCGCGATGTGGTCCGGCGTGCCGTAGCCCTTGTTGTCGGCGAAGCGGTAGTGCGGGAACTGCGCGTCGAGCGCAACCAGCATCGCGTCGCGCGTCGTCTTGGCGATGATCGAGGCGGCCGAGATCACGGCGATGTCGCGATCCCCCTTCACGATCGGATACGTCGGACACGACAGCTCCGGACAGCGGTCGCCATCGACGAGCGCCTCCGCCGGCGCAACGCCGAGGCCCTCCACGGCGCGCCGCATGGCGAGCATCGTCGCCTGCAGGATGTTGACACGGTCGATCTCGTCCACCTCCGCGACGCCCACGCTCCAGGCGATCGCATGCTTGCGGATGAGCTCGGCGAGGCGCTCGCGCGCCGCGGCCGGGAGCAGCTTGGAATCGCGCAGGCCCTTGATCCTGCGCTTGGGATCGAGGATGACCGCCGCCGCCACCACCGGTCCGGCGAGCGGTCCCCGCCCGGCTTCGTCGACACCCACGATCAGCATGGGACGCCCGCGCGCTGCAGCTCCTCGACCACGGCATCGGCTGCGAGGCCCGCCGTGTCGGCCTTGAGCGCGCCCGCGAGATTCGCGAACAGCGCCTCGATGCGGCTGCGGATGAGGGTGTCGTCGTAGAGATTGAGCACGGCCTGCGCCAGGTTTTCCGGTGTCGCATTTTCCTGCAGAAGCTCCGGAACTACAAATCGGCCGGCGAGAACGTTCGGCAGGCCGACCCACGGCAGCAGCAGCTTGCGCGCGACGATGCGCGCGGTGAGCGGGTGCACGCGGTAGAAGATCACGTGCGGACAGCGCGCAAGGGCCGCTTCGAGCGTGGCCGTGCCCGATGCCACCAGCGCCACGTCGGCCGCCTGCAGGGCGTCGGTCGCGTGGCCGTAGAGGATGTCGATCGGGAGCGCGGCTTCGCGCTTGCCGAGCGCGAGCTCGAAACGGTCGCGCGTTGCGCGCGTCGCGAGCGGCACGAGGAAGCGCATGCCGGGCCGCTCGTCGTGCAGCATGGCTGCGGCGTCGAGCAGCAGGTCGGCGTGCATGTCGAGCTCGCCGCGCCGGCTCCCGGGAAGGAGCGCGACGACGGGTTCGTTGCGCGGCAGGCGCAAGCGCTCGCGCGCCTCGCGCCGCGACGTTTCGTCGGCGGCATGCTGCGCCATGGGATGACCGACGAACGTCACCTGCAGGCCGGAGCCCTCGTAGATCGGCGGCTCGAATGGAAACAGCGCCAGCAGGCGATCGACGCTGCGCGCGATGCGCCCGACGCGCTCGCGCCGCCAGGCCCACACGGAAGGGCTGACGAGGTGCAGCGTACGGATGCGGCGGCGCTTCAGCCCACGCTCGAGGCCGAGATTGAAATCGGGCGCATCCACGCCGATGAAGAGCCGCACGCCTTCGCGCACGAGCCGTTGCCTGAGTGCCCGGCGCATCGCCAGGAGCTCGCGCAGCCGCCCCAGCACCTCGACGAAGCCGCGCACCGCGAGCATCTCGAGCGGATACCACGACTCGCACCCGGCCGCCTGCATCCGCGGCCCCGCGATGCCGACGAAGCGCGCGTCGGGAAGCCGCGCGCGGACCGCCTCGATGACCAGTGCGCCGAGCGCGTCCCCGGAAGTCTCACCGGCAACGATGCCGATCGTGACGGGACCACCGCGGCCCGGCGTCGGCTGCAGCCTCGCCATCAACGAACGATGCCCCGTCCGGTCTGCTCCAGGAACGAGACGAGCGGCGCGAGCACGGGCTCGTTTCGCGCGCGCTCCACCAGGGCCGCCCGCGCGTCGTCGAGGGAGAGCCCCTCGCGGTAGAGCGTCTTGTAGGCGCGCCGCACGGTCGCGATGTCCGACGTCGAGAAGCCGCGCCGGCGCAGGCCTTCGTTGTTGGTGCCGCGCGGCGCGGCGGGGTAGCCCGCGACCGTCACGAACGGCGGCACGTCCTGCAGCACGATCGCCCCGGCGGCGATCATCGCGTGCGCCCCGATGCGGCAGAACTGGTGCACGCCGGTGAAGCCGCCCATCACGACCCAATCGTCGATCACCACGTGGCCGGCGAGCTGGGCGTTGTTGGAGAACGTCGTGTTGTTGCCGACCACGCAATCGTGCGCGATGTGCACGTACGCGAGCAGCCAGTTGGCATTGCCGATCGACGTGACGCCGCGGTCCTGGGCCGTACCGGCGTGGATGGTCACGAACTCGCGGATCACGTTGTCGTCGCCGATCGCAAGGCGCGTCGGCTCACCGCCGTACTTGCGGTCCTGCGGGATCTCGCCGATCGACGTGAACTGGAAGATGCGGTTGCGCGCGCCGATCGACGTGTCGCCGACGATCACCGCGTGCGGACCGATGCGGGTGCCCGGACCGACGCTCACCTGCGGACCGATGGTCGAGTAAGCGCCGACCTCGACGTCTTCCGCAAGGCGGGCGCCGGCCTCGACGATCGCCGTCGCGTGAATGCGCGCCATCGGGCTCAGGGGCCGGGCGTGCCGGAGGCGCCCGGTACGGCCGCCCGGATCGCGGCCATCAGCTCGCCCTCGGCGGCGAGCTCGCCGTCCACCAGCGCGCGCGTCGCGAACTTGCCGATGCCGCGCACGATGCGGATCACCTCGGCCTCGAGCACGAGCTGGTCGCCGGGCAGCACCTGACGGCGGAAGCGCGCCTTGTCGATGCCCGCGAAGAAGATCAGCGACCCCGGATCGGGCCGCGTGCCGCGGGATAGATGCGACAGGATGGCGGCGGTCTGCGCGAGCGCCTCGATGATCAGCACGCCGGGCATCACCGGGAAGCCCGGGAAATGGCCGGGGAAGAACGGCTCGTTGAACGTCACGTTCTTGATGGCGCGGATGAACCGGCCAGGCTCGCTCGTCACCACCCGATCCACCAGCAGGAACGGATACCGGTGCGGCAGGTATTCCATGATGGCGTGGATGTTCATCGCCCCGGGCAGATCGGTCGTCATGTGTCCCCCTGCGTGCGCGCCTTGTCGGGCGCGTCGTCGTCCTGCTCCCCCCCGTGCCCTCCCCCGAGAGCGCGGACCTGCTCCTCGATGCTCTTCAGCCGCCGCAGCGCCGACGCCATGCGCATCCATTCGCGGTGCGGCAGCAGCGGGAACGTGCCGGTGTACACGCCCGCGCGGTCGATGGAGCTGAACACCGACGTCGCACCGGAGATGGTGACACCGTCGGCGATCTCGAGGTGACCGCCGATCATCGCGGCACCGCCGATCCGGCAATTGCGGCCGATGCGGGCGCTGCCCGCGATGCCGACGCAGCCCGCGACCGCGGTATGCGCGCCGATCCGGCAGTTGTGGCCGATCTGGATCTGGTTGTCCAGCTTGACGTCGTCCTCGATGACCGTGTCGTCGAGCGCGCCGCGGTCGATGGTCGTGTTGGCGCCCACCTCGACATCGTCGCCGATCACCACGCGCCCGGTCTGCGGAATCTTGAGCCAGCGTCCGTTCTCCTCGGCCATGCCGAAGCCGTCGGCGCCGATCACCGCACCGCTGTGCACGATGGCGCGACGGCCGATGACGCAGTCGTGATAGATGGTCGCGCGTGCGTGCAGCACGCTGTCGTCGCCGATGACGGTGCCCTCGCCGATCACGCACCCTGCGCCGATGCGCACCCGCTCGCCGATGCGCGCACGGGCTCCGATCGCGACGTGCGGTCCGATCGTTGCGCTCGCGGCCACCTGCGCCCCGGAGGCGACCGCCGCGGTCGCGTGGACGCCGGGCGCGGCGGGCGACGGCAGGCAGCAGCAGCGTGGCGACCTTGGCGAAGATCGCGTACGGGTTGCTGCCGACGAGCCTGGGGAGTGTCGTCTCGCGCGCCATCGCCGGCGCGACGATCACCGCGGCGGCGCGCGTCGTCGTGAGCTGCGCACGGTAGCGCGGGTTGGCGAGGAACGCGATCGCATCGGGACCCGCCGACTCGAGTGTCGCCACGCGCGCGATGGCCACGCTGCCATCGCCCTGCAGCTCGGCGCCGACGCGGCGCGCGATCTCGGCAAGCGGAATGGTCACGTGGCGCCGTCTTGCCGGTGGAAGGAGCTGCCGCGTGGCGGAGGCGTTCGCGCTACTTGTCGGCGAGCGCCTTGATCACCTTGTCGGTGATGTCGATGCGCGGGCTCGCGAAGATCACGGGTTCCTGCACGATGAGGTCGAACTTCTCGGCCTCGGCGATCTGCTGGATGACCTTGTTGGCGCGGTCCTGCACGCTCGCGAGTTCCTCGTTGCGGCGCAGGTTCAAGTCTTCGCGGAACTCGCGCTGGGAGCGCTGCAGGTCGCGCGTGGCATTCGCGAGATCACGCTCCTTGTTGCGCCGGTCCGTCTCGGACATCGTGACGCCCTCCTTCTCGAGCTGCGTCTGCAGGTCGCGCGCCTGGCGCGTGAGCTTCTGGATGTCGGCGTCCCGGCCGGCGAACTCCTTCTCGAGCTTCTGCTGCGCGCGCTTCGCCGGCGCGGCTTCGCGGAAGAGGCGCTCCGAGTTGACGAAGCCGATCTTGTACTCGACCGCCCACGCCGGCGCTGCCGCCAGCACGAGGAGCATGGTCAATGCAAGGACGACACCTTGCACCATCTGGTTACGGCGGTTCAAAGGGCTCTCCCTGACGAAAGGCAGCCGGTCAGAATACGGTGCCGATCTGGAACTGGAATCGCTGCAGGCGATCGTTCGGTTCGGTCTTCAACGGCAGCGCGTAGCTGAACTTGAGCGGACCGATCGGGGAGTTCCAGGCCAGCCCGACGCCCGCCGAATAGCGGAACGACTCGTACTGCGGCTGCGTGCCTTCGGCGTAGATCTGGCCGGCATCGGCGAACACGCTGGCGCGCACGGACTTGTCCCCCTTCACGATCGGGTAGAACAGCTCGAGGTTGCCGACGATCTTGCGCCGGCCGCCGATCACGTTGCCGAAGACGTCCTGCGGACCGAGCGAGCTCGTCTCGTAGCCGCGCACCGAGCCGACGCCGCCGCCGAAGAATGCCTTGAAGAATGGCAGCGGCTTGCCCGAATAGCCCCCGCCGTAGCCGAAGTCGCCGCGCGCCATGAGCACGAAATTGCCGTAGACCGGCACGAACCACTGGTGGAGATAGTTCGCCTTGTAGTACTGGAGGTCGCCGATCGGCAGCCCCACTTCCAGCAGGAAGCTCTGCAGCCGGCCTCGGGAAGGATAGAGGATGTCGTCCCGGGTGTCACGCGACCAGCCGATCGAGCCGATGATGCTGTCGGTGACGAGGCCGAACTTGTTCGCGAAGTCGAGGTAGACCGGCGGGGACTCGCTCGAGCAGGCTCGAGCTTGGTGTGCTCGTAGCGCGCCCCGAAGTTGATGGTGTCGGTCTCGGTGACGGGCACCCCGAACGTCGCCGCGCCGCCGACGGTGGACGAGGAGTACTGCGACACCGCCAGCGTGGCGGTCGGGTCGATGTTCTTCTGGTAGAGCTCGAGCGTGCGCGAGACTCCGTCAACGGTCCAGTAAGGCTCGGTGAAGCCGAGCGAGATCGTGCGGTTGATCTTGCTCGTGTTGATCGCGGCGATCAGGGCGTTGCCGCTGCCGAAGATGTTCTGCTGCGAGATCGACCCGTTGAACACGATCCCGTCGGAGCTCGAGTAGCCGATGCCGGCAAGCAGGTTGCCGGTCGCCTTCTCCGTGACCGTGACGTCCACGTCCACCTGGTCCGTGGTGCCGGTCACGGCGGGCGTCTCGATGTTCACGTCCTCGAAGTAGCCGAGCCTGCCGAATGCGCACCTTGGACCGTTCGATGCGCGCACTGTCGAACCAGGCGCCTTCCAGCTGCCGCATCTCGCGCCGGATCACCTCGTCGCGCGTCTTGGTGTTGCCCGCGATGTTGATGCGGCGCACGTACGCGCGGCGGCCCGAATCGACGAACAGCGTGAACGCGGCGCTGCGCTGCTCGCGGTTGAGCTCGGGCACGGCATTCACGTTGGCGAACGCATAGCCTTCCTGGCCGAGGCGATCGCTGATGTCCTTTGCCGTCTCCTGCAGGCGTGCACGGGAATAGACGTCGCCGGGATGCACCTTCACCAGCGCCATCAGCTCGGCTTCCGGCACCGTCAGCTCGCCGGCGAGCTTCACGTCCGATACCGTGTAGCGCGGGCCTTCGCTGATGTTGACGGTGATGTAGATGTCTTCCTTGTCGGGGGTGATCGACACCTGCGTGGACTCGACCGCGAACTCGAGGTACCCGCGATCCTGGTAGAAGCTGCGCAGCGCCTCGAGGTCGGCCTGCAGCTTCTGCTTCGAGTACTGGTCGTTCTTGGTGTACCACGTGAGCCAGCCCGGCGTGGTGAGCTGCATCTCGCGCAGGAGGTCGCGCTCGCTGAAGGCTTGCGTACCGACGATGTTGATGCGCGCGATCTTCGCCGGCTCGCCCTCCTCCACGCTGAAGTTGATCGCGACGCGGTTGCGCTCCTGCGGCGTCACGGTGGTGGTGACGCGCGCGCCGTAGAGGCCGCGGGTGATGTACTGGCGCTTCATCTCCTGCTCGGCGCGATCGAGCGCGGAACGGTCGAAGATGCGCGCTTCGGATATGCCGATCTCCTTCAGCGCCTTGCGCAGCGTGTCGGTGTCGAATTCCTTGTTGCCCGTGAACTCGAGCTTGCTGATCGTCGGCCGCTCCTGCACGATCACCACGAGCACGTCGCCCTCGGCCTCGAGGCGCACGTCGCGGAAGAAGCCCGTCGTGAAGAGCGCCTTCACCGCCTGCGCCGCGCGCGCATCGTCGATGCGATCACCGACCTTGATGGGCAGGTACGAGAAGACGGTGCCGGCCTCGGTGCGCTGCACGCCTTCCACGCGGATGTCCTTCACCACGAAGGGCTCGAACGCGAATGCGGCCGTCGCCGCAAGGGACGCGAGCAGGGCCGCGAGCAATGCGGGCAGCCTGCGAGCCACGGTGAGGGCGCGGCGTTGTCGCCGAACGGCGACGCCGCGAATCAGAACAATCGCGAAAAGTCATTGAAGAGTGCTAGCGCCATCAACACCGCCAGCATGGCCATGCCGATGCGCTGGCCGACCTCGAAGGCACGGTCGGAGAGAGGACTGCCCTTGATGAGTTCGGCGAAATAATACAGCAAATGCCCCCCATCCAGTAACGGAACGGGCAGCAGATTGAGCACGCCGAGACTGATGCTGATGAGCGCGAGATAGCTCACGAACGCAAGCGCACCCGCCTGTGCCGACTGTCCGGCGAAGTCCGCCATCGTGATTGGTCCGCTGATGTTCTTGATCGACGCGTCACCGGTGACGATGCGGCCGAGCATCTTCAGCGTGAACACCGACAGCTCCCACGTCTTGCGTGCGCCCTGCGCGAGCGAGTCCACGACACCATAGCGCGTCGTCGTGCGGAGTCGCTCGACGACTGCCGGATCGACCTTGAGGCGAATGCCGGCAAGACCGGCCCTGCGGCCGTTGATCTCGGCGGATTCCGGTACGACCGATGTCTCGCTGCGCACGCCATCGCGCTCGATGGTGAAGAGCAGCGGCGTGCCGGGCTTGGCATTGGTGTGGGCGGCGACGTCGCTCGGTGAGCGCACCGGATCGCCGTCGATGGCGACGATGCGGTCGCCGGCTCGAAGTCCCGCGCTCGCGGCAGGCTTGCCCGCCACGGCTTCATCGATGATGGGCGCGCCGAGATCGGCCTTGAGGCCCAGCACCGCCATGAAGTTCGCTTCCCAGTCGCTGCTCGAGACATCGCGCAGACCGAGCGTGCGATCCGCTCGACTGCCGTCCGCGCGCTCGATCGTCAGGGTTGCCGCATCGTGGCCCGACAGCGAGAGCAGGCGCCAGCGCAGGTCCTGCCAGCTCTGCACCGGTACGCCGTCGATGGCGACGGCCAGGTCACCGTCGCGAATCCCTGCGCTCGCCGCAGCGGTGCCGGCCGGTGCTTCGGCGAGGACCGCGCGCTGCCCCGGGATGCCCGCCATGAACGTGCCGGCGAAGAGCAGCACGGCGAGCAGCAGGTTGGCGACGGGCCCGGCAACCACGATGGCCATGCGCTTCCACACGCTCTGGCGGTTGAATGCGTGCGGCGAGATCGCGCGTGCTCACCGCGCCCTCGCGCTCGTCCACCATCTTGACGTAGCCGCCCATCGGAATCGCCGAGAGCGCCCACTCCGTGCCGTGCGGACGGAAGCGGCGCGACCAGACGATCCGACCGAACCCCACCGAGAAACGCAGCACCTTGACGCCCATCCAGCGTGCGACGGCGTAATGCCCGAGCTCGTGGATGATGATGAGCACGCCGAGGGTGATCGCGAAGTACAGCGCTTTCTGCAGGATGTCCATCAATGGGTCGCCTTCGCGTGCGGTGCTCGATCGAGCCAGGCGCGGGTGACGTCGCGGGCGCGGGCGTCCGCCTCGAGCGCATCGGGAAGATCATGGACCGGCGCCGCGGGGATGCGGTTCAATGCCTCGCTGCAAGCGGCCGCGATGTCCGCGTAGCGCGCACGTCCTTCGAGGAAGGCGGCAACCACGATCTCGTTCGCGGCATTGAGGATCGCGGGCGCGGTGCCCCCAGCGGCGAGCGCGGCGTAGGCGAGGCCCAGGCAGGGGAAGCGCTGTGGATCGGGTTGCTCGAACGTGAGCCTGCCGAGGGCGACCAGGTCGAGCGGCTCCACGCCGCTTTCCTGTCGCTCGGGATAGGCGAGAGCGTGCGCGATGGGCGTGCGCATGTCGGGGTTGCCGAGCTGCGCGAGCATCGAGCCGTCGACGTAATGCACGAGCGAATGGATGACGCTCTCCGGGTGGATGACGACCTCGATGCGCTCGCGTGGCGCGCCGAACAGCCAGTGCGCCTCGATCACCTCGAGTCCCTTGTTCATCATCGTCGCGGAATCGACGCTGATCTTGCGGCCCATGACCCAGTTGGGATGCGCGCACGCTTCGCGCGGCGTGACGTCCGCGAGCCCGATGCGACCTCGCGGCGGCGGAAGGGCCCGCCCGAAGCCGTGAGGATGATGCGCGCGACGCCCGCGGCCTGCGGGTCGCCGCGGTAGCCGTGCGGCAGGCACTGGAAGATCGCGTTGTGCTCGCTGTCGATCGGCAGCAGCGTCGCTCCGCCCTCGCGCACGGCATTCATGAACGCCGCGCCGCCGATCACGAGCGCCTCCTTGTTGGCGAGGAGGATCGTCTTGCCGGCACGCGCGGCCGCCAGCGTCGGATGCAGATCCCGCGGCACCGACGATGGCGGCGAGGACGATGGCGGACTCGGGCAACGCGGCGGCCGCCGCGACGGCCTCGGCGCCGATGCCGACCGTCGTATCGATGGCCTCGGCGCGCAACTTCGCCTGCAGCATGCGACCCGCTTCCGGGTCGAGCATCGCAGCGATGCGCGGCCGGAAGCGCGCGCACAGCGCGGCGAGCTTCTGCCAGTCGCGATGCGCGGTGAGCGCCACGACCTCGTACCGTTCGGGGTGGCGGGCAATGACGTCGAGCGTCGAGTCGCCGATGGAACCGGTGGCGCCGAGGATCGTGACGCCGCGGCGCGCGATCATCGCAGGAGGACCACGGCCGCGAGCGCGAACGGAGGCATGGCCGCGAGCAGGGCATCGACGCGGTCGAGTACACCGCCGTGGCCGGGCAGGATGTGGCCGCTGTCCTTGACGCCGTGCTGACGCTTCAGCAGCGACTCGAAGAGATCGCCGCACACCGAGAGTGCCGCGACGGCCACCGCCAGCACGATCCAGAGCAACGGGGGCACGTCGCCGTGCCCCTGCGAGCCCGACCACGCGAGCAGCGCCGCCGCGTAGACCGCAACCGCGAGCAATCCGCCGGCGACACCCTCCCACGTCTTGCCCGGGCTGATCTCGGGCGCGAGCTTGTGGCGGCCGAACGCCCGGCCGGAAAAGTAAGCCGCAGTGTCGGCGATCCACACCACGGCCATCGCCGCGAGCACGCGCCACGGTGACTGCGCCTGCAGCTCGACCAGCGCCATCCACGCGGCGACGAGCACGAGCCAGCCGACGAGCCCGCTCACGAGCGGCGACGTCGCCCGCCAGCGGCGCACGAGCCATGGCGGCACGACGAGAACCCAGAAGAGCGTCGCCGCGCCGCACACCGCGAGCACGACGCGGGCCGGCCAGCCCTGCGCGAACCCGAATGTCGGCCAGAACAGCAGCAGGGCGGCGGTCACGAGAATCGCCGCGAACAGCAGCGCCCGGCCGGCGACGGCATAACCTGCGAGAGCACCCCATTCCAGCGCGCCGATCAGCACGACGGCGAGCGCGACGAACGCCCAGTTGCGCGGACCGAAGCAGGAAGAGCGCCGCGAGGACGAGCGGAATCAGGATCGCGGCGGTGAGGATGCGGGTCGACAGCATGGTGGATGACGGGCGCCCGCGACCCGCGCGTCAGACGACGGTCTTCGCCGCTGCCTGCACCTGTTCGCTGGTGCGCCCGAAGCGTCGCTCCCGCTCGCGGTACCAGACGATCGCGCGGTCGAATGCCACCGCATTGAAATCCGGCCAGAGCAGGTCCGTGAAATAGAGCTCGGTGTACGCGAGCTGCCACAACAGGAAGTTCGACACGCGCTGCTCGCCGCCGGTGCGGATGAAGAGATCCGGCTCGGGCGCGTACGCCATCGCGAGATACGGCTCGAAGGCTTCCGGCGGCACCGGCTCGCACGAGACGAGCGCCTCCGGGTGGTCCGCGAAATAGCGTTGCGCCGCCTGCGTGATATCCCAGCGCCCACCGTAGTTGGCGGCGACCGTGAGCGTCAGGCGCGTGTGCTCGGCAGTGAGTGCCTGGGCGCTCGCGATCAGGTCGCGAATCGGCGCGTCGAAGCGCGACAGATCGCCGACGACGCGAAAGCGGATGCGGTTCTTGTGCAGGCTCGCGACCTCCTGCTCCAGTGCGCGCAGGAAGAGATCCATCAGGATCGACACCTCGTCCGCCGGACGGCGCCAGTTCTCGCTCGAGAAGGCGAACAGCGTGACGAACTCGACGCCCCGCTCGCCGCAGGCGCGGACGATGGCACGCACGGACTCGACGCCCTTGCGGTGACCCGCGACGCGCGGCAGGTGCCGCTGCTTCGCCCACCGGCCGTTGCCGTCCATGATGATGGCAACGTGCCGCGGCATGTCGCGCGGCTCGGGGATCTCGCGCGTGGAGCTCTTGAACACCGGGTCAGGTCTGCGGGTGATGAACGGCGCGCTGCTTCAGATCGCCATCAGATCCGCTTCCTTCGCAGCGAGGATCTTGTCGATGTCGGCGATGTAGCGGTCGGTGAGCTTCTGCACGTCTTCCTGCGCGCGCCGTTCGTCGTCCTCCGACACCGCCTTGTCCTTGAGCAGCTTCTTGAGATGTTCGTTGGCGTCGCGACGGATGTTGCGCACCGCCACGCGCGCGTTCTCGGCTTCGTGCCGCACGACCTTGATGAGATCGCGGCGACGCTCCTCGGTCAGCGCCGGCATCGGGATGCGGATCACGTCGCCGGCGGTGGCGGGATTGAGGCCGAGGTCGGAGTCACGGATCGCCTTTTCGACGACCGGAACCATCTTCTTTTCCCATGGCTGCACGGCGATCGTGCGGGCGTCGGCGAGGGTGACATTCGCGACCTGGTTGAGCGGCATCGGCGCGCCGTAGTAGTCGACGTGGATGTGATCGAGAAGCCCCGTGTGGGCGCGCCCCGTGCGGACCTTGCCGAGGTCGGCCTTCAGCGTCTCGACCGACTTCCCCATCTTCTGCTCGGCGGTCTTCTTGACGTCAGCGATCATCGCGATCTCCACTCCTTCGTAGCCAGTGCGGGCCCCGTACGGCGCGCTCAGCAGTGCACGAGCGTGCCTTCGTCTCCACCCATCACCACGCGCTTGAGCGTGCCGGGAACGAAGATCGAAAACACCTTGAGCAGCATGTTCTGGTCGCGGCACAGCGCCAGCGCGGTGGCGTCCATGACCTTCAGGTTCTTGACGATGGCCTCGTCGAACGTGAGCTCGACGTAGCGGCGCGCGCTCGCGTCCGTCTTCGGATCCGCCGTGTACACGCCGTCCACCTTGGTGGCCTTCAGCACGATGTCCACGCCCATCTCGCGGCCGCGCAGTGCCGCGGCGGTGTCGGTGGTGAAGAACGGGTTGCCGGTGCCGGCGCCGAAGATCACCACCTTGTGCTCTTCGAGGTGACGCAGCGCCCGGCCGCGGATGTACGGCTCCGCCACCTGGTCGATGCGCAGCGCCGACTGCACGCGCGACTGGACGCCCGCTCGACGCAGCGCATCCTGCAGCGCGAGGGCGTTCATGAGCGTGGCGAGCATGCCCATGTAATCCGCAGTTGCGCGATCCATGCCCGCGGCGCCGGGAGCGACCCCGCGGAAGATGTTGCCGCCGCCGATGACCACCGCGACCTGCACGCCCAGGCGCACGACGTCCGCGATTTCCGCGACGATCCGATCGATGACTTCGCGATTGATGCCGTAGGGGTCGTCCCCCATCAGCGCTTCACCCGATAGCTTGAGCAGGATGCGCCGGTAGGCCGGGGCCGGAGACGAGGAGGCGAGCGTCGCGACTGTGGCCGACGGAACCGGTTGGGCCGCTGCGGTGGTCGTGGTCATCGGTTCGGCTCCGGGGGAAGGTGGTTCGGTGGTGCTCAGGCCTTGGCCATCGCGGCCACTTCGGCGGCGAAATCGTCCTTCCGCTTCTCGATGCCCTCGCCCACGACGTAGAGCACGAAGCCCCTGACGGTGGCGCCCGCGGCCTTGAGATATTTCTCGACGGTCTCGTCGGGGTTCCTGACGAACGGTTGTCCCAGCAGCGTCACCTCGGCCAGGTACTTGTTGATGCGTCCGTCCACCATCTTGGCGACGATGTCCGCCGGCTTGCCGCTCTCGGCCGCCTGCGCGGTGTAGATATCGCGCTCGCGGGCGATGAGATCCGCAGGCACCTGCTCGCGCGACACGCAGACCGGGCGCGTCGCCCCGGGCGCCGCACCGGCGGCGATGTGCATCGCGATGTCCTTGCCGGTGGCCTCGCTGCCGCCCTGGATGTCCACCATCACGCCGATGCGTCCGCCGCCGTGCAGGTACTGCGCAAGGCGGCCGTCGCTGGTCATGCGCGCGAAACGGCGGATCGACATGTTCTCGCCGATCTTCTGCACGAGCGCCTGCCGCACCGATTCGACCGTGCCGCCGTCGAGCGGCAGGTCGGCGAGCGCTGCCGGGTCGGCGGGATTGCGTTCGGCGACGAGCTTCGCCAGCTGGCGCGTGAACGCAACGAAGTCCTCGTTGCGCGACACGAAGTCGGTCTCGCAGTTGACTTCCACCAGCGCGCCGCTCTTCGCGTCGGGTGCGAGATACGCGCCGATGAGGCCTTCGGAGGTCACGCGGCCCGCGGCCTTCGACGCCTTGGCACCGCTCCTGATGCGCAGCACTTCCTCGGCCTTGGCGAGATCGCCGCCGGTTTCCGTCAGTGCCTTCTTGCATTCCATCATGCCCAGCCCGGTGCGCTGGCGCAGTTCCATCACCATGCTCGCGGAAATGTCCGCCATGTCGTGTTGCTCCTTGCTTGTCCAAAGCGGCCAGCGCAGCGCGCGCCGGCCGCCCGGGGATTCGTGCGATCGGGAATGGGAAGGTCGACAGGCGCCCTTCCCGGCTGCCGCTCGTGGCTTAAGCGGAGGCCTCTTCCGAGACTTCCACGAATTCGTCGCCGCCCTGCACGATCTCCTGGATCACCTGGCTGCGGCCTTCGAGCACGGCGTCGGCCGCGCCGCGGGCGTACAGGCGGATCGCACGGCTGGAGTCGTCGTTGCCCGGAATGACGTGGGCGATGCCGTCCGGCGAGTGATTCGTATCCACCACCGCGACGATCGGGATGCCGAGCTTCTTGGCCTCGGTCACGGCGATCTTGTGATAGCCCACGTCGATCACGAACAGCGCGTCCGGCAGACCGTTCAGGTCCTTGATCCCGCCGAGGCTCTTGTTGAGCTTGTCGAGCTCGCGCTGCAGCGTCAGAGCCTCGCGCTTGTTCATCTTCTCGAACGTGCCGTCCACGTGCATCTGCTCGAGGTCCTTGAGACGCTTGATCGATGCCTTGACGGTCTTGAAGTTGGTGAGCATGCCGCCGAGCCAGCGGGCGTCGACGTACGGCATGCTGCAGCGGCGGGCTTCCTCGGCGAGGATGTCGCGCGCCTGGCGCTTCGTGCCGACGAACAGGATGGTGCCCTTGTTGGCGGCCAGCTGGCGGATGTAGTTCATCGCATCCTGGTAGAGCTGCATCGTCTTCTCGAGATTGACGATGTGGATCTTGTTGCGCTGGCCGAAGATGTAATCGGCCATCTTCGGGTTCCAGTACCGGGTCTGGTGACCGAAATGCACGCCGGCCTCCAGCATCTGACGCATCGTGACTGCCATTGGAAACTCCAATCAGGGTTGGTCCACGGCCCGCATGTCGGCCGGAACGCGATGCCCGCTTGTTGCGGGATTCGGGTTCAGGCACCCTGACGTGCGCGGGCCTGCGAATTTGCCCGGCGAGGTTCCGCTGCCGCCGGTCGGCGCCACCCTTTGCGGGACGGCAGTTCCGGTGGCAGGGTCGGGGAGCGCACCTGCGCTCCCGGCCGAGCTAACATTCAATTTTAGCACTTTTCGCCTGCTCGCCGCCCCGTCGCCCAACCCCGTTCACGCTTGCCGCTGCGCGATCCGTGCACGGCCCGGCAGTCCGTCACCCGCAGTCCACCCCTATCCGCCACCATGTCGCCCGATCCCACCACCGTTCCAACGCCAACCGGCCTCTCCGAACCCCTCGCCCCGGGCTCGAGCGTCTGGTGTCCCCTGCCGTACGCTCTCCTGGCCATCGACGGCGCCGACGCCACCACCTTCCTGCAAGGCCAATTGTCGAACGACGTCGGCCGCCTGCAGCCCGGGCGCTGGCAGTACACGACCCACAACTCGCCCAAGGGACGCATGCTGGCGAACCTCGTCCTGTGGCCCGAGGCTTCCGGCTACCGCGCGCTGCTGCCGCTGGACATCGCGGAGCCCATCCGCAAGCGCCTCGCCATGTACGTGCTGCGCTCCAAGGTCACGGTCGCCGATGCCACCGCGGGATCCGCGCGCATCGGCCTGGCCGGTCCCGGCGCGAGCGCGCTCGTGCGCGAAGCCTTCGGGACCGTCCCGGTCGCCGGTGAAGTGCTCACTGCCGACGACCTGCGGGTCCTTGCCATGGCGGCCGACCGTTTCATCGTGACCGGTCACACCGCGGCCGTCGACGCCCTGCGCGCACGGCTCGACACGAAGGTCACGGACGCGGCGCCGGCGACGTGGGAGTGGCTGCTCATCCGCGCCGGCGTCCCCACCATCACGGCGCCGACGCAGGACCAGTTCGTCCTGCAGACCACCAATCTCGATGCGCTGGGCGCCGTCAGCTTCGAGAAGGGCTGCTACACGGGGCAGGAGATCATTGCCCGCACGCAGTATCTCGGCCGCCTCAAGGAACGTCTCTACGCGTGGCATGCGCAGGAGCCGCTCGGCATCGGCACCAGGCTGTACAGCAGCGCCTTCGGTGACCAGGCGTGCGGCACCGTCGTGAACGCGGCGCCCGCACCCGGCGGGGGCACGGATCTTCTTGCCGTCGTGCAGATCGCCGCGGCGGACGCGAACGACGTGCGCGCGGGCGCCCCCGACGGCGCGCACCTCACGCCCGTACCCCTGCCCTACGCGCTGCCGCAACCCTCCGCTCCGCCGCGCCGGCTGTCGTGAGCACAGTGCGTGACGCAACACCGGCAACGGTGTACGTGTACTACCGCGTCGTGGGTGACCACGCGCTCGCGCGCGACGCGGTGGCCGCGATGATGGCCGATCTGGAGGGCCGCACGGGCGTGTGCGGCCGGCTGCTGCGCCGCTGCGACGACGACAGCACGTGGATGGAAGTGTTCGCGCCGGTGGGCAACATTGCGCAGTTCAACGCGGCGCTGGAAGCGTGCGCAACGCAGCACCGCCTCGCCGGGTGCGCCGAGCACGGTCGCCGCCATCGCGAGTGCTTCGTCGCAGTCACACCGTCGCCCGCGCGCTGACATGTGCCTGGCGGTCGTCGCCCTCGACGTGCATCCGCGATATGCCGTGGTGATCGCCGCCAATCGCGACGAGCACCACGAGCGCGCGACGCAGGCGGCGCACTGGTGGCCCGACGGCTGGCTGGCAGGAAAGGATCTCGCGGGAGGCGGAACGTGGCTGGGCATCACGCGCGCGGGCCGCTGGGCGCTGCTCACGAACGTGCGGGAGCCGGGGCGGAAGGATCCGCGCGCTCCCACACGCGGCACGCTCGTGACGCGCGTCCTCGCCGATGCGATGCCGCCGCAGCAAAGCCTGCATGCGCTTGCCGGCGAGATCGCCCCGTACAACGGGTTCAATCTTCTCGCCGGGACACCTCGCACCGGCGCGTGGCTGTCGAACCGCAACGATCGACCGCACCATCTGCCGCGCGGCATCCACGGTATTTCCAATGCCGCGCTGGACACGCCCTGGCCGAAGGTGGTCGAGGCCAAGGCGATGATGCACGCATGGTGCACACGAGGATCGACCGACAGCGCGGTGCTGTTCGACGCGCTCGCATCCCGCGCCATCGCTGCGGACGAGGCCCTGCCCGCCACGGGCGTGCCGCTCGAGATCGAGCGGCGGCTGTCCGCGGCATTCATCCTGAACAACGGCTACGGCACGCGTAGCTCCACCGTGGTGCTGATCGGACGCGACGGCGACTGCATGTTCGAGGAGCGCTCATTCGATCCGGACGGTCGTCCCACAGGAACGGTGCGCCAGGCGTTCGCGCTAGCGCAGCAGGGATCGGTCAGCGCGCAGCGATGACGGCTTCCATCGCCTGGTGGGCGATGCCGGCTTCCATGAACTACCTCACCGATCGGCACGAAGCCGTAACGCCGGTAGAAGCCCGCCGCGTGCGTCTGCGCGTTGAGCACGACGCGCTCGTGGCCTGCGCCACGGGCGAGGCCCACGAGATGCTGCAGCAATGCGGCACCCACGCCGCGCCCGCGCCAGGCGCGCACCACAGCGAGCCGGCCGATGTGTCCATCCGGCAGGAGGCGGCCGCACCCGATAGGCTCACCAGGCGCGCTCGCGGCGAGCGCGTGGAGGCATTCACCGTCGCGCCCGTCCCACTCGATGTCCTGCGGAACCTGCTGCTCCTCCACGAACACCTCGCGGCGGATCGCCTGCAGTGTCGCGGCATCGTCGGGCCAGCGCGCGGTGCGCACGCGGAACGTGTCGTCCATCGCGTCAATGCGCGGGCGCGGCGCAGCTCGATGCGTGCCGCACCGCCCTGCACGGTGAGGCGGCAATGTCCGCCCACGGGGAGGGTCAGTTTGTCGGGGCAATGCCCGAACGGCAGGCCGGTGAAGATGGCCACGCCGAAGCTGGCACGGGCGTGCTCGACGACGCTCGCGAGGTCGTAGCCATTGTCGTTGGGCGCCGCCTCGTAGCCGTTGAACGTGCCGAGCAGCACGGCACGCTGGCGTTCGAGGATGCCCGCGTAATGAAGCTGGTAGAGCATCCGCTCGACGCGATACGGGTGCTCGCCGACGTCCTCGAGGAACAGCACGCCGCCACGCGTCTGCG
Source organism: uncultured beta proteobacterium (assembly GCA_963734575.1). GTDB lineage: Bacteria > Pseudomonadota > Gammaproteobacteria > Burkholderiales > Casimicrobiaceae > CAIWHR01. The sequence goes on along the minus strand of CAVTHT010000004.1, from coordinate 274,698 downwards.
GCAGGTGCGGCGTACCGGTGAGGTGCGCCACCATCGCGAGATTGCCGCCCCAGAGCGTTCCTTCCCCGGCGAAGTCGGGCCCGTCGAGCGGACACTCCACGATGTCCTGTCCGGTCTCGAGCACGCGCTGGAAATGATCGAGCGTGTAGCCGGATGCTTCCTCGGCGCCGAGGTCGTACGCAGCCATCGGCCCCGCGTACGTGACCATTCCGGCGTGCGTGAGCGCAGCGAGCTGGAACGCGGTGAAGTCGCTGTGGCCCACCCAGCGCTTGCGCGCCTGCGCGATGACGCGATAGTCGAGCCGCCCGAGGAGCCGCGACCAGCCGTAGCCCCCGCGCGCGGCGATCACGACATCGAGCGCCGGATCGTGCGCCATGCGCTCGATGGCGGCCAGGCGATCGTCGTCGGTGCCGGCGAAGCGCTGCCAACGCGCGCTGCAAGTCGGATCCACGGTCACGCGATGACCGAGACTCTCGAGTCGCGCCCGCGCACGCTCGATGGCGGCCGGGTTCGTCACGTAGCCGGCGGGCGCGAAGAGACCGATGCGCAGCGCGGCGCTCATGCCATCCGGCTCGTGGTTCGCGCAGCATCGAGCCGGCGCTCTGCGAAGAACGACGACAGGAGCGCGCCGCATTCGTCGGCACGCACGCCGCCGGTCACCGTCGTGTGATGGTTGAGGCGGCTCTCGGCGAACACATCGACCACCGATCCGCAGGCACCCGTCTTGGGATCGCGCGCGCCGAAGACGAGCCGCGCGATGCGCGCATGCATGATTGCACCGGCGCACATGACGCAGGGCTCGAGCGTGACGTAGAGCGTGCATCCGGGCAGACGGTAGTTGCGCAGCGCCGCACCGGCCTCGCGCAGCGCGCCGATCTCGGCATGCGCCGTCGGATCGCTCGCCGCGATCGGCAGGTTGCCGCCGCGACCGATGATGCGGCCCTCGGCGACGACGATCGCGCCGACCGGCACTTCCCCGCGCGCGGCGGCGGCACGCGCCAGCGCGAGTGCCTCTTCCATCATCCGGCCATCGACCGCTGCGTCGTCAGCCACCACTATCCTCGAGGTGGAAGCGATGCAGCACGCGATGGAATACGGGCGCCACGAGCACTGCGGCCGCAGCGAGCAGGACGATCCCGGAATAGATCGCGTACGTCGCTTCGAAGAGCTTGCCGCCGCTGCTCTGCATGATCGGTTCCACGGGACCCATGCCGGAAAGGATCAGCGCGGCCTTGTGGAAGGCGGACATCCAGTCGATCGGCTGCAACGCGTGATAGCCGATGGTGCCGATGGCGAGGGAACCGGCGACCAGCGCGATCGAAGCGACCGCCGACTTGCGGACGCGGCTGTAGAAGCGCCGACGCGGTGCGAGTGGCGCCATCGGGTACCGCGCCGTGCTCATGAACCCGCGGATTGCCCGGGGTGCTGGCCGATGACGGCCTCGGCCTCGATCTCGACCAGCATCGCCGGATCGATGAGGCGCGCGATCTCGACCATCGTGCACGCAGGACGAATCGTTCCGAACACCTCGCCGTGCGCGCGCGCCACGGCTTCCCAGTCCCCGATGTTCGTGACGAAGATGCGCGTACGCACGACGTCGCCGAAGACGGCTCCCGCCTTCGCGAGGGCGATGCCGATGTTGGCGAGCGCCTGGCGCGTCTGCGCGTACGGATCGCGCGCACCGACGATGGCGCCGTCGGGACCGGTGGCCGTGGTGCCGGACACGAACACCTGATCGCCGATCCGTACCGCGCGCGAATAGCCGACCACGGGCTCCCATGGCGTGCCACTGCTCACGTTGAGACGCGTGGTCAAGCGGGCCTCGCGACAGGCGACGGGATGCTCATTCCCATTCGATCGTCGCCGGCGGCTTGCTCGAGATGTCGAACACGACACGGTTGATCCCGCGCACCTCGTTGGTGATTCGGCTCGACACCTTGGCCAGGAGGTCGTGCGGCAACGGAGCCCAGTGCGCCGTCATGAAATCCGTGGTCTGCACCGCACGCAACGCAACCGCGTTCTCGTACGTACGCCCGTCGCCCATCACGCCGACGGACCGCACCGGAAGGAACACGGCGAAAGCCTGCGCCGTGAGGTCGTACCAGCTCTTCCCGGACGGCGGATCGATGGCGAGCCGCAGCTCGTCGATGAAGATGGCGTCGGCGCGGCGCAGCACGTCGGCGCGCTCGCGCGTCACCTCGCCCAGGATGCGCACGCCGAGTCCCGGGCCGGGGAATGGATGGCGGAACACCATCTCGCGCGGCAGGCCGAGCGTGAGGCCCAGCTCGCGCACCTCGTCCTTGAAGAGCTCGCGCAGCGGCTCGAGCAGCTTGAGATGCAGCGTCTCGGGCAGGCCACCGACGTTGTGATGCGACTTGATCGTGTGCGCCTTCTTCGTCTTCGCGCCCGCGGACTCGATGACGTCGGGATAGATCGTGCCCTGGGCCAGCCACTTTGCCGCCGCGCCGCGTTCCGCCAGCCGCGCCGCCTCGCGCTGGAACACATGCACGAACTCGCGGCCGATGATCTTGCGCTTCTGCTCCGGATCGCTCACGCCGGCAAGCGCCGCCATGAACTCGTCCGATGCATCGACGTGCACGACGCGCACGCCCAGGTTGCGCTCGAAGGTGTCGAGCACCTGCTCCGCCTCCGCAAGTCGCAGGAGGCCATGATCGACGAAGACGCAGGTGAGCTGATCGCCGATCGCTTCGTGGATCAAGGCCGCGGCGACGGACGAATCGACGCCGCCCGACAGTCCGAGGATCACGCGATCGCTGCCGACCTGCGCGCGGATCGAGGCGATCGCCTCGCCGCGATAGTCCTCCATGTTCCAATCGTTGCCGCAGCCGCAGATGTCGTGGGCGAAGCGCGCGAGGATGGCCGCGCCCTGGCGCGTATGGGTGACTTCGGGATGGAACTGGATCGCATACAGCCCGCGGTGCTCGTCCGCCATGGCAGCGACCGCGCAGGAGGGATTGCTGGCGATCACCTTGAAGCCCGGGGGCAGCGCGGTGACCTTGTCGCCGTGGCTCATCCAGACGTCGAGCAGGCCGTGCCGCTCGGCGTTGGTGCGGTCCTGGATGTCGCGGAACAGCCGCGAGTGACCGTGCGCGCGCACTTCCGCATAGCCGAACTCCCGCACGGGTCCTGTCTCGACCGCGCCGCCGAGTTGCGCGGCCATCGTCTGCATGCCGTAGCAGATGCCGAGCACCGGCACGCCCAGCGTCCACACGGCGTCCGGCGCGCGGGGCGTGTCGCCCTCGATCACACTGTTCGGACCGCCGGAAAGGATGATGCCGCGCGGGGCGAAGCTGCGGATGAACGCGTCGGAAACGTCGTGCGGATGCACTTCGCAGTAGACGTGCGTCTCGCGCAGGCGCCGCGCGATGAGTTGCGTCACCTGCGAGCCGAAGTCGAGGATCAGGATGCGGTCGTGCGTGGCTGCGGCGACGGAGCCTGGCGCAAGGGCCGGAGATGCGTCGGCGGCGGGAAGATCGGCGTCGGGTGCCATGGAGCGCGGCGCGGAATGAGCGTCACTCGACGCGATAGTTGGGGGCTTCCTTCACGATCTGCACGTCGTGCACGTGGGATTCGCGCACGCCCGCAGCCGTGATCTCGACGAACTCCGCGCGCGTGCGAAGCTCATCGACCGTGGCGCAGCCGCAATACCCCATTGCCGCACGCAGGCCACCCATCAGCTGATGGATCACGCCAACGAGCGTGCCCTTGTACGGGACGCGGCCTTCGATGCCTTCCGGCACGAGCTTCTCCGCGGCGCCTTCACCTTCCGAGTCCTGGAAATAACGGTCCGAGCTGCCTTGCTGCATCGCGCCCAGCGAGCCCATGCCGCGATAGCTCTTGTAGGAGCGACCCTGGAAGAGCTCGATGTCACCGGGCGACTCCTCGGTCCCGGCAAATACGCTGCCCATCATCACGCACGACGCGCCGGCGGCGAGCGCCTTCGCGATGTCGCCCGAGTAGCGAATGCCGCCGTCGGCGATCGCCGGTATGCCGATCTCGGCAATGCCCTCGAGCGCGAACTGGATGGCCGAGATCTGCGGTACGCCCACGCCGGCGACGATGCGCGTGGTGCAGATCGAGCCCGGGCCGATGCCGACCTTGACGGCGTCCGCACCGAAATCGGCGAGCGCCCGTGCGCCGGTGGCGGTAGCGACGTTGCCGCCGACGACTTGCACCTGCGGAAACTTCTTCTTGATCGACTGCACCCGTTCGAGCACGCCCTGCGAATGACCGTGCGAGGTATCGACCACGAGCACGTCGACACCCGCAGCCACCAGCGCCTCGACCCGTTCGTCGCTGTCGCCGCCCGTGCCCACGGCGGCGCCGACACGCAGGCGGCCGAGCTCGTCCTTGGAGGCGAGCGGATGCTCGGTCGACTTGAGGATGTCCTTGACGGTGATGAGGCCGCGCAGCTCCATGTCGCCATTGATGACGAGCACGCGCTCGAGGCGGTGCTGGTGCATCAGGGCCTTCGCCTGCTCGAGGTCCGTTCCTTCCGGCACCGTGATGAGCTTGTCGCGCTTGGTCATCACGTTCGCGACCGGCTGGTCGAGGTTCGTCTCGAAGCGCGTATCGCGATTGGTGACGATGCCGACGACGCGTTTGCCTTCGACCACCGGCAGCCCGGAAAACTTGTGCTGGCGGGTGAGCGCGAGAACTTCGCGGACCGTCATGGTAGGCGGCACCGTGATCGGCTCCTTGACCATGCCGCTTTCGAAGCGCTTCACCCTCGCGACCTCGGCCGCCTGCTTCGCGGGCGTCATGTTCTTGTGGACGATCCCGAGCCCGCCCTCCTGCGCCATGGCGATGGCGAGTCGCGCCTCCGTCACCGTATCCATGGCGGCGGAGAGCAGCGGTACGTTGAGGGTGATGGACTTGGTGAGGCGGGTCGCGAGATTCACGTCGCGGGGAACGACGCGTGAATGCGCGGGTACGAGCAGGACGTCGTCAAAGGTGAGCGCTTTGCGGACGACACGCATAGCAGTTTTCTCCTGGCGCAAAAGCGGATTATACGCGACGTGAGCCGACGAGCAGGGCCCCTGACACATCCGTGTCGGGATGCGAGTGAGGCGAGCCGGCGCGCGAGGCCGACAGCAACGCCGTCGACATCGACATGACCGTGCGAAGGCCGAGCCGACGCGTGTCGGGGATGCGAGTGAGGCGAATCGGCGCGCGAGGCCGACACCAACAGCAACCGCGCCGCGACACCTGCGCGGAGGCTGACGTGAGCCCATGAGGACAACGACGCGAGCCCGTGCGCAGGCTGCGTCGTAAGCGGCAACCGCGCGATCGCCGACGTCCTGTCCCGTCCTGCAACACCGCCCGGCGGCCGGGACCGCGCGTCTGGCCGGAGCGGTTTGACCTCGGCCTTTCGGCTCCTCTACCGTTGGGTCTGCCCCCGGTAGACTCTCACGGACCATGACCAAGCCCTCGACACTCACCGCCCCAACGCCGACGCGCGCCGGCGCCGGCTGCCGCGCTGCACTGCTGGTGCTGGCGTTCGCCGCGCTGGCCCAGCCGGCGTGCGCCGCGCTGTGGAAATGGACCGACGCCAACGGACGCGTCGTGTATTCCGACATCCCGCCCACGGGCGATGTGAAGGCCGAGCGGGTTAACGGCCCGTCGCCACCGGCAAACCCCAACGCGGCCAAGGAGCTCGCGAGCCAGGAGGCCGAGCTCAAGAAGCGGCAGATGGACCGCGCCGACGAAGCCGGCAAGGCGGACAAGGCCAAGGCGGACGCCGCGCAGCGGCAGCAGTCCTGTGCGCGGGCCCGTGCCCAGGTCAGCGCACTGCAGATGGACAACGTGCAGCACTACCGGATCAACGAGCGCGGCGAGCGCATCGTCATGGACGCCGCGATGCGCCGCCAGGAGCGGGAGCGCATGGACGCGTACGTTCGCGACACTTGTCCGGCGCAGCGCTGAGAGGAACGCGCGAGCGAGCGCGGGAACTGACACGTCGCGCCGAGCACTGAAAGAAACGCCATTGCAAAGCAAACGGCGACCCTCAGGTCGCCGTTCTGTTTTAACGGTGCCGCCTCAGCGCTTCTCGAGATTGGCCTGGTTGATCTTGACCTCGGACTTGCCCTTGAGGCTGGCGATGTAGGCGCTGAACAATTCGCGCGAGAGCTGGTCGCTGATACCCTTGCTGGCCGCTGCGAGCTTCGTGTCATCGGGTGCCGGCGGCGCGATCACCTGCGTCACCTTGTAGACGGAAAAGCCGCCCTGCTCGTTGGTGACGCCCACGTATTGCGGCAGCTTCGATCCGTCCGCCTGGAAGACCTTCTTCATGGCTTCCGGCGACACTCCCGGTGACGGCTTGTTGCGGTCGAGGCGCACCGGCGCGGCGAATACCAATCCGACGTCCTTCTCCGCCTTGCCTTGTGCGACTTGCGCGAGCTTCTCCTCGCCGGCCTTCCGCGCGGCCTCGGCGGCGTTGCGGCGCACGAGTTGCTGCCGAATGGTTTCCTTCACCTGATCGTAGGGAATCGGTGCGGCTGCCTTGTACTCGACGATGCGCCCCGCCATCAGCGTGTTGGGCGCGACTTCGATCGCTTCCGTATTCCGCTTGCCCTGCACGGAATCCGGGCTGAACAGCGCGTCGACGAACTTGGCGCTGCCCATGGCAATGCCCTGGGCCTGCGCGCGGCTCACGAGCGCCGACGTCTGCACCGGGACGTTGAGCGCCTTCGCGACGCCCTGCAGCGAGTCGGCCTGCTCGTAGACGAGGTTCTGGAACTGGTCGGCCGCCGCCGCGAACTTGGTGCTCGACTTCTGGCGCTTGATGTCGGCCTCGATTTGGGGCCGCACTTCCTCGAACGGGCGTACCTTCGCCGGCGTGATGCCCGTCAGCTTGATGACGTGATAGCCGAAATCGGTGGCGACGGGACCGGCGATGTCGCCGACGTTCATCCCGAACACGGCATCGTCGAAGCCCTTGACCATCGTTCCCCGCGCGAAGCTGCCGAGATCGCCGCCCTGCGCGGCCGAGCCGGGATCCTGCGAGTATTGCTTGGCGAGCTCCGCGAAGCGTCCCGGGTTGGCACGCACCTGCGCGGCGATGTCGTCGGCCTTCTTCTTGCGCGGCGGCCTTCTCGTCGGCGCTCGCATCGGGCTTCACCGCGATCAGGATGTGCGACGCCGCAGCGCTCCTCGTCCTGACCGTATTGCACGGCGATTGCTCTCGTACTGCGCCTTCACCTCCGCCGGATCGACGTTCACCTGCGCGAGCACGGCGTCGGGCGTCAGCACGACGTACTCGAAGCGCGCCTGCTCCGGCGTCTGGAACGCCTGCGCATTGCCGTCGTAGAACGCCTTCACGGCCGCGTCGTCGATCTTCACGTCCTTCGCGAACGGCTCCGCGGAAATCGTGGCCACCGCCACTTCCCGCTGCTGCTCGAGCAGCCCGAGGTAGCGCTCGGCGCTCGCGCGCGCGACGATGCCGCCCATGCGCCAGAGGGTCGGACAGCGGGCTGAGCACGAGCTCCTGACGCAGGCGTTCCTCGAACTCCACCGGACTCATGTTCTGGCCCGCGAGCAGCTGCCGGTACCGGTCGGGCGAAAAATGTCCGTTCTCCTGGAAGAGCGGCATGCCGGCGATCACTTCCTGCAGCTGCACGTCGTTGACGCGCAGCGCGTCCTTGCGCGCCTTGTTCTGCAGCAGCTTCTGGTTGATGAGCTGCTCGAGAATGCCGAAGCGGACCTCCGGCGTATCGAGGATCGCCGGATCGAAGCTGGCGCCGAGCTGCTGGCGCAGGCGCGCCGTCTGCTCGCGCATCGCCTCGGAGAACTCCACCTGCGTGACCTTGACGTCGCCGACGCGCGCAATCTCGGGCGCGACTGTCGCTGCCGCGGAAGTAGTAATCGACGCCGAAGAACGCGAACGGCAGGGTGATGAGCGCAAGCACGACCTGCACTGCACGCTTGTGCTTGTAGACGATATCGTACATGGCGGCTGAGACTTTCGCGGCGCGTCCTGCCTCGCGCGTGCGGTGCGGGACTCTGCCGGGCACGCCGGCAGCGGTTCGGATACCAAAAGGGCGAACTCGCGTTCGCCCTTTTTCTTGTTACTGGCGGAGTGGACGGGACTCGAACCCGCGACCCCCGGCGTGACAGGCCGGTATTCTAACCAACTGAACTACCACTCCCTCGCTACATCGCGCGCATCACGCTGGTGGGTGCTGAGAGGCTCGAACTCCCGACATTCGCCTTGTAAGGGCGACGCTCTACCAACTGAGCTAAGCACCCCGCACCCTCCGGGCGACGCTGCCCGGACATCGCCCCGCCACGCCGCATGCGCCTTCGCGGCTAGCGACGTGCCGGGGAAGCCTGTCAGTTTACCGCATCCTTGAGGGCTTTTCCAGCGCGGAACTTGGGCACCTTGGCGGCGCCGATCTTGATGCGCGTCGCCGGTGCGCGGATTGCGTCCCTGTCGCGCGGTGCGCTTCGCCGATGTAGAACGAGCCGAAGCCGACCAGCGTGACGATGTCGCCTTTCTTGAGCGAGCTCGTGATCGTGTTGACGGCGGCGTCGAGCGCGCGACCCGCGGCTGCCTTGGAGATGTCCGCGTGCTTGGCAATCGCGTCGATGAGTTCGGCTTTGTTCACGACGACCTCGCGTGAAGAAGTGAGCAGCAGGTGGGAGTTGGGGGACCGACAGTGCGTTCCCCGAACGATCTTTATAGCAACCGCGATTTCGGCGTGTCAAGCAATCGATGCACTTCGATTGCGCGCGCGATGTCGCGCGACACGGGGACGCGATCACGAATGCTGGCGCGAGTCTTGCGTCGTCCGCAAATTGTTCACGTCGCGCGCGCCGACGGCCGCGCTGCATCGGCGATCTCTCGCGGCGCAAGCGTTCCATCGGCATTGCACGGAGCGCTGCCGTGCGTGCCAAAAAAAACGCGCCCCGAAGGGCGCGCTTCGCTGCATCGCCGTGCATCAGTGCTTGATCACGACAGACTTGTCGTCGGCCGGGGCGGCAGCAGGCGGCACCGCCGGTGCTTCCGCCGCGGCTTCCTGCAATGCCGCCGGCGGACGCTCGAGCGCGGCTTCCAGCACCTGCTCGATCCAGCGCACCGGCTTGATCTCCAGGCGGTTCTTGATCTCGTCCGGAACCTCCGCGAGGTCCTTCACGTTCTCTTCCGGGATGAGCACCGTCTTGATGCCACCGCGACCCGCCGCGAGCAGCTTCTCCTTCAACCCTCCGATCGGCAGCACTTCACCGCGCAGCGTGATCTCGCCCGTCATCGCGACATCCGCGCGTACCGGAATGCCGGTCAGGATCGACACGATCGCCGTGCAGATCGCCGTGCCCGCGGAGGGTCCGTCCTTCGGCGTTGCGCCTTCCGGCAGGTGGATGTGCAGGTCGGTCTTCTGGTAGAAGTCCGGAGCGATGCCGAGCATCTTCGAACGATGGCGCACGACCGACAAGGCCGCGGCGATGGACTCGTTCATCACCTCGCCGAGCTTGCCGGTCGACGTCGTCTTGCCCTTGCCCGGCAGCGCGACGGCTTCGATCGTGAGCAGATCGCCACCGACTTCGGTCCAGGCGAGACCGGTGACCTGGCCGACCTGGTTCTTCTTCTCGGCGATGCCGTACGTGAAGCGGCGCACGCCGAGGTACTTGTCGAGATTCTTCGAGGTGATCTCGACCGGGCCCTTGGCCTTGCGCGCCTTGCCTTCGCTCTCCTTCAGCAGCAACGCCTTCACGACCTTGCGGCAGATCCTCGACACCTCGCGCTCGAAGCTGCGCACGCCCGCTTCGCGCGTGTAGTAGCGCGCGATGTCGCGCAGCGCCGACTCCGCCACGTGGATTTCCTCGGCGCTTGAGACCGTTGTTCTTGACCTGCTTCGGCAGCAGGTACTGGCGCGCGATCGCGATCTTCTCGTCCTCGGTGTAGCCCGAGAGGCGGATCACCTCCATCCGGTCGAGCAGCGGCCCCGGGATGTTCAGCGTGTTGGCCGTGGCCACGAACATCACGTCGGAAAGGTCGTACTCCACTTCGACGTAATGGTCGACGAACGTGTTGTTCTGCTCGGGATCGAGCACCTCGAGCAGCGCCGACGAGGGGTCGCCGCGGAAGTCCATGCCCATCTTGTCGACTTCGTCGAGCAGGAACAGCGGATTGCGCACGGCGACCTTGGTCATGTTCTGCAGGATCTTGCCCGGCATCGAGCCGATGTACGTGCGCCGGTGACCGCGGATCTCGGCCTCGTCGCGCACGCCGCCCAGGCTCATGCGCACGAACTTGCGGTTCGTGGCCTTCGCGATCGACTGGCCGAGCGAGGTCTTGCCCACGCCGGGCGGGCCGACGAGGCACAGGATCGGCGCCTTCAGGCGGTCGACGCGCTGCTGCACCGCGAGGTACTCGACGATGCGCTCCTTCACCTTCTCGAGGCCGTAATGATCGGCATCGAGGATCTTCACCGCCGCGCGCGAGATCCTTGCTGATCTTGCTCTTCTTCCGCCACGGCAGGCCGAGCAGCGTGTCGATGTAGTTGCGCACGACCGTCGCCTCGGCGGACATCGGCGACATCATCTTGAGCTTCTTGAGCTCGGCGATCGCCTTGCCTTCGGCCTCCTTCGACATCTTGGCGGCCTTGATCTTCTTCTCCATCTCCTCGAGGTCGGCGTTCTCGTCGCCCTCGCCGAGCTCCTTCTGGATCGCCTTCACCTGCTCGTTGAGGTAGTACTCGCGCTGGCTCTTCTCCATCTGGCGCTTGACGCGACCGCGGATGCGCTTCTCGACCTGCAGGATGTCGACCTCGCCTTCGAGCGAGCCCGAGCAGATGCTCGAGCCGCTTCGCGACGTCGCCCATCTCGAGGATCTCCTGCTTCTGCTCGAGCTTGAGCGGCAGGTGCGCGGCGATCGCGTCGGCGAGTCGGCCGCCGTCGTCGATGCCGGACATCGAGGTCAGGATCTCCGGCGGGATCTTCTTGTTGAGCTTCACGTACTGGTCGAACTGCGCGAGCAGCGCGCGGCGCATCGCCTCGACTTCGTGCGCCTGCCCGGGCTCGCCGGAGATCGGCGCTGGCGTCGGCCGAGAGGAGCTCGCCCTCGTCGGTGACACGTTCGATCTGCGCGCGCTGCGTGCCCTCGACCAGCACCTTCACCGTGCCGTCGGGCAGCTTCAGCATCTGCAGCACGGTCGCGATGCTGCCGATCGGGTAGAGATCCTCGGCCGCGGGATCGTCCTTCGCGGCGGACTTCTGCGCCACGAGCAGGATGTGCTTGCCGGCGTCCATCGCGACGTCGAGCGCCTTGATCGACTTCGGCCGGCCGACGAACAGGGGGATCACCATGTGCGGGAACACGACGACATCGCGCAGCAGGCAGAAGCGGCAGCGACATGGTCTCGGGAAGTGGTGTTCTCAGGGGGCATGGCGAGCCTCGGTGGTACGTGTAGGGCAAAGGTGCGGTCGGGCGGCCTGATCTCAAGCCGAGCCAGCCGGACGGGTGGCCTGGGACCCGGCCGCCCGACAGGTTTACGAGTGCGCCGACGCCACCTTCGGCGGGTCGGCGAACATGAGGAGCGGCTTGCCGTCGTTGGTGATCGTGTTCTCGTCCACGATCACGCGCGAGAGGTTGTTGTGCGACGGAAGGTCGTACATCACATCGAGCAGCACCTGCTCGAGGATCGAGCGCAGGCCGCGGGCGCCGGTCTTGCGCGCCAGCGCCTTGCGGGCGATCGCACGCAACGCCGCCTCGCGGATCTCGAGCTCGACGCCTTCCATCCGGAACATCTTCTGGTACTGCTTCAGGAGCGCGTTCTTCGGCTCGACCAGGATCTCGATCAGGGCCGACTCGTCGAGCTCCTCGAGCGTGGCTGCGACCGGCAGCCGCCCCACGAATTCCGGGATCAGGCCGAACTTGATGAGGTCCTCGGGCTCCGCTTCGCGCAGCAGCGCGCTGATGTCCTTGCGATCGTCCGGGCTCGCCACCTCGGCGCCGAAGCCGATGCCCGTCTTCGCGGTGCGCTGGCGGATGATCTTCTCGAGGCCGTCGAACGCGCCGCCGCAGATGAACAGGATGTTGGTCGTGTCGACCTGGACGAACTCCTGATTCGGATGCTTGCGGCCGCCCTGCGGCGGGAACCGACGCGATCGTGCCCTCGATGAGCTTCAGCAGGGCCTGCTGCACGCCCTCGCCCGAGACGTCCCGGGTGATCGACGGGTTGTCCGACTTGCGCGAGATCTTGTCGATCTCGTCGATGTACACGATCCCGCGCTGCGCCTTCTCGATGTCGTAATCGCACTTCTGAAGGAGCTTCTGGATGATGTTCTCGACGTCCTCGCCCACGTACCCCGCCTCGGTGAGGGTCGTCGCATCGGCGATGACGAATGGCACGTCGAGCAGCCGCGCGAGCGTCTGGGCGAGCAGCGTCTTGCCGGAGCCCGTCGGCCCGATCAGCAGGATGTTGCTCTTGGCGAGCTCGACGTCGTCCTCGCGGCTGCCAGGCTCGAGCCGCTTGTAATGGTTGTACACCGCCACGGAAAGAATCTTCTTCGCGAGATCCTGGCCGATCACGTACTGGTCCAGGATCTGGCGGATCTCGTGCGGCGTCGGCAGCTTGTTCTTGTCGGTGCGGGCGGCCTCGGCGGTCGAGCCTTCCTCGCGGATGATGTCGTTGCAAAGCTCGATGCACTCGTCGCAGATGAACACCGACGGGCCCGGCGATCAGCTTCCGCACCTCATGCTGGCTCTTGCCGCAGAAGGAGCAGTAGAGAAGCTTGTCACCGGGAGATTTGTCGGCCATTACCTGAGCTTCGCCTCGAAATTACTAGCTGCCCACTGCGCCCCGAGGCGCCCGCAAAATCGACTTTACCCGCCCGATGCCCGCTTCTGCAAGACCTGGTCCACGATGCCGTAGTCCTTCGCCTCGTCGGCGGTGAGGAAACGGTCGCGGTCGGTGTCGCGGGCGACCTGCTCGATCGACTTGCCCGTGTGCTGGGAAAGCAGCTGGTTGAGGCGCTCCCTCAGGGCCAGGATGTACTTGGCGTGAATCTCGATATCCGACGCCTGACCCTGGAATCCCCCTAACGGCTGATGAATCATGACGGACGAGTTGGGCAGCGCGAACCGCTTGCCCTTCGCCCCGGCGGCGAGCAGGAACGCGCCCATCGAGGCGGCCATGCCGACGCACAGCGTCGATACGTCCGGCTTGATGAATTGCATCGTGTCGTAGATCGCCATGCCGGCGGCGATCGAGCCGCCGGGGGAATTGATGTAGAAATGGATGTCCTTGTCCGGATTCTCGGACTCGAGGAAAAGCATCTGCGCGACCACGAGATTCGCCATGGACTCGTTGACCGGTCCGACGAGAAAGACGACCCGTTCCTTCAGCAGGCGCGAGTAGATGTCGTACGCGCGCTCGCCGCGTCCGCTCTGCTCGATGACCATCGGGATGAGGCCTAGGCCCCGGGGTTCGTCCATAGTGTCCTCGCTTGGTGGGGTGTTCCGCGGAATCCGATCATCCGGCATCTGCGGCCCGAGACCGGCGGCCGGGTGACCGTCGGCGGCCGAATCGGCGACCGGCGCGACGCGAATCTGGCCGCGACGACGCACACGCCGGTTCGACGTCGTCCTACGCCGTTAATGTCGGTGCGAGAATCCCAGAGCACAAGCTGCTGCGCGTCTTTCCGCAGATGCGCGGTCAGGTGCGCGCCGGTCCCATCAATTCGCGAAAGCTCGCTGTCTTTTCCGTCGACCTGCGCCTGGCCCAGCACCCATGCCACGACGTTGCGTTCGACTGCCAGGGCCTCGAATTCGTTCAGGCGCTCCGGCTTCTCGTAGTGCCAGCGCACGACCGCCTCGGGCTGCTCGTACGTCTGCGCCGCTTCCTGCACGAGGTCCTTCACCTGCTCGGGCTTCGCTTGCAAGCCGTGTGCCCGCACCACCTCGGCCAGCACGAGCCCGAGCGCGACGCGGTCCTCGGCGTTGGCGCGGAACATCTCGGGCGACAGCTTCATGTCCTCCTGGCGCATGCCCTGCTGCTGCAGGTTGGTCGCCATCTGGCGCGCCATGTTCTCGGCTTCCTGGTCCACGAGCGCCTTGGGCACCGCGAACGTCGCCTGCTGGCGCAGCGCGCCGAGCGCCTGCTCCTTGAGCTTCGACTCGATCTTGCGCTTCAGCTCGAGGCGCAGGTTGGATGCGACTTCCGTCGCGCAGGTCGTCGAGGTTGCCGCTCGCGATGCCGAAGGCCTTGACGAACTCCTCGTCGAGCGCGGGCAACACGGGCGCCGCGACGGATCTGCGCCGTCAGCGCGAACTCGGCCATCTTACCGGCGACTTCCTTGCCGTGGTAATCCTCGGGAAAGGTCAGAGGAGAAACTCTTCTGCTCGCCCGCGCGCATGCCGGTCACGGCCTGCTCGAACTCCGGCAGCATGCGCCCCTCCCCGACGATGATCGGGAAGTCCTTCGGCCTGGCCGCCCGCAAACTCCACGCCGTCGATCTTGCCGCTGAAATCCACCACCACGCGGTCGCCGCTCGCGGCGGGGCGGTCTGCCGGCTCGTACTGGACGCGCTGCTTGCGCAGCACCTCGAGGGTCTCGTCGACGTCGGCCGGCGTCACCTCGGCAACCGGACGCTCGATCGCCGCGGCCGAGAGATCGCCGACCTGAACGTCGGGATAGATCTCGAACACCGCCGAGAACTCGAGCTGGCCCTCGGTGGCATCGCCGGTGCGCGGCTCGATGCGCGGATAGCCGGCGACGCGCAGATTCTGGGCGCGGATGGCGTCGGTGAGCGTGGCCTGCAGCGTGTCGGAGATCACGTCCGAGCGGACCTGCGGCCCGTATTGCTGCGCCACCATCTTGAGCGGCACCTTGCCTGGGCGAAAGCCCGGCACCTTGACGTTCCGGGCGAGGCGCGCGAGCCGCTTCTCGACCTCGGACTCGATCTGGGCGAGGGGAACGGCGAGGTTCAGGCGACGCTCGAGCTGGCCGGTGGCTTCGACGTTGGTTTGCATGTGCTTCCGATCCTTGCTATTTTGATTCCCTGGTGCGAAAGGGGGGACTCGAACCCCCATGGGCTGCCCCGCTGGAACCTAAATCCAGTGCGTCTACCAATTCCGCCACTTTCGCAGCCGCTTTCGCCGAACGGAGCAGTATAGCCGGTTTCACCCCTCCCCGCCACCGCGGGGCTCCGTCGCGTTCGGTAAACATCTCTTTTCGGCGCATTTGCGCGCTCCGCAGTGTCCGCCGGCCATTACGAAAACTTTCCGGTCGCTTCCCTCCTCGTGCCCCGTCGCCTGCGTGGGGCGGTGCTGGCCATCTATCACTTCGCCCGGGGTGCCGACGACATCGCCGACGAGGGCGACGTCCCGCCCGCCGCGCGCCTGGACGGGCTCGCTGCCTACGCGCGGGAACTCGACGCCATCGAACGGGGCGAAAGCCTTTGCCCGGGACCGTTCCGGGACTTGGCCGAGGCGGTGCGCGCCCATGGTCTCCCGATGGGCCTCCTCCGCGACCTGCTGTCCGCATTCGCCCAGGACGTGAGCACGGTCCGCTACGAGACCCTCGCCGCGCTCCACGATTACTGCGACCGTTCCGCCAACCCGGTCGGCCGCCTGCTGCTGCACCTCTACGGCGCCGCGGACGACCGGCGCAATCTGCACGTGGTCCGATGCCATCTGCACCGCGCTGCAACTCACCAACTTCTGGCAGGACGTCGAGAGCGACTGGCAGCGGGGACGGGTGTATCTCCCGGCCGAGGACATGGAGCGCTTCGGCGTGACGGAGCGGCAAATCGCCGAGCGGCGGGTGGACCCCGCATGGCGCGCGTTGATGGCGTTCGAGACGGAGCGCACGCGACTGCAGCTGGAATCCGGCCGGCCACTCGTGCGCGCCCTGCCCTGGCGCCTCGCGCTCGAGCTCTCGGGCGTGCTCGCCGGCGCCCACCGCGTGCTGGACGCGATCGATGCCGTGGGCGGCGACGTATTCGCCCACCGGCCACGCCTGGCCGGCCGCGACTGGCTGGCGGTGAGCTGGCGCGCCATCTTCCCGGCACGGCGGCATCGCATCGCCGGGGCCGCGGGCAGCGCATGAGCCCCGACGAGTACTGCCAGGAGAAGGCCGCGCAGAGCGGTTCGTAGCTTCTACTACAGCTTTCTTTTCCTGCCGCCGGCGAAGCGCCGCGCGATCACGGCGCTGTACGCATTCTGCCGCGAGGTCGACGACGTCGTCGACGAGACCACCGATCCGGGCGTTGCGCGGGCGAAGCTCGCCTGGTGGCGCGACGAGATCGTCGCGATGCGCGCAGGCGCACCCACGCATCCCGTGACGCGTGCGCTGCAGCCATTCCTCGATTCGCACCGGCTGCGCGAAGAGCATCTGCAGGAGGTCATCGACGGCATGGCGATGGACCTCGACCGCACCCGCTACGTCGATTTCACGGAGCTCGAGCGCTATTGCCACCGTGTTGCGGGCGTCGTGGGGATTCTGTCCGCGAGCATCTTCGGCTACCGCGACGAAGCGACCCTGGGCTATGCGCGCGATCTCGGCATCGCATTCCAGCTCACCAACATCATCCGCGACGTCGGCGAGGACGCGCGGCGCGGACGCATCTACCTGCCGCAGGACGAGCTCGCGCGCTTCGACGTGCCGAGCGCTGCGATCCTGCACAGCGATGGCGGACCCGCGTTCGAAGCGCTGATGCAGTTCCAGGTGCAGCGGGCGCGCGAGTGGTACGCGCGAGCGCTCGCGCAGCTGCCGGCGCCCGACCGCCCCGCGCAGCGCCCCGGACTCATCATGGCCGCGATCTACCAGACGCTGCTGGACGAGATCGAGCGCGACCGGTATGCCGTACTCGACCAGCGCATCGCCCTGACGCCGCTGCGCAAGTTCTGGATCGCCTGGAAGACCGCGCGGGCAGCGTGAGGCGCAGTCCCGACGCAGCGCGTGCAAAGCCAGCGTCGCGCGTCGCGGTGATCGGCGGCGGCTGGGCCGGCTGCGCGGCGGCGGTGCGGCTCGCCGATCGTGGCGTCCACGTGACGCTCTACGAGCAGTCCGCGGCGCTGGGTGGACGCGCCCGCACCGTCACGATCGACGGCGTTGCCTGCGACAACGGCCAGCACCTCCTGATCGGCGCGTACCGCGCCACGCTGGCGCTGGTCGATCGGCTGCATGGCGTTGCGGCACGCGAGCGCGTCCTGCAACGGTTGCCGCTCACGTTGCGCGGCTTCGGCGGCCTGGCCGGCCGCATCCCGTCTTATGTCGCGGCGCCCTTGCCGGCACCGCTTCATCTGGCGTCGGCGATTCTGTTCGCGCAGCATTTGTCGCTGCGCGATCGCTGGTCGGCGGTGCGCGACTTCCGGCGCCTGCTCGCCACGGCCGATCGCGCGGACGAGCCTGTCGCCACGCGGCTCGCGCAAGCCCGGCCTGCCGTGTTCGCATCGCTCTGGGCGCCGCTGTGCCTCGCAGCGCTCAACACGCCGCCGGCGCATGCATCGGCGCGGGTATTTGCGAACGTCGTCCGCGTCGCGCTGGCCGGTGCTGCGAGCAGCAGCGAATTCCTGATCGCGCGAAAGCCGCTGGGTGCCGTGCTGCCCGAGCCCGCCGCTGCCTCCGTGCTGGCGCGCGGCGGCGAAGTGCGCACCGGTGCGCGGGTGCGCGCCATCGTCGAGGACGCGCGCGGTGCTACCGTCGCGACTGCGGATGCGACCGAGCGCTTCGATGCTGCCATCGTCGCCGTCGGACCGCACCAGTTGCGGCATCTCGAGGTGCGCGACGACAGCGGCGTCTGGGGTGCAGCGCAGGCGCAGGTCGCGGCGTTCACCTACGAGTCGATCACGACGGTGTATTTCGCGTTCGACACGGTGCCGCTGTCGCTGCCGCTCGCGCGCCTCGACGACGAGCCGGGACAGTGGATTTTCGATCGCGGAGAGATCGCACTCGCCGACGGACAGGCGCGCCTGGTTGCGGTAGCGATCAGCGCGAGCGGTCCGCACGATGCACTGGACCAGTCGGCGCTCGCGGCCAAGGTCGATGCGCAGCTGCGCAGGCTCGCGCCCTCACTGCCGGCGCCCGCGCTTCGCGCGCGTCGTGGCGGAACGTCGCGCCACCTATGCGTGCACGCCCGCACTCGCGCGTCCTGCCGCCGGTGCGATCACGCGGCGCATTCACCTTGCGGGCGACTACACGCACCCGGATTTCCCGGCCACGCTCGAAGCCGCGGTGGTTACCGGGGAGCACGCCGCCGAGACCGCACTCCACGCACTGCGGACGCAGGTCGTGTGAACCGCCGGGGTGGCCGATCGTTTTGCGCCGGCCGCGTTACTTCGCCGGCGCGTCCCACGACCAGAAGCGCCCCCGCTCCTCGAGCAGGAACCGCGCGAGCACCATCTTGTGCACTTCCGACGCGCCGTCGACCAGGCGCGCCTGCCGCGCATACCGGTAGATCCACTCGAGCACGGTGTCCTTGGAATACCCGCGTGCGCCATTGAGCTGCAATGCCGTGTCGACAGCCTGATGGAGCACGTCGGCGACCACGATCTTCGCCATCGAGATCTCCTTGCGCGCGAACTCGCCGCGATCGAGCTTCCACGCGGCACGCATCGTGAGCAGGCGGCCGATGTCGATCTGCATCGCGGCGTCGCCCAGCGCCGTGCGGATGGTCTCGCGTTCTGCCAGCGCCTGACCCTGCGCCTGCCGCATCGACACGTAGTCGAGTGCGATGGCGAGCGAGCGCCGCGCGAGACCGAGCCAGCGCATGCAATGGGTCAGGCGCGCCGTGCCGAGACGGATCTGCGTCACCTTGAGTCCGTCGCCGACGTTGAGCAGCCGGTTCTCGTCTGGAATTTCCAGGCCGTCGAAGGCGAGCTCGCAATGTCCGCCGTGCTCTTCCGGGCCCATGATGGGAATGCGTCGCACGACGCTCCAGCCCGGCTGGTCGCGATCGAACAGGAACGCGGTGAGTCCGCGTCGCGGATCGTCGGAGGTCTTGGCCACGAGGATGAAATGCTGCGCGACGCCCGCGCCCGTGATGAACCACTTCCGTCCGTGCACGACCCAGTGGTCGCCGCGGCGCTCGGCCTTCGTCAGCATCATCGCGGGATCGGAGCCGCTGCCGGGATGCGGCTCGGTCATCGCGAACGACGAGCGCACTTTCCCTTCGACGATCGGCCGCAGCCAGCGCTCCTTCTGGGCCTCCGTGCCCACCTTGGCGAGCACGATCATGTTGCCGTCATCGGGCGCGGCGCTGTTGAACACCACGGGCCCGAAGATCGACTCGTTCATCGCTTCGTAGCACGCGGCCATGCCCGACGACCGGCAACCCCTGGCCGCCCCACGCCTTCGGCACCTGCAACGCCCACAGGCCTGAGGCCCTCGCCTCGGCGCGCAGCGTCTCCAGCAGCGCGGGGAGGATATTCTCGTGCGCATCGTAGCTTGCGGGGTCCGCTTCGAGAGGGATGAGACGGTCGCGGACGAAGATCTCGATGCGCGCCCGGTACGACTCGAGGTCCGGCGATAGCGAGAAATCCATGGCGGTGCCTTTCGACGAAATGGCGCGTCAGAGCCAGGCGAGCGAATGCCCGCCATCGACGGTGATGGTGGTGCCGGTCATGTACCGCCCTGCGGACGAGGCGAGGAGGAGCAGTGCGCCGTCGAGATCCTCCGGCATGCCGAACCGCCCCATGGGCACGCGACGGGCAAGCGCCTGGCCGTCGTCCGAGTGGAGGAACTCGCGATTGAGATCGGTCTCGACATACCCGGGCGCCAGCGCATTGACGCGGATGCCGTAGCCCGCGAATTCCAGCGCGAGCGCCTCGGTCAGCTTGATCAGCGCGGCCTTCGATGCCGCGTAGACGGCGACCTGCTTGGCCACGCGATAACCGAGGATCGACGCGATGTTGACGATGGCGCCACCGCGCCGGTGCTCGCGCATGGACGCGGCGACGGCGCGGGCGACGCGGAATGCGCCCGACAGGTTCGTGTCGAGCACGCGCTGCCATTCCTCTTCCGTCGTATGGAGCGCCGGCCGCGTGATCGCGACGCCGGAATTGTTCACCAGCACGTCGATCGGCCCGGCCTGCGCTGCGGCGCTGCTCACCGCGGTGAGAACCTGTGCGGGATCCCGCACGTCCAGCGGCACCGCAAAGGCCTCTCCGCCCGTGCCCGCGATCTCGCCGACGACCTCCTCCAGCTCCGCGATGCGCCGCGCTGCGAGCACGACCTTTGCGCCGTGCTGCGCCAGAAGCAGCGCGAAATGACGCCCCAGCCCGCTGGACGCGCCCGTGACGAGCGCGGTCTGTCCATGCAACGTGCCAGGCTCGCGCATCGCTACCTCGCGGTTGTGTGGCCGAGTCTCACGCCGGCGGCTGGTCGAGCAGTCGTGGATTCGAGATCTGCACCCGCAGCGCGGTCCACTGCTCCAGTGCATCACGCAGCGCGCGCGCGAGCTCCGGATCGCCGTCGAATGCGCCGGCCCGGATGCGCTGCGTGAGGCGCTCGGGCCAGGATACGGCGCCGGTCGGCATCACCGCCCGCCAGCCGCTCGAGCTCTGCGGCGAGGGATGCCGGCAATGCCGGAGCCTGCTGCTCGCGGCGCGCGATCGCGATCGCATTGGCGACCATGCGCGCTGCGTAATGCGCGCCCGGCGGCAGCTGCGGCAGCAGCTCGCGCAACACCGTCTCACGCGCGATGGCGAGGAGCTCGTCAGCGGTCGGGCGGTCGTGCACGTTCATCGCGCCTCCTCCTGTTGCCAGCGTTCGAGCAGGACGAGCAGGTCGAGCTCGAGCTCCGCCACGAGCCGTCCCGTCAGCGCGAGTTCGAGCGACTGCTCCCCGCCCGCGAGGAACCGCTCGGCCTGCTGCAGCGCGATGATCGCCCAGCGGATCTGCGCCAGCGCTTCCCAAGGCAGCAGGTCCGCAGCGCGCCACGCGGAACCGCGCACGTCGTTGTAGCCGGCCAGCAGATCGTCGGCGTCGCCGATCCCGCCCGCGACGCGGTGCCGGCCGTTGAAGCGCCAGCACGGCGCGCAGATCCAGCCGAGATCCTCGAGCGGATTCGCCCAGCCCGCGAACTCCCAGTCGAAGATCGCACGCACGCGGCTCTCCGCCATCAGCAGGTTGCCCGTGCGGTAATCGCGATGGGCGAAGACGACCTCCTCCTCGGCCGGCGCCCGGAGCAGCCAGTGCTGGATGCCCCACTCGAGCGCCGGGATGCACGTCCCCGAAGCGCTCGCGCCAATGATCGAGGTACGCGCGGGCGCCAAGCAGGAAGTCGCGCGTCGGGTGCACGCTGCGCTGATGCAGGAACGGCAGCGCGCCCGCGGGGATGCGCATGCCGTGGATGCGCGCGAGATGCGCGCCGGCATCGCGCAGGAAGCCCGCCGGATCGTCGATCGACCCCGCCTTGGTGAGAACGTGGGCGGCCGCGATGCCGACACAGAATTCCATCACGAAGAACGCGGGCAGCGTTGCATCGGCGGCGTGCAGGAAGAGCGGGCGCGGCACCGCGACGCCGGACGCGTGGGCGAGCTCGAGAATCGCGTATTCCTCGACCCGGGAGCGGCTGCTCGCGACGAGCGACGGAGCGTCGGTGCGCAACACCCACTCTCTCGCGCCGGCGTGCGCACCGCCGCGCACGTCGCACGCGATCAGCAGGTTCTGCTGGATGGCCCCGCCGGTGAGGCGTGACCAGCGCGTGAGACGCACCGCATCGGCCCCCGCCGAGCGCACGAGGAAGCGTTCGAGCGCTTCCCGCGGCGCGGCGTCGTCGAGGTTCATGCCGATGCGTCCGGACCGCCGAGCTCCCTGGCCTGCTCGCGCAGCACGAACTTCTGGATCTTGCCGGTGGACGTCTTCGGCAGCGCGCCGAACACCACCGTGCGCGGCACCTTGAAATGCGCGAGATGCTGGCGACACCACGCGACGATGTCCTGCTCGGTCACGGCCGCTGCACCGGGCTTCAGCGTGACGAAGGCGCACGGACTCTCCCCCCAGCGCGCGTCCGGCCGGGCGACGACCGCGGCCTCCATCACCTGCGGATGCCGGAACAGACACTCCTCGACTTCGAGGGAGCTGATGTTCTCCCCGCCGGAGATGATGATGTCCTTCGACCGGTCCTTGATGTCGATGTAGCTGTCGGCATGCCACACGGCGAGGTCGCCGGTGCGGTACCAGCCGCCCTCGAACGCCGCCGCCGTCGCCGACGGGTTCTTGAGATATCCCTTCATGATCGTGTTGCCGCGGAGCATCACTTCGCCGATCGTCGCGCCATCGCGCGGCACGTCCTTGCCCGACACCGGATCGGCGACGCGGACGCCGGCGAGTGTGGGCATCGCCACGCCCTGTCGAGCCATCTGCCGCGATCGCTCCCCGACATCCAGCGTCTCCCACGCGTCCTGCCACGCGCACAGCGTCGCGGGGCCGTAGGATTCGGTCAGGCCGTAGAGATGCGTCACGCGAAAACCCATGCGCTCCATGGCCTCGATCACCGCCGACGGCGGCGCCGCACCGCCGGTCGCGACCTCGACGACGCGATCGAACCGCACCTTCACCTCGTCGGGCGCGTGCACGAGCATGTTCAGCACGATGGGCGCGCCGCAGAGATGCGTCACGTGGTGATCGCGGATCGCCGGGAAGATCAGCGCCGGATCGACGCGGCGCAGGCACACATGCGTTGCACCGATCGCCGTGACGGCCCAGGTATAGGTCCATCCGCTGCAATGGAACATCGGCAACGTCCACAGGTAGACGCTCGCGGGCGAAAGCCCGAACGCGAGCGCGTTGCCCAACGCATTGAGGTAGGCGCCGCGGTGGTGATACACGACACCCTTGGGATTGCCCGTGGTGCCGGAGGTGTACAGCAGCGCGAGCGAATCCCACTCGTCGACGGGGCCGGGGAATGCGAAGGCAGCGTCGCCGCCCGCGATGAACGTCTCGTAGTCCATCGTGCCGGCGCGTTGCGCGCGCACCGCGGGGGACGCCTCGGCGTCGGCGATGTCGATGACCAGCAGATCCCGCCCGACCTCGGCCAGCGCGGCGCGCACGACGGGTGCGAATTCCGTGTCGCACAAGAGCACCTTGGCCTCGCCGTGGCGAAGGCAGAACGCGATGTTTGCGGCGTCGAGGCGGTAGTTGAGCGCGTTGAGTACCGCGCCGAGGCCGGGCACGGCATAGTGGGCCTCGAGCATCGGCGGGATGTTGGGCGCGATGATCGCGACGGTGTCGCCGCGACGCACGCCGGCGCCGGCCAGCGCGGACGCGAGGCGGCGGCAGCGCTCGGCGAATGCGCGATACGTGAACGCGGTCGCACCGTGCCGCACGGCGACCTTGTCCGGATAGATGAGCTCGCTGCGCTCGAGGAAGGTGATCGGCGTGAGCGGGACGTGGTTCGCCGGCGTGCGCCCGAGGTCGCGCACGAACGGATGCTCCGGCGGCAGCGCGGCGGTGCGATCGCTCATTCGCCGTGCCCTCGCGAACCCGCGGTGCGCGCGCCGCCAGTGCGGTTGCGCATGATGCGCTGCTTCTCGCGGTTCCAGTCGCGCAGCTTCTCCGACTCGCGCTTGTCGTGCTGCTTCTTGCCCTTGGCGAGACCGACGTCGAGCTTGATGCGGCCCTTGCTGTAGTGAAGGTTCAAGGGCACGAGCGTGTACCCCGCGCGCTCCACCTTGCCGACCAGACGATTGATCTCCTCGCGGTGCATCAGGAGCTTGCGCGTGCGCGTCGGGTCCGGATGCACGTGCGTGGACGCGGTGGCGAGCGGCGTGAAGTGCGCGCCGAGCAGCACGATCTCGCCGTGCTTGACGACGACATACGCTTCCTTGAGCTGCGCGCGTCCTGCACGTACGGCCTTCACCTCCCAGCCTTCGAGCGCGAGCCCGGCCTCGAATTTCTCCTCGATGAAGTAATCGTGATACGCTTTTTTGTTGTCGACGATACTCATCGTGCGTCCTGTCGTGCGCTCCCGCGGTCCGCGCCGATCGATGCGCCGTCTGCATCCTGCGCACGCCAGCGCGTGTGCGTACCTATTCTAGCAATCCCCTTGTTTCCGTCCCGCAACGCCGACGACCGAACGCGCGGCCGCACCCGTGGTGCCTGCGCCGGTGCGCTGCAGCGCCGCTCTGGACGGCCCTGAATGCAGCGCGTTCGCAAGTCCGTCCTCGTTCCGTACAGCAGCGCGGAGATGTTCGACCTGGTGGACGCAGTCGAGCAGTATCCGCAGTTCCTGCCGTGGTGCGGCGGGGCGCAGGTGCTGGCGCAGCGGCCCGACGGCAAGACGGCACGCGTGGACATCGACTATCACGGCGTCCGGGCACACTTCACGACCGACAACGTGAATCACCGGCCCGAGTCGATCGTGGTGACCCTGCGCGACGGCCCGTTCCGCCACCTTCATGGCGAATGGCGCTTCCGGCCCCTCGACGAGGCGGCGTGCAAGATCGAGTTCGAGCTTGCCTACGAGTTCGCGACCCAGCTTCTCGACAAGGTGGTCGGGCCGGTCTTCGGCCACATCGCGAACACGTTCATCGACGCCTTCGTGCGCCGCGCGCAGGCGCTCCACGGCAACCGGTATTGAGCGCGATGCTGCACGTGACCGTCGCGTGGGTGACGCCCGAGGTCCAGGAGCTCGTGCCCGTCGTGCTGCCCCATGGGGCGACGGTCGCGGATGCCATCGCGCAATCGGGTCTTGCGACCGCCTACGGATTCGACCCGCGCACGCTCGCCACGGGTGTTTCGGGCAAGCGCTGCCCGCTGGACAAGGCGGCTCGAGGACGGCGACCGGGTCGAGCTCTGGCGGCCGCTGATCGCGGATCCGAAGGAAGCGCGCCGTCGCCGCGCCGCGCAAGAGCGTTCGTCCGCCGAACGGTCGAAAGTCCGACGCGACCGGTTGACGCGCAATTGCGCGAGCCCTCCTTTTCCCGGAAAATCGAGCCGTGCGCGTGATCGGTCCCCACCTGAGACGCGTCGCCGCTGGAACTCTCCTCGTTTCCCTCGCCCTGGCCGCCCCCACGGTCACGGCGCAACTGCGTGACGAAACGTCGCTCGCGGCGACTGCCACTGCCACGGTGAAAGCCGCGGCGGTGAACGCATTCGCGACCGCGGAGAACCTCTCGATGTTCGCGCTGGGCCTCATCGGCGTGAACTACCGCTGGGGCGGCGACACCCCCGAAACCGGTCTCGATTGCAGCGGCCTCGTCCGCTATGTGTTCCAGCAGGTGACGGGTGTCACGCTGCCGCACAACAGCAAGGAGATGAGCCGCGTCGGCAAGAAGGTCAGCGTCGCCGACCTCGCGCCCGGCGACCTCGTGTTCTTCAACACGCGCCGCTTCGCGTTCTCGCACGTGGGCATCTATCTTGGCGAGAACCGCTTCCTGCATGCGCCCGCGGCCGGCCGCGACGTGGAGATCGCGACCCTCGACAAGAGCTACTGGCAGAAGCGCTTCAACGGTGCGCGGCGGCTGATCGGCGTACTGCCCGCGATCGTTCCCTCGCTCGTGACCCAGGCAGTGGCGGCACCTTCGTCCGTCACGGCGCCTGCCGAGCCGACGCAGATCCCGGCCTTCGAGCCCTGAGTCGGAAGCGCGCTCAACGCGCGCCAGCTCGTCGCAGTCGGTCCACCATTTCCCGATCGTCGTTGCGCTGCGCCCACGCGAGCGCGGTCGCGCCCTGCTCGTTGCGCCGGTTCACGTCAGCGCCTCGTGCGAGCAGCAGGTCGACCGTACCGGGGTGGGCTTCGCGCACCGCCATCATCAGTGCAGTGGTGCCATTCGGTGCCGCGACATCGACCTTGGCGCCCTGCGCGAGGAGATAGCGCACCACATCGTCGTGACCCCCGGTCGCCGCGTAGATCAATGGCGTCCACCCCTTGGGCTCCAGCATGGCACCGCGCTCGCGCAGGAAGCGGACCACTTCGAGATGACCATTCAGGGCCGCGACCATGATCGCAGTGTCACCGAAGCTGTTGGCGCGATTGACGTCGGCGCGCGCGGCGACGAGCGCTTCCACGGTGGCACGGAAGCCGTTGCGGGCCGCGACGAGCAGCACGGGGTCGCCGTTGCGATCCACGGTGTTGGGATCGACGCCGCGCGCCAGCATGCCGCGCACGTCATCGGCCCGATCGTTCGCCACGGACAGCACGAAATCGTCGTACATACGCTGCGCGCTGGCGGCGGGGGCAAAGCCGAGCGCGAGCGTCACGACGAGGGCGGCAAGGCGAAGCGCCAGACGCCGTTCAATGGACGTTGGGGTGGTCATGGGGAGCAATCCCGAAAAGACGGAAGAAGTTTGCCGACGTGACCGCCGCGATCTCGGCGACCGCAACATCGCGCAGGCGCGCGATCTCGGCGGCGACGTGCGGCACGTACGACGGCTCGTTGCGCTTGCCGCGATGCGGGACGGGAGCGAGATAAGGTGCATCGGTCTCGATCAGCAGCCGGTCGAGCGGCACGCGCCGCGCGACCTCCTTCACCGTGGCTGCATTCTTGAACGTGACGATCCCCGACAGCGAAATGTGGAACCCGAGGTCGAGCGCGGCGGCCGCCACGTCCCACGTCTCGGTGAAGCAATGCATGACACCGCCGACGCTGCCCGCGTCCTCCTCGCGCATGAGGCGCAGGGTGTCCTCCGCTGCGCTGCGCGTATGGATCACGAGCGGCTTCTGCGCAAGGCGCGCGGCGCGGATGTGCGTGCGAAAGCGCGTCCTTTGCCATTCGAGGTCGCCGGTCAGCCGGTAGTAGTCGAGGCCCGTTTCCCCGATGCCGACGACTTTCGGCCGCGTCGCGAGCTCGGCCAGCGCTTCGGCGGTCGGCAGCGCCGCGCCCTCGTAGTCCGGGTGCACGCCCACCGTGGCGTAGAGGTTCGCATGGGCTTGCGCGAGTGCGACGACCTGCGGCCATTCGTCCATGTTGACCGAGATGCACAAGGCATGCGTCACGCCGGCGACGCGCATGCGCTCGAGCACCGCGGGCAGCTCGGCGCGAAGCTCCGGAAAGTCGAGGTGGCAATGCGAATCGACGTACATGGGTGACGGAACGCAGTGAAGGCACCCACACCGAACGCAGCGTGGGGCAGCGCGCGCCGGGACCGGCGCGCCGTGGCATTACATGGTGTGCGTGGGTCGCGACGAGGCGAGCGTCTCGCCCAGCACCTTCTCGATGGTCGCGCGGGCGGCAGCGCCGGTCTCGTCCTGCGTGAACTGGACACCGATGCCCTGGGTGCGGTTCCCCTGCACGCCTTCGGGCGTGATCCAGACGACCTTGCCCTGCACGGCAATCCGGTTCGGATCGTCCATGAGCGACAGCAGCATGAAGACGTCCTCGCCGAGCTGGTACTGGCGCGATGTCGGGATGAAGATGCCACCGCCCTTGAGAAACGGCATGTATGCCGCATACAGGGCCGCCTTCTCGCGAATGTTCAGCGAGAGCACGCCGGGCCGCGCGACACCGGCGCCGGCGGAGGAATGGGCTGACTTTTCCTTCATGGGCGCGTCCCGGGTGCGAAGAGGTTCCGGTAATCGATCAGCAAGGTCTCGGCGACGAGACGCGGTTGCAGCGGATGGACGAGCAGCGCACGCTGCTCGAGCAGCGTCCGATGATAACGAAACAGGCCCACCCGCGCCATACGGGGTGCGAGACCCGCGATGGCCGCGTCGAAATCCGGATTGCGCGCCACCGCCGCACCGGATGCCGCACGCGCGAGATCGGCGGTCCACGCCAGCAGCCACTCGATCGCATGCGCGAGCCGCGGCTTGCGCTCATCCCGCCCCCCGAGCTCGATGCGGCCCGCAAGCTGCACCGGCGACACCGTATCCGGCCGCGCGAGCGCCTCCAGCCACGCGCGACGCTCCCGCTGCACGGCGAGATCGGCGAGGCCCAGCGCCGTGAGCGGCGCGCCACCGGCTTGTGCGAGGACGAGCTCCGGACGCTCGACGCCGCAGCTGCGCAACCAGCTCTGCGCTTCGGCGGCAGCGGGTTCCGGCGCAGCGAGCTTGCGACAGCGACTGGCGATCGTCGGCGGCAACCGGCCGACCTGCGCCGACACCAGCAGCAGGTACGTACCGGGCGGTGGCTCCTCGAGCGTCTTCAGCAGCGCGTTGGCTGCAGGGAGATTCATTCGCTCGGCCGGCGCGATGATCGCGACCTTGGCGCGCTGGCGATGGCTCGTGAGCTGCACGAAGTCGATGAGCGCACGCACCCGATCGATGGCGATGGTGTCGACGAGCACGGGCTCGCCGGTCTCCTCGTCGAGCTGGATGCGCTCGAGGCGCATGAGGTCCGGGTGCTGGCCGGCTGCGGCATAGCGGCACGAGGGACACGTTCCGCAAGCGAGTCCGTCCGGCGCGGGCGACTCGCACAACAACGCCTGCGCGATATGAAGCGCCAGCACGTGCTTGCCGATGCCGGCGCGACCGTGGATGAGCAGTGCGTGCGGCAGGCCGGCGCGGCGTTGCATGATGGCGCGCAGCGGCGCGTCCTGCCACGGAAGGAGCGCCGACCATGGCAGCGCCGGGGCGCGCGCCTCGACGTCGTCGTCGATCACTGTGCTCATCGCCCTCGGTGCCTCGCTCTCGAGCGCGGCGATGTGTGCGGCGAGCTCCGCCCGCACGTCATCGATGCTCCGGCGTGCATCGATGATGCGAAACCGGCGCGGCTCGACCGCCGCACGCGCGAGGTACGTGGCTCGCACGCGATCGAAGAAGCTCGCTGCCTCGCGCTCGAACTTGTCGGCGACGCGACCATCCACGTGCGCGCGCTGCAGGCGCTGCTGGGACACCTCCGGCGGCACGTCGAACAGGAAGGTCCGGTCCGGCTGGCAATCCGCGTGTATCCACGCTTCGAGCGCAGCGATCTGCGCCATCGGCACACCGTGCCCGCCGCCCTGGTACGCGAACGTGGCATCGGTGAAGCGGTCGCAGAGCACCCATGCACCGCGCGCAAGTGCCGGACGTATCACCTGCTCGAGATGCTCCCGCCGTGCCGCGAACATCAGCAGCGCCTCGCTGTCGTGCGACATCGGCTGGTGAAGCAGCAGCTCGCGCAGCGCTTCGCCGAGCGGCGTGCCTCCGGGCTCGCGCGTCGCGACCACCTCGTGCCCCGCAGTGGCGAGCCGCTCGCGGATCCACTGCACGTGCGTGCTCTTGCCCGCGCCGTCGATTCCTTCCAGAGTGATGAAGCGACCGGTCGCCATGCTCATCGGAGCTTTCGCTGCAGGGTGCCGTCGCGCATCACGTCAGCGTCCACCCTTCTGGTACCGGCTGACCGCGCGGGCATGCTCGGCGAGATTGGTCGAGAAGTGCGAGCTGCCATCGCCACGGGAAACGAAGTACAGGTAATCCGTGCGGGGCGGATTGAGCACGGCGTCGAGCGATGCCTGTCCCGGGAATGCAATGGGCGTGGGAGGCAGTCCGTCGCGCGTATACGTGTTGTAGGGCGTGTCGGTTTCGAGATCCTGCTTGCGCAGGTTGCCGTCGAAGCGCTCGCCCATGCCGTAGATCACGGTCGGGTCCGTCTGCAAGCGCATGCCGGAACGCAGCCTGTTCACGAACACCGACGCGATGAGTGGCCGGTCTGCCGGGCGCCCGGTTTCCTTTTCCACGATCGAGGCAAGGATCAGCGCTTCGTAGGGCGACTTCAGCGGCAGATCCGCGGCGCGCCGGGCCCAGCCCGCGTCGAGGCGGCTGCGCATCAGCTGGTGCGCACGCCGCAGCAGCGAGAGATCGGACGCACCCGACGAGAAGTAGTAAGTGTCCGGAAAGAACCAGCCGTCCGCCGAGGGCGCGGTGGTGCCGAGCCGCGCCATCAGCTCCGAGGAAGGGAGTTCGAGCACGGACTTGCCCACGCGCGGATTCTCTCGGAGCGCCCGCTTCAGCTCGGCGAACGTCGTTCCCTCGACGATCGTGACGCCGGTGAGCGTGACGTCGCCCTCGGTCAGGCGTGCCAGGAGCTTCGGCATCGTGGTGCCTGCCGGAATGTCGTAATTGCCCGCCTTGATGCTGCGGTCGACACCCTTCCACCGCCCCAGTGCCACGAGCATGCGCCGGTCGGGAACGATGCCCGCGGCTTCGAGCTCGCGCGCCACCGCGGTCAACGTGGACCCGGAGCGCACGTCGAACGTGAAGCCCTGCTCCGGAACGTGCAATGGCTGCTCGAGCCACCAGCGCGCGTAAAGCGCCCCTGCGCCGGCGACGAGCGCGAGGAGCGAGAGCACGACGAGGAATGCACGGAAGGGACGGCGCATGAGAGGGATGGACAACGCCCGGGGATTATAATCGCGACCATGCAGCGCCCTCCTACGCGATGCCCCGCGTTGCGCGACCGCTACCGGCGCGGCTTCACGCTCATCGAGATCATGGTGGTGATCGTGATCCTGGGCATCCTCGCTGCTCTGGTGGTGCCGCGCGTGCTGGAGCGGCCCGACGAGGCGCGTGCGGTGGCGGCGCGCAACGATGTCGCCGCCATCCTGCAGGCGCTCAAGCTCTATCGCCTCGACAACCAGCGCTACCCGACGGCCGAGCAAGGCCTCGGTGCGCTCGTGTCGCGCCCCGCGGCGGGACCTCCGCCGATGAACTGGAAGCCCAATGGCTATCTCGAGCGCCTGCCGAACGACCCGTGGGGCCATCCGTACCAGTACCTGAATCCCGGACTTCGCGGCGAGATCGACGTCTTCAGCCTCGGTGCGGACGGGCAACCCGGCGGGAGTGGCGCGGACGCCGATATCGGCTCATGGGACCTCTGACGTCCGTCGTGCGGCGCAAGCGTTCCCTGCGCGCCTTCACGCTGGTGGAGATGCTCGTCGTGCTGGTGCTGCTCGGCATCGCCGCCGCCCTGCTCGTCCCGCAGCTCGCGCAGGACGATCACCGCGCGCTCGAGCAGGAAGCGCAACGCCTGGCGGGCGCGCTGGAGCATGCCGCCGCAATGGCACAGTGGCGCGGTGAAACGCTGGGCATGTCGGCCGAAACCGGCGTCTACCGGTTCTGGCGCCGCGACGGCGACGGGCAATGGCAGGTCATCGCCGATGACGATGTGCTCGCCGCGCGGGCCCTGCGCGACGGTGTCGTCGTGCGTGCCGAGCGCTACGCGGGCGCTGCGGTGCCCGCCGATGCGATTCTTCCGTTGCGCCCGAGCGGCCGCAACGAGCCGTTCAGCGTGCTTCTCGCCGGTCGCGCGTGGACGGCGCTCGTCAGCGCCGATCCGCTGAATCGCGTCGGCTTCACCGTGACGCGGCGGGATGGTGTCACGTCCTAGCAGCATGCGTCGCCTCTTGGCGCGCGGCTTCACGCTGATCGAAATCCTGGTCGCCCTCGCGATCGTCGCCGTCGCGCTCACTGCCGGCATGCGCGCGCTCGCGCAGGCCACCGACAGTGCCACGCTCCTCAAGCAGCGCACGCTGGCCCTCTGGGTCGCCCAGAATCAGCTCGCAGTCACGCAGCTCGCGGTGCCATGGCCCGATCTTGGCACGCAGGAGGGCGTCGCCGCGCAGGCGGGCGCGCGCTTCGTGTGGACGCAGAACGTGACGGGGACGCCCAATCCGTGGTTCCGCAAGGTGGAGATCATCGTGGTCGAGCCGGCGATGCCCGACTACGCGCTCGCGACGCTCGTCGGCTACGTCGGCCGCGGCACGCAGCCATGATTGGGTGCCGGCGCTGGCTGGCGCGTGGGTTCACGCTCGTCGAGCTTCTCATCGCGCTCGCCATCCTGGGACTGCTTGCGGTGCTCAGCTATCGCGCGGTAGCGAGCCTGACCGATACCGAGGTCCGTCTTGCCGCCGAAGCGGAGCACTGGCGCGCGCTGGACACGCTCTTCGCCCGGCTGGAAAGCGACTGCCGGGAAGCCGTGCCGCGCGAAGTGCGGCGCGACCAGCGCGTCGAGCCGGCGTGGGTCGGGAGTCTCGATGAACAGGGCAACGGCGTGCTCGCATTCTCGCGTGCGGGCGCGGAATTCGTCGTCGAGCCCGGCAGCGCCGGACAGCGCATCGCGTACCGGCTGCGCGGCGATGCGCTCGAAGTCGACTACTGGCCCGGCTACGACGTTGCGGCAGGTGTGGCGCCGGCGGCATACGTGCTCGCGAGCGGCGTCACTGCATTGGCGTTCTCCTATCTCGACAGTCGCGGCGCGTGGCAGCCGAGCTGGCCGCGGTTCGGCGAGCCCGCACTGCCGCGCGCGATGCGCGTCGAGTTGCGTCTCGCGACAGGCGAGACCATCGAGCGCCTGCTCGCGCTGCAATGATGGCGACGAACCGGCGATCCGCGCGCGGTGCAGCAATCGTGCTCGCGATGCTCCTCGCAGCGCTCGCGGCCGTCGTCGCCGGCACCGTGCTCGCGGCGCAGCAGCGCTGGAGCCGCAACGTCGAGCACCGGCGCGACCAGGTGCAGGCGCAAGCCCTCGCGATGGCGGGATTGCAGTGGGCGCGACAAATCCTCGACGACGATGCGCGCAGCAGCGCGATCGATCATCTCGGCGAGCCCTGGGCGCTTACGCTCCCGCCCATCCCACTGGACAACGGCGAGATCCGCGGTGCCATCGCCGACGCGCAATCGCGTCTCAACCTCAACGCGTTGGGCGACGACGGAGCGAGCGCTGCGGTCGAGCGGGCGCGCCTCGGCCGGCTCTTCGTCGCACTGCGCGTACCGGCATCGGCGCTCGATGGCATCGCCGACTGGATCGACCGCGACAACGTGCCTCGCGCGGCCGGCGCCGAAGACGGCTGGTATCGCACCGCGGGCGTCGGCGTGCTGCCAGCCAATACACCCATCGTGCGCGCTGCGGAGATCGCACCGATCAGGGACGTTGCACCCGCGGCGCTCATCGCGCTGCGCGGCTTCGTCACCGCGCTGCCGGTGCATACCGCGGTGAACGTCAATACCGCGCCGCGCGAGGTGCTTGCGGCGCTCATGGACGGCATCTCCCGCGACGCGCTCGATGCACTGGTCGCGACGCGCGCGCAAAAGCCGTTCACGACGGTGGCGGAATTCCGCGCGCGCCTTCCCGAGGGTGCACGGCTGCCGAGCGAGGACGCCCTCGACGTGAAGAGCCGCTACTTCGAGGTGTCCGTCGAAGCGCGGCAGGGACACAGCATTGCTCGCGCCCGTGCGCTGGTGCGGCGCGAGGCTGACCACTGGCCGGCCGTCATGTGGCAGGTCGTCGAGTGAACCGCGGCCGGCGACTGCGCGCGCTCACGTAAACTAGAACGCATGGTCCCGAATCCAGGAAGGCGCACGTGAAGGTCCTGCGCCTGTACATCGACCGCGACTGGGAACCATCCCGGCCCGCGTCGTGGGTGCTCCACTATGACGGCAGCGTGATCGACCACGGCACGAGCTCCGACGGTGGGTACCCCACGCACGACGCCCTGGACGCGGTACTGAGCGCAGGACAGGTGCGTATCCTCGTACTCGCCCTGCCCCGCCTGCCGGCTGCGCGCCTCGCCCAGGCCGCCCGTTTCGCGCTCGAGGACCAGATCGCCGGCGCCGAGGCTGATGCGCATGTCGCGATCGCGGAGCAACGCGAAGACGGCACGCTGCTCGCGTTCGTGTGTCCACGGGCCAGGATGAGCACCCTTGCAGCGCGCAAGGGCGCTCTGGCGCGCCTGCGCCGCGTCATCGCGGAACCCGCGCTCGCGATCCCGGTGGCGGCCAATGCGTGGCGCTGGTGCAGCGGCGGAAACTCCGGGAACGACTTCGTGCGCGTCGCGAACGGCGAGGCCTTCGCGTCGAGCGCACCCGATGCGACGGGCGCATTGCCGCCGGAACTCCGGCTCGCGTTGACCCGCGCCGGCGCCGGCACGGTCGGCTCCGTACACGTCGAATGGCCCGCAACGGCCGACAGCCTCGAGCAGTGGACGCGTGACACCGGCATTGCGTTCGTTGCGCGCCCGCCATGGCGTTGGGACGGCGCTTCGGCGCAGGCATTCGACGCGGCGACCGATCTGCTGCAGGGCGACTTTCGTTCCGAAGTGCGGGAGGCGCAGCCCTCCTTGCACCGGACGTTCGCTCCTGCAGTCTGGTTGCTCGGCGCCGCACTCGCGTTGCATGTCCTCGCCACGCTTGGCGAATGGACAGCGCAGCGCATCGCAACGTGGCGTGCGGACGCCGAATGGTCGGCGCTCGGCGTGGCTGCCGGCTTGCCGCGCGAATCACTCGCAACGCCCGCGAGCGCACGCGCGGCGCTCGACCGACGTCACACGGATGTGCTGCACGCCCAGCACCAATTTGCGCGCACCGACGCGTTGCCGCTGCTCGCTCGCATGAGCGCGGGCCCTCCGGCCGGTGCCATCCCTGCGGGCGCGATCCGCCGTGCGACGTACGCTGACCGCCACTGGACGTTCGAAACCAATCTGCAGGATCCGGCGCAGCTGCAGGACGTCGAACGCCGCTTGCGGGCTGCCGATCTCGAAGCGTTGGTCGTCGCGGCACCGGGCGGTGCGCGCGTTCGCGTGGGTACATCCCGATGACGATGGCGCCCGGCCTGCGTTCCTGGTGGCAAGGCAAGACACCGGTCGAACAGATCGTGCTCGGCGCGTTGGTCGTGACGCTGTTGCTTGCCGTCGCATGGATCGCACTCTGGGAACCGCTGGCGCGGCAGGTTGCCGACGGCATGACGCAGCGCGTCTCCGCCGAGCGCGAGTTGGAACAGGCGCGCGCGGATGTTCAGGAAATGACGCGCCTCGGGCGCGCTCCGCTCCCGCCGCCCTCGGACGCACGTGCGGTGCTCGAGCGCACGCTCGATCGCGCGGCGCTGCGTGGCGGCGTGGCACAGCTGGATTGGCAGGCGGATGGCCGCGTGCGCATCACTTTCGGCAGCGTCGCGTTCGCGCGCCTCGTCGGCTGGCTCGAAACCGTGCACCGCGAAGGCGGTCTGTACGTTCAGGAGGCCACCATGAGCGCGCTCGTCCAATCCGGACTCGTTCGCGCCGAACTCACCCTCGGTCACTGACGACATGAAACGCCTCTCGCTCCTGCTGTTGCTTGCGCTCGCGCTGCTCGGCATCGCCATCGTCTGGCTCGCTCCCGCCACGCTCGTCGGCACTCGCATCGAACGCGCCACCGGCAATCGGCTCACGCTTTCGGCGACCGAAGGCACGCTGTGGCGCGGGCAGGGCACCGTCGGCGCCGGAGAACTGCAGCTGCCGATCGCATGGCAGGTGCATCCGGGTGCGCTCTTGCGCGGCGAAGTTGCCGTGTCGGTCACGCCCCGCACATCGGGGACGCCGACAGCGCGCGGGGAGGTCACCGCGACCCCGCACGGCGTACGCGTGCGCAACCTCGCTCTAACACTGCCCGCGTCGGCTCTCGTTGCCGCAGCCATTCCACGCCCGCGCCTGGATGCCACGGGCATGGTGGAGCTCACCTCCGCGCTGTTCGACTGGCCACCGTCCGCGGCAAGTGCCCCCATTGCAGCGATGTGGCAGGGCGCGCGCATCGGCCTCGCGGGCGGCGAGAACGTGGGGCTCGGCGACGTCGCGGCGACGCTCGTTCCTGCCAATGGCCGCCTGACCGGGCCCCTCCGCAACACGGGCGGTGACGTTGGCCTCGATGGCGAAATCACCATCGACGCGAATGGTGGCGGCGTGGTGCGCGGCGTCGTCACGCCGCGGCGACGCGATGATCCCCGCCTCGCCGCGTTGCAGGCGCTGGGCACACCGGAAGGAAATGGAGTCCGCCTGGAGTGGCGATGGCCCGGTCGCTGAAGCGACGAGCCAGCGCAGCGAAGCCCTCCCCGACGTCGACGCGCGCAGCCACGGCGTCGCGTCCTGGCCGCATACCCGCGGTCGATGCCCTGCGCGGGCTCGCGCTCTGCCTCATGTTCGTCTATCACTTCGCGTTCGACCTGCGCTATTACGGCGTGCTGCGCGCCGACTTCGAGAACGATCCGTTCTGGCTGGGCTTTCGCGGCCTCATCGTGTCGAGCTTCATGGGCATCGCGGGCGTGAGCCTGGTGCTCGCCGCGAATCAAGGCGTGCCGGGGGTCCGCTTCCTGCGCCGCGTCGGCCTGATTGCGGCGGGCGCGTTGGCCGCAACGGCCGCGAGCTGGATCGTGTTTCCGCAGACCTTCATCTATTTCGGCATCCTGCATTGCATCGCGGTCGCGTCGCTGCTCGCGTGGCCATTGCGCCGTTTCGCGATCCTCGCAGGCGTGATCGGCATCGTCGTGGTCGTTGCCGGCATGACGCTGTCGTCACCATACTTCGACGCGCGGACGTGGTCGTGGATCGGATTCATGACCCACAAGCCCGCCACCGAGGACTATGTCCCGCTCGCACCTTGGGCCGGCGTGATGTTCCTTGGCGTCGCGGCAGGTCATGGCCTGATGCGTTCCGGCTTTCGCGCCCTTGCGCCACTCGCCAATGCGCCGCGGTGGCTGCAGTGGCTGGGCCAGCACAGCCTCATCGTCTATCTCGTGCATCAGCCGCTGCTCCTCGGGCTCCTCTGGTTGGTGCTCGGCCGCTAGGACATGCGCGCATTCACGGCGCTGTACGTGGCTCTCGACGCCAGCACGCGCACGACCGCCAAGGTCGCCGCGCTCGCTGCCTATTTCCGCGCGGCGCCGGCGCTCGACGCCGCTTGGGCGACGTACTTCCTGACCGGCCGCAAGCTGAAGCGCCTCGTCCGCTCGGCCGACCTGCGACGGGCTGCGATTGCCGTGGCCGGCGTGCCCGAATGGCTGTTCGACGCGTCCTACGAGGCGGTCGGGGATTTCGCCGAGACCCTTGCCCTGCTGCTGCCACCCCC
Source organism: uncultured beta proteobacterium (assembly GCA_963734575.1). Lineage (GTDB taxonomy): Bacteria > Pseudomonadota > Gammaproteobacteria > Burkholderiales > Casimicrobiaceae > CAIWHR01. The sequence goes on along the minus strand of CAVTHT010000004.1, from coordinate 238,002 downwards.
GGTCGCGCTGGACGATCGCACCCTCGCGGAATGGGTCGACGAGCGCATCGCACCGCTTGCCGGACTCGCGCCCGGCGATGTCGAGGCGCGACTGCGCGACGCTTGGGCGCGCCTCGATCGCGACGCGCGGCTCGTGTTCGGCAAGCTGCTCACCGGGGCATTTCGCGTCGGCACCGGGCCGCAGCTCGTTTATCGAGCCCTGGGCGAGGTCGCAGCCCTTCCCGCCGGCGACATCGCGCAGCGACTCACAGGCGACTGGCGCCCGCGGCCCGATTTCTGGGAATGGCTGCGCGGCGACGGCGCCGAGGGCGATGTCGCACCGCACCGGCCGTATCCCTTCCATCTCGCATACCCGCTCGAGAATGCGGTCGAGAGCCTCGGCCCACGCGAGGCATGGCAGGCGGAATGGAAATGGGATGGCGTGCGCGCGCAGCTCATCGCCGACGCGAACGGCGTGAGCCTCTGGTCGCGCGGCGACGAGCTCGTCAGCAAGTCCTTCCCCGAGATCATCGCCGCGGGCGCGGCTCTGCCGGTAGGAAGCGTGCTGGACGGCGAACTGCTCGTCTGGAATGGGGAGGAGGACGAGCCTGCACCGTTCGGTGCGCTCCAGCGGCGCCTCGGGCGCAAGACGCCGGGGGCCAAGGTGTTGCAGGACCTTCCGGTAACCCTGCTGGCGTACGACCTGCTGCAACGCGACGGCCGCGATCTGCGCTCCGAGCCGTTGCACGTGCGACGCGCTGGGCTGGAACGGTTGCTCGAACACACGAGGCCGGTGGTGCGGATTGCACCCGTGCTGGTTGCCGATACATGGCACGAGCTGTCGCGCATGCGGAGCGATGCGCGCGCCCACAACGCCGAAGGCCTGATGCTGAAGCGCCTCGACAGCACCTACGAAGGCGGCCGCGTGCGCGGCGCGTGGTGGAAGTGGAAGGTCGATCCGTACACGGTCGATGCGGTCCTCGTCTACGCACAGGCTGGCAGCGGCCGGCGTGCGAGCCTCTACACCGACTACACGTTCGGCGTATGGCACGAGGGCGCCCTCGTGCCTTTCGCGAAGGCTTATTCCGGTCTCGACGACGCGGAAATACGCAGGCTCGACGCCTGGATCCGCTCGCACACCCTGGAGAAGTTCGGGCCCGTGCGCAGCGTGGAACCCGTACAGGTTTTCGAGCTCGCATTCGAAGGCATCCAGGCCTCGAAGCGCCACAAGAGCGGTGTCGCCGTTCGGTTCCCGCGCATCGTGCGATGGCGCACGGACAAACCCGCGGCGCAGGCCGACAGTCTGGACACGCTGCGCTCGCTCGCCGGCGCGCCCACCCCGTGACCTCGCATGGACCGGCCAATCTTCGGAATCGGCGCGCCGGAGCGTGGTGCACATTCGCCACAACCCCCCGCCTCGCCGCACCCGCAGGCGTCGGATCGCTTTGCCGAATCAGTGGCTTCCGCTATAATTCGAAGCTTGCAGGCGCGTAGCTCAGCTGGTTAGAGCATCACCTTGACATGGTGGGGGTCGTTGGTTCGAGTCCAATCGCGCCTACCAGCTTCTGGAAGGCAGACCGTCCGGCTCGCCGGACCAGCACAGGCAGGATAGTGAAAGGCATGGTTATGACACCGCGAACGCGCAAGGAGTCTTTCTAGCCCGAACGCGAGTTCGCACGCCTTCGCTCAAGCGTTGAATGGAAAAGTGCGGCTCGTCCGCACTTTTTTATTTTCTGGAGTCCGACATGCCTGCGATTCGTCTCCCCGACGGGGCCATCAAGCAATTCGACCGGCCGGTCACGGTTTCGGAGGTCGCGGCGTCGATCGGCCCCGGTCTCGCCAAGGCGGCACTCGCCGGCAAGGTCGACGGCCGCGTCGTCGATACGTCCTTCCGCATCGACCACGATGCGAACGTCGCGATCGTCACCGAGCGCGACCCCGAAGGCCTCGACGTCATCCGTCACTCGACCGCGCACCTGCTCGCCTATGCGGTGAAGGAGCTCTTTCCCGAAGCGCAGGTGACGATCGGGCCCGTGATCGAGGACGGCTTCTACTACGACTTCTCGTACAAGCGGCCCTTCACGCCCGAGGACCTCGCTGCCATCGAGCAGAAGATGGCCGAGCTTGCGAAGCTGGATCGAGCCGGTCGTGCGCAGCGTGATGGCACGCGACGAGGCCGTCGCCTACTTCAAGTCGCTCGGCGAGCACTACAAGGCCGAGATCATCGCCTCGATTCCGGGCAACGAGGACATTTCGCTGTACGCCGAGGGCAAGTTCACCGACCTGTGCCGGGGCCCGCACGTGCCCTCGACCGGGAAGCTCAAGGTCTTCAAGCTGATGAAGGTTGCCGGTGCCTATTGGCGCGGCGACTCGCGCAACGAGATGCTCCAGCGCATCTACGGCACCGCGTGGGCGAAGAAGGACGACCTGGAGGCCTACCTGCATCGCCTCGAGGAGGCCGAGAAGCGCGATCACCGCAAGCTCGGCCGCCAGCTCGACCTCTTCCACGTTCAGGACGAGGCGCCCGGGATGGTGTTCTGGCATCCCAAGGGCTGGGCGATCTGGCAACAGGTCGAGCAGTACATGCGGCGGGTGTACGTCGACAACGGATACCTCGAGGTGAAGTGCCCGATGATCCTCGACCGCACGCTGTGGGAGAAATCCGGCCACTGGGAGAACTACAAGGAGAACATGTTCACCACGGAGTCGGAGAAGCACGACTACGCGATCAAGCCGATGAACTGTCCCGGGCACGTGCAGATCTTCAACGCGGATCTGCGCAGCTACCGCGACCTGCCGCTGCGCTACGGCGAGTTCGGCGCCTGCCACCGCAACGAGGCTTCCGGCGCACTGCACGGGATCATGCGGGTGCGGGCCTTCACCCAGGACGACGGTCACATCTTCTGCACCGAGGCCCAGATCCAGCCGGAGGTGAAGGCGTTCAACGAGCTCGCCCTGGCGGTTTACCGGGATTTCGGATTCAACGAAATCGACATCAAGCTCGCCCTGCGGCCGGACAAGCGGATCGGCTCCGATGAGACCTGGGACGCGGCCGAGGCCGCGCTTCGCGACGCGCTGCGGGCTTGCAGCGCAGAATGGACGGAGTTACCAGGCGAAGGCGCTTTTTACGGCCCGAAGATCGAATATCACCTGAAAGACTCGATTGGCCGCGCCTGGCAATGCGGCACGATGCAGGTCGATTTCTCGATGCCGCAGCGGCTCGATGCCGAGTACGTCGATGCCGACGACGTCCGCAAGCCGCCGGTGATGCTGCACCGGGCGATCGTGGGTTCGCTGGAGCGCTTCATCGGGATTCTGATCGAGCACTATGCCGGTGCCCTGCCGCTGTGGCTCGCTCCGGTTCAGGCCGTGGTGATGAATATCACGGACCGCCAGGCGGACTACGCCCGGGGTCTGGAGCGGCAGCTGCGGGCGGCCGGGCTGAGGGTCGTCGCCGATTTGCGCAACGAGAAAATTACCTATAAAATTCGAGAACATAGCCTGCAAAAGTTGCCCTACCAGCTGATCGTCGGCGATAAGGAGCTGCAGGCCAACCAGGTTGCCGTGCGCACCCGCAGCGGCGAGGATCTCGGGGCGATGCCCCTCGATGCCTTGCTTGCACGCCTCCACGATGAGGTCGCGGCGCGTCGCTGACTCAACAGTCGCGGCGCGCGCCCCTATTGGGCGGCACGGTTTGTTTTCACTCACTCGGAGAATTGACAATAGCCCAGGAAAAAGCACCCCGGATCAACAGCGAGATCAACTCGCCCGAGATCCGGCTGGTTGGTGAGGAAGGTGAGCAGCTCGGTATCGTCTCGCTCGCAGATGCAATGGCACGCGCCGAAGCGGCGGAAGCTCGACCTCGTCGAGATCGCGCCGACGGCCAAGCCCCCGGTTTGCCGGATCATGGATTACGGCAAGTTCAAGTACCGGGAAGCGAAGAAGCAGCACGAGGCGAAGCTCAAGCTGAAGCAGATCCAGGTCAAGGAAGTCAAATTCCGGCCCGGCACTGACGAAGGCGACTACCAGATCAAGCTGCGCAACCTCATCCGCTTCCTGGGTGAAGGCGACAAGGCGAAGATCACGCTGCGGTTCCGCGGGCGCGAGATGGCGCACCAGGAATTCGGCGTGCGCCTGCTGGAAAGGATCCGCAACGACCTGGAGCCGCACGCCACGGTCGAATCGTTTCCCCGGATGGAAGGCCGGCAAATGGTGATGCTGCTGGCTCCCAAGAAGACGGTACCGAAGCCGCACTCACCCCAACAAGCCCGAAGCCGGTCACAAAGCCTCTCCGCCGGAGAGCACCGCCGTGGGCAGCAAATAAGACGGAAGCATCATGCCGAAGATGAAGACCAAGAGCGGCGCGAAGAAGCGGTTTCGCGTGCGCGGGAGCGGCAGCATCAAGCGCTCCATGGCGTTCAAGCGCCACATCCTCACGAAGAAGTCGACCAAGAACAAACGCCAGCTGCGCGGCATCACCGAGATCCATGCGACCAACATGGATTCGGTGCACGCGATGCTGCCGTACGCGTAAGGAGCCGACCATGCCTCGAGTAAAACGTGGTGTAACCGCACGCGCGCGGCACAAGAAGGTCATCGACCAGGCTAAGGGTTATCGCGGCCGCCGCAATGCGGTGTATCGCATCGCCAAGGAAGCGGTGATGAAGGCGGGCCAGTACGCCTACCGTGATCGCCGCGCCAAGAAGCGCGAGTTCCGCGCGCTGTGGATCGCCCGCATCAACGCCGCGGTGCGCGAGCTCGGCATGAGCTACAGCGTATTCATGAACGGCCTCAACAAGGCCGGGATCGACATCGACCGCAAGGTCCTCGCCGATCTCGCGGTGTACGACAAGGCAGCGTTTGGCAAGATCGCGGAGCAGGCCAAAGCCTCTCTGGCCTGATCCGGCGAAACGAACCGAGGGAGGCGCTAAGACCGCCTCCCTTTTTTTTGCCCCGCCCCGGGCATAGGACTGCGATGGAAGAGCTCGACCGCATCGTCAGCAGCGCGCTCGCTGAATTCGCGGCGTGCGCCGATCCGGCTGCGCTCGAGAACAGCAAGGCGCGATACCTCGGCAAATCCGGCGCCCTCACCGACCTGCTGAAGGGTCTCGGCAAGCTCGCGCCCGCGGAGCGCCCCGTTGCGGGCGCGCGCATCAACGAGGCCAAGGCACGGCTCGAGTCCGCGCTCGCGGCGCGGCGCGAGGCCCTCGCGCAACGCAAGCTCGAGTCGCAGCTCGCGGCCGAAGCGCTCGACGTTTCGCTGCCGGGGCGCGGGCAGGCGAGCGGCGGATTGCATCCGATCACCCGGACGCTGGAGCGCATCGAGATCCTCTTCCGCTCGCTCGGCTTCGAAGTCGCCGACGGACCGGAGATCGAGGACGACTTCCACAATTTCACTGCCCTCAACACCCCGGAGAACCACCCTGCCCGCTCGATGCACGACACGTTCTACGTCGAGGGCGGAAAAGTGCTGCGCACCCATACGTCGCCGATCCAGGTGCGCTACATGGAAACCCATGCACCGCCGATCAAGATCATCGCGCCCGGCCGCGTGTATCGCGTGGACAGCGACGCGACGCACTCCCCGATGTTTCACCAGGTCGAGGGCCTGTGGATCGATACGGACGTGTCGTTCGCCGATCTCAAGGGCGTGTTCACCGAGTTCCTGCGCAACTTCTTCGAACGCGACGATCTCAGGGTGCGCTTCCGCCCGTCGTTCTTCCCGTTCACCGAGCCTTCCGCGGAGGTCGACATGAGCTTCGGCGAGGGCTGGCTCGAGATCGCCGGCGCCGGCCAGGTGCATCCCAACGTGCTGCGTGCGGTGGGCATCGATCCGGAGCAGTACCAGGGATTCGCGTTCGGCATGGGTCCGGATCGCCTGGCGATGCTGCGTTACGGCGTCAACGACTTGCGGCTCTTCTATGAGAACGATCTGCGCTTCCTGCGGCAATTCGCGTGACATGAACCACCGACGCTCGCGCCAACCCGCTGCGATGACCGCGCTTGCCCTACGGTGCAGCGTGTCGCGCGCTGGAGTCCGGCGATGAAATTCTCCGAACGCTGGCTGCGCACATTGAGCGATCCGCCGCTCAGCTCCGAGCTCTTGCAGGAGGCGCTCACGATGGCGGGTCTCGAGGTCGAGACGGCCGAGCCCGCCGCGCCGTCGTTCAGCGGCGTCGTCGTTGCGCGCGTCGAAAGTGTGGAACCGCATCCGGGAGCGGATCGGCTGCGCGTGTGCCGCGTGGACGTGGGGACCGGTGTTCCCGTGCAGGTGGTGTGCGGCGCACCGAACGTCGCGCCCGGCATGCGCGCGCCGCTCGCGATGGTGGGAGCGCGCCTGCCCGGCGGCGCGACGATCACCGAGGCCACGATGCGCGGCGTCACATCGCAGGGCATGCTCTGCTCGGCGAAGGAGCTCGGCATCGCGGACGACGCCTCCGGCCTGCTGGAGCTGCCGGACACTGCGCCGGTCGGCGATGACCTGCGCCGCGCGCTCGCCCTCGACGACACGCTGATCACGCTCAAGCTGACGCCGAATCGTGCCGACTGCCTTTCGCTGCTCGGAATCGCGCGCGAAGTCCGGGCCGTCACCGGTGCTCCCGTGCAGGCACCGGAGATCAAGGCGGTGGCAGTCACCACGACCGCAACGCGTGCGGTGCGCATCGAGGACACGACGGCGTGCCCGCGGTTCTGCGGGCGCGTGATCGAAGGCATCGATGCCCGTGCGCCGACGCCGCAGTGGATGCGCGAGCGCATCGAGCGCAGCGGCATCCGCTCGATCTCGGCCATCGTGGACATCACCAACTACGTCATGCTCGAGCTGGGCCAGCCGCTGCACGCCTACGACAACGCGCTGCTCGAAGGCGCGATCGTCGTGCGCTTCGCCCAGCCGGGCGAGAAGCTGACGCTGCTGAACGAGCAGGTGCTCGACCTCGAACCGGACCTGCTCCTCGTGGCCGACGAGCGCAAGCCGCTGGGACTGGCCGGCATCATGGGCGGCGAGCATTCGGGCATCAGCGACGATACGTCGGTGGTGTACCTCGAAGGCGCCTTCTGGAATCCACTGGTGATCCAAGGCAAGTCGCGACGCCTGGGCTTCAGCAGCGACGCGGGTTATCGCTTCGAGCGTGGCGTGGATCCCGAGCTTGGCCCGCGCGCCGTGGAGCGCGCGACTGAACTCATCCTGTCGATCTGCGGCGGACGCGCCGGTCCGCTCGCCGATCACTGCGCCGACCTGCCTCCACGCCTCCCGGTGGACGTGCGCAGCGCACGCGTGCGGCGCCTGCTCGGCGTCGACATCGCGCCCGAAGCCATCGCCGAATACTTCCGCAGGCTTGGATGCAAGGTCAGCGTGCAGGCCGACGGCTGGCAGGTCACGCCACCGAGCTACCGCTTCGACCTCGCGATCGAAGAGGACTTCGTCGAGGAAGTGGCCCGGCTGTACGGGTATGACGCCATCCCTGCGGCGCCATCAGCGCACGTGCAGCGCATGCTTCCGGCGGCCGAAAGTCAGCGGCCCGCGGCCGACCTCAAGCGGCGTCTGGCGGCGCGCGACTGGCAGGAAGTCATCACCTTCAGCTTCGTCAGCGGCGCCACGGAAGAGGCATTGTTCCCGGAGCGGCCGGAGACGCAACGGCCGCTGCGCGTGATGAATCCGATCGCGGCGCACCTCGATGTCATGCGCACCACGCTCGCCGGCGGCCTGCTGGAGGTGCTGCGCACGAACCTCGCACGCCGCGAGGAGCGCGTGCGCATCTTCGAGATGGGACGCTGTTTCGAGCGCACCGCGAACGGCGACCGTCAACCGCTTCGCCTGGGCGGGCTAGCCTATGGCGACGCGCTGCCAGAGCAATGGGGCGCCGCGCGGCGACCCGTGGACATCTTTGACGTCAAGGGGGACCTGCAGGCCATCGTCGCTCCCACACGCGTGGACACGGTACGCATGGCGCACGCCGCGCTTCACCCTGGGCGCAGTGCATCGATCACGCTGCGCGGGCAGCCCATCGGGTGGCTTGGCGAGTTGCACCCGCGCCTCGTGCGCGCACTGGAATTGCCACGCGTGCCCGTGCTGTTCGAGATGGATCTCGCGCCACTCACGGCGACACTGGTGCCCGTCGCTGCACCTGTGTCCCGGTTGCCGCGCGTGCGCCGCGACATGGCCGTGGTGGTGGACGAGAGCGTATGCGCACAAGACGTGCTGGACGCTCTCGACACAGCGCGACCCAGCGCGGTGGCAGCGATTCGACTGTTCGACGTGTATCGCGGCCCGTCGTTGGAGCGCGACAAAAAAAGCCTTGCGATTCTTGTGCTTATGCAGGATACTGAACGTACTTTGACTGACGCCGAGATCGACGCGGTGATGACGCAGCTGGTGCAGGTCGTCGTCGATCGCTTCCAGGGCACACTTCGCCAGTAAGGTTGGATCGATGACGCTTACCAAAGCCGAACTTGCGGATCTCCTGTTCGAGCAGCTGGGACTCAACAAGCGCGAAGCCAAGGACATGGTGGAGCGCTTCTTCGAAGAGATCCGGATCGCGCTCGAAGCGGGAGACAGCGTGAAGCTTTCCGGCTTCGGCAATTTCCAGCTGCGCGAGAAACCGCAGCGTCCTGGCCGCAATCCCAAGACGGGCGAGGAGATCCCCATCACCGCGCGCCGTGTGGTCACGTTCCACGCGAGCCAGAAGCTCAAGGCCATGGTCGAAGCAGCGAACCATGCCGGAACACCAGCGAGTTAAGACTGAGCTCCCGCCCATCCCCGCCAAGCGCTACTTCACGATTGGCGAGGTAAGCGATCTATGTGCGGTCAAGCCGCACGTGCTGCGGTATTGGGAGCAGGAATTCACGCAGCTGAAGCCGGTGAAGCGGCGCGGCAACCGCCGGTACTACCAGCACCACGAAGTGCTGCTGATCCGGCGCATACGCGACCTTCTCTACGAGCAGGGCTTCACGATCAACGGTGCCCGCCACCGCCTGGACACCGAACCTGAAGTCCCGTTGGCCATCCACCCGGGCAGCAACGGCAGCGATCGATTGCCCTTGCGACCGACCGGCGCAGCCCCGGCCCCGGTTTCACTGGCCGAATTACGGCAGGAACTGGAGGAAATACGGCAGCTGCTAGGACGACCCGACTGATCCAGCTATAATTGTTCGTTTACGTCGGGGCGTAGCGCAGCCTGGTAGCGCACCTGCATGGGGTGCAGGGGGTCGGAAGTTCGAATCTTCTCGCCCCGACCATATAAATCAATGGGTCGGCCTGGGTTTCGCCCGCGCCGGCCCCTTTTCTTGCGGCTCCACAGCCAGAACCGGTCGCCCCGAGCTGTCACGATTCTGCATTGCGAGGCATGGACCTTGCTTTACGGATGTGCTTTGCCCGTCAACGGCTTGCGTCACGAAGTAAAGGAATCATTCCAATGCCCGCTGCGCAGCCCCGTCCTGCGGCACCGAGCGCCAGCGCTGCTGTCGTGTCGGAGATCGCGCTCGCCCGCGCGCAGCGGAACACCATTCTCATCATCGACGATCTCTTCAGCAGTCGCTTGCTGCTGGCCGAGATCGTGCGGCAGATCGACAGCAGGCTGAATCTCGAGCTTTTCGAGACTCCAAGTCGGGCCCTGGAGTACGCGCGCAACAACCGCGTAGACATGGTCCTGACGGACTACAAGCTGCCGGAGTTCGACGGCATCGAGCTCGTCAAGCAGCTGCGCGCCCTCCCTCATTGTGTCGATGTCCCCATCGTCGTGATCACCGTGGTGGACGACCGCAAGATCCGCTATCAGGCCCTCGAGGGCGGTGCTACCGACTTCCTGATCAAGCCGCTGGACGAGCATGAGACGCGGGCGCGTTGCGCCAACCTGCTGGAGCTGCGCCGGCACAAGATCGTCCTGTCCGATCAGGCGCGTGTACTGCAGTACCAGGTCGACAAGGCCGTCGGCGAGATCCATGAGCGCGAGCTTGAAACCCTAGCCAAGCTCGCGAAGGCCGGCGAATTCCGCGACAAGCAAACCGGCAACCACCTCGCCCGGATGGCGAAGTATTCCGCGCTCATCGGCCACAACCTTGGCCTTGGCCACGAGACCGTGCACGTGCTCGAGGTCGCGGCACCCATGCACGACATCGGCAAGATCGGAATCCCGGACTCCATCCTGCTGAAAAGCGGCCCCCTTTCCCCGGCCGAGCTCGAGGTGATGCGGACCCATCCCCGGATCGGCTACGACATCCTCAAGGGCAGCCCGTCGAAGTACCTCAGCATGGGCGCCATCATCGCGCTGGGCCATCATGAGAAATTCGACGGCACAGGCTACCCAAACGGCCTGCACGGCGAGGACATCCCCGTCGTCGCCCGCGTGGTCGCGGTGGCGGACGTGTTCGACGCGCTGATCAGCGAACGCCCCTACAAGCGGGCGTGGACGCTGGAAGAAGGCGTCGAGCACGTGCGGTCGCAGCGAGGGAAGCACTTCGATCCGAACTGCGTGGATGCATTCTTCGCGGACATGGCAAAGATCGAAGCGATACGGGCGCAATTGAAGGACTAAACATCACGTACGCTACAAAATCGCCCGATCTTCGACAGTGTGACGCAAATCGGTAGCATTTTCTCTGGCTGTCCTCCACAATGCTGCAAAGGCTGGCTGCGCCGGCCACAGCAGGAGGCTCACCAGAATGACGTCCGCCGCGGTTCTCAGAGCATCGGAGTTGTCGTGTTTCGATCAGCTCGAGGTCGAGTACGACGCAGAGCTTCAATGTCTTTATTCTTGGATGTCTCCCGCGCCGCGACCCTGCTTTACGTCGGAGTTGCTTACTGAGATCCAGCGGTCCGAAAGGATGCTCGCATCTCAGAACGGCATGATCAACAATAAGGGCAAGCAACATTCCGTTGAGTACGTTGTCTTCGCGTCACGAGTTCCAGGCGTATTCAATTTGGGGGGCGACCTCAATCTGTTCCTTGATGCAATCCTCCGCCAGGATCGCGCCAGTCTAGAAACGTACGCGCATCTTTGCATCGACAACATTTATCGGCGATATCGCGGCTTCCACGCCAACATCACCACGATCGCGCTCGTTCAGGGCAAGGCGCTCGGCGGTGGCTTTGAATCTTGCCTCGCCAGCGACATCATCGTCGCCGAACGTCAAGCGACGTTCGCGTTGCCAGAAGTACTTTTCAACATGTTCCCAGGGATGGGGGCACTTAGCTTTCTGACGAGGCGGATCGGTCTACGCAAAGCGGAAGACATGATAGCCAGCGGCCAAGTCTATTCCGCAAAGGAGATGTTAGAGCTTGGAATCGTGGATGAGGTCGTCGAAGACGGCCTGGGCCTTGAAGCAACTCGCGCCCTCATCCATCACCGTCAACGTCGTGGAAAGAGTCATCGAGCGCTGCAACTCGCAAAACGACTTTGCCAGCCCGTGACGTTGGAAGAACTAAAATCCATCGTGGACGTTTGGGTAGACGCAGCGATGCGTCTCGAGACGCGCGATTTGCGCATGATGGCTCGTCTGGTCCGGGCGCAAGACAGGCTGCTCGCGGAAGCCGACGAAGAACCAGCATTGGAGCGGTATTATGGCTCCGATGCGTTTCTCTCAAGTTCGCGCTGAACCATCACATCGTTTGACGTTGCCGTTCGGACGAATAGACGTTCAGCTGCTCAACAGTTGCCAAGAAGCATTTGCGGAGTTCCTGCAGGGAAGATTGAGTTAGACCTCCCTGCTCGTAGCGCGCTGCTTTTTCGAGCGCCGCGCACCTAGCACCAAGTTGCTGCGCACCGATACCCAAGGCAGCTCCCTTGATCGCGTGGGCAATGTCGCATATCTCAGATACATCCTGCCTTCCCAAAGCGACGTCCAGTCTACGCAGAAGCGGATGAACGTCATCTGCAAAACCAGCAAGCATTCTATCTAGAAACTCAGGGCTGCTCGCAATTCTCTCCACGTCCCGGACACGCGACTTATCGACCAGCGGTAACGCACCGAACAACACTGGCGCTGCCTTGGGGGTCTCGTCCCGTCGCGGGATGCGAACCGTTCCGGTACGCCGGACAAGTTTGTCGATGACCTGAAGCAATTGGCTCGCTTCGAAGGGCTTGCCAAAGAAGTCATCCGCACCCGCCGCTCGTGCTTTTTCTCGCGATTCCACGGTCACTGATGCCGACAGTATGATCACCGGCAATCGAGAGCCCGTCGGTTCCATAACCCGAATGGCCGAAACCACCTCGATTCCGTTCCGCTCCGGCATGTTGAAGTCCAATATTGCTATGTCCGGAGCTTCGGTCTCATAGAGATCCAACGCCTGCTCACCGTCGCTCGCCAGGATCACAGTATGGCCGGCGTTTTCGAGCAACTGCCTTATGATCGTTTGATTCGTCGTGTTGTCCTCCGCAACGAGAACTCGCGCCGGTACGCGCTGCTGTTTCAAAACGGACGCCAAGTCGATCACGTCGGCTCCAGCCCTCCCGTCGCGCGTCGTAGCGGCATGTATTGCGTTGCGCAACAGCCGGGGATCCGAACTTGCCGAGATTGCGCATGCATTGTCGACGTCGCCGATTGCTGTGCTCTCGTGTTGGGTCAGTTGATCGGATGCCAAGAAAATGAGCGCAACCTGATCTTGATCGATGCAGGCGGCTGCCTGTTTCAACACTTCAACGCCCGCCGCGACATTTGTAGCTACAACGATTGTATTGGGCCAGTTGCTTCGTTGTTGCGCCGAGCTCAACCAGTCGGTCCACGAAGTAAGTGGGACTACGTCGCGTACGTTGCAGTTTGCCGCTCCCAACGCTGCCACTGACGTAGCTACCGTCGACTCATCTCCATCTGCGATGAGCACGGCACTGAATTGGCCTTGTTCGGCATCAGCCGCATCTGCGGATGGAGAACTGTTATCGTCGCTTACCTCTTTCTCCAGGGGCACCTCGAACCAGAATGTGCTGCCGCTGCCAAGTTTGCTCGCAACGCCGATCCGGCCGTCCATGAGTTCTACCAGCTGCTTGGCGATGGCAGTGCCAAGTCCCGTCCCCCCATAGCGTCGTGTAGTCGAATCGTCTGCCTGCACAAACTGTTCAAAAATCTTAGATTGAGCGTCATCGCTGATTCCGATGCCGGTGTCGCGCACCTCAAATCGGATAGTCGCCGTGATGGGAGAGTCCGATATCAAGCGCGCGCTCACCAAGACCTCACCTTCAGCGGTAAACTTTATTGCGTTAGACATCAAATTGACTATGACCTGCCGCAGATGGTGCGGGTCCCCCCGCAAGTGATAGTCGATCGCTGGATCAATGTGGGTTCGTAGACGGAGACCTTTGCTGGACGCGTGTGGTCGCAACACGCGGACGAGGCCATTGATCAGACCGTGCAAATCAAAGTCAACGTTCTCGATACTGAGTCTTCCCGCCTCGATCTTGGAAATGTCCAACACGTCGTCGACGAGCGATCGGAGTAGCGAGACAGAATGGCGCATAAGCCGCATTAGCTCAACTTGTTCCCCGGCGAGGTCGGTCGTCGCGAGCAGATCCGCGACACCGACGATACCGTTTAACGGCGTCCGCATTTCGTGACTCATGTTTGCCAAAAACGAGCTCTTGGCGCGATTCGCCTCCTCAGCTCGCTGCCGGGCCTCTTGAATACGCTTTAGCAACGTTGAGACATAGAGCGGCAGAACGACTAGCGCCGTCATCAAGCCCCATCCGGCAACCTGATGCAGCTTCCAATACGGCGCAAACATTAAGACGGCAGTGAAGCCGGTCAGGCAAAGGAGCTGGCAAGCAAAAAGATAACTGCGACCATAGCGAAAGCCGTTACCGAACGTGATGAAAAGGTACACCCCAATCATCGACACACCGGATTCGCCGGCGAGGAACATGCAAAACGTCGCCGCGCCAGCGTCTGCAAGCATGCCGACGAAGCGCCGAGGGATGTTGACGCTCGGGACCGCGCAGATCCCCGCGAATAGTCCGATTGCGAAAACGAGGGCTGCTGAGAGGCCCTCTACGAGCAGAATTTCGCTATGGCCACCCGCGTCATTGCGCGGTACGTATGTGACGGCCATGTAGAGCAAGACAACCGCGACAATGACGATCCGCAGGATGGCCTGCTCATGCTCGCTGTCGGGCCGATTTTGGAGGCGGCCACGGAGGCTACCAAGGGAATGTCGGAGAGTGAACAAAGCACTAACCTCCGGAAGGTGGGCGTTCAGCAAAAGCAAGACCTGTGCCGGGCGCCAAAAGGGCCCAAGCGACGGGAGCGCCTGCCAAAAAGGACGTCGAGAGAGCGCGGAACGTCACAACTTGACCGAGCGGCGCATTTAATGCCCCCTCGGACTTTGAAGCACGTTGACCACAAAGTTGGACAGTTCCGAAATCTCTTCCCGCGCGACCGTATGTCCCATCTCGTACGTTCGCCACTGCACCGGGTAGCCCGCCCGCTCCAGCCGCTCCCGCGATGCCTCGCCCCACTGCGAAGCGGACGACGGGATCCTGTGTCCCGTGGGCCATGAAGATCGGGACGTCGCGGTTGGCCGGACTCCGCTCCGCCTCCAGACGCTCGCCGGCGATGAGGTACGTCGACAGCCCGACGATTCCAGCCAAACGCGAGGGGTAGCGCAACCCCGCATAGAGGGCTACTGCTCCGCCTTGCGAAAAGCCGGCCAGCACGATGCGCCCCGGGACGATGCCCCGCTCCTCTTCATGCCGCAGGAGCGCATCGATCTGCGCCTGCGATTCCTTGACGCCGGCGAGATCGGCGCGGCGATCGAGATCCGCATCGGCGATGTCGTACCAGGCCCGCATCGGGTAGCCGCCATTGACCGTGACTCGACGCACCGGCGCGTGCGGGAACACGAAGCGCACCGCAAGGTCATCGGGTAGTTCGAACGCGTCGACCACCGGTACGAAGTCGTTTCCATCTGCCCCCAATCCATGCAGCACGATGATGGTGGCGTCAGGGCGCGCTGCGGTTTCGAGCTCGATGCAGGGGAGTCGTTCGGTCGACATGAGATGATCAATCAATTGGTGGCGCGTTGGGCGTGGGTTGGTTAGTCGCGATGCGCGACGCTGAGTTCAACCTGCCGCGCGTCTACGGGTTGCAGTGAAGGCGCGCCAAGTGCTGCGCAATCTGATTTCCCCTTCTGATGATGCGATTACACACGAAGCTTCGCCAGTTACTCCTGGCGGGCGCAGTCGCAGCACTGACGCTCGCCGTGACGGCGTGCGCGTTCGAGCCGCACGCGTCGAGCGACGTTCACGGCCAGCCCGCCACGGCATCGCAGCATTTCCACAACAACTATCAAGACGTCGTCCCGGGTGGCTTCTGGCGCTGGCAGTGGGAACGCTGGAGATCGGGCACGCCTGCCGTGCCAGAGGGCGGCTGGCGCTTCCCGATGCGCCGCCCCGACCTTGCATATCTTGCGACGAACAGAGCGCAACCGACCGTCACATGGATCGGCCACGCGACAGTCCTGCTGCAGCTCGGCGGTCTCAATATTCTCACCGATCCCCACTTCAGCGAGCGCGCGTCGCCGTTCTCGTTCATCGGACCGCGGCGCTGGGTGCCCCCGGCCATCGCCATCGCTGAGCTGCCGCACATCGATGTCGTGCTCGTTTCGCACAACCACTACGATCACCTCGACGACGCGTCGGTCCGCGCACTCGCGAAGCAGGCGGGTGGTCCGCCGCGGTTCTACGTGCCGCTTGGTCTCGGCGAATGGTGCCGGCGCCGTGGCATCACCGCAGTCACTGAACTGGCGTGGTGGGACGCGCGCGACGACCGCGCGTTGAAGATCCACCTCGTCCCCGTGCAGCACTGGAGCGCACGCACCCCTTGGGACCGTAACGAGACGCTGTGGGGAGGCTTCGTGCTCGAGTCCGGCGGCATGCGGGTCTTCTTCTCCGGTGACACCGGCTACTCCCGCGACTTCGTCGAAATCGGGCGCCGGTTCGCGCCGTTCGATCTTGCGATCCTGCCCATCGGAGCGTACGAGCCACGGTGGTTCATGGGGCCGCAACATATCGATCCGGCGGAGGCGGTGCAGATCCACAAGGACCTCCAGGCGCGTCAATCACTCGGGGTGCATTGGGGAACGTTTGCACTCTCGGACGAGCCCCTGGACGAGCCGCCGCGCGCACTCGCCAGGGCGCTCGACGCTGCACACGTGAACCGTACGGCCTTCTGGGTGTTCGAGCACGGGGAAACCCGCGGCATCACGACGCGGCGTCCCGAATCCCCGGACGTCGGACAAGCGCGTTCGTCACCGGTCGCGGTATCCTCGGCGCAACCCAACTCCACGCAGCGGCCATGACCACCAGCATCATGCCCCATCGCTTCACGACCACCCCGCCACGACGCGGTCGAACGCCCTCCAAGCCCGGCGCGGTTCCCGGCCAGGTCCAGAGTCTCACGCGGGGGTTGCAGATCCTCGAGGCGCTCGGACGCGCCGAAGGTGGCCTCACGCTCACCGAAGTTTCGCACCGCGTCACGCTGCCCGCCTCCACCACGCACCGGCTCCTGTCGACGCTCGAGAAGATGGGCTACGTGTACCAGGCCGGCGACCTCGGGCTGTGGTACGTAGGCCTGCAGGCGTTCGCAGTGGGATCGAGCTTCCTCAGCAACCGCGATTTCGTCGCGCAAAGCCACACCTACATGCGCCGGCTGATGGAGCAATCCGGCGAGACCGCGAACCTCGCCGTGCTCGACGGCAGCGAGGCCGTGTTCATCGCGCAGGTGCAATGTCGCGAGATCATGCGGCTCCTGGTGAAGCTCGGCAGCCGCGCCCCCCTGCACGCCTCCGGGGTCGGCAAGGCGATCTTCGCTGCGCTGCCGAACGACCAGATCGACGCCATCCTGAAGGTCCGCGGGTTGCCACGCATCACCGAAAGCACCATCGTCGCACCGGAGACGATGTGGGCGGCGCTGCGCGTCATCCGGCAGCGCGGCTGGTCGTTCGACGACGAGGAGCACCTGCTTGGCACGCGCTGCGTCGCCGCTTCGATCTACGACGAGCATGCGGAACCGCTGTGCGCGATCTCCCTCGCCGGCCCGGCAACGCGTCTGCCCGACGAGCGCATCAAGCAGCTCGGTCCGCTCGTCGCGCACACCGCGGAAGAGATCACGCGCCGGCTCGGCGGTCGCTGGCCCCATCCGTACTAGCTCGAGAGCCACGCGCAAGTCGGCGGCGCCCGCGGCGCCGGCCTGTATCACGGACGCATCCTTCGCGACATGCAGGAAGACATCGTCGTCTTCGACATCGACGGCACGCTCCCGATGTCTCCGAGCGCATCCACCATCTGTGCGGCAAGCCGAAGAACCGGGATGCGTTCTTCGAAGGCATGGCCGGTGACCGGGCATAATGCAGTCAACGTCGCCACCACGGTGTCCGCCGGGACGCCCCCGAAACACGCCATGACCGACCGCTTCTTTTCGCACCATCGCCAGGGCTTCGTGCGGGTCGCCGCCTGCACGCCTCGCATCGCCGTCGGCGATCCCGCCACCAACGCCGACGAGACGCTCGCGCTCATGCACGAAGGCGAGGCCCGTCACGTCGATCTCATGCTGTTCCCGGAGCTCGGGATCAGCGCCTACGCGATCGACGATCTCCTGTTGCAGGATGCGCTGCTGGATGGCGTGGAAGCCGCGCTCGCCCGCCTGGTCGCGGCGTCCGAAGCGCTGGCTCCCGTGTTCATCGTGGGCGCGCCCGTACGGCGCAACGGCCGCCTCTACAACTGCGGCGTGGTGTTCGCGCGCGGCCGGATCCTGGGCGTGGTGCCCAAGTCTTTCCTTCCGAATTATCGCGAGTACTACGAGAGCCGCTGGTTCGCACCGGGCGCCGGCATCGCCGGCCTCGACGTCGCGCTCGCCGGGCAGCGGGCGCCGTTCGGCACCGACCTCGTCTTCGCCGCCGCCGACTTGCGCGACTTCGTGTTCCACGTCGAGATCTGCGAGGATTTCTGGGCCGCCACGCCGCCGTCCGCGCGCGGCGCGCTCGCCGGTGCGCTGATCCTCTGCAATCTTTCCGCGTCGAACATCGTGGTCGGCAAGGCCGAGGAACGTGCGCTGCTGTGCCGTTCACAGTCCATTCGCTGTCTCGCTGCCTACGCCTATTCGGCCGCGGGCCCCGGTGAGAGCACGACGGACCTCGCGTGGGACGGTCAGGCAACCATCCACGAGCTCGGTGCGCTGCTGCTCGCAGAGCGCGCGCTTCCCGACCGATGGCCAGATGGCTGTTGCCGACGTCGACGTGGAGCGTCTGCGCCTCGAGCGCATGCGCACCCTGACGTTCAACAGCGCTGCCGCCGTCTCGGGCCACCCCGAGCAGCACTTCCGGCGCGTCGTGTTCGAGCATCAACCGACGTTCGACGATGTGGGCCTGGAGCGTTCCGTGGATCGGTTCCCCTTCGTGCCCGACGACCCCGAGCGTCTGGACCAGGATTGCTACGAGGCCTTCAACATCCAGGTGCAGGGACTGATCAAGCGCCTGCAGGTCACCAATGGCGAGCGCATCGTGATCGGCGTATCGGGCGGCCTCGACTCCACGCACGCGCTCATCGTCGCCGCGAAGGCCTTCGACACGCTGCACCTCCCGCGCCGCAACATCCTGGGGTTCACGATGCCGGGGTTCGCGACCTCCGAAGGAACGAAGTCCAACGCCTGGGCACTGATGAACGCGCTGGGGGTCACGGGCGAAGAGATCGACATCCAGCCAGCCGCGCTGCGCATGCTGCAGGACATCGGGCACCCGTATGCGCAGGGCGAACCCGTGTACGACGTCACCTTCGAGAACGTGCAGGCGGGGCTGCGCACCGATTACCTGTTCCGGCTCGCGAACCAGCGCCGCGCCTTCGTGCTCGGCACCGGCGACCTCTCGGAGCTGGCGCTCGGCTGGTGCACCTATGGTGTCGGCGACCATATGAGCCATTACAACGTCAACGGGTCGGTATCGAAGACGCTGATCCAGTACCTCATCCGGTGGGTCGTGCACACGAAGCAGTTCGACGATGCGGCAAGCGCGACGTTGCTGTCGATCCTCGAAACCGAGATCTCTCCCGAGCTCGTCCCTGCCGATGCGACCGGCGACATCCAGAGCACGCAATCGAAGGTCGGGCCGTACGAGCTGCAGGACTTCCACCTCTTCTACATCACGCGTTACGGACTGCGGCCATCGAAGGTGGCGTTCCTCGCCTGGCACGCGTGGCGCGACGTTGCCCGCGGCGCCTGGCCCCCGAATTTCCCGGAGAGCGCGCGCCACGCCTACGAACTTGGCGAGATCAAGAAGTGGCTGGCGGTCTTCCTGTACCGCTTCTTCGAGATCAGCCAGTTCAAGCGCTCGGCGATGCCCAACGGTCCCAAGGTCGTCTCCGGCGGCAATCTCTCACCCCGGGGCGACTGGCGCGCGCCTTCCGACGGCAACGCAAGGGTCTGGCTCGACGAGCTCGAGCGCCATGTTCCTGCCTGACGTGTGGCTCGCGTTGGCGCGTTGCAGCCGTGCACTTGCCACGCGCCACACGGCCTCGCGGTCCCGGGCACTTGCGCGCATCGTGTTCGCGGGCGCTCTGGCGCTCCCGGGCAGCATGACGGCAAGCGCCGAGGACCTCGAAGCGCGGCGCGTCGCCCCCTACGCGGTGACCCCGTATGCGATCACGGACGAGATGCTGCGGCTCGCCCGCGTCGGCCCCGCGGATTACGTGGTGGATCTCGGCTCGGGCGACGGGCGGCTAGTGATCCGTGCGGTGACGGAATTCGGCGCCCGCGGCGGCTTCGGCGTCGACATCAGCGAGAAGCTTGTCGCGTACGCCAACGCGTCGGCGGCGCAAGCGGGTATCACCGATCGCGTGCACTTCGACACGCGCGACCTCTTCACGACCGACGTCGGCGATGCCACGGTGGTCACGCTCTACCTCTTCCCCGCAGTGATGCGCCGCGTCGGCGACAAGCTCGCGACCGAGCTGCGGCCGGGAACGCGCGTCGTCTCGCACGATTTCCCGCTGCCGGGCTGGCCGATCGAGCGCGTTTCGACCTTCGCTGCGCCGGAGAAGAACGACACGACCGGACGCGGTGACGCGGTGCTGTTCCTCTACACGGTCCCGGGCCGCACGCCGGCGCACTGAGGCGACAGCCATCGAACCGGGCCGCCACGGCGCGGCACCGCCACCTACCGTGTGAACTTGGTCGAGAGCACCACGAGTGTCTGGGTGCGCTCGATGCCCGGCAACTGCCCGATGCCGTCCAGGCAGCGATCGAGCTCCGCGGTCGTGCGCGCTTCCACCGTCACCACGTAATCGAAGACGCCGCTCACGGCGTGCAATGCAGAGCAGTGCGGCATCGCCTTGAGCTCGCGCACGATCCTCTCCGATTGCTTCGGATGGACGTTCAGCAGCACCTGCGCCGAGACGTTCGCGGCCTGCTTGTCGGCGAGCCGCACGGTGTAGCCGGCGATGACGCCGTTGCGCTCGAGGCGGCGGATCCGCTCCTGCACGGTCGTGCGCGAGATGCCGAGCTTGCGCGCGATCGAAGCCGTCGACTCGCGCGCATTGGCGCTCAGGAGCGAGAGGAGTTGATGATCATCGGTGCTCATGGCGAAACGTCCGTTCGGGCCGTCGAAACGACGGGGATTCTACTGCTTCCGGCGGTCTGCCGGATGTCATCCGGCACCCGGCCCGGCTACGCTCCTAGGAATCAAAAGGGGAACCCGATGGCCACCAGACTCGCCCTGATCGGCGCCGGGAAGATCGGCGACGCGATCATCAACCTGCTTCATGCCACGGGGGATTACGACATCACGGTGGGCGACTGCGAGGCCGCGCGGCTGCCGCAGGTCGCCCGCGGCAACGTGCGTTCCGTGCAGGTCGACTGCAGCGATGAGCGCGCGCTGCGAGGAGATCCTCGACGGACAGGAGGTCGTCGTCTCGGCGTCGCCGTTCTACCTCACTCCATCGATCGCAACCGCGGCGCGGCGGTGCGGGGTGCACTACTTCGACCTCACCGAGGACGTCGCCAGCACACGCGCCGTGAAGGCCCTGGCGGAAGGCTCGCGGACGGCGTTCGTGCCGCAATGCGGGCTCGCACCCGGCTATGTGTCGATCGTCGCGCAGCATCTCGCAGCGCAGTTCGACAGCCTGCGCGACGTCCACATGCGCGTCGGCGCCCTGCCGATCTATCCCACCAATGCGCTGAAGTACAACCTCACGTGGAGCACCGATGGGCTGATCAACGAGTACTGCAACCTGTGCGAGGCCATCATCGACGGCGATCGGCGCGAGACGCTCGCGCTCGAGGAAGTGGAGGCGTTCTCGCTCGACGGCGTGACGTACGAGGCGTTCAACACGTCCGGGGGCCTCGGCACGCTGTGCGATACGCTCCTGGGCCGCGTCGAGAACCTGAGCTACAAGACCGTGCGCTATCCGGGTCACCGCGACATCGTGAAGATGCTCATCCGCGACCTGCGGCTGGGACAGCGGCGCACCGTGCTGAAGGACGTGCTGGAGACGGCGATCCCCATCACGCAGCAGGATGTGGTGCTGATCTTCATCACCGTCAGCGGCACGCGCGACGGCCGGCTCACGCAGGAAACGTATGCAAAGAAGATCTACAGCCAGGACGTGAACGGCACGCACCTTTCCGCCATTCAGGTGACGACCGCTGCCGGCGTGTGCGCGATGGTGGACCTGCTGCTCGAAGGCAGGCTGCCGCAGCACGGCTTCGTGCGCCAGGAGCATGCCGCCCTGCCCGACTTCCTTGCCAATCGTTTCGGCAGGCGCTATCAGTAGGTTTCCACCCCTCGAACGGATCGCATGGACATCGACCGCCTGCTGCAGGAGCTTTCGCTGGATGTCTCGGCCTTCGCTGGCGATGACCTGAGGATTCGCACGCCGATCGACGGCAGCGTGCTCGCAAACCTGCGGTCGGACGACGAGGCGTCGATCGCGGAAAAGATGACGGCGGCGCACCGCGCGTTCCTTGCGTGGCGCACGACGCCGCCACCGCGCCGCGGCGAGCTCGTGCGGCTGTTCGGCGAGGAACTGCGCCGGCACAAGGCCGCGCTTGGAAGGCTCGTCACGATCGAATCCGGCAAGATCCTGCAGGAAGGCCTCGGCGAAGTGCAGGAGATGATCGACATCTGCGACTTCGCGGTCGGACTCTCGCGCCAGCTCTACGGCCTCACGATCGCGTCGGAGCGCCCTTCCCACCGCATGATGGAGACGTGGCATCCGGCCGGTGTCGTGGCGATCATCAGCGCGTTCAACTTTCCCGCCGCGGTGTGGTCGTGGAACGCGGCGCTCGCCCTGGTATGTGGCGATGCCATCGTCTGGAAGCCGTCGGAGAAGACGCCGCTGACCGCACTCGCTTGTCAGGCGCTGTTGCAGCGGGCCATCGACCGGATGAGCGACGTCCCGGCGGGGCTCTCGCAGGTGGTGCTCGGCGAAGCGCGGCAGGGCATCGCGATGGCGACGGATACGCGCGTGGCGCTGGTGTCCGCCACGGGCAGCACGCGCATGGGTCGTGCGGTTGCGCAGGCCAGCGCCGCGCGTCTGACGCGCACACTGCTCGAGCTCGGCGGCAACAATGCCCTCATTGTCGCGCCGTCGTGCAACCTGGAACTCGCCCTGCGCGCGATCGTCTTTTCCGCGGTCGGCACCGCCGGGCAACGGTGTACCTCGCTGCGCCGGCTCATCGTGCACGAGTCCATCCGCGAAAAGCTGCTGGAGCGACTGGTCGGCATCTATGCAACGCTGCCCGTGGGTGATCCCCTTGTGGAAGGCACGCTGGTCGGGCCACTGATCGACACCGCCGCGGGCGATGCGATGCAGGCGGCGCTGGCGCAGGCGCGCACCGACGGCGCACGCGTCCATGGCGGCGACCGCGTCCGCGTTTCCGGTTGCGACGACGGCTGCTACGTGCGACCGGCGCTGGTGGAGATCCCTGCGCAGACGGAACTGGTGCTGCGCGAGACGTTCGCACCGATCCTGTACGTGCTCTCCTACCGCGATTTGGACGAAGCCATCGCGCTCAACAATGCTGCGCCGCAGGGCCTTGCGTCATCGCTGTTCACGAACGACTTGCGCGAGATGGAAATCTTCCTCTCCGCTGCGGGCAGCGACTGCGGCATCGCCAACGTCAACATCGGCCCCTCGGGCGCCGAGATCGGCGGCGCGTTCGGTGGCGAGAAGGAAACGGGCGGCGGGCGCGAATCGGGCTCCGACGCATGGAAGGCGTACATGCGGCGCGCCACCAACACGATCAACTACGGCAACGCCCTGCCCCTCGCCCAGGGCATCCGCTTCGAGATCTGACGCTCGCCGCCGGAGCGAGCCGGCAGGCGAGCCGCCGCGGCGTGTCGCGTGAACCTTCGCGAGGCACGGCCCTCCATAGCGTATTGCGTGCACACGCCGATGGAGAGCCTGCGGAGAGCCCGATGAGCAGCCATGCAACCCGTCTCGAGATCCCCGCAGCCGAAAGCAAGTCGGTGCGCAAGCAGCGCGCCCGCGACCGGCTGATCGCTCTGGCGCGATTGATGGACTCCGCGGTGCTCGTGCCGGGCGTGCGCACGCGCGTCGGGCTCGATGCCCTGCTCGGGCTCGTTCCCGTTGCAGGGGACGTCGCCTCGGCCTTGATCGGCCTCTACGCCGTGGCGCAGGCGCGCGAGCTCGGTGCCTCGCGCTGGCTGCAGGCGCGCATGGTGGGCAATCTCGTGGTCGATGCCGCAATCGGTCTGGTTCCCGTCGCAGGCGACGTGGCCGACGTGTTCTTTCGCGCGCACCGCCGCAACCTGCGGCTCCTGCAGCGCGCCCTGGGTGAGCCGTTCATCGAGCTCGACGAGGCCGCCGTCACCCGCACGCCGACGCCACGGTGACGGACGTGCGCCCGCGCAATGGCGGCGGCCGCTGTGCGGCCGGACTCAGGCCGCAGCGGGCACCGGCGGCGGCGAGAGCGTGCGGCGCAACAACCAGACGGCGATGGAAACGTTGAGCAGGTTCCAGGCGATGCCATTGAGGAACGCGGCACGGTACGAACCGCTCAGGTCGAAGATCGCGCCTGACATCCATCCACCGAGCGCCATGCCGAAGAGCGTGGCGGTGATCACGGTCGCCACGCGGGTTCCGGCCTCTCCGGGCGGAAAGTATTCGCGCACGATGATCGCGTACGACGGCACGATGCCGCCCTGGAAGAGGCCGAACAGCGCCGAGATGACGTACAGCGACACGAGGCCATCGAACGGCAGGAACAGCAGGAGCGCGATGCCCTGCAACGCGGAGCCGAGGAGCAGCGTGCGCAGGCCGCCGATGCGGTCGCAGATGAAGCCGAACGTCAGGCGACTCACGATGCCGCATGCGAGCATCAGCGACAGCATCTGCGCCCCACGCGCAGGTCCGTAGCCGAGATCACTGCAGTACGCCACGAGATGCACCTGCGGCATCGACATCGCCACGCAGCAGCTGAGTCCCGCAACGATGAGGAGCATCTGCAGCGCCTTGCCGGAAATGCCGAGGATGTCCGCACTTCCGGCTGCACCGCCGCGGACGCCACCCAGCGCCAATTCGGTGAGCGGCGGTGGCCGGCGCAGGAGCATCGCGAGCGGCACCATCGTCGCGACGCAGAACACGCCGATGCCGAGATAGGCGTGCCGCCATCCCGCGGTCGCGATGAAGTGCTGGACGATCGGTGGCCAGACCGTGCCGGCGAGATAGTTTCCGCTCGCGAAGATCGCCACCGCGATGCCGCGCCGGCGGACGAACCACAGGGACGTGTGCGCCAGGAGCGGCCCGAACGTCGCCGAGCTGCCCGCACCGATCAGCAGGCCCTGGGCGAGCGCGTACTGCCAGAGGCTGTCCGACAGGCTTGCAGCGACGTACCCGAGGCCGAGTCCGATGCTGCCCAGCACCACGGGGAACATGATCCCGAAGCGGTCCGAGAGGCGGCCCATGAGGATCCCGCTCACCCCGAAGCCGAGCATCGTGAGCGTGTAGGGGAACGACGCGCCGGCGCGCGCGACGTGGAACTCCGTCTGCACTTCGGGCAACGCGACGACGACCGACCACATGCCCACGCCACCGATCGTGGAAAGCAGCAGCGTGACGACGAGCCGGAACCACGCGTAGGCCGACTCGGTTTGCGTATGTCGCGGGGACACGGGGGGGATGGGATCGGTGGGTCGCGTGCAGGAAGGCAGCGTTCGGATCAGGTGTCGCACCGAACGGCAGCGGCGATTGTGCCATGCGCGGCATCGCGCAGAACCAACCCGGCCAACGCGGCAACCGAAGCACGGTCGTGAGCAACGTCCTCGTCGGCACGTCGTCGTGGACGGACCGCACGCTGATCGCGAGCGGCCGCTTCTATCCGCCCGGCGCCACCACGCCGGAGGACCGGCTGCGCTACTACGCTTCGCAGTTCCCGATCGTCGAGATCGACAGCAGCTACTACGGCCTGCCCACGGACGACAACGCCCGACTGTGGCTCGAGCGCACGCCGCCGGGCTTCGTGTTCAACATCAAGGCCTACCGGCTCTTCACGCGGCACCAGACGCCGGTCGTGTCGCTGGCGAAGGAAATCCGCGCGGCCCTCGGCCCGACGAGCAGGAAGAACATCTACGACCACGAGGTTCCGGCGGAGGTCGCGCTACAGCTGTGGCGGCAGTTCCGCGGCGTGCTCGAGATCCTGCGCGCAGGCGGCAAGCTCGGCGCCGTGCATTTCCAGTTCGCGCCGTGGGTCGCGTTCCATCCGGAAAGCTTTGCGTACATCGAGCACTGTCGCGCGATGCTCGCCGGATTCCGGCTGGCGGTGGAATTTCGCAACCGCACGTGGTTCGAAGGCGGCAAGCACGTCCAGCGGACGCTGGCGTTCGAGCGCGACAACGGCCTGGTCAACGTGGTAGTGGACGAGCCGCAAGGCATCGCGAACACGATCCCGGCCGTGTGGGAAGTGACGCAGCCGGAGCTCGCGGTGGTGCGCCTGCACGGGCGCAATCACGCGACGTGGAACCGCAAGGGCCTGCGCGCATCGTCGCAACGCTTCGACTATGACTATGGCGACGACGAGCTCGCGAACCTTGCGAAAGACGTCCGCACCCTCGCGCGCAAGGCGGACACCGTGCACGTGCTGTTCAACAACAACTACGAGGACCAGGGTCAGCGCGGGGCGCGCACCATGACGCGGCTGCTGCAGCAGTAACGCGGACTTGGTGCCCGCCGCGCGGCCTTCAGGCAGGCGCCGCTCCGGGCGGTTTGCCTTCCATGCGCCGCCAGCGCCCGGCGAGCGATGGTGCGATCTCGTGCGTCCAGCATGACAGGAGGTCGTCCGCGCCCTCGGGATCGTTGCACACGAGCACGACGTCGCAGCCGGCATGGATCGCGGCGTCGGCGCGCTGCAGCATGTTGCCCGCGCTGCGGGCACCGGCCATGCCGAGATCGTCGGAAAAGATGACGCCCTCGAATTTCAGGCGCCCGCGCAACACGTCCTGCAGCCAACGACGCGAGAACCCGGCGGGCAGGTCGTCGACGGCCGGATACACCACGTGGGCCGGCATGATGCCTTCGAGACCCTGCGCGATCAGCGCGCCGAAGGGCACGAGGTCGTCGGCGACGAGCGTCGCAAGCGTGCGCTCGTCGACGGGAAGATCGGTGTGCGAGTCCGCCTCGGCGTAGCCGTGGCCGGGGAAGTGCTTGCCCACGCCCGGCATGCCGCCCGCGCGCAAGCCGCGGTGCAGTGCAGCGCTGAGGTGCGCGACGGCGTTCGGATTGCGGTGGAAGGCGCGATCGCCGATCACCGCGCTGCGGCCATGGTCGAGATCGAGCACGGGCGTGAAGCTGAAATCGATGCCGTGACTGCGAAGCTCCGCGGCGATGGTCCAGCCGCAACGCACGGCATCCCGTGCGGCACGCGCGACATCCTGGTCCCAGGTGTCGCCAAGCGAGCGCATCGGTGCGACCGTCGTGAAGCCGTCCCGGAACCGCTGCACGCGCCCGCCTTCGTGGTCCACCGCAATCAGAAGTGGAGGCGAGCGCACTGCGGCGATCGCAGCGGTCAACGCGCGCAGCTGCTCCGGGTTCGCGTAGTTGCGGCTGAACAGGATCACTGCGCCCACGAGCGGATGCAGGAGACGCTCGCGCTCGTCGTCCGAAAGCTCCACCCCCGCGAGGTCGACCATGACGGGCCCGCGCGGGAGGCGCGCCGGTGCGGCCGGGTGCGGCGTCACGAGAACTGTCGTGCCGCGGCCTCGCGCAGCAGCGACTTCATCGTGCGTACGGCCTCGCGCAAGCCGACGAACACGGAGCGCGACACGATCGAATGGCCGATGTGCAGCTCGCGCACGCCCGGCAGGCTCGCGACCGGCTGCACGTTGAAATAGTTGAGCGCGTGACCCGCATTGAAGCGCATGCCTGCGGCGATCACCGCTGCTCCGACGTCGCGCAGCTTGTGCAGCTCCTCCACCACCGAGGGACTTTCCGGGTCCCGGCCGCGCGCGTGAAAGGCGTGGGCATAGGGTCCCGTGTGCAACTCGCACACGCGCGCGCCGATGCGTGCCGCGGCTTCCACCTGCCGCACCTCCGCGTCGATGAAGACGCTGGTCACGATGCCGGCGGCGGCGAGGCGCTGCACCGCATCGCGCAGCTTGCCTTCCTGTCCGGCGACGTCGAGCCCGCCTTCGGTCGTGATCTCGTGCCGGCCCTCGGGCACGAGCATGGCCATCTCCGGGCGCAGGCGACAGGCGATCTCGATCATCTCGGCCGTTGCGGCCATCTCGAGGTTCAGCTTGATGTGGACGAGCTCGCGCAGCCGCCGCACGTCCTCGTCCTGGATGTGCCGGCGGTCCTCGCGCAGATGCACGGTGATGCCGTCGGCGCCGCCGAGGTGCGCCTCGACGGCTGCCCATACGGGGTCCGGTTCGTAGGTACGCCGTGCTTGCCGCAGGGTGGCCACGTGGTCGATGTTGACACCAAGCTCGATCACTTCATTCTTCCTTCGTCGTCGGCGGTTCGACAGGCAGCTCTTCCAGCGCCTGCAGGTCCTGCACCAAGCGGCGGCTCTCGACGCCGCGCTGCTCCAGATAGTGGTCGAGGACCTCGCGCATCAGCCGCTTCGCCTCTGCGGCGGTCTCCGCATCGGGATAGCGATCGTCCGCGAGCGCGAGCAGCGTGGCGCCCCGCACCACCGGCAGGCGTTCTGCGCGGCCGTCTGCCGATGCCCGCTCCACGGCCCTTGGGCCACGGTCGAAGGCGTAATGGTAGCGTGCGGCGGGATCGACCGCGGTGCCGGTGTCGACCTCGCGCAACAACGGCAACGCGTAACCGAGCTCGGCGAGCAGACGCACTTCGAAGCGGCGGAGCACGCTCGCCTGGTCGCGGCCCTCGGCGAGATCGGCGAGCGCGGTCTCGTAGTGCGCGTACAGCGCCGGATGCGGATCCTCCCGCGGTAACAGCTTGAGGAGGAGCTCGTTGAGGTAGAAGCCGCACATGAGCGCCGAGCCGGACAGCAGGGGCAGCCCGCCGCGCCATTCCGCCTTCATGAGCGTCTTGAGCTCCTGCTGCCCTGCCCAGCCCAGCAGCAGTGGTTGGAACGCCTGCAGCACGCCACGCATCTCCGAGCGTGGCCGCTTCGCGCCGCGCGCGACCATCGCCACACGGCCGTACTGAAGGGTGAATGCCTCCACGATGAGGCTCGTCTCGCGGTACGCGTACGTGTGCAGGACGAACGCCGGCTCGTCATCGCGGCGAAGGGGTTGCGCACGGGCCATCGTCGGATCGGTCAGGCGGTGCAGATGGGCAACGACGCTCGGGACGAGGCACCGCAGCCGCTTTGCCAGGCAAAGCGTGGCGAGGACGGCGAGATGCGCGGCGCAGGCGGCCGAGCGACCGGAGTGTACTTCCGGGTACCTGAGGATCGCGAGGCCGAGTGCAACAAAGCAGATCGTCCGCCGCAGCCGCTTGGCCAGGCAAAGCGTGGCGAGGACGGCGAGATGCGCGGCGCAGGCGGCCGAGCGACCGGAGTGTACTTCCGGGTACATGAGGATCGCGAGGCCGAGTGCAACAAAGCAGATCGTCCGCCGCAGCCGCTTTGCCTAATAACCGAACCTCTTGAGGGCGTTCTCGTCGTCAGCCCATCCGCGCTTCACCTTCACCCAGACCTCGAGGAAGACCTTGCTGCCGAACATGCGCTCCATGTCTTCGCGCGCACGTGTCGCGATGTCCTTCATGCGCGCGCCGCCTTCGCCGAGCAGGATGGCGCGCTGGTTTGCCTTCTCGACGTAGACCGTCGCGTGGATGCGCCGCACGTCGCCGACCTGCTCGAAGGAATCGATCGCCACGGTCGTGGCGTACGGGATCTCCTCGCCAAGCAGGCGGAAGATCTTCTCGCGGATGAATTCGGAGGCAAGGAAGCGCTCGTCGCGGTCGGTCAGCTCGTCGGCTTCGTACAGCGCTTCCCGCTCGGGAAGCAGCGGGCGCAGCGCGCCAAGCAGCTCCGTCAGGCCGCGCTCGCGCTCGGCGCTCACGGGCACGAGTGCGACGAACGGGAACAACGACGCGAGCTCCGCCATCTGCGGCAGCATCGCGTTGCGGTCGGCGAGGCGATCGGTCTTGTTCAGCGCCACGACAGCACGCGCATGCGGCGGCAGCAGCGCGACCACCGCGCGGTCCGCCGCGACGGTGCGCCCCGCCTCGATGACGAGCACCACGGCGTCGACATCGAGCAGGCTTTGCGTCACTGCGCGGTTCATGCGCACGTTGAGACGCGAGCGGTGCAGCGTCTGGAATCCGGGAGTGTCGACGAAGACGTACTGCGCGTCGGCGGCCGTGTGGATGCCGGTCACCTGGTGTCGCGTGGTCTGCGCCTTCTTCGAGGTGATGCTGACCTTCTGGCCCACCAGATGGTTGAGCAGCGTGGACTTGCCGACGTTCGGCCGGCCGATGATCGCCACGTGACCGCAGCGAAAGCCTCCGGAGGAGGTGGCGTCGCTCATGCCATCTTCCGCGTGAGCTGCTCGTAGGCGCTCTGGGCCGCGCGCTGCTCCGCGGTGCGCCGGCTCGGTCCCGTGCCAGTGGTGGTCGTATTCAGCGCAGCAATGCGGCATTCGACCGTGAACGTCTGCGCGTGCGCCTCGCCTTCGATGCGCGCCACCGCGTACTCCGGCACGGCCATCTTGCGTGCCTGCAGCCATTCCTGCAGCCGTGTCTTGGCATCCTTGCCGGACGCCGTCGGGTCGAGCTCTGCCAGCTCGCGTGCGTATACCGCCTCGACGACGCCCCGCGCTGCGTCGAACCCGGCGTCGAGAAACACCGCCCCGATGATCGCCTCCAGCGCATCGGCGACGATGGACGGCCGGCCCTTGCCGCCGCTGCGCAACTCGCCTTCCCCCAGCCGCACGTAGGCGCCGAGGTCGAGCGCGCCGGCGAGGCGCGCGAGCGTGTCGCGATTGACGAGGTTGGCCCGGATGCGCGACAGATTGCCTTCGTCGCTCTCCGGAAAGCGTTCGTACAGCGCGGCCGCGATCACGCAGTTCAGCACGGCGTCGCCGACGAATTCGAGGCGCTCGTTGTGCTGCGCCCCGTAGCTGCGATGCGTCAGGGCCTGGCCGAGTAGCTCGGGATGGTGGAAATCGTGGCCGAGGCGGTCACGCAGCGGATGGGAAGCCATGCCATCGGCGACAGGCGCCGCCCCGCCTGCTCAGCGCGTCGCCACTGCCTCGAACTCGAGGATCAGGCTGGCGTTCGCGACGAGATGCATGGTGCGTGACCACGCGACACTCGCGCGGATCACGTTACCTTCCTTGTTGAGCTCGACGTCCTTGCTCGATACCGACTCGATGTACCCCGCGTCGATGCGCCGCTGGAACGCCTTCTGCACGTCGGGCATCGCACTGGGATCCTTGACCGTGTCCAGCGCCTCGTTCAACGCCTGCTTGACGGCGAAGTACTCGAGGACCGCCGGCGTGACGCGAAACCCGAGCATCACGACCGCGACGAGCACCACCGCCACGAAGAGGAATCCGCCGAAGGTGAGACCGCGCTGCCGGCGTGGGACTTGCATGCTTCCTCCGGGTCGTTCTGGTTGTTCTGACGGACCTACCTGATGCTGGTGCCGACGCGCTTGAACGCGAGACTGCTGATGTCGTCCCAGTTGAACCAGATGAAGAATGCGCGCCCGCGGATGTGGTCGTCGGGCACGAACCCCCAGTACCGGCTGTCGTCGCTGTTGTCGCGGTTGTCGCCCATCATGAAGTAGTGGCCCTTCGGGACCCGGCAGGTGAAGCCGCGTTCATTGTAATCGCAGTTCTCGCGACCCGGGAAAGGCCTTACGTTCTGTGGATAGACGGGCGCTGCGCCAGGATTCCACGCGATGTCGTGTCGCTTGTCACCATGACCCGTATCGACGGTCTCCGCGAACCGCTGAGTGGTCTCGAAACGCATGCCTTCGAGATAGCTGTAGCTTCCGTCGGAGTCCACGGGCCAGGGCTTGCCGTTCACGGTGAGGCGCTTGTCCCGGTAAGCGACCTCGTCACCGCCCACGCCGACGACGCGCTTGATGAAATCCTGCGACGGGTTGACGGGGTAGCGAAACACCACGACGTCGCCGCGCTGCGGATCGCCGAGCGGAATGATCTTCTGCTCGATGACCGGCAGGCGGATGCCGTACGTGAACTTGTTGACGAGGATGAAATCGCCCACTTCGAGCGTCGGTCGCATCGACGAGGACGGGATCTTGAACGGCTCGGCCACGAACGAGCGCAGCAGGAAGACGATCAGGAGGACGGGGAAGAAGCTCTTGGCGTACTCGACCCACCACGGTTCGGGGGTGCCGGCAGGGCGCGCCCGGGCGAGCCAGAGGCGGTCGGCCAGTGCGACGAGCCCGGTGACGAGCGTCGCGAGAAAGAGGATCAGCGCAAAGTTCATGATGGTGAGGATCGCCGCGCGGGCGACGCATCCGCGCGGGCACGATGCGCGGCGGCGAGATTGTCACACGAGAGCGCGGGCGCAGCGCACCCGCGGCGTGCAGCTCGCCCCCTCGAACCGGCCATCTGTCTCATTTATCCCCGACCTGCAGGATCGCGAGGAAGGCTTCCTGGGGAATCTCCACGCTGCCCACGGCCTTCATGCGCTTCTTGCCGGCCTTCTGCTTCTCGAGGAGCTTTTTCTTGCGGGTGATGTCGCCGCCATAGCACTTGGCGAGGACGTTCTTGCGCATGGCCTTGATCGTCTCGCGCGCGATGATCTGCGCGCCGATGGAGGCCTGCACCGCGACGTCGAACATCTGTCGCGGAATGAGCGAGCGCATCTTCGCCGCGACCTCGCGGCCGCGATAGATGGAGTTCGAGCGGTGCACCATGACCGACAGCGCATCGACGCGCTCGCCGTTGATGAGGATGTCGAGCTTCACGACGTCGGCTGCCCGGAACTCCCGGAACTCGTAGTCGAGCGAGGCATAGCCGCGCGACACCGACTTCAGCTTGTCGAAGAAGTCCATCACCACCTCGGCCATCGGCAGCTCGTACGTGAGCATGACCTGCCGGCCCATGTACTGCATGTTCTTCTGGGTGCCGCGCTTCTCCGTGCACAGCGTGATCACCGGCCCGACGTATTCCTGCGGCATGAGGATGGTGGCGGTGATGATGGGCTCGCGGATCTCCTCGACACGCGACAGGTCGGGCAGCTTCGACGGATTCTCGATCTCCAGCAGCGTGCCGTCGCGCATCAGCACCTGGTACACCACGGTCGGGGCCGTGGTGATGAGGTCCATGTCGTACTCGCGCTCGAGGCGCTCCTGCACGATGTCCATGTGCAGGAGGCCGAGGAAGCCGCAGCGGAAGCCGAAGCCGAGCGCCTGCGACACCTCGGGCTCGTAATGCAGCGAGGCATCGTTGAGCTTGAGCTTGTCGAGCGCGTCGCGCAGCGCTTCGTACTGGTTCGACTCGACGGGATACAGGCCCGCGAACACCTGCGGCTTCACGTCCTTGAACCCCGGTAGCGCCGACGATGCGGGTCGGCTCGCGAGGGTCACGGTGTCGCCCACCTTCGCGGCGTGGATCTCCTTGATCCCCGCGACGATGAAGCCGACGTCACCGGCGGAGAGGCCGTCGCGCGCCACGGCCTTGGGCGTGAACACGCCGACCTGCTCGCAGCCATAGGCGGCGCCCGTCGCCATGAGCAGGATCTTGTCGCGCGGCTTGAGCGCACCTTGCATCACGCGCACCAGCATCACCACGCCGACGTAGTTGTCGAACCACGAATCGATGATGAGCGCCTGCAGCGGGGCGTCGGGATCGCCTTTCGGTGCCGGCACGCGCGCGATGACCGCCTCGAGGATGTCGTCGATGCCCTCGCCGGTCTTGGCGCTGGCATGGATCGCGTTCTGCGCGTCGATGCCGATGATGTCCTCGATCTCCGCCGCGACGCGATCGGGGTCGGCCGAGGGCAGGTCGATCTTGTTCAGCACCGGAACGACCTCGACACCCTGCTCGATGGCGGTGTAGCAGTTCGCCACCGTCTGCGCCTCGACGCCCTGTGACGCGTCGACCACGAGCAGAGCCCCTTCGCACGCGGCGAGCGAGCGCGACACCTCGTACGCGAAGTCGACGTGCCCCGGCGTGTCGATCAGGTTGAGGCGGTAGGCGTGGCCATCGCGGGCCTTGTAGGTGAGCGCTGCGGTCTGCGCCTTGATGGTGATGCCGCGCTCGCGCTCCAGATCCATCGAGTCGAGCACCTGCTCTTCCATCTCGCGGTCGGCGAGGCCTCCGCAGCGCTGGATGAAGCGGTCGGCCAGCGTGGACTTGCCGTGGTCGATGTGCGCGATGATCGAGAAGTTGCGGATGTACTGCACGGAGTGCCTTCGGGGGAAGCTCAGGACCGGCGGTGCCTGGCGGTACCGGGTGCGCGGAGCGGCGCGCGCAAACAACAAAAGGGCACGCGGAGTGCCCTTGCTGCACCCGCGATTTTAGCGGATTTACGCCTCGCGGGCGACCGGCGCCGCCGGCCGGACGTCGAGGGCGGTCAATGCCGCTGCTACGCGCGCATGGTCGAACTGGTAGTGGCAGAGCTCGTTCGCGGCGGCGGGCTCCCCCAGGAACAGCACGGGCACGAGATCGCCCCACGCCTCGACCAGCCCCGGATGCGCGTCGACGTCGACCACGTCGAGTTCGACGCCGTGCGCCGTCGCCAGCGGAGCGACGGCGTCCTGCATCGTGCCGCACAGGCTGCAATAGGCGCGGCTCAGCAGCGTCAGGCGACGCGGCACGGCGTGAGGGACTGCGCGGTCGCACTCCGCTGCGAGGCGGACGGCATCGCAGCGCCGCTCTCCTTCACGGGCACCGCGTCCCGTTCATTCGCCGTTGATGCGCAGGGTCGAGAAGAACGTGTTCTCGCCGCGCTTCATCTGCAGCGTGACGGAGGCACCCTTCTCCATCTTCGAGAGGAGGCCGTTGATCTGCTCCGCGCTGCGCACCTCGGTGGTCTGGCCGCGACTGACGATGGCGAGGATCACATCGCCCGGCTGGACATTCCCGCGCACTGGACCGACGATGTCCTCGACGAGGACGCCGTTCTTGATCTCCAGCTCCTTGCGCTGCTCGTCGGTGAGGTCCTGCAGGACCAGGCCCATGCGATTGGGCTTGGCGCGCTCCTTCGGCGCCGGACCGTTGCGGCGCTGTTGCGGAGTGGCGGCAGCATCTTCCTTGAGCTCGGCGACGGTGACGGCGATGTCGCGCTGCGCGCCCTTGCGCCAGATCGTCAGGTTGACCTTGGTGCCGGGCCGCACCATCGTGATGATGCGCGGCAACTCGCTCGACGAGCGCACTTCGCGCCCGTCCACCTTGAGGATGATGTCGCCGGCCTCGATGCCGGCCTTGTCGGACGGACCGCCCTTTTCCACCGAATTCACGAGCGCGCCCGTGGCCTTGGGCAATCCGAAGGCTTCCGCACTCTCCCGCGAGACTTCCTGGATCTGCACGCCGATGCGCCCACGCGTGACGCGGCCTTTCTCCTTCAGCTGCTGCACGGTGTTCATCGCCACATCGATCGGGATCGCGAACGACAGCCCCATGTAGCCGCCCGAGCGGGAGAAGATGAGCGAGTTGATGCCGATGACCTCGCCCTTGAGATTGAAGAGCGGGCCACCCGAGTTGCCGGGGTTGATCGCAACGTCCGTCTGCAGGAAGGGAACGAGATTCTCCTGCGGCAGGTCGCGGCCCTTGGCGCTGATGATGCCCGCCGTCATCGTGTTCTCGAGCCCGAACGGCTTGCCGATGGCGACGACCCATTCGCCGACGCGTGTCTTCTCGGGATCGCCGATCGTGACGCGCGGCAGGTTGGTCGCCTCGATCTTGAGGAGCGCGATGTCGGTGCGCTTGTCGGCGCCGATCACCTTGGCCTTGAACTCGCGCCGATCGGTGAGGCGCACCGTCACCTCGTCGGCGCTGTCGACGACGTGCGCATTGGTGATGAGAAAGCCATCCGCGGAGATGATGAAGCCCGATCCCGCCGTCTGCGACTCCTGCTCGCGTTCCGGCTGGTTGCCGCGGCCACGGGGAATCTGGCCGAACCGGCGGAAGAACTCGTAGAAGGGATCGTCCTCGGAGAGCCCCTGCGGGCCCTGCTGCCGGCGCACGCGCTGCGTGACATCGATGCTCACCACCGCGGGCCCGTTGCGCTCGTACAGCTCGGTGAAATCGGGCAGCCCTACGGCAGCGCGCGTCTGCGCGGCGGCAGGCGCGAACGCGGCGGGCGCGAGCGACAGGACGAGCGCGGCCAGCGCGGCAACGATGGTTGCGGGAAAGGCAGGCTTCATCGGATTCCTCTGCGGGACTTTGCTTCGTGGGCGGGACCGGCGGGTATCAGCGATGCGCCACCGTATTGGCTATCTGCCTGATCGCGAGCACGGGTGCTTCGCCGAGAACGGTGACGAGATGGTCGTCCAGCTGGCGCATGTAGATGTTCGTGCCGCCCTGCTGGACGAGACCGAGCGGGTGCGGTGCGCCGCCGGTGGGCTCGACGAAGATCGAGATCGCGACGAGCCCATCGGAGAACACGAGATGCGCGACCGGGTAGCGCTTGCCGCGCAACGTGCGGAAGCCCTCGACGATCTTGCTGAAGCCCGGCGGCAGCTTGCCGACCGTCCAGCCGGTGTCCTTGAGCTCGATGTCCCCCGGGCCGATCTCGCGCACCTGCCAGTCGGGTGGAACCGCGGGCCACGTCGGCTTCACGGCCGCGCGCTCGATGCGGCCGCCGATCACGAGATCGGTGAAGGCGAACTGCTCCACGACGTCGGCGAGCTCGTTCAGAATGCGCGCCTTGAGCAGCAGCCCCGTCGCCGGATCGGCCCAGAACTTGTGGCCATAGCGCAGGCCGTCGCGCGGCTCGAACACGTAAGCCTGCGCCTCGATGCCGGCGACACGCGCCGTCTCGGCCTTGCGGAAGTCGTAGAAGTCAAGGAGCGAGCGCTGCTGCTGCGGCGACAGCGACGGGAACGCATTGCGGAAGGTCCGCGGCTCGATGCGCACCACCTTCGCATCCGGGTAGTAGCAACGCACTTCGCCCTGGTTGCGGATGATCTCGCGCGCAGGTCCGTCGAGATTGTTGAGCTTCTCGAACTCGCCGCCGGCATCGTTCAAGTGCACGAGGCGGGACGTCTCGACGCGCCCGCCGTGCTGGAACACGATCGTTCCGGAATAGTTGAGCTGGCGCGCCGCCGACGAAGCCCGGGAAAGCCACGTTGCGGCGTCCTGCGCGAAGGCGGCGGGAGCGGTTGCCCACGCCGCGAATGCGAATGCCAGGGTGACTGCGGGTGCTGCGGCCCGCCGCTGCAGCGGCCGGATCATGGCCGGAACGACACGTGCGATCATGAATGTGAACCCAGTGGCCGCTCCGGCCGGTGCTTACGGTCGCGCATCGGGGGCGACGGCCGAGATGGTGCGCAGGCTCGGCCCGAGACCCTGGATCTGCGTCGTGGGCGCGTATTCCTGGTGCGCCAGCAGGTAATCCTGCGGCACGGCCTGCGGCCGGAACTGCGCCGCGCGCACCTGCGCTGCTTCACGCGCCTTGGCGATCGCCGAGCCCGACCCCGGCTCGATGACGCTCACCGCGACCCAGCCCGTGACCGCTACCGCGGCGATGGTTGCGGCGGCGGCCCAGGCGTAAGTGACCGGCCGCTGCACGCGCAGTCGCGGTGCCAGCACCACCGGCTCGGCCTCGAGCCGCTGCGTGAATCGCTGCGCAAAGCCCGGCGCGATGCCGGGCGATCCCTCGCGCAGCGTCTCGCCGATGACGTGGTAGCAGACCCACGTGGCCATGCCCTCGCGCTGCTTGAGCTCGCCGCAGGTGGCGTCGAACTGTTCCTCGTCGAGCTCGCCATCGACCAGTCGTGAAATTTCCTCGTGCCTCACCATCTTCTATCCTTGTCGGTCCCCAGCAACGGCCGCAATTCCGTTGCGATCGCTTCCCGCGCCCGGAAGATCCGGGAGCGCACAGTGCCAATCGGACAGTTCATCACGTTGGCGATCTCTTCGTAACTCAGCCCTTCGATCTCGCGCAGCGTGATCGCCGTGCGCAGATCCTCGGGCAAGCGCGTCCATCGCCTTGTTCACCGTGGTCGCGATCTGCTTGCCGAGCAGCTCGGACTCCGGCGTATTGGCGTCGCGCAGTTGCTCGGCGTCCTCGAAATTCTCCGCCTCCTCGTGATCGAAGCCGGTCGACGTCGGTGCACGCCGGCCCATCGCGACGAGATAGTTCTTCGCCGTGTTGATCGCGATCCGGTACAGCCACGTGTAGAACGCACTGTCGCCGCGGAACGAGGGCAACGCGCGATACGCCTTGATGAAGGCCTCCTGCGTCACGTCCTCGACCTCGGCGGGGTCGCGCACCAACCGCGACAACAGCCGCCCCAGCTTGCGCTGATACTTCAGGACCAGCAGCTCGTAGGCGCGTTTGTCACCCCGTCTGCGCACGCTCGACGAGCTGCTGATCGACTTCGCGATCACCCATTGACGGGTCTGTCCCTGATTCATTCGTTCTTATCCCGCCGAACGGCAGGTGCGGGCCGGCGTATAGCGAAGCCCCGCCACCCCTCCTGAGGTGGTCGGGACCTCTCGGCGCACGCTTGCACAAGAGACCATTCACCATAACGGAAGTTCAGCGCTTGTCGCCTGCCGACGACCCGATTTGATCCAGCGCAACGTCGGCGTGGCGTTGCATTTCCACCACCGGCCGCACCGCGCCCGTGGCGATGCCGCGGTAGTTGTGCACGACGGGCTCGCGCCAGGCCGACAATGCCGTGCGCTGCGTGGCGTCGAGGAGGCCGAGCTGATCGAGGATGGCGACGACGGCGGGCAGGAGCGCTCCGCCGGTTGCCGTCCACGACCTTGACTGCGATGCCGACACCGGCGGCGCGTACGCCGATCGCCTGCACGCCCTCGGCGCCGATCTTGGCGATCCAGTCGCCACGCCCTGCCTGCATGAGCGCGAGGTCGCTGCGCCCCTCCCCCGAGACCATGCCGGGGTGGCGCCGCATTGCCGCACCGAGCCGCGCCAGCGCGTCGCCGTAGCGATCGTCGGCCGCGCCCGCCGCGAGACGCGCGTAGCCCTGCGCGAGACGCGCCAGCGGCACGGCGTAGTTGGGCGCCGAGCAGCCGTCCACGCCCCATGCAAGCGCGTCCACCGGCGTCGCGAGGCAGTGCGCCACCGCCTCGCGGATGGCGGCCTGCAAGGGATGCTCGAACGCGAGGTAGTCGGCCTTGGGCAGGCCGCAGGCCGTGCAATAGGCGAGCATGCCCGCGTGCTTGCCGGAGCAGTTGTGTGCAAGGGGCGAGTACGGCGGCGGCGGAGGAATCTCGCCGCGCACTTCGTAGAAGCCCGGGGGATGGGCGCCGCACTGCAGCTCGGCCGCGGTGTTGCCGGCCCGGCGGAGGATGTCGGCGGCAGCGGCGACGTGGCGGTCCTCGCCGGAATGGCTCGCGCAGAGGAGCGCCACCTCCGCTTCGGTCAGGCCGAAACGGTCGATGCCGCCGGCCGCCACGAGCGGGATCGCCTGGAAGGGCTTGAGCGCGCTGCGCGTCGCCGTGACATGCCACGGGTCGCCCGCGGACCAGAGCACGCGCCCGTGCACGTCCGCGACCGCGACCGAGCCGAAGTGCGTGGCGTCGATCATGGCGCCACGCGTCACGATACTCAGCGGGACGTGCGGCGGCGCAGTCTCGGGAGGGACGGAGCGGGCTTGGCGGCCGCCGGCATCGGCAGCCGCCGCGGCGGAGGTGGACATGGCGGAGGCGGCCACAGGGCAATCGCACATTATCGCCCGCGGCCCTCCCCGCCGGACGCCGCGGCTGAACTGCCTGTGCGCCGCCGGTCAGCGGCCGGCGAGTGCGGCCCGGATCTGCTCCAGTGCAGCCGGATCCTCGATGGTCGTCAGGTCGCCGGGGTCGCGCCCTTCGGCCAGGGCCTGGATCGACCGCCGCAACAGCTTGCCGCTGCGCGTCTTCGGCAGCAGCGAGACGAAGTGCACTGCGCCGGGTCGGGCAATGGCACCGAGCTCGCGATCCACGGTCGCCATCACCTCGTCGCGCATGGCAGCGATGCCTTCCGGCGTCGCCACCCGCGCCGGATCCTTCACCACGGCGAACGCTACCGGCACCTGGCCCTTGAGCGCGTCCGCCACGCCGACGACCGCCACCTCGGCGATGCCCGCATGCGCCTGCACGGCCTCCTCGATCTCGCGCGTGCCGAGCCGGTGACCCGCGACGTTGATCACGTCGTCGGTGCGGCCGAGGACGAAGTAGTAGCCGTCGTCGTCGCGCATCGCCCAGTCGAACGTGGAGTACACCGCGCGATCGCGGAAGGTCGAGAAGTAGGTGCTGACGAAACGCTCGTCGTCGCCCCAGACGGTCGTCATGCAACCGGGCGGCAGCGGCGGCACGAGGGTGAGCACGCCTTTCTCGTTCGGGCCGACCGCCGCTCCCGTCGCTTCATGAAGCAGCTGCACGTCGTAGCCGTACACGGGGAACGACGGGCTGCCGAACTTGCGCTGCGTCTCCTCCACGCCGAGCTGCGCGGACAGGATCGGCCAGCCGGTCTCGGTCTGCCAGTAGTTGTCGATGATGGCAACGCCAAGCGCATCGGCGGCCCAGCGCGCCGTGGGCTCGTCGAGCGGCTCGCCGGCGAGGAAGAGATAGCGCAGGCTCGACAGGTCGTGCGCCTTCATGAAGGAGGGATCCTGCTTCTTCAGCACGCGGATCGCCGTCGGCGAGCTGAACATCGTCTTGACGCGGTTCTCCTCGACGATGCGCCACCAGATGCCCGGATCCGGGCGGATCGGCAGGCCCTCGTACATGATCGTGGTCGACCCGTTGAGGAGCGGTCCGTAGACGATGTACGAATGGCCCACCACCCAGCCGATGTCGCTGGTGGTGAACATCGTCTCGCCGGGTGCGAGGCAGAAGATGCGCTGCATCGACGACGTCAGCGCGACCGCGTAGCCGCCGGTGTCGCGCTGCACGCCTTTCGGCTTGCCCGTGGTGCCCGAGGTGTAGAGGATGTACGACGGCTCCGACGATTCGAGCCATGCGCAGGGCACCTCGGCGTCGAGGTGACTCTCCCGCAGCTGCGCGTAATCGACGTCGCGTCCCGCCGTGACCGGCATCTTCGCGTCGATGCGGCGATTGACGATGATGACCTTCGCCGGGGGATAGACCGCCAGCCGGATCGCCTCGTCCACGAGATGCTTGTACGGCACCGCCTTGCCCGCGCGCATGCCGGCATCGGAGGTGACCATCACCTTCGGGCGTGCATCGTCGATGCGCGTGGCAAGGCTCGCGGCGGCGAATCCGCCGAAGACGACCGAATGCACCGCGCCGAGGCGCGCGCACGCCAGCATCGCGAATGCTGCCTCGGGAATCATCGGCATGTAGATCAGAACGCGGTCGCCGCGACCCACGCCCTGCGAATGCAGCACTGCGGCACAACGCTGCACCTCGCGCGCGAGCTCGCGATACGTGTACGTGCGGCGCTCGCCCGTCTCGGTGCTGAGATACAGCAGCGCGACCTGGTCGCCGCGCGTGGCGAGGTGCCGGTCCACCGCGTTGTGGCAGAGATTGATGCGCCCGCCGACGAACCACCGCGCGAACGGCGGCCTCGAGTAGTCGAGCACCTGCGTGAACGGCTCCTGCCAATCGACGAGGCGCGCCTCCTCGGCCCAGAAGGCGGCGCGGTCCTCGAGCGAGCGGCGGTGGAATTCACGGTAGCTGGTCATCAATCCTCCTTCATCGACGGCGGATGCGCAGCGCGTCGGCACGCACGCAATGCTATGCGCCGATCTGCCGCGGGTCGTGCAGCGCAAGCGTCTGCGGTACGTTGTCGCGATGCTTGAGGCGCAGTGCCGGCGCCTCGATCCAGCGCCACGACGCCACGGCGCAAGCGAGCGTCAACGCGAAACAGACAGCAATGTAAACCGCCAACGGCCAGCGTGCACCGCCGAGATGCGCGATGGTCTGCTGAACCGGGAACGCATACAGGTAAAGCCCGTACGAGAAGTCTCCGTGCCGGCCGAAGTTGCGGGCTTGACCGAGATCAAGCTGCGCGAACCACAGCACCGCATAAGGAATGGCAAGCTGGAGCGCCACGCGACCACCGATGCCTGGCAGCCACCACGCCGCCGCGAGCAACGCGAGCGCCAGCCATGCGTGATAGCGGATGTGCTGCCGGAACAGCCAGAAGACGCTGCCGGTGAAGAACCACAGCCCGAGATGCACCGTGTGCGCGGGCGGGAGCACGGCGGGGAACGCCGATGCAGCACGCGCGAGCCAATCGGCACCACCGCCAAACCAGAGGCCGGCGAGCACCACGACGAGCAACAGAATGAATCGCCCGCGCAGCATTTGCAGGACGCCGAGAGCTCCGAGGACGACGTACATGCCAACCTCGATCGGCAGCGTCCACAGCGATCCGTTCACCGCGTGCGGGTATGGATTGTCCATGAACACCGCAGGCAGGGCGTAGTCCAGACGCGTGAACGTGAGGTTCGCGAGATACCACCGCGCCTGCGGATGCCGGACGTACTCGGCGATGGGCAGGGTGGTGAGCAGCGGCCCAAGCACCAGCAGCGAGACCAGCACGACGCCGATGAAGGCCGGCATGATGCGCAACGCACGATTCCACGCGAACGCGCCGATGTGCGGACGGCGTTGCCACGAGGCAGTGACGAGATGGCCGCTGATGACGAAGAAGACGGCCACGGCGAGGCCGCCGATCGTTTCGTACCCGAGCCACGCCGGCTCGCCGCCGCGCCCTGTCAGCGTATAGCTGTGGCTGACGAGGACCAGCGACGCCGCGACGAAGCGTACGAGATCGAGATTGTTGCCGCGCGCAACGCGCCGGGCGGGGTCCGCCGACGCGCCGCCTCGCGGCATCAGGGATGCGAATCGGGGGCGATGCGCACCACCGTGCGCCCGCGCACCATTCCCTTGAGGTAAGGCTCGAAATGCGTGGGGAGCTCGTCGAACTCGATCGTGCGCACCTGATCGTGCACGCGATCGGGACGCCACTCGACCGCGAGCTTGTT
The DNA here is from genome assembly GCA_963734575.1 of uncultured beta proteobacterium. Lineage (GTDB taxonomy): Bacteria > Pseudomonadota > Gammaproteobacteria > Burkholderiales > Casimicrobiaceae > CAIWHR01. Next base: position 195,522 of record CAVTHT010000004.1, on the reverse strand, counting down.
CCAGATCGTCTGGCGCAACGGCATCGGGCAGTTGGCGCTGTCGGTGCCGAGCAGGTGCACGCCGCGCAGGATGAACGGCATCACCGTCGTGTTGAGACGATGGTCGGCCGCAAGTCCGACGGAGGCCACGGTGCCGGCGATGCGCGACGTGGCGAGGAGCCACGCGAGAATGTCGCCGCCGAGGTTGTCGATGGCGCCGGCCCACGTCGCCTTCTCGAGCGGCCTGACCTTGCCGAGGTCGATGGAATTGCGCGCCATGACCTCCTTCGCGCCCAGCGACTTGAGATAGTCCGTCTCCTCCGCCTTGCCGGTGATCGCCACCACCTCGTAGCCGATCTTGGCGAGGATCTCGCACCGCCACCGAGCCCACGCCGCCGGTCGCGCCCGTCACGGCGACCGGTCCGTTCGCGGGCTTGAGACCGTTGTGCTCCATCAGCATGATCGCCTGCGCCGCGGTGAAGCCGGCGGTGCCGAGCGTCATGGCGTCGAACGCGGTCATGCTCTCGGGCCGGCGGGCCACCCAGTCCGCGGGCACGCGCACGAATTCCGCATACCCGCCGTCGTGCGCGACGCCCAGATCGTAGGCATGCACGATTACCTTGTCGCCGCGCTTGAACCGCGGATCCTTCGACGATTCCACCGTGCCGGCCATGTCGATGCCCGCGTTGGTGGGGAACTTGCGCATGATGCGGCCGGCGCCGTTGTACGACAGTGCATCCTTGAAGTTGATCGTCGAATACTTCGTGCGTACCACGACCTCGCCGGGATCGAGTTCTTCCAGCGTCATCTGCACGAACCGGCTCGACACGACATTGTTGTCCTGGAACGTGCGATACGCCTTGAATGTCTGCACAGGAGTCTCCCGGGATGAGGAAAAAATCAGGCGGTTGGGCGCTCGCCGGTCGCGAGATGCGGTTCGCTCATGTAGTCGTGCGTCTGCATCTCCGTGAGCCGGCTCGCCGTGCGAAGGAATTCGTGGCTGTTCACGCCGGAGACATACAGCGCATCCGGACGAGCGGCAGCGGAAACCAGCAGCTTCACGCGATGATCGTACAGGATGTCCACGAGCCAGGTGAAGCGCCGGGCGCTGTCGGCCCTGGCGGCGCCGAGCTGCGGAACGTCGGACAGGAACACGACCGAGAAGCGCTCGGCCAGGGCGAGATAGTCCCGCTGCGAGCGGGCTCCCTCGCACAGCGTCGCAAAATCGAACCAGACCGCATTGCCCGCGCGACGCCGGGCGGACAGGACACGTCCCTCGAGCGCGAGACGCGGATCCTCGTCCGGACCGCTGCGCATGCGCTCGAATGCCGCCGCCAGCGCACGCTCCGCAGCGGGGCCCGGCGGCGAGTAATAGACCTGCGCCTGCTCCAGGGCGCGCAGCCGGTAGTCCACGCCGGCGTCGACCTGCACCACGTCGAGCCACTCCTCGAGCAGTGCGATCGTCGGCACGAAATTCTGCCGCTGCAAACCGTTGGGATAGAGCCCGGCGGGCGGATAGTTCGAGGTCATCACGAATACCACGCCCGCAGAGAACAGCGCCGTGAGAAGGCGGCCGAGGATCATCGCATCGGCGATGTCGGCGACGTGGAACTCGTCGAAGCAGACGAGGCGGGAGCGATGCGCGATGCGCTTCGCGACCGTGGCGAGCGGGTCGGCCTCCCGCTTCAGGGTCGCGAGGTCCTCGTGCACGCTGCGCATGAACGCGTGGAAATGCACGCGCGTCTTGCGCCGGATCGGGACCGTCGCGAAGAAGCCATCCATCAGGAAGCTCTTGCCCCGGCCGACGCCGCCCCAGAGATAGATGCCGCGCGGCACCTCCGGCGAGCGCAGCAGGCGCGTCAGCCGCGAACGCCGAGCGCGGCGGAACGCAGCGAGCTCGTCGGACAGGCGTTGCAGGCGCCCAACCGCGGCGGCCTGCGCGGCATCGAGACTCGCACCGCGTTGTGCGAGCACGGGTGCGAGCCACGCCATCAGGCTCGCGTGCTGCGCGACCGCGCCCTCCGGAGGGACCGGCGAGAGCACGCGCTGCGCCGGTCGTTGACTCAAATGTTGAGCGTCCGCCCGTCGACGGCGAGCGCAGCTTCCCTGGTCGCCTCCGACAGCGACGGATGCGCGTGGCAGATCCGCGCGATGTCCTCGCTCGATGCGCCGAACTCCATCGCCGCGACGGCTTCGGCGATGAGCTCGGACGCGTAGGGCCCGATCATGTGCACGCCGAGGATGCGATCGGTGGCGGCGTCGGCCAGGATCTTCACGAAGCCGGTGGTGTCGCCAAGCGCGCGCGCACGGGCGTTGGCGGAGAACGGGAACGAGCCGGCGCGATACTGCACGCCGTCGGCCTTGAGCTGCTGCTCCGTCTTGCCCACCCAGGCGATCTCCGGGGACGTGTAGATCACCCAGGGGACCGTGTTGAAATCGACGTGACCGTGCTGGCCGGCGATGCGCTCCGCGACTGCAACGCCTTCGTCCTCGGCCTTGTGTGCGAGCATCGGGCCACGCACGACATCGCCGATCGCCCAGACGTTCGGCAGGTTGGTCCGGCACTGCTCGTCCACTTCGACGAAACCGCGCTCGTCGAGGCGCAGCCCGACGGCATCGCCATGCAGCCCGTTGGTGTTCGGGATGCGCCCGATGGCGACGATCAGCCGCTCGAAATCCACCTTCTGCTTCGTTCCGGCGGCGTCGTCGTAATCGACGGTCACGCCGGAACCGCCGGTCTCCACCTTCGTGATGCGCACGCCGGTGTGGATCTCGAGCCCCTGCCTGCGGAACACCTTCTGCGCTTCCTTGGCGACCGAGTCGTCGGCCGCACCGAGGAACGCCGGCAGCGCTTCGAGCACGGTGACCTTTGCCCCCAGCCGGCGCCAGACGCTGCCCATCTCCAGCCCGATCACGCCTGCACCGACGACGCCGAGGGTCTTCGGTGTCACGGCGAGGGCGAGCGCGCCGGCATTGTCGAGCACGCGCTCGTTGTCGATCGTGGCACCGGGCAGCGGTCGCGGCAGGGAGCCGGTGGCGACGATCACGTGCCGCGCCGTCAGCTCTGCAGGCTTGGCACCCTCCACCGCGACCATCCAGCCCGCCACCGCGCTGCCGCCGCGGAAGCAACCGCGGCCGTGGAAGAACGTGATCTTGTTCTTCTTGAACAGATAGGCGATGCCCTGGTTGTTCTGCGCGACGACCTTGTCCTTGCGCGCGAGCATGCGCGCGACGTCCATCGCTAGGCCCTTCACCTCGATGCCATGCTCGGCGAAGGCGTGGCCGGCGTGCTCGAAGTGCTCCGACGACTGCAGCAGCGCCTTGGAAGGAATGCAGCCGACGTTGGTGCACGTGCCACCCAGCGCGGGCTTGCCATCCTTGCCTGCCCAGTCGTCGATGCAGGCCGTGCTGAGCCCGAGCTGCGCAGCGCGGATCGCGGCGATGTAGCCGCCGGGCCCACCACCGATGACCACGACGTCGAATTGATCAGCCATGTTTCGCGCGGACCTAGATGTCGAGCAGGAGGCGCGACGGATCTTCCAGCGCTTCCTTGATCGCCACCAGCGACAGCACCGCCTCGCGCCCGTCGATGATGCGGTGATCGTACGACTGCGCGAGATAGTTGATCGGGCGCACGACCACCTGCCCGTTCTCCACCACGGGCCGCTCGCGCGTCGCGTGCACGCCGAGGATGGCGGACTGCGGAGGATTGATGATCGGCGTGGACAGCATGGAACCGAACACCCCGCCGTTGCTGATCGTGTACGTGCCGCCGGTGAGCTCCTCGACGGTCAGCTTGCCTTCCTGGGCCCGCTTGCCGAAGTCCGCGATCTGCTGCTCGATCTCGGCGATCGACAGCTGGTCGGCGTCGCGCACGATGGGCACGACGAGACCGCGCGGACTGCCGACCGCGATGCCGATGTCGAAATAGCCGTGATACACGATGTCCGTTCCGTCGATCGAAGCATTGACCGCGGGATATTTCTTCAGCGCATGCACCACCGCCTTGACGAAGAAGCCCATGAAGCCGAGCTTGACGCCGTGCTCCTTCTCGAAGCGATCCTTGTACCTGTTGCGCAGATCGATCACGGGCTGCATGTTGACCTCGTTGAAGGTCGTGAGGATCGCCGCCGTGGATTGCGATTGCACGAGCCGCTCGGCCACGCGCTGGCGCAGGCGCGACATCGGCACGCGCTGCTCGGGTCGCGCGCCGAGGGCGAGCGCGGAGGGTGTGGGCGCCGGAGCCTTCGCCGCCGGAGCCGGCTGCGCGGGAGCCGCCGGTGCGGGCCTGGCCGCGGGCGTTGCCGCGAGCACGTCGCCCTTGGTGATGCGTCCGCCGCGACCGGTACCCTGCACGTCGGTCGCACTGATGCCGCGATCCTCCATGAGCTTGCGCGCGGCAGGAAGCGCGGTGACTGCCGCAGGTGCGGCGGCCGGCGACGTGGCCGGTCCCGGCGGCGTCACCAGGCGCGCGGGGGCGGGCTCCGCGGACGGTTGCGGCGCCGGGGCCGCACCTGGAACCGCTGCGGCGTGCTGCGCGGTTGCGGCGCCGACGGCACCCTTGGCCTCGGTGTCGATGACGGCGATCACCTCCTGCCCGGCCACCGTCGATCCATCGCCCTTGCGCACCTCAACGAGCACGCCGTCGCCCGGGGCCGGCAGCTCGAGCACCACCTTGTCGGTCTCGATGTCGATCAGGTTTTCATCACGCTTGACCGGCTGGCCAGGCTGCTTGTGCCAGGAGACCAGGGTCGCTTCGGCGACGGACTCCGGCAGTTGGGGGACTTTGACTTCGAGGCGCATGGTGAGGCTTTCTTCTAGGGCTTCTTCTTTCAGGTCCCGACCAGCATCTCGCCCATCGCGAGCTTCGGCGCGAACGCGTCCTCGATCAGCTGCTTCTGCTGGGCGGTGTGCTTGGACATGTAGCCGACCGCGGGGGAGGCCGAGACGGGACGCCCGGCGTACGCGATCACCTGGTCGGCAGGCGTATCGGCGCGCAGGTAGGCGCGCAGGCGATACCAGGCGCCCTGGTTCTGCGGCTCCTCCTGGCACCACACCACCTGCTTGCCTGCCGGGTACTTCGCGAGCTCGCGCTTGAACTCGGCGTGCGGGAACGGGTACTGCTGCTCGAGCCGCAGGATGGCCACGTCGGTGATCTTGTGCTCGCGGCGGTATGCAGCGAGCTCGTAGTACACCTTGCCGCTGCACACGATCACGCGCTTCACCGACTTCGCGGCGAGCTTCTCCGTCTCGCCGATCACGTTCTCGAACCGGCCGTTCGCGAGGTCGTCGAGGCTCGACACGGCTTCCTTGTGCCGCAGCAGGCTCTTGGGGCTCATCACGATGAGCGGCTTGCGGTAAGTGCGCAGCATCTGGCGGCGCAACAGGTGGAAGATCTGCGCGGGCGTCGAGGGCACGCAGACCTGCATGTTGTGCTCGGCGCACAGCTGCAGGTAGCGCTCGGGGCGCGCCGACGAATGCTCCGGCCCCTGCCCTTCGTAGCCATGCGGCAGGAGCATCACGAGCCCGCAGATGCGGCCCCACTTCACCTCGCCCGAGCTGATGAACTGGTCGATGATCACCTGCGCGCCATTGGCGAAGTCGCCGAATTGCGCTTCCCAGACGACGAGGCGGGTGGGATCCGACGTCGCATAGCCGTACTCGAACCCGACCACCGCGAGTTCCGTGAGCACGGAGTCGATGATCTCGATGCGCGGCTGGTCCGCCTTGAGGTGCTCCAGCGGAACGTAGGTTCCGGAGTCCCACTTCTCGCGGTTCTGGTCGTGCAGGACCGCATGCCGATGGGAGAAGGTGCCCCGGCCGACGTCCTCGCCGGAGAGGCGCACGCCATAACCCTGGTCGAGCAGCGTCGCGTACGCGAGGTTCTCGCCCATGCCCCAGTCGAGAGGCAGCCTGCCCTCGGCCATCGCGCGGCGATCGGCGACGACCTTCTCGACGCGCGAATGCAGCTTGAAGCCCGACGGCACCTCGGTGAGCTTCTGTCCGAGCTCCTGCAGCCTCGCGAGCGGCACCGAAGAATCATAGGCGTCGGTCCACTTGCGATCCTTGTACGGAGACCAGTCGACCGAGAACGGCGGCTTGTAGTTCGACAGCACCGTCTTGTTCGTGTGCAGGCCCTTGTCCATCGCGGCGCGATACGTCGCGATCATGCCGTCGGCCTCCTCGGCCTTGACCACACCCAGCGCCACGAGACGGTCGGCGTACAGCTTGCGCGTCCCGGGGTGCTGGTTGATCTTCTTGTACATCAGCGGCTGCGTGACCATCGGCTCGTCGGCCTCGTTGTGGCCGAGGCGCCGGAAGCACACGAGGTCGATGAACACGTCCTTGTGGTACTGCTGGCGATATTCCATCGCCAGCTCCACCGCGAGGAGGCAGACCTCCGGATCGTCGGCGTTCACATGGAAGATCGGGGCCTCGACCATCTTCGCGACGTCCGTGCAGTAGAGCGTGCCGCGGGTATCGCGCGGATCGGACGTGGTGAACCCGATCTGGTTGTTGATGACGATGTGCACCGTGCCGCCGGTGTAATAGCCGCGGGTCTGGGCCATGTTGAGGCATTCCTGCACGACGCCCTGCCCCGCGATGGCCGCATCGCCGTGGATGAGCACCGGCAGCACCTGGTCGCCCTTCGCGTCCTGGCGGCGGTACTGCCGCGCACGCACCGACCCCTCGACGACCGGATTGACCTGCTCGAGGTGCGAGGGATTGAACGCCAGCGTCAGGTGCATCGGTCCGCCCGGGGTGATGACGTCGGACGAGAAGCCCTGGTGGTACTTGACGTCGCCGGCCGGCAGCTGCTGCGCGTACTTGCCCTCGAACTCGGAGAAGAGATCGCTCGGCATCTTCCCGAGCGTGTTCACCAGCACGTTGAGGCGGCCGCGGTGCGCCATGCCGATGACGGTCTCCTGCACACCGGCCGCGCCGGCGATCTGGATCAGGTGGTCGAGCATCGGCGTCAGGGTGTCGCCGCCCTCGCCCGAGAAGCGCTTCTGGCCGACGTACTTGGTGTGCAGGTAGCGCTCGAGCGTCTCGGCGGCCGTGAGGCGCTCGAGGATCTGCCGCTGCTGCTCGGGCGCGTACGCGGGACGCGAGCGGATCGGCTCGAGGCGCGCCTGGATGAACCGCTTTACCTGCGTGTCCGAGATGTACATGTACTCCGCGCCGAACGTGCGGCAGTACGTTTCGCGCAGCGCCTCGATGAGATCGCGCAGGCGCATGCGCTGCGGACCGGCCATGAACGATCCGACGTCGAACTCGGTGTCCATGTCGGCATCGGTGAAGCCGTACGTGCGCAGGTCGAGGTCGGGGATGTAGCGATTGCTCTGGCGCTTCAACGGGTCGAGCTCGGCGTGGAACATGCCGAGCGTGCGGTACTTGCTGATGAGCTGCAGCACCTGCACCTGCTTGTGCATGGTCGTCGAATCGACCATCGCGCCCGCGACCTTGCGGCTCTTGCCGAGCTGAATGAACGACTCGATGACGGGCGCGTGCGAAACGTCGGCGACGCCGCCGCGCAGGGAGTCGAAGTACGAACGCCAGTCCGGTGAGACGGCATCGGGATTGGCGAGATAGCTCTCGTACTGCTCCTCGATGAACGGAATGTTCCCGCCGAAGAGCGTGCTGGTGGTCTCGAGTTCGTGCATCGTGCTCATGGATACCTCGTCGTGCCTTGCTTGGTGCAACAGTACGCCCCGCGGCCCGAAGTGCTTCCGCGGCGGGCTATCGGCATGCGGGGACTCGGCGAGAGGTCCCCGATGAATCAACGGCCCCGCCCCTTCGCGCGGCCGGGGCCGGGAGTTCGTGCGCGCGCGTCAGACGCCTTTCAGCGCCAAACGTCAGGCCCTCGGCCTCCGCACGCTCCTCGCTACACCCAGACTGCGGTGTCGGCCTCGCGCAGCGTTCGAGCCGGTCGCATCCCCGCTGCGCGGGGCCCCTGCTCCCAACGTCACGCCCTCGGCCTCCGTACTCCAGTCACCGCATCGCCGCAGCGGTGTCGGCCTCGCGCAGCGTTCGGGCCGGTCGCATCCCCGCTGCGCGGGGCCCCTGCTCCCAACGTCACGCCCTCGGCCTCCGTGCTCCAGTCACCGCATCACCGCGGCGGTGTCGGCCTCGCGCAGCGTTCGAGCCGGTCGCATCCCCGCTGCGCGGGGCCCCTGCTCCCACTCTCACGCTGCTTTCCGCTCCTTCAACGGCCGCACCGTCCGCCGAGTCGCGCCGGTATAGAGCTGGCGCGGCCGGCCGATCTTTTGGTCCGGGTCGGAGATCATTTCGTTCCACTGGGCAATCCAGCCGACGGTCCGCGCCAGAGCGAAGATCCCGGTGAACAACGAAACGGGAATCCCGAGCGCCTTCTGCACGATCCCGGAATAGAAGTCGACATTGGGATACAGCTTGCGCGAGACGAAGTAGTCGTCCTCGAGGGCGATCTTCTCGAGCGCCATCGCCAGGCCGAACAGCGGGTCGTCCTTCAGCCCGAGCTCGTTCAGCACCTCGTAGCAGGTCTCGCGCATCAGCTTCGCGCGCGGGTCGTAGTTCTTGTACACACGGTGCCCGAAGCCCATGAGCTTCACGCTGGAATTCTTGTCCTTCACCTGCGCGATGTACTCGCCGATCTTGGCAATGCCGCCCTGGCGCTGGATCTCGTACAGCATGTTGAGCGCGGCCTCGTTGGCGCCGCCATGGGCGGGACCCCAGAGGCATGCGATGCCCGCGGCGATGCAGGCGAACGGGTTCGCACCCGAGCTGCCGGCGAGGCGCACGGTCGACGTCGACGCGTTCTGCTCGTGATCGGCGTGCAGGATCAGGATGCGGTCGAGCGCGCGCACCAGCACGTCGTTGCTCTTGTATTCCTCGGTCGGCACCGCGAACATCATCCGCATGAAGTTCGCCGCGTACGACAGGTCGTTGCGCGGATACATGAACGGCTGGCCGATGGAGTACTTGTACGTCATCGCGACGATGGTCGGCAGCTTCGCGATGAGCCGGATCGCCGACACGTCGCGGTGCTGCGCATCGCTGATGTCCAGCGAGTCGTGATAGAACGAGGACAGCGCGCCCACCACCCCGACCAGCACCGCCATCGGGTGCGAGTCGCGGCGGAAGCCGCGGAAGAAGAACTGCATCTGCTCGTGCACCATCGTATGGTTCATCACCGTGGTCACGAACTCGGTCTTCTGCGCGGGCGTCGGCAGCTCGCCGTTCAGCAGCAGGTAGCACGTCTCCAGGAAGTCGCAGTGGACCGCGAGCTCCTCGATGGGATAGCCGCGGTAGAGCAGCTCACCCTTGTCGCCGTCGATGTAGGTGATCGCCGAGCTGCACGCCGCCGTCGACATGAACCCGGGGTCGTACGTGAAGCGGCCCGTCTTGCCGTAGAGCGCGCGAATGTCCATCACCTCGGGACCGATGGTGCCCTCGAGTATGGGGAACGTGATGGACGGTGACCCATCCGAGAACGTCAGGCTGGCGGTACGGTCGGTCTTCATTGCTTGGACTCCATGCAGGGTTGGCTTCGATGCGGTGCGCGGGCGATGCCGGTCGTACCGGCGCCCTTCGCATCACATGGTCTCTCCTCCTCAAGCGGTCGAACCGTCTTCCTCGTCCGGTGTGTTCTCACCGTCTCACCTTTTTGACTTCCTGTTCACTTCGTCTACGCGCTGCGCAGGTCCGCGAGCACCTGCGCAACGGCGGGATCGGCCGGTTCGGCGCGCCCGCTCAGCAAATCCCACAGAGCATCGTCGGCGAGCACCAGCAGCTGATCGAGCACGGCGACCTGCGACGTCGTGAGCACGTCCCCCTGCGCCGCAAGATAGCGCTCCAGGATGAGGTCGTTCTCGAGCATGCCGCGGCGGCAGCGCCAGCGGAGGCGGTTGAGCTCGACGGTCGTGAGGCGCGCGTGGCCGCTCGCGACAGCGTCCGCCACGAGCGGGCGCGACGGCACGCTCGCATCGGTCGGCGCAACGATGGCGTGGCCGCTGCTCATACCGTGCGCTTCACCAGGATCTCGCGGATCTTGTTGATCGCGCGCGTCGGGTTGAGTCCTTTCGGACATACGTCGACGCAGTTCATGATCGTGTGGCAGCGGAACAGGCGGTACGGATCCTCGAGGTTGTCGAGCCGCGCGTTGGTGTCGTCGTCGCGCGTGTCCGCGATGAACCGGTAGGCCTGCAGCAGTGCGGCCGGGCCTGCGAACTTGTCGGGGTTCCACCAGAACGACGGGCACGCAGTCGAGCAGCACGCGCACAGGATGCATTCGTACAGGCCGTTCAGCTCCTCGCGATCGTCCGGCGACTGCAGGCGCTCCTTCTCGGGCGGCGGCGTGTCGTTGACGAGGTACGGCTTCACGGAGTGGTATTGCTTGAAGAACTGGCTCATGTCCACGATCAGGTCGCGGATCACGGGCAGGCCCGGGAGCGGGCGCAGCTCGACCGGTTCCTTCAGCTCCTTGACGTTGGTCGTGCAGGCCAGACCGTTCTTGCCGTTGATGTTCATCGCATCGGAGCCGCACACGCCTTCGCGGCAACTGCGGCGAAACGCCAGCGAATCGTCGACCGCCTTGATGCGCACGAGCGCGTCGAGGAGCATGCGATCGGTCGGCTCGAGCGCCACATCGTAGTCCTTGACGTAGGGCTTGGCGTCCTTCTCGGGATCGTACCGGTAGATGCGGAATTTCATCGGGACTCGTGCGACGGTCAGTAGGTGCGCGCCTTCGGCGGAAATGCATCCACCGAGACAGGCTTCAGGTTGACGGGCTTGAACTCCAGGCGGTTGCCCTCGCGGAACCAGAGCGTGTGCTTGAGCCAGTTCACGTCGTCACGGTTCGGATAGTCGCTGCGCGCCTGGGCGCCGCGGCTTTCCCGGCGCGCCTCGGCCGACACGATCGTGGCCTTCGCCACCTCGATGAGGTTGTAGAGCTCGAGCGCCTCCACCCGGGCGGTATTGAAGGTGCGGCTCTTGTCCTGGATCGCAACCCGCTGCACCCGCTCGTCGATCTGCATGACCTTGACGAGGCCCTCGGACAGCAGGGCCTGGTTGCGGAACACTCCGCAGTGCGCCTGCATGGTCCGGCGCAACAGGTTGGCGAGCTCCGGCACCGATTCGCCGGACGTCGCGCTGTCGAGGCGCGCCAGGCGAGCGAGCGGTCGATCGGCGGCGTCCTTGGGCAGCGGCTTGTGCGCACCCTTCGTGGCGCGCTGCTCGACGATGTGATTACCCGCCGCCCGCCCGAACACCAGCAGGTCGAGCAGCGAATTGGTGCCGAGCCGGTTGGCGCCGTGCACGGACACGCATGCGCATTCGCCGACCGCGTACAGGCCGGGCACCACCGCGCTGGGGTTGCCGTCGCGCGGGGCGACCACGTGGCCATCGACGTTGGTCGGAATGCCACCCATCATGTAATGCAGCGTGGGCACGACCGGGATGGGTTCCTTGATGCAGTCGACGTTCGCGAACTTGAGCGCGATCTCGCGGATCGACGGCAGGCGCTTCATGATCACCTCGGGTCCGAGGTGATCGAGCTTCAGCAGCACATGGTCCTTCTCGGGACCGCAGCCGCGCCCCTCCTTGATCTCCTGGTCCATCGAGCGCGACACGACGTCGCGCGACGCTAGATCCTTGAGGTTGGGAGCGTAACGCTCCATGAAACGCTCGCCGTTGCAGTTGAGCAGGATCCCGCCCTCTCCGCGCACGCCTTCGGTGATGAGCACCCCCGCGCCAGCCACGCCGGTCGGGTGGAACTGCCACATCTCCATGTCCTCGAGCGGGATGCCCGCGCGTGCGGCCATGCCGAGGCCGTCGCCGGTGTTGATGAAGGCGTTGGTCGATGCGGCGAAGATGCGCCCTGCCCCGCCGGTGGCGAGCATCGTCGCCTTCGCCTGCAGGATCATGACCTGGCCGGTCTCCATCTCGAGGGCCACGACGCCAAGCACGTCACCGTCCTGGTCGCGCACGAGGTCGAGTGCCATCCACTCCACGAAGAACTGCGTGCGGGCGCGGACGTTGCGCTGGTAGAGCGTGTGCAGCATGGCGTGGCCGGTGCGGTCGGCCGCGGCGCACGCACGCTGCACCGGCTTCTCGCCGAAGTTCGCGGAGTGGCCGCCGAACGGGCGCTGGTAGATGGTGCCGTCGCCGTTGCGGTCGAACGGCATGCCGAAATGCTCGAGCTCGTACACCACCTGCGGCGCCATGCGGCACATGTATTCGATGGCGTCCTGGTCGCCGAGCCAGTCGGAGCCCTTGATCGTGTCGTACATGTGCCACAGCCAGTTGTCCTCGGCCATGTTGCCGAGCGACGCGCCGATGCCGCCCTGCGCCGCCACCGTGTGCGATCGGGTCGGGAACACCTTCGACAGCACCGCGACCGAAAGTCCCGCCTCCGACAGCTGAAGCGATGCGCGCATGCCCGCGCCGCCGGCGCCGATCACCAGCGCGTCGAACTTGCGCACCGGCAGGTTGGTGAGCGGAATCACCGGCCTCCCCACAGGATCTGGATCGTCCACCCGAGATAGGCGACGAGCAGCGCGATCGAGAGCACCTGCACGAGCACGCGCACGCCGACGGGCTTGATGTAATCCATGTAGATGTCGCGCACGCCCACCCACGCGTGGTAGAGCAGCGCGACCATGAACAGGAACGAGAGCAGGGAGAACGGCACGTTCGCGAGCAGCGCATCGAACTGCGCGTGCGTGAGACCGCCGTTCCAGAGCAGGACGCCAAGCAGGACGATCGTGTAGACGACCATCACGATCGCCGTGATGCGCTGGGCGAGCCAGTCCATCGAGCCGTAGTGCGCGCCGACGGTGCTGCGCAGCGGACGGCTCACCATAGCCTGGCTCCGATGATCACCGTCAGCGCGAGGCTCACGAACAGCACGATCGCGCTGGACCGCCGTGCCGGCGCGAGGTCATCGCCGATGTGCAGGTCGAGCAGGAGGTAGCGCACGCCGGCGCAGAAGTGATGCAGGTACGCCCAGAGCAGGACGAGGAGCATCAGCTTTGCCACCGGGGACGCGAGCCAGCCCTGCAGCGCTGCGTACGAGTCGGCCGATGCGCGTGTGCGGCCCACGATCGAGAGCAGGACGGGAATGCCGACGAGGAACAGCAGGGCACCGCTGATGCGGTGGAGGATCGATACGATCGCGGGCAGCGGCTGCCTGATCTCGACCAGGTTCAGGTAGACGGGGCGGCGGGGTGTGGCCAAGACACGCTCATGCAGGATTGGACAGGCGGGGACGGGCTGCCGGCGCTCGACGGGCGAGCGCCCGGGCGCTCATGCGGCGGGCACCCCCCGCTGCATGCGTGCGCCACGACGCATCGCGCCCACCGCAATGACCGCTGCCGGAGTGGTCTTCCGGACGGTGCCAAAGGCGCGCGTGGTCATTGTGCACAGCAAGAAATTATACCGCGTCCGCCACGCCCGGCGTCGGGCTCCGGCGACGGCGGCGGCGCGTGGCGACTCATCCGAGGATGTTGAGGTAGTGATGACGCCGGGTGGTGCACAGCCCGCGCCGGACTTCCACCGGCCGGTCACCGTACGTGAACGTCACCCGGTCCACCGCGAGCAACGGCGTGCCGGGCGGCACCTTGAGCACGCCCGCCGCGCCGGCGTCGGCCGCGACGGCGCGAATGCGCTCCTGCGCCTTGCGCATGTGGACGCCGAACTCGCGCTCGAAGAGGCCGTACATCGAGCCGTGATATCCCATCACCCGCGCCTTGGTGAGCCCGCGAAAGAGGCTCGCCGGGAGAGTGATGTCGTCGAGCACGACGGGCTCGCCTTCGTACTCGAGCACCCTGCGCAGCACGATCACGGCGTCGCCGGCCTTGATCTCGAGCAGCCGGGCGACTTCGCCGCCGGCCTTGCCCCGCCGGACGTCCAGCAGCCGGCTCGCCGGGTATTCGTCCGCGCCGTCGTCGCGCCGGATGCGCAGGAAACGGAAGGCCGAGACCGTCGTCTCCTCCGTGTGGGTCGCCACGAACGTGCCTTTGCCCTGCCTGCGCACCACGAGGTTGTCGGCCGCGAGCGCTTCGACCGCCTTGCGCACGGTGCCGTGCGCGACGCCGAAGCGCCCGGCGAGCTCGAGCTCGCTCGGGATCGCCTCGCCGGGCCGCCATTCGCCGGCCTCGAGGCTCTTCTCGAGCACGTCGCGGATCTGCAGGTAGAGCGGCCGGAACGATGGAGTGGTGGACATGGCGGCGATTCGTCGCGGCCGGCAACGAAAGCTTCGCCGGGGGCAGCGCAGCCGCTATCTTATATCTTCTATAAGATAAAGGACTACATTGACACCCCCGGAGCGGCGGCCCTACAATTTTGCGATCGCACACGCGCGCTCCCTTGCGCCTGGCGCCTCGCCGTCCGCTTCCGCCCGCCCATGCTGCCCATCGCCCGCGCCACGGCCCCTGCCCGTCGTGCGCGACTGTCCCGAGTCCCGTCCCCGAGGAGTTGCAGACCATGAAGAAACCCGTTCGCGTTGCCGTGACCGGCGCCGCCGGCCAGATCGGTTACAGCCTGCTCTTTCGCATCGCTGCCGGGGAGATGCTCGGACGCGACCAGCCGGTGATCCTCCAGCTCCTCGAGCTGCCGATCGACAAGGCGCAGGCCGCCCTCAAGGGCGTGATGATGGAGCTCGAGGACTGCGCATTCCCGCTGCTCGCCGGCATGACGGGCACGGCCGATCCGCGCGAGGCCTTCCGCGATGCGGACGTCGCGCTACTCGTCGGCGCCAAGCCCCGCGGTCCCGGCATGGAACGCAAGGACCTGCTCATGGAGAACGCCAAGATCTTCATCGAGCAAGGGAAGGCGCTCGACGCCGTCGCGGCGCGCGACATCAAGGTGCTGGTCGTCGGCAATCCCGCGAACACCAACGCGTACATCGCGATGAAATCCGCGCCGTCGCTCCCGCGCCGCAATTTCACCGCCATGCTGCGCCTCGACCACAACCGCGCACTGTCGCAGCTTGCCGCACGCAGCGGCCAGCCGGTCGGATCCATCGAAAAGCTCATCGTGTGGGGCAACCACTCGCCGACGATGTATGCGGATTACCGCTTCGCGACCAGCAACGGCAAGTCCATCAAGGACCTCATCAACGACGAGGACTGGAACCGCAATACCTTCCTGCCCACCGTCGGCAAGCGTGGCGCGGCGATCATCGCTGCGCGCGGCCTCTCGTCGGCGGCGTCGGCGGCCAACGCCGCGATCGACCACGTGCGCGACTGGATGCTCGGCAGCCAGGGCAAGTGGGTGACGATGGGCATCGCTTCGGATGGCCAGTACGACATTCCGAAGGACGTCATGTACGGGTTCCCGGTGACGACGGAGAACGGCGAGTACCGCCTGGTCGAAGGCCTGGCGATCGACGCCTTCTCGCGCGAGAAGATGAACGCCACGCTGAAGGAGCTCGAGGAAGAGCGCGCAGGCGTCGCCTCGATGCTCGGCTGAGCGACGATGCGCACGCGTTACCGGCAGCGGCGGTTGGCAACGTGGAAACCGGTGGCACGCGCGTGAACGGCGCCCTCCATCCGCGCACCGCGCTGCACGAGCCCGGGCGCTCGCCCGCCCCGGTGCCGCCCTGTGTCCACTACGCGGGCACCGAGCGGTACCTGCGCAAGGCGCTCGCGCTGCAAGCGGAGCGCGGCGCGGTGTTCGACATCGCGGCCGACTGCGAGGATGGCGCGCCAGTCGGCGGCGAGCGCGATCATGCGCGCATGATCGCGGGGCTCATCGCCAGTGACGCCAACGTGCACGGCCGGATGGGTGCACGCACTCACGGCATCCGCCACCCGGCGTGGCGCGACGAGCTCGAGATCCTGATCGGCGAGGCGGGCCACCGCCTCGCGTTCGTCACGGTTCCCAAGTCCGACAGCGTGGACGACGTCGAGCGCTATCTCGACGCCGTGCTGCTGCTGGTCGCGCGCAGCGGCACGGGACGCGAGCTCCCGGTCAGCGTGCTGATCGAGAGTCCCCGTGCGGTGCACGACGCCTGGGCGATCGCCGCGTTGCCCGGCCTCCTCAGCCTCGATTTCGGCACGCTCGACTTCGTGAGCGCGCACCATGGCGCGATTCCCTCGTCGGCGATGAACAGCCCCGGGCAGTTCGACCATGCGCTGATGCGCCGGGCGAAGGCGGAGGTCGCGGCGGCGGCGCTTGCCCATGGCCTTGTCCCGACCCATGGCATCAGTCGCGTCCTCGACGACGACGACGCGGTGTACGGCGATGCGAAGCGCGCGCATGACGAGTTCGGCTTCCTGCGCATGTGGAGCATCCACCCGGGGCAGATCGAGGTGATCGTCTTCGCGATGCAGCCCGATCACGATGCGCTGATCGAAGCGGGCGCGGTCCTGCGCGCCGCGCAGGCCGCCCACTGGGCGCCCATCGCCTGGCACGGGAAGATGCACGACCGCGCGTCGTATCGCTACTACTGGTCGCTGCTCCAGCGCGCGCGCGCCGCCGGTGCGGCACTGCCCCCGGACGCCCAGACATTCTTCGACGACGGTACCGCCGCCGTCGCCCCACTCTGAAGGGAAGCGCGATGGCAGCAACGACTCCGGGCGCCGCCTTCCGGGCCGCGATCCAGGCCGAGACCCCGCTCCAGGTTCCGGGCGTCGTGTGCGCCTATCACGCGCTCCTCGCGCAGGCCTCGGGCTATCGCGCGATGTACCTCTCGGGCGGCGGCGTTGCCGCGGGGTCGCTCGGCATGCCCGATCTCGGCATCAGCAATCTCGACGACGTGCTGACCGATGTGCGCCGCATCACCGACGTGTGCCCGCTGCCCTTGCTGGTCGACGTCGACACCGGTTTCGGCGCGTCGGCGTTCAATGTCGCGCGCACCGTGCGCTCGCTCGTGAAGTTCGGCGCCGCGGCGATGCACATCGAGGACCAGGTGGGCGCCAAGCGCTGCGGCCACCGGCCCAACAAGGCGATCGTCTCCAGCCAGGAGATGGTGGATCGCATCCGTGCCGCGGTGGACGCCCGCACCGATGCGTCCTTCGTGATCATGGCGCGCACCGACGCGCTCGCCGTCGAAGGCTTGCAGGCGGCGATCGATCGCGCCTGCGCGTGCGTCGAGGCGGGCGCCGACATGATCTTCCCCGAAGCGATCACGGAACTCGGCATGTATCGCCAGTTCGTGCAAGCGGTGAAGGTGCCGGTGCTCGCCAACATCACCGAATTCGGCGCGACGCCGCTATTCACCGTCGACGAGCTGCGCAGCGCCGGCGTCGCGATCGCCCTCTACCCGCTGTCCGCATTTCGCGCCATGAACAAGGCTGCACTCGACGTCTACCGCGCGTTGCGGCGCGACGGCACGCAACAGGCGGTCGTCGACATCATGCAGACGCGCACCGAGCTGTACGACTTCCTCGAATATCATCGCTACGAAGAGAAGCTCGACGAGCTCTTCGCGCAGCAGAAGCCGGCCCCGCGCGCCTGAAGCGCACGCACGGATACTGGCCCGCCCCGTTTTCCCGCCACCTCAGGATCCCGCCATGACGGACGCCGCAGTCACCACGCCCAAGGTCAAGAAGTCGGTCGCGCTTTCCGGCGTCGTGGCCGGCAACACTGCGCTCTGTACGGTCGGGCGCACCGGCAACGATCTCGCGTACCGCGGCTACGACATCCTCGACATTGCAGACGTCTGCGAGTTCGAGGAGATCGCGCACCTGCTGGTGCACGGCACGCTGCCCAACGTCGCCGAACTCGCGGGCTACAAGGAGAAGCTGAAGGCGCTCCGTGGCCTCTCCAATCCGGTCCGTGCGGCGCTCGAGGCCCTGCCTGCGGGCGCGCATCCGATGGACGTGATGCGTACCGGATGCTCCACGCTGGGCTGCGTCCTGCCCGAGAAGGACGACCACAACGTGCCCGGCGCGCGCGACATCGCCGACCGGCTCATGGCCTCGTTCGGATCGATGCTGCTCTACTGGTATCACTGGAGCCACAACGGGCGCCGCATCGAGGTGGAGACCGACGACGATTCGATCGGCGGCCATTTCCTGCACCTGCTGCATGGCCGCACGCCGCCGCCGCTGTGGGTCAAGGCGATGCACACGTCGCTCAACCTCTACGCGGAGCACGAGTTCAACGCTTCCACGTTCACCGCGCGCGTCATTGCCGGCACGGGATCCGACATGTACTCCGCGATCACCGGCGCCATCGGTGCGCTGCGCGGACCGAAGCATGGCGGCGCGAACGAGGTCGCATTCGACGTGCAGAACCGCTACGTGTCGCCCGACGAAGCCGAAGCCGACGTGCGCCGCCGCATCGAGGCGAAGCAGGTGATCATCGGGTTCGGTCACCCGGTGTACACCATCGCCGATCCGCGCAACAAGGTCATCAAGGACGTCGCGCAGCGCCTGTCGCAGGCCGCGAGCAACATGAAGCTGTACGAGATTGCCGCGCGGCTAGAGACCGTGATGTGGGATGCGAAGAAGATGTTCCCCAACCTCGACTGGTTCTCCGCGGTCAGCTACCACATGATGGGCGTGCCGACGGCGATGTTCACGCCGCTCTTCGTCATCTCCCGCACCTCCGGCTGGTCGGCGCACGTGATCGAGCAGCGCGAGGACGGGAAGATCATCCGTCCGAGCGCCAACTACATCGGGCCGGACGACCAGAAGTTCGTTCCCCTCAAGGATCGCCGCTGATCGCACGCGCGACCACTCGCCACCCATAGCCAGCACATTCATGTCGACTCACATCAGCAACGTCCGTCCCGCGCCCGACAAGGTCCTCACCGACATCGCGGATTACGTCCTCGACTACGAGATCGGGAGCCCCGAGGCGTACGAGACTGCCCGCAACTGCCTCATCGATACGCTCGGTTGCGGACTGGAGGCGCTTTCCTATCCTGCCTGCACCAAGCTGCTCGGGCCGATCGTGCCCGGCACGGTCGTGCCCAACGGCGCGAAGGTTCCCGGCACCCAGTTCCAGCTGGATCCCGTGCAGGCCGCGTTCAACATCGGCGCGATGATCCGCTGGCTCGACTTCAACGACACGTGGCTGGCGGCGGAATGGGGCCATCCGTCCGACAACCTCGGCGGCATCCTCGCCACTGCCGACTGGCTGTCGCGCAACGCCATTGCCGCAGGCCGCGAGCCGCTGACGATGCGCGCGGTGCTGACCGCGATGATCAAGGCCCACGAGATCCAGGGCGTCATCGCGCTCGAGAACAGCTTCAACCGGGTGGGCCTCGACCACGTCGTGCTGGTCAAGGTCGCTTCCACCGCCGTCGTGGCGAAGCTCCTCGGCCTCACGCGCGACGAAGTCATCAACGCGGTCTCGCTCGCCTGGGTCGACGGGCAGTCGCTGCGCACCTACCGGCACTCGCCGAACACCGGCTCGCGCAAGAGCTGGGCGGCAGGAGATGCGACGTCGCGGGCCGTACGTCTCGCGCTGATGGCGCGCACCGGGGAGATGGGCTATCCGTCCGTGCTGACCGCGAAGACGTGGGGCTTCTACGACGTGCTGTTCAAGGGCCAGGAGTTCAAGTTCCAGCGGCCGTACGGGAGCTACGTCATGGAGAACGTGCTCTTCAAGATCAGCTTCCCGGCGGAGTTCCATGCCCAGACCGCGGCCGAGTGCGCGATGCAGCTGCACCGGCAGCTCGTCGAAAGCAAGCGCAGCGTGGACGACATCAAGCGCATCACCATCCGCACCCACGAATCCGCGATCCGCATCATCGACAAGCAGGGCCCGCTGTCCAATCCCGCGGACCGCGACCACTGCATCCAGTACATGGTGGCGATCCCCCTGCTCTTCGGCCGCCTCACGGCTGCCGACTACGAGGACGACGTCGCGGCCGACGTGCGCATCGACGCATTGCGCGCCAAGATGACGTGCGTCGAGGACAAGGCGCTTCACGCGCGATTACCACGATCCCGAGAAGCGCTCGATTGCCAACGCGATCACGGTCGAGTTCAACGACGGCAAGCGCTTCGATGAGGTCGTGGTGGAGTACCCGATCGGACATCGCCGCCGCCGCCAGGAAGGCATCCCGGTGCTGGTCGACAAGTTCCGCACCAACCTCGCCCGCCGCTTCCCCGCGAAGCAGCAGCAACGGATCCTCGATGCCGCGCTCGACGCCGGCAAGCTCGATGCCATGCCGGTGCACGAGTTCGTGGACCTGTTCGTCATCTGAGGATTCCCAACGTGGAGATCACCATGCAATTTCGAAGCGCCTTCGTTCTCCTTCTGGCGGCGTGCGTCGCCGGACCAGCCCTCGCCGACGACCTGCCCAAGCGCAAGTCGGGGCTATGGGAAATCAAGACCGGCACCGCGGCAACGCAGGGCGCCGCAGCCACGATGCAGATGTGCATCGACGAGAAGGCCGACAACGTGGCCCAGCAGCAGGCGGCGGGTGCCGCAAAGGAGAATTGCAGCAAGAACGAGATCAAGCGCAGCGGCAACCGCATGACGATCGACTCCGTCTGCAAGTTCGGCGAGTCCACTGCGACGAGCCACTCGGTGTTCACGGGCTCGTTCGACTCCGCCTACCGCGTGGAGACGAAATCGACTTATGACCCGCCGATGTCCGGCATGAAGGAAGGCAGTGCCGTGATCGACGCGAAATGGCTCGGTCCGTGCAAGCCCGACCAGCGGCCCGGCGACATGATCCTGGGCAACGGCATGAAAGTGAACATGTACGACACCAAGGGCGCCCCGGCGCGCAAGTAAGCAAAGAAGGGAACACGCATGGCCCACAATCTGTTCAACTCGCTCCAGGAATTCACGCTCGCTTCCGGCCGCAAGGGCCGCTACTACTCGCTGCCCGCGCTCGAGGCGGCCGGTCTCGGCAAGATCTCGCGCCTGCCGGTTTCCGTGCGCATCGTGCTCGAGAGCGTGCTGCGCAACTGCGACGGCAAGAAGGTCGCCGAATCGCACATCCGCGAGCTCGCGAGCTGGAAGCCGGTTGCGCCGCGCAGCGACGAGATCCCCTTCGTGGTCGCGCGCGTCGTGCTGCAGGATTTCACCGGCGTGCCGCTGCTGGCCGACCTCGCGGCGATGCGCAACGTCGCCGCCGACATGGGCAAGAACCCGAAGGTCATCGAGCCGCTGGTGCCGGTCGACCTCGTGGTCGACCATTCGGTGCATGATCGACTACTACCGCCGGCCCGACGCGCTCGATCTCAACATGAAGCTCGAGTTCAGCCGCAACAACGAGCGCTACCAGTTCATGAAGTGGGGCATGCAGGCGTTCGACACGTTCAAGGTCGTGCCGCCGGGCATCGGCATCGTGCACCAGGTCAACCTGGAGTACCTCGCCCGCGGCGTGCACGAGAAGAACGGCGTGTACTACCCCGACTCCCTGGTCGGCACCGACAGCCACACCACGATGATCAATGGCATCGGCGTGGTCGCCTGGGGTGTCGGCGGCATCGAGGCCGAGGCCGGCATGCTCGGCCAGCCGGTGTACTTCCTCACGCCCGACGTCATCGGCGTGGAGCTCAAGGGCCGCCTGCCCGAAGGCACCACGGCCACGGACCTCGTGCTTACCGTCACCGAGATGCTGCGCAAGGAGAAGGTCGTCGGCAAGTTCGTCGAGTTCTTCGGCGAAGGCACCACGACCCTCGCCGTGCCGGACCGCGCCACGATCGGCAACATGGCGCCCGAGTACGGCGCGACGATGGGCTTCTTCCCGGTCGACCAGGCCACGGTCGATTACCTGCGCTCCACCGGCCGCACGTCACGAGCAGATCGACGCGTTCGAAGCCTACTTCCGCGCACAGCAGATGTTCGGCATCCCGCGCGCCGGCGAGATCGACTATTCCAAGACGGTGTCGCTCGACCTGTCCTGTATCAAGCCCTCGCGTTGCCGGTCCCAAGCGGCCGCAGGATCGCATCGAGCTCGGCAGCCTCAAGTCGCAGTTCACGTCGCTCTTCTCGAAGCCCGCGGCGCAGAACGGGTTCTCGCAGGCGCCGGAGAAGCTCGGCAAGCGCTATGCAACGCAAATGGGCGCCCGAGGGCGTCGGTGAAGTGCCGGCCGACAGCGACAGCCAGAGGACCGCACCGGGCGCCGAGCGCCAGGTGCGCGAGATGGTCGACAACCGTCCGATCATCGAGGATGCGGTCGAGCCGCCGACCAACGGCGACACCGACATCGGCAACGGCGACGTGCTGATCGCCGCCATCACGTCGTGCACGAACACGTCGAATCCCGGCGTGCTGCTCGCTGCGGGGCTGCTCGCGAAGAAGGCGGTCGAGAAGGGCCTCACCGTCAAGCGCAAGGTAAAGACCTCGCTCGCGCCCGGCTCGCGGGTGGTGACCGAGTACCTCGGCAAGGCGGGGCTGCTGCCGTATCTCGAGCAGCTCGGCTTCGGCGTCGCGGCCTACGGCTGCACGACGTGCATCGGCAACGCCGGGGACCTTGCGGCGGAGTTCAACGACGCCATCGTCGCGAACGATCTCGTGTGCGCCGCGGTGCTGTCGGGCAATCGCAACTTCGAGGCGCGCATCCATCCGAACCTCAAGGCCAACTTCCTCGCCTCGCCGCCGCTCGTGGTGGCGTACGCGATCGCCGGCACCGTGCTCAAGGACATCACGACCGAGCCCCTCGGCATCGGCAAGGACGGTCCCGTCTATCTCAAGGACGTCTGGCCGACGTCGCAGGAAGTCGCGAGCGTGATGAACTACGCCAAGGACCCCGAGACCTTCCGCAGGCTGTACGGCAATCTCGCCACGGCCAATCCGCTGTGGGGGGCGATCGAGGGATCGACCGGCCAGGTGTACGACTGGCCGTTGTCGACGTACATCGCGAAGCCGCCGTTCTTCGACGGCTTCAGCATGGCGACGACGGCGATCAGCGACGTGAAAGGCGCACGCGCGCTCGGCATGTTCGGCGACTCCGTCACGACCGATCACATCTCCCCGGCCGGCGCGATCAAGGAGGCCTCGCCGGCCGGGCAGTGGCTGCTGGCGCACGGCGTGCCGAGGTCGGATTTCAACAGCTACGGCTCGCGCCGCGGCAACCATGAAGTGATGATGCGCGGCACCTTCGCCAACGTGCGCATCAAGAACCTCATGCTGCCGACGCGTGCCGATGGCACGCGCGAGGAAGGCGGGGTCACGCTGTACCAGCCGAGCGGCGAGAAGATGTTCATCTACGACGCCGCCATGCGCTACATCGCGGCAGGCGTGCCGACAGTCGTGTTCGGCGGCGAGGAATACGGCACCGGCTCGTCGCGCGACTGGGCGGCGAAGGGTACGCAGCTGCTCGGTGTGCGCGCGGTGATCGCGCGCAGCTTCGAGCGGATCCATCGCTCGAATCTCGTCGGAATGGGCGTCCTGCCGTGCCAGTTCAAGGGCACCGATTCGGCCGAATCGCTCGGCATCAAGGGCGACGAGACCTTCGACATCATCGGTCTCGAAGGCCGCCTGAAGCCGCAGATGGACGTGACCCTGGCAATCCATCGCCACGACGGGTCCACGCAGCACGTGCCGCTGCTGCTGCGGATCGACACGCCGATCGAGGTCGACTACTACATGCACGGCGGGATCCTTCCGTTCGTCCTGAGGGAGCTGGTGCGCGAAGCCGCGTAACGGGCATCCGAAGGAATCAAGGGCCGGCAACGCTGCCGGCCCTTTTCTTTGCCGCGCCGCGCCGACCGTACGCGCCGGGCGATCGCTGCGGAGCGCGGCGACGTTGGCGCAGTCGGTGGAGCGCGGGTGGCGAGCGTGCCGTCCGCTCGTGGGTCGAGCGGCGGCCCGCGAGCCGGGCACCCGCGCCATCGACGCGGTTGCGCCACCCGGAGCCGGGCAACGCAGAGATCGCAGCGCCGCTGCCCGCACTGGTGTAGAAGGGAACGTCAACGCACTGCACCGCGGCGCAGTCCGAATCGCAGACCGTAGCGTGAATCCGGCCCTCCATCCCTTTGCGCGCGCCTTGCCGCTCTTCCTGCTTGCCGGGTTCTGCCTGAGCTCGCTCGACGCGACGGCCAAGTACCTGGTGCGCGACCACTCGCTGCTGGTGGTGGTGTGGGCGCGCTACATCGGCCAGATGCTCGTCGTGACGCCGTTCGCGTGGCATCGCGCCGGGCCCGGCTTCTGGCGCACGCGTCGGCCCGGCGTGCAGCTCCTGCGCTCCGCACTGCTGCTGGTCGCCACCATGTGCTTCTTCGGCGCGCTGCGGTTCGTGCCGCTCGCCGAAGGCTCGGCGATCACGTTCCTCGCGCCCATGTTCGTGGTGCTGCTGTCGCGGCCGCTGCTGGGCGAGCGTCCGGGTCGCGGCCGCTACATCGCGACCATCAGCGGATTCGTCGGCGTCCTGATCATGCTGCGTCCCGGCTCGAGCGTGCTGCATCCGGCCACTTTCCTGCTCATCGCCATGGCGCTGTCAAATGCCCTCTTCCAGATGCTCACGCGCAAGCTGCTCGACGAGAATCCGCACACCACCCTTTTCTACAGCGCCCTCGTGGGCGCCATCGGCCTATCCCTCGCGCTGCCGTGGATCTGGGACGCGTCGCTCCTCACCCTGCGCGAGGGCGGCTTCCTGCTGCTCCTGGGCGCCTCGGCCGGGCTGGGGCACTGGCTGATCATCAGCGCCTATCTGCTCGCACCGGCATCGCTGCTGACGCCCTTCATGTACCTCCAGCTCATCTGGGCGACCACCTACGGGTACCTGGTGTTCGGCCAGCTGCCCGACGGATGGTCCGCCACCGGCATGGCGGTCATCGTGGCGAGCGGCCTGCTGCTCGCCGTGCAGGAGCGCGGTTTCCGCCGTACCTGACGGACCACGCGCCCTCGCCACCGTGTCCCGCTCGGCGAGGCCGATGTAAAACTTGCGCGGCGAACCGCCATTTGTCGGTAATCAGGGGCAAACTTCCCGCTCGTCACCGTGACCGAACGCCGATGGCCGCGCGGTCCAAGGTCGTTGGCATGGCTGTTGCTGTGGTATCGCTCGACAAGAGGAAGCACAACCGCAGGGAGAGGTTGCGATGACCACCTTGCAGATGGGCATGTGGGCGCGACGGGCAGGCATGGCAGCGGCCGTGATGGCTTGCTATCGCTTCGCCGCGCTCTTTTTCCACGCCAACAAGGGCTACCGGCTTGCCAATCGCAGCCGGCCCTTCCAGCGCGAGCTCCCCGTGCATCGGGCGCGCGTGCTGGTGGTCGGCGACAGCACCGGCGTGGGCACCGGCGCGCTGCGGCCCGAGGACAGCATCGCTGGACTGCTCGCGCTCGAATTCCCCGACGTGGCGATCACCAACCGCGCCCGCAATGGTGCGAAGGCCGCAGATGCCCTGGCACAACTGCAGGCCCTCCCGGAAGGGCAGACCTTCCATGCCGTGCTCGTGCACGTCGGCGGCAACGACATCCTGCGCGCCACGCCGCTGCCACAGCTCGAGGCGGACATCACGGCAACCCTGCGCGCCGCGCGCGAACGCGCCGCCACCGTCATCTTCATGAGCACGCCGAACATCGGGCTGTGTCCCGTGTTCTTTCCGCCGTTCAGCTGGCTGCTGACCATGCGGACCCGGCAGGCGCGCGACCTCTTCGTCCGTGTGTCGACGGACGAAGGCGTGACCTACATCGATCTCTTCCGCGAGCGCGGCGAGGACGTGTTCTCGCGCGACCCGCGGCGCTACTTCGCCGACGACCGCCTGCACCCCAGCACGGAAAGCTATCGCGCCGCCTACGAGGCGATCCGCAACGGCTCCGAGCTGCACCGTGTTCTCGCGGCGGTCGGCATCATGGCTGACGAGTCGTCGGGCGTTGCGATGGTCTAAGATGCGCGGTCAACGCGATCGCCGTGATCGCAAGGGGAGACTCGACGCATGAACGCACGACTGGCGCTGCTTTTCGCCGCCGCGACCCTGCTTGCCGTAGGCGGGTGCAGCTCGGAATCCAAAGACGCGGCGGAGGCGGCGAAGCGCGCCGCCGAAAAAGCCGCGGAAGCCACGCGCGAGGCGGCCGTGAAGGCCGGCACAGCGGCCAAGGAAGCCGCGAAGGACGCGGGCGCGGTCACGCGCGAAGCGGCCGACAAGGCCGCCGAGGCGATGAAGGAGGCAGCACCGAAGGTCAGCGCAAGCGCGAGCGAGGCGGCCGACAAGACCAAGGACGCGGCGGAACGTGCCGTGCAGGCCGCGAAGGAGGCCGCCGAGCGCAACCGCCACACGGCGGGCAAGTAGGCGCCGGGGCGCGCGCGACGCGACGTCAGGCGGCTTGGCGTCCCACCGCCTGGCGCGAGATCCACCGCGTCAGGGGGCGCCATTGCTCCCAGTCCTGCTCCGCGCGCGAGCGCGGCAGGTCGAACACCGAGGCGCCGTCGCGCGCGCAGTACACGTAGATCTGCGTGTCGCGCAGGTGCGTGACCACCGGGAAGATCGAACCCCTGCAGGAACGCGTCGAGTTCCGCCGCACTGTGCGTGCGCGCATCGACGCGCATCCCGACCAGACCGATCGGCAGCGTGCCCTGCTTCACGGCCTTGTAATCGGCGATGGCGGTGAAGAAGCGCTCGGTCGCCGCCATGTCGTAGGCCGAGGGCGATACCGGCACGAGCATCAGGTCGGCGCGGCGCATGATGTCGCGCAGCGTGTCGCCGTGCATCCCCGCGGGACTGTCGACGACGAGCCATTGCAGCGCGCGCTCGATGCTGGCACGCCGCGCCTGCGCGTCCCACAGCCCCACGCGCGGAAAGAGGTCCGGGCGCCGGTCGAGCCAGCCGGTAGCCGACTGCTGCGGATCGAAATCGGCGATCGCCACGGCCTGGCGCTTGCCTGCGAGCCAGCCGGCGATGTTCGTGGCGAGCGTGGTCTTGCCGCTGCCACCCTTCGGGTTGGCGACGAGGATGGTCCGCATTGCATTCTCTCCCTGAGGATGCGAAACGGGGCGCCGCGTCTTGTTGTCGGTGCGGACGGCCCGGGTCCGCACCGGTCTCCCCCGGCCGGACCGCCGCCATGTTAGCGGAAAGGTGCCGCGCCGGGCACCGGTGGCGCTACGGGGCGCGAAGCACCGCGCGGATGGCGGGCAGCACGTCCGCCCCGAGGCGGCGGCTGCGGGCGCCGTTCCAGCCGACGACGGGGTCGGGCAGGTCGGCGTTGTCCTTGAACGGCATCTCCAGGGTGAGCGAAAGGCAGCCGAACCGCTGCCCGGCCCACTTCGACGCGAGGGACAGGTTCACCTTCGTGTCCTTGTCGCGCGGATACCCGTGGGTCGTCTGGAAGTCGGGATTGGCGGCCCGAAAGGCCTCGGTGAACGTGCGCTCGCGCTCCGCCTGCTGCGGCGTGTACGACGGCAGCCGCTCGCAGCCGTCCGTGAACACGTACGGCAGGCCTTCGTCACCGTGCACGTCCAGGAACAGCGCGACGCCGCCCTGCTCCATCGCCTCGCGCACGGCCAGCACTTCGGGACTGCGCTCGCGCGTGGGGTTCAGCCACTCGCGGTTGAGGTTGGCACCTGCCGCGTTGGTGCGCAGGTTGCCCCGCACGCTG
This sequence comes from uncultured beta proteobacterium, assembly GCA_963734575.1. Classification (GTDB taxonomy): domain Bacteria; phylum Pseudomonadota; class Gammaproteobacteria; order Burkholderiales; family Casimicrobiaceae; genus CAIWHR01. The sequence goes on along the minus strand of CAVTHT010000004.1, from coordinate 168,110 downwards.
CCGTCCGGATTCATGTTCGGCACGACGTGGAAGACGGCGCGCGCGAGGAGCGTACGCGCCAGCGCGTCCTCCGCAGCGACGAGCCGTTCGAGCAGACCCTCGACGAACCATTCCGCCATCGTCTCGCCGGGATGCTGTCGCGCGATGATCCAGACCGGCAGCCGGTCCGGGCCGGCTTCGCCCACGGTGACGAGATCGAGATCGCGGCCTTCGACCGACGCCCCCAGCCGTCGCACGCGAACGCGCGGGCACGCGGCAATCCGGCCGATCAGCGCAAGGTGCCGCTCCCACGAATAAGGCTCGAAATACGCGTAATACACGCTGTCGCGTTCGGGCGTATGCGTGATCGCCATCTCCGTGCCGTCGAACGTCGTCGGCACGCGGAACCAGTGCTCGCGATCGTACGACGCGACGGCAGCGTATCCCTGCCAGCCATCGACGTACGTGCAGGCGCCGGCGTTCGTGAAGTGCAGGCAGCAGGCGACGTCGCGCGCACCCTGCACGCGAAAGTAGAACCATTGCCGGAAGTCGGCGTTCGAATCGGCGCGGATGCGCAGGCGGATATCGTGCGCGTGCTCGACCGAGTCGACCTCGATGGCGCCGGCGTCGAACGCGGCGGAGATGGAGAGCGGCATGGGGTGCGTGATGGCGTGCGACGCGAGCGGCGACATGCAGCGCTCGTCCTCCAGCGATCCTATCATCGTGCCGCGGTGGCTTCCGCGGTCCGCACGAAAGCGCCCCGGCACGAGCTGGCACAGCGAGGTCGATACAATAGCGGCATGACCGATTCCGCACTCATGCAGGACATGCCGGCCACGCCCCCGGTGGACGCTCCGCGCGACACGCGCAAGGCGGATTTCGAGGCGAACAAGCTGCGCAAGCGCTTGCGCCGCCTCGTGGGCGCGGCGATCGCCGACTTCGACATGATCGCGCCGGGCGATCGGGTCATGGTATGCCTGTCCGGCGGCAAGGACAGCTATGGATTGCTCGACATCCTGTGCTCGCTGCAGGCGCGCTCACCGGTGCCGTTCGAGATCGTCGCGGTGAACCTCGACCAGAAGCAGCCGGGCTTTCCCGCGGACGTGCTGCCGCGCTACCTCGAGGAGCGCGGCGTCGCGTTCCGCATCGCCGAGCAGGACACCTACAGCGTCGTGAAGCGCGTGATCCCCGAGGGCGGAACGATGTGCTCGCTGTGCTCGCGCCTGCGCCGCGGCGTGCTGTATCGCGTCGCCGGCGAGCTGGGTGCGACGAAGATCGCGCTGGGCCACCATCGCGACGACATCATGGCGACCTTCTTCCTCAACCTGTTCTTCGGGGGGAAGCTCAAGACGATGCCGCCGAAGCTCGTGTCCGACGACGGCCGGCACGTGGTGATCCGGCCGCTCGCGTACGTGCGCGAGCGCGACCTCGCGCGCTACGCGACGGCCATGGCCTTCCCGATCATCCCGTGCAACCTGTGCGGCTCGCAGGAACACCTGCAGCGCAAGCAGGTGGGCGCCATGCTGCGCGACTGGGAAAAGAAGCACCCGGGGCGGCTGGAATCGGTGTTCAACGCCATGGGCGAACGTCGTGCCGACGCATCTGCTCGACCGTGCGCTGCATGACTTCGCCGCGGTGGGCCCGACGGGTGGGCCCGTGGCGGCAGGCGACATCGCGTTCGACGTCGATGTCGCGCTGGAACGCGCGGTGGATGCGCGCGCGACCGTTGGCGCATCGCTCGACGCGCCGGTCATCACGTTCCGCCCCGCGGCCGCGCTCGACTGACGTGCTGTGGGCCGGCTTCAGTCTGACGACACCGACGCGACCTCCAGCATCGAGGAAAAGCGTTCGGCTGAAGCCGAACCTACACGCGGCACAATCTTGCGCCGCGTGTCGCGGTGGCGCCCTACTTCACCGTGTCCTTGCTCTGGCCGAAGAGGATCTTGCGCGAGGCCTCGTCGTGGTCGGCGGGCCTGGTGTTGACCTTGGCCGCCAGCGCGTACGCCCGCTGGACCGCGGGCCGCGCGGCGATCGCTTCGCGCCAGCGCGCGAGGTGCGGGAAGTCGGCGAGGTCCTGCCCCTGCTTCTCGGGCTGCACCCACGGATACGCCGCCATGTCCGCGATCGAGTAGTCGGCGGCGAGGAACTCGCGGTCGGCGAGACGCCGATTCATCACCGCGTACAGGCGCCCGGTCTCCTTCACGTAGCGCTCGATGGCGTAGTCGATGCGATGCGGTGCGTAGCGCGAGAAGTGATGGTTCTGTCCCGCCATGGGCCCGAGCCCGCCCATCTGCCAGAAGAGCCATTGCAGGCAGTCGGTGCGCCCGCGCAGCGTTTGTCCGATGAACGAGCCCGTCTTGTCGGCGAGATAGAGCAGGATCGCCCCCGACTCGAACACCGAAATCGGCTCGCCGTGATCGGCAGGCGCATGGTCGACGATCGCCGGGATCCGGTTGTTGGGCGCGATACGCAGGAACTCCGGCGCGAACTGCTCGCCGCGGCCGATGTTGACGGGCTTCAGCGCGTACGGAAGCCCCGTCTCCTCGAGGAAGATGGTGATCTTGTGCCCATTGGGCGTGGTCCAGTAGTAGAGATCGATCATGGTGGTGCCTCAGAACGTCCCGGGGTACGCCCCTCCGTCGAGCAGCAGGTTCTGTCCCACGATGAATCCGGCGTGGACGCTGCACAGGAAGGCGCACGTCGCGCCGAACTCCTCGGGAGAGCCGTAGCGGCCGGCCGGAGTTCCCTGGCGGCCGGCATCCCAGGTTTCCTCGAACGATTTGCCGGACGCCTTGGCGCGCGCCTGCATGGTCGTGCGCAGGCGATCGGTCTCGAAGAATCCCGGCAGCATGTTGTTGATGGTGACGTTGTGGCGGGCGACCTTGCGCGCAAGGCCGGCGACGAATCCGGTGAGGCCGCTGCGGGCGCCGTTGGAGAGGCCGAGAACGTCGATCGGCGCCTTCACCGCACCCGAGGTGATGTTCACGATGCGCCCGAACCGGCGCTCGATCATGCCGTCGATGGTGGATTTGATGAGCTCGATGGGCGTGAGCATGTTCGCATCGAGGGCGCGGATCCACGCGTCGCGATCCCACTCGCGGAAGTCGCCGGGCGGCGGGCCGCCCGCATTGTTGACGAGAATGTCGGGCTCGGGACAGGCGGCGAGCGCCGCCGCCCGGCCCGCCGGGGTCGTGATGTCGGCAGCGACCGCCTGCACGACGCGCCCAGCGCGTGCGCCGATCTCGTCCGCGGTGCGGCGCAGCGTCTCCTCGGTGCGCGCGACGATCGTCACGTCCACGCCTGCCAGCGCGAGCGCCTCCGCGCAGCCGCGTCCGAGTCCCTTGCTCGCCGCACAGACCAGCGCCTTGCGTCCAGTGATGCCGAGATCCACGATGGTGCTCCTTTTCCGGTTCTGCAATGAAGCGCTGCGCGGTAACGATGTCTCCGCGCGACAGCGCAGGGAGTCAGTCGGCGGCCGGCGCGGTGATGGGCAATGGCCGGTGCCGCCGCGCCTCGACCACGGTGGCCATCGCCAACAGCAGGAACGCGGCGATCGTGACGAACACGAGCCGCGGCGCTTGATGATCGAGCAGGCTGCCCGCGAGCACCGGGCCGATCGTCGCGCCGAGATCGAGGCCCGAATACACGAAGCCGTAAGTGCGTCCCGAGGCGCCGGGCGGCGTGGCCTTGCGCACGATCATGTCGCGCGACGGCCCCGTGCAGCCCAGCGCAAAGCCGGCGAGCGCGAAGAGCGGCAGCACCGTGGCGGCCACCATCGGCACGGCCGCGACGATCAGCATCACCACCGCGCCCGTGGCGAGGCCGCCCGCGGCGACGCGATCGTGACGCTGCGTGCGCGCGGCGAGGAAGCCGCCGGCGACGATGCCCGCCGTGCTGCCGAGGAGATAGCCGGTGATGGCGGACGTCGCGGCTGCCATCGGAATCGCATACGCGGCGTTGAGCGCGGGCGCGCCAAGGGTCTGCACGCTGAAGATCGCGAGCGTGTACAGACCGAAGAATGCGAAGCACAGCAGGATCGGCGTCTGGCGGAAGATGTCGATGCTGCGCACGTTGTCGTGGGCGACCTTGCCGCGATGCCCGACCGTATCGATCGCACGAGCGTTGACGACGAGGATCGCCAGCACCACGAGTCCCGCGAGGCCCATCGCTGCGAGTGCGACGCGCCACCCGAACGCACTCGCGAGCGCGTAGCTGCACAACGGCGCGAGCGCGTAACCGAGGCTGCCGCCGACGCCATGCAGGCTGTACGCGTGCCCGAGCCGGCGCGATGCGACGCGGCCGTTGAGAATGGCGAAATCCGCAGGGTGGAACACACCGTTGCCGACGCCCATCAGCGCCGCGACCACGTACAGCCACGCGAAGCCCGGTGCGACGGCGCCGAGCGCCGTCCCGCCCGCAATCAGCGCAACCCCGCCGAGCAGGACGGGCCGCGCGCCGAAGCGGTCGACGGCGAAGCCTGCCGCGAACTGGCACAGGCCGCTGCCGGCGTAGAACACGCTCATGAGCGCGCCCAGGCTGGCATAGCTCACGTCGAACTCCGCCTTGAGGAACACGAACAGCGGCGGCAGCGCGAGCTGCAGGAAGTGCGAGAGGCAATGTGCGCCGGCGATGAGGCCGATCACCTTCGCGTCGCGCCGGAACGTGCCGGCGATGGCGGTATCCAAGAGCGTCGTGAGGTCTGCGGCAGGACCCTCCACTATACTGCACGCGCCCACCGCAGGCCGCGGCGCAGCGCGTCGCGCCGGCACGAGGAGAATGAGAGACATCGATGCAGCGCCATTTGGCGAGATCTCATCCGGAGAGACAACATGGTCGACAGGGTCAACAAGAGCGACGACGAGTGGAGGAAACGGCTCGATCCGGAGCAGTACCGCGTCACGCGCAGGAAGGGCACCGAGCGCGCCTTCACCGGCGAGTACTGGGACCATCACGCACAGGGGATCTACCGCTGCGTCTGCTGCGGCACGCCGCTCTTCAGCTCGGAAGCGAAGTTCGAATCGGGTACCGGCTGGCCGAGCTTCACCCAGCCCGTCGCGCCGGACAACGTGTGCAGCCGTGACGACGCCAGCCTTTTCATGCGCCGCACGGAAGTCGTGTGCGCGGCCTGCGATGCGCACCTCGGCCACGTCTTCGATGACGGTCCGCCGCCCACGGGGCTGCGCTATTGCATGAATTCGGCGGCGCTCGATTTCGAGCCGAAGACGGACGAATGAAGCCCGGCTCGCGACCAGGCTGAGATGCCATCGTGCGACTCCTTCTCGCCGAGGACGACCGCATGATCGGCGCGAGCATCGAGAAGGGCTTGCGGCAGGACGGGTTCACCATCGACTGGGTGCAGGACGGGCGCGCCGCCGAGGCCGCGCTGCAGGACAGCGTGCACGACCTCGTGCTGCTCGATCTCGGGCTGCCGCGCAAGGAAGGCCTCGCGGTGCTGACTGCCATGCGCCGGCGCGGCGATGCGCGTCCGGTGCTGATCCTCACGGCGCGTGATGCGATCGCGGATCGCGTCGCGGGACTCGACGCCGGCGCCGACGATTATCTGGTGAAGCCTTTCGCGCTGGACGAGCTCGCCGCGCGCATCCGCGCGCTCCTGCGGCGCCAGGCGGGACGCGCCGAGCCCGTGCTCGCGTATGGCGACATCGAGCTCCACCCCGCAACGCGCGAGACGCGGGTGCGCGGCGAGGCGGTCGCGCTGTCGCCGCGCGAGTTCGCGCTGCTCGAAGCGTTGCTCACGCGACCCGGTGCGGTGCTCTCGCGCGCACAGCTCGAGGCGAAGCTCTACGGCTGGCAGGACGAGGTCGAGAGCAACGCGGTCGAGGTGCACCTGCACGGGTTGCGGCGCAAGCTCGGCAGCGACGTCATTCGCAACGTGCGTGGCGTGGGCTGGATGATCGGCAAGGCGACATGACCGGCGCAGGCAGGCCCACCGCAGAGCTCCCCGTCGCGGCGCCCGCGCGATCGCTTCGCACGCAGCTCATCGGGTGGCTCGCCGCCGGGCTCCTCGCGGCCGGCGCGATCGCTGCGGTGGCCACGTATCAGCGGGCGCGCGAAGAAGCGAACGTGCTGTTCGACTACCAGTTGCAGCAGATGGCGGCGTCACTCACCGGCATGCCGATCGCCGCGAGCGCCCCACCCGGTGCGCCACCCGGCGCCGGTGCCCTCGTGGTCCAGGTCGTGGGACCGCAACGGGGTGCAGGTGTATCTTTCGCAGCCGCAAAGCCGCCTCCCCCAGCACGCCCAGCTCGGCTTCAACACCGTCGCCACGGAGGCCGGCGAGTGGCGCGTGTTCAGCATGCTGGCGGGACAGCAGGTCGTGCAGGTGGCGCAGCCGATGGCAGTGCGCCGCGCGCTTGCGACCAGCATGGCGCTGCGCACCGTGGTTCCACTGCTTGCCGTGCTGCCGCTGCTCGCGCTGCTCGCCTGGGTCACTATCGCGCGCGGCTTGCGCCCCATCGCGCGCCTCGCGAGCACGCTGAGCGCGCGCAGCCCGCGCGAGCTCGAGCCGCTGCCGGAAGCGGGCCTGCCGCAGGAAGTGACGCCCCTCGTGCACGCCCTCAACGGCCTGCTCGCGCGCCTCGACGACGCACGCTCGGCGCAGCGCACGTTCATCGCCGATGCGGCGCACGAGCTGCGCACGCCGCTCACCGCAGTGCACCTGCAGGCGCAGCTCGCGCAGCGCGCGGCAACGGCGCAGGAGCGCGCGGCGGCATTCGCCGAGCTCACGGCAGGTCTCGAGCGGGCGACGCGCCTCGTCGAGCAGCTCCTCACCCTCGCCCGCGAAGAGCCCGGGGTGGCAGAGCGGCCGCTCGCCCAGGTGGATCTCGGCGCGCTCGCGCAGGACGTGATCGGAGAGCGTGCATCGCTTGCCGCTGCACGCTCGATCGATCTCGGGTTCACCGGAACGGAGCAGGCGATGCGCAGCGTCGTCGCCGGCGATCGCGAAAGCCTCTACACGCTGCTCGCGAACCTCATCGACAATGCCGTGCGCTACACCCCGGCGGGCGGACGCGTCGACGTCGCCGTGGCACGCGAAGCGGACGCGGTCGTCCTGACGGTGCGCGACTCCGGACCCGGACTGCCTCCCGAGGAATACCCGCGCGTGTTCGACCGGTTCTACCGCGCGCCCGGCACGGCCGCGCCCGGAAGCGGGCTGGGACTCGCGATCGTCAAGCGCATCGCCGAGCGCCACCAGGCGAGCATCGAGCTCGGTCCCGGCCTGTCGCACGCGACGACGGAACCGGGCGGGCACGACGCGGGTCTCGCGGTGACGGTGCGCTTCCCCGCCGTCGTCCCAGCCCAGTCCGGCAAAGGCGACGGGCAGCTTGAGAACGCAGCGCTTCGCCCCCACTGAAGGAAGACGCCCTGCCGGGCATTGTGCGTGGGCCGGGCCTTAATTCTGGCTTAAGTCTGTGCCGGTACGATGCCAGCGTAGGGGTGCAGTCACCCCCCGGCAAACTTGCAGTGCAACGAACAATGGTGGAGAAAGCGCTATGCAGACGAATGCAGTGAAACGCAGCCTGGTCGCCCTGGCGATTGCCGGGGCCTTCGCGACCGGCACGATGGTCGCGGACCGCCACGGCTTCAGCGCCGCAGACGCCGCCGTCAATCCGCCCGTCGCCGCGCCCTCGCAGGCCGTGGTCGGCGGCGCGCCGGCAGCGGCCCTGCCGGATTTCGCGGACCTCGTGCAGAAGCAGGGACCGGCCGTCGTGCAGATCAGCGTGACCGGCACGCTCAAGAAAACGGCCGGACCCGGTGGCAACCCCTTCAGCGACGATGAGGACAATCCCCTCGCGCCGTTCTTCCGCGGCATGCCGATGCCGCAGCAACCGCGCCAGATGCAGGGCATGGGGTCGGGCTTCATCGTGAGCCCGGATGGCATCATCCTCACCAACGCGCACGTCGTGGCGAATGCGGATGAAGTGACCGTGCGGCTGACGGACCATCGCGAATTCAAGGCGAAGGTGCTCGGCGCCGACAAGCGCACGGACGTCGCCGTGCTCAAGGTCGATGCGAAGAACCTGCCGACAGTGCGCGTGGGCAGCAGCGAGAATGCGCGCGTCGGCGAGTGGGTCGTCGCGATCGGCGCGCCGTTCGGTCTCGACAACACCGTCACCTCCGGGATCATCAGTGCGAAGGGACGCAACCTTCCCGGCGACTCCTACGTGCCGTTCATCCAGACCGATGCTGCCGTCAATCCCGGCAACTCGGGCGGGCCCGCTGTTCAACCTCGCGCGGCGAGGTGATCGGGATCAACTCGCAGATCTTCAGCCGCAACGGCGGCTTCCAGGGTCTCGCGTTCGCGGTGCCGATCGATGTCGCGCTGAACGTGAAGGACCAGATCCAGAAGACGGGCAAGGTGCAGCACGGCCTGCTCGGCGTCACGATCCAGGAAGTGAACCAGCAGCTCGCCGAGAACTTCGGCCTCAAGGTGCCGGCCGGCGCGCTCGTGTCTTCCGTGCAGAAGGGCGGACCCGGGGCGCAGGCAGGGTTGCAGCCGGGCGACGTGATCCTCAAGTTCAACGGCAAGCAGATCAACCGCTCGGGCGAGCTTCCGGCGCAGGTCGCATCGCTCTCGCCGGGCTCGAAGGTCACGCTGGAGATCTGGCGCGACGGCAAGGCCAAGGAAGTGACGACGACGATCGGCACGCTGGACGACCCGAAATCGGTGGTCGCGAGCAACGAGCAGGATCCGGCCGTCGCGCACGGCAAGCTCGGCGTCGCGGTGCGGCCGCTGACTGCCGACGAGAAGAAGGCGGCCGAGATGCCGAGCGGCGTGGTCGTCGAAAATGTGGGCGGGCCGGCGGCGAAGGCAGGCCTGCAACGGGGCGACGTCATCCTGTCCGTCAACAGCACGCCGGTGAACACCGTCGAGCAGCTGCGCGACATCATCAACAAGGCCGGCAAGACCGTGGCTCTCCTCGTGCAGCGCGACGAGGCGCGGATCTTCATTCCGGTGACCATCGGCTGATCGAGCCGATGACTTCTGCGGGCGACCGACCGACTCCTCCGGTCGCCTACGGTGCCGGTGCGAGCCGGCAAGCAGCAACAGCGGGCCGCAAGGCCCGCTTTTTTTCGCGCTTCGGCGAATGGCACACATGCAGATCGGGGCGCTGACGCCTAGGCGATCGCAGCGGAGCACGGCTCCGGGTGGCGGCAAGCGGGATGCCGGCGTCTGCAACGCGGCCGCAACATGGTCGTTGGCGATGATGATGTCGTCGATGGGCGATGGCACTGCACCGACCCTGCGTGCGAGGCGATCGCCGCGGGGCAGGGCGACGTTGGCGCAGGCGGTGGAGCGCGGGTGGCGAGCGCGCCGTCGGCTCGTGGGTTGAGCCGCGGCCGGCGAGCCGGGCACCCGCGCCACCGACGCGGGTGCGCCGCCAGGAGCCGTGCAACGCGGTGATCGCCTCGCTATTCGAAGCGGCCCGATCGGCGAGCAGGACGGCACGATTGGTCACGCGTGCCGCGGCCTGTCGGCGCGTGCCCGGTCTTGCGCGTTGATGGGCCTATTCGGCGCGAAAGTGACCCGACTTGCCGCCGAGCTTCTCGAGCAGGCGCACGCCTTCCACATGCATCGCGCGGTCCACTGCCTTGCACATGTCGTAGATCGTCAGCAGGCCCACTGCAGCGCCGGTGAGGGCCTCCATCTCGACGCCCGTGGGGCCGGTCGTCTCCGCGGTAACCTCGATCGTGACGGCGCCTTGCTCTTCGTCGAGGGTGAACTCCACGGCGAGGCGCGTGAGCGCGATGGGGTGGCAAAGCGGAATGAGCTCCGCCGTGCGCTTCGCTGCCTGGATCGCCGCGACGCGCGCGACGCCGAGCACATCGCCCTTCTTCGCCGAGCCTCTGGCGATGAGCGCGAGGGTTGCCGGCAGCATTGCGATGCGGCCTGCGGCGCGCGCCACGCGACGGGTCGCCGCCTTGGCTCCGACGTCCACCATGTGGGCCTGTCCCGCGGCGTCGAAATGCGTAAAATGGGATTCGATCGTGGAGCCTCGCTCCGCCGGCGCGTCCACGGACGCGGATCGCCGCGGCCGTTTCGCCTCGCTGCCGGTTTTCTTCGCGGAACCCGCCACGCGACCTCCCGATGAACGCTTCAAGACCGGGGACGATCTTAGCATCGTGACTCATCACTCCCTTCCGCTGGAGGCCAGTCGCCACGCGATCGCGCAAGGCCCGCGCGCACCGCGGCGTCCGCTGCGCGCCGCGATCGTCTGGACGCTTGCCTGGGCGCTGTGCCTGCAGCCGTTCGGCGCAATGTCGGCGCAGTCGCCAGGATCGCGGCTGCCCGATCTCGGCGACGAATCGCAGGCGCTGCTGACGCCCGTGCAGGAGCGCAAGATGGGCGAATCCGTGGTGCGACAGATCCGCGGCGCCGGCGCCTATCTCGAAGACCCGGAAGTCAACGATTACCTCAACGTTCTCGGCGAGCGGCTCGTGACTGCCGTTCCCGAAGGACGCATGGATTTCGAATTCTTCGGCGTGAACGATCCGTCGATCAATGCCTTCGCCCTCCCGGGCGGTTTCATCGGCGTCAACACCGGCCTCATCCTGCTCGCGCAGACCGAGTCCGAGCTCGCGTCCGTGCTCGCGCACGAAATCAGCCACGTCACGCAGCATCACCTGACGCGCGCGGTTGCGGGGCAGCAGCGCTCGATCCTGTACTCGCTCGCCGCGCTCGCAGTGGCGTTGGCTGCAGCGCGCGGCAACTCGTCGTCCAGCGGACAGGCCGCGTCCGCCGCCGTCGCCGAGTGCGCAGGCGCTCGCGCTGCAAAGCCAGATCAACTACACGCGCGAGCACGAATACGAGGCGGACCGCATCGGCTTCCAGCGCCTCGACGCCGCCGGGTTCGACGTGAACGCGATGGCGACGCTGATGGAGCGCCTGCAGCGGACCACGCGCTTCTCCGACAGCACCGCGCCGAGCTACCTCCGCACCCACCCGGTGACCTTCGAGCGCATCGCCGAGGCCCAGTCGCGGGCCCAGGGAAAGCCGTATCGGCAGGTCACGGATTCGCTCGACTTCCACATGGTGCGAGCGCTGTTGCGCAGCTATCAGGGCCCGCCGAAGGAAGCCGTGAATTTCTTCCGCGATGCGCTGCAGGAGCGCAAGTACAACAGCGAAGTGGCGACGCGCTACGGTCTCGTGGCCTCGCTCCTGCGCGCCGCCGACTACGCGCGTGCGAAGCAGGAGCTCGCGACACTCGAGAGGATGGCGCCGCCGCATCCGATGATCGATGCGATGGCCGGACACGTGTTCATGGAGTCGGGTGACCTCAAGGCCGCCCTGGCGCGCTTCGAGGCCGGTCTCGCCAAATATCCGAACAAGCTGCAGCTCGTGTACGACTATCCGGAGACGCTGCTCAAGGCCGGGCGGCCGAACGATGCTGCCGCTTTTCTCGAGCGCGAGCTCGCGCGCCGGCCTGGTAATGGCCCGCTGCATCGCCTCGCTGCGCAGACCTACGCTGCGCTCGGCAAGTCCATGCAGCAGCACCTGCACCAGGGCGAGTTCTACGCATGGCAAGGCGACCTCAAGGGCGCCGTCACGCAGCTCGAGCTCGCCTCGAAGGCGCGGGACGGCGACTTCTACGTCGTTTCCGTGGTCGACACCCGCCTGCGCGCGCTGCGTCGCGACCTCGAAGAAGAGAAGGCTCTCGCCCGCAACGGGTGAGTTCCGCCGGAATGATCCGGCGACCATAACAACGATCTATTTTTTATATATAATAACCAACATGTTCACTCCACAAATAATTTCACTATTCTATAACAATTTATTATATATCCTATCATGAAAATAATAATTAATATATTAGTTAATATAAACCGCAGGGCGCGAGCTGCGGTCGCAGCCCTGTCGCCACTAGCAGCTGGCCGCCGCCAGCGGCGCTCCACTACTGTCTTTCCACCGTGCCGCCGGGGGGCCGCGTGCGCACGTGTCGCCACAGGGGGAAGACATGAAAGTGCTCGTGATCGACGACCATCCGCTGATCGTGGATGCATTGGGAGAGCTGCTGCCGCAGCTCGAGCCTGAAGTGTGCGTCCGCGCGGCGGGCGATCCCGCGGAAGCGGTCGCGATCCTCGATGCCGAGCCCGACGTCGCGATGATCCTGCTCGACCTCGCGCTTCCCGGTGCGCGCGGGCTCGACTTTCTCGCCGATATCATGCTGGACTACCCCGGAGTGCCTGTCGTGGTGCTCTCCGCGACGCACGACGATGCAACCGTCAACGCGGCACTTGCTGCGGGCGCGCGCGGCTTCATCCCCAAGACCGCACACGGCGCCGCGATGCTCGCGGCATTGCGTCAGGCGCTCGATGGCGCGCAGGCGGTTCGCCTGCAGGCGAGCCTGTCCCCGGACGGTGACGGCATATGCATCGGTCCGGGAGAGCTTGGGCTTGACGCCTCGTCAGGCCGACGTGCTGAAGCTCCTCGTCGAAGGCAAGCCCAACAAGCTCATCTGCCGCGACCTGCGTCTATCGGAGGGCACGGTGAAGGTGCACGTGAGCGCGATCCTCAAGGCGCTGCGCGTGCAGTCGCGGGCTCAGGCGGTGGCGGAGCTCGCGCGGCGCGGGATCCACACCGCAGCGATCGTCGCGCGCCGCTAGCCTCCGCATGCTCGCAACCGCCGGCATCGCGCCGGGCGTGCTGTTGCGCGCTCGCGCGGACCAGGTCGCCACGCTCTACGGGCAGTGGCACCGCACGACCGTTTCGATGGCGTTCGGGGCGGCGTTGCTGTGCACGGTGCTGTGGGAAACCACGACCGCGCAAGCGATGCTGGCGTGGATCGCGGCGATCGTCGTCAACCAGGCATGGCGCGCGGGCTCGCGCTCCGCTACCGCCGCCGCAACCCCGGCATGAACGAGGCGCAGCGGTGGGGCACGTACTGGTCGATCGGCTCCACGCTCGCCGGCGCGCTGTGGGGCATCGCCGCCGTCGCGCTCTTTCCCGGCAGCGCCGCACACCAGGCGCTCCTCATCGTGTGCCTGTTCGGTGTCGTGCTCGGCGGCCTCAACCTGACCGCCGTGTACAAGCCGGCCTTCCATGGCTTCGTGGCAAGCGCCCTGCTCCCGCTGGTCGCGCGCGTGGCGTGGGAAGGCGACGACGTCCACCTCTTCACCGCCCTCGTGCTGCTGGTCGTGCTCGCCTTCGTGCTCACCTATGGCCATCACCTCAACGACCTGCTGACGCATTCGCTCGCGATGCGCTACGAAAACACGGACCTCATCGCGGCGCTCACGTCGCAGACGGCGGCCGCGGAGCAATCGCGTGCGGCGGCCGAGAATGCCAATCGCGCGAAGAGCCAGTTCCTCGCCGCGGCCAGCCACGACCTGCGCCAGCCGCTGCACGCGATGGGCCTGTTCGCGGCAGCGCTTGCGCGGGCGCGTGCGCGATCCCACGGTGACGCCCCTCGTGCAGAGCATCCACGCATCGGTCGAAGCGCTCGAGTCCCTGTTTGCGCAGCTCCTCGACCTGTCGCGCCTGGATGCCGGCGCGCTGCACCCGGAGATCCGCGGCGTCGCGCTCGAAGCGGTGCTCGCCCGGGTGCAGGCCGATTTCGCGCCGCAGGCGGAAGCCGCAGGCCTCGCGCTGCGCGTGCGTGCGACCAGCGCCACGGTGCTCACCGACGCACTGCTGCTCGAGCGCATGCTGCGCAACCTCGTGGCCAACGCGATCCGCTACACCCAGTCCGGCGGGGTCGTCGTCGGCGTGCGCCGCCGGGGCAGCGAGGTCCGCATCGACGTCGTCGATTCGGGCATCGGCATCGCGCTGTCCGACCAGGGACGCGTGTTCGAGGAATTCGTGCAGATCGCCGGTGCTGCCGGACGGCTGCGCCGCGGTCACGGCATGGGCCTCGGCCTCGCCATCGTGCGCAGGCTCTCGGATCTGCTCGGCCACCGCGTCGAACTCGCATCGCGACCGGGCCGCGGATCGCGTTTCTCCATCTTCGCGCCGCGCGCACCGGCGCATCGCGCACGCACCGCCTATTTCCCGTCCGCGGCAGCTCCGACGGTCGCGGACGATGCGATACGTCCGTTCGCGGATCGGCACGTGGCCGTGATCGACGACGATCCCGCCGTGGTCAGTGCCATGCACGCGTTGTTCACGACCTGGGGCGCCCGCGTTACCACCGGCGCCGACGCCGAGGCGGTGCTCTCGGCGCTGGCCGATGACGAAGCGACGCACGGGCGCATCGATCTCGTCGTTGCGGATCTGCGTCTTGCCGAGCGTGGATCCGGCCTCGATGCGGTCGCGACGCTGCGCAGCGCGTGCGCGCGTCACATCCCGGCACTCGTGATCTCGGGCGATACCAGCGACGAGGCGCGCGAGGAAGTGCTGCGCGCGGGCGTGACGCTGCTGCACAAGCCGGTGCTGGCGACGGCACTGCTGCTCGCCGCGCAGCGCGCCGTTGCGGCCAAGCGCGGCCGGTCGCCGGCCGACGCGATCGGCAACGTACGCGCGGTCAGCGTGCAGGAAGCAGCCGCAGCCCGATGATGCCGGCCAGAATGAGACCGAGACAGATCAGGCGAGCTGCGCCGAGCGGCTCACGAAAGAGCAGGACGCCGAGGAGCACCGTGCCGATGACGCCGATGCCGGTCCAGACCGCGTAGGCGGTACCGAGCGGCAGCGTGCGCACGGCGTACTCGAGGAGCAGCACGCTGGCGATCATCGCAGCGATCGTCGCCAGCGTCGGCAGTGGCCGCGTGAAACCTGCGGTGTAGGTCATGCCGACCGCCCAGGCCACCTCGAAGAGGCCGGCGAGCAGGAGAACCATCCAGGCCATCATTCACCTCCAATGAACGCGTGTCGGCGCTCATGATAGGGCGCCCCGGGGGACGTCTCAGGCTGTCGCGGGGCCAGCCAGCTCACGCCTCCATCGCGTCAGCGTCACGCCATGAAACCGAGATCGCTGGTCGCGAAGCGTGCGATGTTCGGAAAGAGATACGGCAGGTCGGCTTCCGCGACGCCGAACCACTTTGCCAGTGTCGACCCGATCTGGTCCACGGCGGTGGTGGGGATCCACGAGCCGTTGGTGCCGGCATCGTCGCTGCCCTTCACGACGAGTTGCGGGAAGACGCCGTACATGTCGCCGCCGCGCACGGCACCACCCAGCACCAGGTGATGCCCGCCCCAGCCGTGATCCGTGCCGGCGCTGGAATTGCCGATGAAGGTGCGCGAGAAGTCCGAGGCGGTGAACGCCGTGACATTGGCGGCGACACCCGCCGCCGCGGTGTAGTCCTGAAAGGCCTTCAGGGCCGGCGCGAGCTGGCCGTACAGCGTGGCCTGGTTGGTGAGGAGCGCGCTGTGATGGTCGAAGCCGCCCATGCTCACGAAGAAGAATTGGCGCTTCAGTCCCAGCGCCTGCCGTGCCTCGATGAGACGCGCCACCTGCTTCAACTGCTGCGCGATGCCCGTGTTGAGCGCGCCGAACGCCGTGTTGATGACCGGCGGCAGTGCCGCGGTCAGCACCGGGTTAGCCGCTGCGGCCGCGCTCAGCGCGTTGTCCATCACGCCGGCCGCGCTTGCGGCGATGTCGTTGAACGGATGTGTCCTCAGCAATGCGCGCAACGCATTCGTGCGTGCCGTGGAGACCGCATCGCCTCCCTGGCCGCTCATCGACACCCCGCCGGTTGGCGGGATGACGAAGGCGGTGGTCGTGATGCCCTGGCCCATGAGCTGGTTACCCGACACGGAGACTGCCGCGGGGAGGATGGCGCCCGCATTCGCGGCACCGATGCGGTCCGCGAGCCGGCCGCCCCACCCCGAGCGAATAGGCGCCTCGGGTTGGTAGCCCTGCCATAGCGACTGCTGATCGCTGTGCGAGAAAAGGTTCGATGGCCGGTTGCGCCCGGCTACGTAATCCGCCTTCGTGATCGGCGCGACCAGCGTCCCGGCATTGGCGATCACTGCCATGCTGCCTGCACCGTACAGCGGAGCGATCGGTGCGAGCGCAGGATGGAAGCCGTAGTGCCTGCCGCCCTGGCGCGCAGCGGCAAACGGCAGGAGCTCCGCGGACGTCAGGGCGACGTTGCTGGTGGCGCTGCGCACCGCGGCGTACTGCGCGTAATCGTCCACCGGCACGATCATGTTGTTGCTGTCGTTGCCACCGAACAGGAACACGCACACCAGCGCCTTGTAGTCGCTCGCCGCCTGCGCCTGCGCGACGCTCACGCCCCAGTGCCCAAGCGCACCCGCCAGCCCGCTCGCCGTCAGTGCGCTGGTGCTGCGAAGGAATACACGGCGCGAGAAAGCCATGTCAGTGACGCCCGACGGCCCCAAGCCACCGAGAGTGCCCCCTTTGGGGGAGCGAGCGCAGCGAGTTCGCGGGCAGGTTCATCCTAGTGCTGGACCTGGAAGTGGTACGACGAGGCCATGAGGTACACCGCCATGCGCGCACGCCCCGCACGATCGCTGGCCGGAACCTGGCCGACTGCCTGCGCGATCACGTCGCGTGCCGCCGAGGGCATGCGGCCACCGAGGAGCACATCGTTGACGCGATCGGCCAGCGCCGTCGGCTGGGCGGCGAGCGCCTCGAACTGCTGCGTGTCGAGCCGCGTGCCCGTGGCGTTGGCGACGTTCGGGTCGGCCGTGATGCCGCTGTACACCAGCGTGTAGACCAGATTCGCGCGCGCGACGGCGCTGTTGGAGTTGTGGATGCCGAACTCGGGCGCGAGGATCGACGTGCCGGGGACCGTATAGTCCGGCGGAAAGAAATTGAACACCGTGGGCGAGGAATAGGGCCGCTGGCCGAGCGCCGACGTGCGGTTTGCGAGATCGAAGCCGTCGGTGGTGCCGGAAAGCGCGCGCAACAGCCCGGTGACCATCAGCACGGGCTCGCGCAACGCACCGAAGGTGGGGTCGGGCGTGGAGTCGCCGCGCGCTTCGGGATCGAGCAGGATCGCCTGCACCACCGCCTTCATGTCGCCGCGCACGCCCTGACCGTTGTCGTTGAAGCGCGCGGCCACCCGCGCGACGTACGCCGCACTGGGGTTGCCGGTGACGAGGCGCTGGATCAGCGCCTTGCCGATGAAGGGTCCCACGTTCGGATGCATGAAGATGTTGTGCACGGCATCCGCGAGGTCCTTCTGGATCGTCTGGCTCGCCGGCAGCGCCTGGCCCTGCAGCAGCACCTTAACGCCCGTGTCGTGGCCGTTGGGATACGGCGCCAGCGGCGCGGCATAGTAGGCGGCATTCTTCTTCGTGGGCGCGCTGCCGTCGGCATTGGCATACGTCCACCCGGTGAAGACGCGCGCGAATTCCTTGATCACCTGCTGGTCATAGGTCGGCACCGGAGCGCCGTTCGCGTCCAGCACGGGCGTGCCGTCGAGGTTGAGCTGCACGAGGCCGATCGAGAAGAGCTGCAGGATCTCGCGCGCGTAGTTCTCGTTGGGCACGCGCGTGCCTGCCGCCTTGTCGTTGTTCACCATGTCGAGGTAATTGCCCATCGCCGGCGATAGAGTGATCCGTTGCAGCAGGGTCTCGAAGTTGCCGAACGCCTCCGCGGACAGGATGTTCTGGTAGCGCGCCATCGGATACGCGACGAAGAGGTCCGATTCCGTCGTCGAGATCACGTGGATCTGCGAGAGCGCCCATGCCACCCTCTGCCGCAGCTGGTCGGGCTTGTACACGGCGTTGGTGAAGAAATCGCGCGCCATGCCGGTCGGCGTCAGATGGTCGCGATAGCAGATGAATTGCGGCGCGCTCGCCGGGTAATTGGTGCCGTCGGCGGCGCGCTGGCCGCATTCCACGGTCGAGCGGAGCTGGATCACGTTGTATTTCGCGTCCGGATAGCCGGACGCCGGCTGGGCGAACTGGTCGGCGAGCCACGCCGCGATCCCCATGTTTTTCACGCGGGCCGCCTCGGTGCGCGAAGCGCCGAACGTTGCCTGGTTCAGCAGGCGCCAGACATCGGCGTCGGCCGCGACGTTCACGCCCTCGGGTGGCGTGGAGCTGCTGTACACGTAGTACGCAGTGCCTTCGTCGGCGAACCACGGCCACGACGCGGTGACGTTGTCACGCTCGGCGGCACTCGTGGTGTAGAAGTGCGCACCCGTGCGGGTGTTGAAGAACCGGTATAGCGCTGTGCGCGCGTCCCCCGGACCCTGCGCGAGGTAATAGGCCGGCCCCTCGAACGTCAGCGCCGGAAAGTGCGCGGTGACGTAATCCCTCTCCGCATCGCTCGCGGTGTAGAAGTGCGTGCCGGTGGCGGTGTTGTAGAACCGGTAGACCGCGCCGGTGCTCGGCACCGCTTCCGGGAACGCCCAGAACGCGACCCCCTCGTAGGCGAAGCTCGGGTAGCGCAGTAGGACGTCGTCGCGCTCGCGGGCGGAGATCGTGTAGAAGTGCGTGCCGCTGGCGGTGTTGTAGAAGCGATAGACGGGCGACGCATCGCCACGGGCCAGGCCGGTGACGAGCAGGAGCAGCAGGAACAGCGCCGCGCGCCAGCCGCTGCTCGCGGCTGTCCGTGTCCGGTGTATCGCTCCTGCGTGCCTGCACGCGTTCCAATCGGCGCCTTTCTGCGCCGGGCCGGCGCGCCGCGCGCGTCGAAGCCCGTCCGCGCCGGTCGGATTATTCAGAACGCATTCTGGAAATACAACGCCGTTCGTCGCTTTGCATCACATCTTCCGCAAAATCATCACTTTCATGCCGTTTGCATAGGCGGCGAATCGACTAGAGGTGGCTGCGGCCGGTCGATCAGGAAAACGGGGCACGCGCTGCGTGCCCCCTCCCTGCATCAGCCCTTGGCGCCTGGGCCGTGAAAGCGCTCGCGCATGTGGTTGCGGAAGCTGTCCGCGCGCGCCATCCGCTGCGTCATGGCATCGCGCACGACCGCCTTCTGTTCCGGCGTGAGCATCGCGTACAGCGCGAGCCACTGATCGCGCACGCTCTTGCGCAACCCCTGGTTCTGCTGCTGCACCTGGTCGGCGGCTGCCGCGACCGACGCGAGGTTCGGCTCGGGCTTGGCAAGCTCCGCCTGCATCGCGGCGTGCAGGCTCTGGCGATTCGCGATCGCCTGCTGGTGCGCCGCCTTGCTCGCCTCGACCGCGCGATCGCGCGCGAGCTGCTGCGACGAGTCGAGGGTGAGTTTCCCCGACTGCACGATCTGCTCGATCATGCCGTGCGGTCCACCGGAACCGTGGTGGCCGAAGGGTTGCGCCACGGCGGCGCCAGCGAGGCCGAGCGAGAGCACTGCGGCGAGCGTGGCGAGACCGCGCACGCGGCGTGTGGATTGTCGTTGCTGGTTGCGGGCATTCATGAAGCGTTTCCTTTCAGGTCGTGATGTGCGGGAACCGTTCGCCGGCCCCTGTAACCTTCGACGCCATTGTGCGCACGAGTTCCAGCCGCTGCCGCAGCAGGTGCAACGAGCCGTTGCACGACGCGCGGGTCGTTACAATCCGTTACAAGTTAGCGGCCCGCGCTACATAGCGCAGACCGCAACAAGCCGAAAAACGGAGAAGCACGGGAGAAGCCGTGATGGCTTTAGTCAAGACCTCAGGGACCTACGAAAGCTTCGCCCACAGGTTGTTATGGGACAGCGCGCAGCGGCATTTCTTACTCGCGGTTGAGCACGCCACGGATTCGTGGCAGCTTCACCTGTCAGGTGCGTTGCTTGCTGCCGCTGCCTACGAGGCGTATCTGAACTACCTTCTCGCCAACATCCTGCCGGACGTGTGGGCCAATGAGCGCACGTTCTTCGCACGAGACGAGTATCGCGGTATCGAAGGCAAGCTCAAGCGTATCGCTGAAGAGCTCAACTGGCCATTGCCACGCAAAGACCGCAGACCACGGTGTAGTGTTGTGGAATTGCAGGCACTTCGCGACAAGATTGTTCATGCGAAGCCAAACAAGCAATCCTACGAAACCATACACGACGACCACAAACCTGCGCCCCTGCCAGCTTCATGGCTAACGCAAGAAGCACCTGCACACAGGGTTCGCAAGTGGGTAGAGGACGCTGAAGCATTTGCAGTCGCCATTCACAAAGTAGTGCAATCAAAGCACAAGATTCTCATTCTTGGGACACATCCGTTTCGAGGCATGCTCGGCTTCGGAAGCCACTGGACCATGGACGTAGACAAACAGCTATAAGGTGCCCATCGCGAGGCGTTCAACTTCTCGCGCGCTAATACGTACGCCTTCTGTGGCAACACGTTCTTGACTGGCCCAATGGTGTGGCGCACCAGGTTCCGACCTACGCGACGCTGCACGATCCACGTTGCATGTCCAGTGGGTTGGCGCGCCATGTGCTCTGCTCCGATATACAGTGCGTGTCGGATAAGCACTGGAGAAGCACCGTGATGGATGGACCATATCAAGCCTGGGTTGGTCTGAGCAACCAAGTGCTTGAAATATATCGGTACTGAGCTAAGGTGAGCTGAGGCGGTTGACGCGATTAGGGGTAGGGCAGCAACAATCCGTTACACCTTGCGCTGCACGCGAGCGCGTTCGCGCGCGTCAAATGTCCATCGTGAACCCGAAGCCGGCACCCAAGATCCTGGTCGTCGACGACGACGTGCGCCTGCGCGACCTGCTCTCGCGCTATCTCGCCGAGCAGGGCTTCCAGGTCGCGACGCTGCCGGACGCGCGCGAGCTCGACCGGCGCCTGCAGCGCGACCCGCCGCACCTGCTGGTGCTCGACCTCATGCTGCCGGGTGAAGACGGCCTCGCCGTGTGCCGGCGGCTGCGTGCCGGCGGCGAGAACGTGCCCATCGTGATGCTCACGGCGAAAGGCGAGGACATCGACCGCATCATCGGTCTCGAGATGGGCGCCGACGACTACCTGCCGAAGCCATTCAACCCGCGCGAGCTCGTGGCACGCATCCACGCCGTGCTGCGCCGGCACCGCGAGCAGGCCGTACCCGGTGGCGCCGCGCAGGACGGGCGCGTGGCATTCGGGCCGTTCGAGCTCGATCTCGCAGCGCGCACCTTGCGTGACGACGCGCGCACCATCCACCTCACGACCGGCGAGTTCGCGCTGCTCAAGGTGTTCGTCACACACGCGGGCCAGCCGCTCGCGCGCGAGAAGCTCATGATGCTCGCCCGCGGCCGCGACCACGATCTCTTCGATCGCGCCATCGACGTGCAGGTGTCGCGGCTGCGCAAGCTCATCGAGCCCGATGCGGCCAATCCGCGCTACATCCAGACGGTGTGGGGCTTCGGCTACATGTTCGTGCCCGGCGACACGCCCGCGCAGGCTGCACCGTGACGCTCTGGCCACGCTCGCTCTTCGGGCGACTCACGCTGCTGCTGCTCGCCGTGGTGGTGCTCGCACTCGTCGTCACCATCCTGCTGTTCCGTCACGACCGCGCTGCACTGCTCGCGCGGCACTTCGGCGACACGATGATCGTGCAGCTGCAGGCGGTGCACGCTGCCCTCGAGACCGTTCCCGCCGGCGAGCGCCGCGAAACCCTGCGCCGGATCGGCCGCGACTACGGCGTGCGCATCGTCGCCGAGCAGGACCGGCCGCAGCTCGGCGTGCCGGCGGGTCCCGTCCTGGCGGAGCTCGAGTCTCGCCTCCGCACGGCGCTGGGCGAAGGCACGTCGTTGCGCGTGCAGCCCCGCCTGCAACTGCTGTGGGCGCGCCTCGTGGCGGGCGACGGCACCTACTGGGTCGGCTTCCCCCTCCCCGCGCGGCCGCAGGCGGCCGACATCCCGTCACGCGCGGCGATCTGGAGCACCACCGTCGCGCTGTTCCTGCTCGTGGCGGCGTTCCTTTTTGCGCGCTATCTCGGTCGTCCGCTGCGCGAGCTCGATGCCGCAGTGCGCGCGCTCGGCCGCGGCGAGATGCCCGCACCGCTGCCCGAGTCCGGACCGTCCGAGATCGTCAACCTGAACCGCGGCTTCAATCGCATGCTGCTCGACCTGCGGCAGCTCGAGCACGATCGCGCGCTGCTGCTCGCCGGCGTATCGCACGATCTGCGCACACCGCTCGCGCGACTGCGCCTCGGTCTCGAGATGGGCGTCCGCGACGAAACCATGAAGCGCGGCATGACCGACGACATCGAGGAGATGGACCGCGTGATCGGCCAGTTCCTCGACTTCGCGCGCAGCGAGAACGGCGTGCCGACCGTCCGGCAGGACCCCAACGCGATCGTGGCGGCGACGGTCGAGCGCTACGGGCGCGCCGGCAAGGACGTGCGGTTCGAGCCCGGCGTGGTCCCGGCGATGCCGCTGCGCGCGACCGCGTTCTCGCGCCTGATCGCCAACCTCGTCGACAACGCGCTCGCCTACGGCGCACCGCCCGTCCGGGTGACGACGCGCGCGACGCCAGGACGCTTCGTGCTGGAGGTGACCGACCACGGCCCCGGCATCCCACCCGGCGAGGTCGAACGTCTGAAGCAACCGTTCACGCGCGCCTCCGCGGCACGCGCCGATGCGACGGGGATTCCCGGTGCGGGACTCGGGCTCGCCATCGTCGAGCGCATCGCCCGCATGCACGGCGGTTCGTTCGCGCTCCTGCCGCGCGAGGGCGGGGGCACGACCGCCCGCGTCGAGCTTCCGGACGCGGGTGTCGCGGCTACGGCTTAGGGTCCGGTGTTGTCCTCGAGCGGCACGAGCAGCACGACCGCCATTGCGGCGATGCCTTCGCCGCGGCCTGCAAACCCCAGGCGCTCCGTGGTCGTGGCCTTGATGCTCACGTCGGCAGCCGCGCAAGCGATGTCGGCGGCGATGTTGGTGCGCATTTGCGCGATGTGCGGCGCCAGCCGCGGCACCTGCGCGATCACCGTTGCATCCACGTTGCCGATCGCGTAGCGCTGCGCGCCCACGAGGCCCGCGACGTGGCGCAGCAGCACGCGGCTGTCGGCACCGCGCCAGCGCGCATCCGTGTCCGGGAAATGCATGCCGATGTCGCCGATACCGCACGCTCCCAGCAGCGCATCGCAGATCGCATGGATCAGCACGTCGGCATCCGAGTGCCCTTCGAGTCCGCGGTCGAACGGAATGTCGACGCCACCCAGCACCAGACGCCGGCCCGCGACGAGCGCATGCACGTCGAAGCCCTGCCCGATCCGCATCTTCATCGGCATGCGCCTGCTCCTCGCGAATCTCGCCCGCTCATCGTTGCCGCTCCTGCAACCCCAGGATCGCGGTCGCCAGCGCGAGGTCCGCAGGATAGGTGATCTTCACGTTCAATGCGCTGCCCTCGACGAGGCGGGGCATCGCGCATCCTCCCGCCGCAGCAAGGCGCTCGATCGCCTGGGCTTCATCCGTAACGTTTTCGCTTCCGTCGCCGAGCGCACGGCGCAGCAGCCCGAGCCGGAACATCTGCGGCGTCTGTGCCTGCCACAGCCCGTTGCGATCCTCGGTGCGCACGACGCGCACGTCCGCGGTGCCGCCGCTGCCCCGCTTCAGCGTGTCGGCCACCGGCAGCGCGAGCAGTCCACCCACGGCATCGTCGCGCAATGCAATGACGAGGCTCTGCAGCGCTTCGCGCGGCACGCATGGCCGCGCGGCATCGTGCACGAGAATCCAGTCGTCATCCGCGCAGGATCCGGCGATCGCCGCCAGCGCGTTGCGCACCGTCGCCGCGCGCGTGCTCCCGCCACACGGCAGGACGACCGCGCGCCCGCCGAGTGGCGCCAGGATCTCCCGGCAGCGCGCGTCGTCCGGCGCGACGGCCACGTAGAGGCGGTGGAGCGCGAGCGCGGCATCGAGCCGTTCCAGCGTGCGCAGCAGCACCGGCGCGCCGCACAGCTCGGCATATTGCTTGGGAATCGCGGCGCCGAAACGCGAGCCGCCGCCCGCCGCCGGGACGAGCGCGATCAGGCGCATCGTGCCCGCCTGCAACCAGCGTCACGCAAGCAGCAGCGCAATGCGTTCCTCGTCCAGGGGCTGGAAGCCGAGCCGCGCATAGAAGCGCCACGCATCGACGTTGTCGCGGTGACATGCGCTGTCGATGCGGGTGACGCCCTCTGCCGCGAGCTCGGCCATGAGCGCACGCAGCATGGCGCTTCCGACGCCCCGGCCCA
This sequence comes from uncultured beta proteobacterium, assembly GCA_963734575.1. Taxonomy (GTDB): domain Bacteria; phylum Pseudomonadota; class Gammaproteobacteria; order Burkholderiales; family Casimicrobiaceae; genus CAIWHR01. Next base: position 144,143 of record CAVTHT010000004.1, on the reverse strand, counting down.
GCCATTGCGGATCCACGTTGACGTCGTCGAGCTTCGCGACCAGTGCGCCGCGCGAGGTCGATATCGCATAACAGACCACGCACGCCCCCACTGCCGTGCGCTCGCCGGCGTGCCCGGTGAATGCGAGCCACACGTAGCCGATCTCCGGACGCTCCAGAAAGAGCTGCAATGCACGTTGCAGCGCCGGCCCTCCGCCATCACCGTAGGCAGCACTGGATGCGCGGTAGTGCGCATCATCGGCGAGGAACGTGGCGAGCAGGGAGAACGCTGCCTCGCGCGTCGCCGTGGTCATGCGCGCGCAATCCACGCGGACCGCGGCAGCCGTCTCCGCGCTCCCGACACCGCGCGTCATGGCGCCGGCGCCGCCTGCACGAGCAGCGGCAGCAGGGCATCGCGGATGCGCGGCGGCAAGGGTGTGGGCCGCTGCGTCGCACGGTCCACCCACACGTGCACGAAGTGGCCGGTAGCGACGGGCTCGTCCTCGCCCTGGCGGAAAAGACCGATCTCGTAGCGCACCGAGCTGTTGCCGAGATGCGCGACACGCAGCCCCGCATCGACGACGTCCGGGAACGTCAGCGACCGGTGGAAGCGGCACATGGTCTCGACCACCAGCCCGACCTCGGTTCCCTCGTGGATGTCGAGGCCGCCGGCCGCGATGAGATGCGCGTTCACCGCGGTGTCGAAGTAGGAGTAGTACGCCACGTTGTTGACGTGCCCGTACGTGTCGTTGTCCATCCAGCGCGTGGGGATCGCGACGAAATGGCGATAGCCCTGGCGCAGCGAGACGTGGGAGGACGTCGGAGTCACGGCATTCACGCCGGGCGTGGCGAAAGCATGCGGGTATCGAGGATCTCGATCCAGTGCCGGACCGGCGTCGCCGTGCCGCTCGCGAGATGCGTCATGCAGCCGATGTTGGCGCTGGCGATCACCTCCGGCTGACCCGCTTCGAGCGCGGCGACCTTGTTGGCCTTTAGCCTGTTGGCGAGCTCCGGCTGCAGGATCGAGTACGTGCCCGCCGAGCCGCAGCAAAGGTGCTTGTTGGCGACCGGTGTGAGTTCGAGCCCGATGGCGAGCAGGATCTCCTCCACCGCGCCCTGCAGGCGCATCCCGTGCTGCAGCGTGCACGGGGGATGGAACGCGACCTTCTGCGCGCCACGGTCCATCGCCACCTTCGGCGCGATGCGCGGCCATTCCGCCGCAATGACCTCGACGGGATCGCGGGTGAGCGCGGCGATGCGCGCGGCCTTCGCGGCATACCCCGGATCGCGCGCGAGGTGGTGCCCGTAGTCCTTCACCATCACGCCGCAGCCGCTCGCGGTGACGACGATCGCCTCCGCACCGTGCTCGACGTGCGGCCACCACGCATCGATGTTGCGCTTCATGAAGGCGAACGCCTCGTCGGTGGCGTCGAGATGGTATGGCAGCGCACCGCAACAGCCGGCGCCCGACACGCGCACCAGCGAGATACCTATGCGATCGAGAACGCGCGCCGTCGCAGCGTCGATGTTCGGTGCGAGCGACGGCTGCACACAGCCGTCGAGCACGAGCATGCGCCGCGCGTGCCGCGGCGCGGGCCATGCGCCGGCGGGCATCGCCTGCGGCAGCTTCGTGCGCAACTCCCCGGGCAGCAGCCCCCGCACGGCGCGGCCGAGCGCAAGGGCGCCACCGAACAGCGGCTTCGACAGCAGGGCGCGCCGCAGCCCCCAGCGCTTCATCTGCTCCGCGGCGGGCCGCTCGACCTTGCGATCGACCACGGCGCGCGTGATGTCGAGGAGCCGCCCGTATTGCACGCCCGAGGGGCACGTGGTCTCGCAATTGCGGCACGTGAGGCAGCGGTCGAGGTGCACCTGCGTGGTGCGCGTCACGGCGGAACCCTCGAGCACCTGCTTCATGAGGTAGATGCGACCGCGGGGACCGTCCAGCTCGTCGCCGAGCAACTGGTACGTCGGGCAGGTCGCCGTGCAGAATCCGCAATGCACGCAGCTGCGCAGAATGGCATCCGCTTCGCGGCCCTCCGGCGTATCACGGATGAAGTCGGCGAGCGCGGTCTGCATCAGAGCGAAGGATAGAGGCGGCCGGGATTCATGATGCCCGCCGGGTCGAAGGTGCTCTTCAAACGCCGGTGCACGTCGAGGAGAGCGGGCTGCAAGGGATGGAACACGCCGGTGCGCCGCTCGCCCGCGCGAAAGAGCGTCGCATGCCCGCCGTGGGCTGCCGCCAGGTTGCGCATGCGCCCGGCATCGACGCCGGAGCCCGCCGCGATCCAGCGCAACGCGCCGCCCCATTCGATGAGTTGCGTACCCTCCGGCGCGAAATCGGGCGCGGTCGAGCGTACCGACAGCCGCCACAGCTCCTGCGCATTGCGAAAGAACGGCAGCGTGTGATCGCGCACGGACCGCCAGAAGTCCACGTCGTCCGGGAGCACGGTACCGCCGAGCGTGCGCGCCGCGGCATCCACGGCCGGCAACGCACCCGCGAGACGAACGCACAACCGTCCATCGTAGTGGCACGTCGCCGAGATCGGCAACGGCTTGCCGCCCCACGCATTCATGCGCGTGACCGCGGCATCGGGCGCGAGCTCGAACACGAGTGTGCGCTGCGTGCGCGGCACGGGCAGGCATTTGAGCGAGACGTCGAGCAGCAGGCCGAGCGTGCCCATGGCGCCCGTCATGAGCCGTGACACGTCGAAGCCGGCGACGTTCTTCATCACGCGCCCGCCGAAGGTGAGATCGGCGCCCTGGCCGTCGAGCACACGCACGCCGAGCACGAGATCGCGCACCGCACCCGCGTACGGGCGGCGCGGGCCGGAAAGGCCGCTCGCCACCGTACCGCCGACCGTTGCACCGGCCGCGAAATGCGGCGGCTCGAAGGCCAGCATCTGGCCCTGCTCCGCCATCGTCGCTTCGAGCGCCGCGAGCGGCGTCCCGGCGCGCACCGTGATCACGAGCTCCGTCGGGTCGTAATCGATGACGCCCGCGTACGCCGTCGTGTCGATGACCTCGCCCGTCGCGGCCTCGCCGTAGAAGTCCTTGCTCCCGCCACCGCGAAGACGCAGCGGCGTGCGCTGCGCCGCCGCCTCGCGGATGCGCGCCTGCCAGGCCGCGACGACGTCGCTCACCAGCGACCTTCCGGCGGATCGTTGCCGCGCGCCGCGAGCTTGTCGCGGTAGAGCACCCGCGGCTCGTCGGCTTCGACGACCGTCTGCTCGGCGAGCGCGCCTTCCTCCCATTCGCGCAGGAAGGGATGCGCGAGGACCGCGCGCAGGTACTCACCGGCCTCGCCGGGGGGCGCGACCTCGTAAGTGCGAAAGCGATAGGCAACGGGCGCGTAGAAGACGTCCAGCAGCGAGAACGCGCCGCAGAGGTACGGACCGCCGGCGCCGAAGCGCTGGCGCGCCTCGCTCCACAGCTCGACCACGCGCTCGACGTCGGCCGCGAGCTCCGGCGACCAGGGCCGCACGTCGAGCCGCTCGCGGATGCACATCGTCATCTCGTTGCGCAGCGCGCTGAAACCGGCATGCATCTCGGCGCAGGCGCTGCGGGCAAAGGCGCGCGCGGCGCGGTCGGCTGGCCACATTTCCGCATGCCGCTCGGCGAGGTATTCCGCCATGGCGAGCGAATCCCACACCACGACGCCGTCGTCGTGCAGCGCCGGCACGCGCGCAGTGGGCGAGAAGGCACGGTTTGCGGCGTTGTAATGGCCCACGAGCGGGACCATGACTTCCTTGAAGGGCTCGCCGGAAAGCTTCACCGCGAGCCAGCCGCGCAGCGACCACGACGAGTAGTTCCGGTTGCCGATGTAGAGGGTGATCATCGCAGCGGCACCGTCTTGCCCGGGTTGAGGATGTCGAGCGGATCGAGCGCGCGCTTGATCGTGCGCATGATGTCGACTGCCTCGCCATGCTCCTGCACCAGAGCATCGAGCTTGTGCAAACCGACGCCATGCTCGCCCGTGCACGTCCCGCCCATGCGGATCGCGCGCTGCGACACGCGCCGCGCGATGTCCTCCGCCTTGCTGCGCTCCTCCGGCCGCGCCGGATCGAACAGCACGACGAGATGGAAATTGCCGTCGCCGACGTGGCCCACGATGGGCGCGACGAGCCCCGTCGACGCGACGTCCGCCTTGGTCTCCATGATGCAGTCGGCGAGGCGCGAGATCGGCACGCACGCGTCCGTCGCGAACGCCTGCTTGCCGGGCGCGAGCGCCATCGCGGCGTAGTACGCGGCGTGACGTGCCTTCCACAGCCGCGTGCGATCCTCGGCCTGGGTCGCCCACTCGAACGCGCCGCCGCCGAACTCGGCGGTGATCGCCTGCATGTGCTCGGATTGTTCCTGCACCGACTGCGTGCTGCCGTGGAACTCGAAGAAGAGCGTCGGGCGCGCCGCGAAGCCTTCGAGCTTGGAGTAGCGGATGCACGCATCCATCTGCACGTCGTCGAGGAGCTCGATGCGGGCGACCGGGATGCCCGTCTGCATCGCCGTGATGACGGCGTTCACCGCACCTTCGAGGTCGCTGAACTGGCACACCGCCGCCGCGATCGCCTCGGGTACGCCATACAGGCGCAGCTGCACCTCCGTGATGATGCCGAGCGTGCCTTCGGAGCCCACGAAAAGGCGCGTGAGATCGTAGCCGGCGCTCGACTTGCGCGCGCGGCCGCCCGTGCGGATCAGCCGCCCGTCGGCCGTCACGACGGTCAGCCCCAGCACGTTCTCGCGCATCGTGCCGTAGCGCACGGCATTGGTACCCGAGGCGCGCGTGGACGCCATGCCGCCGATCGTGGCGTTCGCGCCCGGGTCGATCGGGAAGAAGAGACCGCTGCCCTTGAGCTCCGCGTTGAGCTGCTCCCGCGTCACGCCCGCCTGCACGCGGCAGTCGAGGTCCTCGGCATTCACCTCGAGGACGCGATCCATCTGCGACAGGTCGAGCGAGACACCACCGTAGAGCGCCGCCACGTGGCCTTCGAGCGAGGTGCCGACGCCGAACGCGATCACCGGCACGCGCGCCGCGTGGCACAGCCGCATGATCCCGGCGACTTCCTCGTTCGTGTGCGGATAGACGACGACATCCGGCAGCGCCGCATCGGCAAGGCCCTCGCCATGGCTGTGCTGGTCGCGCGCAGCGCGCGTCGTGACGGCGCGCTCGCCGTACTCGGCAGTGAGCGAAGTGATGAGGTCGGCGAGATCGCGCGCGTCGGGTCGCGCACGATGCGTGGAGGGAGCGTTCATCGGTCGACTCTCAGAAACGGGGCACGTCCGGGTGCGGCAGCACGCCTTGATGCACGTGCAGGCGGCCGAACTCGGCGCAGCGATGGAGCGTGGGCACGCCTTTGCCGGGGTTGAGCAGGCCCGGCGGATCGAACGCGGCCTTGACCCCGAGGAAGGCCTCGAGCTCGGCCGGCTTGAACTGCGTGCACATGCCGCGCAGCTTCTCGATGCCGACGCCATGCTCGCCGGTGATCGTGCCGCCGACCTCGATGCAGAGGTCGAGGATGTCGGCGCCGAATGCCTCGGCGCGCGAAAGCTCGTCGGCCTTGTTCGCATCGAACATGATGAGCGGATGCAGGTTGCCGTCGCCGGCGTGGAATACGTTCGCGCAGCGCAGGCGATATTTCTGCGCGAACTCCTCGATGCGCACGAGCACCTGCGCGAGCGCGCGGCGCGGGATCGTGCCGTCCATGCAGTAGTAGTCGGGCGTGAGCCGGCCGATCGCCGGGAATGCCGCCTTGCGTCCCGACCAGAACAGCAGACGCTGCTTCTCGTCCATCGACACGCGGACCTCCGTCGCGCCGGCCGCGGCGACGACACGCTCGATCTCGGCGATCTCGGCGGCCACCTCCTCCGGTGTGCCATCCGCCTCGATGAGCAGCACTGCCTGCGCATCGAGCGGATAGTTCGCGTGCACGAACTGCTCGACGGCGCGCGTCGCCGGCTGATCCATCATCTCGAGGCCGGCGGGGACGATGCCCGCGGCGATCACCGCCGCGACCGCATTGCCGGCCTTGGCGATGTCGTCGAACGCCGCGAGCACGACCCGTGCAAGCAGCGGCTTCGGCGTGAGCTTCACCGTGATCTCGGTGATCACGGTGAGCAGCCCTTCCGACCCGTTGACGAGCGCGAGGAGGTCATAGCCGGGCGCATCGAGCGCGTCGCTGCCGAACTCCACCGCATCGCCGTTGATGAGGATGCCGCGCACGCGGCGCACGTTGTGCACCGTCAGGCCGTATTTGAGGCAGTGCACGCCGCCGGCGTTCTCCGCAACATTGCCACCGATCGTGCAGGCGATCTGCGACGACGGATCCGGCGCGTAATACAGCCCATGCGGCGCGACGGCCTCGGAGATCGCGGCATTGCGCACGCCGGGTTGCACCACGGCAGTCCGCGGATTCGGATCGATCGACAGGATGCGGTTGAACTTGGCCATGGCGAGCAGCACGCCCTGCGCGTGCGGCATCGCGCCGCCGGAGAGACTGGTGCCGGCGCCGCGCGCGACCACGGGAATGCCTGCCCCATGACAGGCGCGCAGGATCGCCACGACCTGCGCCTCGTTCTCGGGAAGGGCGACGGCAGCGGGTTGGGTGCGGTACACCGAAAGCCCATCGCACTCGTACGGCCGCGTGGCTTCCGCGGTCGTGAGGAGAGCTTCGGCAGGCAGGATCGCCGCCAGACGGGCGTAGGTGAGCGAGTCGAGCATCGGGCGGGAGCGGGCACGCGCCTCGATCGGCGGTGCTGCGCAGGCGGTCATTATTTCACACCGTCAACCGCGGCGCTGCGTCGCCGGTGGCACGAGGCCGCGGCGTGCCGTAAGCGCCGTCGCATCGATCCTGTACAGCGGCACGGCGGTTCCTTAGAATGCGTCGCCTTCGGTTCGCCCGACCCTACACGACAGGAGACCTTCCATGCGTCGCCCCCCTCTGCTCGTTGCGCTCGCCGCCGCGGCCACGATCTGCACCTTCCTGCCGGCGGCCCCAGCCGTCGCGCAGACGACGATGAAGATCAACATCTCGCTCGCCCAGAACTCGCACCAGGGCGTCGCGATCGACACGTTCGCGCGCGAAGTCGAGAAGCGCACCAACGGCCGCTACAAGGTCCAGACGTTCTACTCGGGCTCGCTCGGCGCCGAGCGCGAATCCGTGGAAGCGGTGCAGCTCGGCACGCAGGAGCTGACGTTCACGTCCACCGGGCCCGTGCCGAACTTCGTGCCCGAGGTCGCCATCCTCGATATCCCGTTCCTGTTCCGCGACTACGCGCACGCCCGCGCCGTGCTCGACGGTCCGATCGGTCAGGACCTGCTGCAAAAGTTTCCGTCGAAAGGGATCGTCGCGCTTGCCTGGGCGGAGAACGGCTTTCGCCACATGACCAACAGCAAGCACGCGGTCAGCACGCCGGAAGACCTCAAGGGACTCAAGATGCGCACGATGGAAAATCCCGTGCACATCCAGGCCTACAAGGCCTTCGGCATCATCCCGACCCCCATGGCGTTCACCGAGGTGTTCACCGCCCTTCAGCAGGGGACGGTCGATGGCCAGGAGAACCCGCTGTCGGTCATCACGTCGGCCAAGCTCGACCAGGTGCAGAAATACCTTTCGCTGACGGGTCACGTCTACTCGCCGGCCTTGATCCTCATGAACAAGGCGGCGTGGGACAAGCTCGCGCCCGCGGACAAGCAGGCATTCCTCGATGCCGCCAAGGAAGCGGTGAAGGCCAATCGGGCGCGAGTGGACGAGGACGAAAAGAAAGCCGTGGCCGACCTCCGCGCGAAGGGCATGACCGTATCGGAGAATCTCGACAAGGCGCGTTTCCAGGCGGTGCTCGGCCCGACCTACGCCGAATTCGGCAAGAAGTTCGGCCAGGCCAACATCGATCGCATCCGCAACTACAAGTAATTCGCACGGATGCGGCGCGCCGCATCGATCCAGCCCCGGCCTCCAAGCCGGGGCTTTTTGCTGGATGGGCACCCGCGTCGCTGGCGCGCACTAGCCGCGAAGCGATCACTGCGTCGCCCGGCTCCGGGTTGGTATCGGCGTCGCTGGCGCGCGGTAGCCGCGAAGCGATCACTGCGTCGCCGGCTCCGGGTGGCGCTATCCCGGCGTCGCTGGCGCGCGGTACCCGGCTCGCGGGCCGCCGCTCAACCCAGCGAGCGGACCGGCGCGCTCGCCACTCGCGCTCCACCGACTGCGCCAACGTCGCCACGCCCCGCAGCGATCGCCTCGCGTGATCGCGGCGACGGTGGTTCACCGTCGCTCCGGCCACGCGGCGTAGCGTGCGAAGCGACAACGCTGCCGGCGGGCGGGACGCATGCCGCGTAGCGACTTGAGCCGCGCAGTCCGTCGCGGGTGGCGCGGCGCGCGGGGCGTGTTGGGTCACGACCAGCGCCGCGCCGGGTACCCGCAGGAGTGCATGGTTGCGGCGAACCGGAGCGAGCGGGATGCGTCCCCGCCACGTCGCTTTGTGCGTCGTAGTCCATTGCCGGATCACGAACACTGATCGTCGAGCAGCTCGGCGCTTGCCGCGTGCGCCAGCGCGCCGGCAGTTATACTCGCGCCCACGTTGAACGCGGCCCGCTTCAAGCCGTGCGCGGCAGTTTGCAGTACCCGACCGCGCTCTCCTCCCGCGTACCGTCGCCGCCGGTGATTCACGACTGCTGAAGCCGATCCCTCATGCGTGCCGCCATCCTCGCCATTGAACGCCGCACCACCGCGGTGTCGATGTGGATCGCCTGCGCCATGCTCGTGATCGCGTCCTGCCTCGGTCTCTTCCAGATCCTCGCGCGTTTCGTGCTGCAACAACCTGCCGAATGGACCGAGGTGCTGATCCGGTTCACGCTCATCTGGATGGTGTTCATGGGCGCGCCCACGGCGTTCCGGCAGGGCGCGATGGTGTGCGTGGACGTCGTGCACCGGATCGCCGGCGCGACCGGCAAGCGGGTGCTCGACTGGGTGACCGCGACCGCGTCCCTCGTGCTGATCGGCTTCATGATCCGCTACGGGTTCGACTATGCGTGGCGCGCGCGGGTGCAGACGATCAGCGGCCTCGAGTCGTTCTCGATGACCTGGGCGTATCTCGCCGTGCCGGTGGGCGCGCTCTTCTGCGTGCTCGGCATCGTCGCGTGCCTCATCGATCCGCGCCGGCACGAGCTCGAGACCGCGACCTGACCGCGACCTGCTACGCGCCATGCCGATCCCGATGTTCCTGACGATGCTGCTGTGCTTCGCGCTCAGCATCTCCATCGCCGTGTCGATCGGCCTCGCGAGCATCGTCGGCGCCGTGGATGCGAACCTGAATCTCCTCACGATCGTGAAGGAGATGTTCGGCGCGCTCAACAAGTTCCCGCTGGCCGCGATTCCGTTCTTCATCCTCGCCGGCAATCTCATGGAGTCGGGCGGGATCTCGAACCGGCTGGTGGAGTTCGCGAAGTCACTCGTCGGCGGCGTGCAGGGCGGGCTCTCCGCCACCTGCGTGCTGACGTGCATGATCTTCGCCGCGGTGTCCGGGCAGCAGCGTCGCGACCACGTTCGCCATCGGCTCGATCCTCATTCCGGCGCTCGTCCGGCACGGCTATCCGGTGAGCTACGCCGCGGCGTTGCAGGCGACGTCGGCGGAGCTCGGCGTGATCATTCCGCCGTCGATACCGATGATCCTGTACGGCGTCTCGGCGGAAGTGTCGATCGGCGAGCTCTTCATCGCGGGCTTCGGCCCGGGCGTCCTGATCGGCGGCGCGCTGATGGCGTTCGTGCTGGTGTACGCGCGGCTCAAGGGCTACGGAAAGCGGGACCGCGAAGGACGCCTGCCGGTGCTCGCGGCCACGCGCAAGGCCGCGTTCGCCCTGCTCATGCCCGTGATCATCCTGGGCGGCATCTACGGCGGCGTGTTCACGCCCACCGAAGCATCGGTCGCCGCGGTGTTCTACGCGCTGGTCGTCGGGCGTTCTCGTGTATCGCGAGATAGGTCTGCGCGACCTGCCGGCGATCCTGCGCAAGAGCGTGCTCTCGTCGGCGGTGATCATGTTCATCATCGCCAACGCAGGGCTCTTCAGCTACCTCATCACCCGCGCCGGCGTGCCCGACATGATCGGCGCGCTGCTGGTGGAATGGCTCAAGACGCCGACATTGTTCCTGCTCGGCGTGAACGTCGCGCTCTTCATCATCGGCATGTTCATCGAGACATCGGCATCGATCATCGTGCTCGCGCCGATCCTCGCGCCCGTCGCGCAGCACTTCGGCGTCGATCCGGTGCACTTCGGCACGATCATGGTGGTGAACCTTGCGCTCGGCATGATCACGCCACCCTTCGGCGTGAACCTGTTCGCGGCGTGCACGGTCGCCCGGCTTTCGCTCGACAAGATCATCGGGCGACTGCTGCCGTTCGTGCTCGTCGTGCTCGGGTGTCTCCTCGTCATCACGTACGTGCCGGCAGTGTCGATCGGCCTGCGTGATCTCGTCTATCACCGCTAGCAGGTCGCGTCCGTGCCCACGTGAACGATCGCCGCCCGCTCGCCGGCCTGCGCGTGCTGGAGATGGGCGCGCTCATCGCCGGGCCGTTCTGCGCCAAGGTCCTCGCGGAATTCGGCGCCGAAGTCGTCAAGATCGAGCCGCCGGGCGAGGGCGATCCGCTGCGCAAGTGGCGCCACATGAAGGACGGCACGTCGCTGTGGTGGCACGTGCAGTCGCGCGGCAAGCAGTCGGTGACCCTCGACCTGCGCGAGCCCGATGGGCAGCGCATCGCGCGCGAGCTCGCGCGGAAGGCCGACATCGTGGTGGAGAACTTCCGCCCGGGAACGCTGGAAGCGTGGGGAATGGCTTACGCGGACCTCGCGCGCGAGAACCCCGGGCTCGTGATGGTGCGCATCTCGGGCTACGGACAGACCGGCCCCTATCGCGAGCGTCCCGGTTTCGGCGTCATCGGCGAAGCGATGGGCGGCCTGCGCTACGTCACCGGCACGCCGGACCGGCCGCCGTCGCGCGTGGGCGTATCCATCGGCGACACGCTGTCGGCGCTGTACGGCGTGATCGGCGCGATGATGGCGCTCGAGGCGCGGCGCAAGACCGGGCGCGGCCAGGTGGTGGACGTCGCGCTCTATGAATCCGTCTTCTCGGTGATGGAGTCGCTGCTGCCCGAGTACGACGCGTTCGGCGCAGTGCGCGAGCGCACGGGCTCGATCCTCCCGGGCATCGCACCGACCTCCGCGTATCGCTGCGCCGACGGCAGCTACGTGCTCATCGCCGCCAACGGCGACTCGATCTTCCGCCGGCTGTGCACGGCGATGGGCCGCGACGACCTTGCTGCCGACGCTTCGCTCGCGCACAACGACGGCCGCGCGGCGCGCCAGCAGTGGCTGGACGAGGAGATCGAGCGCTGGACCGCGGCGCGCTCACCAGCCGACGTGCTCGCGGCGATGGAAGCGCGCGAGCGTGCCGGCGTCGAAGATCTACTCCGTGGCGGACATCGTCGCGGACCCGCATTACGCCGCACGCGCGATGATCCGCGAGGTGCAGCTCGCCAACGGCGCCGCGCTGAAGGTTCCCGGCGTGGTGCCGAAGCTCGGCGACACGCCGGGCGATTTCACGGGCGGTGGACCCCGGCTCGGCGAGCACACCGACGCGGTGCTGCATTCGCTCGGTTACGACGACGACGCCATCCGCGCCCTGCGCACGCGCGGCATCGTCTGACGTCGAAGGCTTTCAGCGCGCGGCGGACGCCGGACGCACGAGGAAGCGATAGGCCGCGAAGGCGAGCACGCCCGCGGCGGCGATGATGGTTGCCATCGGCCGTGCCGTCCCGTCGAACGCGAAGCCGACGAGCAGCGCGGCGCTCGATGCGATGACGAACTGCGCGAACGACAGGAGCGATGCGGCGCTGCCGGCGATCTCCGGGAACGGCGTGAGCCCGCCTGCCATCGCCTGCGGCAAGGTCATCATCAGCGCAGCCATGTAGAAGAACATCGGGACCACCACGGCCAACGGGCTCGCCACGTGCGTCCAGGCGAGGACCGCGAGCGCGAGCCCTGCGATGACCATCATCACCGTGGCCCGTCCGATCATGTAGTCGATGGACCAGCGGCCAATCATGCGACTGCCGAGCGTGGCGCCGGTCAGGTTGCCGAGCATCACGGCCGCGAAGAGGAAGCCGAAGCCCTGCTCCGAGTTGCCGAGCACGCTGACGAACACGAAGGCGCTCCCGGCGAGGAATGCGAACAGACCGCTCGACGTGAACGCCGCGACGAGCAGGTAGCCGACGAACTGGCGCGAGCGCAGCAGGTGCGCGTAGTTGCGGAGCATCGTACCGGGATGCGTCGCCCGGGCATTGCGGCGGGTGAGCGTCTCCGGCAGCCCTGCGAACACGCAGGCCCACGCGATGGCTCCATACAGCGCGACGAAGACGAAGTTGGCCTGCCAGCCGAGCCATGCGTGCAGATGGCTCCCGAGCACCGGCGCCACGATCGGTGCGATCCCGAGCACCATTCCCATGAGCGACAGGATGTGCGCGGCCTTGTCGCCCGAGTACAGGTCCCGCACGACAGCGCGCGGTACGACGGCGACGGTGCCCATCGAGAGTGCCTGCACGATACGGGCCGCGATGAGCGCGTCGATCGTCCGTGCCGCGGCACAGGCCGCCGATGCGGCCGTGAACACGGCGAGCCCCGCGAGCAGCAACGGCCGCCGGCCGAAGCGATCCGACAATGGCCCGGTGACGAGCTGCGATGCGCCCCACGCGTACATGTAGAGCGACAGCGTGAGCTGCACCTGCTGCGGCGTGGCCGCGAGCGAGCGCGTCATCGACGGCATGGACGCGAGGTAGATGTCCATGGCGAGCGGCGCGACGGCGATCAGTGCGCCGAGCAGCACGGTGGTCGCGGCCTGCTGCGGCTTCAGCATGCGGGGCTCGCATCCTGCGCCGTTCGCGCGGCCCGCGCCGCGCGCGTCGCGGCAGCCGTCAGATGCAGCGTCCGCCGTCCACTTCGAGGCACGCGCCGGTGATGAACTCCGCTTCGTCCGACGCGAAGAAGACGGCGGCAGTCGCGATGTCCGACGGCAGCGACAGGCGGCCCAGCGGAATCGTGGCGACGAACTTCTTGCGCATCTCGGGCGTGTCCTGTCCCATGAACTCGCCGAGCATCGCAGTCTCGCCGGCCACGGGATTGATGACGTTAACGCGGATATTGTCCGGTGCGAGCTCGGCCGCCATCGAGCGGCTGGTGACGATCGCCGCACCCTTGCTGCCGTTGTACCAGGTCAGGCCCGGGCGCGGCCGTACGCCAGCCGTCGACGCGATGGTGACGAAGCTCCCGCGGCGCTGGCGCCGAAAGTGCGGCACGACGTGACGCGCGGTGAGGAAGAGGCTCTTCACGTTGACGCGGTAGATGCGGTCGAACTCGTCTTCCCGCACATCGAGCATCGGCTGGTTGCGATGCGTGGTCCCGGCATTGTTCACGACCGTGTCGAGGCCGCCGAACGTCTCGAGGGTGCGCGCGACGAGACTGGCGACCTCCGCGTCCACGCCGACGTCCGCGCGGCAGAATGCGGCGCGCCCGCCGCCGTCGCGGATCTCGCCGCAGACGCGCTCGCCGCCTTCCGCATTGATGTCGTTCACCATCACGGCCGCGCCTTCCTGCGCGAAGCGCCTGGCGATGCCTTCACCGAATCCCGATCCTGCGCCGGTGACGATTGCGATCTTGCCTTCGAGTCTCATGGTTGCCCGTGCTGCATGATGTGTGTGGTGTGGCGAAGTCGTCGTCAGCCGTGCTGCAGCACGACCGTCTTGAGAACGGTGAAGCCGTACAGCGCCTCGAAGCCCTTCTCGCGTCCGTACCCCGAGTGCTTCATCCCGCCGAAGGGCAGCTCGACACCGCCGCCCGCACCGTAGTTGTTGATGAAGACCTGGCCGCTCCGCAGTGCGCGCGCCATGCGGAACTGCCGTGCGCCATCGCGCGTCCACACGCCGGCAACGAGACCGAACGGCGTGTCGTTGGCGAGGCGCACGGCATCGGCCTCGTCGTCGAAGGGCATCGAAGAGAGCACGGGACCGAAGATCTCCTCGCAGGCAAGCCGCGACGTCGAAGGCACGTCGCGCAACAGGCGCGGCGGCACGAAGAAGCCGTTGGGATCGGCGTCGGCAGTCGTCGCACCTTGCGCGACGGTGCGGATGCCCTCGCGTTCGGCCGTTTGGAGGAAACCCGCCACGCGCTCGCGCTGCGACGCGCGGATGAGCGGTCCGCAATCCGCGTCCGCACGCGGCGGCCCGGCGCGCAATCCTGCGAACAACGGACCGAGCCGGGCGATGAGCTCCTCGTAGCGCGAGCGCTCGACGAGCAGCCGGCTGCCGGCCGAGCACGTCTGGCCGGCGTTCTGCACGATCGCATTGATGATCACCGGAACGGCAGCGTCGAAATCCGCATCCGCGAACACGACTTGCGGTCCCTTGCCGCCGAGCTCCAAAGTGACGGGACAATGGCGCTTCGCGGCTTCCTGCGCGACGGCGGCACCCGTCACCGGCGAGCCGGTGAACGAGATGTGATCGATGCCGGGATGCGACGCGAGCGCCGCGCCGGCCTCGCCACCGAGGCCCGTCACGATGTTGAGCGCGCCGTCGGGAAAGCCGACCCCGGCGGCGAGCTCGGCGACCCGGAGCAGCGACAGGCAGGCGTCCTCCGCGGGTTTCACCACGCACGCATTCCCCGCGGCAAGTGCGCCGCCCACCGAGCGTCCGAAAATCTGCAGCGGATAGTTCCACGGGATGATGTGTCCCGTGACGCCGTGCGGCTCACGCCACGTGAGCACCGTGTAGCCGGCGGGATACGGAATCGTCTCGCCGTGCAGCTTGTCGCTCGCGCCGCCGTAGAACTCGAAGTAGCGTGCGCACGCGTTGACGTCCGCGCGTGCATGTTTCATCGGCTTGCCGCAGTCGGTCGCCTCGAGCAGCGTGAGCTCCTCGGCGTGATCGCCGATGGCACGCCCGAGCGCCATGAGGAGCCGGCCCTTCTCCGCAGGCGCGAGACGACCCCATGCACCCTCCTGCGCCTTGCGCGCGGCGTCGACGGCGGCAGCGATGTCGGTGGCGTCGCCGCGTGCGATCGTTGCGAAGGACTGCCCCGTGGCCGGATCGATCATGGGCAGGGATGCACCGGCCGCCGGAGGCAGCCAGCGATTGGCGATGAAGTTCGCGGCGGGCGTGCGCACGAGCTGGGCCGAAGAGAGCGGCGCGTTCATGGTTCCTCCTGTTTCGACTACGGTCCGCGCGCAAACGCGGCGCGAATGCGCGCCAGGGAGGCGCGGATCGGGAAGAGCGTCGCAGTCGGTGAACCGCGGCGTAGCGACAAGGATAGCGCACTGATGCGCGCGAGCACCCGCGACGTAACGGCGCAAAAAAAGCAGGCCGGGGAGAAGCCCGGCCTGCCGTGCTGCCCCCACGCCAGCGGAGACGCCGCGGGCGTGGTTACTGCCAGACTATTTCGTGCTGCCCTTGCTGCTGCCCGAGCTCCCGGAGCTGCCGCCCGAGCCGGACGAGCTGCCGGCGCTCGTGCTGGTGCTACCCGTGCTGCCGCCGCTCGCGCCGAGCGCGCTCGAGCTTCCCGTGCCGCCCTGACCAGCACTCGTCGACGACGATCCCTGCGAACCCGACGACGAGCCGCCCGAGCCGTACGCGCTTCCGCTGCCGCTACCTGCCCCGAGTCCACCCGACGAGCCGCTCGATCCACCGTAGGTTCCGGCGCTTCCGCCGTACCCCGCGGACCCGGACTGGCCGCCTTCGCGCGCAACGCGGACGCGGTTCTCCACGTCCTTGACGCCCATGCAGTTGTCGACGATGTCCTCGATCTCGTGCTTCATGCGCCGATCGGGCACGGTGCCTTCGAGCGTCACGCGACCGCTTTGCACCTGGACCGAGACGTCCGACACGTCGAGATGGCCCTGGCTCAAGCGCTCGCAGATGTCTTCGCGCAGGCGATCGTCGGAACGCGTGTACCCCTTGGGACCGCGGTTGCGGGATTGCATGCCAGACCCCGAGCCGCCGTGCGTGCCACCCCACTGGCCCGACTGCCCGCCATAGCCGCCTTGCATGCCCATGCCACCCTGCGAGTAGCCGCCCTGCGAGCCGAATCCCTGCGAGCCCGCGCCCGCGTAACCACTATGCGACCCATACGTGCCTTGCGATCCGTACCCGCCCTGACTTCCGTCCGCGCCTTGCCCGCCATAGCTGCCGTGCATGCCGGAGCCCTGGCTGCTCATGCCGCCCCACTGCCCCGTCGACGGGCCACCCTGCCCCATCTGCGAGTCATAGCCGCCCTGGCCGCTCTGTCCATACGCCCCGCCCTGCCCGAGTTGCGAGCCGTAGCCGCTCTGGCCGAATCCTCCGCCTTGCCCCATTTGCGGGCCCATCCCAACGGCCTGACCGTAGCCCTGGCTGCCGTAGCCTTGCGACCCGCCATAGCCTTGGCCGTAACCCTGGCTGCCGTAGCCTTGGCCGCCGTATGCGCCTTGGGATTGCATGCCGCCGGACTGTCCGGACTGTCCGCCGTAACCGCCCTGCGAGCGCATGCCGCCCTGCGCACCGCCCCAGCTGCCGCCCGATGCGCCACCGTAGCCCTGCTGGTGCCACCCCCCGGATTGGCCGGACTGGCCATACTGCCCGCCGTACCCTCCCTGCGCGCCACCGTAGCCGGGCTGCGACGCGCCCTGGGACCAGCCGTACCCGCCCTGCGACCCGTAACCCTGCCCGCCACCGTATTGCGATCCGCCCTGGCCCTGCGGTCCGCCGTACCCTTGGCCGCCATAGGACTCGTGGCCCATGCCCGCGCCACCGCCGTACCCTTGGCCAGAGCCGCCGGACTGGCCACCCTGCCATCCATGCTGTCCACCCTGCCCGCCGTAGCTTCCGCCACTCGTGCCGTATCCCTGGCTACCCTGCTGCCATGAACTGCCGCCGCCGTGCTGGCCGCCCATCCCTGCCTGCGAGCCACCGTACCCGCTCTGCTGGCTCGCTCCGCCGTGCTGCCCCTGCGATCCTTGCGATCCGCCGTACGCTCCCTGCTGCGAGCCGCCGCTACTGAACTGGCCCTGCTGCGATCCGTATCCCGACGAGCCGCTCTGCGACCCGTGCGATCCACTCTGACCGCTCGAGCTGTGCTCGCCCGTGCCGCCTTGGCCGTGTTGCTGCTGAGGTTCCTGCTGCCAGTTTCGTTCAGCCATAAGTCCCGCTCCTTTGCTTGCGTGTAATCGGGAAAGCGTGCGCGACCTGTCTCGACCCGCACGTGCCCTGCAGGAACCGCGGCAAGTTCTGTGCCGTCCGGGACAATGACGGGAGGCACGCACCGACGCGGGATTGCGCGGATCGCTCTCGTCGGTCTGCGCGGCATCGCCTGCAACATTTACATGCGTTGCACGTTCTACCGGGGCGCGAGTGCACCGGAGTGCAATCGCGCATCGCCCGCACGCGAGTGCCT
Source organism: uncultured beta proteobacterium (assembly GCA_963734575.1). Taxonomy (GTDB): domain Bacteria; phylum Pseudomonadota; class Gammaproteobacteria; order Burkholderiales; family Casimicrobiaceae; genus CAIWHR01. Next base: position 126,710 of record CAVTHT010000004.1, on the reverse strand, counting down.
CGTCAACCGCGTCTTGGGGGCGCGCGTTCTTGAGGCCAGAGTGCCCGCTGTGATCATGCAGCCAGCACGTTTGTCCAACGGCTTCACGAGGAGGTCCCGTGCAACACAAGCTCATTTCGATCGTCGCGGGCGGCGCGCTTGCAGCCGGTCTCGCGTTCTCCGCCCCGGCGAGTGCCGGCACGGCATGGAGCGTTTCCATTGCGGGCCCCGGCTATGCAGTGGCGGCCGGTGCTCCGGTGTACGCCGGCCCACGCTACTACGGCCATCGTCACTGGCACGCGCGCTACGCCCCGGTGGTGTATTCCGCGCCCGTAGTCGTCGCACCGCCGGTCGTGTATCGCGCGCCCGTCGTGTATCGCCCCGCCGTCGTCTATTCGGCGCCGCGGGTGGTCTACTCCGCCCCGGTGGTCGTGCGACCCTGGTAGGCAACGAAGCGGTTTCGCACGACGGCACGCAGTCCGCCGGGCGTGAAGCGATGGTGCACCGCGCCCTCGCTTTTTTTCGTCAGCCGCGATAGCGAATCCGGTAAATGACGCCGGCGCGGTCATCGGATACGAGCAGTGACCCATCCGGGGCAACGAGCACGTCCGCGGGCCGACCCCAGGCGTTTTCGCGCTGCAGCCAGCCCTGTGCGAAGGGCTCGTACGCCACCGCGCGCCCGTTCTCGATCGTCACGGTGCTGATGCGATAGCCGATGCGGCTGCTGCGGTTCCACGAGCCGTGCTCGGCGATGAAGACGCGGTTGCGGTAGGCCGCCGGGAACTGCGTGCCCGTGTAGAACCGCATTCCCAGCGCAGCGACGTGCGGACCGAGCCGCTGCGCCGGCGGCGTGAACTCGCTGCACGGGTGCTTGCGCCCGAACTCCGGATCGGCGATGGCGCCGGCATGGCAGTACGGATACCCGAAGTCGAGCCCCGCGCGCGGCGCGTGGTTGAGCTCGTCCGGCGGAACGTCGTCGCCGAGCTGGTCGCGTCCGTTGTCCGTGAACCACAGCTCACGGCTCTTCGGATCCCAATCGAAGCCGACCGAATTGCGCACGCCGTGCGCGAACACCTCGAGCGCGCTGCCATCGGGGTTCATCCGCATGATGTTCGCGTACCGCTCGCGGTCGGGCGCGCAGATGTTGCATGGCGCCCCGACCGGGACGTACAGCTTGCCGTCGGGCCCGAAAGCGATGAACTTCCAGCCGTGTGCGGCCTCGCCCGGGAAGCGGTCCGTCACGACGACCGGCTTCGGCGGATCGTCGAGACGCCGTTCGATGTCGTCGAGCCGCAGTATCCGATCCACTGCGGACACGTAGAGCGCGCCATCGCGGAACGCCACCCCCACCGGCATCCGCAGTCCGCGGGCGAGGACGCGCACACGCGCCTTCGCGGGATCGAAGTCGGGCGCGAGCGCGACGCCATACACCTTGCCCTCGCCCATGCTCCCGACGAAGAGCGTGCCGTTGCGACCCCACGTCATCGCGCGGGCGTTCGGCACCCGCGCGACGACGTCGATGGCGAATCCCGGCGGCAGCTTGATGGTGTCGAGCGGCACGTCGCGCTGCGCACGCGCGCTCGGTGCGCCCAGCACGCAAAGGATGCCGGCGACGCCGAGCAGCCGGCGGGCGATGGTGGCGACGAGGGCGCGTTGCGGCATGGCAGTCCTCTCCGATGTGTTCATGGTGCAGCGCACGTGGCGAGACGCTGGGCGCACGTTTGACACCGTTCCTGCCCCTGCCTATCCTGACTTTTTCGCCTCTTTCCATGAACGCTCCCGACAACGTGTCACGCCTTCGCCCCGCCGCAGCCGATGCGGATCTCCCGGCGGTCGAGCTGCTGCGCACGCTGGTCGGCTTCGATACGACGAGCCGTGAGTCGAACCTGGCGCTGATCGAGTGGGTGCAGCGGTACCTGCGTGACCAGCGCATCGAGTCGATCCTGACCTTCGACGACGATCGCGGGAAGGCCAATCTCTTTGCGACCATCCCCGCGGCGGACGGCAACGCGCGCGAGCGCGGCGTCGTGCTGTCCGGGCACACCGACGTCGTGCCCGTGGATGGCCAGCCGTGGGCCACGGATCCCTTCGAGGCCACCGTGCGCGGCGACCGCGTCTTCGGCCGCGGCGTGACCGACATGAAGGGCTTCATCGCGACCGTGCTCGCGTTCGTGCCGCAATGGCGCAGCGCTTCGCTGCGCCGGCCCGTGCATCTCGCGTTCTCGTACGACGAGGAAATCGGATGCATCGGCGTGCGCCGCCTGATCGCCGACGTCGTTGCGCGCGGCGTTCAGCCCGCCGGGTGCATCGTCGGCGAGCCGACGGGGATGGAGCTCGTCGTCGCGCACAAGGGCCGGCAGAGCTTCCGTTGTCGGGTCCGGGGCCACGAGGCCCACTCGTCGCTCACGCCGCATGGCGTCAACGCCGTGCAGATCGCGTGCGAGATCGTCACGTACCTCACCGGCATGGCACGCGCCTTTCGCGACCAGGGCCGGTTCGATGGCGCGTACGACGTGCCGTACACGACGGTGCACACGGGCGTGATCCACGGCGGGACCGCGCTCAACATCGTTCCGCGCGAGTGCTGGTTCGACTTCGAGGTGCGCCATCTCCCGTTCGACGATCCGCAGGAGCTGCTGGCCGAGGTGCGCGCGTATGCCGAGCGGTTCCTTCCCGAGATGCACGCCGTGTCGGCGGACACGGGCATCGCGTTCGAGCAGCTTTCCGTGTCGCCGGGACTCGACGCGACGGAAGACGAGGACATCGTCGCGATCGGCAAGCACTGCAGCGGCAGCGCCGCCTGCAGCAAGGTTTCCTTCGGCACCGAGGGCGCGCTGTTCCACGAAGCAGCGATGCCCGCGGTGATCTGCGGACCCGGACACATGGCGCAGGCGCATCAGCCCAACGAGTGGATCTCGCTCGACCAGCTCGCGCAATGCGCAGCGTTCATGCGCCGGCTGACCGCAACGCTCACGGCGTGACCGCCTACGATGCCACTGCGGTGCGCCACATCGCGACACCGGCCCTGCGCATGACCGGTCACGGCGGAGCGCGCGACGCGCTGCCCGCGATCGAAGTCCGCTTTCCCGACATCGAGCGCTGGGCAGAGGGCAATACCGGCGTGCGCTACGTCTGGTCGTTCGCCTCGCCCCGTCGCGGTCCGCATACGCTCGTGCAGGCGCTCACCCACGGCAACGAGGTGTGCGGCGCCATTGCGCTCGACTGGGCCCTGCAGCGCGGCGTGCGACCCACGCGCGGCCGCCTGACGTTCTGTTTCGCCAACGTGGATGCCTACCACGGGTTCGATGCCGCGGACCCGTTCGCCTCGCGCTGCGTCCAGGAGGACTTCAACCGGCTGTGGACGCACGACGTGCTGGCCGGCACGCGCGACAGCATCGATCTGCGCCGGGCGCGCGAGCTGCAGCCGTTCTACGACACGGTCGACGTGCTGCTCGATCTCCACTCGATGTCGGATCCATGCGTGCCCCTGAGCCTCGCGGGACGGCACGCGAAGGGGGTGGCGCTCGCGCGCGGCATCGGCATGCCCGAGCACATCATCGTCGATCGCGGCCATGCAGCGGGCAAGCGCCTGCGCGATTACGCGTTCTTCGACGATCCCGCCGACCCGCGCTCGGCGCTCCTCATCGAATGCGGCCAGCACTGGGAGCGCGCTTCGCCCCTGGTGGCGCGGGAGGCGATGCTGCGACTGCTGACCCACATGGACCAGCTGGACGAATGCCTGCGCCTTCCGCCCGCCGCCCCACCGCAGGTGGTGCTGGAGGTCACCGAGACCGTGACGATCACCTCGCCCGAGTTCGCGTTCGCGCTGCCCGTGCATGGCCTCGCGGTAATCCCGCGGGCCGGTACGCTCCTCGCACGCGACGGCGCGCGGGCAATTTGCACGCCCTACGACGGCTGCGTGCTGGTGATGCCGACACGGCGGCCGCGGGTCGGTGAAACGGCGGTGCGCCTCGGGCGCCGCGTTCCGGCCGGCGCTGCGGCGATCGACACGCCACACCCCGGCTGATCACGGCGCAGCGGCGCTGGCCGCCGCCCGCACTTCCTGCACCAGCTCGGGACCGATCGCCTCGGTCCAGCGCTGCGTCATCGCCTTCGCCGCCTCCGCGAAAGTCGCCTGCGACGGCGCAAGCAGCCGCGTGAGCGTCACGCCGCGCTGGCGCAGCGCGTCGAGCGCGCGGTCCTCCTCCTCGCGGGCAAGCGTCGCGACCGCTGCCGCCGCCTCGCTGGCAGTGGCCTGCACCGCGGCGCGCTGTTCCTCCGTCATGCCCGACCAGACGGCGCCGTTCACCGCGAACAATGCAAGCTCGCCTGTCGCGCCCCAGATCGTCAGGTACTTGAAGCCGAGCGCATCGAGCCGCGCGGCCGCCAGCGCAGCGGCGCTGCCCTCCTCCGCATCGAGTTCGCCGACCGCTGCAGCCGTGCGCGCGGCCGTGGCGGTCATCCACGTGGGCTGCGCGCCGAGCGCCTCGTAGAACGCAGTCAGCAACGGCGCGGGCTGCGTGCGCACGCGCAGTCCCGCGAAGTCCGCCGGCGCGTGGATGCGATCGCTGCGCGCCAGGAGCACGCGATGGCCGAGCGGCGCCACCGCCAGCAGCACGACACCGCTGCGTTCCATCGCGCTGCGCCATCGGTCGGTGAGCGGCGGGGAGGCAAGCGCGCGAAGCTGCGCCGGTGCAGGCGCGATCCACGGCAGGCTCACGGCGCCCAGCTCCTTCACCTGCGTCGACCACGCGAGGGACGAGCCGACGGCGAGTTCGGCGGCACCGTCGCGCAGCGCCAGGAACTCGCGCGTGGGCTCGCGCTGCGCGAGCGTGGCACCGGGGAACACGCGCACACCGAGGGTCGGGCCCAGCCGCTCGCCCGCACGTTTCGCCCATTGCTCCGCGGCCTTGCCGAGCGCGTACACCGGCCCGACGGCAACGGAAAGCCTGAGCTCGGCGGCAGGATCAGCGGCGCCGGCAGCGCCGGCGACGAGGGGCAAGGAACAGGAGCCAGGCCCGGCGGGGCTCGATGCGAAGACGCGACATGGCAACGACGATGCATGAACAGCCGCGATGATGGCATGCGCGCCGCCACTGCATGACGCAAGCCTAACGGGACCCCGTGTCGGCATGCGCCGCTGACGATGGACGTCGCGCCGAAGCGCCGTTGGTCGGGCGCGCGCGGTTCGATTCGCTTCCGTTGCGCTGGCGCAGTCGCCGCCTTGCGTACGTTTGATCTGAGTCAACGGCAAAAGGTCGCGTGGCCTTAGTCTAGCGCCAGTCGAGAACGCACCGCATTCGCGCATCGACGGTAAGCGGTCCGGCAGTCCGCCCGGCAGCACCTCAGGACGGACGAGCAATGCCGCGACGCCGTGCGCAAATGAGGCGGTCCGATCACAACGGGCAGTTGCTGCCAGAGATCGAGCGCATGAATCCCTATGCCATCTTCCTGCTCTACCTCGTCGCAATCCTGGGGATGGTATTCACGATCCTCCTCGCCAATCGCCTGCTGGGGCCCAAGCCCGCGTTGACCGCGACCAAGCTCGAGCCGTTCGAATGCGGCGCGACGCCAGTGGACTTCGTCAACGTGAAGGCGGTGCCGATCAAGTACTACGCCGTCGCGATCGTGTTCATCCTGTTCGATCTCGAGACGGTGTTCCTGTTCATCTGGGCGCTGGGCGCGCAGCCGGTCACCACGTTCATGCTGGTCACGTTCGGCATCTTCATCGCGCTGCTGCTGCTCATCCTGCTCTACGTGTACAAGGCCCGGCTCCTCGAAGGGGTGACCCAGTAACCATGGCCTCGATCCCGATTCCCATCCAGCCGGTATCGACCATCGCCCGCGCGACGCCGGCGCGCCCGGTGTTCGAGTACCTCTCCACCCGCAAGGACGAGCTCGTCGGCTGGGCGCGCAAGTTCTCGCTCTTTCCGTACCCGTTCGTGACGGCGTGCTGCGGCATGGAGTTCATGTCCGTGAGTTCCACGCTGTACGACACCGACCGCTTCGGCGCGGCGCTTCCGCGCTTCACGCCGCGCCAGTCCGACCTCCTGATGGTGGTCGGCACCATCTCGCACAAGCAGGCGCCCGTGCTCCTCAAGGTCTGGGAGCAGATGTGCGAGCCGAAATGGGTGATCGCCTTCGGCGTGTGTGCCACGAGCGGCGGCTTCTACCAGAACTACGCCGCGCTGCAGGGCATCGACAAGATCCTGCCGGTCGACGTCTACATCCCCGGCTGCCCGCCGCGCCCCGAGACGATCATCGACGGGATCATGCAGCTGCAGGACAAGATCGCCGGCCAGCGGCATCCCATCATCAACGAGCGCTTCTGACGTGGGCACGCTTCCGTTCGAAACCCTGCAGCAGCGTGTGGGCGGCCTCGCCAGGACGATCGTGGCCGGCCCCGACATGCCGATCCTGCACGTCGCGCCCGGCGATCTCCTGCCGCTCGTACGCACCCTCAAGACGGACCTCGCGTTCGATCTCCTCCTCGATGTCACGGCGGTGGACTGGCTCGGCGAGGCGGAGCGGTTCGAGGTCGTCTGGCACTTCTACTCCACCGCGTACCTCACCCGGGTGCGGGTCAAGACGCGCGTCACGGAGGCCGAGCCGACCGTGGATTCGCTGACGTCCCTTTACGGCTCCGCCGGATACGCCGAGCGCGAATGCCACGAGATGTACGGCATCGCGTTCCGCGGCAACGCGGACCTGCGCCCGATCCTGCTCTACGAGGGCTTCGTGGGCCATCCGCTGCGCAAGGATTATCCGAAGGAGCAGGAGCAGCCGCTCGTGCCCTACCGCTCATGAACGCCCCCGAAAAGCTGCCGCCGCCCTTCGTGTTTCCGAACCCGGTCAAGCCGGCGTTCGGACCGAGCGAAGACCTGGTCGTGGTCAACATCGGTCCGTCGCATCCGGCAACGCACGGCACCGTGCAGATCATCGCCGCGCTCGACGGCGAGAAGATCGTGCGCACCGACGTGCACTGCGGCTACCTGCATCGCGGGTTCGAGAAGGAGTGCGAGGCGCATACCTGGCACAACCTGATCCCGTACGTCGATCGCCTCAACTACTGCTCCGCGCTCATCAACGACTTCGCCTATTGCGAGGCCGTCGAGAAGCTCATGGGCATCGAGATCACGCCGCGCACCAAGTACCTGCGCACGCTGCTGTCGGAGTACAGCCGGATTGCCGATCACCTGACATGCATCGCCGCTGCCGTGATGGAGCTCGGTGCGATGACGGCGTTCCTGTACCTCATGACGCTGCGCGACTACATCTACGAGCACCTCGCGAACCTCACCGGCGCGCGCCTCACCTACAGCTATGGCCGCATCGGCGGTCTCGCCGCCGATCTGCCCGACGGCTGGCTCGTGCGGCTCGACGAAATCCTCGGCCAGTTCGACCAGTTCGTCGGCCGCGTGCATGGCCTGATGGATCGCAACCGCATCTTCATCGATCGCATGCGCGACGTCGGCGTGATCAGCACCGCGGACGCCGTCAACTGGGGCTACACCGGCCCGATCCTGCGCTCGACCGGCGTTCCGCGCGACCTGCGCAAGGACACGCCGTATCTCGCCTATGCCGAGATCGATTTCGAGGTTCCGGTCGGAATCAAAGGCGACAACTACGACCGCTATTACGTGCGGATGCGCGAGATGGACGAGTCGGTGCACATGATCCGCCAGCTCGCCCGCATGCTGCCCGAAGGTCCGATCAACGTGACCGACCGGCGCTGCGTGCTGCCGCCCAAGGAGCGCGTGTACGGCGAGATCGAGTCCCTGATCAACCATTTCAAGCTGATCATGGAGGGCCCGCAGGTGCCCGCGGGCGAGGTCTACACCGCGCAGGAAGGCGCCAACGGGGAGCTCGGCTTCTACCTCGTGAGCAATGGCTCCGGACTGCCGTACCGCATCCACGTCCGCGCACCGTCGTTCGTGCACATCGGCGGCGTGCACAGGCTGCTCGAAGGCTATCAGCTGGCCGACGTCGTGCCGACGTTCGGATCCGTGAACATGATCGGCGGCGAGTGCGATCGATGAAACACCTCATCCCCGAGTTCGACGCGCTGCGCAAGCGCTTTCCCGAGGGTTTCGACTCCTCGCTCGTGCTGCCGTGCCTGCGTCGCATCCAGGAAGACCGTGGCTACATCGCCGAAACCGACATCGACGGGCTCGTCGAATACCTCGGCGTGCCACGCATCCAGATCGAGGAAGTGCTCTCCTTCTACACGCAGTACCGCACGAAGCCCATCGGACGCTGGCACCTGCAGGTCTGCCGCAACGTGTCGTGCTCGATGCGCAGCGCCGAAAGGATCCTCGGTCACCTCCAGCAAAAGCTCGGCATCACGCCCGGCGAAACGACCGCCGACGGCCGCTTCACGCTTTCCACCGTGGAGTGCCTCGGCTCGTGCGGCACGGCACCCGTGGTGATGATCAACGATGCGTATCACGAAAGCATGAGCTTCGAGAAGATCGACGCCGTGCTCGAGAAGCTGCCATGACCGGCCGCAAGCTCATCACGGGCTTCGAGCTCACCCCGACCTCGCACCTCCTCGTCGATTACCGCGGCCGCGGCGGCTATGGCGCGCTGGCCAAGGCTCTGCAGATGAAGCCCGAGGAAGTCACCGCCGAGATCACGGCCTCCGGGCTGCAGGGCCGCGGCGGCGCCGCCTTCCCGGTCGGACGGAAGTGGGCGGTGGTGAAGCTGAACGATGGCCAGCCGCATTACCTCTGCGCCAACGCCGACGAAGGCGAGCCCGGCACGTTCAAGGATCGCTGGATCCTCGAGAACGCTCCGCACCTCCTCGTCGAATCGATGATCATCGCCAGCTACGCGCTGCAGGTGCGCAGCGCCTTCGTGTACATGCGCGGCGAGTTCGACCTGCCGTTCCGCCGCCTGCAGGGCGCGATCGACGAAGCGTATGCCGCCGGCTATCTCGGCGAGAACATCCTCGGCTCGGGCCTGTCGCTCGACATCCTCATCTATCGCGGCGCAGGCTCGTACGTGTGCGGCGAAGCCTCGGGATTGATCACGTCGATCGAGGGCAAACGGGGCTACCCGCGCAACCGCCCGCCGCGCCTGACCGTGAAGGGCCTGTACCAGCGCCCCACGGTCGTGCAGAACGTCGAGACGCTGTCGAACGTGGCCGGCATCATCAACATGGGCGCAGAGGCGTTCCATCAGGTCGGCACGGCCAAGTGCCCGGGCACGCGCCTCATCTCGATCTCCGGTCACATCGCGAAGCCCGGCGTCTACGAAGTCGAGCTCGGCTACCCGTGGAAGAAGTTCCTGTACGAGGACTGCGGCGGCATCCTGGGGGGCAAGGCGCTGAAGTGCGTGATCCCGGGCGGCATTTCGACCAAGGTCCTCACGGCGGCGGAGATCGAGACCCTCGTGCTCGACCACGGCGCCGTCGAAGCCGCGGGGTCCTCCATGGGCTCCGGAGGCATGATCGTCATCGCCGAAGGCACCTGCATGGTTCGCCTGCTGCAGGTGATGCTGCGCTTCTATCACCACGAATCCTGCGGCCAGTGCACGCCATGCCGCGAAGGCATGGGCTGGCTGCATCGCACGATCGACCGGATCATCGCGGGCGGCGGGCGGCCCGAGGACATCGCACGCATGTACCAGATCTCGAAGTTCAACGACGGCACCACGATCTGCGGCATGGGTGATGCCGCCGGCTACGCGACCATCGGCATCCTCAACAAGTATCGCGACGAGTTCGAGTACTTCATCGAGCACAAACGCTCGCGCTGCGACGGCAACCTCGAGGTCGCGTATGCCTGAGATCTTCATCAACGGGCAGTCGGTGCAGGCAGAAAAGGGCCAGACGGTCCTGCAGGCCGCGCTCGCCAACGGCTTCTTCATCCCGTACTTCTGCTGGCACCCGAACCTGTCGATCGCCGGCAACTGCCGCATCTGCGTCGTGCAGCCCGAAGGCAAGGAGTGGGTCGAGATCGCCTGCAACATGCCGGTCGCCGAAGGCATGCGCGTGCTCACGGATTCCGAGCTCGTGCAGCAGCACCGCAGGATGACGCTGCAGTTCCTGCTGCTCAACCACCCGGTGGACTGCGGGGTGTGCGACAAGGCGGGCGAGTGCACGCTGCAGGACTACCACTACACGTACAACGGCGATGCCGCCGGGTCGGTCGACCCGAAGGTGCACGTCACGAAATATTACGACGCGAGCTCGCGGATCGTGCTCGACAACGAGCGCTGCATCCTGTGCTCGCGCTGCGTGCGCTTCACGCGCGAGGTCTCGGGATCGAACGGGCTCGGCATCAAGGACCGCGGCGACGTGTCCGTGGTGCGCGCGGCGGAAGACGGCTCGTTCGAGCGCGACGCCTACTCCGACAACGTGATCGACATCTGCCCGGTCGGTGCGCTGCTGTCGAAATCGTTCCTGCACAAGGCGCGCGTGTGGTACCTGAAGGCGACGCCCTCGGTCTGTCCCGGGTGCGCGCGCGGCTGCACCGTGGACGTCTGGCACCGCAAGCCGGAATGGCAGGTGCGCACCCTCGACGCACGCCAGAACGACGCCATCGCGCGGGTCACCCCGCACGAGAACCCGGACGTGAACGGACCGTGGATCTGCAACAAGGGACGCGATCTCGCGCGCATCTTCGAGCGCCCGCGCGCCGACACGCCCATGCTGAAGGCCAGGGCCGTGACGGTCGCCGCCGCCACCGATGCCGCGCGCACGCTCCTCGCGCAGGCGCGCAAACCGGTGGCGCTGGTCTCCAACTGGGCGTCGAACGAGGAGCTTGCGGCGTTCAAGGCATCGCTCGGTGGACGCGTGACGGCCTTCGTGAAGACCGACTGTGTCGCTGCACCGGGTGAAGTGGTCGAGGACGAGCTCCTCATCCGCGCCGACAAGAACCCCAACACCGCGACGGCGCAGGCGCTCTTCGGCAGCGCTCCCATCGCGTTCCCGGCGGGCACCGACCTCGTGCTGGTGTGGGGCGAAGGCTTCAACTTCGCCAACCTGCCCCGCGGCGTGCGCGTCATCTTCCTCGGCAGCTATGTTCTGCCCGAGAACGGCTACGCGGACGTGTTCCTGCCGATCAGCATCCAGACCGAGCGTGCCGGCAGCTACACCAACTTCGAAGGTGTCGTGAGCCGGTTCGAGCCGTGCTTCCGCAAGGGCCCGAACGTGCTCGATGCCGAGGCCCTGTTCGCCGCCCTCGCCACGACCGCGGGAGTGACGGCATGACCCAGGACCTCGTCGTCGCGCTGCTCTTCATCGCCTACGCCCTCGCCGTATTGCCCGGGTTTGGCACGGTCCTGACCTGGGTCGAGCGCAAGCAGGCGGCGATCATGGCGGATCGCATCGGCGCCAACCGCGCTTACCTGCGCCTGCCGTTCAGCAACATCAAGCTGGTGTGGATGGGACTCTTCCACGGCATCGCGGACGGTCTCAAGATGCTCCTCAAGGAGGACTTCAAGCCGAAGACGTACGACTGGTACGCGTACGCCGTCGCGCCGTGGGTGGTGTTCGCGCCCGTGCTCCTCGTATTCGCGGTCATCCCCTTCGGCGGCACGATGGTGCCGAAGACGCTGCTCGAGCACTGGCCGACGCTCGCGGCATGGTTCGGCGACCGCACCTATCCGCTGCAGATCGCCCGGCTCGACGCCGGCATCCTGATCGTGTTCGCGTTCGGCGGCATGACCATCATCGGCGCAATGCTCGCCGGCTGGTCGTCGTCGAACAAGTTCTCGATGCTCGGTGCGTTGCGCGCCGGCTCGCAGATGATCTCGTACGAGCTGATCATGGGCCTCACGCTGCTCGGGCTCATCGTGGTCTACGGCACCGTCGACCTGACGACGATGGTGCAGAAGCAGTCGGGCACTCTGTTCGGGTTCCTGCCCGCGTGGGGCATCTTCTACCAGCCCTTCGCCGCCACGCTGTTCCTGGCGGCGGCCCTCGCCGAGAACAAGCGCATCCCGTTCGACCTCCCCGAGGCGGAATCGGAGCTGATCTCCGGCTACTTCACCGAGTACAGCGCGATGAAGATGGGCCTCTTCATGTTCGCGGAGTTCATCGAGATCGCGATCATCGGGGCGCTCTTCACGACACTCTTCCTCGGCGGCTACAACCTACCGTACATGAACGACAGCGGCTTCACGCTGCCCGGCGGCCACGTGATCGCCATGAGCCATGGCGCCGTGCTGCTCACCCAGATGGTCGTGTTCCTGGCGAAGGTCTTTGTCATGTGCAGCTTCCAGATCCTGATCCGCTGGTCGCTGCCCCGTTTCCGGTACGACCAGGTGCTGTGGTTCGCATGGCGCTTCATGTTCCCGCTGGCGCTCGCCAATCTCGTGGTCACGGTCGTCTGGCTGTGGGCCCTCGGAGGTGCCGCATGAAGCGCGCTCGCCAGGCCGACGTCGCCGGAACGGCCTCCGCATCAGGCTCTCCGTCGTACGTGCGCAAGCAGTACTGGAACCAGCCGACGATGACGCTCTACGAGCGGCTCTACCTGCCGGAAATCCTGCGCGGGCTGTCGATCACCGGCGGCGTCTTCCTGCGCAACATGTTCAAGTTCATGACCGGCCGCAAGGGCGCGCTGACCGCCTACTACCCGGAAGAGATCCGCGCCGACTACGCGCTGCACAACCGCGGCAAGCACGTGCTGACCCAGCGGCCGGACGGTCGTCCGCAATGCATCGCCTGCAACATGTGCGCGACGGTGTGCCCCGCAAAGGTGATCGAGATCGATGCGGGCTTCGATCCCACGGACCGCGCGCATCCGAAATTCCCCGTGCGGTTCGAGATCGACTACTCGCGCTGCATCTTCTGCGGGCTGTGCGTGGAAGCCTGTCCCGAGGATGCGATCCGCATGGCGAAGGAAGTGCCGCACCTGCCTTCCGGCGATCGCACGCGCATGTGGCTCGGCAAGGAAGAGCTCCTGCAATGGCAGCCGCAGCGCGACGTCGCGAAGCCCTATCCGCCTGCCGGCGCGGCGCCGACGCCGCCGTCCAACCGAGGTCACGCATGATGGAAAGCCTCCTGCAGCACCTCGACGGCTTCCTCCTGTATCTCTTTGCCGGCTGCGCGCTGGCCGGGGCCGCGCTGATGCTCGTCCTGCGCCATCCGATGCAGGTTGCCATGGCCCTCATCTCCACGATGGTGTTCCTCGGCGGCGTCTACGGGCTCCTCGGCGTGCACTTCATCGCCGCCTTCCAGGTGCTGATCTACGTGAGCGCGGTGATGGTCTTCATGGTCTACGTGATCATGCTGCTCGACGTCCGCGACAACTCGTTCACCCATCGCTACTCGCCGTTCCTGATTCCGGGCATCGTCGGCTGCGTGTGTCTCCTGGCCGCGCTCGGCTATGGTCTCGGCGGCGGCACGTACGCGCAGGCGAAGTCGACCGTGTCGTTCAACCTGCAGCAGTTCTCGGCCGCGTTCCTGAACGAGTACTGGCTGTACTTCGAGCTCACCTCGGTACTGCTCGTCGCGGCCGTGGTCGCGGCGATCGCCGTCATCAAGGGAGCGGCAAGGCGCCATGGATAAGCTGCAGCTCCTGCTCTCCCTCAGCATCGCGCTGTTCACGATCGGCCTCCTCGGCGTGATCGTCCGGCGCAACGTGCTCGTCATGCTGATGTGCATGGAGCTGATGCTGAACGGGGTGAACCTCTCGCTCGTCACGTTCGCGCAGCAGACCGCGACCGCGATCGGCGCGGTGCTCGTGTTCCTGATCTTCGTCGTGGCGGCGGCGGAAATCGCCATCGCCATCCCCATCGTCCTCCTGATCGTGCGTGAGAAGCGCACGCTGGACGCGGACGCCTACGCCGACCTTAAGGGATAGCGGTGAGTGCCCTGCTGACCTGGATTGTGGTGCTGCCGCTGATCGGCGCAGTGCTCAACGGACTTTTCGCCACCATGTTCGCCGCGAAGCCGCTCGGCAAGCGCTTCGTGACCATCGTCGGCTGCGGTCTGCCGATCCTCGCCTTCCTCGCCGCGCTGCGCTGCTTCGTCGAGCTGCAGAGCGGCGGTGCACCGCTCGTCGAGGTCGTGTACACCTGGGCGCAGTTCGGCGGCAAGCCGCTGGAGATCGCGTTCTACTTCGATCGCCTCGCGGCCGTGATGGTGCTGATCGTCACCGGCGTCGGATCGCTCATCCACATCTATTCCACCGGCTACATGAAGGACGACGCGAGCTACGGCCGGTTCTTCGCGTACCTCAACCTGTTCCTGTTCTTCATGCTCCTGCTGGTGCTCGGCCGGTCGCTGCTCGTCCTGTTCGTCGGCTGGGAAGGCGTGGGGCTCGCGTCGTATCTGCTGATCGGCTTCTGGTTCGAGGATCCGGAAAAGGCGCTGGCCGGCAAGAAGGCCTTCATCACCAACCGCATCGGCGATGCCGGCTTCCTGCTCGGCATGTTCCTCCTGTGGTTCGCGTTCGGCACGCTCGACATGGACCGCATCAACGCGGCGTTCACGAGCGGCCCGGCGCCGGCGATCTCGGCGAGCCTCGCGGGCATCCTGCTGTTCATCGGCGCCACCGGCAAGTCGGCCCAGATCCCGCTGCACGTATGGCTGCCCGACGCCATGGCGGGCCCGACCCCGGTGTCGGCGCTGATCCATGCCGCCACCATGGTGACGGCGGGCGTGTATCTCGTCGCGCGCATGAACGGGCTCTACCTGCACGCGCCCGAGGCCTCGCAGGTGATCGCCGTGATCGGCGTGCTGACGGCCCTGTTCGCGGCCACGGTCGCGCTCGTGCAGACCGACATCAAGAAGGTGCTGGCGTACTCCACGATTTCGCAACTCGGGCTCATGTTCGTGGCTCTCGGCGTCGGCGCATACGGCGTGGCGATCTTCCACGTCTACACCCACGCATTCTTCAAGGCCTGCCTCTTCCTTGGCGCCGGCAGCGTGATCCACGCCATGTCCGGCGAACAGGAGATCACCAAGATGGGCGGCCTCGCGCGGAAGATTCCGGTGACCTTTGTCACGTTCGCCATCGCCACGGCAGCCATCGCCGGCATCCCGCCACTCGCGGGGTTCTTCTCCAAGGACGAGATCCTGTGGTTCTCGCTCGCGAGTTCGACCGGTGGATCGAAGCTCCTGTACGTGACCGCGGCCATCACCTCGGCCCTCACCGCCTTCTACATGTTCCGCCTGATGTGGCTCACGTTCATGGGCGAGTCGCGCATCGCGCCCGAGATCGAGCACCACGTGCACGAGTCGCCCCTGTCGATGACGGGCGTGCTGATGGTGCTGGCGGTGCTCTCGGCGGTGGGCGGCTTCATCGCCATCCCGCACTACCTCGAGCCGGTCCTGCCGCTCGCGACGGTGCGGCCGGAGCTCGAGCACTTCGAGCACAACGTCGTCGTAGCCTCCGTGATCATCGCGGTGCTCGGCCTCGCCGGCGCGGCATTCTTCTACGCCAGGGGCGGCGCGCGCGCCGAGGTCGTGCGGACCCGTGTCATGGGGCTGCACCGGCTGCTCTATGGCAAGTATTTCATCGATGAGCTCTACGCCCGCGTCCTCGCGCGGCCGCTGTACTGGATCTCCGACGCCGTCTTCCTGCGCGTCGGCGACCGCGTGGTGCTCGACGGATCGCTGAACGGGCTCGCGCGTCTCGCGCAGCGCGGCGCCGGCGTGCTGGGACGCGTGCAGACAGGGCAACCTGCATCTGTACGCCTTCCTGGTGCTGCTCGGCAGCGTCGCCTGTCTCGCATGGAGCTGGCGTCATGTCTGAAGCAGGGATCCTCAACCTCGTCCTGTACCTGCCGGTGCTCGGCATCGGTGCGCTGATGCTCGTGCCCGCCGACCGCGAGGACACGGTCCGCCGGCTGACGCTGGCCTTCATGGTGGTCCAGTTCGTCCTGACGGCGTGGCTGTACGCGCGCTTCGACGGCGGCTCGCCCGACCTGCAGTTCGAGACGCGCATCCCGTGGATCGCCGCCTGGGGCGTGAGCTACCACATCGGGCTCGACGGCATCAACGTCCTGCTCGTGCTGCTCACGGCGTTCCTCGGCCCGCTGGTGGTCTGGGGCGCGTTCACGGCGATCCGCAAGGACGTGAAGCTCTTCTACGCGATGGTGTTCTTCATCCAGTTCGCGATGCTCGGCACGTTCGTCGCGCAGGACCTCTTCCTGTTCTACCTGTTCTGGGAAACGATGCTGATCCCGATGTTCCTGCTGATCGGCATCTGGGGCGGCGAGCGGCGCATCTACGCGACGATCAAGTTCTTCCTCTACACCGCCTTCGGCAGCATCCTGATGCTCGCGGCGGTGATCTACCTCGTGTATGCGCTGCACCAGACCACGGGCATCGCGTCGTTCGACTTCGCCGATCTCTACAAGGCGGAGCTCCCCGTCGACACGCAGGTGGTGCTGCTCGCGGCCTTCGCACTGTCGTTCGCGATCAAGGTCCCGATGTTCCCGCTGCACACCTGGCTGCCCGACGCCCACGTCGAGGCGCCGACCGCGGGCTCCGTGATCCTCGCCGGCGTGCTGCTGAAGATGGGCACGTACGGCTTCATGAAGCTCGGTTTTCCGCTCTTCCCCGACGCGACACGGGTGCTGACGCCATTCCTGATGACCCTCGCGGTGGTCAGCATCATCTACGGCGCCTGCCTCGCGCTGGTGCAGAACGACATCAAGAAGATCATCGCCTACTCCTCGATCAGCCACCTCGGCTACGTCATGCTCGGCCTGCTGAGCCTCGATCTCCTGGGTATCCAGGGCGCGATCGTGCAGATGGTCAGCCACGGTCTCACCGCCGCCGGACTGTTCCTCATGGTGGGCATGATCTACGAGCGCTGCCACACGCGCGAGCTCGCTGCCTATGGCGGCCTCGCGAAGCTGCTGCCGGTGTACTCCGTGTTCTTCATGATCCTGACGCTCGCGTCGATCGGCCTGCCGACGACCAGCGGCTTCACGGGCGAGTTCCTGGTGCTGATCGGCGCGTTCACCGCCGCGTGGCCGCACTTCGAGCAGGGCTATGCGTTCCCGCTGATCGTCGCCGTCGCCGCGGTGTCCGGCGTGGTTCTCGGCGCGCTCTACATGCTGCGCTTTGCCCAGGGCTTCATGTTCGGTCCGGTGCGCGCGCCGCACCAGCCGGTGCTCGACCTCGACTTCCGCGAGAAGTCGATCCTCGCGATCATCGTGGCCGCGGTCTTCGTGCTCGGGCTCTATCCCGATGCCGCGCTGAAGAAGACCGAAGTCGCCGCGCGCCAGTACCAGCAGCTGGTCGCGAGCACGCACGTTCCCGACGCGGCAGCGAAGGTGGCAGTGGTACCCACGGCTCCTGCAGTCGATGCCGCGGCGCCCGCAGTCGATGCCGCGGCGCCGTGGCGGCTGCGCCCATCGCAGCGGTGAGCAGCAGCGTTGCAACGCCGACCGCCGCGATGCTGGTGCCCGTCGCGCCCGCGGCCTTGCCTCCCGTCACCGTCACCCGGAGCGCGCCATGAGCTGGCAAGTCGTTCTTGCGGCCATGCTCCCCGAGCACCTGCTGTTGCTGGGGATCGTTCTTCTCATCGTCGTCGAGATCGTCGCCGAGCGACCGCGCGGCGCGCTCGTACTGTCGGTGCTCGTGGTCGCGGTCGCCGCCATTGCCGCCTTCGCGCTGTATGCGTCGGGCTACACCGCTGCGCCGTTCGCGGGCCAGTATTCCATCGGTCCCGCCGGCGCGCTCGGCAAGGCCGTGGTGCTCGCTCTCGCGATTCCGGTGCTGCTCCTGTCGCGCGAGCAGTTCACCGACAGCAAGTTCCACATCCTGCTGCTGTCGTCGCTCTACGGCTTCTGCCTGCTGCTTTCGTCCGACAGCTTCGTGACGCTCTTCCTCGGCCTCGAGCTGATGTCGATCCCGGTGTACGTGCTGGTGCTCCTCGCCTTCCAGCGACCCGAAAGTGCGGAGGCGGCGCTCAAATACCTCGTGCTCGGCGGTGCGGCCACCGCGACGTTCCTGATGGGCGTGTCGCTCCTGTACGGCGGCACCGGCTCGCTGGCGCTCTCCAGCTTCGTCGCGGCGCTCGATTCGCCCGACACCCTGGCGCGTGCGGCCGTGGTGCTGATCGTGGTGTCGTTCTTCCTCAAGGCCGCCATCGTGCCGTTCCACGCGTGGGCGCCCGACGCGTACGAAGCCGCGACGGTGCCCGTCACGGCCTACATGGCCACCATCATCAAGGCCGGCGTGCTGCTGGCCGCCGTGCGCCTCTTCTCGGTCGCACCCGTGTTGCGTCCGCTGGCGGACCTGCTCGCGATCCTGCCACTGGTATCGATCGTGTGGGGCAACCTCACGGCCATGAAGCAGATGAGCTTCCGGCGCATGATCGCGTACTCGTCGATCGCGCACGCGGGCTATCTGTTCTATGCCTTCCTCGGCGAGGGGTCGACCCGCTTCGAGGCCGTCGTGTTCTATCTCATGGCCTACGGCGTGATGAACCTGCTGGCCTTCGCCTGTCTCCCCGCCGCGGTCAACGACACTGCGGGAGACCGCCTCGACAACATGAAGGGGCTGTTCCACCGCCGGCCCTATGCCGCGCTGATGATCGGCATGGCCATGCTGTCGCTCGCGGGCATTCCACCCTTCCCCGGGTTCGTGGCGAAGTTCCTCATCTTCAAGAACGTCATCGCCGCCGGCTACACCACCTACGCAGTGCTCGGGCTCGTGGGCAGCTACGTCGGCATCTACTTCTACCTGCGCGTGATCCAGTACATGTTCATGGCACCGCAGGACCTCGCGGCGGCCACGCCGACCGCGACCCGCCGCCTGGCGTTCGGCGCGAGCGTGCTGTGCCTCGCGAGTGCCGCGGTCATCGGCATCTTCCCCGG
Organism: uncultured beta proteobacterium; assembly: GCA_963734575.1. Classification (GTDB taxonomy): domain Bacteria; phylum Pseudomonadota; class Gammaproteobacteria; order Burkholderiales; family Casimicrobiaceae; genus CAIWHR01. The sequence goes on along the minus strand of CAVTHT010000004.1, from coordinate 107,945 downwards.
CGCGCTGATCGGCCACTTCTAGCCGCACAGTCACGGCAGCGCCTCGTCGACCGGCGGGTCGTACCAGTAGCGCCGCTGCCGGTCGCGCTCGGCGGCCATACGCGGTGCACCTGGCGCATCGAACGTGATCCGGATCGCGCCCGCGACATCGGTCCGCGCGAGCAGCGCCCCCGCCGCGCGATAACGCTCGACGACATCCGCACGCGGGTGGCCGAACCGGTTGTGGTAGCCCGCGGTGAACAGCGCGATCCGCGGCGCCGCGGCCGTGATGAAGGCCGGTGTGGACGACGTGCGCGAACCATGATGCGGGACGACCAGCACGTCGCTCGCCAGGGCAGTGCCCGCAGCGAGGAGAATCGCTTCGCTGCGCGCCTCGATATCGCCGGTGACGAGCGCCGTGCCGCCCTCCGCCTCGACGCGCAGCACGCATGAAAGGTCGTTGGTGCGGATACGCGGCTGCGCATAGGCTGCCGGCTGGGGATGCAGGATGGTGAAGCGCACGCCATCCCAGATCCATTGCTGGCCCGCGCGGCAACGCACCGCGTCGCTCGCGCGTCCCGCCCAGAGCGGATCGTCGTAGCGTACCGACGACAGCACGGCATCGACCGGCACTGTGTGGAGCAGAGACCGCGCACCGCCGCTGTGATCCGCGTCGAGATGCGAGACGATCAGCAGCGAAAGGCGGCGAATGCCTTGGGCGCGCAGGTAGGGGGCGATGATCCGCCCGCCGGCATCGGCCTCGTCGGTGAAGCGCGGCCCGGTGTCGTACAGCAGTGCATGCGAGCGCGTGCGCACCACCGCGGCAAGGCCCTGCCCCACGTCGAGCACGGTCAGCTCGAACGCGCCATGCGCCGGTGACGGCGGACGCACGAAATACAGCGGCAGCAGCCACAGCGCGCCCAGTGCTCGCAGGGGCACGCCCGACGGCGCGAGCAGCCACAGCACGCCCAGCATGGCGGCGACGATCGTCCACGGTGCCGGCGCATGCTGCTGCCACGTGGCGGCCGGAAGCTGCGCCAGCGCATCGAGCACGACCATCAGAAGCCCGAACACCGCGTGCGCCAGCTGCCACGGCAGATCGAAGGGCAGCGCGACGGCGGTGAGTGCGAGCGGGACGACCGCGAACGTCACCACGGGGATCGCCAGCGCATTGGCGACCGGTGCAACGAGCGACACCTGCTGGAACACCGCCAGCGTCATCGGCACGAGTCCCACCGTCACCACCCACTGCGCGCGGGTCGCGGTGCGCAGCGCCGCAAGCAAGCGCGTCACGCCGGGACCGTGGCGCCGAGCGCAGGCGCGCCGTGCCGGTGTAAAGCAGCAATCCGACCGCGCCGAACGACAGCCAGAAGCCCGGCGTGAGTCCCGCCCATGGGTCGAACGCCAGCACGATCGCAAGCGCCCACAGCCAGACGATGCGCGCGGTGCCCGGACGGGCGAGCCACAGACCGATGGCGGCCACGACGAGCATGACCAGCGTGCGCTGCGCCGGAATCTGCGCGCCCGCGAGCAGCACGTAGCCGAACGCCGCCAGCGCGCCCGCGAGCGATGCGATACGGTGCGCAGGCAGGAACGACGTGACGCGGGGCACGCGGCGCACGAGCCCGCCCACACATCCTGCCGCGAGCGCGGCGAAGACCGTCACGTGCAGTCCGGAGATGCTGATGAGATGCGACACGCCCGTGCGGTTGAACACCAGCCACTGCGCCTCGGGAATCGCGTGCTGGTCGCCGATCGCGAGTGCAACGATCACTCCGGCGTAAGGTGCATCGCGCAGCGCATGCAGGGCGCGATCGCGCACCGCCTGCCGCGCAGCCTGCACCCAGTCGTTCGCGCGGCCGGCGAATGCATCGATGCGCGTTCCACCTTCCGGACGCACGTAGCCGGTCGCCCGCAATCCGTTCTGCAGCAGCCACGCCTCGAGATCGAAGCCATGCGGATTGACGCTGCCGTGCGGACGCCGCAACCGTACCGTGAGTTGCCAGCGCTCGCCTGCGCGCAGCGCGGGCACGTCGTCGCCGGTGTCACGTCGCGCGGCATACCAGGCGAGCGAAAGACGACCCGGCACCGTGGCCCCGGCCGTCAGCACGCGCTCGACCGAGAACGTGAAGCGCGTGCCGCGCGGCGAGGCCGACGGGAGATCGTCGACGACGCCGACGATGCGGACATCGACGTCCTGCCACGCCTCCGGCAGCTCGATCCGCGAGACGCCATTCGGCGCGCAGCGTGGCAACGCCGAAGCCGAGGCAACCGGCCGCGACCGCCGCGAGGGCGAGCACGATGCATCGCTTCGTGCGCGGCGCACTACCGGGCGAATGCTGCACGATCCACGCCACGAGCATCGTCGCGGCAGCCGCCGCGACCCACGGCCACGCCGGCGCCAGCACGGGCTGAGTTTGCAGCGCCAGCGTGCCGGCGGAGAATCCGAGGAGCGCGGCAGGGAGGCCGGACATGGGCATCCGTGCAGCGCGCGTGCGCCATCAGCGGCGACGGCGGTCAGGGCACGGGTGCCGGACTATGCCGCAAGCCGTTGCCGCCTCCTACCCGCCGGATGGCCGAGGCGACGACGCGCCGGGCGCGACGACGCGACCGCGGTGTCCTTCGCGTTCAGCCCCCGCCGCGGCGCGTGTAGAGATCGAAGCGCGCGAGAAAGGCCTCGCGGACCGCCGTTTCGACGCCGTCGAAGCGGAAGGTGACCTGCAGGACCGGCAAGCGTCAGGACGCCGAGGCCGCGTGGCGGTCGTTCGTGCATCGACAGTCCGATGCGGGTGCCTTCTGCGGTGACGGTCCCCGCGGCCTCATCCACGACATAGCCGGCGTCGCGCAGCCATCCGACGAGCTCGCGGCGCGTGCAGCCCATCTCGCGCCGCACCTCGCACGAAACCGTGCAAGGTCAGCCGCCGGCGATCGGTGGCCAGATCGCCAGGGCGTCGCCCTGCTGCAGGCGCCTCGTCCCGCGGTCGTTGCGCGGCACGAACACGCCGTTGACGAGCACGATGTGCGCCGATGGAGCGGGCACGCGGAACTGCTCGATCACGCTCTGCACGGTCGCGCCGGTCGCGACGTGCACCGGCAATTCGTTGTGCACCGCGACCCTGCCGTCGTGCTCGTGCGGCAGGTATTCGGAGAGGTTGGCGAAGAGCTTGAGCGTGATCTCCACGGCGCAGCTCTCTTCACCCGGCGCGGGCGCCGCGCGCATGCTGGGCCTGCGCGCTGCCGAGGTACGCCTCCGTCACGAGGAGCGGATTGCGCAGCAGCTCGTCCTTCCACGCGCCGAGCGGTACGCGCGATTGCGTGAGGCCCGCGCAGCACCCCGATGTGATCGTTCCACCCGATGGCATTCGATCCGACCAGCACGTCGCCGTCGAACTCGAGGCGGATGTGCCGGAATCCGACGGGGTCGGTGAGTTCTGCGTGCGTGCCGCCCGGCACCCCCTGCCATTGTCCGAACGACGTCGACACGAGGCCGAGCGTGTCGAGCACGTTGATCTGGGTGACGCCGCTGAGCTCCGCACGCCGGCCCGCCATGTTCATGCCCGCGCAATAGCCCTGATCGGCGGCGTTGGGCTGGATCGCGCTGACGATGGTCCTGCCGGAGGCCACGTCGAACGCCTCCGCGCAGTCGCCCGCGGCGTACACGCCCGGTACGATGGTCTGCATGTGCTCGTCGGTGAGCACGCCCAAGAGGCAACGGATCGGTGAATCCTGCAGGAAGCCGATGTTGGGCCGCACGCCGGCCGCGCAGATCACGAGGTCGACCGGCACGCGTTGTCCCGTGGAGAGCACGACCGCGAACGGCGCGTCGCGCTCGATGGCCGACACGCCCGTGGACGTGTGCACCGTGATGCCCTTGCGCTCGACCCAGTCGCGGATCATGCCGCCGGCGGCCGGGCCCATCATGCGCGGCACCATGCGATCGGCCATCTCGACGACGGTGAGCCGCACGCCGCGCGCCGCGAGCGCTTCCAGGATGATGCAGCCGATGAAGCCCGCGCCGATCTGCAGCACGCGTGCACCCGGCTGCGCGAGGGCCATGATCCGGCGCGCGTCGGCGAGCGTCCAGCAGTGATGCACGCAGGGCAGATCGATGCCCGGGATCGACGGCCGGATCGGCGACGCTCCCGTCGCGATCAGCAGTCGGTCGTACGGCAGGAAGGCGCCGTCGTCGAGCTGCACGTTCTGGCGCACGGTATCGACCGCCGTGGCTTTCCCGGGTCGCAGCGCCAGACCGAGCCGCATGAAATGGTCCGGCTCCTTGCGCAGCTGCATGCCGGCCTCGCCGATCCGTCCCATGAGGAGATACGGGATCGCCATGCGCGAATACGGCGGCCCGGGCTCGTCGCCGACGATGGTGATCTCGTCCGACGGTGCGTTCCTGCGGATCGTCTCGGCGGCGATCACGCCGGCGGGACCATTGCCGAGAATCACATGGCGCATGGGATCCTTTCGCGATAGCGGCGGGCGTCGTGGTGCCGACGCCCGCCCTCCTGCAACCGCCTACAGCCCGAGGCGGGCGCGGGTATCGGGCGTGAGCCGCCCTTCGCCGTCCCAGCCGCGCAACGCGTAGTACTCGGGCAGCATCCTGTCGAGACCATTCACGAGCCCCTTGGCCGGGCCGGTCTTCGCGGGCTCGGAGACGAGCCGCTTCGGCAGGTTGTCGTCGAGGCGGGTGAAGCCGGCGCGGTTGTTGAAGTCGCGCTCCATGTTCCAGATGCGCTCGCCGATGAGCGAGAGCTCTTCCATCGTGAACTCCTCGGAGCATGCCGCGGCGAGCTGCGGCTGCACGTCGGCGAGCGTCCACGCGAAACTCGTGAAGAGGCACACGCCGGCGGAATCGAACACGGCCGTCGCATCCTGGAAGGCCTTCACGAGTCCCGCCTTGCCGTCGGTGACGAGCGGATCCGTCTTCATCGGAATGCCCAGCACCTCGGAGGCGACGGTGTAGCCGCGCAGGTGACACGCGCCGCGATTCGACGTTGCATACGCGAGACCCATTCCCTGGATCCCCCGCGAGTCGTAAGCGGGGAATTCCTGCCCCTTCACGCTCATCGAGAGATCCGGATGACCGTACTTCGCGGTCAGGCGGCGCGACCCCTGTGCGATCTCCTTGCCGAAGCCTTCGCCCTTGCCCGTGATCTCGGCGAAATACGTGAGCGCGCGCGCCGATCCGAACGGCGCCTCGATGCCGAGCTGCTCCTTTTTCAGCACCCCCATCTCGTAGAGCTCCATGACGGCGCCCACCGTCGCGCCGAAGGAGATCGGATCGAAGCCATCCTGGTTGCAGATGAAATTGGCGAACGTCAGCGCCTCGAGGTCGTTGACGCCATTCGCGGCGCCGAGCGCCCATGCTGCTTCGTACTCGAGACCGCCCGAGGCGCCCCAGTATTCGGGCCGGTTCTGTACCGTGTAGTGCGTCTCGTCGATCTTCGACACGCGACCGCAGGCGATCGTGCAGCCGAAGCACGCCTGGTTGGTGACGAGGTTCGGCTTGCCGTCGGTCTTGCGCGGCGCGTGCATGGCCTCCGCGGAGATGTCCTTGGCGCCGTCGAACTGCACGTCACGATGGTTGTGCGTAGGCAAGGCGCCGATCTCGTTGATGACGTTCATCAGCACCTGGGTCCCGAATTTCGGGAGGCCCTGGCCGGTCACCGCGTTGTCGGCCAGCACCTTCTTCGCCGCGGCCACCGCGCTCATGAAGGCACGCGGATCGCGGATGTTGCCCACGCCCTTCGTGCCGCGCACCGCGATCGCCTTCAGGTTCTTGCTGCCCATCACCGTCCCGACGCCGGAACGTCCGGCGGCACGGTGGAGATCGTTGACGACCGCCGCATACAGGCAGCCCGTCTCGCCGGCGCGGCCGATCGAGCTCACGCGGATCTGCGGATCCTGGTGCTTGGTCTTGATCGCGGGCTCGGTGTCCCACACCGACTTGCCCCACAGCCAGCCGGCATCGAGGAGCTGCGCCTTGTCGTTCTCGATGTAGAGGTACACCGGCGCCGGCGCGCGGCCCTCGATGATGATCATGTCCCAGCCGGCCATCTTGAGCTCCGCGCCCCAGTAGCCGCCCGAGTTGGAGCAGGCGATCGCGCCGGTCAGCGCACCCTTGGTGATCACCGAGTACCGCCCGCCGGTGGACACCGGGGTGCCGGTGAGCGGGCCCGTCGCCCAGATGATCTTGTTCTCCGACGAGAGCGGATCGACCTTGGCGTCCACCTCGGAGGAAAAGTATTTCGTCGCGAGACCGCGCTGGCCGATGTACTCGCGGGCCCACTGCATGTTGAGCGGCTCCGACGTGCACGTGCCGCGGGTGAGGTCGACGCGCAGGATCTTTCCGGTCCAGGACATGGCTTTCTCCTATGCGTGGGGCTGGTTGCCGAGCTTGTCCGCCCACTGCTGCATGCGGCCGAGTCCGGTCCAGTCCGCGTCGATGTAGGTGATGGCGCCGGTCGGGCACGCCGCCGCGCACGCGGGGTCGCCGCCGCAAAGGTCGCATTTCTGCACCTTGCCCGTCGCCTGCACGTAATTGATCGTGCCGAAGGGACACGCGATCGTGCACACCTTGCAGCCGACGCAGATGTCCTCGAGCACGATCTTGGCACCGGTGCCGGCATCGACGCGGATCGCGTCCACCGGGCACGCGTGCATGCACCACGCCTCGGCGCACTGGGTGCACGTGTAGGGCACCTTGCGGCCGGTGTAATGGAAATCGAACACCTTGATGCGCGACTGCGCTGGATTGAACGTGCCGTACTGCTCGTAGCTACAGGCAAGCTCGCACTGCAGGCAACCGGTGCACTTGTCGGGACTGATGTGAAGGGCTTTCTGCACGGCTCCTCCTCGCTGGACGGGATGGATGCGCAGGACACGCACGGTGCTTGGCGTGCGTGCGAGGCATGCGCGGCCGGGCGTCGCGGGCCTTCGGCTCTTGTCGGGAAATGCGCGACCGCGGGGAATCGAGCCTAGGACTCCGCACCCGCCACGTCAAGGGGACATGCGCGGCGTTGCTCGTGGTCCTGCGTGGACACCGCCGCGGCGACGTCAATCGCCGTCGACGTAGCGCGCGAGCTCGATCAGGTTGCCGTCCGGATCGCGCACGTACACCGAGTGGATGGGTCCCTGCGCACCGGTGCGCACGACAGGCCCCTCCTCCACCGGCACGCCGCACGCGGCGAGATGCGCCACCACCGCGTCGATGCGCTCGCCGACGATGAGGCAGAGATCCACGGAGCCGGGTGTCGGCCGCGCCGCGATGGCCGCGACGTTGCCGGTCGCCGCATCGGCGGCCTGCCCCACCGGGTGGAGGTTGAGCTTCTGGCGCCCGAACGCGACGGCCTTGCGATCCTGGCCGAACGTCACCTCGGTCATGCCCAGCACCTCGGTGTAGAAGCGGATCGTCGCCGCGACGTCACGGCACGTCAGCACGAGATGATCGATGCGCGTGACGGTGAGCATCCGCGCTCACGCTAGGTCCGCCGCGGCCAGAGGATCATCTGCGTGCAGCGGAATAGCGCGATCTCGCGGCCGTCGGACTGGCGCTTGACGGTGGCATCCCACACCTGCGTGCTGTTGCCGAGATGGGCGGGACGCGCGACGCACGCGAGCACGCCGTCCCGCGCGGTGCCGAGGAAGTTGCTCTTGAGCTCGAGCGTGGTGAAGCTCTCGGCGCCCTGCGGCAGGTGCGCGATGCAGCCGAAGCCGCAGGCGGTGTCGGCGAGCGCCACGACCGACGCCGCATGCAGGAAGCCGTTGGGCGCGAGGAACTCCGGGCGGATCGCCATCTCGGCGACCAGCAGCCCATCCTCGAGCGCCATCACGTGAAACCCGAACAGATCCGGCAGGCAGCCGGTGCGGCGCGCGTTCAGCGATTCCAGCGTGACGTCGGCGCGCAGCATCGACTTCCTTCTTCAGGCGTTGAGCTCTTCTTCCAGGTGCAACCCGTCGCTGCGGTAGACGCCATAGCGCACGCCCTCGCCGCCCGCGGATTTTACGTCGTACATGAGACGATCGGCGAGCGCGGTGATGACGCGTGCCTCCGCGGGCGCCTGCTCGAAGGCCACCACGCCGATGCTGAAGCCGATGCCGAGATCCGCGCTGGCGGCGGCCGCGAGCAGCGCCGCGTGGAGCTTGCCGCACACGCGCGGCGCGCCCTGCGCAGTGGCGCCGGGCATGAGCACGGCGAATTCGTCCCCGCCGAGGCGGGCCACGAGATCGGTCGAGCGCACCGAGGACGAGAGCGTGCGCGCGACGCGCCGCAGCGCGTTGTCGCCGGCGACGTGACCGCGCGAGTCGTTCAGCGCCTTGAAGCGGTCGATGTCGATGAACGCCAGCACGAAGGGGAGCCCCTCCTCACCCAGCACGCGGTTGCAGCGCTCGAGCTGGGCGTCGAAGGCGACGCGATTGGCCACCCCGGTGAGGGGATCGCTGCGCGCGCGGCGGTGCTCCTGCACGTAGCGCCGCTCGAGGTCGCGCCGGTGGCGCAGGTCGTGCAACGCCCGCCGGCTCACGAGGAGGAACGGCACGGTCAGCGCGGCGAGCGCGATGAGGGCGAGCCCGAGCAGATTGCCTGCGTAACGCGCATGGCCCTCCAGGGCATCGCTTTCGGCGAGCGACGCGATCGCAAGGAGCGGCGTGCCGGGAATGGGGTCGATGGCCACGAGCATCGGCGTGCCGTCGATGCTCATGCGGCGGAACATCCGCTGTCCGTCGCCGCGCAGGAGCATGGCCGGCACCCATGCGTGCGCGATTTCGCCGGCCGTTCCCGCGGGCCTGGCGGTACTCCATGCGGTCGCGCCATTGCGCGCATAGACGACGCCGTCGTGGCGCACGAGCTCGACCGTGGCATTGCCACCGAAGCGCATGCTGCCATACGTCGCCACGAGTCGGCTCGGATCGACCGCCGACATCAGCATGCCATCGAAGCTGCCGTCGGCAGCGCGCAGCGAACGCACCACAGGGATGATCACGCGTCCGCTGACCCGGCCGATGACGCGATCGGCGATGCGCGTCGCATGGCCCGGTGCCTCGCGGGCGGCGATGAAATACGGCCGGTCGGCGATGCTGAAGCCCGGCTGCGGACCATTGGCTGGTCCGCTGCTCGCGACGAACTTGCCATCGCGGTCGAAGAGCGAGATGCGCTCGTCGGCGTCGTCGCGCATCGTCGGCAGCAGATCCCGGAGCGATGCCTCCCCCTGCCGCCGTTCGTGGGCCCGCGCGAGCGCACCGAGCACACGCTCGCCGGTGCGCAGGGTCTGGCGTACGTGGCCGCTCGACAGGCGCGCGAGGCTCTCGAGTTCCGCGCGGGCGGTCTCGAGGGCGTGGTCGCGGCTCCTGGAGATCTCGTAGGCGGCAAACGCCGCCAGCAGCGCAGCGAGCGCCGTCCAGAGTGCCACGTAGGGCAGCAGGATCCGGAAGGGACGGCGGGATCCGGCGGGTCGGTTCATGGCGCCTGCCTCGCGCAAGCGCCGTGCCATCTCAAAGATCGTTACGGATCATTGCCTTGGCGCGGTTACCTCAGGTGCGCCTGACCGCAAGGGGCACTTGTCGCCCACAACGGCCCGCGGCGCCTGCCGAAGCCAGCGCCTCGCGAGCACCGACGCCCCTCCACGCATGGGCGCAGCAGCTCCGCCAGGCGCCGCCCGTTTCCTTGCGATCCCGGCCACGGCTTGCAACGGTTTCAACAGCGCATCACGGGTGCGCGGCGCTACAGGCGTTCACCTACCCACGCACTGACGCTCGCGAGCGCGGCCGGCAGTTGCGAGGGATCGGTGCCGCCCGCCTGGGCCATGTCCGGCCGTCCGCCGCCCTTGCCGCCCACCTGGCGCGCGACGTGGTTCACGAGGTCGCCGGCTTTCACCTTCCCGGTGAGGTCCGCTGTCACGCCGGCGATCAGCGTGACCTTGCCGTCGTTCACGGCGCCGAGCACGATGGCCGCGCGCTGCAGCTTGTCCTTGAGCTTGTCGAGCGTCTCACGCATCGCCTTCACGTCGGCGCCATCCATCGCCGCGGCGAGCACCTTCACGCCCTTGACGTCGGTGGCGGACGCAGCGAGATCGTCGCCCTGCGATGCCGCGACCTTGGCCTTCAGGCGCGCGAGTTCGCGCTCCGTGGCTTTCGCGCTCTCGAGCAGCTGCGCGATGCGCGTCTCGATCTCGGCCGCGGGCGCCTTGAGCGCGGCGGCCGCGGCAGTGATCTTCGCTTCCTGGGCCTGCACCCAGGCAAGCGCGTTGTCGCCGGTGACCGCCTCCACGCGGCGGATGCCAGCCGCGACGCCGCTCTCCGCGATGATCTTGAAGAAGCCGATATCGCCCGTGCGGCTCACGTGCGTGCCGCCGCAAAGCTCGCGCGACGTGCCGATCGACAGCACGCGCACCTCGTCGCCGTACTTCTCGCCGAAGAGCGCCATCGCGCCATGCTTGATCGCGTCGTCGTAGGCCATCGTGCGCGCATCGGTGGCTTCGTTCTGGACGATCTCGCGATTGACGATGGCCTCCACGCGCCGGATCTCGTCGTCGGTGAGCGGCGCGTTGTGCGCGAAGTCGAAGCGCGTCTTGTCGGCATCGACGAGCGATCCCTTCTGCTGCACGTGGTCCCCCAGCACTTCGCGCAGGGCCTTGTGCATCAGATGCGTGGCGGAGTGGTTGCGCATGGTGCGCGCCCGCGCGGCGTGATCGACCTGCGCCGCCACGACGTCGCCCACCTTGAGCTCGCCATTGACGAGCTCGCCATGATGGCCGAACACGTCGGCCTGAACCTTCTGCGTGTCCTCGACCTTGAAGAGCGTCAGGCACACGCCGGACCGGGTGAGCTCGCCGCGGTCGCCGACCTGTCCGCCCGACTCGGCGTAGAACGGCGTCTGGTCGAGCACCACGACGCCGCGCTCGCCGGTGACGAGCGATTCGACCGCCGACCCATCCTTGTACAGCGCGGTGACACGGGCCTCGGACGACAGCGTGTCGTAGCCGCGGAACTGTGTCTTCTGCCCGGCGTATTCGAGCTGCGCGCCCATCTTGAACTGGCTCGCGGCACGCGCCCGCTGCCGCTGCGCTTCCATGGCGCGATCGAACCCGGCCTGGTCGACCGTGACATGGCGCTCGCGGCAGATGTCGGCGGTGAGATCGAGCGGAAAGCCGAACGTGTCGTACAGCGTGAACGCGGTCGCGCCATCGAGTGTCTTCGGTCCCGACGCGAGCGCCTGGTCGAGCATGCGCATGCCGTTCTCGAGGGTCTCGCCGAAGCGCTCCTCCTCGGCCTCGAGTACCTGCGCGACGCGCGCCCTGTCCCGGCGGAGCTCCGGATAGGCTTCGCCCATCACGCGGTCGAGATCGTCCACGAGGCGATGGAAGAACGGTTGCTTCTGCCCGAGCTGGTAGCCGTGCCGGATCGCGCGGCGAATGATCCGCCGCAGCACGTAGCCACGGCCTTCGTTGCCCGGAATGACGCCGTCCACGACCAGGAACGCGCAGGCGCGGATGTGATCCGCGATCACGCGCAGGCTCGGATTGGCGACTTCCTTCGCGTGCGTTTCGCGCGCCGCGGCGCGGATCAGGTCCTGGAAGAGATCGATCTCGTAGTTCGAATGCACGCCCTGCAGCACCGCGGCCAGGCGCTCGAGCCCCATGCCGGTGTCGACCGAGGGCTTCGGGAGCGGATGCATCACGCCCTTGTCGTCCCGGTTGAATTGCATGAAGACGAGATTCCAGATCTCGATGTAGCGATCGCCGTCGGCGTCGGGCGATCCCGGCGGTCCGCCCTGTACCGAGGGCCCATGATCGTAGAAGACTTCCGAGCAGGGTCCGCACGGGCCGGTGTCGGCCATCTGCCAGAAATTGTCGCTGGCGTATTTCGCGCCCTTGTTGTCGCCGATGCGGATGCAGCGCTCCGCGGGCACGCCGATGTCCCCGGTCCAGATGTCGTACGCCTCGTCGTCCTCGATGTAGACGGTCGTCCACAGCTTCTCCGGCGGCAGGCCGTACACCTTCGTGAGCAGCTCCCACGCGTAGCGGATGGCGTCGCGCTTGAAGTAGTCGCCGAAGCTGAAGTTGCCGAGCATCTCGAAGAACGTGTGGTGCCTGGCGGTGTAGCCGACGTTCTCGAGATCGTTGTGCTTGCCGCCCGCGCGGACGCTGCGCTGCGAGGACGTGGCGCGGGTGTACGGACGCTTCTCGACGCCGAGGAAGACGTCCTTGAACTGCACCATGCCGGAATTCACGAACAGCAGCGTCGGATCGTTCGCCGGGACGAGCGACGACGACGGCACGACCGTGTGCGCGCGGTCGGCGAAGTACTGCAGGAACGTGCTGCGGATTTCCGAGGCTTTCATGGTGCGCGATCCGATGCTTGGGTGGCCGGCGGCCGGGTGGGTCCGGGCTCGGCAAAGCTTTTGATTTTACGCGGCAATGCGCCTGGGGCCAAACGGCACGGACACACGTTCGCGTGCGCCGGGCACTGCAGTCACTCCGGCGCGCCGCCACGCGCGCCGGACACCGCGTCAGGCGTCCGGCGGATCGCGCAGGAAGCGAAGAATGGCCGACAGCGCGAAGCCGCGGCTTTGCAGGAAACGCACCTGCCGCGCCTTGTCGCGCTCGTCGGCGGCGGGTGGCCGAACCGCCGCCGCCAGAGGGCGATCATGGCTTCCGTGTCGTCGTTCGGCGCATGCTCCAGCGCCTCCGTCACGACGTCCGCGGGCAGCCCTTGCGCCTTGAGGGATTCGGCGATGGCGCGCCGGCTGTAGCTGCCGGCCTTGCGCATGACGACCGCGTGCGCGTAGCGCGGCTCGGAGAGGTAACCCAGTGCAACGAGCTCGTCGAGGAGCGCGTCGACTTCCGCCGCTGCCGCATCCCGGGCGTCGGGATCGCAGCGCGAGAGCAGCCGCTCGCGCAGCTCCGCGCGCGAGTAGTCGCGGCGAGCGAGACAGGCGATCGCCTGCGCCTTCAGGGATCGCGCGGGCCGGCGCGGCGGATCGCCGGTGGAACGGCCGCCGGAACGGCGCCGTGCCGGCAGCACGGTGCGGTCAGGCCTCGGCCGGCTCGCCGCGCGCGCGCAGCGCACCTGGCGTGGGCACGCCCACGGCCTCGCGGATGCGTGCCTCGATCTCCTGCGCGGTTTCCGGGTGCTCGCGCAGGAACTCGCGGGCGTTGTCCTTGCCCTGGCCGATCTTGTCGCCGCCGTACGCGTACCACGCGCCCGACTTGTCGACGATGTCGTGCGCCACGCCGAGCTCGAGGATCTCGCCTTCGCGCGAGATGCCCTCGCCGTACAGGATGTCGAACAGCGCCTCGCGGAACGGCGGCGCGACCTTGTTCTTGACCACCTTGACGCGCGTCTCGTTGCCGATCACCTCCTCGCCCTTCTTGATCGCGCCGATGCGGCGGATATCGAGGCGAACGGACGCGTAGAACTTGAGCGCATTGCCGCCGGTGGTCGTTTCCGGGTTGCCGAACATGACGCCGATCTTCATCCGGATCTGATTGATGAAGATGACGAGCGTGTTCGCGCGCTTGATGTTGGCCGTGAGCTTGCGCAGGGCCTGCGACATGAGCCGGGCCTGCAGGCCCGGAAGCTGATCGCCCATCTCGCCTTCGATCTCGGCCTTCGGCACGAGCGCCGCGACGGAGTCGATCACGATGATGTCGACGCCGCCGGAGCGCACGAGCATGTCGGCAATTTCGAGCGCCTGCTCGCCGGTGTCCGGTTGCGAGATCAGGAGATCGCCGACATTGACACCCAGCTTGCCGGCATAGACCGGATCGAGCGCATTCTCGGCATCGATGTAGGCGGCCATGCCTCCGGCCTTCTGCACCTGCGCGACCACCTGCAGGCACAGCGTCGTCTTGCCCGAGGACTCCGGTCCGTAGATCTCCACCACCCGCCCGCGCGGCAGTCCACCCACGCCGAGTGCGATGTCGAGGCCGAGCGAGCCGGTCGAGACCACCTGGAGGTCGTTCTGCACCTGGGACTCGCCCATGCGCATGATCGACCCTTTGCCGAATTGCTTTTCGATCTGCGCCAGCGCGGCGGCGAGCGCCTTGCCTTTGTTGTCGTCCATGGAATTCCTGAGGGGAAGGACTGCGTTTCGGGTGCTTCGGGCCCCGCCGCGCGAGGCGTCATGGGCAAATTATTGCATAGAACGATCGTTCGATGCAATGGGTCGAACGGACGAAGCCTCCGGACGAGCCACCATGTTGCACCCTCGCACGCGAAGGCCGTCCAGGCGTTCACTTAGCCCGGCCGCGCCTCGGACTCCAGGCCATCGAGGGCGACGAGGACGCTCGCGCGACGCACCGCCGCCGGTCCGCCGCCGAAGTGATGGGTCGCGACGCGAGCCGGCGCGTCCGCGCCGCAGCCAGGCGAAACAGACGGTGCCGACCGGCTTCGCCGCCGAGTCGCCCTCGGGCCCCGCGATCCCGGTCACTGCCACCGTGAGGTCGGCGCGGCTGTGCAGAGCGCCCCCGCCGCCATCTCCGTCGCGGTCTCCTCGCTCACGGCGCCGTAACGCTCGAGCGTTGCCGCGCTCACGCCGAGCAGCTCCTGCTTCGCTTCGTTGGAGTACGTGACGAAACCGCGGTCGAACCAGCCCGAGCTGCCGGCGACGGCGGTGATCGCGGCGGCGACCATCCCGCCCGTGCACGACTCCGCCGTGCACGCGACGAGCCCGAGGTCCAGCAGGGACGCCCCGAGCCGGCGCGCGCACTCGTGCAGCTCGGTGTCTTCCGGGCATGCCGGTTCATTCGAGCTCATGGGGCCGCGCGCAGTAGTGGTAGGTGTAGAGCGTCCGGAAACCGAACTTGCGGTACACCGCGAGCGCCGGCGCATTGGTCGCCGTGACCTGCAGGTACGCGATGGCTGCCCCGTGCTGCCAGCCCCACGCGAGAAGATGGGCCACGGCGAGCGACGCGATCCCCCGACCCTGAGCTTCGTGCGCCGTGATCACGTCGAAGATGCCGGCCACGCTGCCCTCGAGCGCGACCTGCGCCGTGCCGACGACCTCGCCGCCCGCATGCACCGTCACGTACTGCGAGTGCAGCGGCGAATTCGCGAGGCGCTCCATATGCGCGGCGCGCTGCGTCGGGGTCGAGCCGCGCAACACGCCGGCGGCTTCGGCGAAGGCCGCGGCATCGACGCTGCGCACCATCGCGTCCTCCGCAACGCTCGAGTCGTTCAGCGGAGCCTCGAGCCGGGTGGTCTGCACGAGCGTGCTGTCGAACGCAACGTAGCCCCGCTGGAGCAACGCAGCCTCGAGATCGTGGGGCCGCGAAAATGGCGTGATGCGAAACAGCGCGGGGAGCCCGCACCGCTCGTACACAGACTCGCAGTACGCGATCTTCTCCACCACCGGCAGGTACGACTCGAAATGGGCGCTCACGCTGCGCGCGCGCTTCGCGTTGCCGGGTGATACGCGCAACACCCAGCCGTCGTAGAAGAGCTGCCGCTGCGTCTGCAGCGCGTTGAGACCGGCCTCCTCGATGCGCCGTGCGCTGACGCCCGCGATGACCGGCGGATCGGCTGCAGCGATCTCGTTCATGCGATCCACCAGCGCAGGAGTGCCAGGGCGAGCAGTGTATACGCGGCGGCGAGAAGGTCGTCCGCCATCACGCCCCAGCCGTTCTTCCAGCGCGCGTCGAGCTGCCGGATGGGAGGCGGCTTCACGATGTCGAACAATCGGAACAGCAGGAACCCCGCAATGATTCCGGTCCAGTCGGGCCCGGTGAAGAACAGGACCAGCAGGAACGCGACGAACTCGTCGCACACGATGGCCCCATGATCGGGCACGCCCAGATGCGCGCCCGTGACGCCGGCGGCCCACGCGCCGATCAGTGCCAGCACCACGATCGCCGAAACGAATGCGGCATCACCCACGTGGCGCCACAGCACGAAGGCGATCGGCAGCGCGACCAGCGTCCCGAACGTACCCGGCGCGGCCGGCGCGAGTCCGGTGCCGAAGCCGAGCGCGTAGAAGTGGCCGGGATGCTGCAGGAGAAAGCGTGCCGGGGGCGGTGCGCCCTTCATCGTGCAGAACCGAAATGGTCGAAGGCACGCGGCACGCGAGGCAAGCGCTCGCCCGCCTCGTCCACCACGACGAGCTCGCGTCCGGCGGTGATGCTGCCGATGCGCACGGGCGCGGGACGATGCGTCGCCGCTAGGCGCGCGACGGCGTCGCGGTGCGCGACGGGAGCGGTGAAGCAGAGCTCGTAGTCGTCGCCACCGGCGAGCAGACAGGCGAGTGCGAGGTCGCGCTCCGGTCCCGCGAGCTTCGCTGCTAGCGCGGCGCTGCGCGGCATGGCCGCGATCTCGACGCGCGCACCGACGCCGGAGCGTTCGAGGATGTGCCCGAGGTCTCCGGTGAGGCCGTCGGACACGTCGAGCGCGGCGCTTGCGATGCCCCGCAAGGCGATGCCCAGCGCGACCCGAGGCTGCGGCCGCTCGAGCCGCCGCCGCGCGGCCTCGTACGCGTCGTCGTCCAGCTTGACGCGGCCCTGCAGCGCGGCGAGCGCGAGCGCGGCGTCGCCCAGCGGGCCCGAGACGTAGATATCGTCGCCCGCATGCGCCCCGCTGCGCAGCAGGGCCGCACCGCGCGGAACCTCGCCGAGGATGGTGACGCAGAGGTTGAGCGGTCCTGCGGTGGTATCGCCGCCGACGAGATCCACCGCGTACTCGTCCGCGAGCGCATGGAAGCCGCGGGCGAACGCGGCGAGCCACGCGGCGTCCGCCGTCGGCAGCGCGCCCGCGAGCAGCGCCCAGCGCGGTTGCGCCCCCATCGCGGCCATGTCGGACAGGTTCACGGCGAGCACCTTGTGGCCGAGACCTTCGGGATCGGTATCGGGCAGGAAATGCCGTCCGGAGACGAGCATGTCGACCGCGGCCACCAGATCACAGCCCGGCGTGGGTGCCAGCAGGGCGGCGTCGTCGCCGACGGCGAGGCGCACGCCCGCGCCTCGAGGGGGACGGGTGAAGAAGCGCTCGATCAGCTCGAATTCGTTCATGACGTCGAAAACGAAACGGGGCCGTCGCGGGCCCCGTTCCTTCATGCGGTGCGTGCTCGCCGCAGCTTACTTCATCAGCTCGGCCGTCGTCGCGGCATCGAGCTTCCCGGTGATCGGGAGCTTGCGGTCCTTCTGGAACGCGCGCAGCGCAGTGGCCGTGCGGCCGCCCGCGGCACCATCCGCCGGACCCGGGTTGTAGCCGAGCGAAGCAAGCTTGCGTTGCGCATCCGCCACGGACATCGTCGCGGCGCCGGCGGTCGACGTCGGCGTGGGCGCGGACGTCACCGGAACGGGCGCGCGTTGCGCGCCGTCCACCGTCAGGCGTCCGCCGGTACCGAGGCCCTGCCCGCCGCCCATCGACTGCGGCTTGTAGTTGCGCACGGCGCGCACCAGCTGGTTGTACGAATCGGTGAAGGCCGCCACGATCACCTTGCCTTGCGGCGTGTTCGTGTACGCACCCAGGCCGCCACCCGCGGAGCTGCCGAACACCGCCGCACTGATGTTGAAGTCCATCTTCGAGGCGCTGCCTTCGGCGGCACCGACCTGCACGCCCGATCGGTTGTCGGTCAGGAGCAGCATCGTGGAGGCCTCGTTCGACGACAGCCCGCCGGCGAGCGCACCCACCACGCCCAGGCCGCGGCCGAGACCGCCCAGCGCGCCGCCCACACCCGACGCATTCTTCGCGCTGAAGGTGATGGTCGGCGTCATCGCATAGTCGGCCGCGACGATCTGGCCCTTGCCGAAATCGCTGTTGCTGCGCAGCTCGCCGGACTGCTGCAGCGCACGCTCCTGCTGCATGTTCGCCATCGCACGGCCCCGCTCGACCACCACGAAGCAGTTGGATTGCTGCACCAGCAGGCGCAACACGGGGATCGTCGACGTGAGCTGGTATTCCCGCGTCAGCCTGTAGTACCAGTCGGCCTGCTGGTCCTCGACGAGCGCGATCGTGCCGTACGGGCGGTCGCAGCGCTCGAGCTGCGAGTTCGCATCGGTGCTCGCGGCGCCCCCGGCCGAGCCGGTGGCCACGGTCTTCGCATCCTGCGAGCCCATCTTCATCGCGGTCGGATCGCTGGCGCAGCCGGCAGCGAGCATGGCGATGGACAACAGCGTCAACGTCGACTGGATTCTCATTCGTTCCCCCTGGTGAAAACCGGCATGTGCAATTTCTCGATTAACCGTTGCCGCGGCAACGCTTTCGCCGCAACGGTGCGTGCACCGCGGGCTGCGGCCGCAATTCTGGTGGCCGATGACTTACGGATCGCTCACACATCGGGTGCGCACGATCCGCGGACCGCAGCGGCTGCACGATTGCGCGCGAACAATGGCGGAATTGAACGCAGCGCGCAAGCGACGGCTTACGAGCGGCGCCGCGAATGGCGCGGGCGGAGTGATGCGAAGGGGACGACGCGAACGCGCGGGGCGCTCAGGAACGCCGCTGCCGCCGTTCGTTGGCCTGCGCGCTGATCTCGTCCGCGCGCACGGTGGCCGACAACTTGTCGAGTACGCCGTTGATGAACTTGTGCCCGTCGGTCCCGCCGTACGACTTGGCGAGCTCCACCGCTTCGTTGATCACGACGCGATAGGGAATGTCGAGGCGGTGCACAAGCTCCCAGCTGCCGATCGCGAGGATCGAGCGCTCGACCGGCGAGAGCTCGTGCACCGGGCGGTCGAGATGCGGCACGAGGCGCTGCATGAGGGCGTCGTAGTCGCTGCCGATGCCGGCCCATAGCTCGGCGAAGTACGCGGTGTCGGACCGCGCGAAGCCGGTCGTCTCGACGAGCTGCGCACGAATGGCATCGGCGGCGTTGCCGGACAGCTGTTGCTGGTAGAGGCCCTGCAGCACGAACTCGCGCGCGCGGCGGCGCGGACTACTCCTCATCGATCGCGTCCAGCAGGCACGCGAGCTCGAGCGCCGCCTGCGCTGCCTCGTAGCCCTTGGTCTCCGCGCGCTCCAGCGCCTGCGCTTCGGTGTCGGTCGTGAGAATCCCGTTGCCGATCGGAATGCCGAACTCGAGCGCGACCCCGGCCAGACCCGATGCCGACTCGTTGGCAACGATCTCGAAATGGTACGTCTCGCCGCGTACGACGGCGCCGAGTGCCACCAGGCCGTCGAAGTCGCCCGATTGCGCCAGGCGTTGCAGCACCAGCGGGATCTCCAGCGCGCCGGGCACGGTCACGACCAGGACGTCGTTGTCGTCGACCTTCGCCTCGGCGAGGGCACGCAGCGCGCCAGTCAGCAGCGGATCGCCGATGGCGGGGTTGAAGCGCGACAGCACGATGGCGACGCGGCGCTCGGCGCCGCGCAGGCTGGGGGCGATGCGACGGATCGGCATGGGTGGCGTGCGACGGAACCGGCGAGCCGGTCAGGACGACTTGGCGAGCGCGGGCTGCTCGATGAAACCGGTCACCTCGAGATCGAAGCCCGCCATGCTGGGCATCTTGCGCGGCCGTGCCATGAGCTGCATCTTGCCGACGTTGAGATCGCGCAGGATCTGCGCGCCGATGCCGTAGTTGCGCAGGTCCACGCGCGCATTGATCGGCGGCTCGTTGCCGAGCGCGCGGCGCCTGAGCTCCTGCGCGCTCTCGGGACGGTGCAGCAGGACCACCACGCCACGACCGGCCTCGACGATGCTCGCCAGCGCCGTGGGCAGGCTCCACGCGTGCGTCTCGCTCTGCGCATCGAGCAGGTCCATCACCGACAGCGGCTCGTGCACGCGCACCAGCGTCTCGACGTCGGGGCTGATCGGTCCGCGCACGAGCGCGAGATGCGTCGCGTCGGACAGCTTGTCGCGATACACCACGAGACGGAAGCTGCCGTGCGGTGTCGTCAGCGGGCGCTCGGCGATGCGCTCCACCAGGCGTTCGGTGCGCGCGCGATAGTGGATGAGATCGGCGATCGCGCCGATCCTGAGGCCATGCGTGGCGGCGAAGGTCACGAGGTCGGGCAGCCGCGCCATCGTGCCGTCCTCGCGCAGGATCTCGCAGATCACGGCCGCGGGCGTGAGGCCCGCGAGGCCCGCCAGATCGCAACCGGCTTCCGTGTGGCCGGCGCGCGACAGCACGCCGCCCGCCTGCGCCATGAGCGGGAAGATGTGGCCCGGCTGGACGATGTCCTCCGGACACGCACGCGCCGCGACGGCGGCCTGCACCGTGCGGGCGCGGTCCGCCGCGGAGATGCCCGTCGTGACGCCTTCGGCGGCCTCGATCGACACGGTGAAATTGGTGCCGTGCACGGAGCGGTTGGCGGAGACCATCAACGGCAGGTTGAGCTGCCGGCAGCGCTCCTCGGTGAGCGTGAGGCAGATGAGGCCGCGACCGAATCGCGCCATGAAGTTGATCGCTTCCGGCGTGACGAAATCGGCGGCGAGCACGAGGTCGCCTTCGTTCTCCCGATGTTCCTCGTCGATCAGGACCACCATGCGGCCGGCCTTGAGCTCGGCGATGATCTCGGGAGTGGGAGTGATGGTGGCAGTCATGGTTGGCGCGATGCAGGCCGCTATTCTACCGCGGCGTGCATTGCAACATGGCGCCCGCGCTCAACGTGCGGCCGTCTGGGCGACGCTCGAAGCCAGCGCCGGCAACGGAGCCGGCGCAGCACCGCGCTCCGCCCGGAACCATGCGGCGTACAGCGCCGGCAGGAAACCCAGGGTCAGCACCGTGGCGAAGACGATGCCGCCCATCATCGCGACCGCCATCGGCCCGAAGAAGTCGCTGCGCACCAGCGGAATCAGCGCGAGCACCGCCGCGGCCGCCGTGAGCACGATCGGCCGGAAACGGCGCACGGTCGCGCCGACGATCGCCGTCGCGCCGCGATGCGCCGGCGGCGACATCGCGGTCGATCTGGTCCACCAGGATGACTGCGTTGCGCATGATGATGCCCGACAGCGCGATCGATCCCAGCATGGCGACGAAGCCGAACGGCTTCCCGAACGCGAGCAGCGCGGCCGTCACCCCGATCAGGCCAAGCGGCGCCGTCAGCAGCACCATGGCGACGCGGGAGAAGCTGCGCAGCTGCAGCATCAGCAGCGTCAGAACGACCACCAGCAACAGGGGCACGCCGGCGACGATCGAGCGCTGGCCCCGCGCGGAATCCTCGACCGCACCGCCGACTTCGATGCGATAGCCGAGCGGGAGCCGCGCGCGGACGGCGTCGAGTTGCGGATCGAGGCGGCGCGTGACGTCCGGCCCCTGGGCGTCGCCCTTGAGATCGGAGCGCACGGTGACCGTCGGCAGGCGGTCGCGGCGCCAGACGATCCCTTCCTCGAGCTCGTAGCGGATCTCCGCGAGCTGGGTGATCGGCACCGCCTTGCCGTTGCGCGAGGGAATCGCCACGTCCTGCAGCAGCGACAGGCGCGCGCGCTCGTCCGGCGTGCCGCGGACCACGACCTCGATCTGCCGGTCGCCTTCGCGGTAGTGCGTCACCGTCGTCCCCGACACGGCGTTGTTGAGATAGGCGGCGATGTCCTGCGACGAGAAGCCGAGGAGGCGCGCCTTCTCCTGATCGATGACCAGCCGCACCGCCTTGGTCGGCTCGTTCCAGTCGAATTGCACGTCCTGCGTCGCGCGGTCACCACGCATGATCGACGCAACCTCCTCTGCGATCGCGCGCACGCGGCCGATGTCCTCGCCCGAGACCCTGAACTGCACCGGGAACCCGACCGGCGGTCCGTTCTCGAGGCGGGAGACCCGGCCGCGCAGCGCCGGGAAGTCCTGCTCGAAGAGTTGCAGCAGGCGGGTCCGGACACGCTCGCGCTCGGCATTGCTGGCGGTCACCACCACGAACTGGGCGAAGCTCGCCTGCTGCAGCTGCTGGTCGAGCGGGAGGTAGAAGCGCGGGCTGCCGCTGCCCACGTAGGCGACGTAGCTCTCGATCCCGCGTTCCCCGGCAAGGATGCCTTCCATGCGGTTCGCCTGCGCGAGCGTCGCCGCGAACGAGCTGCCTTCCGACAGGCGAAGGTCGACGAGAAGCTCGGGTCGCGAGGACGCGGGAAAGAATTGCTGCGGCACGAACCGGAACGCGGCGATGGAAAGGGCGAAGAGGCCAAGCGTCGACAGCAACACGAACTTGCGATGGTCCACGGTCCACGCCATCAAGCGCCGCAAGCGCACATAGAAAGGCGTGGCATAGACCGCATCCGGATCCGCCGGCGCCGCTTGCGCGGCAGCGGACACGGGCGAAGGCGATCGGCGCAGCAGCCGGTCGAGCCAGCGACGCCATTGCGGCGGGCCGGCGTGTCCGTGCGCGGGAAGCAGGTAGTACCCGAGATACGGAATCACGACGACCGCCACGACCCAGGACGCGATGAGTGCAATGGCGGACACCTGGAAGATCGAGCGCGTGTATTCGCCGGTGCTGCTGCGTGCCGTGGCGATCGGCAGGAAGCCGGCGACCGTGACGAGCGTGCCGGTGAGCATCGGGAACGCGGTGCTGGTGAAGGCGAAGCTCGCAGCGCGAAAGCGGTCGAAGCCCTGCTCCAGCTTGATGGCCATCATCTCCACCGCAATGATCGCGTCGTCGACGAGCAGGCCGAGCGAGAGGATCAGTGCGCCGAGCGAGATCTTGTGCAGGCCGATGTCGAAGAGCCCCATGCAGAAGAAGGTGATCGCGAGCACGAGCGGAATGGAGATGGCGACCACGAGTCCCGTGCGCAGCCCGAGGCTGAGCAGGGACACCGCGAGCACGATAAGCACCGCCTCGGCGAGCGAGCGCACGAACTCGTTCACCGAGCGCTGCACGGCGCGCGGCATGCTCGCGACCGAATGGATCTCGATCCCGACCGGAAGCGCCTGGCCGATGGTGGCCATGCGTGCGTCGAGCGCGCGACCGAGGTCGATCACGTCGCCTCCCTTCGCCATCGTCACGCCCAGGCCGAGCGCGTCCTGCGCGTGCCAGCGCATCTTCTGCTGGGGCGGATCGACGTAGCCCCGGCTGACCGTAGCGATGTCACCGAGGCGGAACACGCGGTTGTTGGCGCGGATCGTCAGATCGCGAATCGCGTCCAGCGACGTGAAGGCGCCGGTCGGGCGCAGGAAGATGCGGTCCGTGGCCGTGTCGAACACGCCGGCGCTCGCGACGGCGTTCTGCGTGGCAAGGACCTGCATGAGCTGCGCCGGCTCGATGCCGAGGGTGGCCAGGCGCGTGTTCGAGATCTCGACGTAGACCTTCTCTTCCTGCTCGCCGATGAAGTCGACCTTGGCGACGCCGGGCACGCGCAGCAGCTCGGCGCGGATCTCGTCGGCGAAGTCCTTCAGCGCCCGATAGTCGAAGCCGTCGCCGGTGATCGCATAGATGTTGGTGTACGTATCGCCGAACTCGTCGTTGAAGAACGGCCCCTGCACGCCCGTCGGCAGCGTGTTGCGCATGTCGCCGATCTTCTTGCGCGCCTGGTAGAACTGCTCCGGCACCTCCGCCGCGGGAGTGGAATCCTTGAGTGCAAGGAAGACCAGCGACTCGCCCGGCTTCGAGTAGCTGCGCACCCAGTCGGCGCCGGCCACTTCCTGCAGCTTGCGCTCGATGCGATCGGTGACCTGCTGCTCGACCTCGCGCGCGGACGCGCCGGGCCAGTTGGTCCGGACCACCATCACCTTGAAGGTGAACGGCGGGTCCTCGGACTGGCCGAGTCGCTCGTACGATACGAAGCCCGCGATCGCGAGCACGATCATGAAATACAGGACCAGCGAGCGGTGCTCGAGTGCCCACTCGGACAGATTGAAGCGCGTGCGGCGCTCCACGGGTGGCTCCATCGCGTCAGCCCCGACGGGCCGGACGGGCAACGCCCATTGTCCCTGCCGTGTCGCTGCTCGCTGCCGCGTCGGCTTCGTACGGACGGACCTTCTGCCCCGGCTGGAGCTTGTGCACGCCCGCGGTGACCACCCATTGCCCGCTCGTGACACCGTCGCCGATGAGCACGCCGTCCTCCCGGTACTGCACGACCTGCGCCGGCTGCAGGTGCACGGTCTGGGCCGCGGGATCGTAGATCCACACTGCAGGACGCTCGCCGTCGCGGTAGAGCGCGGTGAGCGGAAGAAGCGCGCCGTCGGCCCGCGCGCGGCCCTGCACGCCCACGTTCACGGTGCGGCCCATCTGGAGTGCGGCGTCGGCATCGGGGACGCTGACGCGCACGGCAAAGGTGCGCGTCACCGGATCGACTGCGGGCGCGATCTCGCGCACCTTCGCGGCGTACGGACGATCGCGGTTGGACAGCAGCACCACGAACAACCCGGCCGCATCCGTAAGCTCGCCGATGCGCT
This sequence comes from uncultured beta proteobacterium, assembly GCA_963734575.1. Lineage (GTDB taxonomy): Bacteria > Pseudomonadota > Gammaproteobacteria > Burkholderiales > Casimicrobiaceae > CAIWHR01. The sequence continues at coordinate 83,715 of CAVTHT010000004.1, read as the reverse complement.
GCTCGGGCACCGCGATCGCCACCTCTCGCTCGTCCTCGCGCGCGACGCGCACGACCGCCTGGCCTGCGACGATGACCTGTCCCGGCTCGGCAGCCACCGCAGTCACCACGCCATCGGCATCGGCCACGAGGGTCGCGTACGCAGCCTGGTTGCGCACGACGTCGCGCTGCGCCCGCGCCTGCGTGAGCTTCGCGCGCGCGGTGTCCAGCGTATTGCGCTTCTGGTCGAGCGCGCTCGCGCTGACGAACTTCTGCTGAAAGAGATTCTGGTAGCGCTCGTACTCGGCCTGCGCGAACCGCTGCTCCGTCTCGGCAGCGCTCATCGCGGCAATCGCAGCCTGCTCCTGCAACGCGACGTCGCTGGGGTCGAGGCGGGCGAGAACCTGGCCTTTGCGCACGCGCGCCCCCATGTCCACCGGCCGCGCGACGAGCTTGCCGCCGATGCGAAACGACAGGTCGGCCTCGTGCCGCGGCCGCACCTCGCCCGCGAACACGGCGAGGGTCGTCACCGGACCGCTCGCGACCTGCTGCATCTGCACCGGACGGACCGGATCGGGCAGCGATTCGTGGCGGCTGCAGCCCGCCATGGCGAGAAGCACCACGACTGCGAGCGTGGCCTTGCGGATGAGACGTCCCGGGTTCATGTGCGGACTCCCTCTCCATCGACGCTGCCGCGCCACAGCGCGCGCAACGCGCGCTCGAGGTCGGCGGCGTACGAAAGCTGCGGCACCACGGCGCACGCGAGAACGCCGGCTCCGTCCGCACGGCAGTGCTCCGCAGACATCTGCCACAGCCCGATGATCAGCGCGTAGCTGTGCCGGAGCAGAACCAGGCCGTCGCCGGTGCGCAGCTGCGGGAAGTGACGCTCGAGGCCCGCGCCCGCCCGCGCGAGCCGGACCGCCATCCGTTCCTGAAAGGCGCGCGCAGCCTCCGCTGGCACGTTGTGCGCCATCGCCCCGAAGCAGCGTGCGGCGAGTGGAAGAAAGAGTGGCGGCGCGAGCATGTGCTGGCGTGTGAGGGCGAACACGTCGTCGATCGCGAGCGGTGCGGCCGCTTCGACGCGGGCGATGAGGTCGTGGAAGAACGCATCGATGTTGCGCTCGTGCACCGCGAGGTAGAGCTCCTCCTTGCTGGCGAAGTAGAGGTACACCGTGCCCTTGGCGAGCCCCGCCTCGTCCGCGACTTCGGACATGCTGGCAAGACGGTCCGGGCCGCTGCCGAGCAGGCGCTCCGCCGCGTCGAGTATTGCGTCGTGCCGCTCCTGCTTGTCGGCGGCCTGCATCGCGCGCTGCCGGATGACCATCAAAACCCCCTAACTGACCGTGAGTCACTTCATGGGCAATTTAACTGACTGCCGGTCAGTTGTCAAACGGGAACGCCTAGGCGCGAAACAGCGCCAGCGTGCTGCGGGTCAGCTCGCTGTCGGGATCGCCGTAGTCGAGGACGACGTCGAAGTGATGCCGCTGCGGCACGCGGAACACACCGCGCCGGCCCGGCGGGCGATTGGCGGGCCATGCGTCCCAGAGGAGATCGGACTGCCGCAGGAATTCCGGGGTTTCGTCCGCCCCGACGGCAACCAGGAACGGTGCGCGCGTGGTAGGCGCGTAATGGATAGGCGAGACCCGGCGCGCCTCCGCCACATCGAGGCGAAAGTCGCTGTTGAACGAGAACTGCACCATCGGCGCGAGATCGTGCACGCCGGACAGCGACACCCCGCCCGCGATGGGATGGCGCGCCAGTCCGAGCGCCGCCCAGTCGGTGGCGTGCAGCATCGCGGCGAGATGACCACCGGCGCTGTGCCCGGAGACGACGATGTGCTGCGTATCGAGACCGTGCGCGGCGCCTTCGTTCACGATCCACACCAGCGCGCGCCGGCATTCGTCGACGATGGTCGCGATCGATACCGCCGGGCAGAGATCGTAATTGAGCAGGGCGGCGGCGTAGCCCGCGGCCACGAACGGCGGCGCGACGAACGCGTGCGCGCGCTTGTCTAGCGAGCGCCAGTAGCCGCCATGGATGAAGACGAACGTGCCGCGCGGGGCCTCACCGGCCCGAAAGATGTCGAGCGTCTCCTGCGCGCCGGGGCCGTAGCGCACGTCGAGCTCCGGACGAAGCGCGGCGCGTGCGGCATCGGAGAGCTCGTCCCAGCGGGCGAACCATGCCGGATACTCGGGAACTGCGGCACGGTTGTTGTAGCCGCGCTCGACTTCGTCGTCGGTCAGGGCGTGGGGCGTCATCGCCGATCGCATGGCACGCCGGCGGAATGCGTCATGCCGCTCACTCCGCGTCGGGCTGGCGCGCCGGCGCCGCGGCCGCGAACGCCGGCAGCTCCAGGCACGCGGCTTCGATGCGGGTCAACGTCCGATAGGGTGCGACGTCGATGTGAAAGCGGCGCGCATTGGCGAGCTGCGGCACGAGACAGATGTCGGCCAAGGTGGGTGCATCATCACCATGGCAGTAGCGACCCGTGCCCGGATCGCGCGCGAGCTGTCGCTCCAGTGCTTCGAGCCCCGTGTCGACCCAGTAGCGGTACCAGCCGTCCTTCTGCGCTTCCGAGACCCCGAGGGTGCCCGTCAGGTACTGCAGCACCCGCAGGTTGTTGAGCGGATGGATGTCGCATGCGATCGCGAGCGCGATCGCCCGCACGCGCGCCCTCCCCGCAGGATCGCGCGGCAGCAGCGGCGGCTCCGGATGCGTCTCGTCGAGCCACTCGATGATCGCGAGGGACTGCGTGAGCACCGCGCCGTCGTCGGTCACGAGCGCGGGAACGAGTCCCTGCGGGTTCACGTCGAGGTAGTCCCCGGCGCGTTGCATTCCGGTGCGCAGGTGCACGAACGTCCGCTCCGGCGCCAGGCGCTTCAGACCGAGCGCGATGCGCACGCGATACGCCGCGGACGAGCGGAAGTAGTCGTACAGCTTCATGCTCAGGAGAACGCGGCGATGCCGGTCTGCGCGCGGCCGAGGATGAGGGCGTGGATGTCGTGCGTGCCCTCGTAGGTGTTCACCGTCTCGAGGTTCAGCATGTGGCGAATGACGTGGAACTCGTCCACGATGCCGTTGCCGCCATGCATGTCGCGGGCGAGGCGTGCCACCTCGAGCGCCTTGCCGCACGAGTTGCGCTTCATGATCGACGTGATCTCGGCCGCGGCCTTGCCTTCGTCCTTGAGCCGCCCGAGGCGCAGGCAGCCCTGCAGACCGAGCGTGATCTCCGTCTGCATGTCGGCGAGCTTCTTCTGCACGAGCTGGTTCGCGGCGAGCGGCCGGCCGAACTGCTTGCGGTCCATCGTGTACTGCCGCGCCGCATGCCAGCAGAACTCCGCGGCGCCGAGCGCTCCCCATGCAATCCCGTAGCGCGCCGAGTTGAGGCAGCCGAACGGGCCCTTGAGCCCCTGCACGTTGGGCAGCAGGTTGGCCTCGGGCACGAACACGTCGTCCATCACGATCTCGCCGGTGACCGAAGTGCGCAGGCTGAACTTGCCTTCGATCTTGGGCGCCGACAGGCCCTTCATGCCCTTCTCGAGGATGAAGCCGCGGATCACGCCGTCATCGGTCTTGGCCCAGACCACGAACACGTCCGCGATCGGCGAGTTCGAGATCCACATCTTGCTGCCCGTCATGCGGTACCCCCCGGGCGCGGCGTGCGCACGCGATGCCATGCTCCCGGGATCGGACCCGTGATTCGGTTCCGTCGAGACCGAAGCATCCGATCCATTCACCGCTCGCAAGGCGCGGCAGATATTTCCTGCGCTGCGCCTCGGTGCCGTACGTGAAGATCGGAAACATCACGAGCGAGCTCTGCACGCTCATCATGGAGCGGTAGCCGGAGTCGACGCGCTCGATCTCGCGCGCGATGAGTCCGTAGCAGACGTAGTTCAGCCCCGCGCCGCCATATTCGGCCGGCACCGTGGGCCCGAGCAGGCCCACCTTCCCCATCAACGGAATGATGTCTGCGTCCACCGTCTCGTGCCGGAATGCCTCGTGCACCCGCGGCATGAGCTCCTGCTGCGCGAAATCGGCGGCGGCATCGCGCACCATTCGCTCCTCCTCGGAGAGCTGCTCGGAGAGGAGCAGCGGGTCCTCCCAGACGAAGCGTGGGGTCGAACCGTTGTCTTTGGGAGCCATGGCAGCCTCGGGAGTGGAGACGAAGCGCGTTGCGTTCGCGCACGAACGACATATCGAAGACGATTGTAACCGAGGGTCCGGAAGCGAAAGCCTTGCTGCAGATCAGGTTTGGCGCACGCATTGCGCCATCGGCATCAGGCCGGATCGGGAATCACCGCCGTGGCCTCGATCTCCACCCGCGCACCATCCTCGACGAAGTCGGCCACCTGCACGGCGGTCATCGCCGGATAGTGCGGGCCGATGATCTCGCGGTAGACGCGACCGAGCTCGCGCGCCTGCTCCAGGTATTCGCGCTTGTCCGCGACATACCACGTCATGCGCGCGAGGTGCTCGGGCCGGCCGCCGGCCTCGGCCAGCACCGCGACCACGTTGGTCAGCGCCTGCCGCGCCTGCGCGAGGAAGTCGGCGCCGACGAGCCTTCCCTCGGGATTCCAGCCGATCTGTCCTGCCACGAACACCATGCGTCCGCGCGCGGCGACGCCATTCGCGTAGCCGCGCGGTCGCGCCCATCCTGCCGGTTGCAGCACCTGCCATGCATCGCTCACAGTCCGCTCCTCGTGCGCCGTTCCTCGGCATCCATCTGCCGCAGTCGAAAGCGCTGCAGCTTGCCCGTTTCCGTCCGCGGCAGGTTCTCGACATAGCGGATCGCGCGCGGATACTTGTACGGCGCGATGGTCTCCTTGACGAACGCCTGCAGCTCCGCGGTGGTGCGCTCGTCGGCGGCCACGCCCGGTTTCACGACGACGAACGCCTTGACGATCTGGCCGCGCTCCTCGTCCGCCGCACCGATGACGCCGCACTCCGCGACCGCGGGATGCAGCAGCAAGGCGCTCTCGACCTCGGGACCGGCGATGTTGTAGCCGGCGCTGATGATCATGTCGTCGGTGCGCGCCTGGTAGATGAAGTAGCCGTCCGCATCCACGAGGTATGCGTCCCCCGTGTAGTTCCAGCCGTCGTGCACGTAGCTCGCCTGTCGCTCGTCGTCGAGATAGCGGCAGCCGGTCGGTCCCTTCACGGCGAGCCGGCCGACGTTGCCGGGCGGCAGCGGCCGTCCCGCGTCGTCCATGATGCACGCGACGTACCCCGCGACGGGTCGGCCGGTCGCGCCGGGGCGCGCGCCGGCCTCGTCGTGCGAGATGAAGATGTGCAGGAGCTCCGTGGAACCGATGCCGTCGATGATCTCGATGCCGGTCGCGTTCTTCCAGAGGAGCCGCGTCGCCGCGGGCAGCGCCTCGCCGGCGGACACGCACTTGCGCAGCGACGACAGGTCGTGATTGCCGACCTGCGCCGCCATGGCGCGATACGACGTCGGTGCCGTGAAGAGCACCGTGGCGCGGTGCGCCGCGATCGCCGGGAGCAGGAACTCCGGCGCTGGCCGTTCGACGAGCAGCGTCGCCGCACCGATGCGCATGGGAAAGAGCAGCAGGCCACCGAGCCCGAACGTGAACGCGAGCGGCGGACTGCCGGTGAACACGTCGTCCGCGCTGGCGCGCAGCACCGTGCGCGGCCAGCAATCGCACACGGCCATCAGGTCGCGGTGAAAATGCACCGTGCCTTTCGGCTGTCCGGTGGTGCCCGACGTGAAGGCGATCAACGCCACGTCGTCGGCCGCGGTGTCCACCGGCCCGAAGGTCTCGGGCTGAGCCGCCGCGCGCGCCTCCAGCGCACCGGTCGCGCCATCGCCGAAGAGCACGACGTGTTGCAGCGCACGCACATTGCGCGCGCGCCGCGTCGAGCTCGCCGGCGAGGCGCTCGTCGCACAGCGCGTGCGACACGCGTGCCTTGTCGATGATCTGCGTGAGCTCGCGGGCGCGCAGCAGCGGCATGGAGCCGACGGCGATGCCTCCCGCCTTGATGACGGCAAACCAGCACGCGGCGTGCATCGGCGAGTTCGGTGCGCGCAACAGCACGCGGTTGCCCGGGACGAGCCCGAGCTCCCGGACGAGGACGTTCGCGATCCGGTTGGCACGTGCGTCGAGCTCGGCATAGGACCAGCGCCTGCCGTCGGGCGCGATGATCGCGGTGCGCTCGCCCCACCCGCGTTCCAATGCCCGGTCGAGAAGTTCGACCGCTGCATTCATGCGCTCCGGATAGGCAAGCTCCGGCAGCTCGAACAGGAATTCCGGCCACTGGTCGCGCGGCGGCAGGTGGTCGCGGGCAAACGTGTCGAGATGCGCGGTCTTCGTCACGCGTCCTCCCGGTGTCGTTGCAGCACCGCGCGGCCGATGATCAGCCGCTGCACTTCGGTCGCACCTTCGTAGATCCGCAGGGCGCGGATCTCGCGGTAGAGCTGCTCGATGGGCTCGCCGGTGCACACACCGCGGCCGCCATGGAGCTGCAGCGCGGCATCGATGACGCGCTGCGCGTTCTCGGTTGCGGTCATTTTCGCCATCGCCGATTCCGTCGTCGTGCGCCGGCCGGTGGCATCGCGCAGCCACGCCGCGCGGTACACGAGGAGTGCGGCCGCGTCGATCGCCGTGACCATGTCGCCCAGGCTGGCAATCGCGAGGTCCTGATCGGCGAGCTTCGCGCCGAGCATCGGCCGCGACACCGCATACGCGGCGCCGAGATCGAGCGCGCGCCGCGCGAAGCCGAGCGCCGCGGCACCGACGGACGCGCGAAAGATGTCGAGCGTGCGCATGGCCAGCTTGAAGCCCTCGCCCTCCTTGCCGATGAGCGCGTCGTCACCGAGGCGGCACGCCTCGAGCTCGATGCGGCCCAGCGGGTGCGGGGCCATCACGGGGATGCGTTCGGCCACGCGCAGGCCTTGCGCATCGGCGGGCACGAGGAAGGCCGAGATGCCGCGCGTGCCGCCGGATTCTCCGGTGCGGGCGAACACGCAATAGAAGTCGGCGATGCCGGCATTGGAGATCCATGTCTTGCAGCCGTCGAGCACCCATCCGCTGCCGTCACGCCGCGCACGCGCCTGCATCGCACCGACGTCGGAACCCGCATCGGGCTCGGACAGCGCGAACGCGGCGATCGCGTCGCCCCTTCCGACGCTGGGCAACCAGCGGGCGCGCTGCGCCGGCGTGCCTTCGAGAGTCAGCGGTGCACTGCCGAGGCCCTGCATCGCAAACGCGAAATCGGCGAGGCCGTCATGGTAGGCAAGGCTCTCGCGCAACAGGCAAAGCGACCGGCTGTCGATGGTCGCGCGCGCCCCGCCCTCGGCGGTGGCGATGCAGTAGCGCAGGAAGCCGGCATCGCCGAGCGCCCGGACCCACGCACGGCACGCGCGATCGAGATCGCGGTCGTCGTGCGGCTCCGCCACGTGCGCGGCAATCCACGCGGCGATTTTCGCCGCGAGGTCCACGTGTGCGGGCTCGAGGAACGGCCACTCGTAATGCCGCACATCCATGGCATGCAGGCGAGGATTGGGGTCGGCTGGATTCATCGTGGTGCTCCGCGGGACGGGCGCCGGGGCGCGGCGGCAGCATCGTGGCGCGGCGGCGTGTCCCTCAGTCCGCGCTTGAGGTGACCGAGCAGGTCGTGCAGGCGCGTGCGATCGGCTTCGTCGAGATCACCCAGGATTTCGATGACCCACTGCTCGTGCGCGCTGGCCATGGTGTCGAACTGGCGCTTGCCCTTCGCCGTGAGCCGCACGACGTAGGCCCGCCGGTCCTCGGGCGCGGCGTGCCGCTCGACGAGACCTTCCGCCACGAGCTGGTCGGTGATCCCCGTGACGTTGCCGCCGGTGACGAGCAGGCGCTGCGACAGCTCGCCCATGCGCAATCCGTGCGGATGACGCTCGAGCTGCGCCATGAGGTCGAAGCGCGGAAGCGTCGTGGCGAAGCGCGCGCGCAGTCGTGCGCGGATCGTGCGCTCGACGCGTGCCGTGCACGTGAAGAGCCGCAGCCACAGGCGCAGCGACGCATGGTGATCGTCGTGCACGCGCGACTCGGGATCCGCCAGGGCGTGCGTCTGGAGCGCGGTCATCCGGTCATCACCTCGCCGCCCGCGATCGCGATCGCCTGCCCGTTGATCGCGCCCGACTCGGGCAGGCACAGCCACGCGACCGTGCTCGCCACTTCCTCGGGCGCGATGAGCCGATGCTGCGGATTGCGGGCGGCAAGAGCGTTGCGCGCATCTTCGTGCGTACGTCCCGTCTTGCGGCTGATCGTCGCCACGGCCTCGCGCACGAGGTCCGTGTCGGTGTAGCCGGGACACACGGCGTTCACCGTGATGGCCGTGCCGGCGAGCTCCGCCGCAAGCGCCCGCGTCAATCCCACGAGACCGTGCTTCGCGGCGCAGTACGCGGTGACGTACGGGTAGCCGATGAGTCCGGCCGTGCTGGCGACGTTGACGATCCGGCCAAGCGGCGCCGCGCGCAGGAGCGGCAGGGCTGCCCGCGTGCAGTGGTACGCGCCCGTGAGGTTGACGCGCAGCATCTCGTACCACAGCGCCGACGACGTGTCCTCGAAGCGCGCGCTCTGCGCGACGCCGGCATTGTTGACGAGGATCGAAAGGCCCGCGCCCGCGGTGGCGATCGCCTCGAATGCGGAGGCCACCGCGATCGGGTCGCCGACGTCGCAGACGCGGCCGGTGCATGAAGCCGGCGCGAGCGTCGCAACCGCCTCGTCGAGGCGCGCGGGATCGCGCCCGAGCAGCGTCAGCGTCGCACCCATGGCGGCGAGGCGCTCGGCTATGGCGCGGCCGATGCCCCGGGATCCTCCCGTGATCGCCGCGTGCATTCCGGCAAGCGGCTTCGGCGGAGGCGTGGTCATCCGTTCGCCTCCGGAACTTCGCGCGCGAGCTCCGCGGCACGGGCGAGGTTGCGCTCGAGCTGTGCCTTCCCCGTCAGGTATTGCTTCGGCCACGGCATGTCGTGATAGCCGAGCTGTGCAGCGGCGTGCAGAGTCCAGTACGGGTCGGCGAGATGCGGCCGGGCGAGCGCACAGAGATCGGCGCGGCCGGCCATGATGATGCTGTTCACGTGGTCCGGCTCGAAGATCGCGCCGACCGCCATCGTCGCGATGTCGACCTCGTTGCGGATGCGATCGGCGAACGGCGTCTGGTACATGCGGCCGTACACGGGCTGCGCCGCGCGCGTGGTCTGGCCCGACGAGACGTCGATGAGGTCGGCGCCGGCGGCCTTGAACAGCCGCGCGATCTCGACCGCGTCGTCGGGCGTGTTGCCGCCGGGCGTCCAGTCGTGGGCAGAGATGCGCACCGACATCGGCCTCTCCGCGGGCCACACGGCGCGCATCGCGGCGAAGACTTCCAGCGGAAAGCGGCAGCGGTTGGCGAGCTTGCCGCCGTACTCGTCCTCGCGCCGGTTGGTGAGCGGACAGATGAACGCCGACAGCAGGTAGCCATGCGCGCAGTGCAGCTCGAGCCAGTCGAAGTTGCAGGCGGCGCCCCACGCCGCCGCGCGCGCGAAGTCGTCGCGTACGCGATCCATGTCCGCGCGCGTCATGGCGCGCGGCAGGGCGTTGTGCGGCCCATAGGGCAACGCCGACGGCGCGAGGAGCGGCCAGTTCGCCACCGCGCTGTCCGGCGGCAGCGGCTCGTCCGCATCCTCCCAGCCGAGCTGCGTGGAGCCCTTCGGCCCCGCATGTCCGAGCTGCAGTGCGATCTTTGCGGGCGTGCGCGAATGCACGTAGTCGACGATGCGTGTCCACGCCGCCTGATGCTCCGGCCGGTACATCCCGGCGCACCCGGGACTGATGCGCGCGTCCGCCGAGACGCACGTCATTTCGGTGAACACCAGCCCCGCGCCGCCGTGCGCGCGGCTGCCGAGATGCACCAGATAGAAGTCGTCCGGCGTGCCATCCCGGCAGGAGTACTGCGCCATCGGCGAGACCACCACCCGGTTGGGCAGCGTGACCTCGCGCAGGCGAAACGGCGTGAACATCGGCGGCACCGCATGCGTCGTTGCGCCGCCGCTGCGCGCTGCGAACCAGCGCTCGGTGCGCTGCACGAAAGCGCCGTCGCGCAGGCGCAGGTTCTCGTGCGAGATGCGCTGGCTGCGCGTGAGCAGGCTGTAGGCGAACTGCTCGGGCTCGAGGCCGGCGTAGCGGTCGACGTTCTCGAACCATTCGGTCGAATTGCGCGCGGCGTTCTGGATGCGCAGCACCTCGAGCATGCGCTCGGCCTCGTACGATCGCAGCGCTTCCGCGATGTCGCGCCGCTCCCCGAGCGCACGGGCAAGGGCGATCGCATCCTCGAGCGCGAGCTTCGTCCCCGAACCGACGGAGAAGTGCGCCGTGTGCGCGGCGTCGCCGAGCAGCACGATGGGGCTCGGTCCCGCGACGTTGAGCCACGTCGCATTCGAGATGCGCAGGAAGTTGATCCACGCGGATCCGCGCAGGTGCCGCGCGTTGGTCATGAGCCGTTCGCCCGCGAGATACGGCGCGAACAGCCGCTCGCAGAAGGCCACGCTCTCGTCGGCCGTCATGCGGTCGAGTCCCGCCGCCTGCCATACCGTTTCCGGCGTCTCCACGATGAACGTGGACGTCTCGGCATCGAAGCGATACGCGTGCGCCTGGAACCAGCCCCACTGCGTCTTCTCGAACGCGAACGTGAAGGCGTCGAACCGGCGGTGCGTGCCGAGCCAGATGAAGCGGCACTTGCGGCGCTCGATCGCGGGCTCGAAGACGTGCGCGTACTTGGTGCGCAGCGTGCTGTTGATGCCATCGCTGGCGACGATCAGGTCCTGCGGGCCGAAGGTCCTCTCGTCGGCGACTTCCGTCTCGAACACGAGGCGCACGCCCAGCGCTTCGCACCGCTGCTGCAGGATGTTGAGCAGGCGCTTGCGACCGATGCCGCAGAAGCCGTGGCCGCCCGACGTGATGGTGCGGCCCTTGAAGTGCACGTCGATGTCGTCCCAGTGCGAGAACGCATCGAGGATCTCGGCATGCGACTCGGGGTCCGCGGCTTCGAGGTTGCCGAGCGTCTGGTCCGAGAACACGACGCCCCAGCCGAACGTGTCGTAAGGACGGTTGCGCTCGACCACGACGACGTCGTGGCGCGGGTCGGCCTTCTTGAGCAGCAGCGCGAGATAGAGGCCGGCGGGACCGCCGCCGATGCAGAGCACGCGCATGGGCCATCCGGGAAGGGACCCGGCGGTGGCCGCCGGCGAAGGCGATAGTTTAGGCCTAAAGGATTTCGCGTCAAGCGGCGGATGGACCTCGTTCGACCGTGGGCACGGGCCCGGGGCCGCCGCCGGTTAGGTCATCAGGAGGATGGAGTGCGGTGACGGGTCGCGCCAGCATCGGGTCGATGCATACGAGCACTCCCGTCCGCAGCACCGCAGTCCACAGGCCTTCAGTCCATGGGACTTCGGTCCACGGCACTTCAGTCCATGCGACCGCCCATGGCCCGCAGGGGCGTGCGCGGCGTGGCCGGCCCGACCACCGGCACGGTGATCGCCTGTTACCTTGCCCGCGTGCAAGCGCATCGGGATGGTCACTCGTCGAGCTGACCGTTGCGCTCGCAATCCTCGCGCTGCTGCTCGGGCTGGGCGCGCCGGCGTACAGCCAGTGGCTGGCCGAGACGCGCGTCGCCAACCTCGCGCATGCCCTCGCCGATGCCATCGACCGCGCACGGTCGGAGGCCATCAAGCACGGTGGCCGCGCCACCCTGTGCAAATCGGCCGATCGCCGCGGCTGCACGACCGCCGGCGGCTGGGAAGCCGGCTGGCTGCTCTTCCTCGACGACGACGCGGACGGCGCACCGGATGCGGATGAAATCGTGGTCGGCGCCGAGCCCGCCGCAGCCTCCAGGCCTCACGGCGCGGGCGAACCAGCCCCTTGCCAACTACGTGTCCTTCACCGCCTTCGGCCACGCCCGGCTGCTGAGTGGTGCGCTACAGATGGGCACGTTCACGGTATGCCGCAGCGGTCAGCGCGCCTATCACGTCGTGCTCGCCAATTCGGGACGCGTGCGCGTCGACCGGACCACGGACCGCTGTCCCTGAGCGACCGCGCGCGAGCGGCCCGGCGGGCTGTTCCTCTCCGGGGGATGCTGTTGCGGCAGTTCGTTCACCGTCCGTTCCTACCCCGCCACCACTGGTCGGGCACCCTTTGCGGCACGCGCAACCCCACCCGTACCATCGCCGCAGACAACGAGGAACCACAATGATTTGCAGGCCCATTTGCTCACCGATCGCACGCGGCTTCACGCTCGTCGAACTGCTGGTGGTGATGGCCATCGTGGCGATCCTGGCCGCCATCGCGATTCCCAGCTATTCCGCCTACGTGCAGCGCAGCCGGATCATCGAGGCGACGAGCAGCCTCGCCGATTTCCGCGTGCGCATGGAGCAGTTCTTCCTCGACAACCGGCGCTACACCGCGGGCGCGGCCTGCGGCATCGCGGACCCGACGTCGACGGGCTCGGAATCCTTCGACGTGAAGTGCGTGGCGGGCGGACGACCGCACGTACAAGGTGACGGCGACCGGCATCGCCGCGAAGAACATGAAGGACTTCATCTATTCCATCGACCAGAACGGCCGCAAGAAGACCGAAAGCCTGCCTAAGGGATGGACGGGCGGCACGACGGACGGCTGCTGGGTCAACCGGAAGGATGGCAGCTGCATCTAGTCCCCTCCCGATGAAGGCCATCCTGCGCCTCCGCTGCACCCCCGCATATCCCGTCAAGGGCTTCACGCTCATCGAGCTGATGGTGGCGATCGCCCTGTTCGCGCTGCTCATGCTCGTCGCCATGCCCATGTACGGCACCTTCATCAACAATACCCAGATCCGCACCGCGACGGAATCGCTGCTGGCCGGCGTCCGGCTCGCGCAGACCGAGGCCGTGAAACGCAACGGGGACGTCGAGTTCGTGCTGGACGAGGCCAAGGGCTGGAAGGTCAACAACCTCGAGGACGGGGCCGAAATCCAGAGCTCGGAGTTCTTCGCCGGTGCCCCGAACGCCGTGGTCAAGCCCGATGGCGACGCGCGTCGGGTCACCTTCAACGGCCTCGGCCGCATCGTCGCCAAGAACCCCGCGGACGACACCGCTCCGCTCGCGCGGGTGGACGTCACGACCGCCGCCATCGCCTCCCCGCGCGCGTTGCGTCTCGTGGTCGGCACGGCCTACGGCATCAAGGTGTGCGATCCGGCGCTTGCCGCCGCCGACCCCGCGGGCTGCCCATGAGCCGCGCGCAGATGCAACGGCAACGCGCGCTTCCGCATGGCGCCCGCACGCAGCAGCGCGGGAGCTTCATGCTCGAGGCGCTGATCGGCATCCTCATCTTCTCCTTCGGCGTGCTCGGCCTCGTCGGGCTGCAGGCGCAATCGATGCGGCACGTGAGCGATGCGCAGTATCGCGGCGAGGCGGTGTATTTCGCCAACTCGCTGATCGCGCGGATGTGGTCCGACGACCCGGTCACGCTCGCCGCCAAGTACCAGACGGGAGGGGCGGGGTACGACGCGTTCCGCGAGATGGTGAAGACGCTGCCCGGTGGCGCCGACGACGCCAACAAGCCGGAGATCACCGTGGAGGACGGCCCGGCAGTCGGCAGCAGCCTCGTTACCGTGCGCGTCTTCTGGAACCTGCCCGGCGAGGACCTCAACAATCCCGCGCTCTGCGGCGCGGACGGCAAGAAGTGCCAGCACAACTACACGACGATGGCCGTGGTCGGCCTCAACCAATGAGCACGCCCCGCCACTTCGCCCGTTCCCGCCGCCAGGGCGGCTTCAGCCTGATCGAGATCCTGGTCGGGGTCCTGATCGGCCTGATCGCGACCGCGGTGATCTTCCAGACGTTCGCGGTCTCGGAAGGCTTCAAGCGCAACACCACGAGCGCCGGCGACGCCCAGCAGAACGGGCTCTTCTCGACGTTCACGCTGGCGCTCGAGCTCGCGAACGCCGGCAACGGCATCGCAACCTCCGGCCAGGAGCTCGCCACCTGCGCGAACGTGGCGACGTACGACACCAAGGAGACCACGCTCCGTCCGATCCCGGTGTTCGTCACCGCGGGGGCCAACGATTCGACGCCGGATTCGTTCATCGTGAACTACAGCGTGGCGAACACAGTGGTGTACCCGTCGCTCTTCATGGCGGCGGCGCCGGCGGGTTCCGCGTACCAGGTGCAGAGCCCGACGGGGTTCGCCAAGGGCGACATGATCGTCGCCATCAATCAGGCGCGGCGCGTGCGAGCGCACGAAGGTCACCAAGGTCTCCGCCCCCGACGCGAACGGCGTGGTCACCATCACCCACACCGGGGCGGCGCAGGACTTCAATGCGTCGTCGCTCCTGTTCAACATGGGACCGTGGGACCGCGTCCAGCGGGTGCGCTACGACGTTTCCGCCGGCGTGCTGCGCAGCCTCGACCTCGTCGATCCGAACGCGCAACCCAATCCGCTCGCCTCGAACATCGTCAACCTCAAGGTGCAGTACGGGGTCGACACCAACGACGACGGTCTCCTGGACGGCTGGGTGAGCGCGGCGAACGCGCCATGGCGCCCCGACGATCTCCTCGTGGCGACCTCCAAGGTGATCAACCAGGTGAAGGCCGTCCGCATCGGCATCATCGTCCGCGGCGCCCAGTTCGACCGCGAGATCACCAAGGATTACGACTGGGTGCTGTTCGATTGCGAAAGCCACGACAACACCTGCCCGGGGCGTCTCACCGGAACGATTGCCGCGGACCCCAAGGGCGGCGGCTATCGCTACCGCATCTACGAGACCGTGGTGCCTCTTCGCAACGCAACTCTGGAACCGGCAGCTATGAGCCCGCACCGCTCGCTTCCGCCAGCACCCGCCGCCGCTCGCGGCCAGCGGGGCATCGTGCTCTTCGTCGCCCTGATCGTGATGGTGGCGTTGAGCCTCGCCGGCGTCGCGCTGGTGCGCTCGGTGGAGACGACGACCGCCGTCGTGGGCAACCTCGCCTTTCGTCAGGCGGCCCTGCTGCCGGCCAACCTGGCGGTCGAGGAGGCTGCTGCGGCCCTCTTCAAGGACGCCTCGAAGACCGGCGTGCCGACGATCGTCGACAAGACGAACGATCTGCCGGCGCAGAACTACTTCGCTTCGCGGCAGGCGGGCGAGGACGCGCGCGGGGTCCCGCTCAAGCTGCAGAAGAAGGCCAACTTCGACCTGCCGCGGATCCTGTACGCGGACAAGGACAAGTACTTCGAGGTGCGCTACATGATCGAGCGCTCGTGCGTGGCGGCCGGACCGGCCACCGTAGGCAACTGCGACATGATGCCGCCCAAGCAGGGGGCAGGCACCACCGTCGGCGACACCGCACCCCCTGCCCTCCCGCAGATCCCGTTCTACCGCCTCACCGTCCGCGTCGACGGACCGCAGAACACCACCGCATTCATGCAGGCGATGCTGCGTTGAGCGACGCCCGAGGATAACAACATGACCGGCCCTTCGCCCGTTCCCGCTTCTGCCGCTGGCTCGCGACGTTCCTCGCCTACGTGATCGCGCTCGGGCCGCTCGCGACGCCGAGCTACGCCGCGCTCACGCAGCTCGCGGACGAGCCGCTCAACGTCAAGAACTCCTCGCAAGCCGAACATCGTGCTCACCGTCGACGACTCGACGTCGATGCTCTACGACTTCCTGCCCGACTACGTCGATCGATGCGTACTGCCGCGACGGCACGGGCAAGAGGGCCTCGCTGTGCGGCGAGGAAGGGCAGGCCAACGACTTCTCCGCGCAGGGCTTCGGCAAGTTCACCTCGCCCGGCTTCATCGTCGCAGCAGTGGAAGATCCCCTACGCCTCGTACGACGCCACGTACAGCGACAGCGGCCCCGGTGCGGGTTGCGATCTCAAGAACTTCCCGCCGAAGTGCTCCGGCGGCACCGATCCCACCGCGGGCGGCACGGTGCCTGCGGGCATCGAGCGCCACCCGGCGTCCTCCTCGCAATCCGGCAAGCCGTACGAATACTGGCTGCTCTGGCCGGCGCCGGTGCACAACAGCGCATTCAACAAGCTCTACTACAACCCGGCGCTGACCTACGAGCCGCCGGTGTACGCAGATGGCACGAGCTATCCGCAGATGGACGCCGCGACGACCGACGTGTGGAAGAAGGTGCCCGCGGACCCGTGGGCTGCGGCCGTCGTGTACGTCGACCTCACCAGCCAGGTGACGGTGGGCCAGTGGTGCAACTCGGACTGGACGCTGGGCACCAATCCCGCGACCGGCAAGCCGTTCGCCACCGACCCCGCGTTCTGCCGCACCAACGGCGCCCTCGCCGACACCGATTACAGCTATCCGTGGGTGCCCGCCGGGATCACCACGACCAACGCGCCGAACATCGCCCTTTCCATCGCGTACTCGAAGGTCGATGCGTCCGGCAATCTCCTCGCTCCGTGGACGAGCGGTGACGCCAAAAAGACGCAGAACTACTACGAAACCGATAACGTCATCTGGTGCAACAAGGCGAGCCCGTTATGGCCCCAGGGCGGCGCTCAGCTGCCCCAGGTCTGCCAAGGCGGCAAAGCACAGACGTGCGGCGGTACGGCACAGACCTGCGGCGGGGGCAACGCGCAGACCTGCAGTGCCAAAAGCCAGACGTGCCAGGGTGCGCAATCGCAGACCTGCCAGAACATCACGCAGGCCCAGGTCTGCGGCGGCGCACAGGCGCAGGTGTGCAATGGAGCACAGGCGCAGGTGTGCAATGGCGCGCAGTCCCAGACCTGCGGCGGCTACGCGGCGCAGACCTGCAGCTCGAAGCCGCAGACCTGCGGCGGGATGGCCGCGCAGACCTGCAACAACGTCCGAGCGCAAACGTGCGTCAACATCAAGCCGTCGAACGTCGGCTGCGTCACGGCGTACGATCCGCCCGGCTGCAACACCTGCATCGGCGGCGAATGCCCGCGTTTGCACGCTGAAGACCACGTGTCCGCTGGTCGGTAACTGCAGCATCAACGTGGGATCGGCGTGCCAGAAAGATGCCGACTGCCCGACGCTGGCAGGTTCGTGCTCGTCGACCGGCGGCGCCTGCATGCAGAACGGCGACTGCCCGAACTCCGGCAAGTGCACCGTCAGCAATGCCGTCTGCACCGGCAACGCGCAGTGCCCGACGCTTGCCGGGCGCATGCAGCAAAACTGGCACGGCGTGCAACGTCAATGCCGATTGTGCGAACGCAGGCGTCTGCAGCGTTCAGAACGCCACCGTCTGCACGTCGAACGCCAACTGCCCGACCGTGGCCGGAAAGTGCTCGGTGTCCAACGCCGCGTGCACGAGCAACGCCAACTGCCCGGTCGTTTCCGGCAAATGCTCGGTGACGAATGCCGCGTGCACCAGCAACGCGAACTGTCCGATCGTGTCGGGTACCTGCAACCTGACCGGCACCGCCTGCACGGGCTTGTGCGCGAACGCGGGCAAGTGCAGCGTCAGCCAGGCCTTCTGCCTGTCGAACGCGAACTGCCCGGCCGATGGCCGGCAAGTGCTCGGTCTCAAACGCAGCGTGCACGAGCAACGCGAACTGCCCGGTCGTGGCCGGAAAATGCAGCAAGACCAACGTGGCGTGCACGTCGGTCGCGCAGTGCCCGGATCAGAACATGAAGTGCAGCATTACCAACAAGGCCTGCACTACCAAAGGCGCCGACGCGGTCAACTGCCCCGATCAAAATCTGAAGTGCGACTTGAGCGGACTGGCATGTACGACCAAGGGTGTCGACAATGCGAACTGCCCGGTCTGGGGCGGAACGTGCTCGAGACACCGGGCTCGCCTGCACGAGCAACGCCAACTGCCCGAACATCAACACCGCATCGGCGAACGCCACGTGCAGCGACATGATGAGCGACAACTCGAAGTCGCTCTTCGCGGACGCCGCGGGTGCAGGCCAGGTCTGCCGCCGCAACAACCAGGCCTACGGAGCGCAGGGTGCGGGACCGTACAACTACCCGGACGCGACGTACAACTTCCCGGTGACCGGCGGTGCGGGCGCCAACGCGTGCACGGCAACGCCACGCTTCACGAACATCCCGCATCACTACTGGAAGACGAGCGTCGAGTGGTGCGACCAGCAGGTCAGCACGGCGGGCGACAAGTGGCTGTGGTACGGCTCCCCGGTCGGTGGCTCCTGCCAGGCCTTCAAGGACGCCACGCACATCCACCCGCGCTTCTACCAGTTCGGCGCCGACCCCGGGACGGACAACGTCGCGAAGGCCGCGTTCGAGCGCGTGGACCTCGACGTCAGCAAGCGTGCCACGGCAACGTACACGCACACGTGGAAGGATGCCACCGGTACGGTCCTGACCGTCACCCGCAGTTTCGACGAGGAGATGCAGAACTACGCCAACTGGTTCGCCTACTACCGCACGCGCATCCAGGCGGTGAAGACGGTCACCTCGCTGGTGTTCAAGGAGCTCGACGACCAGTACCGCGTCGGCTTCCACACGCTGTCGAACTCGCCGAAGGCCTCGTTCGTGGACGTGCAGGACTTCACGGCGGGACAGAAGACGGCGTGGTTCAAGCAGCTCTTCGGCATCACGATCAAGCTCAACCAGGAAACGCCGAACCTCGACGCGATCACCCGCGTGGGCGACTACTACGTGAACGGCTCGAGCGCGGAGCTGTCCGGCGCCACCGATCCCATCGTGCTCTCCTGCCAGAAGAACTGGCACATGCTGTTCACCGATGGCCTCACCAACCAGCAGAAGGTCCCCGCCACGCTCGTCGGCAACCTCGACGACACGATTCCGGCGCTGCCGGAGGCCGTGCTCGGGCTCAACAAGGGCGATCCGTGGCCGCCGCTGTATCGCGAGAATCCGGACGGGCTGGCGAACACCGCATCGGACTACATCACCCACTACTGGGTCACCGATCTGCGCACGGCGGGTGCCGCTTCCGCGAACAACGTGCCCATCAGCGACCGCGATCCGGCCAGCTGGCAGCACGTGAACTTCGCTGCGATGTCCCTCGGCACGGAAGGCAAGCTGCCGGCCGGCAACCAGTCGGTGACGGAGGACCAGCTGCGCACCGGTGCCGTTACCTGGTCGAAGCTGCTGCCGCTCGCCAATTGCGCCGGATGCACGGTTCCCAACCAGCCTGACGAATCGGGCGTCGATGACCTCTGGCACGCCGCCATCAACGGGCGCGGCCGGTTCGTCAACGCGCAGTCGGCCGACGAGTTGAAGCTCGGCATGGGACAGATCCTCCAGGACATCACCAACCAGGCCGGTTCGCGCGCCGGCGTCGCGTTCGACAGCGTGAACCTGTCGGCAAGCAACAAGTTCGTCTATCGCGTGCGGTTCGAGCCGGGCTGGGGCGGCAGCATCGCCAAGGTCGAGATCGACCCCAAGACCGGGGTCGAGGTCAAGGAGATGTGGCGCGGCGCCGATCAGCTCACGTCGCAGCTCCTCATCGTGCCGGGCGTAAAGGACACGCCGTGGTTCACCGAGCGCAAGATCGTGACGATGGACACGACGGGCAAGGTGGTGCCCTTCCTGTGGGCCAACCTGGCGGCGTCACAACAGAACTCGCTCTCGGCGAAGGCCACGCAAAGCAAGGCCATCCTGGAGTTCCTGCGCGGCAACCGTACGAACGAGGGCACGAAGCTCGGCCAGTTCCGCGTTCGTGCGAGTCCGCTCGGCGACATCGTCAATTCGCAGGCCGTTTACGTGGGCCCGCCGAAGGCGCCCTATCTCGACGCCAACGACCCCGGCTACACGGTGTTCAAGGGCGCCAACGCGGCGCGGCCCGGACGCGTCTACGTCGGCGCCAATGATGGAATGCTGCACGCCCTGGATGACGCCACGGGCAATGAAGCCTGGGCCTACGTGCCGCTGGGCGTGTACCGCGCCGGAGCAACGGGGCTCGGCGCCCTTTCCTACCAGGACGGCGCGCTGCCCGCGTTCAAGCACCATTACTACGTCGACGCGACGCCCAAGGTCGTCGATGTCGACTTCGGTGGTGGCACGGGCGACTGGCGCACGCTGCTCGTCGGCGGTCTCGGCAAGGGTGGGCGCTCGTACTACGCCGTCGACATCACGACTCCGGCGGACTTCACCGACGAAGCCGCGGTAGCCAAGAAGGTCGTCTGGGAGTTCAGCGATCCCGACATGGGCTACAGCTACGGCAAGCCGGTGATCACCAAGACCCACAACAAGAAGTGGGGGAACAAGTGGGTGGTGCTGATCCCGGCGGGTTACAACAATGCGAGCGGCGAGGGCAAGGTGTTCTTCGTCGACGCGGCCACGGGCGCGCTGCTGAAGACGATGTCCACGGGCGCAGGCAGCGCGGCGACGCCGTCCGGGCTCGCCCACCTCGCCGGCTACACGCTCGACTATCGCAACCAGATGACCGAGCAGATCTACGCCGGCGACCTGCTGGGCAACTTCTGGCGCTTCGACATCGCCGATCCCGACGACGCGACGTGGAGCGTGACCCAGGTGGCCACGCTGACCGATGCCGGTGGCAAGGGGCAACCGGTGACGCACGCCTCCGCAGATCGAGATCGACATCCAGAACGGCGTCGACCGCTGGGTGTTCGTCGGCACGGGGAAGCTGTATCACGCCTCCGATCTCGCTGATCCGCAGCAGCAGACGATGTACGCGATCCGCGATGGCACGACCACGGTGCCGAAGAAGTTCGCGAAGCCGGTCACGCGTGCCGATCTCGAGGAGACCAAGGACGCGGACGGACTCGCCGGCAAGCCGGACAACGGCTGGTTCGACGATCTGCCGGACGGACAGCGCATCATCGTCCAGCCGCAGGCCGCCCTGTCGATCGTCGCGTACGTGGCAACGTCGCCGCAGGACGATCCCTGCCTCACCGGCCAGCCCGCTACCCTGTATGCCCGCGAATTCGCGCGCGGCAACTCGCTGATCGAGGATGCCGGCGGGAACATCATGGAAAGCTACTATTCGGCGGAGGGTGGGGTCGGGCTCGAACTGGTGGCGCTCGACAACAACGGACAGGAAGTGCCCAACATCACGGCCGCCCTGTCCGGCGGGGCGGCGGGCAGCAAGCTGAAGTTCGTCAAGATCCGCCCGCCGGCGTTCTTCACCGCGCACCGCATGTCGTGGCGACTGCTGTCGCAATGATCACCGCCACGTAACGCATTCGCGGCCGCCTCCGTTGCGCGAGGCGGCCGTGCTGCATCTGGCCTGCGCACCGTGACCACCCCGTTGCTCTCCTCCATCCTGCCGTCGGCACTCATCCGGCAAAAGCCGCATGCACGCCGCATCACCATCGCTCTGGTGTGCTCGGCGCTGCTGCATGCCGCGCTGAGCATCGGCGCGAGCCGATTGCTCGCACTCCCGCCTGCGCAATCGTCGTCATTGCCTGCGCAGGCGCCGGTGCTGCAGGCCGTGCTGCAGGCTCCGCCGTTGCCCGTGTCGCCGGTGGAGATCACGCCCGCGCCCGAGCCGGTGCCCGAACCCGTCGTGGTGCCCGTGGCCGATCCACCGGCCGCCGCGCCGCCGCCACTCCTGGCAGCCACGCCGTCGGTGGCGCAACCGGCACCCCCGGCGGATCCTGCGGGCACCGTGACACTCGGCATCCTGAACACCGCCAACGCAGGGCGACCTGGCGCGCGCGAGCGATCGCTATCCCGCCCGCGTCGACCGGGAACCGCGCCTGCTGGGCGGCGTCCTGGCGACCTATCCCGCCGAGGCACGCCGGGCGCGTGCCGGTGGCCGCGTCGCCGTCGCGCTGGACCTGGACGAACGCGGACAGGTCACCAGCCTGGAACTGGTGCGGGATGACCCGGCGTTCTCGCAGGCCGTGACGGAAGCGCTCCAGCACGCACGGTTCGCGCCGGCCGAAGTGGCGACGCACCCGGTGCCCTACTGGATCGTGCTCGAGTTCGTGTTCTCGATCGACGCGGACGATGCTGCAGCCCGCGCCGCCGGTGCGTTCAGCGCGAGCGCGGGCGGCACCACGACCAGCGCGCCTGCGGCGAAGTAGCCAAGTTCCGGTCAGCCCATCAGCGGCATGTGGAAGCCCGGCGCGGCGCTGCCGTCGTCGGGCCAGCGGGCGGTGATCGCCTTGCCGCGCGTGTAGAACCGCACGCCGTCCATCCCGTGCACGTGCAGGTCGCCGAACAGCGAGTTGCGCCAGCCGCCGAAGGAATAGAACGCCATCGGCACCGGGATCGGCACGTTGATGCCGAGCATGCCGATCTCGGCATCCTGCTGGAACCGGCGTGCCGCATGACCCGAGCGCGTGAAGAGCGCCGCGCCGTTGGCATAGGGATTCGCGTTCACGAGCTCGATGGCGGCGCGCAGCGATTCGCTGCGCACCATTGCGAGCACGGGACCGAAGATCTCGTCACGGTAGATGCTCATGTGGGGCTCGACGCGATCGAACAGCGTGGGGCCGACGAAGAAGCCCGCCTCGTACCCCGGAACGCTCGGCTTGCGTCCGTCGACGACGAGCTCGGCGCCCTCCTCCACCCCGCGGTCGATGTAACCCATGATGCGATCGCGCGCCGCGCACGTGATCACCGGACCCATCTCCGACTGTGGATCCGTACCGGCACCCGTGCGCACGCTGCGCGCCCGCGCCGCCAGACGATCGCGCAGCGCATCGCCGACGTCGCCCACCGCGACCACGGCGGAGACGGCCATGCAGCGCTCGCCGGCCGAGCCATAGCCCGCACCGATGATTGCCTCGGTCGCGAAATCGAGATCCGCATCGGGCATGACGATCGCGTGGTTCTTCGCACCGCCGAGCGCCTGCACGCGCTTGCCATGGCGCGCGCCGGTCTCGTAGATGTAACGGGCGATCGCCGTCGAGCCGACGAACGACACCGCGTGGATGCCGGATGCTCCAGGATCGCGTCGACGGCTTCCTTGTCGCCGTGAACGACGTTGAAGACGCCATCGGGCAGGCCCGCTTCCTTGAGCAGCTCGGCCATGTGCAGCGCGAAGCTCGGATCGCGCTCGGATGGCTTCAGGATGAACGTGTTGCCGCACGCGATCGCCACCGGGAACATCCACATCGGGACCATCGCCGGAAAGTTGAATGGCGTGATCCCGGCACAGACCCCCACGGGCTGGCGGATCGACCAGCTGTCCACGTCGGTGCCGACGTTCTCGCTGAACTCGCCCTTGAGGAGGTGCGGAATGCCGCACGCGAACTCGACGACCTCGATGCCACGCGTGATCGACCCTTCCGCATCGGCGAGCGTCTTGCCGTGCTCTTCGGTGACCACCCGCGCGAGCTCTTTCTTGTTCGCTTCCATGAGTTCGCGAAAACGCATGAGAATCCGCGCGCGGCGCAGCGGCGGTGCTGCCCGCCACGCGGGCAGGGCCGCACGCGCTGCGCTCACCGCCGCATCGACGTCCTCGCGATTGCCGAACGGGACGTGGCGGACGACCTCGCCGGTCGCAGGATTGGTGACCTCGCCATAGCGTTGCGTGCGCGCCGCGATGGCGGAACCGCCGATCCAGAGCGGCAGGCGGTCGAGTGTGGTGAGATCCATGGTCGTTTCTCCGATTGCTGCGGGCCAGCGGTGAGGTTGTTCACGTTCGTCGCGCGGATCGCCGGATCATGCGTGGCGGCCATGGCAATGGCGGCGACGAAGGGGTGACACCCCGGACGTCGCCACATTTTACCGCTGCCCGTCCGTTCCGATTCCGGCCGCGGCGGCATCGGTCCGGCGGGACGACCCGGACTCCACATCAGCGTGCCGACTCGGCGCCGGCATCGCGCACGAACAGGTACTCCGTGCGCGACAGGTCATGGTCACGCAGCTCCGCCTCCGTCGCCCGCCGGAAACCAAGCCGCTCGAGCAGGCGGATGGACCGGCCATTCGCCGCCTCGACCGTGGCGAGGCACCGGCGCACCCCGTATGCAGCGGCGAGGTGCTCGAGCATCGCGCGTACTGCCTGCGTCGCGTGGCCGCGTCCCCAATGGCCCGTGGCAAGGACGTACGCGATCCACGCGCTGCGGTGCGCGGTCACCGTTGCCTGCACGTAGCCGATGGGCGCCTGACCGTGTGGTCGAATCACCCAGTTCAGCCATTGCTGGCTGCCGTCGGGCGACGTTCGTGCCTGCAGGCGCTCGTACACCCCACGCAGATGGGTCAGCGACGGCGGGCCCGGATAATCGAGGTAGCGATACAGCACCGGATCGTTGAGCACGTCGAACATCGCCTCCGCGTGCGCCACCACGAGCGGCTCGAGGACGAGGTCTCCAGTGGTGACGACCTGCATGTCCATCAATGCATTTCCGCAGTCGCCCGCCACAGCACGGAGCGCCAGCTTTCGGCGGCTTCGGTGCCGCGCAAGCACCGGCGCAGTACCCTCGCGCCGCCGCTGCGATGCGGCGTCACGGAGGCGGTTTACGGTCGGGTTCGCGCATGCGCTCGAGATAGCGCGCCACCAGGTCCACTTCCAGGTTCACGCCCGTGCCCGGGGCAAGGTCCCGCAATGTCGTGACCTCCAGCGTGTGCGGGATCAGGTTCAGGGTGAATGCAGATCCGTGCACGGCATTGACCGTGAGGCTGACGCCATTCACGGCGATGGAGCCCTTCGCCGCGATGAACCGCGCGAGCTCCGCCGGTGCTTCGATTTCCAGTGTCCAGCTCGGCGGACCACCGGACGCTGCCGGCACGCGTTCGAAGCGCAGCACGCGCCCCACGCCGTCCACATGACCACTGACGAAATGGCCACCGAGTCGATCGCCGACGCGCAGTGCCTGCTCCAGGTTCACCGCGGAACCCCCATCGAGGCCGACGGTGCAGCGAAGAGTTTCTCCCGAGACATCGAAGGACAGTCGCGGCGGCGCGGTGTCCCGTGTGACCACGGTGAGGCAGCAACCGTTGACGGCGACGCTGTCGCCGATCGCGATGTCCTGCACTGCCATCGCTCCCGGCTCGATGACGAGCCGCAGTCCATCGCCCTGCGGAACCGTTGCCGCGACACGCCCGACGGCCTCGACGATGCCGGTGAACATCAACGCTCCTTCGCACGCACGCGGGCCAGCACCCGCAGGTCCGGACCGATCCGATCCACTCGAGAGAATTCGAGCGCGATCCGCTCGATCGAGGGCTGCGAGACCCCCGTGCCGCAGGTCAGCCATGCCGCGCGCGGGATCGCCGATCATGCAGGGTGCGAGGTACAGCAGCAGCTCGTCCACCAGTCCGGCTTCCAGCAGCGCACCATTGAGGCCGGCACCCGCCTCGACATGAACCTCGTTGATCTCGCGTTGCGCGAGCGTGCGCATCAGTTGCGGCGAGATCGATGCGGTCGTTGCCGTCCGGAAGATGCAAGACCTCGACACCCGCCGGCCATGCGGGATTGCGCGCGCCCGCCGTCACGATCAGCACCGGACCACCCTGCAGCACACGTGCACCGGGCGGCACCTGCGCACTGCGATCGACGACGATGCGCAGCGGCTGGCGCGGCGTCGGCACGTCGCGCACGGTCATTTGCGGATCGTCCTGGCGCACCGTGCCGATGCCCGTGAGGATCGCGCAAGCCCGCGCGCGCCAGCGGTGTCCGTCGGCGCGCGCTTCCGCGCTGGTGATCCACTGGCTCTGGCCGTCGACGAGCGCCGTGCGACCATCGAGGCTCGCGGCGGCCTTGAGACGCACCCACGGCCGACCGCGCTCCAGGCGCGAGATGAAGCCGGGATTGAGGTCACGCGCCTCCGCTTCGAGAAGTCCGATCGCGACATCGATCCCGGCGGCGCGCAGGCGTTCCGCACCGTTGCCGGCGACGGGATCGGGATCCGCCATCGCCGCCACCACGCGCGCAACACCCGCCCGAATGAGTGCTTCCGAGCACGGACCGGTGCGACCGCGGTGATTGCACGGCTCGAGCGTCACGTACGCGGTCGCCCCGCGGGTGTCCTCGCCGCGCGCCTCGCGCATCCGCGATGGCCTGCACTTCGGCATGCGGGCCGCCGGCGCGCTCGTGAAATCCCTCGCCGATGATCCGGCCGGCGCGGACGAGCACGCAGCCGACGCGCGGATTGGGGGTGGTGGTGAACAGTCCCTGCTCAGCGAGCGACGAGCGCGCGCGCCATGTACGCGCGCTCGGCGCCGCCGGCGTCCATCGTCGCGCGGGCATCCGGCATCTGCGGCGCAGCGGCAGCCATCGCGTGCTAGGCGACCTGCCGGGTCCGGCGCGAACGCCACGGGCGCCCGCGCTAGCGTCTGCTTGATGTTGCGCACCGCATCGCGGAAGTCCTCGACATCCTGGAAGCTGCGGTACACCGACGCGAAGCGTATGTACGCGACCTTGTCGAGCTTGTAGAGCTCCTGCATCACCATCTCGCCGATCGCCCGCGACGGGATCTCCCGCTCACCGAGCGAGAGCACCTGCTGCACGATGCCCTCGACGGCCTGGTCGACGAGCTCCGTCGGCACCGGACGCTTGTGCAAGGCGCGGGTGAAGCCATTGCGAATCTTGGCGGTGTCGAAGTCCGCCCGCGTGCCGTCGGTCTTGACGACCTGCGGCAGCCGCAGCTCGGCGGTCTCGTAGGTGGTGAAGCGCTTCTGGCACTGCAGGCACCGCCGGCGCCGGCGGATGCTGTCGCCCGGTTCCGAGACGCGCGAGTCGATCACCTGGGTGTCGGCGCTGCCGCAGAAGGGGCATTTCATTTTCGGCAGTCAGAGGTCGGACGGCGGATACGGAATGCCCGATGAGATCGCGGTATGGGACAGCGATGCACCGGTACGCATGGTCGACGGACATCGCGGCGTGCGTTCGCCAGTACGCAGCACCGCGCGCACGCTCGCGCCGATGAATGCGGACTGCATAAGGCCAGTCGCCGTCACCGGTACACCGGAAACTTCGCCGTCAGCGTCGCGACACCCTGCGCGACGCGGCGAAGCGAGGCGTCGTCGGCGGGCGCGTCGAGCACGTCGGCGAGGAGATGGCCGAGCTCCTCCGTCTCGATCTCCCTGAAGCCGCGCGTGGTGATGGCCGGGCTGCCGATGCGGATGCCCGAGGTGACGAAAGGCTTCTCGGGATCGTTCGGGATCGCGTTCTTGTTCACGGTGATGTGCGCGCGCGACAGCGCGGCCTCCGCCTCCTTGCCCGTGAGCCTTTTCGCCCGCAGGTCGACGAGGAACATGTGGCTGTCGGTGCCGCCCGAGACGATGCGCAGCCCACGCTCCTGCAGGACCTTGGCAAGCACGCGCGCGTTCTCCAGCGTCTGCTCCTGGTAGTGCCGGAACTCCTTGGTCAGGGCCTCGCCGAATGCGGCCGCCTTGGCGGCGATGACGTGCATCAGTGGTCCGCCCTGCAGCCCCGGGAAGACGGCGGAATTGATCGCCTTCTCGTGCTCCGCCGCCATGAGGATGATGCCGCCGCGCGGCCCGCGCAGCGTCTTGTGCGTGGTGCTGGTGACGAACTGCGCAATGCCTACCGGGCTCGGATAGACGTCGGCCGCAACGAGTCCGGCGTAGTGCGCCATGTCCACCATGAGGGGTGCGCCGACCGAATCGGCAATGGCGCGGAACCGCTTCCAGTCGATGACCCGCGAGTACGCCGAGGCGCCGGCGACGATCAGCTTGGGCTTGTGGCGCTGCGCCAGCGCTTCCGCAGCGTCGTAGTCGATGAGCTCGGTCTCGGGGTGCAGGCCGTAGGCAATGACGTTGAACCACTTCCCGCTCATGTTCACGGGCGAGCCATGCGTCAGGTGACCGCCGTGTGGCAGCGACATCCCGAGGATGGTGTCGCCGGGCTTGAGCGCCGCGAAGAAGACGGCCTGGTTGGCCTGTGCACCGGAATGGGGCTGGACGTTGGCGGCCTCGGCGTGGAAGAGCCGCTTCACGCGATCGATCGCCAGCTGTTCGGCGATGTCGACATATTCGCAACCGCCGTAGTAGCGCTTGCCCGGATAGCCTTCCGCGTACTTGTTGGTGAGCTGTGATCCCTGCGCGGCCATGACGGCCGGACTCGCGTAGTTCTCGGACGCGATCAGCTCGATGTGGTCCTCCTGCCGCTGCGTCTCGGCCGCGATGGCGGACCACAGCTCCGGGTCGGATTGGGCAAGGGAAAGGGACCGATGAAACATGATGGAATCCGGAGAACCAGGGCGCGGCAACCTACCGCTGAGTCGATGATTTTAGCATTCGCCGCCCCGCCGTCCCGCGGCTGCGGGGCCTTGTGCCGGATGCGAGCGACCTCGCGCGGCCTCTCTGGCCGGCGTAATGGCAAACCCCTATAATCCGTCGCGCCCGACGGCACGCATGACGCTGCCGTACGCCGTCGTCGGCGAAGCCCATCCCACACCGCCGCGAACGCTCGAGGGGAGTCTTCTTGAACAGCCTGCTTGCGTTGTCCCGGTTCATCGACCGCTGGAACGAGCGGCTCGGTCACGGGTTGTACTGGTTGATCCTCGCGACCGTTCTCATCAGTGCAGCGAACGCCGTCGTGCGCAAGGCGTTCAATTGGAGCTCGAACGGGCTCCTCGAGATCCAGTGGTACCTCTTCTCCGCCGTGTTCCTCCTCGGCGCGGGCTACACCCTTCTGCGCAACGAGCACGTGCGCATCGACGTGATCGCCGGGCGCCTGTCCAAGCGGACGCAGGCCTGGATCGACATCATCGGCACGATCTTCTTCCTCCTGCCCATGGCGATCCTCATCGCCTGGCTCGCCTGGCCCGTGTTCGTCGACACCTGGGAGCGCAACGAGGTCTCCACCAACGCCGGCGGCCTCATCATCTGGCCGGCGCGCCTGCTGATGCCGATCGGCTTCGCGATCCTCGCGATCCAGGGACTGTCCGAGCTCATCAAGCGCATCGCGTTCCTGAAAGGCCTCATTCCCGATCCCAGCGAGAAGGTGGTGAAGAAGACCGCCGAAGAGGAGCTCGCCGAGGAGATCCTGCGCGCGCGCGGCGAGGAAAACCTCGCCCGGGAGATCGCGCAGCAGGCGGAGCAGCGCAAATGACCGCGTTCCTCATCGAGAACATCGCGCCGCTGATGTTCCTCAGCCTGATCGTCGTCCTGCTGCTCGGTTATCCGGTCGCCTTCTCGCTCGCTGCGGTGGGCATCGCGTACGCGCTGGTCGGCATCAACCTCGGTCTGCTCACGCCAGCGCTGGTGCAGGCGCTGCCCGAGCGGGTGTGGGGCGTCATGTCGCAACGACACCCTGCTTGCCGTGCCGTTCTTCACGTTCATGGGATTGATCCTCGAACGAAGCGGCATGGCCGAGGACCTGCTCGACACCATCGGCCAGCTCTTCGGACCGCTGCGCGGCGGCCTCGCCTACGCCGTGATCTTCGTCGGCGCGCTGCTCGCGGCGACGACCGGCGTGGTTGCGGCTTCCGTCATCTCGATGGGCCTCATCTCGCTTGCCCATCATGCTGCGCTACGGCTACGACCGCCGCTTCGCGACGGGCGTGATCGCCGCCTCGGGCACCCTCGCGCAGATCATCCCGCCGTCGCTCGTGCTGATCATCATGGCCGACCAGCTCGGGACGCTCGGTCGGCGACATGTACGCGGGTGCGTTCATTCCGGGCATCACGCTCGCCGGCATCTACGCGCTCTATGCCATCGGCGTATCGACGTTCCGCCCGCAGTGGGCGCCTGCGCTGCCGCTCGAAGCGCGCACGCTGCGCGAACCCGACGGCAGCACCGGCAACCGCTCGCTGCTGGTGCTGACGGTGCTCGCCATCGTCGGCGCGGTGGCTTTCGCCAAGCTGTACTACCCGCCGGATGCACCGACGGACGAAGTCATCGTCGTGGCGACGAGCGTCGGCGCCGGCATCGCGTTCTTCGCCGCCGTGATCAACCGCCTGATCAAGGCGCACCTGCTGTCGCTCCTCGCCGAACGCGTGGTGTTCGTGCTGATCCCGCCGCTCGCGCTGATCTTCCTCGTGCTCGGCACCATCTTCCTGGGCGTGGCGACGCCGACGGAAGGTGGCGCCATGGGCGCATCCGGCGCGCTGATCATGGCGCTCGCGCGCAATCGCCTGTCGTGGAAGCTGTTGCGCCAGGCGATGGACACGACGGCGAAGCTCTCGACCTTCGTCGTGTTCATCCTCGTCGGCGCGCGGGTGTTCAGTCTCACGTTCTACGGCGTGAACGGCCACGTCTGGGTCGAGCACCTGCTGCTGCATCTGCCCGGCGGGCAGCTCGGCTTCCTGATCGTCGTGAACGTGCTGATCTTCTTCCTCGCGTTCTTCCTCGACTTCTTCGAGCTGTCGTTCATCATCATTCCGCTCGTCGGTCCGGTTGCGGAGAAGCTCGGCATCGACCTCATCTGGTTCGGCGTGCTGCTCGGCGTCAACATGCAGACGTCGTTCATGCATCCGCCGTTCGGCTTCGCACTCTTCTACCTCCGCAGCGTCGCTCCGGCCAAGGATTACCTCGACAAGATCACCGGCCGGCTCACCGCCAAGGTGACGACGGGACAGATCTACTGGGGCGCCGTGCCGTTCGTGATCATCCAGGTCATCATGGTGGGGCTGGTGATCACCTTCCCGCAGATGGTGATGGTGTACAAGGCCGGCGAAAGCAAGGTCGATCCGAACAAGATCCAGATCGAGCTGCCGCCCGACGAGATGCTGCAGCAGCAACAGCAGCCGCCGTCGTTCGGCGCGCCGCCTGCGGGCGGCAGCGAAACGCCGGCGAGTGGAACCGACAACGCGCCGGGCGCGTCGCCTCCTGCAGGCGGTGCGGTCGATCCGCTGCAGCAGCAGCTCAATTCGCAGTCGTCCGACGATGCTGCCGCGAAGTCGATCGAGGATCAGTTCAAGGCCGCCCCGAAATAGACGGCCGCGCTGACGCGCGCGTGCATTCGCGCTCTGGCGTCAGGCGGGGTTGCGGCCCCCGGGCAACGGCTGCGGACCCGCGGCCTCCGGTGCCGCGCCTGCAGGCGTCGCGTGCGGCCCCGTAACGCCGCCGCGGCGGATCGTCGCCACGAGTATCGGCGGCGTCAGCAGCGTCGTCAGCAGCACGACCACGATCAGCATCGAGAACACCTGATCGGGAATCACGCCGAGCGCCTTGCCGGTGGCAGCGAAGATCAGTCCCACTTCGCCACGTGGCGCCATGCCCCAGCCGACGACCCACTTGCGCACGCCAGCTCCCGAGGCCGCTCCGGCGATGACCTTTCCGACGAAGGCGACGAGAGTGATGCCCAGTGCGGCAAGCAGGACTTCGGCGTCGAACAATGCCGAAAGATCGACCTGCATGCCCGTGTAGACGAAGAACATCGGCACGAGCACATGCCCGACGGGCGCGATGAGATCTTCGAGGCTGTGCCGGCGGTGCTTGCGTAGAACACCCTCGAGCTCGGTCTGCGCGCGCGATCCCAGCGCCGCTGCAGTGCGCCGGATGTCGCGCACGAGCGGTGACTCGGCGAAGCCCTTGAACTGAACCTCGTCGAGCACCAGGCCGGCCGCGAACGCGCCCACGATCGGCGCGAGCCCGATGAGGCTTGCCGCCCAGGCGAACGTGAGACACGTCGAGATCAGCACGGCCACCTTCATCGAAGTGCCGGCATGGATCGCCGAGAAGAGGCGTGAGAACCGCGGCGCCGCGAAATGCCCCATGACGAGCGCCCCGGCCAGGAAGAGCAACGCCTTCGCCGTGATCCAGACCACGCCGAGCGTGTCGACGCCCCCCGTCGTGACGATCGCCGACACCACGGCCAGGATGATCAGACCCATCACGTCGTCGATCACTGCCGCGCCGAGGACGATCCTGGCCTCGACCGATCCGAGGACCTTGAGATCCTGGAACACACGGCCGGTGATGCCGACCGACGTCGCCGTCAGGGTTGCACCGACGAAGAGGTGACCATTGAACGACAGGTCCGGGAGGAGCCACGGACCGACGACGTAGGTGCCGAGCAGCATCGGTGCCACCACGCCGATCGCCGCCACCAGGAGCGCGGGTCCACCGACCTGCCGCATCGCTGCGATGTTCGACTCGAGACCGATCTGGAAGAGCAGGAGCACCACGCCCAATTGGGCGAGGAACTCGAGGATCGGGTCGTGGACCAGCCCGGCGATGATCGGCTGGCTGCCCGGTATGCCGAGCAGATGGAGGTTGCCGATCGCTACACCGATCGCAAGCTCGCCGAGCACGGCCGGTTGCCCGATGCGCTCGACGAGGCCCGACATCTTCGCGAGCAGCAGCAGGATGCCCACGCACAGGAACGTGAATCCCGTACGGTCCGCCCCGTCGGAAGCGAGCGCCGGCTGTGACATCAGCAACAGGATCGCCGCCAGGGCCACGGGGATCGCCTTGCCGGCAACGCCCTTCGACTGCAGTGCGCTCATGCCAGACGCTGGGAAATTGCGTCCCGACGACGATTGCATGCGAACGTGCCCGGCGCCAGGCGTGGCTCCAGGCGTGGCGCTCATCCCTGCTCGTCGAGCAGCTCGAGCACGTGCTCCCGCTCGAAGGGGCTCGACAGCGTGGCATCCGCGCCTGCCACTCGGGCGAGAGACAATTGCGCCGGCTCGCGGGCACCGCCACACCCGATGATGATCACGCGAACTCCAGGCTGCCGCGCCTTCAGATCCGCGATCACGACTTCGCCTTCGAGGCCCGGTCCGAACCGGTCGGTGATGAAGACGTCGACGCCATCCGGCACAGGATCGTGCGGGGCGTGCGCATCGGTCAGCGCGTTCGCTACGTCGTATCCGGCGTGCGTGAGCCAGTACATGAGCACGTCGCGCCGTGCCGGATCGACGCAATCGACGCAAACGATGCGTGGCCGCGCGACAGCCGAAGCTCGCGTCGATGCAGTGGCTTGGGTGATTTGCATGCGTCTTCCGCCAAGGGTTGCGGTTGATCGCATCCATGGTACGGCGAGGAGCGTTGCGCCAAAATACGGGCCGGCCCTTACGGCGGGCACCATAGAAGCGCGCATGCACCGCTCGCGGTGGGCACAACCGCACGCCCTCGTCGCGCGTGCCTAAGCTTCCCGGGGAACGTCCTGGAGCAACCGCACGAGCTCGGCGGGCCTGCGCACCTGGAGTTTTTCGAGCATGCGCGCCTTGTAGATCTCGATGGTCCGGGGACTGAGCCCCAGCAATTGCGCGATCTCGCGATTCTGCAGCCCATCGGCCACGTGCCACATCACCTGCCGCTCGCGTTCCGACAGACGCCCCATGCGATCGCGGAACGCGGCGGTCGTCCGTTCCCGGTCGCGCCGGCTGCGATCGTGCTCCAGCGCTGCCGCAATGGCAGGAAGCAGCACGGCCTGCTGAATGGGCTTCTCGAGGAAGTCGAGCGCACCAGCCTTGAACGCGGTGCGCGCGGCCGCGAGATCACCATGCGCCGAGATGATGATCACCGGCATGTGGAAGCCGCGATCCGCGAGCATCCGCTGCAGCTCGAGCCCCGTCGTACCCGGCAAGCGCAGATCGAGCAGCAGACACCCTGCCGAACCCGCGTCGACCGCGTCGAGGAATGCACCGGCCGTCGCGAACCCGCGCGCCCGGAACTCGTTGACACGCAGCAGGAGCAAGAGCGACTCGCGCACGGCATCGTCGTCCTCGACCACGTAGACGGTGCCGTCAGCCATGGCTCGTTGCCTCCGCGCCGGCGATCGGGAGCGTGAGCTCGAATGCCGCTCCCGGGAGCGCGGTCCGGGTCAGCCCGAGGCGTCCTCCATGCGCTTCCACGATGGAGCGGCTGATGGCGAGACCGAGCCCCATGCCTGTCGGCTTCGTCGTGTTGAAGGCCTCGAACAGGCGTGCCGCCGCCTCCGGCGCCACGCCGGGGCCGGTGTCCGCGATGGTCAGGGCGAGCATTCCGGGCGCTCCCGGCGCTGCACCGACGACGATGCGCCGGTCCGCATCCCGGCTGTCGGCGAGCGCGTCGATCGCGTTGACGAGCAGGTTGTGCAATACCGCGTGCACCTGGATCCGGTCGACGTCGACCAGCGGCAGATCCGGACTGCAGGTCAGCTCGAGAACGATCCCCACTTGCGCCAGGCGCGGCGCCACCGATTCGGCCGCGCCCTGCAGCAGCGCCCGCGGCATCACGCGTTCGCGGCGGGTCGTCCCCGTGGTGAAGAACTCACGGAGGCGCCGAATGACTTCGCCGGCGCGTGCGACCTCCTGCGAGACGTTGGCCAACGTGCTGCGCAGCAGGGGTAAGGCCGAGGGCTTGTCGAGCATTGCGGCACAGGCATCGACATACGATCCGATCGCCGACAGCGGCTGGTTGATCTCGTGCGCGACAGCGGCCGCAACCTCTCCCGCAGTCGCCATGCGCAACGCGCGGTTCAGCGCGGCGTCGCGCGCCATCAGCGCACGCTGCGCGACACGCCGTTCGCTCACCACGGTGCCGAGGTATAACGCGGTCACCGCGAGGGTCAGCATCAGGAACTGGATCTCCCAGAGCTCGATGCCCTTCGCGGTCAGACGGTCCTCGGCGGCGATCAGGCCGAGCTGGATCGCGAAGCTCGCCATGACCGCCCCGGGCAGTCCGCGACTGATCGCGATCCAGATGAGCGGCAGGAAGAGCAGGTAGAAGAACTTGTACTCGTCGGTTGCCCGCAATCCGAACACGATCCACAGTGCGAGCAGAACGGTCGCGGATTGGAGAACCAACGCGGCATCGACCCGGCGCGTCGCCATCGCACCGCGGTTCGCGAGCTGCAGCAGCAGCGGCGTGGTCACCACGATGCCGATCGCATCACCGATCCAGAACTGGATGGTTGCCTTGCCGGAATCCGCCACGGACAAGGCGCCGACCGAGGCGTGCAGGCCGACGTACGCCAGCGCGATCAGCAATGGCCCGCCGAGAGCTGCGGTGACGAAGCGATTCATGTCGCGCACGTTGTCGAGGTTTCGGCCGACGTGCAGCGGCCCTGCAAGCGCTACGCCCAGCAGGGCGTAGGCGGACGCGAGGAGCACCGACGATCCGATCGACAGGAGCGGGTGCATCGGCACGCCGCGAACGAGTAATTCCGCGAGCAGGCTCGCGACGAAGAGCGCCGGTACGTAGCGCAGGCCATAGCGAAGCAGCAGGAACAGCGACAGGCCCGGGGGCGGATTCCACGGCGTGATGGCGAGCTGGGCGAACGGGTGGATGTAGCTGACCCAATCCAGCGCGACGTACGCCACGACATAGAGCGTGGACGTGATTCCATGGCGCAGGGCTGCCGACGAAATTCGCTCGTTGTTCACGTTGAGGATCCGGACACGGCTGCCGGCGCCTTGCTCGCAGCGCCGTGATAGTTCGCCGGTTGATTGTCGGCGCGCGATAGGCATTTTGGCCCGGCACGCCTCCTGCGTCGACTGGCGTGCGCCATGGCAGGAGCGGACGCTCGCGACCGGCCAGGGGATCTCCCCAAGAAAAAAGCCCCGCGCGTGCGGGGCTTTTGCAGTCGGCGCGAGGCCGGTCAGGATTTCTTCGCGGCGCCCGTCGTCTGCGTCGCCGATCCCATGAAGATGTCGAAGTTCTGCTCGGCGACCCGGAACCACAGGATGTCGTCGTCGCGGAATTTCTTCCAGGAGTCGTAGACCTTCTTGAACGCCGGATTCTTCGCCGAGGTCTCGTCAAATACCTCGTTCGCCGCCTTCCACGAGGCCTGCATGATCTCGCGCGGGAACGGACGAAGCTGCACGCCGTTGGCCACGAGCCGGCGCAATGCCGCGGGGTTCAGCGCGTCGTACTTGGCCATCATGTCCAGGTTGGCCTCGTAGCATGCGGCTTCGAGAATCGCCTGATACTCCTTCGGCAGCTTGTCCCACGCGGCCTGGTTGACGAAGAGGTCGAGCTCCGGGCCGCCTTCCCACCAGCCGGGGTAGTAGTAGTACTTGGCGACCTTGTACAGCCCGAGCTTCTCGTCATCGTACGGGCCGACCCACTCCGCCGCGTCGATGGTGCCCTTCTCCAGCGCCGGGTAGATGTCGCCGCCGGGAATCTGCTGCGGCACGAGGCCGAGCTTCTGCAGCACCGCGCCGGCGAATCCGCCGATGCGCATCTTGAGGCCCTTCATGTCGTTCAGCGTCTTCAGCTCCTTGCGGAAGAAGCCGCCCATCTGCGCACCGGTGTTGCCCGCCGGGAAGTTGATGATGTTGTACGTCTTCAGGAAGTCGCGCATGAGCTGCAGGCCGCCACCGTGGTACATCCACGCGTTCTGCTGGCGGCAGTTCATGCCGAAGGGCACCGCGCACGCGAACGCGAACGTCGGGTCCTTGCCGAAGAAGTAGTACGGCGCGGTGTGGCAGCACTCCACCGTGGCGTTCTGCACCGCGTCCACGACCTGGAATGCGGGCACGATCTCGCCGGCGGCAAACGTCTGGATCTGGAACTTGCCCCCGGTCGCCGCCGCGACGCGCTTCGAGATGACTTCCGCGGCCCCGTAGATGGTGTCGAGGCTCTTCGGGAAGCTCGACGCGAGGCGCCACTTGACCTCCGGCGCGCCCTGCGCGAGCGCGGGCGTGGCGAGCGCCCCCGCCGCAACCCCGGCACCTGCTGTTTTCAGAAATGAACGGCGTGACATGATGCTCCTCCTCATCTAGGTTGGGTGGTGGAATACATCGACGTACAAGGTCCTTCTGCTGCAGCGCTCCGGAGTGCGGCAGTTCGATCGTTGTCGGTGCGGACCGGCTACTTCTTCGCCTTGCTCGCCTGGCTCGACTGGCTCGCCGAAGCCATGAAGTTGTCGTAGTTCTCCTCGGCGACGCGGAACCACAGCACCTGGTCGTCGCGAAACTTCTTCCAGGGTTCGTAGATCTTCTTGAAGCTGGCGTTCTTCGCGGCCGTCTCGTCGTACACTTCGTGCGCCGCCTTGTAGCCTGCTTCCATGATCGCGCGCGGATACGGACGCAGCTGGACGCCATTGGCCACGAGGCGACGCAGCGCCGCGGGATTGGCGGCGTCGTACTTCGCGGTCATGTCGATGTTCGCC
The DNA here is from genome assembly GCA_963734575.1 of uncultured beta proteobacterium. Taxonomy (GTDB): domain Bacteria; phylum Pseudomonadota; class Gammaproteobacteria; order Burkholderiales; family Casimicrobiaceae; genus CAIWHR01. The sequence goes on along the minus strand of CAVTHT010000004.1, from coordinate 46,904 downwards.
TCGGCGCACGCAGCCTCGAGCGCGTTCTGGTATTCCTTGGGCAGGGCTTCCCAGGCTTTGATGTTCACGTACAGGTCGAGCTCGGGACCGCCTTCCCACCAGCCGGGGTAGTAGTAGTACTTGGCGACCTTGTAGAGGCCGAGCTTCTCGTCGTCGTAGGGACCGACCCATTCGGCGGCGTCGATGGTGCCCTTCTCCAGCGCAGGATAGATGTCACCGCCGGCGATCTGCTGCGGCACGGCGCCGAGCTTCGCCATGACGGTCCCGGCCACGCCCGCGATGCGGAATCTTCAGTCCCTTGAGATCGGTGACCGTCTTGATCTCCTTGCGGAAGAAGCCGCCCATCTGCGCGCCCGTGTTGCCGGCCGGGAAGCTGATGATGTTGTACTGCCTGTAGAAGTCGCGCATGAGCTGCAGCCCGCCGCCGTGGTACATCCACGCGTTCTGCTGCCGGGTGTTCATGCCGAAGGGAATCGCGCAGCCGATCGCGAACGTCGGATCCTTGCCGAAGAAGTAGTACGGCGCCGTATGCGCGCACTCGACGGTGGCGTTCTGCACGGCATCGACGACCTGGAACGGCGGCACGATCTCGCCGCCCGCGAAGACCTGGATCTGGAAGCGGTTGCCGGTCAGCGCAGCCACTCGGCGGCGAGATGAGCTCCGCGGCGCCGAAGATGGTGTCGAGGCTCTTGGGGAAGCTGGACGCGAGGCGCCACTTGACCTCGGGCGCGTTCTGCGCGAGCGCCGGGCTCGCCAGCGCGCCGGCGGCGAGGCCGGCACCCGCGGTTTTCAGGAATGAACGACGCGACATGACGCTCCTTCGAATGCGATTTTGAACGGAGGCATCCGGATCACCGTCGATCGGGCATGTGAATCGCCGTGGCGTGCCGGGTGCTTGGTGCGGATTCTAGCGGAACGGCCTCTCGGGCGGGCGCATTCGAACGACGGGGCGGCGCCCGTTTCAACCGCCAAGCTTGCGCACCGCGGTGAACATCGCCCACGCCCAGCCGGACTGGCGCTCGAACGTGTGGGTGAAGCGGATGAGGTAGCGCGCATTGCCGGTGTCGAGCTCGACCATGCCACCGGGGACGAACTTGTCGTCCGGGCCGATCAGGCTTCGCTGCGACGCGCGCCGGTTCTCCGGATGCGCCGGCAGGTAGATGCCGAAGAACGGCCGCTCCGCGCTGCGCTCGGCATCGGTGGGGGCGAGCCAGTTGCGCAGCAGCACGCGCACCAGCCGGCGCGCGATGATCTCCACGCCGACCGTCGATTCGTCGACCTGCTGTCGCTGCATCCGCCGCACCACCGCAAGGGACCAGGTGTCGGCTTCCTTCATGGCGAGCAACTCGCCGAGACGCGTAGGCGCTTCGCCCGACGGCGCGGTCAGGCGACAGCCGCTGTCGCTTCGGTCCGACATCTTCCACGTCGCGCCACGTACCCGGCGGGCCACCGATTCCGGATTCACCGTGGTGCTGACGAGCTGCGTGATCTCGTCGTAGCTCGTGCGCACGGCGGGCGTGCGCGCGGACTCCGGCAGCGGCGGGATCTCGGCGATGGCGCGACAGAGCGCCGGCAGTCCGACCACCACCCGGACCTCCGCGTCCGTCGCATAGCGCGGCGCGCGAGGTGCCATCGCGAGCGAGTCCGGGCCGAACAGCGATGCGAGGCGCATCAGGAGCAGGCGCTGCTCGCGCGCCGGCATCTCGCCGGGCTTGGTGGTGTCGTCGTCCTGCTCCGGCAACCAGCGCATGCGCTCGATCACGCGCTGGTAAACCGGGCCGGCGTCGAGGAAGAGGAGACGGCCGCCGGCATGCGGGCGATCGAGACGCCGCAGGCCCTGCGTGCCGGTGAGGTCGACGTAGAAGCTCGCCCCGGTGCCGGGCGGCGGCACGAGCGCGAGCGACGGCGCCCAGTCCTCGAGCTGCCGCGCCACCCATTCGATCTGGTCGGGCGTGAAGTTGCCCGAATCGAGGCGCATCAGGAGCAGCGTCTGCAGGTACTCCTGCTCGACGCACACGCCGGGCCGCGAGAACGGCGCCGAGCCGAACACGAGCTGCTCGCGCTGCCAGCCGCGCATGCGCGCGAACTCGTAGAGCTCGTGCAGTTCGCGCCACTGCGCCGGGATCCAGTGGCCGTAGCGGAACAGCCGGAACTTGCCGTCGATGCCCTTGTAGTGGGCGAGGCGCACGAGCACCCACGGGAGGATCGCGCGCCAGCGCTTGTTCTCGGCATGCGGATACCCGGCCTTGAGCGATGCCTGGTAGGCCGCGGTGAACGCCTTGACGAGATCGAACACGCAGTGCCACAGCCGCGACTCGACGCTCGAGCTCTTGGTGTAGGTGACGGTGTATTGCTGCGTGAGCTGTGCGATCACCTGCTCGAGCCGCGCGTCGATGCGCAGCAGCGCCTCGACCTGGCCCACGCCCACGTCGCGCCGCCGGCCCGGGAACTGTGCCACGAGCTCGAGCGCCTCGCGCTGCACGGCCATCGCGTCGGCGGTAGCGTAGGGCGCAATCCAGCGCGCTGCACTCTTCGCATTACGCAGCGGGTCGTGGAAGCCGCGAAACCAGTTGAACATCGGCTGCAGCATCGTGTGGGTGGCGGCCGATGAGTGCTGCGTCGGCCGGATCAGCGCCCGGCCACGGTCATGCGGCCAATGAGCACCGAGCCCACGTGCCGCGAGCCGCGCAGGTCGACGTCGCTGCCGATCGCGACGATGTCGCGGAACATGTCCTTCAGGTTCCCGGCGATCGTGATCTCCTCGACCGGGTACGCGATCTCGCCGTTCTCGATCCAGAAGCCCGCGACGCCGCGCGAGAAGTCGCCCGTGACCGGGTTCACGCCCTGCCCCAGCTGCTCGGTCACGAACAGGCCGCGACCCATGCGGCGCATCAGGCCGGCGAGGTCCTCGTCGCCATGACTCACGACGAGATTGTGATTGCCGCCGGCGTTCCCGGTGGTGGCCATGCCGAGCTTGCGCGCCGAGTAGCTGCCGAGGAAGTAGCCCTCCACGACGCCGTTGCGCACGACCTGCCGCGGCGCCGTCGCGACGCCTTCGTTGTCGAACGGCGCGCTTCCCCGCGCGCGCGGGATGTGCGGCTCCTCGCGAATGGACACGTGCGGCGCGAACACTTCCTGGCCGAGCGAATCGAGCAGGAACGATGACTTGCGGTAGAGGGCGCCGCCCGATACCGCGCCGACGAAGTAGCCGATGAGGTCGGCGGCTTCGGGCGCCTCGAACAGGACGGGACATTCCAGCGTGCCGAGCTGGCGCGCGTTGAGCCGGCGTGCGGTGCGCTCGCCCGCGATGCGGCCGACGTCGCGTGCCGCCAGGAGATCGGCAGCGGCGCGCGCGGTCGTGTACCAGTAGTCGCGCTGCATCGCGCCGCGTTCCTCGCCGATGACCGAGCAATCGACGTGATGGCGCGAATTGCGATAGCCGTGCAGGAAATCGTTGGTGTTCGCGTACACGAACTCCGATTCGCTGCGCGCGACGGTCGAGCCTTCGGTGTTGGTCAGGCGCGCGTCGACGGCGAGCGCAGCCGCTTCCGCGTCGCGGCCGATCGCGATGGCCTCCTCGACGCTGACATCCCACGGGTGATACAGGTCGAGATCGGGGAACGTGCGCGCGAGGCGCTCCGGATCGGCGAGGCCCGAAGCCGGATCCTCGGCCGTGTAGCGCGCGATGGTGAGCGCCTTGTCGACCGTCGAGCGGATGGCATCGGTCGAGAAGTCGGCGGTGCTCGCGTGGCCGCGATGCTGCCCGAGATAGACGGTGACGCCGATGCCCTTGTCACGGTTGTAGGCGATCGTTTCGACTTCGCCCTTGCGCACGGTGACGCGAAAGCCCGACGGCCTGCGAGACATCGGTCTCGGCCGCAGTGGCGCCGCCGGCGCGTGCTGCATCGAGCACCGCTTCGGCGACGCGCTCGAGCTCGGGCGTGGCGAGCGGGAAGCGCTCGTCGCCCGCGGCGGCGTCACCTGCGTGCATGCTCCTGCGCGGATCGCCGGAAGTCTGGGATTGCTCTCGTGCTCTGGTCATCGTCCACGGTCTCGCTGTCGTTGCCGCGGTATCGAATGATCGACGCGGAGGGGTGGGCTATGATAGCAAACGAGACCCTCACGCCTTATCGGAATGCCGGCCCTCCGCGGCGCATGGCGGACCGCCTGAAATCGTGTCCCGACCCGACGAACAGCAACGCGGCAAACCTGTGCGCGACAACATGCCGGACATCGCTCCCGGCGAAGAGGCGCCGCTCTCCAAGACGAGGCGCAAGGCGGCCATGCACGCGCTGCAGGACATCGGCGAGACAGCTGGTGGAACTCGAGCCGCGGCAGTTCAACGCCCTGCTTGCCGGCGTCGAGCTGCCCGAGCGCCTGCGCGAGGCCATCGTCGAGGCGCGCGCCATCACCGCGCACGGCGGGCGCAAGCGGCAGCTTCAGTACGTCGGCAGGCTGATGCGCGACGTCGATCCCGCACCCATCGTGCAGCGCCTCGAAGCGCTCGCGCAGGGCCGTCAGCACGACGCCGCCCGGCAGCACGCGCTGGAGCGCTGGCGCGACCGCCTGCTCGACGACCCCGCGGCGCTCGATGCGCTGGCGGCCGAGCACCCCCAGCTCGACCGGCCCCGGTTGCGCTCGCTCATCGCCAAGGCGCGTGACGAGCGTGCGCGCGGAGAGCCGCCGCACGCGTATCGCGACCTCTTCCGCACGTTGAAGGAGCTGCTCGACCGTGGCAGCCGGAACGCCGACGAGTGACCGAGCGTAGCCGCGTCGATGCCCGCACGGATGCCGCCATGACCGACCCTGCCGCCACCACCAACGCAAACCTGCGCATCGGCCTCGTCTCGATCTCCGATCGTGCGTCGGCCGGGGTCTACCAGGACCAGGGCATACCGGGCCTGCAGGAATGGTTCGCGGCGGCAGTGCGCAGCCCGTGGACGATGGAAACCCGGCTCATCCCCGACGAGCAGCCCGTGATCGAGCGCACGCTGATCGAGCTCGTCGATACAGTGCGGCTGCCACCTCGTGCTCACCACCGGCGGCACGGGGCCCGCGCCGCGCGACGTGACACCGGAAGCGACGCTCGCTGTGGCGCACAAGGTGCTGCCTGGCTTCGGCGAGCAGATGCGCCAGGTGAGCCTCAAGTACGTTCCGACCGCCATCCTTTCGCGGCAGGTCGGGGTGATCCGCGGGCACGCGCTCATCATCAACCTTGCCGGGACAGCCGAAGGCGATCAAGGAGACGCTCGACGGGATCTTCCCGGCGGTGCCGTACTGCATCGACCTCATCGGCGGCCCGTACATCGAGACGAACGACGAGGTCTGCCGGGCGTTCCGGCCGAAGTCGGCCCAGCGCCCGCCCGGCGCCGCGAAGCCTGGCTGATCTGCACAGCCCCGCCACGGACTCGCGAAGCATCGCGGGCGTCGCGTGCATCGTCGCGTCCGCCCTCGGCTTCGGGGCGATGGCGATCCTCGCCCGCATCGCGTACGCCGACGGCGTCGATATCCCGACCCTGCTGGCACTGCGCTTCGCGATCGCCGCGATCATCATCGTCGCCATGGCGCTCGCGAGTGGCGCGGGCCTGCCGCGCGGTGGCAACCTCATCGGGCTCGTGCTGCTCGGCGCGATCGGCTACGCGGGGCAGGCATTCTCGTTCTTCGCGGCGCTCACCCACGCGCCGGCCGGGATCGTGGCACTGCTGCTCTACACGCATCCCGCGCTGGTGGCATTGCTCTCGGCGTGGCTGCTGCACGAGGTGCTCACCGCGCGCAAGATCGGCGCGCTCGTCGTCGCGCTCGCGGGCACGTTCCTCACGATCGTTCCCGCGCTGCTCGGCGGCGACGCCAGCGGCACGGCCACGCAGCCGGCGGGCATCGCACTGGGCATCACGGCCGCAGTGATCTACGCGTGCTACATCGTCGGCGGCGCGCGCATCACGCGCGACGTGCCGGTGCTCGCGATGTCGGCGGTGGTGGTGTCGAGCGCCGCAGTCGTGTTCGTGTTGGTGACGGCGTTGCGAGGTGCGCACTGGCCCGCCAGCGCAACCGGATGGTGGGCGGTGACCGGCATCGCGCTCGTGTCGACGGTGGCGGCGATCACGCTGTATTTCGCGGGCCTGGCACGCGTGGGACCGACTCGCGCTGCGACGCTCTCGACGATCGAGCCGGTCTTCACCGTGCTGCTCGCGACACTCGTGCTGCGCGAGCATGTCGCAGGCTTGCAGCTCGCCGGCGGAGCGCTCATCCTGACCGCCGTGGTGCTGCTCGCGCGCGCACCACTGGATGCAGGTGCAACCACCGGGAGCTCATGATGCTCACGCCGTTTCCCAACCAGCCCGCACCGTACGGCGATCGCAACCTGTACCTCGACGACCAGGCGTTGCGGGAAGCGGTTGCACGCGATGGCGCGCAGGCGTTCGCGACGGAGCTTGCCGCGTTCGGCGCGCGCCTGGGGACGTCCGAGGTGCTGGCGTCCGCCGAGGTCGCCAACCGCTTCGCGCCCGAGCTCGTGAGCTTCGATGCGGGCGGCGAGCGCGTGGACGAGGTCACCTTCCACCCTGCGTGGGATGCGCTGATGGCGCTCGGCAAGGAAGCCGGCGAACACTCGATGCCATGGGCGCAACCGGCGCCGGGCGCCATGGTCGCGCGCGCCGCGAAGGCTTTCCTGCACGGGCAGGTCGAGAACGGCACGCAGTGCCCCTTGACCATGACCTTCGCCGGCATCCCCGTGCTGCAGTCCCACGCGGACGCGGTGCCGGATCTCACGAGCCTATGGCTGCCCCGGCTGCTCGCGCGGGAGCACGACCCGCGCTCGTTGCCGGTCGCGCAAAAGCGCGGCGCGCTGCTCGGCATGGGCATGACGGAACGCCAGGGCGGCTCCGACGTCCGCAGCAACCGGACACGCGCGATGGCCGGCGCCGGCGACACGTTCCGCATCACCGGTCACAAGTGGTTCTTCTCGGCACCGCAATGTGACGCGCATCTCCTGCTCGCACAGGAGGAGGCCGGACTGTCCTGCTTCTTCCTGCCCCGCTTCACGCCCGATGGCCGGCGCAATGCCATTCGCATCAATCGCCTGAAGGACAAGCTCGGCAACCGCTCGAACGCCTCGTCGGAGGTGGAGTTCGACGAGGCCCTCGCCTGGCGCATCGGCGTTCCGGGCAAGGGCGTGACGACGATTCTGGAGATGGTGCGCTACACCCGTCTCGACTGCGTGCTGGGCAGTGCGGGCATCATGCGCGGCGCGCTCGCCCGCGCGCTGCACCATGCACGGCAGCGCGTCGCATTCGGCCGGCTCCTGTCGGAGCAGGCGCTGATGCAGAACGTGCTCGCCGATCTCGCGCTGGAGACCGAGGCCGCCACCGCGCTCGCGCTGCGTCTTGCGCGCGCATTCGAGAGTTCCGCCGACACGGAGCGCGCGCTGGCGCGCCTGGTGACGCCGGCGGCGAAGTTCTGGGTGTGCAAGCGCGGTCCGACATTTGCCGCCGAGGCGATGGAAGTGCTGGGTGGAAACGGCTACGTCGAAAGCTCGGCGCTGCCCCGCTTCTACCGCGAGCTGCCGGTGAATTCGATCTGGGAAGGTTCCGGCAACGTCATGTGTCTGGACGCCTTGCGCACCATGCAGCGGGAGCCTGCCGCGATCGAGGCGCTGCACGCGGAGCTTGCCGGTGCGCGCGGCATGCACGCCGCGTTCGACGATGCGTTGCGCGCGCTCGAAGGGTCGCTGACCGGAGAGTTGCCGGAGAGCAACGCGCGCCGCGTCGCGCAAGGCATTGCCGTGCTGATGCAGGCGTCGCTGCTGCTGCGGCACGCGCCTTCGGAGGTCGCCGCTGCGTTCTGCGCGTCGCGCCTGCAGCCGGACCGTTTCGGTGGCGCCGTGTTCGGAACCCTGCCCGACGCGCGGCAGGCGTCGCTCGTCCTGCAGCGCGCGCTGCCGGAGTGATTCACGCCCGCCTGCGCGTGATCGCGCCTGCAAGCGGCTGCTGGGCTTGCAGGATCTGGCTTCAGCCTGACGGGGCATTTGCAAGGCTGAAGCCTTGCCTACGGGAATGCGCGTGAACCTACAGGAATGCGCGTGAGCGTTGCGACCTGTAGGTCGGGCTTCAGCCTGACGGGGCATTTGCAAGGCTGAAGCCTTGCCTACGGGAATGCGCGTGAACCTACAGGAAGGCGCGTGAGCGTTGCGACCTTGTAGGTCGGGCTTCAGCCTGACGGGGCATTTGCAAGGCTGAAGCCTTGCCTACGGAATGCGCGTGAACCTACAGGAGTGCGCGTGAACGTCTCCGCCTTGTAGGTCGGGCTTCAGCCTGACGATTTACCCATCCGCGCCGCGAGATCCTGCCGATAGAACTGCGCGAGCTGCACGTAGACGGCGGGATAGTCCGCCTGCAACACGAGCGGATCGGCAAAGAAGACCTCCGACAGCACCGCGAAGAACTCCGCGGGATGCTCGGCGGCATAAGGGTCGATCGAAGTTTCCTCGCCGCGCTCGACGCGCTGCACGAAATCCTCGAAAGCCGCCTCCCATGCCGCGCGCCAGTCGGCCGCCGACATGCCCGCCGGCAACGGCGGATAGCCGTTGGCTTCGCCGTTGCGCATGTCGAGCTTGTGCGCGAATTCATGGATCACGAGGTTCATGCCCGATGCGTCCCAGTCGGCGCTCGCCTCCACGTCGGGCCACGACAGCACGACCGGGCCGCCCGGCATCGATTCCCCGGCGAGTGGGCCGTGATTCCTGTGCACGACGCCCGCTTCGTCTTCCCACTCCCACTTGGGCACGAACTCGCCGGGATACACGATGACGCTCTCCCATCCGTCGTACAGCGCGAGATCGAGGTTGAGGACCAGCACGCACGCCTGCGCGGCGATGATGACGCGCTGCAGCGGCGTGACCTCGTGCCCACCCGCGCCGATGAGCGTCTTCGCGTCGAGGAAGAGCACGACGAGCGCGCGCAGGCGCGCGAGCTCGTCCGCGGTGTAGGGCTCGAGGAACGGCAATGCAGCGACGGCAGCGTGCCACAGCGTCGTCGGGAAGGGACGACGCGCGCAACACGCGTCGTTCGCGCCAGCGCCGGAGTGCAGCGAACACGATGGCGTCAGCGCGGCTCGTCGGCCGCGTCTTCGGCGATCTCCGCGGGCAGCACGCCCTCGAGCAGCTGCACGGCGTCGACCTCCGGCAGCGCCTCGACATCGCGCAGCTTGCGGGAAATGGTGGTGCTCTTGCCGCGCGCCTCGTCGATGGTGTTGCTGGCCTCCTGCAGCTTCTTCTGCGTCTTGGCGAGGATGTCGCTGAACTTCAGGAAGTCGGTCTTCACCGCACCCAGCACCTTCCACACCTCGCTCGAGCGCTGCTCGATCGCGAGCGTCCGGAAGCCCATCTGCAGGCTGTTGAGGAGCGCCAGGAAGTTGGTCGGCCCCGTCACCATCACGCGGTATTCACGCTGCAGCATCTCGGCGAAGCCCGGCCGCGCCATGATCTCGGCGTACAGCCCTTCGGTCGGCACGAACAGGATCGCGAAGTCGGTGGTGAACGGCGGCGAGACGTAGAGGTCGCGGATGGTCTTCGCCTGCTGCTTCATGAAATCCATGAGCGACTTGCGCGACTCGTCCGCCGCCGCGAGATCCGCGCGTTCCAGCGCATCGTGCAGGCGGCGCCAGTCTTCCAGCGGAAACTTGCAGTCGATGGGCAGCCAGCACGGCCGCTCGTCGTCGCCCTTCCCGGGGAGCCGGATCGCGAACTCGACACGGCGATTGGTTCCCGGCACGGTCTCGACGTTGGAGGCGTATTGCTGCGGGGTCAATGCTTCGGACAGTAGCGTCGAGAGCTGGACTTCGCCCCAGACGCCGCGGCTCTTCACGTTGGTCAGCACGCGCTTGAGGTCGCCCACGCCCGCCGCGAGCGTCTGCATCTCGCCCAGCCCGCGATGCACCTGCTCGAGGCGGTCCGAGACCTGCTTGAACGACGCGCCCAGCCGCTGCTCCAGCGTCTTCTCGAGCTTCTCGTCGACGGTCGCGCGCATCTCGTCGAGCTTCTTCGCATTCTCGGAGCGCAGTGCATCGAGCCTCTGCTCGAGCGCCACGCGGATGGCTTCGAGGCGCTGGTCGCTCGACTGCCGGAGCTGCGTCATGCCCTCCACCGCGAACTTGGCCTGCGACGCCTGTGCGTTCGCCGCCGCGGACAGCTGCTGCAGCATCGTCTGCTGGAGCTGCGCAAGACGTTCCGCGAACGCCTTGAGCTGCTCGCTCTGCGCCTGGGTGTGCGCCGCGAACTGCTGCTGCGTGGTGTGGGTGAAGCGCGTGGTCTGCTCGCCGACCTCGGTGCGCAGCATCTGCGCGGCGTTGGCCTGCTCGTTGCGCTGGATGGCGAGGTCCTGCCGCAGGTCGCGCTCGAGATCCACCCCCTGCGCCTTCAGGACCTCCAGCCGCGTGGTGAGCGCATGCAGCGATTCGTGCACGCGTTCGTCGGCGCGCGCACCCGCCGAATGCCGCAGCAGGACGAACAGGGCGAGCACGGCGCTCACGCCCGAGAGCAGCACGGCGGCAACGAGTAGCGGCGTATCCATCATCGAACGATTCTAGCAGCGGGGTGGCTCATGGGATGCGCCCGCGCAGGGCGGCGCGTCACTCGCCCGAGCGCGAGCACGGCAAACGAGGCGAGCCAGTGCGTGCCGACGAAATGCGTGTCCGACAAGGCGTCGAGACCGGCGGTGAGGTGCGCCGCGCCCGCCGCGCCGGCACGCGCGGCACGCTCGTCACCGGCCGGCAGTGCCGCTGCCAGCGCGCGCCAGCACCACGCGCGCGACAGGTTGAGACCGTCGAGGTGCACGATCTGCGGATCGGCGCGGTCGGACGCGGTGACCGGTGTGAACAGCGTCGCGGGCTCCCCTGCCACCAGCCTGGGCAGGAACATGGCCAGCCAACGCGCAAACCCGGCGGCGTCGAGCACCCGCGTCATCAAGGCCGCCTCCATCAGGGCCGGCGACAGGAAGTCGGCACCGGAAGGCTCCCAGCGCGCCGGGGCATCGCAGTCCTTGCCGAACCACGCGAGCGCCTTGTCGATGCACGCACCCGCGAGCGCCGCGTCACCGGCCGCGCGTGCATAGTCGAGCGCGAAGGCGAGACCGAATGCGCTGTTGGCATGCATGCCGTAGCGGATCGGGTAGTCCGCCTTGGGGAGGAACCCGCGATAGCGGTCGACGATCGCGTCGGCGAGAGGCTGGAGATTCCCGCACCAGCGGCGCGCAGGCGCATCCGTGCAGCGCGCGAGCTCCGTTGCGAGCTCGAGGAGCCACGCCCAGCCATAGGTGCGCTCGAACGACTGCGCGTCCGGACGCGCGAGATACGCGCATTCGCCGGCGATCGCGGCGGCGCTGAAATGCGTGTCGCACACGGCTTCGATGCGCGCGCGCTGCGGCAGATCGGGGAAGCGGCGGTGCAAATGCACGAGCAGCCAGTGCATGTGCACGCACGAGTGCCAGTCGTAGCTCGCGTGGAACGCAGGATGCAGGACGCGCGGCGGCGACGCGTCGGCGTCGCCTTGCATCACGTGATCGAGCTTGTGCGGATATTCCTGCTCGACGTTCGCGAGCGCGATGTCCGCGAATCGCGCCGCCAGCTGCGCCGTGAGCCCTGGCAATGCGTTCAAGTGCAGATCCGGCACGGGCGGGCGCGGCGCGCAGGCGATCGCCGCCCGGTCATCGCTCGCCTGCCTTAAGCGGCCTCGCGACTCGCCTTCTTGCGCTCGTGTTCCTTGAGGTAACGCTTGCGGATGCGGATCGACTTCGGCGTCACCTCGACGAGCTCGTCGTCGGCGATGAACTCCACCGCGTACTCGAGCGTGAGCTGGATGGGCGGCACCAGCATGATGGCGTCGTCCTTGCCCGAGGCGCGCACGTTCGTGAGCTGCTTGCCCTTGATCGGGTTCACGACGAGATCGTTGTCGCGGCTGTGGATCCCGATCACCATGCCTTCGTAGAGCTTCTCGCCCGGCGAGACGAACATCCGGCCGCGCTCCTGCAGCTTCCACAGCGCGTACGCGACGGCGTCGCCGTCTTCCTGCGAGATCAGCACGCCGTTGCGGCGCTCGGGGATGTCGCCCTTGATGGGTGCATAGCCGTCGAACACGTGGCTCATGAGACCCGTGCCGCGCGTGAGATTCATGAATTCGCCCTGGAAGCCGATCAGGCCGCGCGCCGGGATGCGGTATTCGAGGCGCGTGCGGCCGCGGCTGTCCGATTCCATGTTGGTGAGATCGCCGCGGCGCGGACCCAGCGCTTCCATGACCGAGCCCTGGTGCACTTCCTCGACGTCCACCGACAGGAGCTCGTACGGCTCGCACGTCGCGCCGTCGATCTCGCGCAGCACGACGCGCGGCCGCGACACGGCGAGCTCGTAGCCCTCGCGGCGCATGTTCTCGATCAGGATCGTGAGATGCAGCTCGCCGCGTCCGGAGACGAGGAACGCATCGGTGTCGCCGGTCTCCTCGACGCGCAGGGCGACGTTGGTCAGCATCTCCTTCTGCAGGCGATCGCGCAGGTTGCGCGACGTGACGTACTTGCCCTCGCGTCCGGCGAGCGGCGACGTGTTGACCTGGAAATACATCGAGAGCGTGGGCTCGTCGACGTGGATGGGCGGCAGCGGCTCGGGCACGTCGACCGCGGTCAACGTCGTGCCGATGCTCAAGTCCTCGACTCCGGTGAGCAGCACGATGTCGCCGGCTTCCGCCACTTCCACCGGCACGCGCTCCATGCCGGCGAAGACGAACACGTTGCCGAGGCGCGCCTTCGGCGCCACCTCGTCCGGCCCGAGCGGTCCATGCAGGATCGCCACCTCCTGCCCCGCCACCACGCGGCCGCGGCGGATGCGGCCGATGCCGAGGCGGCCGACGTAGCTCGAGTAATCGAGCGCGCTGACCTGGAACTGCAGCGGACCGTCGGGATCGCCGACGGGCGCCGGCACGTGCGCGAGAATCGTCTCGAAGAGCGCCTGCATGTCGGCGCCTGCGGGCGTCACGCCGTTCTTGGCGACGTCGACGTCGAGCGTCGCCCATCCGTTCAGCGCCGACGCATACACGACGGGGAAGTCGAGCTGCGCTTCGCTCGCGCCGAGCCGGTCGAAGAGCTCGAACGTCTGGTTCACGACCCATTCGACCCGCGCACCCGGCCGGTCGACCTTGTTGACGACCACGATGGGCGCCAGCCCGAGCTGCAGCGCCTTGAGGGTCACGAAACGCGTCTGCGGCATCGGGCCCTCGACCGCGTCCACGAGCAGCAGGACGCCGTCGACCATGCCCAGCACGCGCTCGACCTCGCCGCCGAAATCCGCGTGGCCGGGCGTGTCGACGATGTTGATCCGGGTCTCGCCGTACTGGATGGAGCAGTTCTTGGCGAGGATGGTGATGCCCCGCTCGCGCTCGAGGTCGTTGCTGTCCATCATGCGTTCGCCGACGTGCTGGTGCTTGGCGAAGGTTCCCGCCTGCACCAGAAGCTTGTCCACGAGCGTGGTCTTGCCGTGGTCGACGTGGGCGATGATCGCGATGTTGCGCAGCTGCTTGCGGGACGAGGACATGGTGGGCCTGAGCTTGGCGCCGCGCGAGGGACCTGCCGCCGACTGTCGCGGGCCCCCTGGCCCGCTGCCTGGCTGCCCGGCGCGCGGAAAACCGTCAATTATAGCCCGCGGGGGCCTCTCCACGCCACAAAAATTTGCAAAATCCGCAACTTAGGGTATACTTTGGGTTCGGGCGGCCGTTCCGGTCACCGCCCAGTCCGCAGCAGCTTGTCGCAGCAGCACGTGCCAAGCCAGCCCGCGTCATCCATCCAGCAATCCGCTGCCTGGACCGGAAACCGCCCACGGCGGTAGGCCGCGTCAGGAGCATGCATGCACGCAACGAGCTTTGAAGAGCTCGGGTTGCGGCCCGAGCTATTGCGGGCCGTGTCCGAGGCCGGTTACACCACCCCGACCCCCATCCAGGCGCAAGCCATCCCCGTCATCCTGTCCGGTCGCGACGTCATGGGCGGCGCCCAGACCGGCACCGGCAAGACCGCCGGCTTCGCGCTGCCGATCCTGCAGAAGCTGCTACCGATGGCGAACAGCAGCCCGTCACCGGCTCGCCATCCGGTACGCGCGCTGATCCTCACGCCCACCCGCGAGCTCGCCGTGCAGGTCGAGGAGGCGGTCAAGACCTACGGCAAGCACACCAACCTGCGCTCGACGGTCGTCTATGGCGGCGTGGACATCAAGCAGCAGCTCGCCGATCGTGCGCGGCGGGGTCGAGATCCTGCGTTGCCACGCCGGGACGCCTGCTCGACCACATCGAGCAGAAGAGCGTCTACCTCGGCCAGGTCGAGATCTTCGTCCTCGACGAGGCCGACCGCATGCTCGACATGGGCTTCATCCCGGACATCAAGCGGATCATGGCGCTGCTGCCGGCCACGGCCAAGCGCCAGAACCTCCTCTTCTCGGCAACGTTCTCCAACGAGATCAAGAAGCTGGCCGATACGCTCCTGAACGCGCCGGAGCTGATCGAGGTCGCCAAGCGCAACACCGCCGCCGAGACCGTGACGCAGGCCGCCTACAAGGTGCCTTCCGACGGCAAGCGCCCGCTGCTCACGCATCTCGTGCGCTCGGAAAACCTCACCCAGGTGCTGTGCTTCATGCGCACCAAGCACGGCGCGTCGCGCCTTGCACGCCAGCTCGAGAAGGACGGCCTCGTCACCGATGCGATCCACGGCGACAAGAGCCAGCAGGCGCGCATGGAGGCGCTGGACGCCTTCAAGGAAGGCAAGCTGCAGGTGCTCGTCGCCACCGACGTCGCCGCGCGCGGCCTCGACATCGACGACCTGCCGCTCGTCATCAACTACGAGCTGCCGTTCGTGCCCGAGGATTACATCCACCGCATCGGCCGCACCGGCCGCGCGGGCGCCAGCGGACGCGCCATCTCCTTCGTTGCGCCCGACGAGGAGCGCCTGCTCGACGACATCGAGAAGCTCCTCAAGAAGAAGATCGAGCTCGCGAGCGTGAACGGATTCGACGTGCACGCCGCAAGTGCGCGGTCGAGCCGTCCGGCCGCCGGCGAAGGCGCGGCGCGCGAACGCACCCCGCGCACGGAGGGACGCCGGACCGAGTCCAGCCGCGCCCGTGCCCCGGAAGCTGCCGCGCGATGCGGCGCCGCAACTCTCGCGACGCGAGGAGCGCGAGCGCGCCTACGCACTCAATCCCGACCAGCCCGCCGCCGCCCCGCCGGCCGGCAGCGCCCCGGTCCGTCCTGGCGTGCGCCGGGATCAGCCGGTTCCGGCGTTGCTCATGAAGCGGCCGGTCACGGAGCCCGAGAAGGTCTGACGAAAGGCGCGCCTCGCCGCGCGGCAGGTCGTGCACGTCGTCGCACATTGCCGCGCGGGCTTCGAAGCCGAGTGCGCTGCCGATCTCGAGCGGCTGGCCGCCGCGAGCAACGGCGGCTTCGTTCGCGAGCCGGCTCCCGACGCGCTGTGCATCGGCAGCCTCGAGCGCGACTCGCCAAAGCGTTGGACGCGCGCCCTGCGCGATCACCCGCCGATCTTCGCGCGATCGGTGTTCATCGGTTCGCCCATCCCGCTGCCCGGCAACGATCGCGTGACGCCCATCGCGGCCAGCGCGGCGCTGCCATTCGCCGTCGGGGCCGCCGGTCCGTATGCCCTCCTCTGGCTCGAAACACCCGACAGCAACGACGGCAAGACGCTTTCCGGCCTGTGCCGGCGCTTGCAGCCGCTGCTGGAGGAGCGGCTGCTCGCCGAGCATCTCCTCGCGCCTGAACGTCCCGCGCTCCCGCGCCTGCACGTGCTCTTCACCGCACGCGATGCGGCGTGGATCGGCACCAGCGAGCACGGCAGCGGCAGCCGATGGCCGATGGGCATTCCGCGACTGCGCATGCCCCATGGCGCACCGTCGCGCTCGACGCTCAAGCTCGCGGAGGCCTTCGTCACGTTCCTCGGCGACCGCGAGGCGGACGAGTTGCGGCCCGGCATGCGCGCGGTCGATCTCGGCGCGGCGCCCGGTGGCTGGAGCTGGCAGCTCGCACAGCGCGGCGTGCGGGTCACGGCCGTGGACAACGGCGCTCTCAAAGGCGAGGTCGCGCAGGATCCGCTCGTCACCCACGTCCGCGCCGACGGCCTCTCGTATCGCCCGCGACGACCGGTCGACTGGATGGTCTGCGACATCGTCGACAAGCCGTCGCGCATCGCGGCGCTCGCGGGGCGCTGGATCGCCGAAGGTCATGCGCGCCGCTGCATCTTCAATCTCAAGCTGCCGATGAAGAGGCGCTACGAGGAAGTGATGCGATGCATCGCGATCATCGGCGAGAGTCTCACGACCGCCAGCATGCGCGGCGACCTGCGCGTGCGCCAGCTCTACCACGACCGCGAGGAGGTGACGGGCTACCTCGCGCGGATCGGCTGACCGATCACTCCTTCAGCACGCCCAGCCGCTGGTAGGCGGGCTCCATCAGCACGCGCAGTCGCGGCAGCGCACGCCAGTACCAGATCGCCGCCAGCGCGCACAAGCAGCCGTTGAATACGAAGGTCGCCGGCGCGCCGAAGTTGCGCGCCAGTGCCCCGGCCGCCAGATTGCCGAGCGGTGCCACGCCCAGGAACGACACGGTGTAGAAGCTCGCCACGCGGCCGCGCAGGCGATCGTCGGTGACGGTCTGCAGGATGACGTTCGCCGACGCCGCGGCGAGGATGAGGCCGCCCCCGACGAAGGCCAGCAGCAGCATGGCGAGCGGCAGCACCTCGAGATACGCGAATCCGGCGAGCGCGAGAGAACACGTGAATACCGCGCCCGCGATCACGCGGCCCAGCCCGCGAATGGTCGAACGTCCGGCGAGATACACCATGCACGACAGCGCACCCGCGCCGGCCGACGACAGCAGGAGCCCGAGCGTATTCGGGCCGCCGCCGTACACGTCGCGGGCGTAGATCGGCATCAGCGCGGAATACGGTGCGATCGTCCACGCGAGCACGGCCAGCACGATGAGCAGCATGCGCACCGGCTCGAAGCCGAACGTGTAGCGCGCGCCCTCGATCCAGCTCGCCCACCAGCCCGGATGGACGGGCCCGGCCTCGTGCGTCCATTGCAGCTTCGCCACCGCGCCCATCACCACCAGGAAGGTGAGCGCATTGAGCGCGAAGCACCACGCCTCGCCCGCGACGGCGATCAGGATGCCGGCGAGCGCCGGCCCGATGACGCGCGCCGCATTCACCATGAACGAATTGAGCGCGATCGCATTCGGCAGGTCCGTGCGATCGGGCACGAGGTACACGTACATCGACTGGCGCAGCGGCACGTCGAAGGCCCATGCGATGCCCAGCCACAGCGCGAGCACGATGAGGTGCCACACCTCGACCGTGCCGAGTGCCACGACGATCGTCAGCGCGACCGCCTGCCCGAGCATCAGGGCCTGCGTGCACAGCAGCGCACGCCGCCGGTTGACCCGATCGGCGAGCACGCCCGCGAACGGGCTCAGCACGAGGATGCCGATGTTGGTGCAGAACGCGACGACGCCGAGGATCCACGCCGACCCCGTGACGCGGTAGGTGAGCCAGCTCATCGCCACCTGCTGCAGCCACGTGCCGATGTTCGACAGGCTCTGGCCGAGGAAGAACAGCCGGTAGTTCCGATGCCGCAGGGCGCGGAAGAGTTTGCTCAGTTTCATCGGGGTGGGGCCGGGGCCGCATCAGGCCGCCGGCGGATGGCGGCCGGCACGCCTGCGCCGCGGCTCACGGCGCCCGGCGGGGCGACCTCACGCGGCGTAACGCGCCGACTGCTGTTCCAGGTTGCGCAACGTCGATTCGAGCGCGGCGAGGCGCGATCGTTCCTGCTCGACGACCGCCGCCGGTGCGCGCGCGACGAAGTTCGCGTTGTCGAGCTTGACCCGGGCCCTGGCGATCTCGCCGGTGACCTGGGCGAGCTCCTTGCCGATGCGTGCGCGCTCGGCCGCGCGATCGACTTCGACGTGCAGCATGAGCCGGAAGTCGCCCACGATCTGCACGGGGGCGTCGGAGACAGGCAAATCCTCGACGATGTCGACCTCGGAAAGCTTCGCGAGCGGCGCGAGGTACGGCGCGAGCGCCGCCAGCGTCTCCCGATCGCCCGAAGCGTAGAGCGGCACCTTCTGCGCCGGCGACAAGCCCATCTCGCCGCGCAATGCGCGACAGGCATCGACGACGGCCTTGAGCGTCGCCATGCGCGCGTTCGCCGTGGCATCGATGCGTTCCGCGCTTGGCCGCGGGAACGGCTGCGTCGAGATCGACTCGCCGACCTTTCCGGCCAGCGGCGCCACGGTCTGCCACAGCTCCTCGGTGATGAAGGGCATGAAGGGATGCGCGAGCCGCAGCGTCGCCTCGAGCTCGCGCACGAGCGTGCATGCGCGTGCCTCGCGCCGCCGCGGCGTCGCCTGCGGCATCCGCCCGTGCGAGCTGCACCTTGGCAAGCTCGACGTACCAGTCGCAATACTTGTCCCACACGAACTCGTACAGGGCCTTCGCCGCGTGGTCGAAGCGGTACGCCTCGAGGTTGTCGATGATGTCCTTCTTCGCCTGCTGCAGGCGTCCCAGCAGCCAGCGATCGACGAACGTCAGCGTGCGCGGCAGGTTCTCGTCGAGCCCCACGTCCCTGCCCTCGACGTTCATCAGCACGAAGCGGGTCGCATTCCACAGCTTGTTGCAGAAGTTGCGGTAGCCCTCGCAGCGGTTCAGGTCGAAGTTGAGCGTGCGCCCGAACGTGGCGAGGCTCGCGAACGTGAAGCGCACGGCATCGGCGCCGAACGGCGGGATGCCGTCCGGAAACTGCCTGCGCGTGCGCTTCTCGATCGACTCGCGCTGCTTCTCGAGCATGAGGCCGTACGTGCGCTTCTGCACCAGCGATTCGAGGTCCGTGCCGTCGATCAGGTCGAGCGGGTCGAGGATGTTGCCCTTCGACTTCGACATCTTCTGGCCTTCCTCGTCGCGCACGATCGCGTTGATGTACACGTCGCGAAACGGGACCTTGCCGGTGAAGTAGGTCGTCATCACGATCATCCGGACGACCCAGAAGAAGATGATGTCGAAGCCGGTGACGAGCACGGAGCTCGGCAGGAAGGTGCGCAGCTCCGGCGTGTCCGCAGGCCAGCCCAGGGTCGAGTGACACCAGAGCGCGGACGAGAACCACGTGTCGAGCACGTCGTCGTCCTGCCGGAGCTCACTGACGGGCCGGCCCGCCTGCGCGGCCGCCTGTTCCGCGTCGCGCGCGACGAAGACGTTGCCGTCGGCGTCGTACCACGCCGGAATGCGGTGTCCCCACCACAGCTGACGCGAGATGCACCAGTCGTGCACGTTCTCGAGCCAATGGTTGTAGGTGGAGACCCAATGATCGGGAACGAAGCGGATCGATGCCGGCGCGCCGCCTGCCGGATCGGGCAGCGTCGCATTCACTGCAGCGAGACAAACTTCCTGGATGCTGCGCCCCGGGAAGAACGGATGGCTCGCCGGCGCCGGCTTTTGCATCGCGACGAACCATTGGTCGGTGAGCATCGGCTCGACCACGGCATTGGAGCGTCCGCAGCGCGGCACGACCATGCGGTGCGCCTTCTCGCCGACGAGGAGGCCGGCCGCCGCGAGATCCTCGAGCACCCTGGCTCGCGCGACATAGCGGTCGAGGCCGCGATAGCGCTCGGGCGCATTGGCGTTCACCGTCGCATCGAGAGCGAGGATGCTGATCGGCGCGAGCCCGTGGCGTTGCCCGATCTCGTAGTCGTTGAAATCGTGCGCCGGCGTGATCTTGACGCATCCGGTGCCGAATGCCTTGTCCACGTAGGCGTCGGCGATCACCGGAATCGTGCGACCGGTGAGCGGCAGTTGCACCTGCTGTCCGACGAGATGCGTGTAGCGATCGTCGTCCGGATTCACCGCGACCGCGACGTCGCCGAGCATCGTTTCGGGCCGCGTGGTGGCGACCGTCAGCGAACCGGAACCGTCGGCGAGCGGATAGCGGATCTCCCAGAGCTTGCCGTTCTCTTCCTCGTTCTCCACCTCGAGATCCGAGACCGCCGTGCCGAGCACGGGATCCCAGTTCACGAGACGCTTGCCGCGATAGATGAGGCCGTCCTCGTACAGGCGCACGAACGTCTCGAGCACCGCCGCCGAGAGTCCCGCGTCCATCGTGAAGCGCTCGCGCGACCAGTCGCCCGACGTGCCGAGCCGGCGCATCTGGCGCGTGATGGTGGTGCCGGACTCCTCCTTCCACGACCACACGCGCTGCACGAATGCTTCACGCCCGAGGTCGTGGCGCGATCGGCCTTCCGCCCGGAGCTGGTTCTCCACGACGATCTGCGTGGCGATGCCGGCGTGATCGGTGCCGAGCTGCCACAGCGTGTTGTCGCCCTTCATCCGGTGGTAGCGGATGAGGATGTCCATGAGCGTGTGCTGGAACGCATGGCCCATGTGCAGCGTGCCGGTGACGTTGGGCGGCGGCAGCTGGATGCAGAATGGCGGCGCCGCCGGGTCCATCGACGGCTTGAACAGGCCGCGCGCTTCCCACCACGGATACCACTTCTGCTCGATGGCGCGGGGTTCGAAGCTCTTGGCGAGTTCCATGGCAGGCGGGGGGCGTATGCGGCGGAAAAACAGGCGATTATAGCGAAGCGTGCAAGCGCGCCCGGCGCATGCGGATGACCGGCTCGTGGGTCGGTCACCGACGCTCGTGGGTCAGGCGTCAGCCGACAACCGCTCGCGATTTTTGTAGGTCAGGCTTCAGCCTGACATCCGGTCGGCATCCTTGTAGGCCAGGCTTCAGCCGGACAGCCGCTCGCGATCCTTGTAGGTCGGGCTTCAGCCTGACAGCCGGTTGGGATCGCTTGTAGGTCGGGCTTCAGCCTGACACCCGGTCGGCATCCTTGTAGGTCGGGCTTCAGCCTGACATCTCGCGCGGCACCGCACGACACGAGACACGCAACTCAGTGCGTGTCGCTGCGCCATTTCTCGATCTCGCGCTCGATCGCCTCGGCGACGTACGCGCGCAGGAGCTGGCCCACCTGACGGTTGATGGTCGCGACGAGCTCCGCGCTTGCGCGATCGACGATTGGCTGCAGGTGCTGCTGCAGCTGGCTCTGCAATCCCGCCTCGGTGAAGAGGTCGACACGCTGCAGCACCTGGACACGGATCTCCTCGGCCAGCGCAGCCCACCGCGGATCGTCGGCGGCGAGCGGCGCCTGCATTGCGGGTGTGATCTCGATCGCGGACGCTGCGGGCTGTGACGGTGGCGTGGCCCCGAATCCGGGTGCGACTTCGTGCGCTGCCGGCATGCTCTCGCGCTCCGGCGCGATGTCGTGCGATGCCGTCGAATCGGGCACTGCGGCCGCTGCGCCGGCGGCATGCGCATGCTCGTGCGCTGCAGCCTGCTCGCGCAGCCACTCGGCGAGGTCCGTTTCCGCCTCTTGCGCCTGCTCGGTCTCGGCGACGGGGGTCGCGCCCTCCTCGACCGCCGCGAGCGCGAACTCCCCCGTGTCGTCCGCAGTCTCGCTCGCCAGGAGCGGCTCGGCATCCGGTTCGGACGCCGGTGCAGCAACGTCGGCGTGCGGCGCCATCGCATCGTCCCACGCCTGCGTACCGTCGGCCATTCTTTGCGGCTCGATGATCTCGACGTCGCCGATCGCCTCGGTGAGCAGCGGAAAATCGTCCTCCGCGCCCTCCAGAGGCGTCATCGTCGGCGCGCCGTCCTCGCGCGTCCAGCCGTGCGCCACCGTCCGCCCCCGCGATGTCCGTCAGGACGGGGATGTCGTCGTCGAGGTCCGCGAGCTCGGATGCGATGTGGTCCTCCGCAACGGTCACATCGCCGTGCGCGGCATCCTCTCCCGCAACCTCGAGGTCCGCAGCGTCGGTATGGAGTGCATCCACCGTCGAAAGGTCTTCCGCGTGCAGGCCCGCAAGCGCGCTTTCGGTATCGGGCCCCGTGGCGGCCGGCGCGGGATGCGCTGCGGGCCCGGCCACGACCGGCCCCGCTTCACCGGCGCGATTGCGTCGCATCAGCGCATCGACTTCCTCGAGGAGCTCGCGTGCGGTGGGCATGTCAATGCGTGGTCAATGCGTACCGGCGTGCGTTACGCCGCGCGACGGTCGATGCGAGCGACATGCGTGCATCACGCGCGCTCGCCGAGGTCGTGGGCGCGCAATTCGTAGCCGCGCTCCTTGTAGTACTTCCACCGTTCGCGGCCCGCAACCATCGTGGCGGCATCGTCGGCGACGATCTCCGCCAGGCGCTCGAAGCGCGAGAAGAACCCCGGCGGCACCGGTTGCAGGTTGACGAGCACCGCTGCAGGACCGCGGTGCTCCGGCGTGTGATCGACGATGATCGGCGTTTCCGCGGCGAGTGGACTCGCCAGGCGGCAATGCGGGAGGAAGCCGGTCGCGGGCCATTTCCACATCAGGCCATCGAGGAGCTCGGTCATGGCCTCGTCGGCGGTCAGCACGCGCACGTGCCCGTGCTGCGGCCAGGCCTTCGCGACGAGCTGCACCACGACACGCAGCGGATCGCTGCAGCGGGTATAGAAATCGATCGTGGTCACGCAGCAGCAGGCATCAGGCTGGCGCACTCGCCTGCGACAACAGCCACGTGGTGAGCATCGGGACGGGCCGCCCGGTGGCGCCCTTGTCCTTGCCTTCCTTCCACGCGATCCCGGCGATGTCGAGATGCGCCCACTCGTACTTCTTGGTGAAGCGCGACAGGAAGCACGCGGCGGTGATGCTCCCGCCTGCCCGTCCGGCGATGTTCGCGAAATCGGCGAAGTTGCTGTTGAGCCCTTCCTGGTAGTCGTCCCACACGGGCATCTGCCAGCCGCGGTCGTAGGCGTCGTCGCCGGCCGCGAGTAGCGCCCGCGCGAGCCCGTCGTTGTTGCTGAACACGCCGCACGCAACGTGGCCGAGCGCGATCACCATCGCGCCGGTGAGCGTGGCGATGTCGACGACGGCCTCGGGCTCGTAGCGCTCCGCGTAAGTCAGCGCGTCGGCGAGCACGAGACGCCCTTCCGCGTCGGTGTTGAGGATCTCCACGGTCTGCCCCGACATGCTCTTGACGATATCACCCGGCTTGGTCGCACGGCCCGACGGCATGTTCTCGCACGCGGCGACGAGCCCCACGAGGTTGACCTTGGCCTTGAGCTCGACGATGGCCTTGAACGTACCGAACACGGCGGCGGCACCGCACATGTCGTACTTCATGTGATCCATGTCGGCGCTGGGCTTGATGGAGATGCCGCCCGTGTCGAAGGTGATGCCCTTGCCCACGAGCACCACCGGCTTCGTCTTGCGCGCGCTCCCGTTGTACTCGAACACGATGAATCGCGGCGGCTGGTCGCTGCCGTTGCTGACGGCAAGGAACGAGCCCATCCCGAGTTCCTCGATCTGCGGCCGCTCGAGCACGGTCACCTTGAGATCGGGGTGTTCCTGCGCCATCTGCAGCGCCCGCTCGCCGAGATAGGTCGGCGTACAGATATTGCCCGGCAGGTTGCCGAGGTCGCGGGTGAGCTCCATGCCGCGCGCGATCGCCAGTCCGCGCTCCGCGGCGGCTTCGCCGGCGGCGAGATCGGAGCGTTGCGGCACGGAGAGCGTGAGCTTGCGCAGCGGCCGGCGCACTTCGGTCGGCTGGCTTTTCATCTGCTCGAAGCGATACACCGATTCCATCGCCACCATCACGGCGTGCTCGACGCGCCACGCGACCTCGCGCCGCTTCACCTTTTCCTCGGTGAGGTAGAGCACCGCCTCGTAGGAACCGGTTTCGTTCAGCAGCTTGACCGACGAGCGGATGGCGCTGCGGAACTCCTTGTCCCGGAAGTCCCGCTCCTTGCCGAGCCCCACCAGCAGCACCCGGTCGGCCAGCGTGCCGCGGACATTGTGCAGGAGCAGCGTGCTGCCCAGCTTGCCCTCCATGTCGCCGCGGCGAATGATTTCGCTGATATAACCGTTGGAGGCGCGGTCGATGAGCTCTGCCGACAGCGAAAGCTTGCGGTTATCGAAGACGCCGACCACCACGCAGGCGCTGCGCTGTTTCTCGGGACTCCCACTTTTTATGGTAAATTCCATCGCTCTCCACGCTCCGAACGTTGCTTTTTATTGCCCCCGGGCCGACAGGCCGGCATTATCGGCAAAAAGAGCAAAAAAAGTCAAAATTTCCCACGCGTCATGATTTTTCGTCGCAGCCTCGTGCGGGAGCTCACGGCGACGGCGGTGGGGCTGTTCATCGTCCTGCTCGCGATCCTTTTCACCAATCTGGTCCTCCGCCTACTCGCCCGGGCAGCCGGCGGGGCCGTGGCGCCGGAGGGGATCGTCGCCCTGCTCGGCTTCAACGCGCTGTTCTATTTCAATATCCTGCTGTCGGTCACGCTGTTCCTGACCGTCCTGCTCACCCTGTCGCGCTGGCATCGCGACAGCGAGATGATCGTGTGGATGTCGTCGGGTCAGGGCCCGCTGGCGTGGCTGCCCCCGATCCTGCTGTTCGCCACCCCGTTCCTGATCGCGATCCTCGGGCTGTCGCTCTATCTCTCCCCGTGGGCGGAGCAGCGCAAGCTCGAATACGAGCGCCAGCTCGAGACGCGCGACGAGTTCGTGCTGGTCGCCCCGGGGCTGTTCAAGGAGTTCCGGCGCGCGAACCTCGTGGTGTTCATCGAGGCGCTGAACCCGCTCAACGGCACCATCCGCAACGTCTTCCTGCATTCGATCGACGAAGGCCAGGACGTCACCACCGTTGCGGCATCGGGAACGCTGCAGGAGATGCCCAACGGCGATCGCTTCATCGTGCTCGAGGATGGCCGGCGCTACGAAGGCCACGCGGGCACCGCCGATTTCCGCGTCGTGGAGTTCGAGCAGCTCGGGCGGCGGATCGAGCCCGCCGAGCAGCGCGCGATCCCGGCGTCGACGAAGGCGATCCCCACGCCGGGGCTCGTCGCGGGCGGCGGCCCCGAAAAGGCCGAGCTCTTCTGGCGCCTCTCCGTCCCGATCTCCGCGCTCGTGCTGACGCTGCTGGCGGTGCCGCTCGCGTACGTGAATCCGCGGATGGGCCGCTCGTTCAATCTCGTCGCCGCGGCGCTGCTGTACATGGTCTACAGCAACTGCCTCAACATCGTGCAGAGCTTCATCGCGCAGGGACGGCTCGATTTCTGGCTCGGACTGGTGCTGCCCCATGCGATCGCGGCGGCGCTGGGGCTCGTGCTGTTCAATCGTGGCCAGGGTCTGCGTCGCTTCGCCCGCGCGACCGCGAGCACGCCGGCCGCATGAAGCTCCTGACGCGCTACATCGGACGCGAAGTCCTCGCGGCCGTGATGCTGATCTTCGCGGCGCTGGTGTCGCTCTTCGCGTTCTTCGACCTGATCCACGAGCTCGGCGACGTCGGACGCGGCGGCTACACCCTCGGCAGCGCGGCGCTGTTCGTCGCGCTGCAGCTGCCCGCGCGCATGTACGAGCTCTTTCCCGTCGCCGCGCTGATCGGTACGCTGTTCGCGATGGCGCAGCTCGTGGCGAATTCCGAGTACACGGTCATGCGCGCATCCGGCGCGTCGCTCCTGCAGGTGTCGTGGGCGCTGGTGCGCATCGGCATCCCGCTCGCCCTCGCGACCTTCCTGGCCGGCGAATACGTCGCTCCCCCCGCCGATCGTCTCGCCCAGCACCTGCGTGTGCAGACGCGCGGGGATGCTCCGCGCGTGGTGGCGCAGCAGTTCCGTTCCGGGTTCTGGTTCAAGCAGGATCAGACGTTCGTCAACATCCGCGGCGTGCTCTCCGACATGACGCTCGTCGGCGTGCGCATCTACGAGTTCGATCGCGACATGCGGCTCAAGGCGCTGCGCGTGGCCGAGTCGGGGAAATTCGGCGACGACGGTCGCTGGCAACTCACCAACGTGCGCACGACCGAGATGGGCGCCGATGCCACGCGCACCACCAGTGCGCCGAGCCAGCCGTGGGACACCATCCTGCGGCCGTCGTTGCTGACGGTGTACCAGGTCGCGCCGGAACGGCTGGAGCTCAACACCCTGTGGGACAACATGCGCATCCTCGGCGGCAGCGCGCAGAAGACGACCCGTTTCGAGATCGCCTTCTGGAACAAGGTGTTCTACCCCGCGGCGGTCGTCGTGATGATGATCCTCGCGCTGCCGTTCGCGTACATTCAGCGGCGTTCGGGCGGCGTCGGATCGCGCATCTTCGCGGGGACGATGCTCGGCCTCGCCTTCTTCCTGCTGGGCCGACTCTTCACGAACCTCGGCCTGCTCAACGATTGGCCGCCGCTCTTTTCGGCCATCTTCCCGTTGTTCGTTTTCGTCAGCGTCGCTGCGACGATGCTGTGGTTTCTCGAGCGGCGATAGCAACGCGGTGGTGCGGGCGAGGCTGCAAGTCGTCTTCGATGCAGATCCCGCAGGCGCGCCTCGAGCGCTCAACCGAGCACGAGTCAAGCTGAAGCCTGACCCACAAGCTGAAGGCCGACCCACAAACAAAAAGCCCCGGCGGACCGGGGCTCCTGTCGTGCGATGTCGTGCGAGCTCAGGCGGCGTCGGCCTGCGGAAGCACGCTGACGAGCTTGCGCTTTTCCTTGCCCTTGGTCGCGAACTCCACGGTGCCGGGCACGAGCGCGAACAGCGTGTGGTCCTTGCCCATGCCGACGTTGGTGCCGGGGTGGATCTTGGTGCCGCGCTGGCGCACGATGATGCTGCCCGCCGTGATCGCCTGCCCGCCGTACGTCTTGACGCCGAGGCGCTTCGAGTGTGAATCGCGGCCGTTGCGCGAGCTGCCGCCTGCCTTTTTGTGTGCCATGAGTGGGTGCTCCGTTTCCTGGGTGCGTTGCGCGCTCAGCCGTCGATGCTGTCGATCTTGAGCTCGGTGTAGCCCTGGCGATGGCCCTGGTGCTTCTGGTAGTGCTTGCGCCGGCGCATCTTGAAGATGCGGATCTTCTCGCCGCGGCCGTGCGCGACCACGGTGGCCTTCACCGTGGCGCCATCGACAATGGGTTGACCGAGGCGGACGCTCTCGCCTTCCCCGACCATCAGGACCTGGTCGAGAATGATTTGCGCGCCCACGTCCGCCGGTATCTGTTCTACTTTGAGGTTTTCGCCGGGGGCAACCTTGTACTGCTTGCCGCCGGTTTTTATGACCGCGTACATGGATGGACTCCTTACGTGCTGCGTGTTTCTGTTCGTTTCCCCGCGCCTATCGCGGAAAGCCTTAAATTATAAAGCCTTAGGCCCTCGGCTGTCAAAGCGCCTCCACGCCCGCACGGCAAGCGGTTCGCGAACTCCGCGCCAGGGCGCCGCAGGGGCCCTGGCGCCCCTGGGCGCTCCTGCTCCGCCCCCGGGAGCACCTCCGGAGAGCCCCCAGCCCATCGGTTACAATTCGCGCGCTTCCCGCGCCCGATCGCTTGATCGCGGCCCCCGCCCGCTCCGATTCGACCCGCCGCCTTGCCGATCCAGCACGTCATAAACGCCATCGCTCCCGAGATGCGGGAAGTCGACCGCGTGCTCCACCAGAGCCTCGACTCCGACGTGGCGCTGGTGCGGCAGGTGGCCGACTACATCGTGAACGCCGGCGGCAAGCGCCTGCGCCCGGCGCTGCTCCTGATGGCCGCGAACGCCTGCGGCTACCGCAGGGCGCGATCACTACACGCTCGCCGCCGTGGTCGAGATGATCCACACGGCCACGCTGCTGCACGACGACGTCGTGGACGAGTCCGACCTGCGGCGCGGCAGCGCCACCGCCAACGCCCGCTTCGGGAATGCCGCGAGCGTGCTGGTCGGTGACTTCCTCTACTCGCGCGCGTTCCAGCTCATGGTGACGGTCGGGTCCATGCGGGTGCTCGACGTGCTCTCACAAACGACGAACACGATCGCCGCGGGCGAGGTGTTGCAGCTCATGAACTCGGGCGACCTGGACCTCGCCGAGAACGCGTACTTCGAGGTCATCGAGCGCAAGACCGCCAAGCTCTTCGAGGCCGCTGCGCGGCTCGGCGCGGTGATCGCAGCGGCAACGCCGGAGCGCGAGGACGCCCTCGCACGTTACGGCATGCATCTCGGGACGGCGTTCCAGCTCGTCGACGACGTGCTCGACTACTCGGGCGACCTCGATGCGATCGGCAAGAGCCTCGGCGACGATCTCGCCGAAGGCAAGATGACCCTGCCCCTGATCCGCGCGCTCGAAATCGGCAGCGCGCAGGACGTGGCGATCGTGCGCGGCGCGATCCAGGGCGGCGGCATCACCGACTTCGAGCCGGTCGTGCAGGTGCTGGCGCGCACCGGCGCACTGCAGTACGCACGCGACCGCGCCGAGCGTGAAAGTGCTGCGGCAGTGGCCTGCGTGCAGACCCTGCCCGATTCTCCGCACCGGCAAACTCTGCTAGAATTAGCGTCCTTCGCAGCGCACCGATCCTACTGACCTTTGCGCGTGCGGCCACGAGCCGTAGGCAGCAATCGCAAGCCAAGGTCAGCACGCAAGATCGGTCGGGCCCGCGGCGACGCCTCACCTTGCCGTACTGCGAAGCCTCGCGGACCGCCACATTCCCGCCGCGCGGAACACGAAAGAAATGCTCGGCCATCGGGGTGTAGCTTAGCCTGGTAGAGCGCTACGTTCGGGACGTAGAGGCCGGAGGTTCGAATCCTCTCACCCCGACCACCTTTCCCCTACGAAGGGGGATGGCGGCCGCACCCGACCCGAGCTGCGAGCCGCAATCTGCATCAAATCTGCGCCAATTTCGGCGGCGTAATCGGCGCGGCCTCGCCGACAGCGGCGCAAAGCCCGGGCGTAGGTCTCGCAGCAACAAGCTTGCGCTGAAAGTGATTTCCCCTCACGGCTCCTCGGGTGCAGCAATTCCCAGTCTCCGCATCCGCTCCCACAGACTCTTTCGACTGATCGCGAGCACCTTTGCGGTGGTGCCGATTTGCCAGCCATGCCTCTCGAGCGTCTCGAGAATGAAGTAGCGCTCGCAACGCTGCAGATAATCGTTGAGCATCGAGTCACCCGGCTCCGGCACTGCGGATGCTTCGCTACCCGGCTGCTCGAAGAGGTCAGGCGGCTCGACCGTCGACCGGCGCGCCAGAATGCACGCACGTTCGATCGCGTGACGCAGCTCGCGTATGTTTCCTGGCCAGGAGTGTCCGAGCAGGGCAGATTCGGCGGCAACGCCCAGACGCTTCGCATCGCCGTCCGCGGCGGCCCTCTCCGCGAGAAACAGGCGACCGAACCAGAGAATGTCGTCGCGACGCTCGCGGAGAGGTGGAATCCGAAGGTGGATGGTGTTGATGCGATAGAACAGATCGCGCCGGAAGCGACCTTCGTCCACCAAAGCCTGCGGATCGCGGTTGGTAGCGCATACCAGGCGCAGCTTGACGTCGATTCGCTTCTCGCCGCCAACGCGCACGATTTCCCGTTCCTGGATGGCGCGCAGAAGCTTGGCCTGCATCGCCGGCGTCATCTCGCCGACCTCGTCCAGGAATAGCGTCCCGCCTTCGGCTTGTTCAAAGACGCCCCGCCGCGCCCGTATGGCGCCCGTAAACGCACCCCGTTCATGGCCGAACAACTCGGTCTCGAGCAAAGATTCGCTCAGGGCGGCGCAGTTCACGGCGATGAACGGCGCGGTTCCAGCGGGATCGCCAAAGCGGTGCAGCAGCTGGGCGACACGCTCCTTGCCGACGCCCGATTCTCCGGTGACGAGCACCGTATCTGCGCGGTCCGAGATACGCGGCAGAAGCTCCTCGATACGGCGCATGGCGTCAGACGTGCCAAGTTCACGCGATGATTCACGAGGAGGAATTGGCTCGGGTACTTCCGCGAGCACCCTCAACTTCCCGATGAGCTGTTCGACATCGAACGGCTTCGTCACATAATCGGCAGCGCCGAGCTTGAGCAACTCGACCGCCCGATCGATAGAGCCGTAGGCGGTGACGAATACGAACGGGGGTGCGTGCGGAGTAATCTCCAGTGCTCGGCGGAATACCGCCTCTCCCGAAAGGTCGGGCAGGCGGATGTCTGACACCACCGCTGCGTAGTGCTCGTGTCCCAGGGATTCGAGCGCGGCAGTGCCGGTGCGGTGCCAATCGCATCCGAATCCCTCGAGCAGGAGCCGATCGTGTAGCGATTCCCCCATGATCGGGTCGTCTTCGATAAGGCAGAGCTTCGCGATCATGCAGCAGCGCCGACGGGCAAGGCCACGCAGAATTCGGTTTCCGGCGGCCCCGGTCGCACTTGAATCGTGCCCCGAAGCTGCTCGACGATCTGGTAGGTGACCCAAAGGCCGAGTCCGCTTCCATTGCCTGACGCGCTGGCAAAGGGCTCGAACATGTGATCGAGCTGCTCCGCCGGGATCGTACGTCCGTCGTTTCGCACCCGAAGCGACAATGCGGAGTCATTGGCTGCGATGCGACACGACACATTGCCGTCCTCACCTGCAGCCTGAATCGCGTTCAACACGAGATTGATAAGTATCTGGCGGATGGACGTGGATGGCAGTGAAACGGGTGCCGTCAGGTCGCTCTCCCACTCGAGTCGTTGATTGCGAGCCTCTGCCTCGGGTTCGAGCAGCGTGCGGACATCGTTAATGTCATCTGCCGTCAATGGTCGGGTTTCCAGCCGGGCTTCAACCAGCAATGCACTGACGGTGTGCCGGACCTGCTGCAACCCACGCTCGATCAATGAGAGCGTTTTGGCCACGCCGGCGTCCGGATGACCGTGCTTGCGCGTCGTGTCGATGGCAGTCAGCATCCCGGCAAGGGGGTTGTTGATCTCATGCGCGATGCCCGCCGTCAGCCGCCCGATCGCTGCGAGTCGGTCAGCCGCCAGCATCTCGCGTTCGAGGCGCCGCTTGTCCTCGAGTTCGTGCACCATCCGCTCGAAGCGCGCATTCAGGCGCCCGATTTCGTCCGTGCCCTGGTGCAGCCCCCTAGTAACTTCGGCGGGCCCGGCATCCCCGACTCGAGCCATCGCACCCTCGAGATTCACCAGCGGCGCCGCCAGCTGGCGGCCAAAGAACCAGCCCAGAGGAAGCAGAATCGCGAGCGCTACTACGGTGGACAGCACGACGCGTCGCACCGTCGAGAAGAACCGCGGCAGGAAAACATCGCGCGAGTAGCTCAGTACGACGTGCCCTAGACGCGCGCCGTCATCCGCCTTCACCGTCACCGCAACGAGGATGGTATCGGTTGCGGTGTCCTCGATTACGCGCGCATCCCCACCGGACTCGCGCTCGAGTAGCCTGGCGGTAGCGCTGCCGATCCCTTGCGCGGCGCTGCCCAACATCGGGAATCGCGTCGGGTCGGATGAGGCGTAAACGCGACCGTCGGCGTCGACGACGGTGATAGAGCGGTGAGGATCCTTCGGTGCGCCTTCTCCGCCCAAAGGGGCCATGATTGCTTCGTATGCCTGCCACACGTCATCGCGCAGCATGATCGGCGTCAGTGCGCGCGACAACGTGCGCCCGAGACTCTCGGCGTTCGAGAGCAGGTCCGTCCGCGCATCAGCGTAGATTCTGGCGCCAAGAATCGCTGCGACGATCGCCGCGACGGCGACGATCACGGCGGACATCGCCAGCGGAACCTTGAGCCGGTAGCTCACGTTACGAAGGGCGCGTACGGTCACGTCGGCAGCCGCTCACGTTGCGAAACGAAATCGAGCACCCGGGCGATGCCGGCGAAGCGCGAGTCGTCCGGTGGAAAGAACCCCTGCAGATTGAGCTCCTGCAGAAGCTCGCGACCGCGCGCGTCGTGCGGCATCGCGAGCAACGTGTCGCGGAAGCGCTCGTATGTTGGCCGGTCGATCGAGCGCCGCGCCACGATCGGCGGAAACCCGTATTCGTCGGACATGTGCGCCACGCGGGTGCGACTGGTGAGCGCAGGGACGCGTAGCGCCAAGGTTTCCCAAACGTAACCGTCGACCGCGCCACCACTCGCGACCCCCTCGGCCACCGCCCGCACCACCTTTCTGTGTGCGTAAGTGAAGAACGCCTTGCGAAAGTGGGAGGGCGGGTCGACGCCCTCGCGCAGCATCTCGTACTGCGGCACCAGAAATCCCGAATTGGAATCAGGATCCGAGTAAGCGAACACCTTCCCTCGCAGCTCGGCGAAGCTGCGCGTCGAAACGTCGCCGGCCGGAACGATGAGGTAGGACCGATACAGCGGCTTCCCGCGGTAGTTCGGCAGTGCCACCAGCTCGAAGGCCGTCCGATGCCGGACATACGGGTACCCACAGACCCAAGCGAAATCTAGCTCGTCGCCCAGCAGCATCGACGAAATCTCGCGATAGCTGCCACGCTGCACGAACGCGACGGGTCGGCCGAGCTTTGGCTGGAGATAGTCGCGCCACGCCCGCATGAAGCCGAGCTGGTCATCGAGGATCACGGCCGTCGTGCCGATCCGTATTGCCTGCTCTGACGCGCGCACGAGACGGGGTAACACGCCAGCCGAGGCAATCAACGCCGTGCAGAACCGGCGCCGCGACACGGTCCGTCCCAGCAGATCGGATACTACCGTCGCCTCCAATGAATCCATTTCCTCCCCGCGCAGCTGGGCCCGTCGATCCCTACACGTCGGACGTCGTTACCGAGCGGTGACATGCTCATTATCGACCACGCCCTGCATCGTTACCAGTCGGTAACAGTTTCGACTCGCCCGCGCGCAACACCTTGTTTCGGCTAGCTCTCAGACTCGTCGATCGTCGGGTACGCATCCTGCATTAGTGGCATCGCCATCGCCGCGTTGGCGATCGGAACATAACACTCGGAGGAAGGACGATGAGCGAAAAGCTCTCGCGGCGGCATTTCTTCAAGGTTTCAGGCGGGCTTGCGGCAGGCGCGGGACTGGCGACTGGTGCGATCCCGAGCACGGCTCACGCAGCTACGGGCGCGGATGCCGGAAGCACGGTGCTTCCCTACCCACGAAAGGCGCTCGGCGCCGCGGGACAACTCAAGGTCGGGACGCCGGTCGCATTCACCTATCCCGATGCGTCGTCGCCGTGCACGCTGCTGAAGATGGGCAAGGCGGTGGAGGGCGGTGTCGGTCCCGAACGAGACATCGTCGCCTATAGCACGCTGTGCACGCACATGGGCTGTCCCGTTTCGTATGACACGCAGTCGGGATGCTTCAAGTGTCCGTGCCACTACAGCACGTTCGATGCCGAGAAGAGCGGGCAGATGGTGTGCGGGCAAGCCACCGAGGACCTGCCGCGCATCGTGCTGCAGTACGACAGCAAGGGCGGCACGGTTACGGCGACCGCCGTCGAAGGGCTGATCTACGGCCGTCAATCCAACATTCTCTAAAGCGAGGCGACACCATGGCGCAATACAAGGACCGCGTGCCGCTCCCGCCGGTGAACGCGCAGAAAACCAATCTCACTTGCCACTTCTGCATCGTCGGATGCGGGTATCACGTCTACAAGTGGGACGAGAATCGCGAGGGCGGTCGCGCCCCCAATCAGAACGCACTCGGCGTCGATTACCGCAAGCAGGTCCCGCCACTCACGCAGATCATGACGCCGGCGATGCACAACGTCATCGAGGACGGCGATGGCAGCCGTTTCAACATCATGATCGTTCCGGATAAAGGCTGCACGGTCAATCAAGGCCTGTCGTCGGTGCGTGGCGGGCAAATGGCGACGTACATGTATACGCCCGAGGGCGATGCCAAGGCTCGTCTGAAGCAGCCCCGTCTGTTTGCTGCCGCCCAGTGGGTGGACACTACTTGGGACGAGGCTCTGGCGATCTATTGTGGCGTCGCCAAGAAGGTCCTCGACAAGGATGGTCCTTCCGGGCTTGTGTTCAACTGCTTCGATCACGGCGGTGCTGGTGGCGGTTTCGAGAACACATGGGGCACAGGGAAGCTGATGTTCACCGCACTCCAGACGCCGATGGTGCGGATCCATAACCGACCGGCCTACAACTCGGAGTGTCACGCCACCCGTGACATGGGGGTAGGTGAGCTCAACAATTCCTACGAGGACGCGGAACTGGCCGACTGCATCATGGGCATCGGCGCGAACCAGTACGAGACGCAGACCAACTATTTTCTCGCGCATTGGATTCCAAACCTGCAGGGCGGAACCGCCGACAAGCGCAAGAAGTTCTTTCCCAATGAGCCCCTGCCCGCGGCGCGATTCATCTTCGTCGACCCGCGGCGCACGAACACGATCGCGATCGCCGAGCAGCTGGCGAAGGATCGGGTGCTGCATCTCGACATCGAGCCCGGGACGGACATCGCCCTCTTCAACGGCCTCTTCACATACGTCGTCGATCAGGGCTGGGTCGACCGCGACTTCATCGCCAAGAACACGGCCGGCTTCGACGCTGCGGTCACCGCTAACAAGCTGTCGTTGGACGAGTGCAGCAAGATTACAGGGGTGGCGGTGGCTAAGCTCCAGCAGGCCGCGGAATGGGCCTACAAGCCGAAGGCCCCAGGCGTGTTGCCGCGCACGATGCACGCCTACGAGAAGGGCATCATCTGGGGCAACGACAACTACCTGATTCAATCAGCACTCGTCGATCTGGTGCTCGCGACGCACAACGTCGGTCGACGCGGCACGGGATGCGTGCGCATGGGCGGACATCAGGAGGGCTACACGCGTCCTCCCTATCCCGGCAATACCAAGATCTTCATCGACGAAGAGTTGATGAAAGGCAAGGGCAAGATGTTGACCGCCTGGGGCTGCAACAACTTTCAGACGACACTGAATGCCCAGGCGTATCGCACCGAAATTCACCGCCGGGCGAACATCGTGAAGGAAGCGATGGCCAAGGCTCGTGGCGCGACGACGGCCCAGATAGTCGACGTCATCGTGGATGCGTGTGACAAGGGCGGCCTGTTCGTTACCACGATCGACCTCTATCCCGTGATGTTCTCGGAGGCGTCACACCTGCTTCTGCCAGCGGCCCATCCCGGTGAGATGAACCTCACTTCCATGAACGGCGAGCGCCGAATCCGCCTCTCGCAGAAATTCATGGACCCGCCGGGCACAGCGAAGCCCGATTGTCTGATTGCGTCGGCGATCGCCAACAAGCTGAAGTCGATGTACCAGGCCGACGGCAACGCGACGATGGCTGCCCGCTTCGACGGCTTCGAATGGAAGAACGAAGAGGACGCGTTCAACGACGGCTTCCGCCGGGCCGGTCAGACGGGGTCACCGCCCATCGATAGCCAAGGTGGTGGCACCGGCAACATCGCCACGTATGAGCGCCTCCGTGTCATGGGCAACAACGGCGTGCAATTGCCCATCAAGGAGTACAAGGAAGGCAAGCTGGTCGGCACCGAGATGCTCTACACCGACGGAAAGTTCGACACGAGCGACGGTAAGGCCAAGTTCCTGCCTTCGCCGTGGCCCGGCTTGCCGAAGCCCGTTGCCGACCAAAAGGCCAAGCATAAGTTCTGGATCAACAACGGACGCGTCAACGAGGTGTGGCAGACCGGGTACCACAATAAGTACAACGCCTATATCCGTGGCCGGTATCCCATGTCGATTATCGAAATGAATCCGCAGGACATGGCAGCGCTAAAGGCCGAAGGCGGCGACATCGTCGAGGTTTACAACGACTGGGGCTCGACGTTCGCGATGGCGTATCCCGAGCCGGACCAGAAGCCTGGTCAGACCTTCATGCAGTTCGGCTACGACAATGGGGTCCAAGGGGACGTGACGACGAATTGGACGGATCGCAACATCATTCCGTACTACAAGGGCACCTGGGCGAGCATTAGACGCATCGGGGGCGGCGAGGAGCATCGCAAGACCGTGAGCTTCAAGAGCCGCCGCTTCGATCGCGTTTGATTTGCATCGCGCGGCTCCTCCACCGCGCAACGCAGATCGGGGCGCCCGCCGGGGCCCCTTTTTTCATCCGTCGCTCTCAACGGCGGACCAGCGCCGGCGTCTATCAGGCCTTCTCACGCAGAATGGCGAAGCGCCTGTCTCATCTCGTCGTACGTGGCACGGTCAATCTCGCCCTGTGCGAAGCGTCGGTCCACGATGTCCAGAGCCGATTCACTACCGCGGCCGCCTCCGTGCCGGTGCCCGGACCACCAGCCGCCGCGAAACATGAATAGCGCGCACAGCGCCATGCCCACGAGGAAGAGCGCGGGGAAGATCCACACGAATCCCATCCCGGGCCACCACCATCCAAACAGTTCCATTGCATACTCCCTTCAGACAGGTACACGGACGCGAGATGTCGGGCCGCCGTTCGTCCGTCGTACCACTCACGCCTGGCTCCCGTCCCTGCGGTCGCACCGCAGCACACTTTCGCCATCGCGGTAGAACTCGCACTCGCGTTTTAGCGCTTCCTTGAGGCGTAGGCGCGCGCGATGGATCCGGATCTTCGCCGTCGCTTCCGAGCTACCGCAGATCTCGGCCGTTTCCACCGCGGAGAAACCCTCGATGTCATGTAGAACGAGGGCCGCCCGATAGGGCTCCGGGAGTGTGTCGATGACCTGCCGCACGCAGGCGTTCATCTCATCCACGACCAGCCGGTCCTCCATCGCCACATCGGGCGCTTCCAAGTCCTCGACCGCGTCCATATCGACAATGCGTCGATTCCGTTCGGGCGCGCGCAAGTAATCCGCGGCCACACGACTGGCGATGGAGAACGCCCAGGTCTTGACGGACGACCGGCCTTCGAAGCACGGTAAGCCTCTCTGGATGCGTAGCAGCGTTTCCTGGCAGAGATCCTCGGCCACGGTACCGTTACCAACGTAGCGCTCGAGGTAGCGTCGGATCGGCGTCGTCAAGTCGCGCGCGACGGTCTCGAATGTGGTCCTGGCGGTTGTTTCGATCATCATGGCTGTGCTCCAGACGAGGCTACTCCACATCCATATGGGGATGGAGCGATCGAGTGCCGCGTTAACCGCATCCGCACCCCTGACCGGTGTGCGCGATCGCTGCCGGCTTGCTATCACGCGACGAAGCACCTGCTGTGTGGGTCTGGTCGCCGCAAGCCGCCATCATCTTCGACATCATCGCCATCATGCTACCGGCGGAGTGCGCCGGCGCGCTTTCTGCGCTCCCAGCGCCGTGCGTTGCGGTGCCGCAGCCGCACGGTTCAGCCGTTCCAGGCTCCTGGCTCGTTTGAGAGGCGATACCTAGCGCTCCAAGCGCGCCTTGCAGGCTCTTTCGGGCGGGTACCTGCCGGATCTTGTCGGCGCGCTCGATAGCCGCACGAATTTCGAGGTCCGTCAGACCAACTTTTCGCGACTCCGCGACGTGGTACTCGACACACGGGACACAGTTGCTACCCAGCGCGGCGCCAAGGGCCACAAGCTCGACTTCGCGTGCGGTCAGTTTGCTCATTACATTCTCCTCAGGGTGGCTTTGTCGGAGTCGAACGTCTGTCCGACTCCACCCACTTAGACGCAAGGCGAGAGCAAAGGGATACAGCCGGTTCGGAAAGGGCGCAGGCGCATATGCGCGCTCGCGGACGTTTAGCGCCCGAATGCCAGCCGCGGTGCGACATTGAGCCGCCCCAGCTGGAGTGCTACGCCGCTTGTCGCTGGTTCCGACCAATCGCCGCGACCACCGCCTCCGCAATGCGCCGGGGCCGCTCGCCAATCCGGCCCAGTGATGTCGCAACCGCGCTCGCGTCGACCTCGATGATCTTGGCCCCTGACTCGATCTCGGCGCCATCATGGGCAAGTCCGCGCAGCCAGCCGGAGAGCGGAGCCCGAATCGGCACGTCGCCAATGAATCCGACGAAATCGCCGACGCTCACCGCGCCGCCAATGTCGAGCGCGGTATGAAACGCGCCGCCCACAGGCGCGTACACGAAGCGCTCGCGCCCATGACCCGCAAGAGGTTGCGGGTCGCCCACAAGATGCTTGGAGGGCCCCACGTCGATGACGCGACCTAAGTCGGGCCCATAAGCCGTTTCCACCACTAGGTCCACCGACTCACCCGCGACGAAATTGGGCCCGAGGCCGATCGTGAGCGTCGCGAGTCCCCGCTGGACCTCGGGGACAACATGCTTGCGCATTCGAGCGTCGACGAGCACCTCCGCGCGAAGTGCCTGCGACACAGACACGAACTCCTGGTCCGTGACCGGCACGGCGCGTCCGCACGCGAGCATGTACGGCAGGTCATCAAGAGCGCGCGCGTATTTCGCGGTGACGCCTTCAAGAGCCGCACGCCCCTCGAATAGCGCATCCGTCAACGCACTGCAACGTCGTCCGTGCGATGGTCGCGGGCGGTCGTGCAGCACCACCTGAATTCCCGCGCGAAACAAGGCCACCGCAACCGCCGAGCCGATCTCACCGGTTCCGCGAATCAGGACGAGTGTCATTTCACGGCAAGCTGCCGAAGCGCCTCAGCAGGCGCGCCGACCGGTTTTCCCTCCAGCCCCAGACGCCGCGTCAGGAAGCGACAGAGGCCTTCCATATCCGAGGGTTCAAATCGGGGGACACGGCATTCGAGTGGCTCGTCGCTGACGACAGCGACGACGTTGTCATCACGGTTGCAGCGCGGCTCGCCATGCCGCGCGCGTACGAAGATCTCCACCGTCGGGATGGTCGCGCCCTGGAAACCTTCAGCCACCACCACGTCGACCGGCTTGAGTCGCGCCACGAGCTCCGGCAGCGAGGGTAGCGGATCGTCCCGGAACTCGCTCAGCAGAGCGAGCCGCCGGTCGCCCACGAGCATGACTTCCCGGCAACCCGCCTCGCGCCGCTGGTGGGAAGTCTTGCCGGGCTGGTCGAGGTCGAAGCCGTCCGGCGCGCGCTTGATCGCGGATACGGTCCAGCTGTCGAAGCGGAAAGCGAGAATCAGATTTTCGACGACATTGCGATCGCGCATCGCCGATGCCCCAACGATTCCCACGATGTTCACGGCACCTCCTGCAATCGCATCACACGCGCCGTCAGCCGCCGTCGGCCTGCATGGACTCCCGTTGCCGGCACGCGGGACACATCTTCAAGCGCTCGATGCCGCCGGCGGAGATCAATCCTGGGAAGTCTTTCACATGCGCGATGCTCGACGCAAGCAGCGATGCAGCCATGAACGGCGCGCCGCACGCCGAGCAACATGCCAGGTCGTCTTCGTGGAGCACACGAGCTGCGCCACGCGCCACCGGATCCGCGACGAATCGCGGATTCAGCGAAATCGCCTTTTCAGGACAGCCCATCTCGCAGATGCCGCATTGGACGCAGTTCGCCTCGATGAACGTCAGCACCGGGCGAGGTTCCGATCGGCCCTGAAGCGCGGCGGTCGGACATAGATTCACGCACGCCCGGCAGACGGTGCACTTCGACCGATCGACGACGACCTCACCGAACGGCGAGCCGCCCGGCAGCGAAT
Source organism: uncultured beta proteobacterium (assembly GCA_963734575.1). Taxonomy (GTDB): domain Bacteria; phylum Pseudomonadota; class Gammaproteobacteria; order Burkholderiales; family Casimicrobiaceae; genus CAIWHR01. The sequence continues at coordinate 7,623 of CAVTHT010000004.1, read as the reverse complement.
GTGCCGCAGTGGCGGGACCCAACGCCAACGCGTCAACAGCGGCGAGCAGGATCGGCCGTTTGGTGGATTTGGGATTGGGCACCGAAGTTCGTGCCCGCGACTGTGCCCGCGACACCGCTGCGGTGAGGGACCGAGGTAGCTCCTCCGTGGTCGTAAGCTCGATCGAATCCTGCGAGGCTCCAATGTTCTGAAGCACGGCACGGGCCAGCTGCACCCGCTCGGCCAGCAGCTCACGAGCGCGACGAGTCATCGACGAATCATCGACGAGCACCACCGCCGCTGCGCCTTGCGTCAGTGCGGCGAACCACATCTCCTCGCCAAAGGCAGGGAGCGCAGGCACTTTCAGGTAACGTACCGTGGCTACGGCTTCGGCCGCTTCACGCCGCCCGTCCGCACCAACCACCAGCACCGGATGGGCAATCCCGTCAGCCTGCGCCTCGCGCAAGGTGTCTGCGACTTGACGGATGAGATCTGAACGCGGCGCGGCCTTGAACGACAGTGCACCTGTCGGGCAAGCCAAGGTGCACGTTGCGCAACCTTGACATAGATACGGGTCGACCTCGACGACACTGCCACCGGATTTAATCGCAGCCGTAGAGCACACGTCGATACATCGATTGCAGCCCTGCAGGCCCTGGCCGCCATGGGCACATAGATCGGCCGTGTACTCGAAATACCGAGGCTTGGAAAAACGCCCGACTAGGCTCGATAGTGTAGTTATGGCGTGTGCAGTGGCATCGGCCCGCGCGCTCGGCGCGAAATAGCCCAGGGGCGGCACCAATTGTGCGAAGTGCGGCCGTCGCGATAGATCGAGCACGAGGTCGAACGTGCGATCGGGGTTCGGGCTGAAACGTCCGATGTCGGCACTTTCGTGACGCGACGTCGCGGCATGGACGATGAACGCCCCCATCCGACCTTTGATGCTCACGATACGACCGCCGAGGGACGTCACGCCACGCGGGAGCCCGCGCGCATCCTGCGCGCCGGGAGCACAAACTACGACGCGGAGCGTCCGGGCGAGTGTCGCCGCATGTGGGATGACGCTGTCGTCGTCGCCCACGACGAGAACCACGCCTCGCGAGTCGAAGACCACGCCCTCGCCCCGTGCCGGGGTCTGGCTCGGGTCGAGCCGCGTCAGTAGGGCGTGGCGGCGATCCGCGTTTCCCTCATCGGGCGGGCGAACGTCTGCTTTCATGCGGTTCTGTCCGCCAGTGGCAGCTCTTCGACATCTTCGCGATCGAGCAGACAGGCACGGGCGACCAGTGTCAGCACGGCCCGATGATAGGTCCCCTCGGCCGCGGCAACCAGCTTCTCACAATGGTCGGGCAGCCACCTCAACACATGATCGTCGAGGAACGCACGCTCCCGCTCCACCACGTCCAAAGCCGTGTTTCTGTCATTGGATCGCCACGCCTCGCTTTCGCGCCGACACAGAAGCGCCAGGAAGCGCAACTCGGCCCCTGCGTGATCCGGCGGCCCGGCCTCCGGGGCCGGTGGATCGAAGTCCGCCTCCGCATACGCAGCCGCCACCGCAATGGTCGCCTCGCCCGGAAGCTTGCCCTCCAGCGCGACGGATTCATACGGTGGGGGCGGCCCGTAGCTCTGCGACAGGCCGCCAAGGAGGCGGGTGTGCTGGATCGCCAGATTGATCGACGCTCCGGTGTCGGCTCGCGCCTCATGAACGGCATCCCGGAGTGCGGTCGTCTCGGCTCCGAGCGGCGCTGCCAGATCAGGAGTGACTGCACGGAGCAAACCGTCGAGCTCCGCCAACCACTCGGGGCTCGGCGCCTCGAGGACGAGGCGCGACAGGAGCCAGTAAGTGCTGCCGCGGCGCTGGGCGAGTTCGGCGAGCGCCGCGTCCTCCATTAGCGCGCCGTGCCGTACCACGCCGGCTTGGCCGGCGTTTGATGACACCCCGCGCATACGGCGCGATCGACCGAACCCGTGCCGCTGGCAGCCACCTCGGCGCCGCGCAGGAACAGCACATCCTTGACCTCAGAGCTGTGGCACGTAGCGCAAGCGAGCTTCAGCTTTTGCGTGTGCACGCGGTGGAACGACCCGCGCGCCGGATCAATTGACTTCGCGACGACGGCCGGACCGGCCGGCCTCTTGACCGTGTCGGCCGCCGCCGCCGGCAGCGCCGAAATGGCCAATCCGACGACCATTGCCGTGATCAGGCGCTTCATGCCTTTGCTCCTTCCGCCAACCTGTAATAGACCTGGGGTCCCGTGCCGAACTGCTTCTTGAGCTGAACGGCCTTCGTGGCCGCAATGCGCTTCGACACTTCGGAATTCGGGTCGTCCGCGTCGCCGAACACCCGCGCTTGCACCGGACACACCAGGTCGCAGCTCGGCGTGTAGGCCTGGTCCTTGCCGATGCGATCCTGCTTGCCATCCTTGATGGCCGCTTCCAGCTTGTGCCAGCAGAACGTGCACTTCTCCACAGTCTTCGCTTTCTTGCGGTGCGTGGGATGCCGATCCGCGTAAGCGATGTTCTCGGCACCGATCTTGCCCTTGCCTGGAGCCAGGGAGTCTAGCTGCTTGTTGAGCTGCGGCACTCCGTACGGACACACCGCCGCACAATAACCGCATCCCGTGCACTTGTCGTAGTCGACGAGCACGACACCGTATTCGTTCTTGGTGATCGCCTTCGCACCCGTCGCGTCACATGCGGCCTTGCACGACGGCTGTTCGCAATGCATGCAGTTCATCGTGTTGTAGATGCGCTTCACGTTCGGGTACGTGCCGACTTCGTACTCGACCATCACATTCCATGGCGCCTCCGGGGTGAAATAGTTCTCCACGGCGCAGGCGGCCACACACGAGCGGCATCCCATGCACCGCTCCTGGTCAATCAGTCGTACAAACTTGGTCATGATCGCCGTCTCCCGTTACGCCTTGTAGACCTTGCACTTGGTGTCGTTGAACGAGTTGTGTCCGGAGATCAGGTCCGGATGATGCTCGAGCACCTGGTTGATGGCGGTGCCCTTGCGGCCCATCGGAGACAAGCCCGGGCTCCACTGCCCATAGTGATACGACACCGCGATCGTGTCGGGACGGATTCCCTGCGTGACCTGCGCGGTACCCTTGATCTTGCCCACGCGCGTCTCGATGGTGACGCTGTCGTCGCTCCTGATGCCCAAGTCGGCGGCAGCCTTGGCATTGATCTGCACGTAATTCGTCGCGGCGTCCGGGCCGAGCGCCTGATTCAGGATGGCGTTGTTCACGGTGAAGCCGGACTGGTTCCGATACATCCGCTTGTGGGTGATGACGTAGAACGGGTAATCCGTTGCTTCCCTATGGGGCGTTGGAAACGCATGGTCCTTGTTCGGCAGCGGTGAGTAGGCGATCTTGAACTTCGCCAGGTCGATGTTGGCGAGATTGTTCTTCTTCGCGATGCCTTCGACCTTGTAATACGTGTCGATCAGCTGGTCGGCATAGAGCTTGATCTTGGCTTTGCCGGGACCTTTGAATTTGTCCTCCGCACCACCGAGATACTTGCTCTTGGCGCTCTTCTTGCTGCCAACGAAGCCCTGCTCGATTGCGACCGAAAAGTCCTTCTTCGTCTTGTCGGCCCAGATGATCTCGACGCCTTCCCGCTGGGTGTAGTCGCGACCCGGTTTGAATGTGACCTCTTTCAGGCCCCATGACTTGTTGCACTCCTCGGCGAACTTGTCGCGCATGTCGAGACGCTTGGAGATCTCCCACAGGATGGCGAACGCGTCCCACTCGAGGTTGTATGGGTTGGTCATGGGCTGGCGGATCGCCATATGTCCGGTATCGGGCGTGCCGCGAGTCGGTGCATAGTGCCAGGACTCGAGGTAGGTCTTGTCCGGCAACACGACATCGGCATACCAGCAGTTCTCGGTCATGATGACGTCGATCACGACGTTGTACGTCTTGGTCAGGCCCTCGAACTGCTGCCACGAGTTCGGAATCGACACCGGCCGATTGCTGCCGTAGAAGATCTGCATTTCCGGCGTGTACGACAAGCCATATGCCTTTGGATCCTGCACGGTCAGGTTCGGCGTTTGCGCGATATGGTGGTTCGCATAGGGGAAGAACACGCTCTGCGCAAGGTCCGCCCGCTTGGGCGGGTACTCGCACACGCTCACATCGAAGTACTGCGGTCGCGCATACGCGCCGCCAAGGATCAATCCGCCGACCGCATCGATGTTGCCAACCAGCATGTTGAGAATGAGCCCGGTACGCCAGCCCTGCACACCGTGCTCCTTCGCCGTGATGCCGCGGAACGTGTACATGACCGCCGGCCGATAGCGCAGCTTCTGCCCTTCGATTTCGATCGTCTCGCCGATGCGTGCCTCCTTGGCGAACGTCTCGGCGAGGCGCACCACTGTGGCGGCGGGTATCCCTGCGACCTCTTCCGCATATTGCGGCGTGATGTCCTTCAGGCTATCCGACAGCACTTGGAAGGCCGTCCGCATCGGCTTGCCGTCGACGGTGTACGTGCCCTTCAGTGTCGGCTTCACTCCAGTAACGTAGGGCTTTGCGGACTGCGTGACCGTGTCCCATACCAGGGGCGTCTTCCCATCCTTATCCTTGAGGATGATTCCCGCCTCGTCGACGAGCTGAGGCGCATTGGTGAACTCCACAAGAAACGGCTCGTCGATCGTGTTCGCGTCGATGAGCACCTTCGCCATCGCAAGCAACATGACCGGATCCTTGCCGGGTCGGACCGGCACCCACTCGTCGGCCTTGGCCGCAACACCCGAGAGACGGGGCTCGACGACGACCGTCTTGAGACCGTTCTGTTCGCGGCTGGTGACCGTCTGCCAGTCGAGCCAGCGCGATGCCTGCTCACCTTCGTGATAGTTCGCGCCGAAGTTGAGCAGCAGCTTCGAGTATTTGAGATCCGGCAGGATGCCCGCGCTCGCCCACGTCAGTTCATCGGCTACGTGGCGTGCCGCTTCGCACGCCGTCGTCCGATGCACCATATTCGGTGTACCGAACGCCTTTGTGAAGGCTTCACAGAACTGTTCCTGGATCAGGTACTTTCCTTGGCCGTGCTGCCACACGAGCTTGGACGGATTATCCGCGCGGATGCGCGCGAGACGGCCTGATATTTCGGTGAACGCATCGTTCCACGAAATCTCGACCCAGCCCGGATTCTCGTTCGGCCCCTTCTTCGGATTGGTGCGCTTCAGCGGCTTCTTTAGCCGATACGGGTCGTAGGTGTTGAACATCCCCGATGCGCCCTTTGGGCAGATGCCGTGGTTGTAGAACTCGGCACGCGCGGCGTCGGGATAGATTGTTCGCACCACTCCGTTGACCACGGTCGCGTCGATGCCGCAGAAGTTCGGGCAGATCGCGCACCCGGACTTGACGTGCTTAACTTCGAGCGCAGCGGCGCCGCTCGTTGCCGCGTTCGGAGCGGCGTTCTTGCCGGACTTGGCAACGGACTGGGCAAGCGCCTCGAAGCTCAACTCGGTACCGGCGATCGCGCCTAGCGCACCCATCCCTTTCAGGAAACTACGGCGGCGGAGTTCCATGCAGCATTTCTCCCGTGACGATTCGCCGCGTGACCAGCCTGGCCACGGGCTAATGCATTGTCGCGGGTACGCGAAATGCGCCGTTGATTGAGGTCAACAGCCGCGGCAAGGTTATGGTCAAAATGACGCAGAACACGTACCCGACTGATTCGCGCTGGATTGCGAGCATGGCCGTCTGCGAAGGAGAAGCAAGTGGCACGAAAGCCTCCGAAGTTCTACCTGCAACTGCGTAACGAATATCCGGTGTTCTTCGACGCGTGGGACGGTGTCGGTACGGCGGTGCGCGGTGCGGGACCTATCGACAACAAGACTGCGCACCTGCTCCAACTCGCGGCGTCGGCGTCCATACGATCGGAAGGCGCGGTGCACAGCCATGTTCGTCGCGCTATCGAAGCCGGAGCAACCAAGGCCGAGATTCGGCAGGCGGTGATGTTGATCGCGCCCACGATCGGATTTCCGAACGTGATTGCGGCACTGTCCTGGGCCGAAGACGTGTTCAGCACGTTCGAAGCGGAACCCCACGTTAGAGGTAAAGCGGCCGCGAAGAAGCGTGCTCGCCAGGTACCGGGGACGCCGTAAGCGCCCTAGGCAAGAACTCCGAATGCCCCGCTACCCCGGACAGGATTGCCGGCAGTTCTGTTGCAACGCTTCAACCATCCTTGTATACTTGGACAATGAAAAAGAAAATTGCCACCCAGATCTTCGAGTCACTCGCGTCGGCCATTCGCCTCGATGTCTATCGCCTGCTGGTGAAGCAAGGCAGCACGGGGATGGTTGCGGGCCAGATCGCATCCGAACTCGACCTCCCGGCCACGAATACGTCATTTCACCTCAAGGCGATGACGCAGGCGGGACTGCTTTCGGTGGAGCAGGAAGGCCGATACCAGCGCTATCGCGCGAACTTCACCGTCATGCGGGACTTGATCGCCTACCTCACGGAAGAGTGCTGTGCCGGTCACCCGGAACAGTGTGGAGTCCTGCCAGCGACAGGCGTCGTAAAGGTCCGCCGCAACGGCAACGCACCGACAAGCAAAGTGCGGTTACAGCGATGAACGTACTCTTTCTGTGCACCGGCAACTCGGCCCGCTCGATCCTGGCCGAGGCAACCTGCAACCACCTTGCGCCGCCGGGTTGGCACGCCATGAGTGCCGGCAGTCACCCGACGGGCAAGATCAACCCGCACACGCTTGCCTTGCTGCAGCGGGAAGGAATCTCGACCGAGGGGTACCACAGCAAGACGTGGGACCACCTACCGGTCACGCCGGACGTGGTGATCACGGTGTGCTCGAGCGCCGCCGGCGAGACGTGTCCCGCGTATCTCGGTCCGGTGTTGAGAGCGCATTGGGATGTGGAAGATCCGGCGAAGATGTCGGGAAGCGACGCCGAGATCGACGCGGCTTTCGAGCGGGCTTATCGACTCCTGCGTAGGCGCATCGAAGCCTTTCTCGCGCTGCCCCTGGTGAGCTTGCAGCACGATCGGCAACGGTTCAAGGCCGAGCTCGATCGTATCGGGGACATCTCCGTCTAGTTGTGTTCTCAGGCGGACTCCACCTGAATCATCTGGCAACCATCCATGAGCGCGATCACCAGAAAGCTCTCGTTTCTCGACCGGTATCTGACCGTCTGGATCTTTGCGGCCATGGCCCTGGGAGTGGGCCTCGGTTTTTTCGTGCCGGGCATCGAAGGCTTCATCAACCGCTTCCAGGTCGGCGCGACCAATGTCCCCATTGCCGTCGGCCTGATCCTGATGATGTATCCGCCGTTCGCGAAAGTGCGCTACGAGGAGCTGCCCGACGTCTTCCGGGACAAGAAGGTGCTGGCGCTTTCGCTGGTCCAGAACTGGGTCGTCGGCCCGGTGCTCATGTTCGCCCTCGCGATTGTCTTCCTGCACGACAAGCCGGAATACATGGTTGGTCTCATCATGATCGGCTTGGCACGCTGCATCGCGATGGTCATCGTCTGGAACGAACTGGCCAAGGGTTCGACGGAATACGCAGCGGGCCTCGTTGCGTTCAACTCCATTTTCCAGGTGCTGTTCTTCAGCGCCTACGCATGGTTATTCATCACCGTGCTTCCACCGTACTTTGGGATGTCCGGTGCCGTAGTCGACATCT
>CAVTHT010000003.1:0-132714 GCA_963734575.1 uncultured beta proteobacterium | reverse complement strand
TACCATTCGTGAAGCGGCGCGCCTCGATCGCACGCTCGGCGGGATCGGGAATGCGGCTGGCGAGCGCGCTGAAGACGATGTCGTAAGCGACGCCCGACGTCGGCGGCTCCGAATCGCTGCGCATCCGTCGAGATGTCCTGCGTACCCGTGAAGCTGAATGCCAGCCGCGACCGGCGATGGCTGACTCCGTATTCCCAGCCGTTGCCAAAGAACCGGTGCTCCCACCTCGCATGTGCACTGGTGCGCTCCGACGGCGCCCAGTCGCACCGCGGCGCCGTAGATGCCGTGGCTCTCAAGTGACAGCGTCGTGAAGTTATTTCGCTCCACGCCGCCGATCGCCGCCACACGCAATTCGGGAGTGACCGTGTAGACGATGCTGCCGCGAAACTGATCGTCCCGCGTGTCTCGCGCGACCGTGAAGTCGATCCGTTCGGTTGTCCCCTCCAGCACCCAGTTCACCGCTCGCAAGGTGGGATCGCTGTTGACGCGAACCAGCAGCTGGTGAACTTGCGAATCGTCGACGCCTGCATCGGTGCGCAATCCGGACTCGGTGAACCGCACCGTGTATTCGCCCGTCGGGAAACCGCCCGCGGGCGTAGGGACTCACCTGGTACGCGCGGGTCTCGACCCGATTGTTGGAGAAATTGGCGGTGCTGACCGGCCGCGGGCCGAAAGGCGAGAGCACCTGCTGCGAGATATTGCCGCTGAAGTCCACGAACAGAAAATCCTCGATCGCCTCCAGATGTTCCCGTCGCGCCAGCAAGTTGCCGAATTTCGCTGCGCGACGAATCGCGCGTATCGATGACTCCGTCGAGCTGGTAGTCGAGATGCAGCTTGAGCCGCTTGCCGTCGCGCATCGACCGCACGGCCGGCACAAGCTCGAGCACGAAGCTGCTCTGCTTGCGTCTCGTTGGGCGCAAGATCGACATTGTCGGTCCAGGTGCCGCGAACCGACGCGGTCGGCGTGACGCGCCACGTCTCGGCCAGCGCGCCGGTGGCGCATCAGCAGGCACCACGAGGACAGCAGCGCTATTGCAACGATGCGTGCGGAGACATCGGTCAGGCGCGGTCTAGCGACCGTAGCCATAGCCGTATCCGTAGCCATAGCCATAGGCCGCACCGGCCGCCGCACGCCGGGCCTTGTTCAGCATCAGGAGCTTGACCGGGCAGGCTTCGATCGCCGCCAGCGCCTGCTTCACGGCGTTCTGCGCAGTGTGCTCGGCCTCGACCACGAGAACGATCTGCCCCATGTGCGTCGCCAGCACGCGGGCCTCGGTGGTGAACAGCAGCGGCGGCGAGTCGAACACGATGATGCGATCCGAATAGCGACGCGACATGTCGTCGAGCAGCTGATTCATCGCCTCGCTCGCAAGCAACTCCGTCGCGCGCGGATGCACCGATCCGCTCGGAAGCACCGAGAGCTTCTCGACGTTGGTGCGCAGCAGCACATCGCGCAGGTCGACCGACGAGTCGACCAGCACGTCGAGCAGCCCGCGCTCGGCTGGCAGGTCCAGCATTGCCGGCAGCGACGGGCGGGCGACGTCGGCGTCGACGAGCAGGACCGTGTGGTCGAGCTCCATCGCGATGCTCATCGCCAGATTCAGCGCAGTGAAGCTCTTCCCCTCTCCAGGCAGCGCGCTGGTCACCATGATGAGATTGCCGTTGGCGACGGGCTTCGCGCCCTTGCCGGTGGCATTGGCGATCAGAGGTCGCTTGATCACGCGGAACTCGTCGGCGAGCTGCGTCGGCGGCGAATTCGGTGTGACGACCCCTGCCGCCGCGAGCTTGGCGAGATCGAGCGTGACATGGCGCGTCTGGCTTCCTTCGCGCTTTCGTCGGTCCGACTTGCTGACGACGGCGTCATCCCGAACGAACGTTGCCGACTCGATGGACCGGTTCGTTCGCGCGGATCGCGCCACTGCGGCACGCTCGATGAGCGATGCGGGCGGCACGAGCTCCTGCGGCCGGTGCTGGAGCGTCGCCTGGCACGTCGGCGCCGGCGCGCCGCAGCTCCTCGAGTCGTTTGGCGGCTTGTTCGATCAGGCTCATGGCTGTCGCCTCACGCGACTCGTGCGGTGTGCAGGAAGAGCAGAGTCAACCCGGCGCCGAACGAGGCCACGAATGCGAGCGCGCCGGTGACGAAGCCGATCAGACCACGCCGCTCCTTGCGCTTCAGCTTGTCGTTCATCACCATCGATACGCTGCCGAGCACCGGAAGCCCCGTCATCTCACGCAACGACCGCGAGTCGAAGAACGTCGGCCAGATCTGACTCGCGAGCAGACTGGCAAGCAGGCCGGCGGCGAGCGCGCCGAGGAACGCCAGTGGGAAGAGCATCAGGCGATTCGGCGACACCGGCTGCGGCGACACGCGTGGCGGATCGATCAGCCGGAAGTCCGCCACACCGGAAGCAGCCTCCATCTCTCCGGAAAGCTCGGCCGATTCGCGTCGGCTCACGAGGCTCTCGTAGTTCTTCTTGTTGATCTCGTAGTCGCGATTCAGCTGCGTCAGCTCGGCCTCGATCTGGGGGACGCGCTTGGCGGCCTCCCTGCAGCACGGCATAGCGCGACTCGTACTCCGCGACGCGCGTGCGCAGCGAGGCGACGTTGGCCTCCGCCTCGGCGAGCGAGACCTTGAGCTGCTGGTAGACCGGATTGGCATTTACGGAGCTCACGTGCCCGCTGCGCTGCCGCCGGCTGGCGCAGCGCCGCGACCTCGCGCTCGCGTTGCGCCTCGAGGTCGTCGATGAGCCGCTTCGTCGTCACGACGTCCGGGTGCTCTTCGGTGTACCGCAAGCGCAGCGCATCGAGAGCGCTTGCGAGCGGCTTCCAGGCGTCCGTCGATTTGCGGCACGTTCATGGCCTGGGCCGGCTGCTGCGGCTGCCTCTTCCGGCAGGAACACCGGTTCCTCGCCCGTGATCTGTCGCTTCAGCGCATCGCGCGAATTCTCCGCCTCGCGCAGATCCAGCCGCGCCTGCGCGAGCGCACCGCTGACGTCGTTGATCTTGCCGTAGTAATCCTTGCCATCGGGGCTGGCCAGGCTCATGTTGCGCAGCTTGAACTCCTTGAGGCGGTTCTCCGCCTCCTCGAGCTTCGCCTCGTACACCTTGATCTGGTCGTCGAGGAATCGCTTCGCCGAGGCCGTGTCGTTGCGCTTGCCGCCGAGGCTCGACTCGACGAAGATCGACACCAGCGACTGCACCACCCGCTTGGCCCGGTTCGGGTCCGTGTCGCGGTACGCGACCGTGTAGAGGTTGTCCCGGCCTGCGCCGCCGATCTCCAGCGTGCGCATCAGGTCGTCGATCATGCGATCCTGCTCCTCCTTCGACTTGACGGCGATGTCGAGGTCGGCCATGCGCATCAGCTTCTCGATGTTCGGGCGGCTGATCAGCGTGCGGCTGAGAATCACGAGCTGCTGCTCGACGTTCGGCTGCACGGCGAGTCCGGACATCAGCGGCTTCAGCACCGACTGCGTATCGACGTAGATGCGCGCGGAGGCCTGGTAACGATCGGGCAGGCGCGCGACGGCGAGCACGGCCGCAATGCCGACGACCCAGGCGACGACAAGACCGATCCAGCGCCGCTGCCACATGCCGCGCAGCAGGAATACGGCGTTGCGAAGTAATTCGTCCACGGCAACCTCTATCGCATTTCAGTTGGCGCGCCAGTCGCGCATCTAGAACCAGCTCTGCGGAATGATCAGCACGTCGCCCGGCCGCATCTCGACGTTGGCCGAGACGTCGCCACGCTTCAGGAGATCCTTGATCCGCACGCTGTATTGCTTGTTGCCTTCGGCCGTGCGCAGGATCGTCGCGGAATTGCCGGCGGCGAAATCGGTGAGACCGCCGACGGCGATCATCACGTCCAGCAGCGTCATCTTCTGCTTGTACGGCAGGGCCTGTGGTTTCGCCGCTTCTCCGACGACGCGGATCTGCTCGCTGTACGGACCGACGAATCCCGTCACGACGACGGTGACGACCGGGTCGCGGATGTACTTGGACAAGCGCCTTCTCGATGTCCCGCGCCAAGGTGGTCGCATCCTTGCCTTGGGCAGGCAGGTCCTCCACGAGTGCCGTGGCGATCTTGCCGTCCGGACGCACAGGCACGGACGCGGAGAGTTCGGGATTGCGCCACACGACGATGTTGACGGTGTCGCCCGGCCCGATGATGTAGTTGTAATCCGCCGATGCCGCACTCGCCGGCGCCGGCGGGTAATTGCTGGTGGCACAGCCCGCTGCCAGCACGACGGCTACTGCGAAACTGGAAATCTGCAACAGCGCTCGCAGGCAAGCATTCCGATCGATATTCATGACCTTCTCCTCGAACAGCAATAGACCTGGCCGGCTGGAGTTGCCGATCGCAAGGATAGCGTAAATTGATCGAATGGGTACGACGTGCGCGAGGAATATGCGCGATGACGCACTTGCGCGCCGCGGGTTGCCGTGCACAGTGACAAACATCGGCATTGTCGTGTGCAAAATGTGCGTGTTACGGGCCTAGGTCAGAACCGCGAAGACGTGTCGCACGGTTCGAAAGCGCGCCGATAGAACCGGGGGCGCTCAATTTCGGCACTTTATCAAGGCAGCGACGGGCGCCGGAAATACGTCGCGGGCGTTGGCAGGATGCAGTGGACGCCTGTCCGCTGACGCGATGCGACGCGGAGCATGCAAAGGAGGAAATGGCGCGCCCGACAGGAGTCGAACCTGTGACCTTTGGCTTCGGAAACCAACACTCTATCCAACTGAGCTACGGGCGCCTGGGGTCATTTTACCGCGCGCACCGAACGAGCGTCCAGTTGGCCGGCCGAGGGCAAAATGCACGCACGGTATAATTCTCGGTTTGACCATTCAGCGGTGCCCGGCTGGCATCGCTGTCCAGCAACCCTCCCCGGCCTAGCGGATCAGAGTCCCATGAGCGAAGAGCATTCGTCTCCCATCAAGAACTGGAAGCAATTGCTGGTGGTAGTAAGCCTTGCCTTCCTCGTGCCGATCATCCTCATCATCGCCATCACCCAGCTGGTGACCAGCCATCTGCGCGGCACGCCTCCGGATGACAGCGCCGTGCTCACGCGCATCAAGCCGGTCGGTGAAGTCGTCATCGCAGAAGTCGACAAGATGGCCGGACAGCGCACGGGCGAGCAGGTGTTCGGCATGGTCTGCAAGAACTGTCACGAGGCCGGGCTGGCCGGCGCTCCCAAGTTCGGTGACAAGACGGCATGGGGACGGATCGTCGCGCAAGGCGAGAAGCTTTCGGTCGAACATGCCATCACAGGGATCCGCGCCATGCCGCCCAAGGGTGGCAACCCGGACCTGACGGAAGATGAGGTTCATCGCGCCGTGGTGTACATGGCGAATGCCGGCGGCGCCAACTGGACCGCGCCTGCAGTGGCCGCCACGGTGACGGCCGCCAACGGCGAGCGCTCTGGCCAGCAGGTAGTGGAAGCGGTGTGCGTGCGCTGTCACGGCTCCGGCGCTGGAGGAGCCCCGCGCATCGGCGATCAGGCCGCCTGGCGCACGCGCGCAGCGCGCGGCTTTCAGAGCGTCGCGCAATCGGCGTTGCGCGGACACGCGGGAATGCCCGCACGGGGCGGCATGGCCGAACTCTCCGACGTGGAAGTCAAGCGTGCGATCGAGTACATGATGTACGCGGGCGGCACCGCTGCCGCAGGTGCGGCTGCCGCGCCCGCCGCGTCGGCGACCGCGCGCGTCCGGTGCCGCCAGACGGCCGGCCGCAGCGACGACGGCGTCAACTGCCGCGAAGCCCGATGGCAAGAAGGTCTACGACACGACCTGCATGGCCTGCCACGGCACCGGGGTGGCGGGCGCGCCGAAGTTCGGCGACAAGGCCGCCTGGGCACCGCGCATCAAGCAGGGGATCGGATACGCTCTACAACAGCGCCTTGAAGGGCAAGGGTGCGATGCCTCCGAAAGGCGGCAATACCGCGCTTGGCGGATGCGGACGTCAAGGCGGCGGTGGACTACATGGTGGGCGCCAGCAAGTAGGACGTTTGTCGTCGCGCAAGAAACGCGGCTTGTGCCGCGTTTCTTGTTTGCGGATGTCTGAGGGCGTACAAATCTGTGACGGCTACCGTGTTGTCGGCTGAAGATCGCGCGATCGACGGAGCCCGGGCCAGGCCCTCTTACCGGTCCGGGCGTTACTCCCGCCATTGGCGCAACCATTGTCAGCCGCACGTCGTCGATGAAGGCCGTGAAGTCGGTGCCGCCACCACCAATTCCGACAAGCGCGATGCTGTGTGTGCCGGCGCTGGCCATCGTGAACGTCGGGGACTGGTACTGTGAGTACGCCGTCCCTGCGGGCTGGAATTGACCGACGGCAACCCCGTCCACCCTGACCTGCACCACCTGCAGCCCGACCTGCTAGTTGCCGCGCTGCGCCGCCTTGAAGGTCAAGGTGTACTGCCCGGCCGACAAGGTCGCAGCTTGCGTCGCGCTGCCCGGTCAGCTGCAGAAACCCAACCTGCACGCCTTCGGGCGCGGCGGGATTGCCGCTGGTGAAAGCATTCGCGTTGCCGGTGATCCCGGCATTGCCGGCGAACGTCCACGTCGCGCCGGACGGTGCATACCGATAACTGCCTCCGAGGTACGGCGCCTCGAAGCCCAGGTTCGCAAATGTCGTACGACGTGCTGGTGATCGTCTGCGACAGCGTGCCGCTGGTCGACGTCGCGTTGTTCGCGTCGCCGCTGTAGCTCGCAGTGATCGCATGTGTCCCGGCAGCGAGGCCGCTCGTGGTGCACGCCGCCGTCCGGCTGTTGCCGCTGCCCGCCAGCGCCACCGCGCTGCAATTGGTGATCGCCGTCGTCCCATCGGAGAACTTCACCGTCCCCGTCGGTGCGCTCCCCGCCACCGTCGCCGTCAACGTGACGTTCACCCCCGCCGCCGCCGGATTGGCGGAAGCTGGTGAGAGACGTGGTGGTCGGCGCTGCCGAGGCGCTCGGGTTGACGCGCACGTCGTCGACCAACGCGGTGAATAGATGCGGTGCACCCGACCGTCACGCCGATCCCGACGAGTCGCGAATGCTGTGCGAGATCGCGTGCTGCGCCAGGTTAACGGCGGTGACTGTACTGGAGTACGCCGTCCGCCGGTGGCTGGAATTGAGCCCACGGCAACGCCATCCACCAGCAGGTCTGCACGTATCGGTGGGCCGATCGGCCTGGTAATTGCCGCGCTGCGCACGCCTTGAGTGTCAATGTGTACTGCCCCGCCGACGACTCGACCGTTTGGGTTACGCGCTGCCCGTCATCTGGCCAAATCCCACCTGCACGCCTTCCGGTGCAGCCGGATTCCCGCTGGTGAAGCCGTTGGAGTTGCCGGTGACCCCCGCATTGCCGACAAACGTCCAACCAGCGCCCGTTGGCGCATAACGATAGCTACCACCGAGGTACGGTGCCTCGAATCCAAGGTTCGTGAACGTCGTCGACGACGTGCTGTTGATCGTCTGCGCCAGGGTGCTGCTGGTCGATGTCTTGTTGTTCGCGTCGCCGCTGTAGCTGGCAGTGATCGCGTGCGTGCCGGCAGCGAGGCCGCTCGTGGTGCACGCCGCGGTCCGGCTGTTGCCGCTGCCCGCCAGCGCCACCGCGCTGCAGTTGGTGATGGCCGTCGTGCCATCGGAGAACTTCACCGTCCCCGTCGGCGCGCTCCCCGCCACCGTCGCCGTCAACGTGACGTTCACCCCCGCCGCCGCCGGATTGGCCGAGCTGCCGAGTGTGGTGGTGGTCGCGGCCGGAGTCACCGTCCCGCCCGGCGTGGTCACCTGCACCGTCAACGCCGTCGCGCTCGACGACACCACGTTGAACGTCACCCCGTACGTGCTATCGGTGAACGACCTGCCCGCCACCAGCGTGGCATCGCCGAAGGTCGCCGTCGTCGGCACCATGTCCAAGAGCTGCGTGTCGTTGCTGTAGATGTCGCAGCCGCCGCACAGCGTCTCGAACGGACTCGCCACCCGCACCTGCGCCCCATTGTTCGGATACCCCGACAGCCCCGCATCGAAACCGATCGGCTGGCGGAACTCCAGCCAGTACGTGCGATTGGCCGCCGTGGTCGGCACCTTCACCGCATACGTCGTCCCGCCCGCGAGCTCGAGCGGACTCAGCGTATAGGTCGCCGTGCCCGTGCCGTGGGTCACCACCGAGCCCGCCGGAATCCACCCCAGGTCGAGCTTCTGCGCGGCGTTGTAGTGCATCGCCGACTGGTTGCCCATGATGTCGAACGGATCACCGTACTCGCTCACGCTGCAGGTGCCGCCGATCACCCCGGCGCTGCAGCGCAGGCTGCCCGCATGCAGCAGCCCGAAGTTGTGCCCCAGCTCGTGCCCGTAGGCCGAGGTCTGGTTGCGCCCGTTGATCCACACCCCGCTCGAGCCCACGTACGCAAGCCCGATCCAGCCGCACGCCGACACCGGCGGAAACACGTACACGATGTCCTGGTAGCCGGCCACGTTGTAGCCCGCCGCCGTCGCCGCGTTGCGCCCCAGCGTGCCCATCTGGGTGTAGTTGCAGCCCGCCGGCGTCGCCGCATTGGTCGGCAGCCAGTTGGTGATGGTCGGATTGAGCAGTTGCTGCCCGAACGACACTTCGCGGAAGTACTCCGTCACGCTGCCGCTGCCCGCGCCGCCGGCAAATACGCTTTGCACCTGCGCCTGCGTGAACGGCAGCGCCGGCGAGTCGGTGAACGTCATCAGGATCACCAGCACGCTCTTGCTCGCCACCGCCTTGGCGGTCAGTGCCTGCGGCGTCGGGCTCGGTCTGCGGCAGTGCCGTGATCGTCACCGTATCGGCCAGCACCGCACCGTCGGCCGCTTCGGTACCCGTGACGCTCACCCGCATCCCGCTCTGCAGCGCCTCGGGCAGCACCGGAAACTTGAGCGCCGTGGCCTGCCCGGCGTCGTCCTGCACCTCGAACAGGAACTCGCTGCGCGACTCGTCGAAGTGATCGGCATGCAACAGCGCGAGCTTGCCAGTGCGCTGCGCCGCCTTGGCCTTCTGCACCGGCAGCGCGGCACCGACACGGCGCACGCCGCTGGCGAAAAACGCCTTGCCGTTGCGCGCCCCGGTCGCCTCGACCCGTTCGCCGCTTTGCAGCCCGGCCGCGTCCACGCCCTTCAGCACCACCGCCGTACCATCGGCCAGGCGCAGCGAATGCACCGCCACCGTCACCCCGGCCACCCGGTCGTCGATGGTCAGCCGATGCACCTCGCCACTGACCCGCTCCACCGGCGCGCCCACCGCCGCCGCTACCGGCGCCACTTCCAGCGGATCACGCAATCCATGACCCGATGCCACAGGCAGAAGGAGTGCGTAGGACGCAATAAGCGCAAGCGCGCGGACGGCATTCATATAGCTCATGGAATCAAACTCGAATCTAAGAAATGGAAGACACGCGCTACCTGCGGGCACCCTCTGCTGCAACGGGCGCACAGAACGCACAAGGAGTGTGAATATCGACCCTAGCGCGTACTCTGCGCGGCAGTGGTCGATGCAGGTTGGTCAGTGAGTACGTCCTCGGTATCACGCGCCGACTGCAGCGGCGCCAGGTACCACCTGCTGGGAGCAGTCGCCAAGGACTCCCCATCGTCCCGCAAACGCTTGCAACACCGAAGCGCGCCGCCTGTTGCGAATAGCCACTCGCTATGCACTATCGCGCTTTCGGGCCAGCGTCGTTCGGAGTCGAGTGCGCTATTGCATCGACAAACGCGACGGCCGCGGCCGCCGTCGACCACGCCTCGATCTCGGTGATCCGCGAATACGAGGCGAGCGCATTGGTGACCGTTGACACGGATCCGATCCGTCGTGAAGGCCGCAAAGGAGACGGTGCGCTTCACCAGGTGTTGCCGCGTCACCGTACCCGAGCGTCACCCAGCCCGTGCCGTTCCAACCCTGGACGGTGAAGTCACGGATGCCATAGAGCGAAAACGTCTGGGTGTCGGTCGGCTCGACGGGGCTGGAGTAATTGTCCTGCACCGTGTACACGACGACGCGGTCGATCGTCTTGCTGCCGCTGAAGTTGATCTGTACCCAATCGGGGTACGCGTTAGCCGTTCCATCGTTCCACCCACCGCTGCCGCTGCCCCAGCCGCTGCCCGCACGCTCGTTGTTGTTCACTCCGGCAACCGCGAAAGCCGGCGCCGTAGACGCTCGATGCCGATGCCACCCCGCCGTTGGTCGCCAATGCCACGTTCGTGCTGCTGCTAGAGGTGCTGTTGATGGTCTGGGAAAGCGCTGTACTGGAAACCTTGTTCGCCGCGTCACCGCTGTAGGTCGCGCTGATCGTGTGCGTTCCCGCCGCGAGGCTGCTCGTCGTGCACGCCGCGGTCCGGGCTATTGCCGCTCCCGGTCAGCGCCACCGCGCTGCAATTGGTGATTGCCGTCGTCCCATCGGAGAACTTCACCGTCCCCGTCGGCGCACTGCCGCTGACCGTCGCCGTGAAGGTGACGCTCGCGGCTGCTGCCGCCGGATTGGCCGAGCTCGCAAGGATGGTCGTGCTCGCTGCTGGCGCGGCGGAGGCCGTGGACCATGCCTCGATCTCCGTGATTCGCGAGTAGGAGGCGAGCGCATTGGTCACCGTGATACGGATGCGATCGGTCGCAAATGCAGCGAAAGAGACGGTGCGCTTCACCAAGGTGTTGCCCGCCACCGTGCCCAGCGTCACCCAGCCTGTGCCGTTCCACCCTTGCACCGTGAAATCCCGGATTCCATACAAGGAGAAGGTCTGCGTATCGGCACGGCTCGACCGGGTTGGCGAAGTTGTCCTGAACGGTGTAAACGACCACGTGGTCGATGGTCTTGCTGCCGTTGAAATTGATCTGCACCCAATCCGGATAGGCATTTCCGGTGCCGTCGTTCCAGCCGCCATTGCCGCTGCCCCAGCCGCTTACCGGCGCGCTCGTTGTTGTTGACGCCACTGACCGCGAAACTGGCGCCGTACGTGCTGGATGCCGACGCCACGCCGCCGTTGGTCGCCAAGGCCACGTTGATGCTGCCGGTGGACGTGCTGTTGATCGTCTGCGCCAGGGTGCTGCTGGTCGACGTCTTGTTGTTCGCGTCGCCGCTGTAGCTGGCGGTGATCGCGTGCGTGCCGGCCGCGAGGCCGCTCGTGGTGCACGCCGCGGTCCGGCTGTTGCCGCTACCGGCCAGCGCCACCGCGCTGCAGTTGGTGATCGCCGTCGTGCCGTCGGAGAACTTCACCGTCCCCGTCGGCGCGCTGCCCGCCACCGTCGCCGTCAACGTGACGTTCACCCCCGCCGCCGCCGGATTGGCCGAGCTGCCGAGTGTGGTGGTGGTCGCGGCCGGAGTCACCGTCCCGCCCGGCGTGGTCACCTGCACCGTCAGCGCCGTCGCGCTCGACGACACCACGTTGAACGTCACCCCGTACGTGCTATCGGTGAACGACCTGCCCGCCACCAGCGTCGGCATCGCCGAAGGTCGCCGTCGCCGGCACCATGTCCAGCAGCTGCGTGTCGTTGCTGTAGATGTCGCAGCCGCCGCACAGCGTCTCGAACGGACTCGCCACCCGCACCTGCGCCCCATTGTTCGGATACCCCGACAGCCCCGCATCGAAGCCGATCGGCTGGCGAAACTCCAGCCAGTACGTGCGATTGGCCGCCGTGGTCGGCACCTTCACCGCATACGTCGTCCCGCCCGCGAGCTCGAGCGGACTCAGCGTGTAGGTCGCCGTGCCCGTGCCGTGGGTCACCACCGAGCCCGCCGGAATCCACCCCAGGTCGAGCTTCTGCGCGGCGTTGTAGTGCATCGCCGACTGGTTGCCCATGATGTCGAACGGATCGCCGTACTCGCTCACGCTGCAGGTGCCGCCGATCACCCCGGCGCTGCAGCGCAGGCTGCCCGCATGCAGCAGCCCGAAGTTGTGCCCCAGCTCGTGCCCGTAGGCCGAGGTCTGGTTGCGCCCGTTGATCCACACCCCGCTCGCAGCCCACGTACGCAAGCCCGATCCAGCCGCACGCCGACACCGGCGGAAACACGTACACGATGTCCTGGTAGCCGGCCACGTTGTAGCCCGCCGCCGTCGCCGCGTTGCGCCCCAGCGTGCCCATCTGGGTGTAGTTGCAGCCCGCCGGCGTCGCCGCATTGGTCGGCAGCCAGTTGGTGATGGTCGGATTGAGCAGTTGCTGCCCGAACGACACTTCGCGGAAGTACTCCGTCACGCTGCCGCTGCCCGCGCCGCCGGCAAATACGCTTTGCACCTGCGCCTGCGTGAACGGCAGCGCCGGCGAGTCCGTGAACGTCATCAGGATCACCAGCACGCTCTTGGTCGCCACCGCCTTGGCGGTCAGTGCCTGCGGCGTCGGGCTCGGCTGCGGCAGCGCCGTGATCGTGACCGTATCGGCCAGCACCGCACCGTCGGCCGCTTCGGTACCCGTGACGCTCACCCGCATTCCGCTCTGCAGCGCCTCGGGCAGCACCGGAAACTCGAGCGCCGTGGCCTGCCCGGCGTCGTCCTGCACCTCGAACAGGAACTCGCTGCGCGACTCGTCGAAGTGATCGGCATGCAACAGCGCGAGCTTGCCGGTGCGCTGCGCCGCCTTGGCCTTCTGCACCGGCAGCGCGGCACCGACACGGCGCACGCCGCTGGCGAAAAACGCCTTGCCGTTGCGCGCCCCGGTCGCTTCGACCCGTTCGCCGCTTTGCAGCCCGGCCGCGTCCACGCCCTTCAGCACCACCGCCGTACCATCGGCCAGGCGCAGCGAATGCACCGCTACCGTCACCCCGGCCACCCGGTCGTCGATGGTCAGCCGATGCACCTCGCCACTGACCCGCTCCACCGGCGCGCCCACCGCCGCCGCCACCGGCGCCGCTTCCAGCGGATCACGCAATCCATGACCCGACGCCACAGGCACGATCAGCCCGGTCAAGGCAAGCAGCGTCAGCGCACGGAAGAACAATCTCGACATGATGGGGCCCCGACCTCGGATATCGGCACGACGAGGCGGAACGTTAGGGCTTCAGGTAAGGGCCGCGTATGCTAACGTCATAACGCGCTCCGGACAAGGCACGTTCGTCGGCTGGCGGCACGAAGGCACGTGGTTCGCGCACGCAAACGAGCCTCGCCCCGCGACGGGCAACAGGACCAGAAGCGAAGGAAGGCGCCCCACGCCGCAGGCGCGTGTGCACCACAGAACGAGCCGGGAGGCTCGAACGATCGCGCTAGCTGCCGCTGACGAGCTCGAGCCGCTGCTCGTCGGCAGCTTCTTCCTCGCCGCGCTTCTCGTCGCGCTCTTCCGCGAGATGCGAGAGATAGTCGGCGGTGATATCCCCGGTGACATATTTCCCGTCGAAGCACGAGGCCTCGAACTCGTCGAGCCGGGGATTGGCGGTACGTACGGCGCGCTTCAAGGCGTCGAGCTCCTGGTAGATGAGGAGGTCGGCGCCGATCTCGTGTGCGATCTCGGCTTCGGTGCGTCCGGTCGCGACCAGCTCGCGCTGGTTCGGCATGTCGATGCCGTACACGTTCGGATAGCGCACCGGGGGGCTGGCCGAGGCGAAATAGACCTTGCGTGCACCCGCCTCGCGCGCCATCTGGACGATCTCGCGGGACGTGGTGCCGCGCACGATCGAGTCATCGACGAGCAGCACGACCTTGTCCTTGAACTCCATGCCGATCGGGTTGAGCTTCTGGCGCACGCTCTTCTTGCGCATCGCCTGGCCGGGCATGATGAACGTGCGTCCGATGTAGCGGTTCTTGACGAAACCCTCGCGATACTTGAGCCCGAGAGTATTTGCGAGCTCGAGCGCGGAGGGCCGGCTGGAATCGGGAATCGGGATGACGACGTCGATGTCGGACGCCTGCGGCATCGTGCGTATCTTGCGCGCGAGCTCCCCACCCATCCGCAGCCGCGATTCATACACGGAGGTGCCGT
Organism: uncultured beta proteobacterium; assembly: GCA_963734575.1. Lineage (GTDB taxonomy): Bacteria > Pseudomonadota > Gammaproteobacteria > Burkholderiales > Casimicrobiaceae > CAIWHR01. Next base: position 118,820 of record CAVTHT010000003.1, on the reverse strand, counting down.
CGATGACGGAATCGGGCCGCGCGAGATACACATACTCGAAGATGCAAGGCATCAGCACGGGATTTTCCGCGCACTGCCGCGAGTGGAAGCGGCCCGCGACGTCGATGAAGATGGCCTCGCCGGGCGCAACGTCGCGCAGCACTTCGAAGCCGAGCGCCTCCAGCGCGACCGATTCGCTCGCGATGACGTACTCGCGCCCGCCCATCGCCTCGTTCACGCCGATGATGAGCGGCCGGATGCCATAGGGATCGCGAAACGCCACGAGGCCATAGCCCGCGATCATCGCCACGATCGCATAGGCACCGCGCGAGCGGCGGTGCACGCCGGCCACTGCGGTGAAGATCGCGTTGGCATCGAGCCGCGCGTGATGCGCCGCGCGCTCGAGCTCCAGCGCGAGCACGTTCAGCAGCACCTCGGAGTCGGAGTTGGTGTTGACGTGGCGGAAGTCGAGCTGGAAGAGCTCGCGCTTGAGCGCATCGCTGTTGGTGAGATTGCCGTTGTGTGCAAGCGTGATGCCGAACGGCGAGTTGACGTAGAACGGTTGCGATTCGAGGTCCGACGTCGCCGAGCCGGCCGTGGGATAGCGGCAATGGCCGATGCCGACGTTGCCGAGGAGGTCGCGCATGTTCCGCGTGCGGAAGACGTCGCGTACGTAGCCGTTGCCCTTGTGCATGTGGAACATGGCGCCCTCGCCGGTCGCGATTCCGGCGGCGTCCTGTCCCCGGTGCTGCAGGAGCAGCAGCCCGTCATAGAGCATCTGGTTGACGGGCGTCTGGCCGACGATCCCTACGATTCCGCACATTCGCTCAGCTCTCCAAGGGCGCAGGCAGTCCCACGCGCGTTCCTGCTCCCCGAGATGCAGGCCCCTCGGGGGAAAAATCAAGCCGCTCGGACCACGCGGGCGGCAGCCAGTCGCGGAATTGCAGCGCCGCGGCGACGAGCGGTCGGGCCAGAAGCGCATCCTGCCACGACGCCGATCGCGGCACGTCCGTGAGCCCGGCGACGAGGATCCCGATGATCAGGATCGCCAGTCCGCGCGCGACGCCGAACGCTCCGCCCAGCAGGCGATCGATCCAGCCCAGTCCGATCGCCCGCACCGCGCCAGCGATCAACCTCCCCAGCACGCCCCCGGCGATCAGCACGCCGATGAAGATCAGCGGCGAACGCGAGGATCTGCGCAGCCAGCGGTCCGAGGTGCCACCCGGTGAAGACATCCGCCACGGGCGCCGTGTAGAGCACCGCGAGCACGACTGCCGCCACCCACGTTGCGAGCGCGATCACTTCCCGGATGAGCCCGCGGAAGAGCGCAACCAGGGCCGACAGCACGACCACCGCAATGACGACCAGATCGAACGTGGTCATGAGCCACGGCGCTGCAGCAGCGCGCCCGCTCAGTGCGCCGCTGCCACGATGCCGGCGTATCCATCGCCCTTCAGCCGATTGCGCGCATCGGCCGCGGCATCGCGGCTGGCGTATCCGCCCACGCGAACCCGGTACAGCGTGCCACGGCTCGTCTGCACCGACTCGGTGTACGCAGGATAACCATTGCGCTTGAGCTTCGAGGCCAGCGCGTTGGCCCCCTTGTCGTCGGAAAACGCGGCCAGCTGCACCACGAAGCCTTCGCCGCGGTCGGGCCTTGGCAGGTGCGGCCGAGGCGGCTTTCGCCTCTGTGGCAGTTTCGGGCTTGCGTTCGACTGCAGTGTCGGGCTTCGGTTCGGCCTTGCTCGCGACATCGGGCGCGGGCACGGCAGTCGGAGCCGCCGCGTTTGCGGAAGACTCCTTGGCCGGGGCTTCGGCAGCAGGCGCGGGCGGTGTCGCTTGCGGCGCTGCCGGGGCAGCGTTGCCGCCATTCGGCGTGCTCGCCGGCGCAGAAGACACCGTCGCTGCGGGGGCGCGCTCGGGCGCCGGCTTGGCGGTGTCGGTGGCAGGCGACAGGCGGTTGACGAACTTGCCCTCGTCGACCGGCGGAATGCGGACCGCGACGTCCTCGCCAAGCGGCTTCGGCTCCTTTTCGAGGAGCATCGGGAGAATGACAGCGGCGGCGAGCGCCAGGACGATCGCGCCGACCAGCCGGCGGCGTGCCTTGCGCCGTAACTCGTCGACCGCGGGATCTGCAGCAGCCAGTCGCTCAGCCATGAATTCTCAGAGAGGTGGCGCGGTCGCGCGCGCCACGGGGAGCGCTGCGGCGACGGTCAGGAACGAGCCGAAAACAACGATTCTATCATCGGGACTCGCGCGCTCCCGGGCCGCACGGAACCCCTCTTCGACGCTCGCGAACGGCGTAATCGCCTCGGGCGGGACGCCCATGGCGCGCAGCTCCTGGGCAAGACCTTCGGCAGTGGCGCCGCGCGGACCCGGCAGCGTGGCCACGTACCAGTCGTCGATGCGCGCGCGCACGGCCGCGAGCACGCCCGCGACATCCTTGTCACGCAACACGCCGACGACTCCGACGGTACGCGGATGGAAGCCCATGGTCCCCAGCGTCGCCGCCAGGGAGCGCGCCGCGTGCGGGATTGTGGGCCACGTCGAGCACCACCGTCGGGCGTCCGGGCAGCACCTGGAAGCGTCCCGCCAACTCGACGCTGACGAGGCCCTCTCTTATCGCGCCGGCGTGGACCGGAAGCACGGGTGCCAAGAGCCTCCAGCGCGGCAATGGCGGCCGCAGCGTTCACGAGCTGATATGCGCCGCGCAGCGCCGGCACCGGCAGCCCCGGCCGCTCGCCCGAACCGCTCCAGTAGCGCCATCCTGCGGCTTCACGAACGTAGCCGAAGTCGCGGCCGATGCGACGCAGGTCGGCACCGCAGTCGCCGGCGGCCGCCACGAGGGTCGGCGGCGGGTCGGGGTCGCTGCAGATTGCGGGCCGGCCCGCACGCATGATGCCCGCCTTCTCGAGGGCGATCGCGTCGCGGGTGTCACCGAGGTAATCGGTGTGATCGATGTCGATCGCGGTGATCACCGCGACGTCGGCATCGACGAGGTTGACCGCGTCGAGACGACCACCCAGCCCCACTTCCAGCACCGCGATGTCGGGTCGGTGGCGAGCGAAGAGCACGAGCGCAGCGAGCGTCCCGAACTCGAAGTACGTCAGGGGGACCGCGGGTGCCGCACTGCGGGCCTGCTCCACGAGATGGAATGCGTCGAGCAGCGCCGCATCCTCGGCTTCGACGCCGTCGAGCCGCACGCGCTCGTTGTAGCGCAGCAGGTGCGGCGAGGTATAGAGCACCGTGCGGTATCCGCCGGCGCGCAGCATCGCGTCGAGCAGCGCGCACGTCGAGCCCTTCCCGTTGGTGCCCGTCACCGTGATCACCGGGAAAGCGATGGCCAGTTGCAGGCGCGCGAACACTTCGCGCACGCGGTCGAGCCCGAGTGCGATGGATTTCGGATGCAGGGTCTCGAGATACGCGAGCCACTGCGGCAGCGTATCGGGAGGCTTCATGGGGTGCCGATATCGAGCACGTGTTGCGCACACGCACGCGCAAAGCGTGCAGCAGCGACGCGCGAGGCCGAAGGACGCGCGATCAGGTGGTCGGCGCCGGCTGGCGGGTCAGCTGCGCAAGCATCTGCGCGAGTTCGAGACGCAGCTGGCGGCGGTCGACGATCATGTCGATCGCGCCCTTCTCGAGCAGGAACTCGGCGCGCTGGAATCCATCCGGCAGCTTCTCGCGCACGGTTTGCTCGATGACGCGCGGACCGGCGAAGCCGATGAGTGCATTGGGCTCGGCGATCACCACGTCGGCGACGAACGCAAACGACGCCGACACTCCACCCATCGTGGGATCGGTAAGGATCGAGATGAACGGCAGGCGCGCGCGCGTCAGCTCCTGCAGCACCGCGGTGGTCTTCGCCATCTGGAACAGCGAGTTGACGCCTTCCTGCATCCGGGCACCACCGGAAGCCGAGACGGACACGAACGGCACGCGGTTCTCGAAGGCCACGCGCACGCCGCGCACGAAGCGCTCGCCGACCACAGAGCCCATCGATCCGCCCATGAAGTCGAACTCGAACGCCGCGAGCACGAGCGGCACCGCGAGCACGCTGCCCTGCATCACCACGAGCGCATCGGTCTCGCCGGTGTCTTCCAGTGCGGCGGAAAGGCGCTCCGTGTATTTCTTCGTGTCCTTGAACTTGAGACTGTCGACCGGCAGCACTTCGGAGCCGATCTCGTATCGGCCCTCGGGATCGAGCAGCTGGTCGATGCGCTGCCGCGCGGATACGCGGGCGTGATGCGCGCACTTGGGGCAGACCTCGAGGTTCTTCTCGAGATCGGTGCGATACAGCACGGCCTCGCACGCCGGGCACTTGACCCACAGCCCCTCGGGGACGGCGGTCTTGCGCACTCCGGGTGTGCTCTTGATGCGCGGCGGGAGCAGCTTCTGCAACCAGCTCATCGGGTCCTCCGCAATGCCCGTACGCACATGCGCATCAGGCCGCCTGCTTGTGCACGGCGTCGAGCGCCGTGCGGATGGTGCCAAGCCATGTCGCGCAACGCGCTGCGACGGTTTCGGGCGTGGCGGCCTCGATTTCCTGGATGAGGCGACTGCCGATCACGACCGCATCCGCATGCGCGGCGATCGCCTGCGCGCTGGCGGCATCGCGGATGCCGAAGCCCACGCCTACCGGCAGCGAGATCACGCGGCGAATGTCGGCGAGGTGGCGCGCGACGTCCGCCGTGTCGAGGTGCCCCGCGCCGGTCACGCCTTTGAGGGATACGTAGTAGATGTAGCCGCGAGCCATCGACGCGACCCGCTCCAGGCGCTGCGCGGGCGTGGTCGGCGCTACCAGGAATATCGGAGCGAGTGCCTGCGCGCCGAGGAGCCCGGCGAATTCGGCGGCTTCTTCCGGCGGGTAATCGACGACCAGCACGCCATCGACGCCCGCACTTCTCGCGCGCTCGGCAAAAACCGCCGGGCCCATCGCCTCGATCGGATTGGCGTACCCCATGAGGACGACCGGTGTCGCGTCGTCCCGCGTCCGGAAGCGGGCGACGAGATCGAGCACGTCCTGCAGACCGACACCCTTGGCGAGCGCGCGCTCGGCCGCGCGCTGGATGACCGGGCCATCGGCCATCGGGTCGGAGAACGGAACCCCGAGCTCGACGACGTCGGCGCCTGCACCAACGAGCGCGTGCATGATCTCGAGCGTGGCCTCGAGCGACGGGTCACCCGTGGTGATGTAGGGAATGAGCGCGGTGCGCCCTGCCGCGCGCAATCGCGCGAAAGTGGCATCGATGCGGTTCATCTTCGACGCGAGGCTCAACGCGCAGTCCCGAAGTCGAGACCCGACCGCTCCGCGACAGTCGCCATGTCCTTGTCGCCGCGACCCGAAAGATTGACCAGCAGCACCTTGTCCGGCGACAGCGTGGCGGCGAGCTTCGTCGCGTAGGCGAGCGCATGCGAGGATTCGAGCGCCGGGATGATGCCCTCCGTGCGACAGCATTCGTGGAATGCCGCCAGCGCCTCGTCGTCGGTGATCGTGACGTACTCCGCGCGATGACTGTCCTTGAGCCACGCATGCTCGGGGCCGACGCCGGGATAGTCGAGTCCGGCGGAGATCGAATGCGTCTCGATGATCTGGCCATCGGCGTTCTGCAGGAGATACGTGCGATTGCCGTGCAGCACGCCGGGGCGTCCCGCAGTCAGCGACGCCGCGTGCCGGCCCGTCTCGATGCCCTCGCCCGCCGCTTCGACGCCGATCAGGCGCACGCCCGCGTGCGGCAGGTACGGATGGAAGATGCCCATTGCGTTGGAGCCGCCGCCCACGCACGCGATGACGTAGTCCGGGTGGCGCCCGATCTCGTGCGGCATCTGCGTCAGGCACTCCTTGCCGATCACGCTCTGGAAATCGCGCACCATCATCGGATACGGGTGCGGCCCGGCGACGGTGCCGATGATGTAGAACGTCGACTCGACGTTCGTCACCCAGTCGCGCATCGCTTCGTTCAGCGCGTCCTTGAGCGTCTTCGATCCCGATTCGACCGGCACGACCGACGCGCCGAGCAGCTTCATGCGAAAGACGTTCTGCGCCTGGCGCTTCACGTCCTCGGAGCCCATGTACACGACGCATTCCATGCCGAAGCGCGCGGCCACCGTTGCCGTGGCGACACCATGCTGTCCGGCACCCGTCTCGGCGATCACCCGCGGCTTGCCGAGGCGCTTGGCGAGCAGCGCCTGGCCGATGCAGTTGTTGATCTTGTGCGCGCCGGTGTGATTGAGGTCCTCGCGCTTCAGCCAGATCTGGGCGCCGCCGACCTTCTGCGACCAGCGTCGCGCGTGATAGACAGGCGACGGCCGGCCTACGTAGTGCGTGAGCTCGTCCTCGAACTCCGCGATGAACTCCGGATCGTGACGATAGCGCTCGTACTGGTCACGCAGCTCGTCGAGCGCCTGGATCAGCGTCTCGGCGACGAACACGCCCCCGTACGGCCCGAAATGCCCGCGCGCGTCGGGGAGTTCAACCATCTGCATTGCGCACCTCTCGCAGGAACGCGGCGATTTTCGCTGCGTCCTTGATGCCTTTCATGGGCTTGCCATCGGGTCCCGTGGACTCGACGCCGCTCGACACGTCCACCGCCCACGGACGCACCGCTCGGATGGCTGCCGCGACGTTGCCGGCCCCGAGACCTCCGGACAGCACGATGGGGCGCGGCGCATCTTTCGGCAATGCGGCCCAGTCGAACGTGCGGCCCGTGCCGCCCGGAAGGCCGTTGCTGGGTGGTGCATCGAAGAGCCAGCCTGCGGCATCCGGATAGGAAGCCCCGCATTTTAGCAAATCGCCTGCGGCGGCCTGCCCATGCACGGCGATGGCCTTGACGTAAGGCAGCCCGAAGGAACGACAGAAATCCGGTGCCTCTCCACCGTGGAACTGGAGGGTCGACAGCTGCACCCGGTCCAGAACGGCGCGCACTTCCTCGATCGTGGGATCCACGAACAACCCTACGACGCTCACGAACGGGGGCAGCGCAAGCGCAATGCCGCGCGCGCGCTCGACGTCTACGAGGCGCGGCGTGCCGTGCCAGAACACGAACCCGATGGCGTCGGCCCCTTCGCGCGCCGCCGCGAGGCCGTCGTCGAGGCGGGTGATGCCGCAGATTTTCACGCGGGTGCGCATCACGGGATCAACGCGGTGTCTTTGTGCGCCGCGCGGCGCGTGCATGGGAGCGCGAAGCCGGACGGATATTCGACTCCGGTGAGATAGAGCCCGTCGGCAGCGAACGTCAAAGCCGCCTGCGTGCGATCGGTGCTGCACAGCACCTCGAGCAGCCACGACGGCGGCGCCTTGCCGGCGCCGACGTGCACGAGGCTGCCAACGATGTTGCGGATCATGTGGTGCAGGAAGGCGTCGGCCGTGAAGTCGAAGCGGATGAGGTCCCCGTCCTGCGTGACGTCGATCCTGGAAAGAGTCCTCACCGGTGTGCGCGCCTGGCATTCCGCCGCACGGAACGCGGAGAAGTCATGGGTGCCAAGCATCGGCTTTGCGGCGTCGCGCATGGCCTGCACGTCGAGCGCGCGATGGTACCAGCCGACACGCCGTGCGCCGAGCGCCGGGCGCACGGGACGATTCAGAAGGTAGTAGCTGTAGTGTCGGGCAACCGCGCTGAAGCGCGCATGGAAACTTCCGTCGACATCCTGTGCCCAGAGCACCGCCACGGAGGGCGGCAGGTGGGCGTTCACGCCGCGCACCCACGCCGTCTGCGGGCGCTGCACCGACGCATCGAAATGCACCACCTGCATCGTTGCGTGCACACCGGCATCGGTGCGTCCGGCCGCGACGGTGCGGATCGGGATGCAGGCGATCGCCTGCAACGCGCGCTCCAGCGCGTCCTGTACCGAGCGTCCGTCGGGCTGCGATTGCCAGCCGTTGAAGCCGCTGCCGTCGTATTCGAGTCCCAGGGCAATGCGCATGCTTGGACGAAGAAGGACGCGTTTCCGGCTCGTCACGATCCCGCATTGTGGGCCCGGAAACGCAAAGGGCGGCCAGCGCCGCCCAGTGCCTCAGTGGTACTGCGGCTCAGGCGAGCTTCTGCAGCAACGCGCCGGCTTCACCGCGCTGTTGCTCGTCGCCCTCGTGCATGACTTCCTGCAGGATCTCGCGCGCACCTTCGACGTCGCCCATCTCCTGGTATGCCTTGGCGAGATCGAGCTTGGTCGCCGCATCGTGCCACTGCCCGTCGAGCACGGACGGCGTGGGATCGTCGAACGACGTGCGATCCGGATCGAACGACAGGTCGAGCTTGTCGAGGTCGATCGCCGCCTGGGGCCGCGCGAGGTCGGGAGCATCCCCCGCGGACGACTTGCCGGCCCCGGCTGCACGAACGGGCTCGGGACGCTCCGCGTCGTCCAGGTGGAAGTCGAGATCGAACTTCGGATCGGCCGGACGCGATCCTGCCGCGCCGTGCTCCATCGCGCGCTCCGGCGTATGCGGCGTGCCCGGCGCGTCGAAGTCGAGCACGTGACCCGCGGACCCTTGCTGATACCCGGCATCGCCACCCATCACGTCGGCAGTGGAGCGGGCCCGGGCTGCCGCGGACGTCGGGCTGATCGAGATGTCCTCGTCGAGCTGGAAGTCCATGTTGGCGTCTTGCGCAACGGCAGGGGCGCTCGCGGGGGTCTCGCCGACGCCCATCGGCTCGTGCAGCGCCTGCGCCTCGGTGTCGACCATCGCGGCACTGGCCGCGGCCGCGCCTGCCGCCGCAGCGGCCGCACCGACGCCGGCGCCATCGCCGGAGAACAGCGGATTGTTGGGATCGAGCTGCCGGCCGAGCGCGACGGCCTTCTGCCACGTCTCGCCCTGGCCGCGCGAAACCGAGTACAGCTCGGCCGCTACGGCCTCGAAGGCGGAGGGCTTGTTGTGCTGCGCGTGGATTTCCAGGAGCTTGAGATAGACCTCCTGCCGCTGCGGGTCCTTCTTCAACGCATCCTTGAGGATTTCCTCCGCCTGGGCGTCGCGGCCGTAGGCCAGATAGACCTCGGCTTCAGCGATCGGATCGACTTCATCGGTGTCGATCGTGCTCATGCCCTCGCGACTGAAATCGCTGGAGAGCGAGTTCTCGCCGGTGTTGACGATCCCGCCACCGGTGGACCCGAACACCGTATTCGACTTGATGTCCGTGCCCGAGATGATGCTGTCCTCGAAGCTCGTGGTCTTGCGGCGACGGGCGGCGATCAGCGCGCCGATGCCTGCCAGCAACGCGAGCGCGCCGGCGCCGAGCGCCCAACCCGGCGTGCTGCTCAACACGTCGTCGAACATCGAGGGCGCGCCCGTGGGTTCGGGCTTGGGCGCCTTGACCGGGGCCTTCGGTGTCTCGGCGGCGGGTGCAGGCGGCGTGGTGCTCGCGATCGTAGCGGCCGGCGCGGTCGCGGCTGCCGTCGTCGACGTGGTGCCGGGCTCGCTCGTCTTGGGTGTTTCGGTCTTCGCCGGCTCGGCGCGCGCGATTTCGGTCTTCGGCGCCTCTGCCTTCACCGCAGCATTCGGCGACGGTGTTGCCGGAGAAACCGCAGGCGGCGCCACGACCGGGGCCGGCGCAACGGATGGCACGGGGGCCGGCGTGCTGGCGGCCTTGCCCTTGCCTGCCTCGGCCTGCGTCTGCAGCTGCGCCATGGTCTGGCTGCGCATCTCGACGGCGCGCTGCAGGTCCTTCAAGGTCTTTTCGAGCTCGGCGATGCGCGTCTGCGCGTCCTTGAGGGCGCGATCGCGCGCCGCGGCGTCCTCGGCCGCGGCCGTGCCCGGCTTGCCCGCTCCGGCATCGCGCGATACGCGCACCTGATCGCGGCCAGGCTCGGCTGCCGGCGTGCGCTCCTGCACGCTCGTCGTGATCTTTCCGCCCGATTCGCGGCTGCCGCTCGCCTCCGTGACCGGCGCGCCCGCGGCGACGCGGTCGCGATAGGTCCGCCAATCGGCGGCCTGCATGCGGACCACCTTCGCTGCGTCGGGCTCCGGGGTACCCGAAAGGGTTTCGGTCGGCGGCAGGGTGAGGATCGCACCGCTGCGCAGGCGATTCATGTTGTTCGCGTCGAAGGCGTCCGGGTTCGCGCGGAACAGCGCGACGAGCATCTGCTCGAGCGTTACACCTTCGGGTCGAAGCTGGTTGGCGATGCGCGCGAGCGAATCGCCACGACGGACCGTGTAGCTGTTGGCGCCGGCGGCAGCGCCACGAGCTGCGGCAGGTGCAGCCTCGGCGCGGGCCGGCGTGCTCGGAGCGGCCGTCGCGCGGGCGGGCGCAGCCGTTCCGGCGCGCACCGGAGTGACCGGCTCGACTGCCGGCGTCGGCGCGGCCAGTCCCGGCGGGTCGAGCAGGAAAGTGTATTCGCGCAGCACGCGGCCGGCGGCCCAATTGAGCTCCACCATGAGATCGAGGTAGGGCTCGTTCACGGGCGTCGGCGTGACCACCCGCAGGAAGGCCTGGCCGCCCTGCGTCCGCTCCAGCGTGACGCGGGCGCGGGCAAGCACCCCTTGGTAGGAGAGGTTGTTCTGCCGGTAGAGCGACGGATCGGCGACGCGGGCCGCGAGCGAATCGAGCTCCTGCGGGGCGGCCGAGGTGAGCTCGATGGTGGCCGACAGCGGCTGGCCCAGCGAGGATTGCACCGTCAGCCGGCCGAGGCCGAGCGCCGAGCCGGTGGACGGAAGCGCCAGTGCAATGGCGCTCGCCAGGACGCTGATGGTGTGAATCGATTTCGCTCGCATTGCCGAACCCTTCCGAGTATTTCGGATCCTCAAGCTAACATAACATCATGGGTTTAGGCAGGCAAGCTAAACCACGGTATTAGCTCGCTTTTCGGGCTTTTGCGCGAACGCTCGTCCGTGCTAGTGAGCGACCGCTCGCAGGGCCCGGGTGCTACAGCTTGGGTCAGCGGTTTTTATACGCCACAAGATGTTGTGATGCGAGCGCGACGACGTCCGCGCCATCATGGACGCGGTGGCCCTGTTGCATTTGCGCCATGGCCGGGCGCGCCGGCGAACCTGGCCGGCGCGGTATCAGGAGGTGAGTGCGGGAGCGCTGCTCCGGGCCGCGGCGCGCTCGAGCAGCACGCGCAGCATGCGTCGCAGCGGCTCGGCGGCACCCCAGAGCAACTGGTCGCCGACGGTGAATGCTCCCAGGTACTCGTCGCCCATCGCAAGCTTGCGCAGCCGCCCGACGGGGATCTCCAGCTTGCCCGTCACGGCCGCCGGATGGAGCTCGCGCAGGCTCGCCTCGCGGGTGTTGGGCACCACGCGGACCCATGGGTTCGCCGCTGCCAGCATCGCTTCGATCTCGGGTAGGGGCACGTCGCGGCGCAGCTTGATCGTCAGCGCCTGGCTGTGACAGCGCATCGCGCCGACGCGCACGCAGATCGAGTCGACCGGAATGGCGCGGGCCGCAAAACCATCGCCGCGCCCCAGGATCTTGTTGGTCTCCGCCATGCCCTTCCATTCCTCGCGGCTCATGCCATTGCCGAGATCCTTGTCGATCCACGGAATGAGACTGCCGGCGAGCGGCACGGTGAACTGCTCGGTCGGGAAGGACGCGGCGCGCAGCTCGGCCGCGACCTTGCGATCGATGTCGAGGATCGCCGAAGCCGGATCGGCCAGCAGGTCGCGCACCACGCCATGCGCGGCGCCCATCTGCTGCAGCAGCTCGCGCATGTTCTGCGCCCCGGCGCCCGAGGCGGCCTGATACGTCATGCACGTCATCCACTCGACGAGATCGTTCCTGAAGAGTCCCGCGAGGCCCATGAGCATCAGGCTGACCGTGCAGTTGCCGCCGATGAAGTCACGCGTGCCACGGGCGAGCGCCGCATCGATGACGTCGCGGTTCACCGGGTCGAGGATGATGACCGCGTCGTCCTTCATGCGCAGCGCCGACGCGGCGTCGATCCAGTAGCCCTTCCAGCCCGCAGCGCGCAGTCGCGGGTGCACGTCGTTGGTGTAGTCGCCGCCCTGGCACGTGACGATGGCATCGAGCGCAGCCAGCGCAGCGATGTCGTCCGCGCGCTTGAGCGCCGGCGCCGTCTTGCCCACCGCCGGGGCCGCGCCGCCGACGTTCGATGTGGTGAAGAACTCCGGCTCGATGAGCGCAAAATCGCGCTCTTCCTGCATGCGCTGCATCAGCACGGAACCGACCATGCCGCGCCAGCCGACGAATCCCACTCGCATAGTGACCACCCGTGAACCACTGCCCGCTTTGCTCGGTGTCCCGCCGCTCGCGGGACGAAGCGGAGGCGACGTCAGCCCCTCAGGGCGTCTTGATCGTCTTCGTGGTGTTGTGCAACGTGCGTGCGACGATACCCCGGACAGGCCGAAGTGCGTCTTGAGGCAGGGCAAAGAGTGCGGCACGCATGACGCTGAATTTTATCATGCCGCTCCGCGCGCATGCCCCAGCGCAGCGACCACCGCGTCCCCCATCGCCTGCGTGCCGACGATGCGTTCGCCCGGCAGCGCGATATCGGCCGTGCGCAGCCCCTGCGCCAGCACGCCGCGCACGGCGCGCTCGATCCGGTCCGCGACATCGGGCTGGCTGAACGTATAGCGGAACATCATTGCGAGCGACAGGATCGTCGCCAGCGGATTGGCCTTCCCCTGCCCGGCGATGTCGGGCGCGGAACCGTGGATCGGCTCGTAAAGGCCCTTGTTGCGGGCGTCGAGCGAGGCCGAGGGCAGCATGCCGATCGAGCCCGCGAGCATCGATGCCTCGTCGGACAGGATGTCGCCGAAGATGTTGCCGGTGACGATGACGTCGAACTGCTTCGGATTGCGCACGAGCTGCATCGCCGCGTTGTCGACGTACATGTGCGTCAGCGCGACGTCCGGGTACTCGGCGGCGAGACCGGACATCACCTCGCGCCACAGGATGCTGGTGTCGAGCACGTTCGCCTTGTCGACCGAGCACAGCCGCTTGCCGCGCCGGCGCGCGGTTTCGAAGCCCACCCTGCCGATCCGGCGGATCTCGCCCTCGCTGTAGAGCATCGTGTCGAAGCCCTCGGCTTCTCCGCTCGCATTGGTGCGCCGTCCGCGCGGCTGGCCGAAGTAGATGTCGCCCGTGAGCTCGCGGATGATCATGAGGTCGAGGCCTGCCACGACCTCGGGTTTCAGGGTCGATGCCGCCGCGAGCTCCGGATACAGCAGCGCCGGGCGGAGGTTGGCGAACAGTCCCAGCGCCTTGCGAATGCCGAGGATGCCCTGCTCCGGGCGCAAGGCGCGCGGCAGGGTGTCGAAGCGCGGACCGCCGACCGCGCCGAGCAGGATCGCGTCGGCCGCTTGCGCAAGCGCGAGCGTCGCGGGTGGCAACGGCTCGCCGGCGGCGTCGTAGCCCGCGCCGCCGATCGGCGCGGTCTCCGTCTCGACGGCGATGCCATCGCGACGCAGCGCCTCGAGCACCTTCAGGGCCTCGCCGACGATCTCCGGACCGATGCCGTCGCCCGGCAGCACCGCGATCTTCATGCCTTCACCATCTGCGATCACGCGAGCCACGGCTGCTCGGCGAGACGCTTCGCTTCGAACGCGCGGATGTCGTCCGCGTGCTGCAGCGTCAGGCCGATGTCGTCGAAGCCGTTCAGCAGGCAGTGCTTGCGGAAGGCGTCGATGTCGAAGCTCCAGCGCATCGCGCCGTCGGGTGTGGCCACCGTCTGCGCGTCGAGATCGATGGTCAGCTTGAAGCCGGGATGCACGTCGACGGCGTGGAAGATCTGGCCGACTGCGTCTTCGCCAAGCACGATCGGCAGCAGCCCGTTCTTGAAGCAGTTGTTGAAGAAGATGTCCGCGTACGACGGCGCGATGATCGCGCGGAAGCCGTAATCGAGCAGCGCCCACGGCGCGTGCTCGCGCGAGCTGCCGCAGCCGAAATTGCGGCGCGCGACCAGAATGCTGGCGCCCTCGTAGCGCGGCTGGTTGAGCACGAAGTTCGGATTGCGCGGACGCCGCGCGTTGTCCACACCGGGCTCGCCCCGGTCGAGATAGCGCCACTCGTCGAACAGGTTGGGACCGAAGCCCGAGCGCTTGATCGACTTCAGGAACTGCTTGGGGATGATCGCGTCGGTGTCGACGTTGGCGCGGTCGAGCGGTGCGACCAGGCCTGTGACGATGCGAAAAGGCTTCATTTGGGTGCGGGACCGATCACTTGGGTTTCGATTGCTCGGCGGCCTTCTCGACCGCGCCGCCGGTGGCCTTCACGTCCTTGCCGACACCGGCGATGGTGTTGCACGCGCTCAGCACGGCGGCAAGCACGACCACGGAAGCGATCAGCGCAAGAGCCCTGGACATAGTTGTTCTCCTTTCGGGTCAGCCAAGTCGACGCACATCGACGAAATGCCCGGCGACCGCGGCGGCAGCGGCCATCGCCGGACTCACGAGGTGGGTGCGGCCGCCCGCACCCTGGCGGCCTTCGAAGTTGCGATTCGACGTCGATGCGCAGCGCTCGCCGGGCTCCAGCCGGTCGTCGTTCATCGCGAGGCACATCGAGCAGCCGGGCTCCCGCCAGTCGAAACCGGCGTCGCGAAACACGCGGTCGAGGCCTTCCCGTTCCGCCTGGGCCTTCACCAGACCGGAGCCGGGCACCACCATTGCCAGCTTGACGTTCCCGGCGACGTGGCGACCGCGGGCAACGGCCGCCGCCGCGCGCAGGTCCTCGATGCGCGAGTTGGTGCAGGAGCCGATGAACACCTTGTCGATCGCGATCTCCTGCATCGGCGTGTTCGGCGTGAGTCCCATGTACTGCAGCGCGCGCGCCATGCCTTCGCGCCGGGTCGGGTCCTTCTCCTTGTCGGGATCCGGCACGCGGCCGTCGATGCCGACGACCATCTCCGGAGACGTGCCCCAGGTGACCTGCGGGCGCAGGCTGGCGACATCGATGTCGATCACGCGATCGAACGCTGCGTCGGGGTCGCTGCGCAGCGTGCGCCAGTACGCGACCGCGCGGTCCCAGTTCTCGCCCATCGGCGCGAACGGCCGGCCGCGGAGATAATCGATCGTCACGTCGTCGACGCCCACCATGCCGGCGCGCGCGCCGGCCTCGATGGCCATGTTGCACACGGTCATCCGGCCTTCCATCGAGAGCGAGCGGATCGCCGAACCGCCGAATTCGATCGCATGGCCGGTGCCGCCCGCGGTGCCGATGCGGCCGATGACGGCAAGCACGAGGTCCTTGGCGGTCACGCCGGCGGGCAATCGCCCCTCGGCGCGCACCAGCATGGACTTGGCCTTCTTCTGCAGCAGGCACTGCGTCGCGAGGACGTGCTCCACTTCGGAGGTGCCGATGCCGAAGGCCAGCGCGGCGAACGCACCGTGCGTGCTGGTGTGCGAGTCGCCGCACACGACCGTCATGCCGGGGAGCGTCGCGCCCTGCTCCGGACCGATGACATGCACGATCCCCTGCCGGCGATCGCGAAACGGGAAATACGCCTTCGCCCCCGTCGCGGCCATGTTGGCGTCGAGCGTTTCGACCTGCATGCGGGAGATTGGGTCGCGGATGCCCTGCTCCCAATCCTTGGTCGGCGTGTTGTGGTCCGCGGTGGCGACGATGGACCCGACGCGCCATGGCTTGCGCCCGGCGAGACGCAGGCCTTCGAACGCCTGCGGGCTCGTGACTTCATGGACGAGATGACGGTCGATGTAGAGCAGCACCGTGCCGTCCGTCTCGGAGCGGACGACGTGACTGTCCCAGAGCTTGTCGTAGAGGGTGCGGCCGGGCATGGATGCGGGTCCTTCTGCTGCAGTGCGGAAAACCGTCAAAGTTAGCCCGTAACCGGGCCGGATGCAAGCCTTCGGCGGCCGCATATGCCCTTGCTAGAGGGCCGCAGCGGACGCCTCCAGGATCAGATCGTGCACGACATCGATCGCCCGCGGCGCTCGCGGATCGACGGCGCGCGCCGGAAGGGTCCGCAGCCACGTGAACTGGCGCTTCGCGAGCTGGCGCGTCGCGGCGATGCCGCGGTCGCGCAGCGTCTGATGCGACGCCTCGCCCTCGAGCGTCTGCCATACCTGCCGGTAGCCCACGCAACGCATCGCAGGCAGGTCGGCGCGCAATGCGTAGCGCGCCCGCAACGCCTCGACCTCGTCCACCAGGCCGGCGCGCAACATGGCCTCGAAACGCTCCGCGATGCTGGCATGGAGGTGCGCACGGTCGGGCAGCAGCGCGATCGCGAGAAGGTGCCCGAGCCCCGCCGGCCGATGACGGCCGCCGTGCAGGCGCGACAACGGAACGCCCGTGGTCATGAACACTTCCAGCGCGCGCTGGATGCGCTGCGCGTCCGCAGGTTCGAGGCGCGCCGCCGTGATGGGGTCGACGCCGGCGAGCTCCGCGTGCAGCGCGGGCCAACCGTTGCGGCGCGCGCGGTCCTCGAGTTCCTCCCGGACGGCAGCATTCGCGGGAGGCAGCTGGCTCAAGCCTTCGAGCAGCGCCTTGAAGTACAGCATCGTGCCCCCGACGAGCAGGGGTACGCGACCGCGCGCCCGAATGCCCGCGATGGCCGCGACCGCATCGTCGATGAAGCGTTGCGCCGAGTACGCCTCGGTCGGCGCGATCAGGTCGAGGAGGTGATGCGGCACCGCCTCGCGCGTGGCGCGGTCCGGCTTCGCCGTGCCGATGTCCATGCCCTGATAGACCTGTGCGGAATCCACGCTCACGATCTCGACGGGCAGGCGGGCCGCGAGCGCAAGAGCGAGCGCGCTCTTCCCCGACGCGGTCGGTCCCATCAGCAGCACTGCGGGGCAGCGCTCATTGATTACGGGCGCGCTTCGCGCCTTGGGACGGCCCGGCGGCGCTCATTGATGTGCCCCCACGCTTGCCGATACAGCCGCTGCGCTGCCCCCCGAGGGGGCGCGCTTCGCGCCTTGGGACGGCCCGGCGGCGCTCATTGCCTGCAAACGCAGCGCATCAGCGCCCGCGCTGGAACAGGCGATCGAGATCCGCGAGGCCGAGCTGGTACCAGGTGGGACGGCCATGATTGCACTGGCCGGCGCGTTCGGTCGCTTCCATGTCGCGCAGCAAGCCGTTCATCTCCGCGACGGAAAGGCTGCGGTTGGCGCGCACGGCGCCATGGCACGCCATGCCCGACAGGAGCTCGTCACGGTGGGCTGCGAGCACGTCGCTGCCGCCGAACTCCCGCAGGTCGTGCAGCACCGCACGTGCGAGCGTTGCGGCATCCGCGTCGGCAAGCGGCGCCGGGATGCCGCGCACCGCAAGCGTCCCGGGACCGACGGCGGTGATGGCAAAGCCAAGCTCGTCCAGTGCCGCGCCATGTTCCTCCACCGCTGCCATCTCGAGCGAGGACGCGGCGAACGTCGCCGGCATCAGCAGCGGCTGCACGGGCATGCGCGCATCGAGCGCGCTCTTCAGGCGCTCGTAGACGATGCGTTCATGCGCCGCGTGCATGTCGACGAGAACGAGACCGGTGCGGTTCTGGGCGAGGATGTAGATGCCGTGGAGCTGCGCGAGAGCGAAACCCAGCGGATGCTCGCTGTCGTCGTGCACCTCGGCCGACGGCGACGGCGGCTGTGGACGCGCGCCGAACAGTGCAGCGTAGAACGGCGCCGGCTCTCCGGCGTGCAGTGGCATCGCGACCTGCCGTCCGACCTGCGCGGCGACCATCACGTCGTCGTCACCCACCGCCGCGAGCGGCGGCACGCGCGCGGCCGCGAGCCCGAGCTTCTCGGCGGCGGAAGCCGCAGGTTGTTCGGCCCCGGTCACCGCCAGCGCGCGCTGCACGGCGTGGCGGACGAACTGATGCACTGCGCCCGACTCGCGGAAGCGCACCTCGGTCTTCTGCGGATGCACGTTGACGTCCACCAATCGCGCCGGCAGCTCGAGCCAGAGCGCGTACGACGGCTGCCGGTCGTGATGGAGGATGTCACGATAGGCGTCGCGCAACGCATGCGCGAGCAGCCGGTCGCGCACGAATCGTCCGTTCACGAAGATGTACTGGCCACCGGCCTGTGCCGCGTAGGCGGGCCGCGCGGCGAACCCGGCCAGGCGCAACGGGCCGGCGCTCGCGTCCACCGCGGCCGCGGCGTGCACGAACGCATCGCCGAGCAGGGCCTGCACCCGCGCCCGGCGTCCCTCGGCCAGCAGCCGATGGATCACGCGCCCGTTGTGCTGCAAGGTGAAGCCGACGTCGGGGTGGGCGAGCGCGATGCGCCGGAACGCCTCCTCGCAATGGCCCCATTCGGTGGCCTCCGTGCGCAGGAACTTGCGCCGTGCGGGCGTGTTGAAGTAGAGCTCCTGAACGGTGACCGTGGTCCCGGCTGCCAGCGCCGCAGGCAGCGTCGCACCCGTCGTGCCGCCATCGACCTCGAGGCGCCATGCGTGGGGCTTGCCGCGGGCGCGCGACGTGAGGGCGAAACGCGACACCGCGGCGATCGAGGCGAGCGCCTCGCCGCGGAAGCCGAGCGTGCCGATCGCTTCGAGGTCCTCGGCCGATGCGAGCTTGGACGTGGCGTGGCGCTCGACGGCCAGACGGAGCTCCTCGCGGTCGATCCCGGC
The DNA here is from genome assembly GCA_963734575.1 of uncultured beta proteobacterium. Lineage (GTDB taxonomy): Bacteria > Pseudomonadota > Gammaproteobacteria > Burkholderiales > Casimicrobiaceae > CAIWHR01. Next base: position 100,371 of record CAVTHT010000003.1, on the reverse strand, counting down.
GCCGTTGTCCGCGACGCGGATGCGCTGGATGCCGCCGCCCGCAACGTCCACGTCGATCTGCGTCGCCTGCGCGTCGAGCGCGTTCTCCAGCAGCTCCTTGAGTGCCGCGGCGGGACGCTCCACCACCTCGCCGGCGGCGATCTGGTTGATGACGTGATCGGGCAACGCGCGGATCGCGCTCACTCGATGCTCCGTGGAAGGCCCTGCGCCCAGCGTTCGTAAACGGCCGCGGCGATGCGCTGCAGCTCGGCAAGACGCGCGTCGAGATCGTGCTGGATGTCGGACGCGCTTTGCACCGCATCGACGGATTGCGCCGGCAACTCCGCTTTTCCGACGTCGCACCACGTCTGCACGAGGTCGCGCGTCATCTCGACGTGGCACTGCATCCCGATGTGGCGGTCGTCGACCACGTACGCCTGGTTGGCAACCACGTCGTTGCGCAGCACCCGCGTGGCCGCGGGGGGCAGCGCGAACGTGTCGTAATGCCACTGGAACGACGTGAAGCGGCGGCGGCCGCCGAACCAGGAGGCATCGGCCGCGTCCTCCACCTGCACCTCGCTCCACCCGATCTCCGGCCGCGCCGCGCGCGTCACGGCGCCACCCAGAGCGCGCGCCAGCAGCTGCCCGCCGAGGCAGTGGCCGATCACCGGCACGCGCGCGTCGACTGCATCGCGCAGCAGTCTGCATAGCGGCTCGATCCACGGCAGCGGATCATTGGCGCCCATGGGTCCGCCCATCATGCCGATGCCGGAGAATGCATGCGGGTCCGCCGGCACGGGCATGCCCGTATCGATTTCAATGAGTTCCCAGGGAATGGCGTGCGCACGCAGCCATTCGGCAAAGTACGCGGGACCTTCGGTGGGCGAGAAACGGAAGATGGCGACTGGTTTCATCGGCGAACCGCAACCCGCCAAAGTGGTCATTTTACAGCCGCCCGCGTGGCATCGCTGCGCGGGGTCCGTCAGGATCGACGGCGATTCACATTCGCAAAGGATGCAGCAATGACGAAACGACGCCCGCCGGACGAACAGCACACGAGCATCGCCCGGGTGACGCATGCGATCGCCACGCTGGCCCTGCTGCTCGGCCTCGCGGCCCCGTCGCCGGCGGCTGCACCGGATAGCGACGCTGCGCTCGTGCCGAACGCCAATTTGCATCTCGCGGGCGTGCCACCGATCCCACGGTCCATTGGCGAGCGCATCGCCCCGTACACGCAGTTCACGCCGCGCAGCGCCGTCTCGTGGCATCCGACACGTCGCGAGCTGGTGGTCGCGACGCGGGCCGGCAACACCGTGCAGCTGCATCGCGTGCGCAGTCCGGGCGCGACGCCGGCGCAGCTCACGTCGGGGGCCGACCCCGTGCGGCGCGGCTTCTATCTCGCGGCGCGTCCGGATACCCTGCTGGTGGCGCACGACAGCGGCGGTAACGAGCAGACGCAGCTCTATCGCCACGATCCGGGCAGCACGCAGCCGGCGCTGCTCACCGATCCGCGGCGCCGGCATTCGGTCGCTGCGATCACGCACGCGCGGGACCGGCTGCTCGTCGCATCGCTCGACCTCGACAAGACCGGCAGGCGGGACGAGGTCGTCACCCATCTCACGCTGCTCGATCCCTTCCATCCGGAGCAGTCGCGATCGCTGCCGAGCCTACCCGGAACGGGCTGGGGCGAGTTCGCCTTTTCGCTCGACGACCGGCGGCTCGCCATGACGGAGCAGATCTCGGCGAACGAATCGGCGGTGTGGATCATGGACGCGCGCACCGGCGAGCGGCGGCGCGTGCTCGACAGTCACTACGCCGGCGAGCGCGTTGCGTCCGCCGCACCCGCGTTCACGCGCGACGGGCGCGGCCTCTTCCTCGCGACCGACCGCGACGGCGAGTTCGCGCGCCTTGCCCTGCTGGACCTCAAGTCGGGAAGGCTTGTGTACTTCGGCGAGCCGGCAAACTGGGATGTCGATCGCATCGCACTCTCACCCGACGCCCGCACGCTGGCGGTCATCACCAACGAGAACGGCATCGGCGTGCTGCGTCTCTACGACGCCCTGACGCGCCGGCAGAAAGCGACGCCGGCGCTGCCCGTGGGCACCGTTTCCGATGCGGTGTGGCACGACAATAGCCGCGACCTCGCGCTCAACGTCAACTCGCCGCAAAGTCCCGGCGACGTGTGGGTGCTCGACGTGCGCAGCAATCGCCTGCAGCGCTGGACCGAATCCAGGGTGCCGGGGCTCGATGCCAGCCGCTTCCAGCAGCCCCTCCCGATCACCTGGTCGAGCTTCGACGGACGCAGCATTCCGGGCTTCATCACCAAGCCGCCACGCACGTTCCAGCGCCCGCGCCCGGTGCTGATCCAGATCCACGGCGGACCCGAGGCCCAGGCCCGTCCGGGATTCCTCGGACGCGGCAACTATCTCGTCGACGAGATGGGGATCGCGCTGATCGAGCCGAACGTTCGCGGGTCGGCCGGCTACGGCAAGTCGTTCCTCGCGCTCGACGATGCGCGCCACCGCGAGGACTCGGTGAAGGACATCGGCGCCCTCCTCGACTGGATCGCGACCCAGCCGGACCTCGACCCGACGCGCGTCGCCGTCGTGGGCGGCAGCTATGGCGGCTACATGAGCCTCGCCGTCGCCACGCACTATGCGGACCGGATCGCCGGCGCCGTCGACGTGGTCGGGATCGCCAACTTCGTGACGTTTCTCGAGCGCACCGAAAGCTATCGTCGCGATCTCCGCCGCGTCGAGTACGGTGACGAGCGCGATCCCGCCATGCGCGAGTTCCTGACGCGGATCTCGCCGGTGACCAATGCCGAGCGGATCAGCAAGCCGCTGCTGGTGGCGCACGGACGCAACGACCCGCGCGTGCCGTACACCGAAGCGGAGCAGATCGTCGCCACGGTGACCGGCAAGGGCGTACCGGTGTGGTACATCCTCGCCGACGATGAAGGCCACGGCTTCGCGCGCAAGGCCAACGCGGACTTCTATTTCGCGACGCTCGTGCGCTTCCTGGGAAGGATTCTGCTGGGAGAATGACGGGCGCGGCTCGACCGCCCAGGCAAGCTACAGCCCGCGTGCAATGCGTGCGTACGCGGAGTGGTTGTGGATCGACTCGTAGTTCTCGGCCTCGACGGCGAAGGCCTCGATCCGCGCATCCGCGAGCAGGCGCCCGGCGACGCCACGCACGAGGTCCTCGACGAACCGCGGATTGTTGTACGCGCGCTCGGTCACGTATTTCTCGTCCGCGCGCTTGAGGATGCCGTAGAGCTCGCAGGATGCCTCGTCCTCGGCGATGCGGATGAGCTCGGTCAGCGTGACGGGCTCGCGCTCGCGCGCGGTGATCGTGATGAGAGACCGCTGGTTGTGTGCGCCGTACTCGGAGATCTCCTTCGAGCAGGGACACAGCGACGTGACGGGCGTCGCCACGCTCACCGTCTGGCGATACACGCCATCGTCGAGTTCGCCGATGAGCCGCGCCTCGTAGTCGAGCAGGCTCGCCACGCCGGATACGGGCGCGGTCTTGCGCATGAAGAACGGAAAGGCGAGCTCGATGCGCCCCCCCGGAGCCTCGAGCAGCACGACCAGCGCCTCGAGCAGGTTGCGCAGGTTGGCGACCGTGAGCGGCGGCTCTCCGGGCGCGCTGCGCGATTCCAGCAGGGCCACGAGGCGCGACATGTGCGTGCCCTTGCGATCCTCGGGCAGGCGCACGTAGACGTTGCACGCGGCGATCGTCGGCTGCGCGGCACCATCGCCGTCGGCGAACTGCACCGGATAACGCAGGCCCTTGATCCCGACCTGGTCGATGGCGAGCTCGCGGTCGTCGGCGGCGGACTGCACGTCGGCGATGGGAAAGAGAATGGCGGGCTGCTCGGGTCGGTTCATGGTGACGTCGCATGCAGGGTGAGGCGCTGCATGCTCTCCATTATGCCGCAGGCTTCGGAACGCTATCGAGTCGGCGCTGCCCGAAGCGCCGGTGCACGGCCGCGGCGATGCCCGCGGCGTCCAGCCCGCAGGTAGCAAGGATCCGCGCCGGGTCGCCATGATCGAGGAACTCGTCGGGCAGGCCGAGATGCAGCATGGGCACGGTGACACCGTGCGCCGACAGCGCCTCGGCCACGGCGCTGCCGGCACCGCCCATGACTACGTTCTCCTCGACCGTGACGAGGCCATCGTGCGATGCGGCAAGCTCCAGCACGAGCTCGATGTCGAGGGGCTTCACGAACCGCATGTTGACGACGGTTGCGTCGATCTCGTCGCCCGCTGCGAGCGACGGCGCAACCATGCTTCCGAAGGCGAGGATGGCGATGCGCTGCCCGCGCCGCCGCGATTCGCGCCGCACTTCCGCGCGGCCGATCGGCAGCGCCGTCATGTCCGCTGCCATGGCCACACCCGGCCCGCTGCCGCGCGGATACCGCACGGCCGCCGGACCATCGAGCGTGAACGCGGTGTACAGCATCTGCCGGCATTCGTTCTCGTCCGCCGCGGCCATGATCGTCATGTGGGGCAGGCAGCGCAGGTACGACAGGTCGTAGGCGCCGATGTGCGTCGCGCCGTCGGCCCCCACCACGCCGGCCCGATCGATCGCGAACACGACGGGGAGCTGCTGCAGGGCGATGTCGTGCACGAGCTGGTCGTAGGCCCGCTGCAGGAACGTCGAATAGATCGCGACCACGGGTTTCATGCCCTCGCAGGCGAGACCCGCAGCAAACGTCAGCGCGTGCTGCTCCGCGATGCCGACGTCGAAGAAGCGGTCGGGATATTCCTGCGAGAACCGCACCATCCCCGAGCCTTCACGCATCGCGGGCGTGATCCCGACGAGACGCGGATCGCGCGCGGCCATGTCGCACAGCCAGTCGCCGAACACCTGGGTGTACGAAGGCTTGCCCGGCTTCTTCGCGATGATCCCGGGCACCGGGTCGAACGCCGTGACGCCGTGATACAGGATCGGATCATCCTCGGCGCGGGCATAGCCATAACCCTTGCGGGTCATCACGTGCAGGAGCTGCGGTCCCTTGAGGTCGCGCACGTTGGCGAGCGTGGGCACCAGCGTCTCGAGGTCGTGGCCGTCGATCGGTCCGATGTAGTTGAAGCCGAACTCCTCGAACAGCGTGCCGGGAAGCACCATGCCCTTCATGTGCTCTTCCCAGCGGCGGGCGAGCTCCTTCACGGGCGGCAGCTTCGCCAGCATCTCCTTGCTGCCGCGCCGCACGTAGTTGTACAGGCGCCCCGACAGCAGCCGCGCCAGATAGTTGTTCAGCGCGCCGACCGGCTCCGAGATCGACATGTCGTTGTCGTTGAGGATCACCAGGAGGTCGGCGCCCGCAGCGCCCGCGTTGTTCAGCGCCTCGAATGCCATCCCCGCGCTCATGGCGCCGTCGCCGATCACGGCCACAGCCTTGCGCGATTCGCCCTTGCGCTGTGCGGCGATCGCCATCCCGAGCGCAGCGGAGATCGACGTCGACGAATGCGCCGTGCCGAAGGTGTCGTACTCGCTCTCGGTGCGGCGCGGAAACCCGGACGGCCCACCCTCCATGCGCAGGCGAGCCATCGCCGCACGCCGCCCGGTGAGGATCTTGTGCGCGTACGTCTGGTGACCGACGTCCCACACGAGGCGATCGCGCGGCGTGTTGAACACGTAGTGCAGGGCGATCGCGAGCTCGACCGTGCCGAGATTCGAGGAGAGGTGACCGCCCGTCTTCGCGACGGATTCGAGCAGGAAGGCACGCAACTCGCGCGCAAGCTGCGGCAGGACGGACCGGTCGAGGGCGCGCAGCGCAGCAGGATCGTCGATGGTCTCGAGCAGCGGGTACATCAGTGCGTCCTGTCCACGATCCAGTCGGCGAGCTCGCAAAGTCGCGTCGCGGTGGCGCCGAAAGGTTCGAGCGCCGCGTGCGCCTCGTCGCGTAACGCGCTGGCCCGCGCCCGGGCACTATCGATGCCCAGCAGCGAGACGAACGTCGGCTTGCCCTGTCGCGCGTCCTTGCCTGCCGTCTTGCCGAGCGACGCCGAGGAGCCCTCGACGTCGAGCACGTCGTCCACGACCTGGAAGGCAAGGCCCGCGGCAGAGGCATAGCGGTCGAGTGCCTCGTCCAGATCGCGCCCGGACGTGCCGGCGCTCGCGCCGAGTCGCACCGCCGCGCGGATGAGTGCGCCCGTCTTCATGCGATGCATCGTCTCGAGCTCGTGCACGCTCAACGCGTTCCCGACGGCCGCAAGGTCGATCGCCTGGCCCCCGGCCATGCCGGCGGCACCGGCACTCTCGGCCAGCAGCGCACAAGCGCTCGCCGGATCACGAAGCGGCGCCGTTGCGAGCACCGCGAACGCGAGCGACTGCAGCGCGTCGCCGGCGAGCAGTGCGGTCGCCTCGCCGAAGGCCACGTGACAGGTGGGCTTGCCGCGCCGCAGCGCGTCGTCGTCCATGCATGGCAGGTCATCGTGCACGAGGGAATAGGCGTGAATCATCTCCACCGCCGCGGCGGCCGCGTCCACGCGCTCGACCGGTGCTCCGGCGAGCTCGCCGGCGGCATAGGCCAGCAACGGCCGCACGCGCTTGCCGCCGCCGAGGACCGCATGGCGCATCGCGGCATGCAGGTCGCGCGGTGTTGTGCCGGCGCGCGGCAGAACCCGCTCGAGCACGCCCTCAATGCGCCGCTGCCGTTCCTGCGCCCATGACGGCCACGCGAGATCAGGGCTCATCGCGCTCGGGGACCTCGGGATCGAAGCATTTCAACACGCCCTTCTCGAGCACCTGTACCTGTTGCTGCGCGTCCTTCAGGGCATTCTGGCAGTACTCGAGGAGCTCGGCGCCGCGCCGGTAAGCCGCGAGCGATTCCTTGAGCGGCAGCTGACCGCCTTCCATCGTCGCCACGATCTTCTCGAGCTCGGCGAGCGCGGCTTCGAAACTTGCGGGACTATCTGCGGTCATGGGGTAGGCACCCGGGAATGAATCGCCTGGGGCGACAGCGGCATTGCAGTGGTCGCGGCAGCTTGCTCGCGAGCAGCGCGTGCCGACGAAGGCCGGAAACGAGGTGCCGAAGCCGATAGGACAGGCCGGTTGACCTTGCTGCGGCAGGCCTTATATACTAGCATGTTTTGACGACGCGGCCTTTCACGAAGTCCTTCGTGCGGCCGACTTAGCAAAGCGGTCCGGGCGGTAACGACGCAAAAAGCACGCAAGTGCTCGTCCCGGGTTGTTGGGTTGGGTTGGTGAACCTGCATTGAAAGGATAGGCCGATGTCCGATCTCGCCACCGCGAAGCGCCTGCGTCCGGCGTCTTCGCAGCTCCCTGTCTCGTGGTATTGCGATCCCGCCGTGTACGCGGCGGAGCAGCGGCTGCTGCTCCCGCGCGGCCCGGGGTACGTCGGCCATGAGCTCATGGTGCCCAATCCGGGCGACTACTACGCTCTCGAGTGGCGCGACAACGCGCAGGTGCTCGTGCGCAATGCACAGGGCGTCGAGCTCCTGTCGAACATCTGCCGTCATCGCCAGGCCATCATGCTCGAGGGTCGCGGCAATGCGCGCAACATCGTCTGCCCGATCCATCGCTGGACCTACGATCTCAAGGGCGAGCTGCTCGGCGCGCCGCATTTCGCCGACAAGCCGTGCCTGAACCTCGGTCGCTCGCCGCTCCAGAACTGGAACGGCCTGCTGTTCGATGGCCCGCGCGACGTGCGCCGCGACCTCGCGGGACTCTCCGTGCTCGAGGATTTCGACTTCTCGAACTACATGCTCGATCGGGTCGAGATCAAGGACTGCCATTACAACTGGAAGACGTTCATCGAAGTCTACCTCGAGGACTATCACGTGCAGCCGTTCCATCCGGGCCTCGGCCAGTTCGTGACGTGCGCCGACCTGCAGTGGCAGTTTGGCGACTGGTTCTCCGTGCAGACCGTCGGCGTCAACAACGGCCTGGCCAAGCCCGGCACGAAGACCTACGAGCGCTGGCACAAGGCCGTGCTCGAGTATTACCGCCACCGCGGCGAGACGCCCAAGTACGGCGCGATCTGGATGGTGTACTACCCCAACATCATGCTGGAGTGGTACCCGCACGTACTCATCGTCAGCACGCTGATCCCGCGCGGGCTCGACAGGACCACGAATATCGTCGAGTTCTACTATCCCGAGGACATCGCGCTGTTCGAGCGCGAGTTCGTCGAGGCGGAGCAGGCGGCGTATCTGGAGACCGCGGTCGAGGACGACGAGATCGCCATGCGGATGGATGCCGGGCGCAACGCGTTGCACCGGCAGGGGCGCAGCGAAGAAGGCCCGTATCAGTCGCCGCTGGAGGATGGAATGCAGCATTTCCATGAGTTCCTCCGGCGCGAGCTCGACGCGAACATCGCGCCTGCGGTACCACGCTGAACCGCATTCGATGAGAAGCGGCACGGGCGATGCGGTGCCCGGTCGCCGCATCCTCGTCGCCGCATCCTGACGCGCCGGACTACGTCAATGCAATCGCTCTGGATGCTTGCCGCGGGCGCGTGCTTCGCCGTGATGGGCGTCTTCGTCAAGCTCGGCGCGGAGCACTTCAGCGTCGCCGAGCTCGTCTTCTACCGATCGCTCGTGACGGTTGCGCTCGCCTGGGCGCTGCTCGCGCGTGCGGGCCAGTCGGTGCGCACCACGCGGTTCGGCACCCACGTGCATCGCGGCGTGTCCGGTTTCGTGTCGCTGTTCATGTTCTTCTACGCGCTGACCGCACTTCCGGTGGCGACGGCGATCACCCTCAACTACACCTCTCCGGTCTTCCTCGCAGCGCTCATCGCGTGGCTCGCGCGCGAGCGCCCGGGCGGCCGCCTGCTCGCCACCATCGTGCTGGGGTTTGCCGGTGTGCTGCTGCTGTTGCGCCCCACGCTGCACGGCGAGCAGCTCTGGGCCGGCATCGTCGGGCTCGCCTCCGGCGCGCTGTCGGCGATCGCGTACTGGAACGTGCGCGCGCTGGTGCAGGCGGAAGAGCCGGAAAGCCGCGTGGTGTTCTACTTCGGGTTGATCTCCTGCCTCGGCGCCCTGGTGTGGATGGCCCCGCAGCACTGGACGGTGCCGGACCGCAGCAATGTCTGGATCCTCGCGGCCCTCGGCCTCAGCGGTGCGTTCGGACAGCTCGCGATGACGCGCGCCTATGGCAAGGGCAAGGCGCTCGTTTCGGCGGCCCTTTCGTACAGCAGCATCGTGTTCTCCAGCCTGCTGGGCATGGTCGTCTGGCATGACATGATGGCCCTCGCGTCCTGGCTCGGCATCGCGCTGATCATTGGCGCCGGGATCATCGCCGTGCAGCTGGCTCCGGCGACCCCCGCACCGCCGCCACAGGTGACAAGCGACTGAGGATCCCGCTGCACCTCAGGCCGTCGCGTTGTCCGTGTCTGGCGCGGCGCGCGCCAGCCGCTCACGCAGGCGGCGGACGGCCTTGCGCGTGAGGTGGCTGGCGAGAAGCATCGGCGGCATCCGCAGCCAGTGCGCTCGTACGTAATGCGCCCGCCGCACCACGCGGTAGCGAAGCTGCCGACCGAGCGCGCCGTCCGCTGCGAACCGCGTGCGGAAGATGCGCTCCATGCTCCAGTCCAGCGTCGCTCGAGGTCGCCATTGCCGCGCGACCGCGAGCACTTCGGAAGGCACATCGGTGCCGAACGTCGCGCGCACCTGGCGCAGCATGTAGTGAACGGGCCGCTCCACGCCGTGCAGCTCGGCGCGTGCGAGGAGGTCGTCCCAGAAGCGGGGCATGTCGCCGAAGTGCACGAGCAGGAGATGGATGTCGAACAGGTCGCGCAGTGGCCGTCCGACCTCGTCGTTGAAGAGATGCAGCGTGCTGTGCAACACCATGTCCGGCGCGCCAAGGTGGCGTAACCGCGGCGGCAACGTCGCGACCGAGGCCGCGACGAGGGCGTCGGCATCGGGATGGGCACGGCTCGTGAGGGGCGCAATCGTGTGGTGCAGATCGATGGGCGTCTGGCGGTGCGGATGCAGCAGCGACGGGATCTCGTGGCCCCATTCGCGGTAGTAGCGCTGGTCGTAAGGATCCGCGTGTGCAAGACGCCAGCCTTGCTCCACCAGTGCCCGCTCCACGTCATCCAGGCGAGCTCGCGGCACCATCACGTCGACGTCGCCGGTCATGCGACCAAGCGCAGGCGGCAGCGCGCCGAATTCATACGCTGCGCCCTTGAGGAGCAGCAGCGGGCCCTCGTAGTCGCGCAACGCCCGAAGCATGCGATTGACCTCGAAGCGCACTGCCGTTCGTACGGACGCAGCAGCGATGCGCGCGTATTCCATGTGCGCCTGGGCCTTCGGTGGCGCGGCTGCGACGAGGTCGAGCGCCGCCAGCCGTTCCGCGAAGGTTGCCAGCAGGGCGTTGCGCCGCAACGCGGGAAGAAGGCAGTTCCAGTCCTCCACCGACAGGCGCGGCGCCCGCTCAGGCGCGCACAGGCAAACAGCGACCAGACGCGTGAGGGGATCGAGCACGTCCGCAGCTTCAGGATTGCGCATGCTGCCGATGCAGGCCGGCGATCGTGGCGATCGCGTCGTCCAGGTTCGGAGTACGTGAGCTCGTAGCACCTCGACCGCTCCACCACCCGGGTCAGCACATCGAAGCCAATCTGCAGCATGGACGCGTAGTTCACGGCGTTCTCGCACAGCAGCCGGAATGTCTCCACCCGCGTAAGCGCGCGTGTGGTCGTTGCCGCGCCGGGTGCGAACGCGGGCCGCAGGATGAGTCGCACCGGTGCGCTCGTCGTCGAGGATGCGATGTCGTCCCGGCTCGGCCGCACGTACGCGATGTCGCCTTTCGGTGTCCCGCGAAACGTCCTGCTGAGATGCGCGTCCGGCGCGAAGCTGCGAATGAGATCGATCGACGCATTCTTGAGCGAAACGGGACGCGGGTTCGGTAGTACATCGCCGCGGTGCAATTCGAACAGGGCCATCTCGTCCGAGAACAGCCGCCAGCCGCGACACGTCATCGCCGCGCACAGCGTGCTCTTGCCCGATCCCGACGGTGCCGGCAGCAGCACGGCAAGGCCATCGCGCTCGACGACGGCGCCGTGCAGCAGCAACGGCGTGACTTCGCTCGTCGCAATACCCCAGTTCAGGGTGGACTCGAGCGCGGGATAGGCCAGGTCTGCGGTGACGGGGCCCATGAAGCGCGCGTCATCGACCCACGTGCTGACCTGACGCCGCCACGGCGTCGCTGCGCGCGAACCCATGCGGACGCGCAGATCGTCGATGCACGGCGCTTCCTCGACGGCGTGGTGCACGTACAGATCGGCGAAATCGTCCAGCAGCGCCGGAGCATCGGCCCGGAGATGCACCGTGAACGCGCCGGTAACGAGGTGAATGCCGTCACCGCGCAGGCGCCGGTGGAGCTCCGGCCGCGGGAGCTCCCCGATCAGCACGCGGGGCCGGTCTCGACCAGACCCAGCTGGTCGAGCACGTCGAGGACGTGCAGCGCGTTATCGAGCATCTGGGCGTCGTTCGGCACGTCCAGGAAAGCCGCGAGGTGCGCGGACAGCGCGGCGGCCGTGGCCGGGCCCGCGCGAAGGGCGACGAGGATCTCGCCGGACACGATGTCGAGAAAATGGGTGTTGCCCGACAGTGGGTTGTAGGCGACATAGTCGCCATCCCAGCATACGAGGGGCAGCGCGCCTTCGCATGCAAGACGCCACTGTCCGGAGGAATTCTGCGGATCCATCAATGGCCGATCGTACATCCCGGCCAGTGGCAACGCCTGCGGCTGCTGTGGCTAGGTCCTGCGCGTGGTGCCTTCGCAGTCGAACCGCACGGTGCTCCCGTCGACGGAGAGGAACTGGTTGCCATTGAGATGGCCGCCAAGGGATTGGCACATCAACTCCGAAGACACGAGTATGCCCTGCTGCGTCGGCTGCGTCGTATCCTGCTGCTGCGTGGCCGGCGCCACGGCCTTGCGGGGATCGTTATGCTCGAGTGCGCCGGGCCGGCGCGCGATGGCGCGCTGATGGCACAGCGTGACGATCAGCAGTCCCGAGCCACCCGCGGCGCCGCGCGCGAGGAAGCGCCGGCGAGCCGCCATCCGCTTCGCTTCCGCAGACGCGTTCTCCGGACGATGTGATTCGCCGTTGGGCAGATTTTCTTGTTCGATGGTCATAGGTACCTTCTGGTCAGAAGGCCTAGGGCAACTGCATGCGATGCAATAACCTTGCCCGGATCCCGATCCCTTTGGCCAGCAAGGACTTAGCTGGTCAGCGACGCACCTGGCCTGCGAACCCGGATTGTTAGTGTAAAGCTTTTCGGCGCAGTTTGCCGTTCCGGGCAAGGTGCGACCGTGGTGCACATCCCGCTCAACCTTCGCTGCCGGCGAAGGGCCAGCGCCACAGCTGCGTATAGGTCGGGCCGTCCGCTGAAAGCGCGGATGCAGTGAGCGTGATCGCGGCGACATCCCAGGCCACGGGTGCCACGACGCCCGGTCGGGCGATGCGCTCACACCGCCGTGCCAAGGTCACATGCGCACGATAGCGCCGCTTGTCCACTGCAAACCCCGCGCTTTCCAGCGCGGCGCGCAATCCCGACACGAGCGCCTCGAGCGCACCCGGCAAATGCGATGCGCCCAACCAGGCCACCTCGGCATCGCGGAAGCCGCCCAGTCGATCGAGCGTAAGGCGAAATGGCGCACTCGCCGATGCGACTTCGGCACCGACGCGCGCGAGCACCGCGAGTCGGTCGGGCTCCACGTTGCCCATGAACGCGAGCGTGAGGTGCATTCGCTCGACGGGCGTGGGGCGGCCCCCACATTGCCCCGCGATGCCCGATGCCAGCGCGTGCAGACTTTGCGTGGCGTTCGCATCCGGCCACAAGGCGAAGAACACGCGCTGCGACGCGCGCGCTTCACCGGTCGCAGGTTCACTCCGCGTAGCGGGCAGCATGCACGCAAGTGTAGCGATTGTTGCTGCCCTGAGCGGCGGCCCTCATCGCCAAAAAAAAACGCGCCCGGGTGAGCGGGCGCGTCACTGCGAAAACGTGCTCAGCCGTTGGCGACGGCCAGCCCCGTTTTCTTCCGGTCGAAGAACTGCTCGTCCTCGGTCGAGCCCTTGAGCGCGGTCGTCGAGGATTGGCCGCCCTGAATCGTCTGCGTCACGGCGTCGAAATAGCCCGTGCCCACTTCGCGCTGGTGCTTGACGGCCGTGAAGCCTTTCTCGGCCGCGGCGAACTCCGCTTCCTGCAACTCGACGAACGCCTTCATGTTGTCGCGCGCATAGCCGTACGCGAGATTGAACATGGAGTAGTTGAGGCTGTGGAAACCGGCCAGCGTGATGAACTGGAACTTGTAGCCCATCGCGCCCAGCTCGCGCTGGAAACGCGCGATCGTGGCGTCGTCGAGGTTCTTGCGCCAGTTGAACGACGGCGAGCAGTTGTACGCGAGCATCTTGCCCGGGAACTGCGCCTGGATCGCCTCGGCGAACTGGCGGGCGAATTCGAGATCCGGCTTGCCGGTCTCGCACCAGATGAGATCGGCATACGGCGCATACGCGAGGCCGCGCGCGACCGCCTGGTCGAGGCCGTTGCGCGTCTTGTAGAAGCCCTCGACGGTGCGCTCGCCCGTGCAGAAAGCGCGATCGCGCTCGTCGACGTCCGACGTGATGAGGTCGGCGGCTTCCGCGTCCGTGCGTGCGAGCAGGATGGTCGGCACGCCAAGGCAATCCGCCGCGAGGCGTGCCGCGACGAGCTTCTCCACGGCTTCGCGCGTCGGAACGAGCACCTTGCCACCCATGTGGCCGCACTTCTTCACCGACGCAAGCTGGTCCTCGAAGTGCACCCCGGCCGCGCCCGCCTCGATCATCGCCTTCATGAGCTCGAACGCGTTGAGCACGCCGCCGAAACCGGCTTCCGCATCCGCCACGATGGGCGCAAAGAAGTCGATGTCGCCCTTGCCTTCCATGTGCTGGATCTGGTCGGCACGGACGAACGTGTTGTTGATCCGCCGCACCACCTCGGGCACGGAGTTGACCGGATACAGCGACTGGTCGGGATACATCTCGCCGGCGATGTTCGCGTCGGCAGCCACCTGCCAGCCCGAGAGATAGATGGCCTTCAGGCCGGCCTTCACCTGTTGCAGGGCCTGATTGCCGGACATCGCGCCGAGCGTATTCACGAAGGGCTCGTCGTTCACCATCTTCCAGAGCTTCTCGGCGCCGCGTCGCGCCAGGGTGTGCTCGATGTGCAGCGAGCCGCGCAGCCGCACGACCTCTTCGGCCGAGTACGCGCGCTGAATGCCCTTCCAACGGGGATTTTCCGCCCAGTCCTTCCTGAGCCGTGCCGCTTCCAGATCGTAGTTCATGGAACCTCCATCGACGTTCATGGCCAAGCCGCATGGCGTACCCGCCGGGCGGCGCGTGGTCGCGGCATTGCCGGCGCGTGCGCTGCAATGCCGCATCGTGGAAAAGACCGCGGACCCAGCCGCGGTCGTCCACAGCACGGACTCGTGAGGATCGCTCGGCGAGTCGGGCGGGCTTGGATGGGGGTTCGCATTACCCAGGCCCTGCTTGCTTCGGGCACCAACGTTGGCGTCCGAGGCTCGTGACATAGGGAAAGTAGCAAATCCCAGGCCGGCCAACAACAGATTTATGGCGGCGCCGCATCAAAATACTTCATCATAATCAATCAGTTTGAAATCACTTCCACCATACGGAATGTTTTGTGCGTAATTGTGGTCACGAGATGCTGCAGCGCGAGGCGAATGTCCGGTCGTCATCGATGTGGCCGGTCTTTATTCAACGACGTCAAAGACTTGCAAACCAGCAACAAAGTGGCGGCAGCGGTGAACGTTTTTCATTTTCGAAAATGATTTCCAACGGTGCGAGCGAGGCTTCCCGACGAGTGCATACCGCTACACTGCGTGTGGGGCGTTTCGGAGGACAGGCATGCCACGGGTTTTCATGGTATTGGCCGGCGCGGTACTGGCCGTGCAGGCAAGCGGCGCCGCGTCCCGCGACGACGCGCACGCACGCAGCCTCGCCGCGACGTGTGCGTCGTGCCATTCCACGCTTGATGCGGCCGGCGCCGCGGCACGGCTCGACGGACGCAAGGCCGCGGAGCTCATCGCGGCGATGCAGGACTTTCAGTCGGGCAAGCGGCAGGGCACGGTGATGCCGCAGCTCGCGAAGGGCTACACGACCGAGCAGATCGCGGCCATCGCCAACTGGTACGCCGCGCACAAGGAGCAGCCATGAGCCCGACGGGCCGCCCCGAGGGCCTCAGCGGGCAAAGGAGCCGGAGCGCGCCGCGCGAACGTTCTCAAGTAGCCACGAGTCTGCATCCGCGCCGACGACTGCTGCTCGGCGCGGCTGCGCTGGCGGGTGGCTCGTTCGCAGGATTCCTCGGAGCGGCGACGAGTTCGCCGGCGGCGGCCGGACGCGTCGTCGTGATCGGGGGCGGCTATGGCGGGGCCACCGCCGCGAAGTACCTTCGCCTGTGGGGCGGCCCGAATGTCGAGGTCACCCTAGTGGAGAGCGACGCCGCGTTCGTTTCGTGCCCGCTTTCCAATCTCGTGCTCGGCGGATCGAAGACGATCGACGACGTCACCGTCGGCTACGACAATCTGGTGCGGCGCCATGGCGTGAAGCTCGTGCGCGATACGGCAACTGCGGTGGACGCCGACAAGCGCACGGTACGTCTCGCGTCCGGCGCGGTGCTTCCTTACGATCGCCTCGTGCTCTCGCCGGGGATCGACTTCCTTTGGAAGCAGGTTCCTTCACTCGACAGCGACGACGCGCGATCGCGCATCCTCCACGCCTGGAAAGCCGGACCGCAGACGGTTGCATTGCGCAGGCAGCTCGAAGCTATGCCCGATGGCGGCGTATTCGCCATCTCCATTCCGCTGGCTCCTTTCCGGTGTCCACCGGGACCCTACGAGCGCGCCTGCCAGGTGGCGTGGTACTTCCGGAAGGCAAAACCGAAATCGAAGGTGCTGATCCTCGACGGCAACCCCGAGATCACCTCCAAGCCGGCGCTCTTCCGCAAGGCATTCGACGAGGAATACAAGGGCATCATCGAGTACCGTGCGAACCAGGCGCTGACCGACGTCGAGGTGGCGACGCGAACCGCGAAATTCGAGCTGGACGATCCGGTGAAGGCGGACGTGCTGAACGTGATTCCGCCGCAGTCGGCGGGCGCCATCGCACGCGCCGCCGGCGTGATCACCGCGAACGATCGCTGGTGCGAGGTGGACTTCACGACGATGGAATCCATCAAGGTGCGCAACGTGCACGTGCTCGGCGACTCGATACAGATCGCACCGAACATGCCGAAATCCGGACACATGGCGAACCAGCAGGCCAAGGTCTGCGCCGCCGCGATCGTCGCACTGCTCGCGGGCGAGGGCGTCGATCCCGCGCCGGTGATGAACAACACCTGCTACAGCTTCATCACCGATCGCGACGCCGTGCACGTCGCCTCGGTGCATCAGTACGACGCCGGACAGAAAACGATGCTGCCGGTGCCCGGTGCCGGCGGACTGTCGCCGGCGATGAACGCACTCGAGGGGACTTATGGGCAAGCCTGGGCCCGCAGCATGTGGGCCGACATGCTGGCCTGACGTGGGCAAGACGCGACGCAGCGCGACCGGCGTCGTCGAGCGAGACGTGCAGGGGTGCCCTAACGTTTACCGCATTGCCGCGATGTATTGCGGCGCTCGAGCCGATCGCTGTCGCATCACTCCGGTTTCACGCCCGCAGCCTTGACCACCTTCGCCCATTTGGCGATTTCCGTTTTCTGGAATTCCCCTAGCTGCTCCGGTGGGCCGCCGCCGGGCTCGACACCGAGCTCCGCCAGACGCGCCTGTACATCGGGCTGTTTCATGATGCGAGCAATTTCGGTGTTGAGGCGCTGCACGATCGGCTTCGGCGTGCCCGCGGGCGCGAACACCGCTTGCCACGAAACGACTTCCCATCCGGGCACGCCGGCTTCGGCGGCGGTGGGTACGTCCGGGAGAGTACCGAGCCGCTGGGGATAGGCAACGGCGAGTGGGCGCAGCTTGCCTGCCTTGATGTTCGTTCCAAGCACCAGCGTCGTGTCGATGATGATCGGCACCTGTCCGCCAAGCGCGTCCGTGAGTGCGGGCCCGCTGCCCTTGTACGGAACGTGCGTGATGTCGACGTGCGTGAGTGTCTTCAGGAGCTCGCCCGCGAGGTGCGGCGATGTGCCAGGCCCTGGCGAGGCGAAGCTCAGCTGCCCGGGTTTCGCCTTGGCGGCGTCGAGCACTTCCTTCAGCGTCTTGTACGGCTGGCTGGCGCCGACCGCGAACACGAGGGGGTTGCTGCCGAGCAGGATCACGGGCTCGAACGACTTCACGGGATCGTACGGCATGTTCGGATAAACGCTCGCATTGATGGCATGCGAGCTGATCGTGCCGCCGAGGATCGTGTAGCCATCGGGCTTCGACTTCGCGACGAAATCGGAGCCCACGTTGCCGCCTGCGCCCGGCTTGTTCTCGATCACGACAGGTTGCCCGAGCGCCGCCGAGAGCTTCTGGCCGATCAGGCGCGCCAGGGTATCGGTATTCCCCCCGACTGCGAACGGAACGACGTAGACGATGGGCTTGCTCGGCCACGCGGCCTGCGCCTGCGCGGCACCCGTCGCGCCGGCGAGCAGTGCACACCCGATCGCAACCATGCATTTCCTGAGACGGCTCATGCTCACGCTCCTCTCCAAGGGAATCCACGAGGACCCCGATTACGATCCACAAAACGGCGCGTCGTCGGAATCGGACCTCGACGTTCGCCGTCGCCCGTCGTCGCGCGGACGAAGTCGCCCGCTCAGATACAGCTGCTGCGGCTGCTCATGTCAGATGGTAGCAACGCACGCGTACCGCATCGGAAATGCCCGCTGATGTCGACATCCAAGCGTTGGAGGAGTCTAGCAGTATTGGTAGACCGCGAATTTGCGTGTCGAGCAGCCGCACCGCGGCCTTCCGTACCCGTGACGACCACTCCAAAAAAAACGGCGCATCGCTGCGCCGTTCTTCATTGCATTGGCCGCGTCAGGCGACCGGCTCGGGTTGTTCCGGATGCGCCGCAGCCTTCGCCTCGTCGAACTCGAGCTCGACCTTGTCGTCTTCGCCCATGCCGATCGTGACGTGACCGCCGTTGACGAGCCGACCGAAGAGCAGTTCGTCCGCGAGCGCCTTGCGGATGGTGTCCTGGATGAGCCGGGCCATCGGCCGTGCGCCCATCTGCGGATCGAACCCCTTGCGCGCGAGGAATTGCTTGATGGCCGGCGTGAACGAGATCTCGACCTTCTTCTCGTGCAACTGGCCCTCGAGCTCGAGCAGGAACTTGTCCACCACCTGCAGGATGACGTCGTGGCTGAGCGAGGAAAACGAGATCGTCGCGTCCAGCCGGTTGCGGAACTCCGGCGTGAACATCCGCTTGATCTCGGCCATCTCGTCGCCAACCTGCTTCTCCGCCGTGAAGCCGATGAGACCCTTCGCCAGGGTTTCGGCCCCCGCGTTCGTCGTCATGATGATGGTCACGTTGCGGAAGTCGGCCTTGCGCCCGTTGTTGTCGGTGAGCGTGCCGTGGTCCATCACCTGCAACAGGATGTTGAAGATGTCGGGATGCGCTTTCTCGATCTCGTCCATCAGCAGCACGCTGTACGGGTGCTTGGTCACGGCCTCGGTCAGCTGGCCGCCCTGGTCGAAGCCCACGTATCCCGGCGGCGCACCGATGAGGCGCGACACGGCATGCCGCTCCATGTATTCCGACATGTCGAAGCGGATGAGCTCCACGCCCAGGCAATAGGCGAGCTGGCGCGCGACTTCGGTCTTGCCGACGCCCGTCGGACCGCTGAACAGGAAGTTGCCGATCGGCTTGCGCGGGTTGCCGAGGCCCGACCTTGCCATGCGGATCGCCGCCACGAGGGCGTCGATCGCCTTGTCCTGACCGAACACGACGTTCTTGAGGTCGCGATCGAGCGTCTTCAGCGCGTTGCGATCGTCGGACGATACGTTCTTCGCCGGAATGCGCGCGATCTTGGCGACGATCTCCTCGATCTCGTTCTTGTTGATGACCTTCTTCTGCCGCGACTTCGGCAGGATCTTCTGCGCGGCGCCGGCCTCGTCGATGACGTCGATCGCCTTGTCGGGCAGATGCCGGTCGTTGATGAACCGCGCGGAGAGCTCGGCCGCGGTGGTGAGCGCCGCCGGCGCGTACTTCACGCCATGGTGCTGCTCGAACCGCGACTTCAGCCCCTTGAGAATCTCCACGGTTTCGGCGACGGACGGCTCCGGCACGTCGATCTTCTGGAAGCGGCGCGACAGCGCGTGATCCTTCTCGAAGATCTGGCGATATTCGGCGTAGGTGGTCGCGCCAATGCATTTCATCGCGCCCGTCGACAGCGCGGGCTTGAGCAGGTTCGACGCGTCGAGCGTCCCGCCGGATGCCGCGCCTGCGCCGATGATGGTGTGGATCTCGTCGATGAAGAGGATCGACTTCGGGTTGTCGGCGAGCTGCTTGAGCACCGCCTTCAGGCGCTGCTCGAAATCGCCGCGATACTTCGTGCCCGCGAGGAGTGCGCCCATGTCGAGGGAATAGACCTGGTACTCCTTCAGCAGGTCGGGCACCTCGCCGTCGTTGATGCGGCGTGCGAGGCCCTCGGCAATGGCGGTCTTGCCGACGCCGGCTTCGCCCACCAGCAACGGATTGTTCTTGCGCCGGCGGCAGAGCACCTGGATGACGCGCTCGAGCTCGAGCTCGCGCCCGATGAGAGGGTCGGTCTTGCCCTGCTTCGCCATCTGGTTGAGGTTGATGGTGTACGCGTCGAGCGCACCCTGTCCCTGCTCGCCGGTTTCCGGGTCTTCCTTGGCCTCGCCCTTCTCCTGCTTCTGCTGCGGATTCTTGGTGATGCCGTGCGCGATGTAGTTGACCACGTCCAGGCGCGTCACGCCGCGCTGGTTCAGGAAGTACACCGCGTGCGATTCCTTCTCGCCGAAGATCGCCACGAGCACGTTCGCGCCGGTGACTTCCTTCTTGCCTGACGACTGGACGTGCAGGATCGCGCGCTGGATGACGCGCTGGAAGCCTTGCGTGGGCTGGGTATCGGCGTCGGCGTGCGCGGAGAGCCGCGGCGTGTGCTCGTTGATGAAGTCGGTGAGCACCCCGCGCAGTTCCTCGAGGTCGACGCCGCACGCCTTCATGACCTCGGCCGCCGACGGGTTGTCCAGCATCGCGAGCAGCAGGTGCTCGACGGTGATGAATTCATGTTGCTTCTGCCGGGCTTCGACAAAAGCCATGTGGAGGGATACTTCCAGTTCCTGCGCGATCATAGGACTTGCCTCTCATGCCATCTGCATTGCCCGCGTGTGCCGTCCCGGCCGCCGCGGGCAACTGCGGCCATGACGTTCAAGTCTCCTCCATCGTGCACTGCAACGGGTGCTGGTGCTTGCGCGCGATGTCGATCACCTGGTCCACCTTTGCCGCAGCCACCTCGCGTGTGTACGTTCCGCACACCCCCATGCCTTCGCGATGTACCTGCAGCATGACCTGTGTAGCCTTTTCCCGACTCATGGCAAAAACAGTCTGCAGCACGACGACCACAAAGTCCATCGGGGTGTAGTCGTCGTTCAGCAGCAGCACCTTGTACAGCGGCGGCGGCTTGAGCCGGGTTTTCTCGGCCTCGAGAAGTCCGCCGTCGTGCTGCTGCTGGTTGGCCATCGTCCACTGGGAAAAGCGGGCTGGGGAATACCCTATGTTTGATGATTGCAACACATTTTTCAAGGGGAACGCCGTTCGCCGGCCGTGTCCTTGACGCCGGCCGGACGGTGCGCGTAAAAAATGCGCTGTTTGGCTTCTGAGTGTCTGCTGTGCGGGTTCGACTGTGCCCCACCGCTCCCAACCTGCCGTCGGTCGCCTCTCGGGCCAAACACCGACACTCCCGATCAATCCTGAAGGATGTGGCACTATGGCAACCGGAACCGTCAAGTGGTTCAACGACGCGAAGGGCTACGGGTTCATCACGCCGGACGACGGCGGGGAGGACTTGTTCGCGCATTTCTCGGCCATCAACATGCAGGGCTTCAAGACCCTCAAGGAAGGCCAGAAGGTCAGCTTCGAAGTAACCCAAGGTCCGAAAGGCAAGCAGGCGTCCAACATCCAGAGCGCCTGACCGCCCGCCTCGCCGCATCCCCGCAGTGACCGCCGCGCGTACCAACTCGGTGCGCGCGGTGGTGCATCCCCGCTCGCGCGCGGTGCCTGTGCCTCGCGCCTGGCGCGCCGATTCCGGAGAGCGCGCCGTCGCTTCCAAAGCCCCGTGAGTGGCATGTGGCCAACATGGGGACGCAACAAGCAAAAAGAAAGCCCGCTTCGAGCGGGCCCTCTTCGACGGGCGGGCGCCGCACGGCGCCCGTCCATTTTTCCTACATCCGTTCGATCATCGCCTGACCGAAGCCGGAGCACGACACCTGCCGCGCGCCTTCCATCAGTCGCGCGAAGTCGTAGGTGACAACCTTGTCGGCGATCGCCCGCTCGAGGCTGGACACGATGAGCGTGGCGGCCTCGCGCCAGCCCATGTGCACCAGCATCATCTCCGCGGAAAGGATTTCCGAGCCGGGGTTCACGTAATCCTTGCCGGCGTATTTCGGCGCCGTGCCGTGCGTCGCCTCGAACATCGCGACGGAGTCCGACAGGTTGGCGCCGGGAGCGATGCCGATGCCGCCGACCTGTGCCGCCAGCGCGTCGGAGATGTAATCGCCATTGAGGTTCAGCGTGGCGATCACGTCGTACTCGGCCGGCCGCAGCAGGATCTGCTGCAGGAAGGCGTCCGTGATCACGTCCTTGACGATGATCTCCCGCCCGGTGCGCGGATTCTTGAACGAGCACCACGGGCCGCCGTCGACGGGCGTGGCGCCGAATTCGCGCTGCGCGAGCGCGTAGCCCCAGTCGCGGAAGGCACCCTCGGTGAACTTCTGGATGTTGCCCTTGTGCACGAGGGTCATCGAGCGCCGGTCGTTGTCGACGGCGTACTGGAGCGCCTTGCGCACCAGGCGCTCGGTGCCTTCGCGCGAGACGGGCTTGATGCCGATGCCGGACGTCGCCGGGAAGCGGATCTTCTTCACGCCCATCTCGTTGATCAGGAAATCGATGACCTTGCGCGCGGCATCGGATTCGGCGGGCCACTCGATGCCGGCGTAGATGTCCTCGGCATTCTCGCGGAAGATCACCATGTCGATCTTCTCGGGCTCCTTCACCGGCGACGGCACGCCTTTGAACCAGCGCACCGGACGCAGGCATACGTACAGGTCGAGTTGCTGGCGCAGCGCCACGTTGAGCGACCGGATGCCGCCCCCCACGGGCGTGGTCAGCGGCCCCTTGATCGACACCACGTAGTCACGCAGGATGCCCAGCGTCTCGTCCGGGAAGCCACACGTCCGGTCCGTACACGCGGGTCGACTTTTCGCCGGCGTAGATCTCCATCCAGTGGATCTTTCGCTTCCCGCCGTAAGCCTTGGCCACCGCCGCGTCCACGACCTTGATCATCACCGGCGTGATGTCCACGCCCGTGCCGTCGCCCTCGATGTACGGAATGATCGGTTGATCGGGAACCACGAGGCTAAAATCCGGATTGACCGTGATCTTCTGGCCACCGGCGGGGACCTTGACGTGCTGGTAACTGGGCATGGAATCTCCTCGAAACTGCTGGCGCGTCGATGCTGGTCCGGCCGAGCGCCAGGGCAGCGACGATTGCGGAAGTGAACAACCGCTAATTATCCCTTTTTCCGTTGAAGATCGCCACGACGCCGCGTGCGGCGCGGGGTCACGTCGGCCCCCCTCCCGCGCGCGGCCCGGCCGCGCTGCTCCTGTTCAACAAACCGTACGGCGTGCTCTGCCAGTTCTCGCCGAGCGCGGGGCGAAAGACGCTCGCCGACTACATTGCGGTACCCGGGGTCTACCCTGCGGGGCGGCTCGACGCGGACAGCGAAGGCCTGCTGCTGCTCACCGCGGATGGAAAGCTCCAGGCGCGCATTACTCAGCCGCGGCACAAATGGCGCAAGACTTACTGGGTGCAGGTCGAAGGCACGCCGGTCGAACGCGGTCTGCGCGCATTGCGCGACGGATTGCAGCTCAAGGACGGAGCCACGCTCCCTGCGCGCGTTCGTGTCATTGCCGAGCCGGCGGGACTGTGGCCGCGCGACCCGCCGATCCGGGCGCGGCGCCTCATCCCGACGGCATGGCTGGAGATCGCCCTCGACGAAGGACGCAATCGGCAGGTGCGGCGGATGACCGCAGCCATTGGCCTGCCCACGCTGCGCCTGGTGCGGCATCGGGTCGGGGCGTACACGCTCACAGGCCTCGCGCCTGGCGAGTGGCGCGCCGTGGATGCCGGGGGGCCCGTGCTATGATCGCCGGCCACGCGATGACGCCGCCTTGCCCTGCACGATCGCGGTCTGCCGGCACGCGCCGCGCTGGTCGAACCCGCCAGCGAACCGCGCTCCCGCACGCGCACCGCAGTCCCCCTCCCCTTCTGATTCGATGATTCGCCGCCTGCTCGCGCGCCTCCTTCCTGGAGGTGGCACCCGCACCGCACGCCCCCGGGCTTATGGACCCGACGACCATCCGATCCGGCGCGACCACCTGTCGCCGGGCGCCCAGCAGGTCACCGCGCGGCTCCAGGAGGCGGGTTTCAAGGCGTACGTGGTCGGCGGAGCCGTGCGCGATCTGCTGCTCGGCATCGAGCCCAAGGATTTCGACATCGCCACGGACGCCCATCCGGAGCAGGTGAAGCCGCTGTTCCGGCGCGCCTTCCTGATCGGCCGGCGCTTCCGGCTCGTGCACGTGCACGTCGGCGGCGAAACGCTGGAAGTGTCGACGTTCCGCGCGGCGCAGACCGGGGACGACGCGACGGACGAGCACGGCCGGCTCCTTTCGGACAACGTCTACGGCAGTCATGCCGAGGATGCGGCGCGGCGCGACTTCACCATCAACGCGCTGTACTTCGACCCGGCAACCGAAGAAGTGTGGGACTTCGTCGGTGGCGTGGCCGACATCCGCAAGCGGCGCCTGCGCCTGATCGGTGCGCCGACCACGCGCTTCCGCGAGGATCCGGTGCGCATGCTGCGCGCCGTGCGCCTCGCGGCGAAGCTCGGCGTCGCCATCGAGCCGAAGACCGCGGCCCCGATCACGCGGCTCGCGTCCCTCGTGCAGAACGTGCCGCCGGCGCGGCTCTTCGACGAGATGCAGAAGCTGCTGCTCTCGGGCCATGCGGTCGAGACGGTGAAGAGCCTGCGCGCGCACGGGCTCTCCCATGGGCTGCTGCCGCTGCTCGACGTCATCCTCGAGCAACCGCTCGGCCAGCGCTTCATCGAGCTCGCGCTCGCCAACACCGACGCGCGGGTGCGCGAGGACCGGCCGGTGTCGCCCGCCTTCATGTTCGCCACGTTGCTGTGGCATGAAGTGATCGCGACATGGACCGCGGCGAAGACGCGCGGCGAACGGCCGATGCCGGCGCTCTTCGACGCCATGGACGAGGTGCTCGAGCGTCAGGCGAAGCAGCTCGCGATCCCGCGTCGCTTCGAAGCCACCATCAAGGAGATCTGGGCGTTGCAGCCGCGCTTCGAGCAGCGCGCCGGACAACGTCCCTTCCGCCTGCTCGAGCATCCGCGGTATCGCGCGGCCTGGGACTTCCTCGACCTGCGCTGCCAGAGCGGCGAATTGCAGGGTCCGCTCGCCGACCTCGCGACATGGTGGGACCGGTTCGCGAACGCCGGGCCCGCCGAGCGCGAGGCGATGTTGAAGCCCGACGAAGCGCCACGCCGCAAGCGCCGCTCGCGCGGTCGCGGGCGCAAGCAGCGCGAAGGAGAAGCGGCGGAAGCCGGCGATGCGGGCGCAGCGCCCGAGAGCGGCGTCGATGCCCCGCCGAGCGACGCCTGACGCAGGCATCGCGCAGCCACGTCCGCCCCGGCCGTGCCGCGCATTCATCGGCATCGGCAGCAACCTTGCGGATCCGCGCGCGCCAGATCGCGCGTGCATTCGCGGCGCTGGCGCGCCTGCCCGGCACCCGCGCGTGGTTGCGCGGTCCTCGCTGTATCGCACCGCGCCGCACGGCGTTGCCGCGCGCCAGCCGGACTACTTCAATGCCGTCGCCGAGCTCGCGACCACCCTTGCACCCGACGAGCTCCTGCGCGGCCTGCAGCACATCGAGCGCGCGCAGCGGCGGCGCCGCAGCGCACCGAACGCGCCGCGGTCGATCGACCTCGATTTGCTACTATACGGCGCGCGTCGTCGCAGCAGTCGCACGCTGCAACTCCCGCACCCGCGATTGCATCAGCGTGCGTTCGTCCTGAAGCCGCTGCTCGAGGTCGCTCCGGCGGTGGCCATTCCCGGACTCGGGCGGCGCACGCAAGTACCTTCGCCGCACGCGCGCCCAGCGCGTCGTCGCGCCTGCCGGCCGGACCACGCTGAAACTCCGCAACGATGGATCTCGAGAAGTGCCGCTACATCGTCGTTGAAGGACCCATCGGCGTCGGCAAGACGAGCCTTGCGCGGCAGCTCGCCACGCGCCTGCATGGCGAAGCGCTGCTCGAGCGTCCCCAGGACAATCCGTTCCTCGCCCGCTTCTACGAGGACATGGAGCGGTTCGCGCTGCCGACTCAGCTCACTTTCCTGTTCCAGCGCGTCGACCAGCTGCGCGGCGTCGGACAGTTCGACATGTTCCGGCGCGCGACGGTGTCGGACTTCCTGTTCGCGAAGGATCCGCTCTTCGCCCGGCTCAACCTGTCGGATGCCGAATACCAGCTCTACGACAAGATGTACGCGCACCTCAAGCCGCAGACGCCGACGCCCGACCTCGTGGTCTACCTGCAGGCGCCGGTCGACGTGCTGGTCGAGCGCGTGCTGCGCCGCGGCGTCGACTACGAGCGCGCCGATCCCCGAGCAGTATCTCGCTCGTCTCGCCGACGCCTACAGCCGGCTGTTCTACAGCTACGACGAAGCGCCGCTGCTCATCGTGAACAGCGAGCGGCTCAACTTCGTGGACAATGCGGAACATCTCGACCTGCTGCTCGCGCGGATCGCCTCGATGCGCAGCCGGCGCGAGTTCTTCAACCTCGGCGGCGTCTGAGCCGCCAGCGCTCCATCGGGACCACCATGGAAATCGTCAGGACGGCGGCAGAGCTGTCGGAGCGCGTGAGCGCCGCAGAGCGGGTGGCGTTCGTGCCCACCATGGGCAACCTGCACGCCGGGCATCTCACGCTGATGGACATCGCGCGCCGCCACGGCGACATGGTGGTGGCGAGCATCTTCGTCAACCGCCTGCAGTTCGGGCCCAACGAGGATTTCGACCGCTATCCGCGCACGTTCGAAGCCGACGTCGAAGGACTCGACGCGCCTCGGCGTGGACGTTCTCTTCGCCCCGCGCGAGCAGGAGATGTATCCGACCCCGCAGGTCTACCGCGTACAGCCGCCGCCGCTCGCCGACGAGCTCGAGGGCGCGTTCCGGCCGGGCTTCTTCCATGGCGTGTGCACGGTCGTCCTGAAGCTCTTCAATCTGGTGCAGCCCGACATCGCGGTGTTCGGCAAGAAGGACCGCCAGCAGCTCAAGATCGTGCGCGGCATGGTGCAGCAGTTCAACCTGCCGATCCACATCGTGCCGGTCGAGACGGTGCGCGCGGACGACGGGCTCGCGCTCTCGTCGCGCAACAACTACCTGACCGCGACGGAGCGCGCGGAGGCGCCGCGCCTGTACCGCACGCTGCGCGGCATCGCCGACGCAGATCGCCGCCGGGCGTACCGACTACGCGAATCTGGAAGCGTCCGGGCGTTCGGAGCTCGCGCACAACGGCTGGAAGGTCGATTACGTCGCCGTCCGGCACGGGCTCGGGCTGCGCATCCCGCACCCCGAAGGGCTACGATCACCCCAACCTGCTGATCGTGCTCGGTGCCGCGCAGCTCGGCAATACGCGCCTCATCGACAACGTCGACGTCATCAGGAAGGAAGGCGAGGACTAGCCTCGCTGCGGGGCCACGGCACCCTTACCGCGGCGCGGCGGCGGTTTTGCAGTTTCCGCGATCGCGCTCGCCGTTGCTCCTGCCGCGCAGCACGAGCACATTGCCCGCAACGGCGAGGGCCACGCCGCCGATGCCGGGCCACGTCCAGCGATACCCTTCCACGATGCTCGACAGCAGCATCGCGATCACGGGCGTGGCTACGCCCACGTACGAGGCGCGTCCGGCGCCGACGCGCTGCAGCAGCGTGAGATAGGCCGCGAACGCCACGATGCTGCCGACGATGGCAAGGTATGCGAGCGAAGCGATGTAGCGGACGGTCCCGTCGAACGTGAACGGCACGTGCGCGAGCCACGCCGCGATCCCGGCGAACGCCGCACCGTAGGCCATGCCCGACAGCCGTTGTTTCGAGGATCGGCAGGTGCGCGCGGTGCATGCGCATCGAGACGAGATTGCCGCCCGTGGCGAGCAGCGTGCCGCCCAGGCCGAACGCGACGCCGAGCGCGACGTTCTCCCCCGCGCTCACCGCACTGCCCGGCAGGAGCAGCAACGCCACGCCGCCGACGCCGAGCGTCGCGCCGAGCAGCGCGCGCCGCGGTGATCGGCGTGCCGAAGGCGAGGCGCGTACCCACGAGGCTCATGAATACGATGGTCGAGAAAAGCACCGCGACGAGGCCGGACGCGATGTACTGCTCGGCCTTGTAGATGGCGACGTAGTTGACGCCGAACAGGAGCAGTCCCTGCGCGGCGAGCAGCGCGTGCACCCGTGATGGGAACCGCAGCGAGCGTCCCGTCGCAACGCACCATCCGCCCAGCAGCAGGGCGGCGAGCGCGAAGCGGTACGCGACCGACGCCTCGGGCGCGACGCTGCCGAGCTGGTACGTGATCACGAGCCACGTCGAACCCCAGATCAGTGTCGCCGCCAGGAACAGCGTGACGGTACCGCGCGGCTCGAGCGCCGCGTTCATGATCGCGGGCAAGGCGACGCCCTCTTCACGCGGCACGCAAAGCGTCCACGATCTTCATGCGCGCAGCGCGCGCCGCGGGCAGGAAGCCCCCGAGGAACCCCATGCCGAGCGCGAAGCCAAGGCCCGCGGCCACGATGCCGGGCGTCAGCGTGAAGCTGAACGCCAGTTCCGCGAAGGTCTGAAAGTTCATGGTCGAGATCGTGATCGCCTGCATGAACGTCGCCCCGATCAGTCCGACGACGCCGCCGACGAGACCGAGGAGCAGCGACTCCAGCAGGAACGCCGTCAGGATCGAGCGGCGCGGGAAGCCCAGCGCCCGCAGGGTGCCGATCTCGCCGGTGCGCGAGGCCACGCTCGCGTACATCGTGATCATCGCGCCGATGATTGCGCCGATGGAGAAGATGACCGAGATGCTCGTCCCGAGATAGCTGATGAATTTCGCCAGCGCCTCCGATTGCGCGGCGTAGAAGTCGCGCTCGCGCCGCGCTTCCAGCGTGAGGCGCGGATCGCTCTCGATGGCTTCCTTCACGGCGACGAAGCGGTCGGTATCGGCGAGGCGGAAGATCATCGAGGAGAACGCGCTCCGGCGGAAGGATTGCATCATCTGCTCGGCATCGCCCCAGATCTCGGAATCGAAGCCGGTGCGACCCGCATCGAAGACGCCGACCACGGTCCAGTCGCGCGAGCCGAAGCGCATCGTCTCCCCCATCCCGGCGCCCCGGAAACCCGACGCGATCGCCTGTCCGGTGATGATCTCGGCCGTGCCGGGGCGCGGCATCCGCCCCTGCACGAGATGCACCTGCGGACGGAGCGCGAGTCCTGCGGGCGTGACGCCGCGGATGAGCACGTTCGATGGCTTGCCGCTGTCGCGCTTCGGCAGGTTGATGAGGACGACGGTTTCTTTCGACACGAGCCTGTGCCCGTCCTCGCCGACGGCGATATCGGGCAGGCTTTCGACGGCGCCTGCCTGCGCCCGGTCGATCCCGCTCTGCACCTCGGTCTGCGCGCCACGGCGGATCACGACCACGTTGTCGTCGAGACCGGTCGCCACGAGCGTCTGCTGCAGCCCGGCCGCGAGCATGAGCACGGTCGTGAACACGTACACGACGAGCGCCATGCCGCCGGCCGTGAGGGCCGTCGTGAGCCGCCGCGTCACGAGATTGCGCGCGATGTACGAGAACGGAATCTTCACGGCGTCGCCACCGAATCGCCGGCGACCGTATCGCGCGAGAGGACGGGTGGCGCGTTCACGCGATCATCCTGAGGCCGTCCACGATGCGTATGCGCGCGGTCCGCCACGCCGGGATCAGCGCGGCCACGGCGCCCACCACCGCGCCGGCGGCAAGCTGCATCGCGACCGTGCGCGGGCTGACGAAGAACACCGGGAACAGGCTGCCCATGGCGTCGGCGAACGCCGCGGCCAGTGGATACGTCACCAGCACGCCCAGCACCGCGCCGACGAGCGCGATCCCCAGCGATTCCGCGAAGATGAGCCCGGCCACGAAACCGTTGCCGAAGCCGAGCGCCTTGAGCGTCGCGTATTCCGGACCGCGCTCGCGTGCGGTCATCGCCATCGTGTTCGCCATCACCGCCATGATGATGATGATCACGACGAACGAGACCGCCTGGATCGCGAGCAGGATCGCCTCCGTCATCGCGATGAAGCCCAGCTGGAACGCCTTCTCCGTTTCGGTGAGCGTCTCGGCCAGCGAGTTGCGGAACGTCTCGTCGATGGCCGCAGACACCTCGGCGGCGCGCGCAGGATCCTGCAGTCCCACGACGATCACGCCGGTCTGGTCGGCGCGGCGCGGGTACAGCTTGCGTACCGATTCGTTGAGGTACGCCCAGTGGAAGAACATCGTCGACTGGTCGGACGAACGGTCCGCCGCGTCGTAGATGCCGCGCAGATTGAAGGTCCATGTCCCCGGGAAGATCGTGCCCTTCAGCGGAATCTGGTCGCCGACTTTCCAGCCGAACCGGTCGGCGAGCTTGCGTCCGGCGATGGCTCCCTGCCGATCGGTGAAAAAAGCCTTGCGCTCCTCCGGCGTGAGCACCATCTCCGGGTACAGCGCCAGGTAAGTCGGCGCATCGATCGCGAACTGCGCGAAGAAGTTGGATTCGCGGACATACACGCCGCCGAACCAGTTGGCCCAGCTCACGCCGCCGACCCCCGGCACCTGCCGTATCTTCGCCGCGTAGGTGAGCGGCAACGGGAACACGAGCGAGACGGCATTGCGCGTCACGAGCCGCGCGCTGGAACTTGCGTTCGCGCCGGCGTACCAGGCATCGACGATCGTGCGCAGCATTCCGAACGCGGTGATCGCGACGATGATGCCGAGCACCGTCAGTGCCGTGCGCAATTTATGGCGAAAGGCATTGCGCAGGATGAGGAGGGTGACGAACACGCGGGGCGCGGCGCGTGAATGGCGCCGCTGGGAGCGGAGGGGAACCGTTGATTCTAGCGCAGCGCAGCCGCTCGCAATGGGGGCATATTTCTTGCTGATTTCCGGCTGAAGCGGCGTGCGCTCATTGCGCGCCGATCGCCCATCGAGCCAATGCATTCCTGTCGAGACCAGCCCGGACGCATTTCCTGCAGCGCGTCCAATGGCCGCACGGGGTGGGGTGCGGTGGTGGCGCTCGCCCTGCTGACGCTGCTCGTAGGTGCACCGGCAGGCGCCGAAACGCTTGGCGACGCAAGGCAGCTGTCGCGCCTCGGGGAACCGCTGCGGCTCTACGTGCCGCTGCGCTCCGACGGCTCGGCGCCCGTGACCGAGCGCTGCCTCGGCGTCGCGGGGCCGGCGCAAAGTGACGGGCTTCCGCACATTCTGACCGCCAACGTTGCCATGGACCGCCGCACCGGCGCCGCCGGCGTGACCGTCACCACGGCAGCCCCGATCCGCGAGCCCGTCGTGCGGCTCCTCGTGCGGACGCATTGCGATGGCGCCACGCGCCTGTACACGCTGTTCCTCGAGCCGCCGGGCAGTAGCCGACAGGTCCGCGCTGTCGCGCAAGCCGGACCCCGGATGCCGCTCGTCGGCCTCGCCGGTGCACCCGAGCGCACGGTGCTCGCCAACCCCGCCGTGACCGTGATCCCGGTCGTCCCGGCACAGCGCACGATCGGCGCAGCGGGCGCGCCTGCCGTGTCGCCCACACCGACGGACGTAAAAGGCATTCGACCGGACGTGCCGTCTTCGCCCTCGATGGCAGCCGCCGTGCCCGCAGGCGATGCCGCCGCCATCGGTGCAACCCCCGCGGTCGTTACGTTCGTCGACAGCGCTGCAGCGGATCCCGCCGTGCTCGAAGCAGAGAACGCCACGTTGCGCCAGCAGATCGCGCAGCTCAGCGACGAGCTGCAGCGCCTGCAGCAACCGGTCAGGCCGGCCGCAGCGGCATCCTCGCCGTCGCTGCACACTGCTGCGAATGCCGCCGCGAGTCCGGGGTGGGAGTCCGCCTGGCCCGTCGGTGTGGCGCTCGGCGGGCTGGCTGCGCTCGGCGTAGGCGGCTTCGTCTGGCGGCGCCGCCATGCGGGCGAGGAGTGGGCGTTGACCGGGCCGCCGTCACACCGCGTGGCGTCGCGCACGAGCCTTGCCGAACCGCCCGTGACCTTCAAGCACGGCAGCATGGAGCATACCCACGCGCCGGCGGCCCACGCAGGTGACGCGCCGCATGACGCCGCCTGGGCTGCCGCGCCGGTGCCGACACCGATCAACACGCCGACGCCGCTGCTGCTCCAACCATCGGCCGAGGACCTCGGGCGTGATCTCGAGCGCGAGCTTTTCATTGCCGAGCGCGCGCATTCGGCGCTCGAGCGCTCTCACCCGGACGTGGTCGATGCCCTGACACGCTGCTGGGGAACGGCGGCGGCCCGCTTGCAGCTGGCCGAGCTCCTGCAGGTCGGTTCCACGACGCTCGCCCGCATGTCGGGCGAAGCCGTCGCGGAATTGCGGCTCCTGGTGCGCATCGCCGACGATCTGGGTCACCGCACGCTGCCCGAGCCCGCAGCGCAGTTCCGGCCCGCCGCGCCCGCCTGGTAGGCCCCCGGTCGCACTCCGCGACCCCTGGCGCTGCAACGCTAGTCCGTCAGCACGCCCTTCTCGAGATGCACCATGCGGTGTGCCTTCTCGGCGGCCTTGGGGTCGTGCGTCACCATCACGATCGTCTTGTGGAGATCCGTATTGAGACGGTCGAGGAGCTCCAGGATCTCCTGCGCCGTGTGGCGGTCGAGATCGCCGGTCGGTTCATCGGCCACGATCAGCGTCGGATCGCTGATCAGTGCCCGCGCGATGGCGACGCGCTGCTGCTGCCCCCGGAAAGCTCATTGGGAAAGTGGTCCGCGCGATCGGCGAGGCCCACGAGCGAAAGGGCGGTCGCCACCCGATCGCGGCGCTCGCGGCGCGACAACGGCGTCAGCAGGAGCGGCAGCTCGACGTTGTCGAACGCGGAGAGCACCGGCATCAGGTTGTAGAACTGGAAGATGAAGCCGATGTGCGTGGCTCGCCATGCGGCAAGCTCTGCCTCCGACAGCTGCGCGATGTCGATGCCTTCGATCTCGAGCGTTCCGGCGCTCGGCTTGTCGATGCCAGCGATGAGGTTGAGCAGCGTGGACTTGCCCGAGCCCGATGGCCCCATCAGCGCGATGTAGTCGCCGCTCATGATGTCGAGGTTGATGTCGACGAGGACCGGGATCACCTGCTCGCCGCGCACGTAATACTTGGAGAGGCCGCGGATGTGCACCAGCGGCGTGTCGTCCGGCGCGATGGCCGTGCCGGCCTCCCCGTCGGGCGTCAGGTCCATCGCGCGGCCGTCGTCCTTACCGCGACGCGGGCTGCACCGGCGCACCGTCCGCGAGGTTCGCGGCGGGCTTCACGACCACGCGCTCGCCGGTCTTCAGCTCGGCCGTCACGGCGGTGAGGTCACCCACCTTGATGCCGGGCTGCACCGGCACCAGTGCCGCGTGGTCGTTGCGCACCGCGAACACCACGTCGCGTTCGCCGCGGCGCACGATCGCGTCGCTGTTGAGGGCGAGAAGAGGCCGCTGCTCCGCTGCGGTGACATCGCGCGACAGGAATGCGACCTTCGCGCTCATCTCCGGCAGGACGCGCGGATCGATCTCCTCGAACCGCACCTTCGTCATCACCGTCGCCTTGGCACGATCCACCGTGGGCACCATGCGGCTGATGCGGCCGCGGAAGCGCACGTCGGGCAGCGCATCGAGCGTGATCTCGCACGGCTGGCCAACGCGGATCTTGCCGAGGCTCGACTCGGAGACGTCCGCCTCGACTTCGAGCGAGGACATGTCGGCCATGGTGACGACGGCCCCCTTGGAATCGGCAGCCGACGAGAACGGCGTGATGATGTCGCCGATGTTCGCGCTCTTCGAGAGGATCACGCCGTCGAACGGGGCGCGGATCAGCGTGTAGTCGACGCTCACCTGCGCGTTGCGCGACGTGGCTTCCATGGCGGCGATGTTCGCGCGCGCATTGGCCACGGCGGCGGTGGTGCGGTCGGCACGAGCCTTGGACGTGTCGAGGGCGGCGCGTGAAACGAAGCCGCGGGCGACGAGCTCCTCGTCGCGCTTGAGCTGCGCCGCCGCGTCGCGCGCTTCGGCCTCCGCCTGCGCCAGCGCCGCCCGGGCCGCAGTGACGTTCGCTGCGGCCGACTGCGCCTGCGCCACCACGTCGCGATTGTCCAGCCGCGCGATGACCTCGCCGGCCCTGACGCGCGACCCCTCGGCCACGCCGAGCCAGTCGAGCCGCCCCGTCCCCTTCGATGCGATCGCCGCCTTGCGCTGCGGCACGACATAACCCGTCGCGTTCAGCACCACGAACTGCTGCGACGGGTACGTCGTCACGACGGCGGCTGTCTGCACCGTGACCGGGTGCGGACGCAGGAACCACCACGCGCCGGCCGCGAGCACCACCAGGAGCGCCGCGACCTGCCACCAGCGGCGGCGCCGGCGCGGTCGCGTGATCGCAGTGCGATCGATGCGCAGCCGCGAAAGGTCGGGAGGCGTGGAATCGTTCATGGGGTGAGCGCGCGTGGCAAGCTTGCGCCGCTCGATTCTACCTTGGGCCCGACGGCGTACCGGATGGACGGCGGGGCGTCCCGCGGATCAGCCGCCTTCGAGCGGAGCGGCGTCGCGCAGCGGCGAGTCCGCGCGAGCATTGCGCAATGCTCGCCACGTGATGAGCACGAGACCGACGCCGATGGCGGCGATGCCCAGCCATTCGCTCGACGACAGCACCTCGCCGAAGATCGCCATCGACAGGAGGAGGGCGATCACAGGAATGGCGAACATGTTGAGCGAGGCCGTTCCGGCGGACAGATAGCGCAGGATCCCCAGCCAGAGCAGGAATCCCGCGGCCGTCGACACGGCCCCGACATACACCAGCAGGGCGACCTGGGTCACGGACCAACGTGTCGCCTCGCCGGGAAGAATCCACGCGAGGAGGGTGAGCGGCAGCACGCCGGCAAGCATTTGCCACGCGATGAAGCCCATCGGGTCGAAGTGCTTGCGGCGCTGGAAGTATTTCGTCGCCACGGTGCCGGCCGCCCACCCGAAACCCGACAGCACCGCCCACAGCTTGGGGCCGAGATCGCCGCGCCAGTTCCACGGCTCGACGACGAGCACGAGGCCGACGAGCGCGGATCCCACAGCGAGCCACTGCAGCCCGCGCACGCGTTCGTGCAGCACGGGCCACGCGATCAGCAGCGTCCAGAAGGGCATGGTGAATACGAGGACCGATGTCCGACCCGCGCCGCCGCCGGCCAGCGCCATCGTGGTGCCCGCGAAGTTGATCGTGGTCTGGAAGAACCCGGTGACGAGCACCGCGGTCCAGTCCTCCGGCAGCAGCCGCTTGCGCTGAACGATCAGCGCGGCGAACACCACCGCGACGGCAACCCAGGTCCGCTGCACGTTGAAGCTCACTGGATTGGCGTTGGCCAGCGCGAGCTTCATCACGATCCAGTTGCCGCCCCAGATGAGGGTGAGGAGCGCGAGCGCGGCATACGCAAGGCGCGTGGCGCGTGCGGCGGGCGGGGAAGGCTTCAATGCAGGAGGAAGGCTTCGACCGCGCGCGCGACGGCTTCGGGCTGGTCGTGGTGCAGCATGTGCCCCGCTTCGCCGATGGTCACGAGCTCGCCGTGCGGGATGTGCGCGAGGCGCCGGCGGATCCCTGCCAATGTCGCCGTGACGCCCTCGCCTTCCGGATGGTCGTCGAGCCACTGGGGAATGTCCGACTGCTCGGCGGCAACCCAGAGCGTGGGCGCACCGATGCGGCGCCATACTGCGTAGACCTCCTCCATGCGATAGACCGTGGGGAACGGAAGCTTGTGGCGCGGATCGGAGCGCAGGCGCGCCGAGCCATCGGCAGCGACCTCGGCCCAGTGCGCCGCAAGGAACATTGCCTTGTCGCGCGGCAGCCGTGCGTTGTTTTTCTGCAGGCGCGCCGCGACGGCTTCCAGGTTGGCGTAAGCCTGGAAGGGACGCGGCTCGCGCAGCGCATCGAGCCACTTGGCGAACTTCTGCGCTGCAATGGCAGGATCTTCCGCCGGGATGCCGAAGCCCTCGAGCGAGACGAGCCTGGCGATGCGTTCCGGACGGATCCCGGCGTAATGCAGCACGATGTTCCCGCCGAGGCTGTGACCGGCGAGATGCACGCGCTCGCCTGGCGCGAACCGGTCGAGCAGCGCCTCCAGATCGGCGATGTAATCCGCGAACCAGTAGCCCTGCGGCTGCCACGCGGACTGGCCGAAGCCGCGCAGATCGGGTGCTATGACATGCCAGTCGTCCTGCAGCGCGTCCACCAGGAACTGGAACGACGCGGCGACATCCATCCAGCCGTGCAGCAGGAAGAGCTTGCGCGCACCCGCGTTGCCCCAGGCGAGGACGCGATGCTCCAGCCCGCGCAGGTCCACGCGGTGCGACGTGAACGGCTTCATGCGCGCAAGCGCCGGGCGCCGGTCAGCGTTTCCGGCACAGCGCGACGCCGTCCTGCCAACCCATGCTGTAGTTGCCGTCCTTGCCGAAACGTTCCCCGTCTTTGCGCTCCGGGCCCTTCGCGCTCGCGCAACCGTCGGCATAGCCCTGGCGGTAGGCGAGCGGGAAGCCGGAAAGATTGACCTTCGGCGGCGGCGGCTCCGCATTGCGTGGCAGCGGCGGTGCCGTCGGCTTGACCGGCTCGGAGGGACCCGGAGCGACGGTCGCGCAGCTCGCGAGCAGCAATGCAACGGCGGCGAGAGCGGTGCGCACGAGCATCGGCGCGTGTGTTGCCCGATGCGCTGTCAGCGAGCCGCGCTGCGGAAGAAGATCGGCGGAACGAACCATGGAACGCAGCGGCTGCATCGCGTGAACGGGGTAAAATTGTAGCAGGCTGCAGTCGCACGCCCGCGGATGCATGCCGGGTGCGAGCGGCGACGCGCACGTCCCAGGTCTTCCCCCATGAGCGATCCCGTTTTCGTCCATCTGCGAATGCACACCGAGTTCGCGATCGCGGACGGTATCGTGCGCATCGACGACGCCGTTGCCGCTGCCGCGGCCGATCGCATGCCCGCGCTGGCGATCACCGACCTCGCCAACGCGTTCGGGCTCATCAAGTTCTACAAGGCGGCGCGCGCCGCCGGCGTGAAGCCGCTGTTCGGGGTCGATGCTTGGATGACGCACGAGGCGAGTCGCGACCAGCCCACGCGCGTCCTCCTGCTCGCGCAGTCGCGCGCCGGCTACCTGCGCATCGCGGACTGGCTGTCGCGTGCGTACCGGAGCAACCAGCACCGTGGTCGCGCGGAGCTGCGGCGCGAGTGGATGGCCGAAGGCACCGAGGGCCTCATCGCGCTTTCCGGCGCGCGCGACGGCGATGTCGGTCAGGCGCTGTTGCAGGGCGACGCCGCGGGCGCCGCGCGGATCGCGCGCGAATGGGCGGCGCTGTTCCCCGGCCGCTTCTACCTCGAGCTGCAACGCGCGGGGCATCCCGACGACGATGCGCTGGTGGCGGCGACGGTGCGCATTGCCAGCGAGACGGCGCTTCCGGTCGTCGCCACACATCCGGTGCAATTCCTGCGCCGCGAGGACTACCGCGCGCACGAGGCGCGGGTGTGCATCGCCGAGGGTACGGCGCTGTCCGATCCGCGCCGGCCGCGCCGGTTCACCGCCGAGCAATACTTCAGGACCCAGGCCGAGATGGCGGCCGCGTTCGCCGACTATCCCGAAGCGCTGGTGAACAGCGTAGCGATTGCGCAGCGCTGCAATCTGGTGATTCCGCTCGGCAAGAACTACCTGCCGGACTTCCCGACGCCACCGGGAGTCACGATCGACGAGCACCTGCGACGCGAAGCGGCGGCGGGGCTCGAGAAGCGCCTCGCGGCGCTCTACCCCGACCCCGGGCTGCTCGAGCGGAAACGGCCGGAATACGAGGCACGACTCGACTTCGAGACGAAGACCATCGCCCAGATGGGCTTCCCGGGTTACTTCCTGATCGTCGCCGACTTCATCAACTGGGCGAAGCGCAACGGCGTTCCGGTAGGCCCCGGTCGCGGTTCGGGCGCCGGATCGCTCGTCGCCTATGCGCTCGGCATCACCGATCTCGACCCGCTGCGCTACGCGCTGCTGTTCGAGCGCTTCCTCAATCCCGAGCGCATCTCGATGCCGGACTTCGACATCGACTTCTGCCAGAACGGCCGCGACCGCGTCATCGACTACGTCAAGAACCGTTACGGCGCCGACTCCGTCTCGCAGATCGCCACCTTCGGCACGATGGCGGCGAAGGCGGCCGTGCGCGACGTCGGCCGCGTGCTCGATCTGCCCTATCTCTTTTGCGACGGGATCGCCAAGCTGATCCCGTTCCAGCCCGGCAAGCTGATCACGCTCCGGCAGGCGCGCGAGATGGAGCCGCTCCTTGCCGAGCGCGAGGAGAACGAGGAGGAGGTGCGCGAGCTGCTGGTGCTCGCCGAGGCGCTGGAAGGACTCACGCGCAACGTCGGCATGCACGCGGGTGGCGTGCTCATCGCGCCCGGCAAGCTGACGGACTTCTGTCCCCTTTACACGCAGGCGGGATCGGACGGGATCGTCTCGCAGTTCGACAAGGACGACGTGGAAGCCGTCGGGCTCGTGAAGTTCGACTTCCTCGGCCTCACGACCCTCACGATCCTCGACTGGACGCTGCGCTACGTGCGCCGGCTCGATCCAGCCTTCGCGCCGACGCTGGAGACGATTCCGCTCGACGACAAGCCGGCGTACGACATCTTCAAGACGGGCAACACGTCCGCGGTGTTCCAGTTCGAATCCCGCGGCATGCGCGACCTCCTGGTGCGCGCCAAGCCGGACCGCTTCGAGGACATCATCGCGCTCGTCGCGCTGTACCGGCCGGGTCCGATGGACCTCATCCCCGACTACATCGACCGCAAGCACGGCCGGCAGCGGGTCGAATATCTCGATCCACGCGTCGAGCCCATCCTCGGTCCCACGTACGGGGTGATGGTGTACCAGGAGCAGGTCATGCAGATCGCGCAGGTGATCGGCGGCTATACGCTGGGTGCCGCCGACCTCCTGCGCCGCGCCATGGGCAAGAAGAAGCCCGAGGAGATGGCGCAGCAGCGCGAGATCTTCGTTGCCGGTGCGCAGGCGAATGGCGTGTCGGCGGCCAAGGCGTCGCAGCTCTTCGATCACATGGAGAAGTTCGCGGGCTACGGCTTCAACAAGTCGCACGCCGCCGCCTATGCGCTGGTCGCGTATCAGACGGCCTATTTCAAGGCGCACCATCCCGCCGCGTTCATGGCGGCGAACCTGTCGCTCGTCATGGACGACACCGACAAGGTGCGCATGCTCTACGACGACACCGTCGCGCAGGGCATCGCCGTTCTCCCGCCGGACGTGAACGCGTCGAACTACCGTTTCGAGCCCGTGGACGAGAAGCGCATCCGCTACGGCCTCGGCGGCGTCAAGGGCACGGGCGAGGCGGCCATCGAGGCGATCGTCGCCGCCCGCGCGGCAGGCGGCGCGTTCCGCGACCTCTTCGATTTCTGCCGCCGCGTCGACAAGCGGCTCGTCAACCGTCGCGTGCTCGAAGCGCTGATCCGCGCAGGTGCGTTCGACTCCGTCGACACGCGTCGGGCGAGCCTCTTCGCCTCGGTGGGCATCGCTCTCGGCGAGGCCGAGCGCGCGGAAGCCGCCGCCTCGCAGGTGTCGCTCTTCGGCGAGGAGCAGCACGCGACCTCGCTGACGCTCGTTGCCGCGCGCGAATGGAGCGACGCCGAACGACTGGTGCACGAGAAGGCCGCGCTCGGCTTCTATCTTTCGGGGCATCCCTTCCAGAGCTTCGCCGCCGAGCTCGCGCCGATCGTGCGCCAGCCGCTCGCGAACCTGCAGCCGCGCAAGGACCCCGTGCTGATCGCCGGCATCGTCACCGCGCTGCGCGTGCAGGCCTCGCGCCGCGGCAAGATGGCCTTCGTGACCCTCGACGACGGCCACGGCACCGCGGAAGTGGTCGTGTTCAACGAGACGTTCGACGCGGCGCGCACGCTGCTGCGCGAGGACGAGTTGCTCCTGGTCGAGGCCAAGGTGACGCAGCGCCCGGGCGAGGATGGCCAGAGCCAGGCGCTGCGCATCATCGCGGAGCAGGTGCACGACCTCGGCGCGATCCGCAAGCGCCTTGCGAAAGGCCTGCGCCTCGCATTCAACGGCGGCGCCGACGCGGCACGCCTGCACGAGATCCTCGCGCCCTTCCGTCCGGGACGCTGTGCCGTGGTGCTCGAATACCGCACGCGTGGCGTCACCGGCGAGATCGAGTTTCCCGAGAGCTGGACGGTCAACCCCGACAACGCGCTGATCGCGCAACTCAAGGACTGGCTCGCACCCGAGAATGTCCGGGTGTTGTATTGAGCGGCCGCCTCCGCTGCACC
Organism: uncultured beta proteobacterium; assembly: GCA_963734575.1. Taxonomy (GTDB): domain Bacteria; phylum Pseudomonadota; class Gammaproteobacteria; order Burkholderiales; family Casimicrobiaceae; genus CAIWHR01. The sequence goes on along the minus strand of CAVTHT010000003.1, from coordinate 60,576 downwards.
TCAGTCTGAAGCGCCGGCCGGCGCGTCCGGGGCATCCTCCGTGCGCAGCTGCTCGCGCAGAGTCGTCTTCAGCACCTTCCCGGTATTGTTCGTCGGCAGCGCATCGACCCAGCGATAGTGGCGCGGCCGCTTGAACCGGGCGATGTGCTCCAGACAGCGCCGGTCGAGCGCGTCGGCGAGCGCAGCGCGGTCGACGCCCTGTCGGGCCACGACGAACGCCACCACCTCCTCGCCCCATTCCGGATGCGGGCGACCGACGACGGCTGCACCGACGACCGCCGGATCACCCAGCAGCACCTCCTCGACCTCGCGCGGATAGATGTTGGAACCGCCGCTGATGATGAGGTCCTTCGAGCGATCCTTGAGGGTGAGGAAGCCGTCGGCATCGAGTACGCCGACGTCTCCGGTGTGCAGCCAGCCGCGGGCGAGCGTGGCTGCGGTCGCGGCGTCGTTGCGCCAGTAACCGCGCATCACCGCGGGACCGCGGACGAGCACTTCGCCCGCCTCGCCGCTGGGGAGCGAGACGATCGTCGCGCCCGCCGATCCGCACCTCCATGCCGGTCTGGGCAGGGCCCACCGAAGCAAGGCGCGCGACGTCGTCGCGTGCGATCGCGTCCGCGACAAGCGCACGCGACATCGCGGTGATCGTCATCGGCGACTCGCCCTGCCCGTAGATCTGCGCGAGACGCGGCCCGAACGCCGCGAATGCCGTGCGGCAATCCTCCACGTACATCGGACCGCCGCCGTACACGATGCACTTGAGATGCTCGAGTGCACGACCCTCCACGGCGCCGCTCGCTGCGAGGCGCTTGACCATGGTCGGCGCGGCAAAGAACGCGGTGCGCGGCCAGCGCAGCAGCAGCGCAGCCACCTCTTGCACGTCGAAGCCGCCGGAGTCGGGGATGACGTTGACGGCACCGCCGAGCACGTGCGGCACCGCATAGAGGCCCGACCCGTGCGAGAGCGGCGCAGCGTGCAGCAGCGCGTCGCCGGGAACGATGGCTTCCACGTCGCTCAGATAACACTGCGTCATCGCGCGCAGATTGGCGTGGGTGATGACCACACCTTTCGGGCGGCCGGTCGTACCCGAGGTGTAGAAGAGCCAGGCCGCGTCGTCGGGGGCAACGGCCGCGGGCGCTCCGAGTGGCCCTTCATCGAGCAATGCCCGATGCTCCGCGCTGCCGAACGCTGCGACACGCATGCCCGGCAGGTCCGGGAGTCGATGCGCCCACTCCGCATCGGTGAACGCGAGGCGCGCAGCGCTGTCCTCGAGCACGAACGCGAGCTCGCGCACGTGCAGCTTGGCATTCACGGGCACGGCGACGGCGCCGCACCACCACGCGGCGAACATCGCGGGCAGGTATTCCGGGGCATTGCGCGCAACCAGCGCCACGCGATCGCCGGGCGCCACGCCGGCCCGGCGCAGACCGGTGGCGAGGCGCGCCACGGTCCGCGCGAAGTCCTCGTAATCGTGCACGACCGTCGTGCCGGCTGCGATGGCCGGAAGCCGCGGCCAGCAGTGCGCAGTGCGCTGCAGGAATGCCGCGACGTTGTGCGCCGGCGACGCGACCGTCATGCTCGTCGCAGGATCGCGCGTGCCGACCGGGACATCGCGCGCGTCAGTACGTGGCGCGGCCGCCGGAGAGATCGAATACGGCGCCGGTCGAGAACGAGCACTCCTCGCTCGCCAGCCAGCACACCATCGCCGCGATCTCCTCGACGGCGCCGAAGCGGCCCATCGGAATCTTCGACAGCATGAAGTCGATATGCTGCTGCGTCATCTGCTCGAATATCGCGGTGCGCACCGCAGCCGGAGTGACGCAGTTGACGCGAATGCCCGTGCGCGCGAGCTCCTTGCCCAGGGACTTGGTGAGGGCGATCACGGCCGCCTTCGACGCGCTGTAGGCGGGCGCATTGGGATTGCCCTCCTTGCCGGCGACCGACGCGATGTTCACGATGCGGCCGTAGTCGCGGGTCATCATGTACGGCACGATCGAGCGATTGCAGTAGAAGAGGCCGTTCAGGTTGATGTCGATCACCTGGCGCCACGCGTCGATCGGGTATTCCCAGGTCGTCGTGTTCGGTCCCGTGATGGCCGCCGAGCAGACGAGCACGTCGATGCGCTCGAGCGAGGCGGCCGCCGCGCGCGCGGCGGCTGCAACCGCATGCGGATCGCCGACATCGACCTCCTGCGTGTCCACCTCGCCGCCGAGGCTCTCGCGCGCCCGGTCGAGCGCGCCGCGATCGCGGTCCCACAAGGCGAGCCGCGCGCCGCTCGCCTTCAGTCGCCGCGCAATGGCAAGGCCGATGCCGGCCGCGCCACCCGTCACGACGGCCTTGCGGCCATCGAAATCGAGCTGGTTCATCTCGCTCCCTCCTCCATTGATACGGCCAATTTTACGTCAGTGCCGCAAGCGCAACCCCTGGCGAGCAGCGTGCATTTTTTTCGTTGCGACGCGCCATCGACAACGTAAATTGTTCCGCCGGACGCGCGCCGGGCGCCGCGTCGGCCCGCTTTGGCGGGCATTTCATGCGCGCGCACGCATCCGCGCCGACGGCATGCTCCTTGCGTGATGCTGCACAAAGAGTCACCAGGGAGAAATGCGATGCGCTCACGTGTGGTTGCCGTTCGCTGTTTCGCCGAGGAGATGCCGGGCGGCTGGGAGGCGCATTGCGTCGATCTCGACCTCACCGTGCGCGGCGAGACGCTGGAAGCGGTGAAGCAGCAGCTCGACACCATGATCCACGACCTCATCGATGATGCGCTCGTGAAGCGGCGCCGTACGTCGCGTCCGGCCGCGACCTCGAGTCGCGGCCCGCTGGCGCTGCGCCTGCGCTACTGGGGGCTCCTGCTCGCAGGGCGGATGGGCTTGCGCACGAACGTGCTGCGCGATGGCGCCCGGCAATGCACGCCGCGCCTTGCGCCGCGCGCCGCACGCTGAACGCCGTGGGGATCCCGGGCCCGGTGCGCCGTCACGGCGCGCGTGCGACCCGGTCCCCGGCACGGGCGACTGCAGGCCTTGCTACGGAGTGACGCTTTGAGCAACGCAAAGATCACGAGAACGGGAGCGCCCACCGAGGCATCGGTGCTGCCGATGCCGCGCGACGATGCCACCGAGGACGCGCGGCCATTCCTCGACGGCGCGTCGGGACGCATTCGCCGGGCGATCCGGCCGCGCACGCGTGGCGCGCGCGCCGAGAACGGCGAGCTGTCGGGCGTGGTGCGCATCCGGCACGACGGCCGGGACTACTGCGCGTGGTACCGCGTTGCGGGTGACCTGCTCACCGTGTATTGCGGCGTCGCGTCCAACACCGGCCTGCTGCCGGACGTGCTTCCTTCGCCCACCCCACTCGCCGAGCGGCTGCTGCGGGAGCTGATTGAAGCCGAGCATCCGGGACTCAATCCCGAATAGCAATGTCGCCCGGGTGGCCATCGCGCCCCAAAGCCTTGCGCAAGGACGCGCATGCGACGCGCGGCCACGCGGCGAATTGATGCAGGTCAGGGCGTGAGCGGCAGCGCGCCGGTACAGTCGGCCGTTGCCTGAACGACCGATCACCAACCGTGACGAATACCAAGCCCAGCGACGACACGAGTTCGCCGTCGCGCCTCTGCCTGACCGCCGACCACCGTGGCTATGCGATCCACGCCACCGCTTCGCGCCGGATCACCGGGGCGGTACTCGTCAACGCCGAGCTGTCCGGTGGACCGGACAACATCCGGCGGTGGTTCTGCGTGGCATCCGAGCACCAGGACCTCACGACGGCATGCGAGCAGTCCATCCGCGAGCTCTGCCAGGTCATCGATGACCTGCTCGTCGCACGCGACCAGCGCTGAACGGGATCACCGGGCGACCGGAGAACACGAAGGCCCGCCGCAGCGGGCCGTTCGCATTACCACGGCGAGGATCAGCGACGGCTGGTGCGATCGTCGTTCTCGTTGGCTGCCTGCTCGACGTCGCCGACGCCCTTCTGCAGCTTGCCCTCGACCTGCTTCGCGGCACCCTTGATCTGGTCACCGATATCGCCGGTCTCTTCGCCGATCTTGCGTTGCACCTTGCCGGCCACGTCCTTGGCCGTGCCCTTCACCTGATCGCGGTTCATAAGCGCTCCTTGTCGTCGATTGGGGTGAGAAGCGGAACGTCCCGCTCCCCGGCGCGCATGCGCGTCCTTGCGCACTATCGCCGCCCGGCCAGCGCGGTGGAGTCAGAAAGCGGCGGAAATGCTTGTAGGACTTGGGGCCGCGTGGAAGTCGCGACTACTGCGCCGCGGGCGGCGGCGGGGCGCCGCCAGGCGTGGTGCCCTGCAGCGCATCGCGGAGCATGGCGAGCAGCTGACTGGTGGCGAACGGTTTCTGCAGATAGCGGATGCTGCCATCGAAGAAGGTCCTGACCTTGCCTTCGGTCAGCACGCTCATGAACACGAACGGGACGTCATCGCGGCCGGGGAGCGCATGCGCGTGCTGCACGAGCGTGCAGCCGATCATCCCGGGCATGACGATGTCGGAGAGGACGACATCGAACACATGCGAAGCCAGTTGCTCGAGCGCTTCGTCGCCGTCGTATGCGACGCGGGTGCGATAGCCGTGCGCCTGCAGCAACGACGCGATGCCATTCGCGAAGGCAACGTCGTCGTCGACCACGAGAATGTCTGCGACATTCGCCGCGGTGCCGGCGCCTTCGATGGGCACGGCGCGACGGGGATCCGGCGCCGGAACCGCCGGGCTCGCCCGGCGCGGCGCGACGCCGACCTGCACGGATTGCACCGCTGCGCTTCCTCGCTTACGGGCGGATGTAGGCGTAGCCCTGCTGCTGCTTGCGCATCAACTCGACGACGCCGGAGGGCACGTAGCCGATTTTCGGCAGCATGTCGTCCTTGGCGAGTTTCTGGCCGGCCATCGTGTTCTCGCAGGCGACCACCCCCACGCCGGCACCGAGGGCATCGGCGATGCGCGATGCCACGGGTGACTCGCGCTTGAGCATCCCGATGCCGGGTCCGTAGGCGACGATCTCGATCTCCACGCCGTCCTTGCCGAGGTCCGCCTGCAGGTTGCGCGCATTGTTGAGCGCAAGGTTCCACTTGCCGGGATCGGCGTCGCTGACCTGCATCACCACGCGATTCTTCGCGGTGATCGCAGCACCGGCATTCGCTGCGGCCTGAGCGAGCGCAACGCCCGCGGTACCGACCAGCGCGACGGCGGTGAGTAAAGTCATCAGACGCATCTTCATGAACCTCTCCCGGGGTTGACGATCGAGCATACCGCGGTGATTGCGCATCGCCAAGCGCTGCGGCGCCCGTGTTTGCGGCGCAGGCCGACATGGAGACTTCCAGTTGCCCTACAAGAGCCGCCGCGCGCGTGTTCAACAATCATGGGATAACCGGGGGTGCAATGGCGACGGTGCTGGTGATCGATGACGACGTGGGTTTCGCGCAGGGTCTCGCTGCGTGCCTGCGGTCGCGCAGCTTTCGCACGTTCGTCGAATCCAACGGTGATGCCGCGCTGGGCGTGATGGCAGGCCGACCGGTCGACGTCGTCCTGTGCGACATCGTCATGCCCGGGTTGCTGGGTCCCGGTTTCCTGCAGAAGGCGCAGTCGGTGCCGGGTCAGGAGGACCTCCCGGTGATTTTCATGAGCACGCTGCCCGAGGAGCGCGTCAGTCGCATGTTCGACGGGTACGCCGCCTACCTGCGCAAGCCCTTCACAATTCCGGAGGTCATCGCGACGATCGAGCGCGTGACATCCGGCCGCCGCCGCAAGCCTGCCGTCGCCGCGTCCGACACGCGCTCGCCCCTGCCGCCGCTGCCGCCGGGGCATTGGACGCCGCAGCGCAACCCGCACTAGACCTGTCGCACGTGCGCCGCGACCCGCGGCCGCAACCGCGGATCGTGTATGTTCGCGCAGTCCAGGCGCCGCCGGCGCACGTCATGACGGGAGAGACTGATGGAGTGGGCGACGATCCTGCAATTCGTGCTGCATCCGGACCAGCAGCTCGGCCGGTTGCTGGCGGAGTACGGCACGCTCACGTACGGGATCCTGTTCACGATCCTGTTCTGCGAGACCGGCCTGGTCGTGACGCCGTTCCTGCCCGGTGATTCGCTGCTTTTCGTTGCCGGCGCGCTGTGGGCGGCGACGGGGCATGGACGTGATGATCCTCGGCGCCGTGCTCGTTGCCGGTGCGCTTTGCGGCGACAACTGCAACTACTGGATCGGGCGCACCCTCGGGCAAGCAGCTGCTGCAATCGCGGCCACGCTGGATCAACCGCCGGGCGCTCGAACGCACCGAGCAGTTCTATGCGCACCACGGCGGCAAGACCATCGTGATGGCGCGCTTCGTTCCGGTGGTGCGCACCTTCGCGCCGTTCGTGGCAGGCCTCGGGCACATGCGCTATCCGCGCTTTCTCGCGTTCAGCGTCGGAGGGGCGCTGCTGTGGGTGGTGCTGCTCGTCGCGCTGGGCTACCAGTTCGGCAACGTGACGTGGGTGAAGGAGCACTTCGGCATCGTCACCGTGGTCATCATTGCGCTGTCGGTGACGCCGCTTGCGTTCGAGCTGTGGCGCCACGCCCGCCAACGGCACCGGCGGCGCCCGCCGGCGCGCGCCGTTCAGCGATGACGGTCAGGAACGGCGCCTCAGGGCTTGAAGCCCGTGAGCGGCAGGGACAGGACCTTGGCGGGCGCCTGCGCATTCGCGGCGCGCTCGGCACGATGGGCGGTGACGCGGTCGCCCATCCAGAGAATCTCACCGACGGCGAGCGCGAGCACCACGGCCAATACCAGCCATGGGAACCAGCCGCCGTGGTTGTGTCGCAGTCGCATGGAGTCAATATATGCTTTGCCGCGCGTAACGCAAGCGTTGTCCGGACAGCCGGAGCCGCGGGTGGGAACGTCCGGTCACCACGACGGTGCCGCGGGTGGCCAGCCAAGCGGCGCCGGCTTGCGGCAAGCGAAGGGCGCCCCGTACCGGCGGCGCCCTTCCCGCCCGGCGATGATCAGCCGTGCGTCTTGACTTCGCCGGCGGCCTTGGCGTTGGCCTTGGCCTTGTCGCGCGTCGCCTTGGCTTCGGCGACCGCGCGATCGCGGTCGGCCTTGGCCGACTTCACGCAGGCGCGCTCGTCGGCGCCCTTCTTGTCCTTGCAATTCTCCTTGGCGACCTTGTAGCCGCCATCGGCTTCCTTCTTGGCCGCCTTGTACTGCGCCTCGGCCTTGTCTTCCATCCGGTCCTCGGTCTTCTCGGCACGGACCTTGGCCTTCGTCGTTTCCACCGGATGCCGTGCAGCGTCCGCGGCGTCGGTGCCGAACGCGGTTCCCGTGAAGGCCAGGACGGAACCCGCCACCAGTGCAGTGAGTAGTTTGTTCATCGCGCACTCCCTAAAGTTTTTGAAGTAGCCGCCCATGCGGCGTGCCTCGCGACACGAGGCGAAGCATAGGTTCGCGACAAAATGGGGGCTGTCGCCCGGCGCGCCGGGCCGGGGTAGTCCGGCGGCGCAAACGCTTGTAGGCGGGCGACTGAACGGCGCAGACGTGACCGTGACGCCGGCGAGTGGTGGTGCCGGTCGAACGGCGCGAGCGAATATTGTCTTCGCTTCTTTGCCGCGCCAAACCTGGAAACGATGGGGCTGCCCCTGCGCGTGTTCGCACGTCGGGCCCCTGGGTGCATCACCAACACGAAATGTTTGGCCGCCGGCCCGCTGCGTCATTCAAGCCCCCCACTCGCCTTGCCCGTGTCGAGGAGCATCGCGTGCCCCTCCGCTTGGGCGACGCGTACGAGCGCGTCCTCGAACAGTACGCGCGCGGATCCGGCAACTTGCTGCAGATGCCGATGCAACAGGGCGTCGGCCGGGCTGCGGTTCGCGCATTCGGCGCTGTAGCGCTCGAAGGTGCCGAGGCTAAGCAGAAGGTCGACAAGGTGTCGCGGGCATTCGCAGTACAGGGTAGTCAGCGCCCGGGCGAGCCGGGTCAGTGAATGTTCATCGAAGCGCGGTCCCGGGACTGCTTCGAGGGGAAGCGGCGATGGTCCCGACGGCGCACGGATGGCGTCGGGCGCGATCACGTCGCGACATAGTCGTTCGAGCTCATCGGCGTCGAGTGGCGCGCGCACCACCGAGTAGCCCCGGTCGCGCAGCGCGCGTACCACACGCGGACGGGGCGAATCGGTACTCGACGACCGCGTGCCGTGCGCCGACCGCTTGCGCCAATGCTTCGACCGTTGCGACAGCGTCGGATTGAAGCGTCGGCAGCTCGATTGCCAGCACATCGGCTGCGACGCCTTGCAGCGCTTCCGCCGCGCCGGCCGGTCCGGTGCAAGTCGCGACGATTTCCAGGGTCGACTGCAACGCGCCATCGCGGGCGACCTGCTCCGGGAGCGCTTCGCCAACCAGCGCGACGCGCAGTGGTCTTGGCGATGCTCCCGGTCCGACCGAGATGCCTTGCGACGCTGCGGTCGCCGCAGACCGCATCTCGCGCAGTGCCGCGAGCGGCAGGCCCGCGACCGAGCCGATCGGGTTTCCAAGATCGACCAGCCGTCTGATCAGGACGAGGCGGCTCACGTCGTCCGCCGAATAGAGCCGATGGCCGCGCGGACTGAGTCGGGGTCCGACGATCTGGTACCGGCGCTCCCACACCCGGAGCGTTTCGACCGGGATACCCGCGAGTCGGGCGGCCACGCCGGTGCGGTAGACCGGCGCGAGGGCGTCGCTCGCGGCTTCCATGGTTGACACGATTCGCTCCTCCATTGGCTACGACCTACAACGGGATGACCGGTCGATTGTCGCATGTGAACCTAAATTCTAACGACGATGCCAGTTCACTCCGCGCATACAGCAAGCCAAGGCTTGACAACTTCAGTTCAATGCGCGTATTGTCCAGGACAACTGGTGGCCAAAGATTCGCAGCGCTCCCAATGCGGTGCGTCCAAGAGCCCCTCACCCCAATCCCCGTCCGGTTCGCCGGACACATTCCCAGCAGTCGTCTTTCACCCAGGAGATTCAGCCATGTCCAAGTTCAAGACCGTTCTCGCTTCAACCATCACCGCCGCCGTCCTCGCCACGGGCATGTCCGCGGCGAATGCGGAGGGCACGTCCTACGGCACGAATAAGGGCGCCATGCCCACGGCGAAGGCCGACATCGTCGACACGGCGGTCGGTGCGGGACAGTTCACCACGCTCGCGAAAGCGCTGACGGCGGCTGGCCTCGTCGACACCCTCAAGGGGAAAGGACCCTTCACCGTCTTCGCGCCGACCGACGCGGCCTTCGCGAAGATCCCGCCCGCGCAACTCAACGCGCTGCTGGCGGACAAGGCTGCGCTCGTGAAGGTATTGACCTATCACGTCGTCCCCGGCGAGATCGTTGCCGCTGACGTGAAGGCCGGACCGTTGAAGACCGTGGAGGGCGAGTCCCTGAACGTCACGACCTCCGCCAAGGGCGTGAAAGTGAACGACGCCAATGTGATCAAGACCAACGTGATCGCGTCGAATGGCGTCATCCACGTCATCGACTCCGTGGTGATGCCGAACTAAGCCGTCGGCCACCAAAGGCGCGACGCCCTGGGCGACCAGGGCTTCGCGTTCTTGGATGACGTCCCACGCGCGCAGCACCAGTGACCTGTCCTAATTCCGCCAGCCTACGCCGTGACGAACACAATCTGGAGGAACTCACTCCTGAATTCCCCATGACCGACGTCAAGGCTGCTGTAATGCGGATTGGAATGGCGCTCGCGAGTTGCGCTTGCTGCCTTGCCATCCACCCTGCACTCGCCGCGCCGTCGCTGCCGGTAGTGCAGCAACTCGATCTCGAGCGGTATGTGGGGCAATGGCACGAGATCGCGCGCTATCCGAATTTCTTCGAGCGCATGTGCGTCAGGGACGTGACGGCGACCTATGCGCGCAACCTCGACGGCACGATCTCGGTGGTCAACACATGCCGTAAGGATGACGGCTCGATGGTCCGAGCCGAAGGCGTCGCGCGCATCGTCTCACCCGCCAGGCTGGAGGTGCGTTTCGCCCCGTCATGGCTGGGATTCCTCCCGTTCGTGTGGGGCGATTACTGGGTCATCGATCTCGCGCCGGATTACGCCTATGCAGTCGTGGGCGAGCCGTCACGCGATTACCTCTGGATTCTCGCTCGCGACCCGCGCATGGACGAGGCCACTTACGCTCGCATCACCTCGGGCTTGGCCGCGTTCGGCTACGACGCGGGCAGGTTGCTGCGCAATCCCGCTCCCGAACGCTGACGGGCGAGGATGGCACGTCGGGCAAACTCCTCCTAGAGCACAACGATCGAGACGCCCGGGGGGCGCAACCGCAAGTTGATGGCCTTCCTCCGGCCTAGGTGCCCCCGCAAAGACAAAGGCCCTGACGCTTTCGCGCCGGAGCCCCTGATGTCGTCGGCCCGCGCAGGGGTCAAACACGACCGGGAAGTGGTGCCGGCACCAGGATTCGAACCCGGGACCAACGGTTTACAAAACCGCTGCTCTACCAGCTGAGCTATGCCGGCGGCGGCCCTCGCGGGCCGGAGGCTACTTGATGACCTGCAGGTGCGACGGCCGCGCCTTGGGCTTGCCGTCGGGCGTCTTCTCGTCGCTGCCGCCGTTGCCGCGATCGAGCGCCGGCTCGGTGGCCGAGGTGAGCGACGCGACGGGATCCTGGCTCACCGTGAAGGCGAAGCCGTAACCCGTCTCCTTGGCGAAAATCCCCGCCACCGCGCTCATCGGCACGGAGACCTCCTGCGAGACGCCGTTGAAGCGCGCGTTGAACTGCACCCACTGGTTGTCGATCGTCAGCCGGCGCGTGGCCGCCGAGCTGATGTTGAGCACGATCTCGCCGTTCTTGACGAAGCCCTGCGGCACGCGCGTCTGGCTGTCCACCTTCACCGCGAGGTAAGGCGTCAGGCCGCTGTCCGCGCACCATTCGCACAGCGCGCGCAGCAGGTAGGGCTTGGCGGATTGCTCGGACATCGTCGAAGTATCTCCGGCACCTCGGCACCGGTCAATCGGCCGCAGCTCCGTGCACCAGGCCCGGGAGACTGCGGCGAACCGGCAGCGTGCCGCTGCGCGATCCTACTTGCGCATCCCGCGCTCGGCGGAGGTGAGCGCCTCCGAGAAGGCGGGCCGCGAGAACAGGCGCTCCGCGTACTTCATCAGCGGCGCGGCCTGCTTCGGCATCGACGATGCCGTAATAGTCGAGGCGCCACAGCAGCGGCGTGATCGCCACGTCGAGCATCGAGTATTCCTCGCCCAGCATGTACTTGTGCTTGGTGAACACCGGCGCGATCTGCATCAGGCTGTCGCGCACGAGGTTGCGCGCCTTGTCGATCTGCTTCTGGTTGTTGCCCTCCAGAGCGTCGATGTGACAGAAGAGCTCCTTCTCGAAGCGGTGCAGGAAGAGCCGCGCCCGCGCGCGCATCACCGGATCGGCCGGCATGAGCTGCGGGTGCGGGAAGCGCTCGTCGATGTACTCGTTGATGATGTTGGACTCGTGCAGGACGAGGTCGCGCTCGACCAGCACCGGCACCTGGTTGTACGGGTTCATCACCGCCAGGTCCTCGGGCTTGTGGTCGAGGTCGACGTCGATGATCTGGAAGTCCATCCCCTTCTCGTGCAGCACGATGCGGCAGCGCTGGCTGAAGGGATCGGTGGTCCCGGAATAAAGCGTCATCATGCGAATTCTCCTGGGCGGGGCGGGTTACCCGCCATGTGGGGCCGCTCTGTGGCGGGGCAAGCAATCCCCCGGCGGCGGCGATGCGCCGGCGGCCGCCGCGGGCCGCCGTCTGGCCACCGTCTGGCTAGTGCACGTCGGTCCAGTATTCGCGCTTCAGCCAGTACGCGAACAGGAACAGCAGGGCGAGGAACAGCGACCACGACGATCCCGACGCTGATGCGCTTGTTCTTGGCCGGCTCGCTCATGTAGTCGAGGAAGTTCACGAGGTCCGCCACCATCGCGCGGTACTCGTCGGGCTTCATCGTTCCCGGCGTTTCGCTGACGAGGGTGCGAACCTCCGTCGTGTGTTCCTTGCCGGGCGCGACCATCACGAGCTGGCGCGCCGCGAGCGCGGCTGCCTGCGCCTTGTCGTGATCCTCGAACGACTGCACCTGCAGCCGGTTCACGCCCTGCTAGCGCCCAGAACACGTGCGGCATCGCGACGTTCGGGAACACGAGGTTGTTCCACCCGGACGGCGCGCCGTCGTCGCGGTAGAACGCGAGGAAGTAGTTGTAGAGCCATTCGCGTGCCGCGCACGCGCGCCTCCACCGAGAGGTCGGGCGGCGTCGTGCCGAACCATGCCTTGCCGTCCCGTGCGGGGGCATCGCACCGCCATGGTGTCGCCGATCTTGTCGGTGGCGAACATCAGGTTGTCGCGGATCTGCGCCTCGGTGAGGCCGATGTCCGTCAGGCGGTTGTAGCGCATGTACTTCGCGCTGTGGCAGTTGAGGCAGTAGTTCACGAAGGTGCGGGCGCCGCGCTGGAGCGACTCCTCGTCGAGGCGGTTGATCGGCGCCGGCTCGAGGCGCAGGTCGTTGCCGCCGGAGGCGCCTCGGCACGGCGCGAGCGCGCGGCGGCGAGCGCCGGCGGCGAGCAACGGCGAGCTTGGCAGGCATGAGCTTTTTCATCGGACTCTCTCCGGACCGGCTTCGTGCGATCGCGCACGGTGTACCAGGGCATCGAGCAGGAAGAACAGGAAGTAGACGATGGTCAGGACGCGCGCGACCACCGTGGCCTTGTCGGCGCCGCCGAGCAGCGGCACGCCTTCCGCCGAACTGCCCCCAGACGGTCACCGGGCACGACGCCGAGGTAGCCGAGCACGAGGAAGCTCACCACGAAGAGCGCCAGCCAGGCCTTGAAGCGTGCCGCCGCGATAGCGGATCGACTTCACGGCCCCGCGATCGAGCCACGGCAGCGCGAACAGGATCAGCACCGCGACGCCCATGACGATCACGCCCCACACCTGCGTGCCCATCATCGACGGCACGGCGCGCAGCATCGCGTAGAACGGCGTGAAGTACCACACCGGCGCGATGTGCTCCGGCGTCTTCAGCGGATCGGCCGGGATGAAGTTGTTGGCCTCGAGGAAGTAGCCGCCCATCTCCGGCGTGAAGAACATGATGAGCGAGAACACGATCAGGAAGACGATCACGCCGACGATGTCCTTGATCGTGTAGTACGGATGGCTGTAGATGCCGTCGAGCGGCAGCCCGGTCAGCGGGTCCTTCGGCTGCTTCTTGATCTCGATGCCGTCCGGATTGTTCGATCCGACCTCGTGCAGCGCCATCAGGTGCGCGACCACCAGCGCGAGCAGCACGAGCGGCAGCGCGATCACGTGGAACGCGAAGAAGCGGTTGAGCGTGATATCCGAGATCGTGTAGTCGCCGCGGATCCACACCGCGAGGTCCTCGCCGATCACCGGGATCGACGAGAACAGGTTCACGATCACCTGCGCGCCCCAGTACGACATCTGGCCCCACGGGAGCAGGTAGCCGAAGAACGCCTCGGCCATCAGCGCAAGGTAGATCACGCAGCCGATCACCCACAGGAGCTCGCGCGGCTTGCGATAGCTGCCGTAGAGCAGGCCGCGGAACATGTGCAGGTACACGACCACGAAGAACATCGACGCGCCGGTCGAGTGCATGTAGCGGATGAGCCAGCCCCACGACACGTCCCGCATGATGTACTCGACCGACTCGAACGCCTTCGCCGCGTCGGGCTTGTAGTTCATCGTCAGGAAGATGCCGGTGACGATCTGCAGCACCAGCACGAACGCCGCGAGCGAGCCGAAGTAGTACCAGAAGTTGAAATTCTTCGGCGCGACGTACTTGCCCCACTGGCTCTCCCACAGCGGGGTGAGCGGGAAGCGTTCGTCGATCCAGGTCATGAACTTTTGCATGTTGCGTCGTCGTCTTTCTCGGTTCGTGTCAGGCCTTCGCGGCGTCCTCGCCGATCGACGATCCGGGTGTCCGTCAGGTACTTGTGCGGCGGCACGACCAGGTTGGTCGGTGCCGGCACGCCCTTGAACACGCGGCCCGCGAGGTCGAACTTCGACTGGTGGCACGGGCAGAAGAAGCCGCCGAGCCAGTCGGGGCCGAGGTCCGCCGGCGCGACATCCGGGCGGAACGTCGGGCGAGCAGCCGAGGTGCGTGCAGATGCCCGACGGCGATCCAGACCGCCGGCTTGATCGAGCGCGTCTCGTTCTTCGCGTAGGCGGGCTGCTGCGGCATCTCCGACTGCGGATCGGCGAGGCGCGCGTCGATCTTCGGGAGCGAATCCAGCATCGTCTTGCGTGCGGTTGACGATCCAGACCACCTTGCCGCGCCATTCGACGTCGATCTTCTGGCCCGGCTCGAGCTTGCCGATGTCCACCTCGACGGGCGCACCCGCGGCGCGCGCGCGCTCGCTCGGTGCGAGGGAGATCAGGAACGGCGTCGCCGCGGCCACCACGCCGATGCCGCCGACGACGCTCGTGGCCCCGATCAGGAACCGGCGCTTGCCGTGGTTCACGTTACTTTCCGCCATCTCGACCCATCTCCAAGGCACCGAAGGCCGACGAAGCTCTTCCGGTGAAGTGTGCAGCGCGGACACGCGCCGGCATTGGCCACGCACGGCCACGCATTTGCCAACATTCGGTGCGCGAAGGTGGCGGGGACGCAGGCCGCGGGCCCGCCGACTTCCAAACCCTCGATTATAAAGGATTTGGCAGGCGGCCCGAAAGGGATCGCACGCCAGAGGGGCGGATCGCGGGCCGATCGCCGCGCCGCAGCGCTGCGGGAAACCAGCCAGGAAACGTGCACGTGCGACGCCGCACCGCGGTGGCACGTCGCTTGCATCGCGGGCACTATAATCGGCTCTCCTGCCATCACCGACGCCCGCGTCATCCCCGTGCTCCGCAAATTCTGGCTGCTGTTCGCGCAGGCCTGCACCCTGAGCCTCGCCGTGCTGTTCGTCGTCGCGACGCTGCGACCCGACCTGCTGCCGCGCGTCGGCGGCGCGGGCCAGCGGCCGGAGAGCGTCGTGCTGCTGCAGGAGACGGCCACACCGGTCGATGGGCCCGAAGGTGTCGACCTTCTCCGACGCCGTGAGCAAGGCCATGCCGGCCGTCGTGAACATCTACACCAGCAAGGAGATGCGGCAGCGCCACCCGCTGCTCGACGATTCGCTCCTGCGCCGCTACTTCCCGAACCTCGACGAGCGCATGCCGCGCCAGCGCGCGACGAGCCTCGGCTCCGGCGTCTTCGTGTCGCGCGACGGCTACGTCCTCACCAACCATCACGTGATCGAGGGCGCGGACGACATCCAGCTCGTGCTGCAGGATGGCCGCCGGCTGCAGGCGCGCGTGCGCGGCACCGATCCGGAGTCGGACCTCGCCGTGCTCAAGGCCGAGGGCGACAACCTGCCGGCGATCACGTTCGGTGGCCTCGAGGGCGTGCGCGTGGGCGACTTCGTGCTCGCCATCGGCAACCCGTTCGGTTTCGGCAACACCGTGACGCTCGGCATCGTCAGCGCGCTCGGGCGCAACCATCTCGGCGTCAACCGCTTCGAGGACTTCATCCAGACCGACGCCGCGATCAACCCGGGCAACTCCGGCGGCGCGCTGGTGGATTCCGCGCGGCAACCTCATCGGCATCAACAGCACGATCTACTCGCAGTCCGGCGGCTCGATGGGCATCGGCTTCGCGATTCCGGTATCGATCGCGCGCACCGTGCTGGAGCAGATCATCCGCGACGGCGAGGTCACGCGCGGCTGGTTCGGCCTCGAGCCGCAGGACCTCAACGACGAGCTGGCGCGCACGATGGCCGTCGACAACGCCAACGGCGTGCTCATCCGCGACGTGGTGCGCAACGGCCCCGCCGATCGCGGCGGCGTTCGGGTGCGCGATGTGATCGTGGAGATCGACGGCAAGCCGGTCCGCGACACGGCCGCGTTGCTCGCCCGCATTGCCGAGCTCTCGCCCGGCACCGCAAGTCATGTGCGCGTGATGCGGGACCGCAAGCCGGTGGAACTGCAGGTCACCGCCGGGAAGCGGCCGAAGCCGCAGGAGTGAGCGGCGCGCGAGCGCCGGCTACGCGGTTTCGGTCTCCGCAGGCGACGGCGGCAGCGCGAACCGCGCCATGAACAGCCCCAGCTCGTAAAGCAGCCAGAGCGGCACCGCCAGCAACAGCTGCGACACGACGTCGGGCGGCGTGAACACCGCGCCCACCACGAACGCGCCGACGATGACGTAGGCGCGGATCGAGCGCAGCTTCTCGAGCGACACGATGCCGAGGCGGACGAGCACGATGACGACCACCGGCACCTCGAACGTCACCCCGAAGGCGATGAACATCGTCAGCACGAACGACAGGTACTTGTCGATGTCGGTCATCATCTGCACGCCGGCTGGCGCGTAGCTTGCGAAGAACCCGAACGCGATCGGGAAGACGAAGAAGTACGCGAAGGACATCCCGAGCACGAAGAAGATCACGCTCGAGACGATCACCGGCAGCGCGAGGCGCTTCTCGTGCTGGTACAGCCCCGGCGCCACGAAGGCCCACATCTGCCACAGCACGAACGGCAGCGCGACGAGGAACGCCGCCATGAGCGTGACCTTGAGCGGGACGAGGAACGTCCCCGTCACGTCGGTCGCGATCATCGTGGCGCCTTGCGGCAGCGCATGCAGCAGCGGCGCGGCCAGCAACGCGTAGATGTCCTTCGCGAACGGAAACAGGCACAGGAGCGCGATCACGACGGCGATCACCGCGCGCAGGAGCCGCGTGCGCAGCTCGACGAGATGCGAGATGAAGGTTTCCTGCGCGCCCTCTTCGGGCGTGGGATCGGCCATGGCGGGTTACGGCCGGTCGATGCCGGGCAGGCTCGGCTGGCGCGGCGGCTCCGCGGGAGGCGGTGGCGACGAAGCCGCAGTGGCCTCCGTCGCCGGCACTGCCGGTTGCACGAGCTCCGCCGGCGGTTCGGACAGCGGGGCGAGCTCCCCTGCGGACGCGTGCGTGTCGCCCAGCGAAGCCGCCTTGTTGAGCTCGGCCTCGACGCTGCGCACGCCGCTGTCGACCTCGCTCACCGCCGAGTGCATCGACGTCTCGATCTCGCGCGCGGCACTGTGCACCTGCTGCTGGAGCTTCTTCAGCTCCTCCAGCTCCATCTCGCGCGAGATGTCGGCCTTGACCTCGGAGACGTAGCGCTGCAGCCGTCCGAAGAGATGGCCGAGGGTGCGCGCGGTCTTCGGCAGCTTCTCGGGGCCGATGACGATGAGCGCCACGACGGCGATCACCAGGATTTCGCTGAAGGCTATGTCGAACATGGAGGACGCAGGTCGGGCCCGGACAGGACATCGCGGCGCGTGCCGCGCAGGCACGCGCGCGACGCGCGGCGCGACCGTGCGCGACGGTCAGGTGCGGCCGGTGGTCTCTTTCTTCACTTCGGCGTCGATGGTCTTGCCGCCCAGCTGCTGCGGCGGCACCTCGGCGCTCGCGCTCGCAGCATCGGTCTCGCTGCTGCGCATCCCTTCCTTGAAGCCCTTGACCGCCCCGCCGAGGTCCTGCCCGATGTTGCGCAGCTTCTTGGTGCCGAAGATCAGCACGACGACGAGCAATACGATCAACCAGTGCCAGATGCTCAAACCGCCCATTTCAGTCTCCTAGAAATTCATTGCGCGCCGCGCGGCAGCATGTGCCCGAGGCGTTCGGGGCCGCCGATGACGTGCACATGCACGTGCATGACGTCCTGCCGGCCGATGTGGCCCGTGTTCACGATCGTACGATAGCCGTCGGGCGAGCCCTGCTCGCGCGCGAGGCGGCCCGTCAGCACCATGATGCGCCCCAGCACGTCCGCATCGCCGTCCTGCGCTTCCGCAAGCGAGGCAATATGCCGCTTCGGGATGACCATGAAGTGCACCGGGGCGACGGGATTGATGTCGTGGAAGGCCAGGATGTCGGCGTCCTCGTACACCTTCCGGGCCGGGATCTCGCCCCGCACGATGCGGCAGAAGACGCAATTCTGTGCTGCTTCGTTCATCGATGCTTTCTCCAGGACGCCGGTCCGTGCGATCCGCCCGTGCTCGACGGACAGACCGCCGCCGGCGGCTGCAATTCCTGAGCCGGCGCCCGCTCTTCGCGCATTGTAGCGTCAACCGGCCGCAAGCCCTTGACTTCGCGCAGGGCCGGGTCCGGGCGCCCATAGCGCGACGGGCCGCCCACGAGCGCCTCAGTGGGCAAATGAGCCGGAGCGCGAAGCGCGGCTCCAATGCGCGGCGCTCAGCCGCGTGCGGCCTTCTCCGCGATCCCGGACACGCCTTCCCGGCGCGCAAGCTCGGCGCGCACGTCATCGGGGCCGAGGCCATGCCGCGCGAGCAGGACGAGACAGTGGAACCAGAGATCGGCGACCTCGGCGGTGATGCGCGCGGCGTCGCCGTCCTTGCCCGCCATCACCGTTTCCGTCGCCTCCTCGCCGATCTTCTTGAGGATCGCGTCATCGCCCTTGGCGAACAGGGTTGCGACGTACGAGCCCGCAGGATCGGCGTTGCGGCGCGCGGCGATCGTCGCCGCCACGCGATCGAGGATGTCGCCCGCGTCGGCGGGGTCAGCCGGGGCCATAGATCGTCTCGGGATCCATCAGCACCGGCTCGTCGTCCACCCAGTGCCCGTCGTCGAAGCGCAGGAAGAAGCAGCGCGCATGGCCCGTGTGACAGGCGATGCCGCCCATCTGCTTCACGCGCAGGAGGATGGCGTCGTTGTCGCAGTCGAGACGGATCTCGGCGACCTGCTGCACGTGTCCGGAGGATTCGCCCTTGCGCCACAGTCGCCGTCGCGAGCGCGACCAGTAGTGCGCCTCGCCGGTGGCGGCCGTCAGGGCCAGTGCCTCGCGATTCATCCAGGCGAGGGTGAGGACGTCGCCGGTCTCGGCGTCCTGCGCGATGGCGGTGACGAGGCCGTCGACCGACCAGCGCACGGCATCGAGCCACGCCGCCTGCGCGCCGCCCGCGCCAGAATGCACCTGATCGCTCATTCGCGAACCTCGATCCCGGCGGCGGCCATGACCCGCTTGGCCTCGCCGATGGTGAACTCGCCGTAGTGGAAGATCGACGCGGCGAGCACCGCATCCGCTCGGCCTTCGACGATTCCGCGCACGAGATCCTCGAGCGAGCCGACGCCGCCGGAAGCGATCACCGGCACGTCCACGGCGTCGGCGACCGCGCGCGTGAGAAGGAGGTCGAAACCGGTGCGCGCGCCGTCACGGTCCATGCTGGTGAGCAGGATCTCGCCCGCGCCGCGCGCGACCACCTCGCGCGCCCAGTCGATCGCATCCATCCCGGTCGGCGTGCGCCCGCCATGCGTGTAGACCTCCCACGCCTCGGGCGCGGACTGCTTGGCGTCGATGGCCGCGACGATGCACTGCGCGCCATAGCGCCCCGCCGCCTCCTCGAACAGCCCGGGATTGCGCACGCCGGCGGTGTTGATGCTGACCTTGTCGGCGCCGGCATTGAGGAGCGAGCGGATGTCGTCCACGCTGTTCACGCCACCGCCCACCGTGAGCGGAATGAACACCTGGTCCGCCACGGCCTCGATCATCTCGTACAGGAGTCCGCGCGTCTCCACGCTCGCGCGGATGTCGAGGAAAGCGAGCTCGTCGGCGCCCTGTTCGTCGTAGCGGCGCGCCACCTCTACGGGATCGCCGGCATCGCGCAGGTTGACGAAGTTCACGCCCTTGACGACGCGTCCGGCGGCGACGTCGAGGCAGGGAATGATGCGTTTGGCGAGGCCCATGCGGTTCCGGCCGTGACCGGCGCGGCGGTGGTCAGCCGCCCTTCGCTGCCTTGAGCGCGGCCTTGAAGTCGAGCTTGCCTTCGTAGAGCGCGCGTCCGGCGATGGCACCGATGATGCCGTCGCCCTCGTGCTTCACGAGCTCCCGGATGTCCTCGATGCTGGCGATGCCGCCGGATGCGATCACCGGCACGCGCAGCTCGCGCGCGAGCTTGACCGTCGCCTCGATGTTGACGCCCGTGAGCATGCCATCGCGGCCGATGTCGGTGTAGACGATCGCCTCGACGCCGTAGTCCTCGAACTTGCGCGCGAGATCGATGACGTCATGGCCGGTCATTTTCGACCAGCCGTCGGTCGCCACCTTGCCTTCGCGGGCGTCGAGTCCGACGACGATGTGGCCCGGGAACGCATAGCAGGCATCGTGCAGGAAGCCGGGATTCTTCACCGCGGCCGTCCCGATCACGACGTACGTGATGCCATCGTCGAGGTAGCGCTCGATGGTGTCGAGGTCGCGGATGCCGCCGCCGAGCTGCAGCGGGATCTCCTCGCCGATCACGCTCACGATCTCGCGGATCGCCAGCTCGTTCTTCGGCACGCCTGCCACTGCGCCGTTGAGATCGACGAGATGCAACCGCTCGGCGCCCTGCTCCAGCCAATGCTGCGCCATGGCAGCGGGATCTTCCGAGAACACCGTGGCCGTGTGCATCTCGCCCTGTTTCAGGCGTACGCAATGACCGTCCTTGATGTCGATGGCGGGAATGATCTGCATGGGCGGGGTGCGGCCGGAGAGGCGCGAAGCGCGGGAGGCGGTGCGGGAGTGGACGCGCGTCAGGCGCGACCGTCCCACGTGACGAAGTTGGCCAGGAGTTGGAGTCCTGCGCGGTGACTTTTCTCGGGATGGAACTGTGTCGCGAAGATATTAGCCCGCGCCACCGCGCAAGTAAACGGCGTCGGGTAGTCCGTCGCACCGGCAATCACGGCCCCGTCCTGCGGTTCCGGATAGTAACTGTGCGCGAAATAGAAGCGCGTGTCCTGCGCGATACCTGCCCAGAGCGGATGCGCCATGGCCTGGTGCACGCGGTTCCACCCCATGTGCGGCACCTTGAGCCGGTCGCCGGAAGGAAGCAGCATGCGCTGGTCGGCGAAACGTACGACACGTCCCGGCAATATGCCGAGGCCTCGCGTCGGTCCCTCCTCGCTGTGCTCGAACAGCATCTGCAATCCGAGGCAGATGCCCAGGAACGGGCGCGCCTGCATCGCTTCGCGCACCACGTCCGAGAGGCCGCTGTCGGACAGGCACCGCATGCAATCGGGCATCGCGCTCTGCCCCGGCAGCACGACGCGGTCGGCCTGGCGGATCGCATCCGCGTCGGCGGTGACCATGATCTGCGCGTCGGGCGCAACGTGGGCCAGCGCCTTCGCGACCGAGCGCAGGTTACCCATCCCGTAGTCGACCACGGCAATCATTTCAGGATTCGGCTTATAGCGCGCCCTTGGTCGACGGTATCGCGCCAGCCGCACGCGGATCCGGCGTGACCGCCATGCGCAGTGCGCGGGCGAACGCCTTGAACACCGTTTCCGCCTGATGATGCGCGTTGTCGCCGCGCAGGTTGTCGAGGTGCACCGTGATCAGCGCGTGGTTGACGAGGCCCTGGAAGAATTCGTGCGCGAGATCGACGTCGAACGTGCCGATCAGCGCCCGCGTGAAAGGCACGTGGAACTCGAGGCCGGGACGGCCGGAAAGGTCCACCACCGCGCGCGACAGCGCTTCGTCGAGGGGCACGTACGCATGGCCGTAGCGCGTCAGGCCGGCCTTGTCGCCGAGCGCCTGCCGCAGAGCCTGGCCGCAGGTGATGCCGATGTCCTCCACCGTGTGGTGCGCGTCGATGTGCAGGTCCCCCTTGGCGCGCACGGTGAGATCCACGAGCCCATGGCGCGCGATCTGGTCCAGCATGTGGTCGAGGAACGGCACGCCGGTCGCGAGATCGGCGCGGCCGCTGCCGTCGAGGTCGAGCTCGACGGTGATCTGCGTCTCGGCCGTGTTGCGCGAGACCGCGGCGCGGCGCGGGGCCGGAGCGAGTGGAGCGTTCATGGGGTCTGGCGCAGCACGTCGAGCACGGCGTCGTTCTCCTCGGGAGTGCCCACGGTGAGCCGCAGGCAGTTCGCCAGCAGCGGATGCCATGCGTGCAGATTCTTCACCAGGATGCCTCCGGCCTTGAGCTTCGCGAACCAGGCATTCGCATCGGGAACGCGGATCGTGACGAAATTGGTCTGCGACGGATACACGACGACGGACGGCAGCGTGGCAAGGCGGGCCGCCAGTCGCGCACGCTCCGCCAGGATCGCCGCCGCCTGCTCGTCGAGCAGCGCGCGCTCGCGCAGCACGATGGGCGCAGCCGCCTGCGTGAGCACACCGAGATTATAGGGCGGGCGCACCTTGTCGAGTTCGGCCGTCCAGGCGCGATCGGCCACCGCATAGCCCAGTCGCAGTCCCGCCATGCCCACCTTCGACACGGTGCGCAGGATGAGGAGATTCGGGAACGCGCGCACGTGGCGCATGAAGCTGCGCTCGGCGAATGCCTGGTAGGCCTCGTCGATCACCACGAGCCCCGGCGTGTCGCGCACGATCTCGAGCAGCAGCGCCTCGTCGAAGAGGTTGCCGGTCGGGTTGTTGGGATACGCGATGAACACCAGCGCCGGGCGCTCACGGGCGATGGTGTCGCGCATCGCCGCGGCATCGAGCGAGAAATCCGGCCGCAGGTCGACGGGCACGTAGCGCATGCCGGCGAAGAGCGCGTTCATGCGATACATCACGAAGCCGGGCTCCGGCGCGACCATGACCGCGCCGGGACGCGCCAGGGCGCAGGTGATGATCTGGATGAGTTCGTCGGAGCCGTTCCCGAGCAGCAGTCCGAGATCGTCATCGATCCCATAGGCCTCGCGCAGCGCGGCGTGCACTGCGGGCGCGCCACCGTCGGGATAGCGATTGATCGCGACGTCTGCAAGCGCCGCGCCGATCGCCCGCCGCACGGGCTCCGGCAAGCGATACGGGTTCTCCATCGCGTCCAGCTTGACGAGTCCGTCCGCCTTGGCGACCGCATAGGCCGTCAACGCACGGATCTCGGGCCGCACGATGGCCGCCGCCCGTCCTGCAGCGGTGGCTGCACGGGTCTGCGAGGCGGACTGGTCGACGCTCAGGGCGTCTCGCTTTCGCGCGCGGCGCGCGCGGCCTCACGTTTGTCGGGCGCGCCGCGGTGCAAGCCCGGGCAGGAAGCGCGCGGAGCATTCATCAGGTCATTGCTCGCGGGTGAGGGTTTCTGGCGGGGTCGCGGGCGCACGCTCGTCTTCGAGGCGATACTCGGCGCTGCGCGCATGGGCCTGCAGGCCTTCCCCGTGCGCCAGCACGC
Organism: uncultured beta proteobacterium; assembly: GCA_963734575.1. Taxonomy (GTDB): domain Bacteria; phylum Pseudomonadota; class Gammaproteobacteria; order Burkholderiales; family Casimicrobiaceae; genus CAIWHR01. Next base: position 37,439 of record CAVTHT010000003.1, on the reverse strand, counting down.
TGGCGACGCGGCCGAGACTCCGGGCAGCCGCGGGCGAGACGGCGAGCACGCTCGAGCGCTTCTGGAAGTCGTAGACGCCGAGCGGCGACGAGAAGCGCGCCGTGCGTCCCGTGGGCAGCACGTGGTTCGGACCCGCGCAATAGTCGCCGAGCGCCTCGGGCGTGTGATGACCCATGAAGATCGCGCCCGCGTGCCGGATGCTGCCGATCAGCGCCCCCGGGTCCCGCACTGCGAGCTCCAGGTGCTCCGGCGCGACGCGATTGGAAATCGCACACGCCTCGGCGAGATCGCGCACCTCGACGAATGCGCCACGATTCGCGAACGACGCGCGGATGATGGCGCCGCGCGGCATGGCGCTGATCTGGCGCTGCGCGCTCGCCGCCACGGCGTCGAGAAAGCCGCGGTCCGCACTGACCAGGATCGCCTGCGCAAGCTCGTCGTGCTCCGCCTGGGAGAAGAGATCCATCGCGGTCCAGTCGGGGTTGGCGCTGTCGTCGGCGATCACGAGGATCTCGGAGACGCCCGCGACCATGTCGATCCCGACGGCACCGAATACGCGGCGCTTCGCGGCGGCGACGTAGGCATTGCCCGGTCCGCAGATCTTGTCGACGGCAGGCACCGTCTCGGTGCCGTAGGCGAGCGCGGCGATTGCCTGCGCGCCACCGATCGTGAACATGCGGGACACTCCGGCGAGATGCGCGGCGGCCAGCACCAGCGAATTGCGCGCACCCTCCGGCGTGGGCACCACCATGACGATCTGCGGCACGCCTGCGACGTGCGCGGGAATCGCATTCATCAGCACGGACGACGGATACGCGGCCTTGCCGCCGGGCACGTACAGGCCGACGCGGTCGAGCGGCGTGACCTGCTGGCCGAACTCGCTGCCATCGTCGTCGCGGTACGACCACGATGCGAGGACCTGCCGCTCATGGTAGCGCCGGATCCGCTCGGCCGCGGTAGCGAGCGCATCGCGCTGCACGGCGGGAAGTCCCGCGAACGCAGCCTGCATCTCGGCCGCGGTGATCTCCAGCGCCGCGACACTTGCGGCTTGCACATGATCGAAGCGGGCGGTGTATTCGAGCAGGGCGGCGTCGCCACGCGCGCGCACGTCGGCGACAATGCTCGCGACCCGCGCGTCGATCTCCGGGTCCTGCGCCGCCTCGAACGCGATGAGCTTGCCGAAGTCGCGGTCGAACCCCGCATCCGCGGTGCGCAGGCGACGGATGTTGAGTGCAGCCGCGCTCATCGGGGATCGATCGGGGTTACGCATGACGTCATTGCGCGACCACCGCGCGGCGCTCGGTGACGGCCGCTTCGAGCCGTTCGAGGAGCGGCTGCACCGCGGCGCGCTTCAGCTTCAACGCAGCGGGGTTGACGATGAGGCGCGCGCTGATAGGCATGATGTCCTCCACCGCGACGAGATCGTTGGCCTTGAGCGTGTTGCCGCTGCTCACGAGATCGACGATCACGTCCGCGAGACCCGTGAGCGGCGCGAGCTCCATGGAACCGTAGAGCTTGATGAGATCGACGTGCACGCCCTTGGCGGCGAAGTGCTCGCGCGCGATGGTCACGTACTTCGTCGCCACGCGCAGCCGTCCCCCGCGCTGGATGGAGCCCTGCCAGTCGAAGCCGCGGCGTGTCGCGACGGCCATGCGGCAGCGGCCGATCTCGAGGTCGAGCGGCTGGTACAGCCCCTCGCCGCCATGCTCGAGCAGAACGTCCTTGCCGGCGACACCGAGGTCGGCGGCGCCGTACTGCACGTACGTCGGCACGTCCGATGCGCGCACGATGAGGAGCTGCAACCCCGGACTGTTGGTGCCGATGATGAGCTTGCGCGAGCGCTCCGGGTCCTCGGCCGGCCGGAGACCGGCGACCGCAAGCAGCGGCAGCGTCTCGTCGAAGATGCGCCCCTTGGAGAGCGCGAGAGTGAGGGAAGTCACGCGGCGATCCGGCGAAACGTGCATTTTACCGGAGCGTGCCCCCTGTCGTCGCAGGTTGGCTTTCGCGCTGATGGGCGAGACGTCCCGCGACGTAGGTGGCGCGGATCGCGCGGTCGTCGCCCAGCATCATCAGCACGGCGAGCATCTCTTCCACGCTGTCGCAGAATTGCATGCGGTACGCGATGAGCGGCGTCGCCGCGAGGTCCATGACGATCACGTCGGCGTCGTGGCCCGCGGTGAGCGAGCCGATGACGCCGGAGAGCCCGATGGCCTCGGCCGCCCCCGTGGTGGCGAGCCACAATGCCTGCGCGGCCGTCAGCGCATACCCCGTGTGGCGCGCCACCTTGTACGCCTCGTTCATCGTCGCGAGCATCGACAGCGTCGTGCCGCCGCCGACGTCCGTCGCGAGCGCGACGTGCACGCGCCGCGACGGCTCCGTGGCCGCGCGCATGCGGAAATGGCCGCTGCCGAGAAAATTGTTGGACGTTGGGCAATGCGCCACGGTGGCCTGCGCGTCGTGCAACCGCTGCCAGGCGTCTTCCGACAGGTGCACGCCATGGCCGAACACGCTGCGCCGACGAACCAGCCCGTGGCGCTCGTACACCGCCAGGTAGTCGCGTGCTTCCGGGAAGAGCGTCGCGACCCAGGCCGCCTCGTCGGGCGTTTCGGCGAGGTGCGTCTGCAGATAGAGATCGTCGCGCTCGGCGAGGAGCGCTCCCGCGACGGCGAGCTGCTCCGGCGTCGAGGTCGGCGCGAAACGCGGCGTCACGGCATACGCGAGGCGGCCGCGGCCATGCCAGCGGTCGATCAGCGCCTTCGAGTCGTCGTAGCTCGCCTGCGCCGTGTCGAGCAGCGCGGCGGGCGCGTTGCGATCCATCATCACCTTGCCCGCGATCATGCGCATCCCGCGCGCGGCAGCGGCGGCGAAAAAAGCCTCGACCGACGCGGCATGCACGGTGCCGTACACGAGCGACGTCGTCGTGCCCTGGCGCAGGCATTCGTCGAGGAAGACCTCCGCCGTGACCCGCGCGAGAGTCGCGTCCCCGAAGCCCTGCTCCACCGCGAACGTGTGATGCTCCAGCCATTCGAGCAGCGTGCGCCCGAACGCGCCGATCGCCGGCAATTGCGGGTAGTGCACGTGCGCGTCGATGAAGCCCGGCAGGAGCAGCGCATCGGCATGCTGCGTCACCGTGACGTCCGCGCCAAGCGCCGGGAGCCCTTGCGCCGCGGGTCCGAAGGATGCGATGCGTCCATCGCGCATGACCAGCAGGGCGTCGCGCTCGAACTGCAGCGCGTCGGCAATCACGAACGGATCGCCGCGGAACGTGACGGCCGGGCCGCGCAGCGCGACCGTGCCCACCGCCCGGGCGCCAGGGCCGTTCATTGCCGCGCCGTGCGTGCGTTGCGCCGCGGCGCCAGCGGCGCGGTGCTGCGGTAGGGGTTGATGTCGATGCCGCCGCGGCGCGTGAAGCGCGCGTGGACCTCCAGCGCCTCGGGCGCGCACCGCTGCATCAGGTCGACGAAGATCCGCTCGACGCAGTCCTCGTGGAATCCGGGATGCCGCCGAAACGACACGAGATAGCGCAGCAACCCGGCGTGATCGATCCCGCGGCCACGATAGCCGATGCCGACGCTCGCGTAATCGGGCTGCCCCGTGACGGGGCAAAGCGAGCGGAACAGACGCGTGAAGAGCGTCTCCTCGACCACGGCGCCGCCGGCTTGCAGCGCGTCGGGCTGGGGCACGAACTCATCCATCGCGAGGGGCAGGTCGTCGAGACAGAGTCCTGCAGGCTCCGCGTGCGGCAGCGCCGCGAACCGGCCCGGGAAGGGTGAGCTCGACCTGCACGGCGCCGCCGGTGGCCGCATCGAGGTCACGCCGCGAGCGTTGCCCGCACTTCGCCCTCCGACGCGAAGCGCGTCTGGTTGAATGCCGTGAGATAGAGCTTCATCGACTTCGACTCGACGATTCGCGGCGTATCGACCGGCACGCGGAACGTGGCGATGGCGACCATGGGCTTGCCGTGCACATCGAGCCACGACAGCTCGTACGCCGTCCACACGTCCTCGCCATGGAACGGCAGCGCACCGGCGATGCCGAGCGCGGCGCGCAGCGGCGCGCGCTCCACCGGAAACAGGAGCGCAGCGTCGTAGCGGTCGCTGTACCGGGTCTCGTGCCCGAGCGGCGACGATTGGAGATCGGTCATTTCCGAGCTGCGGCGCCTGGCGCGCCGTGGTTTCGCGCTGCCGTCAGGCGACACGCCGGATGGCGGCGCCGAGCCCGGAGAGCTTTTCCTCGATGCGCTCGTAGCCGCGATCGAGATGGTAGATGCGGTCGATCAACGTGTCGCCCTCCGCGATGAGGCCGGCGATCACGAGGCACGCGGACGCGCGGAGGTCGGTCGCCATGACGTTGGCGCCGGTGAGCTTCTCGACGCCGTGCACGCGCGCGGTGTTGCCGTCCACCTCGATCTGCGCGCCGAGGCGGCGCAGCTCCTGCACGTGCATCATGCGGTTCTCGAAGATCGTCTCGGTGATCTCCGTCGTGCCCTGCGCGCGCGCCGCCAGCGCCATCATCTGCGCCTGCATGTCCGTGGGAAACCCGGGATACGGCGCGGTCTCGAACCGCACGGCCTGCAGCGGCGCCTTGCGCGAGACGTGGATCGCGTCCGCGCGCATCGAGATCTCCGCGCCGGCCGCGCGCAGCATCCCGATCACGGCAGCGAGCGTGCTTGCGTCGGCGTCGAGCAACGCGGCGTCGCCGCCGGTCGCCGCGACCGCGGCGAGGAACGTGCCGGTCTCGATGCGGTCGGGCATGATCCGATGACTCGCGCCGTGCAGCGCCGGCACGCCCTCGATCACGACGCGCGACGTCCCCGCGCCTTCGATGCGCGCACCCATTCGCGCCAGACAGCGCGCGAGATCGACGACTTCCGGCTCCTGCGCCGCGTTCTCGAGCACCGTCGTGCCCTCGGCGAGCGTGGCGGCCATCAGGAGGTTCTCGGTGCCCGTCACCGTCACCATGTCGAAGCGCACGGTGGCGCCGCGCAGCCGCGGCGCGCGGGCGTTGATGTAGCCATGCTCCACGTCGATCTGCGCGCCCATCGCCTCCAGCCCGCGGACGTGCTGCTCCACCGGCCGCTGGCCGATCGCGCACCCGCCGGGCAGCGAGACGCGCGCCTCGCCGCAGCGCGCGAGCAACGGCCCCAGTGCGAGGATCGACGCACGCATCGTCTTCACGAGCTCGTAGGGCGCGAGCGGCCAGTCGATCGTGCGCGCGTCGAGGGTGATCTCGCCCGCCGTGGCGGCGCCGATCGCGACGCCCATCTGGCGCAGCAGCTGCTGCATCGTGCGCACGTCGTTCAGGCGCGGCACATTGGTGAAGGTCAGCGGCTCCGGCGTGAGCAGCGCCGCGCAAAGGAGCGGGAGCGCAGCGTTCTTCGCGCCGCTGATGCGAACCTCGCCGGTGAGGCGTGGTCCGCCGGTGACGAGCAGCTTGTCCACGCCCCTACGCGCCCGCGGACATCGCACGCCACTGCGGCGGGCGTGAGGGTCGTCATCGACAGCGCGTGGACCTCCTCGCGCATGCGGTCGCCGAGCGCGCGATAGACGAGCTGGTGCTGGCGCACTTTCGACAGACCCTCGAACTGCGCGCTCACGATGAGCGCCTGGAAATGATGGCCGTCGCCTTCGACCTGCAGGTGCTCGCAGGCGATGCCGGCCGAGATGGAGCGCTCGATGGATTCGGGAGTGACCATGGCGAATGCGATGGAGGGAGAAAGATGGACCTCCGCGCGGCGTGCCGCGGCGTCGCGCCGGGGGACTCGGTGCCGTTTCAGTGCCGGAGCTTCCAGCCGCGCTGCAGCAAGCCGAGCGCGATGAGCCCCAGGGCGATGGCGCACAGCGCGACGATGCCGAGGGACAGCGACGGCGCGACGTCGGACATGCCGAAGAAGCCGTAGCGAAACCCGTCGATCATATAGAAGAACGGGTTGAAATGCGACAGCTGCTGCCAGAACGGCGGCAGCGAATGGATCGAGTAGAACACGCCCGACAGGAACGTGAGCGGCACGATGATGAAGTTCTGGAACGCTGCGAGCTGATCGAACTTGTCCGCCCAGATGCCCGCGATGAGTCCGAGCGTGCCGAGGATCGCCGAGCCCAGGAGCGCGAACGACAGCGCCCACAACGGATGCGGCATCGCGAGCAGCGACGGCACGAAGAGCAGCGTGACGGCGAACACGCCGAGGCCCACGAGGATGCCGCGCCCCATCGCGCCGAGCACGTACGCGATGAACAGGTCGACCGGCGAGAGCGGCGGCAGCAGGACGAAGATGAGGTTGCCCGTGATCTTCGACTGGATGAGCGACGACGAGCTGTTGGCGAAGCTGTTCTGCAGCACGGACATCATCACGAGGCCCGGGATCAGGAACGCGGTGTAGCGCACCTGCCCGCCGTAGACCGACACGTGCGACTCGAGCACGTGGGAGAAGATGAGTAGGTACAGGAGCGACGTCAGCACCGGTGCGAGGATGGTCTGGAACGAGACCTTCCAGAAGCGCAGCAGCTCCTTGTGCAGCAGCGTCGGCCAGCCGGCGCCGGGCACGGCAACGGGCGCGGGCGCTCCGCCGAGCCGTCCTGAATCCGCGACTTCGGTCATTTCGCGAGCGCCGGCGACGGCGCGCGCGCGTCGTTCGCGTCCGCCCGCGCCGCCCACGTGCGCGCGGCCGCCGCTCATGATGCGCAGGAACACCTGCTCGAGGTCGGTCTCCTGCAGCGCGAGCTCGCGGATCTCGATGCCGTCGACACGCAGCGACGCGAGCAGTGCCTCGAGGTCGGCATAGCGCTCGAGGCCGAGGAAATGCACCCCGCCCTCGCTGCGCAGCACGCGCGCCGCCCAGCTCGCGGGCACGCGTTCGGCGACGAGCCGCACGGTGAGACCTGCGAACTGCGACAGCAGGTTCTGCTTGGTGTCGAGCGCCACGACGCGGCCCGCCTTCAGCATGGCGATGCGTCCGCACAAGGCCTCGGCTTCCTCGAGGTAGTGCGTCGTGAGGATGATGGTGTGGCCGTCGCGGTTCAACTTGCGGATGAAGGCCCACAGGCTCTGCCGCAGCTCGACGTCGACCCCGGCCGTGGGCTCGTCCAGCACGATCACCGGCGGCTTGTGCACGAGCGCCTGGCCGACCAGCACCCGCCGCTTCATGCCTCCCGACAGCGAGCGCATGTTGGCGTCGGCCTTCGTGGTGAGATCGAGATGCGCGAGGATCTCGTCGATCCACGGGTCGACGTGGCGCAGCCCGAAGTACCCGGCCTGGATGCGCAGGGTCTCGCGCACCGTGAAGAAGGGATCGAACACGAGCTCCTGCGGCACGACCCCGAGCGCGCGCCGCGCCTGCCGGTAATCCGTCACCACGTCATGGCCGAGGATGCGCGCGCTCCCGGTGTCGGGCAGCGTGAGGCCGGCCAGGATCGAGATGAGCGTGGTCTTGCCGGCGCCGTTGGGACCGAGCAGTCCGAAGAACTCGCCCTGCTGGACCGTGAGGTCGACCCCGGCCAGCGCCTGCACGGTGCCGAAGCGGCGCGCGACGCGGACGGCTTCGACGGCGGGACGCATGGCGGGGAGTCGCGCGCGCTGCGCGCTATGTGGTGAGGAGGTCTTCCACGCCGTACAGGTCGGTCAGCGTGTGCAGGGAAGGCGTGATGTTGACGAAGGCGAGCGGCTTGCCCTCGTCCAGGGCGCGGCGCTTGATCGCGAGCAGCACCGCCACAGCCGCGGAGTCCACCGGATGGAGCGCACTGCAATCGACGACGCCTTCGGACGGGAGCGCCAGGCTGCGCGACGTTTCCAGCACGCGCCCGGCGTTGCCGAAGTTGATCGCCGTGGTCGACATCCAGCGCTTGCCCGCCTCGTCCAGCGCGGAAGCCCGGCGTCGTCGGCTTGCGTGTCGTCCGCCATCCGCTTACTTCCCGGCGCCGCGGTTCTTGTCGACGAGCGTCTTGATCAGTCCGTCGACGCCCGACGACTGGATGGTGTTGTTGAACTCGTCGCGGTAGTTGGTCACGAGGCTGACTCCACCGACGATGACGTCGTACGCCTTCCAGCCGGACGGCGTCTTTTCCATGCTGTAGTCGATCTGCACGGGCGCGCCGCTCGAGCGGTTCACGGCGGTGCGCACCGTGACGTCGGTGTCCGATGCGTTCATCCGCAGCGGCTTGTAATCGATGGTCTCGTTGCGGTACGTGTTGAGTGCGCCGGAGTACGTGCGTACGAGCAGCGTGCGGAACTCGTCCGTCAGCCGCTTCTGCTGATCCGGCGTGGCGCTGCGCCAGTTGCGGCCCATCGCCAGCGCCGTCATGCGCTCGAAGTCGAAGTTCGGCAGCAGCTTCGTCTCGATGAGATCGCGGATCCGCTGCTGGTTGCCCGCCTGGATCTGCGGATCGCTCTTGATCGTCTGCAGCGTCTCCTCGGACACGCGCTTCACCAGGGCGTCGGGAGTCTCCTGCGCCAGCGCGCCCGAGGCGGCAAGCAGCAGTGCGAGCGGGGCGGCAATCCGCCCGAGAGTGCGAAGCAAATGCATCATGGCTTTTCTTTGTCTTCCGGTTCCGGCGGCACCTTGCCGTCGTAGATCAGGTAACGGCGGCGCTGCAGGTACGCATTGCGAATGAACGTGTAGCGGTCGAGCGCCGCCGATTCGACGACGCTCAGTGCATCGCCGGCCTGGTAGCGCGCGTCCACCACACCCAGTCCGTACAGCGAGTTGCGCACGGGCACGTCGTTGATCTCGCCAGCGGGACCCAGGGCGAACCGCGCCGCGAGCCCCGTCGCGTCGCGCACCGTCGATGGTCCGAGCAGCGGGATGAACAGGTAGGGCCCCGGTCCGAAGCCCCACACCGCGAACGTCTGCCCGAAATCCTCCTCGCCGCGCTCGATGCCCGCACCCGACGCCACGTCGATCAGCCCGCCAAGCCCGAAGAACGTGTTGGCCATCACGCGACCGAGATCGTCGCCGGCCTTCTGCGGCTTCGCCTGGAGGAGGCCGTTGAGCGCGGAGAACGCGTCCTCGATGTTGTTGTAAAAATTGGACACGCCCGTACGCACCGGCTTCGGCACCACCGCCGTGTACACGTTCACCACGGGCTTCAGCACGACCTTGTCCACCGCTTCGTGCACCTGGTACAGGCCGCGATTCATCGGCTCGAGAGGATCGACCCGCGAAGGTGTCGCGGCGCAGCCTGCGAGCACGACGAGCGCGGCAAGCCCCAGCGCCTGCCGGGCACAGCGCGTGAGAAAGACGGCGGCAGGCCTCATTTGGTTCCCTCCGCCGCCTTCGAGAACAGGAACTGGCCGATCAGCTTCTCCAGCACGACCGCCGATTGCGTCTTGGTAATGCGCCCGCCTTCGGCGAGCATCTTGGTGTCCCCGCCGGCGTCGAGCCCGACGTAGACCTCGCCGAGGAGGCCCGAGGTCAGGATCGAAGCGATCGTGTCCGTGGTGAACTGGTAGCCGTTGTCGATCTGCATGATGACCTGTGCCTGGTAGGACTTGGGGTCGAGCGTGATCCGCTGCACGCGCCCGACCGTGACCCCGGCCGCCTTGACCGGCGCGCGCAGTTTGAGCCCGCCGATGTTGTCGAAGTTCGCCTCGATGTGGTAACCGGGCGACGACGAGACGGAGGTCAGGTTGCCGACCTTGAGCGCGAGGAAGATCACCGCGCCGATGCCGATGGTGACGAAGATGCCGACCCACAGGTCGATGGTGGAGCGAGTCATACGCCGAGTCCGCGGAACATGAAAACGGTGAGAACGAAGTCGAGGGCGAGGATGGTGAGCGATGACGCCACCACCGTGCGCGTGGTCGCGCTGGATACGCCTTCGGCCGTGGGCTTCGCGACGTAACCTTCGAAGACCGCGATCAGGCTGACGGCGAGGCCGAACACGACGCTCTTGATGATGCCGTTCAGGACGTCGTAGCGAAAATCGACGCCCGCGCGCATGTTGCCCCAGAACGTGCCGGCATCGATGCCGATCAGCTTCACGCCCACGAGGTACGCGCCGAAGATGCCGAGGGTGGAGAACAGCGCCGCGAGCAGCGGCATGGCGATCATGCCGCCCCAGAAGCGTGGCGCGACCACGCGGGCCATCGGATCGACCGCCATCATCTCCATCGCCGAGAGCTGCTCGGTGGCCTTCATGAGGCCGATCTCCGCGGTGATGGCGCTGCCGGCGCGGCTCGCGAACAGCAGGCCCGCCACGACGGGCCCGAGCTCGCGCACCAGCGACAACGCCACCAGGATGCCGAGCGACTCGTCGGCACCGTAGCGGATCAGCACGTCGTAGCCCTGCAGGGCGAGCACCATCCCCACGAACAGCCCCGAGACCAGGATGATCACCAGCGAGAGCACACCGGCGAAGTAGATCTCGCGCAGCGTGAGCTGCACCCGCCGCAGCGCGGAGGGCGAATGCCGGATGACCGCGAGGAAGAAGAGGCTCGCGAAGCCGAGGCGCGAGATCGTGGCCGTCGTGGCGCCACCGATCCGGCGCAGGAGCGTGCCGAGCCCGGTGAGTGCGGCGCTAGGCATTGGTGAAGAGGTCGTCGCGGTACTGCGGCGCCGGATAGTGGAACGGCACCGGACCGTCCGCCTCGCCGTCGACGAACTGCCGCACGTAGGCCTCGCTCGAAGCGCGGATCTCCTGCGGCGTGCCCTGCGCCACGATCCTTCCCTCGGATACGAAGTAGAGGTAGTCCACGATCTTCAGCGACTCGTACACGTCGTGCGTCACCACCACGGACGTGATCCCGAGGGCGTCGTTGAGACGGCGGATGAGCTGGCCCACGACGCCCAGCGAAATCGGATCGAGCCCGGCGAAGGGCTCGTCGTACATGACGAGCATCGGATCGAGCGCGATGGCACGTGCGAGCGCCACGCGCCGAGCCATGCCGCCCGAGAGCTCCGAGGGCTTCAGCCCGGCGGTGCCGCGCAGCCCGACCGCGTGCAGTTTCATCAGCACGAGGTCGCGGATCAGCTCCTCGGGGAGGTCGGTGTGCTCGCGCAGCGCGAACGCGATGTTCTCGAACACCGTCATGTCGGTGAAGAGCGCGCCGAACTGGAAGAGCATCCCGATCTGCCGCCGCAACGCGAACAGGCCTTCCCGATCGAGGTCGGGCACCGACTGCCCGGCCACGATGATCCGGCCGCTGCGCGGCTTCAGCTGGCCGCCGATCAATCGGAGGATCGTCGTCTTGCCCGAGCCCGAGCCGCCCATGATCGCAACGACCTTGCCGCGTGGAATGGTCATCGAGATGCCGGACAGTACGTGCGTGCGTCGTACCCGAACGTGACGTTGTCGAGTTCGACGGCAACATCGGGACAGCGGGAGGCCGCCGGGGCGACCGCGGGCAGGATATCGGACACAGTCAGGGAAAGCGGAGGCGGGAGCGCGATTGTAGCCGCTTGCCCCGGTCGGAAACAATGACCGAGGGTCAGTTATGCGCCTTGCAGCAGGCGCGACTCGGCGAGGAGGAGCTGCTCCGGCCGGCCGAGCAGCACGAGGACGTCCCCCGGCTCGAGCACGATGGCAGGATCCGGCGCCGAGCGGCCGCGCGCCACGCCGCCGCACGCCCGTCACCTCCACGAGATTCGCGATGTCCAGCTGGTCGAGCCGCCGGCCGACCGCGCCCGCGCGTTCCGGCAGGAGCACCGAATGCAGCCGCGCCTGCAGGTTGTCGGCTGCGTCGGCGGCGTCGGTGGCCCCGTGGTAGAAGCCGCGGAAGAGCCCGTAACGCTCTTCGCGGATGGAGCGGATGCGGGCGAGGACGCGATTGAGCGGCACGCCCATCAGCAGCAGCGAATGCGAGGCGAGCATCAGGCTGCCCTCGAGCACTTCCGGCACGACCTCCGTTGCGCCCGCATCGAGCAGAAGGTCGAGCTCGCTGTCGTCGCGGGTGCGCACGATCACGGGCAGGTCGGCGCGCAGCGACCGCACGTGATGCAGGATGCGCAGCGCGAGCCCGGTGTCGGCGAAGGTGATGGCGACGGCGCGCGCCTTCATGAGGCCCGCGGCGATCAGCGCCTCCCGCCGGCCGGCGTCGGCGTAGACCACCTGTCCGCCATCGCCCTCGGCTTCGCGTACGCGCTGCGGATCGGAATCGAGCGCGATGAAGCTGATGTCCTCGCGCTGCAGCAGCCGGGTCAGGTTCTGGCCGCTGCGGCCGAAACCGCAGACGATCACGTGGTCCTGGCGCGCCATGCTCGTGACCGCGAGCTGCGTCACCTGCGCGGCGCGGGCGAGCCAGTCGTTCGCGGTAAGCCGCCGCACGACGGCCCCGGACCAGTGGATCAGGGCCGGTGCCGCGAGCATGGACAGCACCATCGCGGCCAGCATGATCTGGCCCGGCAGCACCTCGATCAGTCCGTCCGACACGGCGATCGCCAGCAGCACGAGGGAGAATTCTCCCGCCTGGGCGAGATAGAAACCGGTGCGCCACGCCACGGCCGTCGGGGCGCCGAATGCGCGCGACAGCCCGACGACGAGCAGCAGCTTGGCGACGACGGGCACCACGAGCAGCACGAGCACCCAGTACCAGTATTGCGCCACCACGCGCAGGTCGAGCACCATGCCGACCGTGACGAAGAAGAGCCCGAGCAGCACGTCGCGAAACGGCTTGATGTCCTCCTCGACCTGGTAGCGGTATTCGGTCTCGGCGATCAGCATGCCCGCGAGGAAGGCACCGAGCGCAAGCGACAGCCCCGCCATCTCGGTCATCGCCGCGAGCCCGAGCGTGATCAGGAGCACGTTGAGCACGAAGAGCTCGGAGGAACGCTGGCGCGCGATGAGGTTGAACCAGGCGCGCATCGGCCGCTGCCCGAAGAACAGGATGATCGCGAGCACCACCGCGGCCTTTGCCGCGGCGAGCAGCAACGGCAGGGCCGGATCGGTGTCGCGATGCGCGAGGGCGGGCAGCAGGATCAGGAACGCCACCACGGCGAGATCCTGGAACAGCAGGATGCCCATCACGTCGCGGCCGTGCGGGGTGCCGAGCTCCATGCGTTCGGCGAGCATGCGCGAGACGATCGCCGTCGAGCTCATTGCGAGCGTGCTGCCGAGCGCCAGACCCGTCTGCCATGACCAGCCGAGCAGCGGCAGCAGGCCGGTCGCGAGCGCCACGGTGATGGACACCTGCGCGACGCCAAGGCCGAAGACCGCGCGCCGCATCGCGCGCAGTTGCGCGAGGCTGAACTCGAGGCCGATCGAGAACATCAGGAAGACGATGCCGAACTCGGCGAGGTAGCGCGTCTGCGCAGTGTCCTCGACCCAGCCCATGCCGTACGGACCGACCGCGACGCCGACCAGCAGGTAGCCCACGATCGGCGGCAGGCGCAGGACGCGGCACCACACGACCACGAGCACGGCCACGGCGAGCAGGATCAGGATGGGTTGCAGCGCGTGTGGCATCGCACGTCCAATGGGCGATGGCCGCTCCGTCGTGCAGCACCGCCGGTGTCGTTCTTGCCAACACTAGCATGCGTACTGCACGGGCCGCATCCGCCTCGGCGGCGCGTGCGCGTCGGTTATACTCGATCGATGACCGCCATCGCACAGACGGCCCGCGGCGCGGCCAAGCCCGATGCGGCGGGAGCATCCGCGGTGCAGGACGAGCGTGCTCTCGCCCTCGCCCGAGACGTCATGTCCACGGAAGCCAATGCGATCAATGCGCTCGCCGCACGTCTTGGCGCGCCGTTCATCGCCGCGCTGCGGCTCATCCTCGAATGCCGGGGCCGCGTCGTCGTCTCCGGCATCGGCAAGTCCGGCCACGTCGGGCGCAAGATTGCGGCGACGCTCGCCTCCACCGGCACGCCGGCGTTCTTCGTGCATCCGGCGGAGGCGAGTCACGGTGATCTCGGCATGATCACGGCGCAGGATGTCGTGCTGATGCTGTCGAACTCGGGCGAGACCGACGAACTCGTCCTGCTGACGCCGCATCTCAAACGGCAGGGCGCGCGCCTCGTCGCGCTGACGGGGAACGAGCAGTCGTCGCTCGCGCAGGCTGCGGACGTGCATCTCGATGCGGCGGTCGATGCGGAGGCCTGTCCGCTCGGTCTCGCCCCCACCGCCAGCACCACCGCCGCGCTCGCGCTCGGCGACGCTCTCGCCGTCGCGCTGCTCGACGCGCGCGGCTTCTCGGTCGAAGACTTCGCGCGCTCGCATCCCGGCGGCTCGCTTGGGCGCAAGCTCTTCACGCGGGTGCAGGACATCATGCGCAGCGGCGATGCGCTCCCGGCCGTGCCGGTGGACGCCACCATCGCCGAAGCGGTGGCCGAGATCAGCGCGAAAGGCCTCGGGATGACCACCGTGCTCGATCGCGACGGACGGCTCGCCGGCGTATTCACCGACGGCGACCTGCGCCGCTGCGTTGGCCGCGTGACGAACCTCGCATCGGCGCGCGTCGCCGACGTCATGACCCGCGAGCCGCGCAGCATCACCGCCGGCAGCCTCGCGATCGACTGCGTCGAGCGCATGGAGACGCCGCCGAAGGTGATGCAGCTCCTCGTGGTCGATGACGGGAATCGGCTGATCGGCGTCGTGCACATGCACGATCTCTTCCGCGCGCGCGTCGTGTGATGACGGACGAGCTCCACACGCGGGCCCGCGCCATCCGCCTCCTGACCTGCGACGTCGATGGCGTGCTGACCGACGGCCGCATCTACATCGGCAACGATGGTCACGAGTTCAAGGCGTTCTCCGCGCTCGATGGCGTGGGACTGAAGCGCTGCGGCGAGATCGGCATCGTCGTCGCGTGGATCACCGGCAGCACGGCGCAGGCGGTCGCGCATCGAGCCCGCCACCTCGGCATCGACCGCCTGATCCTCGGGGCGGACGACAAGCTCACGCCATGGGAGCGTCTGCGCGCGGAGCTTGGCTTCACACCGGCGCAGTGCGCGCACATCGGCGACGACATCCCCGACCTCCCCCTGCTCGCCCGCTGCGGTCTCGCCGTGACCGTGCCGCACGCGCCGCGCGAAGTGCGCGCGCAGGCACACTGGGTGACGGAGCGCGAAGGTGGCGCAGGCGCAGTGCGCGAGCTGTGCGATCTCCTCATCGCGGCGCACGGTGCAACCCAGCGCTTCGCCATCTCGGGGGCATGACGCAATGCGTCGCAGCCGTGCACTCGTCGATCGGTGGACCGCGTGGACGCCCGTGCTGCTGCTGGGCGCGCTCGCCGCGCTCACGTTCTGGCTGGATGCGCAGGTGCAGGCCCCGGATGCGCCGCGCAACGGCGAGACGCGTCACGATCCCGACCTGTTCATGACCAATTTCCGCGCGGTCAGCTTCGACGAGGCGGGTCGCGTGAAGCAGTCGCTCACCGCGCAGCGCGCGCAGCATCATCCCGACGACGAAAGCGTCGAGTTCACCGGGCCGGCGCTCGTGATCACGGACCCGGCGCGGCCACGCATGACGGTCACCTCCGACGCCGGCACGCTCTCCGGCGACCGCGAGACGGTGCTCTTCCGCGGCCACGTCGTCGCCACGCGCGATGCGCCCGGCGCGAAGGAGGCCGCGGCGGACGGCATGGGCGCCGTCAAGCTCAGCACCGATTTCCTGCGCGTCATACCCGGCAAGGGACTCGCGGAAACCGACCGCCCCGTGACGATCGAGGAGTCGCGTGGAATAATCCACGGTGTAGGCGTCACGCTCGACAACCAGTCCCGCACGATGAAGATCCGTTCCGGCGTGCGGGGAAGCTTCCAGCCCGACTCCCCCAGGTAATGCGTTTCCGTTTCCTTCGCGCCTCTGCGACGGCGCTGTCGCTTGCGATCGGCCTCGCGGCCGCGACGCCGCTCGCCCACGCCGAGAAAGCCGATCGCAACAAGCCGATCAACTATTCCGCCGACACCGGCGACGTGAACATCCAGACGAAGGTGGGTACGCTGACGGGCAACGTCGTGATCACCCAGGGCACGCTCACCATCCGCGCCGACAAGGTCGTTTTCCGCCAGAACGCCGACAACACGCTCTCGGCCACCGCCCACGGCAATCCCGTGAGCTTCCGCCAGAAGCGCGACGGCGTGGAGGAATACTACGAAGGCTTCGCGCAGCGCGGCGAGTACGACGGCAGCAAGGATCTCCTGCAACTCTACGAGCGCGCGCTGCTGCGTCGCGGCGGCGACGAGATCCGCAGCAACTACATCTCGTACAACACCGGCACGGAGCTCTTCAAGGCGGAGGGACGCGCGAGCGCCACGCCGGGCGCGAGCGAGGACAACACCGGAGCGCGCGTGCGCGGCGTGTTCCAGCCGAAGGGCGACGCGCCCGGCAAGGCGGATGGCAAGGGCGCCCCGGGCAAGGCCGCCGCGCCCGCCGTCAGCCTGAAACCGGCCGGGGAGGTCGCGCCCTCCAGCGGCAAGTGAGCGTGCCGGCAGCATTTCCGGCGCGCTGCACGCGACGCTCCCGATCGTGGCCGCGCCGCGAAGACTGGCGCGCGTGCCCGACGCGATGAGCGAACTGTCGGTCGCGCGCCTCGAGAAGCGCTACAAGGCGCGCACGGTCGTGCACGACGTCTCGCTCGACGTGGCGAGCGGCGAAGTGGTCGGCCTGCTCGGTCCCAACGGCGCCGGCAAGACGACGTGCTTCTACATGATCGTCGGTCTCGTCGCCGCCGACGGCGGGCGCATCGAGCTCGATGGGCGCGATCTCTCGCGCATGCCGATCCACGCGCGTGCGCGGCTCGGCCTGTCGTATCTCCCCCAGGAAGCTTCCATCTTCCGCAAGCTGTCTGTGGCGGAGAACGTGCGCGCCATCCTCGAGCTGCAGGATCTCGAGGACGATGCCATCGCCAATCGACTCGACGCGCTGCTCGAGGACCTGTCCATCGCGCACCTCGCCGATGCGCCGGCGATCAGCCTGTCGGGCGGGGAGCGCCGCCGCGTTGAGATCGCGCGCGCGCTCGCCACACGGCCGCGCTTCATCCTGCTCGACGAGCCGTTCGCGGGGGTCGATCCGATCGCCGTGCTCGACATCCAGAAGATCATCGGGTTCCTCAAGGAACGCGGCATCGGCGTGCTGATCACGGACCACAACGTGCGCGAGACGCTCGGCATCTGCGACCGCGCGTACATCATCAACGAAGGGCGCGTCCTGGCCTCGGGCGCGCCCGGCGAGATTGTTTATAATGAGGCGGTCAGGAAGGTCTATCTGGGAGAGCACTTCCGGCTCTAGGAGAACCGAACAACGCGACACGCGAGGCGTGCAGGGGTTTTCGCCAGCCGGCAGCAACAATGAAGCAGACGCTCCAACTCAAGCTCAGCCAGCACCTCACGCTGACCCCGCAGCTCCAGCAGTCCATCCGGCTGTTGCAGCTCTCGACCGTCGAGCTCAATGCCGAGGTCGAGCGCATGCTGCAGGAGAACCCGCTGCTCGAAAAGGCGGACGGCGATGAAGAAGGCGCGCCCGAGGTCGCGGTGGCCGGCGCCGCCGCGACCGCCACGACGGAAGTCCGCACCGAGGCCGTCGACGAGCGTCCGAACCGCGACGAGCGCGAGTCGCCGTTCGAAGGCGCCGATCGGGCCGATTTCGAGGACTACTCGTCGGGCGACGGTGAATGGGGCAGCGGCGTCGGCGGCACCGATCAGGACGACGACGGCTTCTATCCGCAGCAGGTCGCCACCAGCACGCTGCGCGACCACCTGCTGTCGCAGCTCGCGGTGATGAACCTGCCCGACCGCGACCGCCTGCTCGTCGGCGCGCTGATCGACGCTCTCGATGACGACGGCTATCTCACGTGCTCGCTCGAGGAGGTCGCGGAGCTCTTCCCCGAAGAAGCGGCACTCGAGCCCGAGGAGCTCTCGATCGCGCTCAAGTACCTGCAGAGCTTCGAGCCCGCGGGCGTCGGCGCGCGTGATGCCGCGGAATGCCTCGCGCTGCAGCTCAAGTCGCTGCCCGAAGCGACGCCGTTCCGCGCCGAGGCCCTCGTCGTCGTCAACGGCCACCTGCCGCTCCTCGCCGCGCGCGATTTCGCGAAGCTGAAGCGCCTGCTGCACACCGACGACGCCGGCGTGCGCGCGGTGCGCCTCCTGATCACGAGCCTCAATCCGCGTCCGGGCGCCGCGTTCGCCAAGGCGGAGGCGAACTACGTGATTCCGGACGTCGTGGTGCGCAAGACGCGCGGGCAGTGGGTCGCGTCGCTCAACGAAGCCGCGATGCCGAAGCTGCGCCTCAACCGCATCTACGCCGACATCCTGACGCGCAACCGCGAGTCGTCGAACCAGCAGCTCGCGGCGCACCTGCAGGAAGCGAAGTGGCTGATCCGCAACGTGCAGCAGCGCTTCGAGACCATCCTGCGCGTCGCGCAGGCCATCGTCGAGCGGCAGCGCCGGTTCTTCGAGCACGGCGAGGTCGCCATGCGGCCGATGGTGCTGCGCGAAATCGCCGACATGCTCGGCCTGCACGAGTCGACCATCTCGCGCGTGACGACGCAGAAGTACATGCTGACGCCGCGCGGCACGTACGAGCTCAAGTATTTCTTCGGCAGCCACGTGGCTACCGACACCGGCGGGGCGTGCTCCGCCACCGCGATCCGCGCACTGATCAAGCAGCTCATCGGGGCGGAGGACCCGAAAACGCCGCTGACCGACAGCCGCATCGCCGATCTCCTGGGCGACCAGGGCATCGTGGTGGCGCGGCGCACGATCGCCAAGTACCGGGAGGCCCTGCAGATTCCTCCCGTCAACCTGCGCAAGGCGCTGTAACGCATGCCGTTCGGGGGCTGCTCCTCGCGCTGCACGGTG
This sequence comes from uncultured beta proteobacterium, assembly GCA_963734575.1. Classification (GTDB taxonomy): domain Bacteria; phylum Pseudomonadota; class Gammaproteobacteria; order Burkholderiales; family Casimicrobiaceae; genus CAIWHR01. The sequence continues at coordinate 18,715 of CAVTHT010000003.1, read as the reverse complement.
CTTCGCGCAATCCGGCAGAAAGACCTGAGGAGCGTTTGATGAACCTTAACCTCACCGGCAATCACCTCGTTATCACTCCCGCGATTCGCGAGTACGTCCTCGCCAAGCTCGAGCGCGTGAAGCGGCACTTCGATCACGTCATCGAGGTGAACGCGGTGTTGTCGGTCGAAAAGCTCCAGCACCGCATCGAAGTCAACCTGCATACCCGCGGCAAGGACATCCACGTCGAGGCCGTCGAGACGGACATGTACGCGGCGATCGACGTCATGGCGGACAAGCTCGACCGCCAGGTGCTGAAGCACAAGGAGAAGCGCAACGGCCACCGCCACGAGGCGGCCGCCATCAAGCACGAAGCCACCGGCGAGGAGACGCCCTCAGCCGCGCCGACAGCCGGCACGCCCTGATCCGGAGGAGCACGTCCGCCGGGCGGGGACGCCGGGCCAAGTAGCGTATATACTTTTCCATTCACGGCGGGCCGTCAGGGCGATGACTGAGCGCTGACTGTCCGCCGTTTGCTTTGCGCGCGCGCCGCGCGCATCTTTGCTGCCGATGAGTCAGATCGCCGACCTGCTGCCTGCCGCCAACGTCCTGCTCGGGCTCGACGCGTCATCGAAGGCGCGGCTGTTCGACGCCATCGCCACGCTGTTCGAGACCAATCACGGCCTGGCGCGGCACACGGTGGTCGACAGCCTCGCCGCACGCGAGAAGCTGGGGTCCACCGGCCTCGGCCAGGGCATCGCCATTCCGCACGGGCGCATCAAGGGCCTCAAGGAAGCGCAGGGCGCCTTTGCGCGGCTCGCCTCCCCCATCGCCTTCGACGCTCCGGATGGCAAGCCCGTCAGCCAGGTCTTCGTGCTGCTCGTTCCCGAGCATGCCACGGAGCAGCACCTGCAGCTCTTGTCGGAGCTCGCCCAGATGTTCTCCGACCGCGGCTTCCGCGATCAGCTCGCCGCAGCGGATACACCCGAGACGCTGCATCGCCTGTTTCGCGACTGGCATCCCGCCAGCTGATCCGGCGATGAGCGTTGCACACCCCCGGCACGCTCCCATTCCATCGATGAGCGGGGCCTCGCTTCCGGCCGGCCGAGCGCGCGGCGGCGCTCGCCCCGCTTTTGCGAACGCCACTTCGGTACCGACGCACACGAGCAACCTCGGGGAGCACGAGCAATGAGCGGCGACAGCTTCATGCTGCGGCAGGTCAGCGTCCAGAAGCTCTTCGACGACAACCAGGCGCGGCTCGGCCTCACGTGGCTCGCCGGCCGGCAGGGCGGCAACAAGGTGCTGACGGGCGAGTCCGCGCTGAAGCCGACCATCGGCCAGGTCGGCCACATGAACTTCATCCACCCGTTCCGCATCCAGATCCTCGGCGCGGCGGAGATCGGTTACCTGGCCGAGCTGTCGCCGGCGCTTCTGATGCAGTCGATCGACCGGCTCTTCACGCTCGAGCTCGTCGCCGTCGTCGTGGCGAATGGCGAGCCGGTGCCGCCGTATCTCGCGGAGAAGTGCAACAGCCAGCATATCGCGCTCTTCTCTTCCAACCAGCCGTCGCCGCATCTCGTGGACGTGGTGCGCATCTATCTCTCGCGCATGCTCGCGGAGGTCGCCACGCTGCATGGCGTGTTCCTCGACGTGCTGGAGATGGGCGTGCTCATCACCGGCGCGTCCGCCATCGGCAAGAGCGAGCTCGCCCTCGAGCTCATCTCGCGCGGCAACGGCCTCGTCGCCGACGACATCGTCGAGTTCTACCGCATCTCCCCCGACACGCTCGAAGGCCGCTGTCCCGGGGTGCTGCGCGATTTCCTCGAGGTCCGCGGCATCGGCATCCTCAACATCCGCACGATCTTCGGCGAGACCGCGGTGCGGCCGCGCAAGCTGCTCCGCCTCGTCGTGCACCTCGAGGACCACAGCAACGAGGCGTTCTCGGAGCTCGACCGGCTGCAGGTCAACGCCACCTACCAGGAGATCCTGGGCGTGCCCATCCGCAAGGTGACGATCCCGGTGGCCGCCGGGCGCAACCTCGCGGTGCTGGTCGAGGCCGCCGTGCGCAACTTCGTGCTCAACCAGCGCGGCATCGACAGCACCCAGGAATTCATCGACCGCCAGCAGAAGCTGATGGAAGACAGTGGCTGAGATGATGCTGCACGGGTCGCCCGAGCCTGCCGCCGGCGCCGCTCGCAGCGTGGCGCGGCGCTAGGACGCATGGACCTGCTGCTCATCGGCGGCGTGTCGGGCTCGGGCAAGAACGTCGCCCTGGGCGCGCTCGAGGATTCCGGCTACTACGCCGTGAACAACCTCCCGCCGCCGATGCTGCTGGACACGGCGCGCTACCTCGCGAACGCCGGCCGCCATCGCGTCGCCATCGCGCTCGACGTCAAGACGGGACCCGGGCTGCCCGAGCTCACGGACGCCATTGCGGCACTGCGCGAGGCCGGCTGGACCGTGCGCTTCATGTACCTCGATGCGCGCACCGAGACGCTGGTCAAGCGCTTCTCGGAAACCCGCCGCCGGCACCCGTTCTCGAGCGATGCGCGCACGCTCACCGAAGCGATCGAATACGAGCGCAGCCTGCTGCTCGACGCCCGCTCGCTCGGCTTCGTGTTCGACACCAGCGATCTCCCCGCCGCGGCACTGCGCCGATGGATCAAGGATTTCGTCAGCGTCGACGCCACGCGCCTCACGCTGCTGTTCGAATCGTTCGGCTTCAAGCACGGCGTGCCGCTCGACGCCGACCTGGTGTTCGACGTGCGCTGCCTGCCCAATCCGCACTACGAGCCCGCGCTGGCCCCGCTGACCGGACGCGACGCCGACGTCGTCGCGTTCCTGGAGACGGTTCCCGAAGTCGAGCGCATGTACATGGACATCTATTCGTTCGTCGCCGGCTGGCTGCCCGACTACGCGCGCGACAACCGCAACTACCTCACGGTGGCCATCGGCTGCACCGGTGGACGGCACCGTTCCGTGTATTTCGTCGAGCGCCTCGCGCGCGCGTTCTCGCCGCGCTACCAGGTGCTGGTGCGCCACCGCGAGCTCGACTGATGCGTCGCATCACCCTTGCCCTCACGGGTGCGTCGGGCATGCCCTACGGCGTGCGCCTCCTGCAATGCCTGCTGGAAGCGGGCTGCCGCGTCGAGCTTCTCTACTCGCAGGCCGCGCAGATCGTCGCCCGCCAGGAATGCGACCTCATCCTGCCGGCGCAGCCACGCGAGGCCGCGCGCCAGCTGCGCGAGCGCTTCGGCGCGAGCGACGACGCGCTCGTCGTGCACGGCCGTGAAGACTGGATGGCACCCATCGCCTCGGGCACGAATCCTGGCGACGCCATGGCCATCTGCCCGTGCACCATGGGCACGCTGGCAGCGATCGCGCATGGCCTCGCCGACAACCTCATCGAGCGTGCCGCCGACGTGATGCTGAAGGAGCGCCGGCCGCTCGTGCTGGTGCCGCGCGAGACGCCGTTGTCCGCGATCCATCTCGCCAACATGCTCACGCTGGCGCAGGCCGGCGCCGTGATCGTGCCGCCCGCGCCCGGCTTCTATGCGCGCCCCCGCACGCATCGACGACCTCGTCGATTTCGTCGTCGCGCGCGTGCTCGACCACCTGCACGTGCCGCATGCGCTGGGCCCCCGCTGGGGCGCGGGCGAGCCGCCGCCCACCTTGCCCGCCTGAAAGCCATGGCAGGCGATCCGGCAGTCCCACGCGAGCTCCGGGTCCCGCTGTTTCCGTTGCACGCCGTGCTGTTTCCGGGCGGGGTGCTGCCGCTGCGCATCTTCGAGCAGCGTTACGTCGAGATGGTCAAGGCGTGCCTGCGCGACGAAACGCCGTTCGGCGTGTGCCGCATCGTCGCGGGCAGCGAGGTCGTTCCGCCCGGCGCGGATGTGGTGGCGTCGGCGCCGCAATTCGCACCGTTCGGCACCCTCGCGCGCATTCGCGAGTGGGACATGCCCCAGCTCGGCATCCTGCACGTGCAGGTCGAAGGCACGGAGCGCTTCACGGTCAGCGCGCACGAGGTGCAGGGCGACGGCCTCGTCATGGGGTCGGTCAGGACGCTTCTCGCCGAGCCCGCACACGCGCTGCCGGAGGCCTTCGCTCCGCTTGCGGAGCTCCTGCAGCTCCTCGCGACGCGCATCGGACCGCAGCAGTTTCCCGCCACGCGACGCCTCGACGACGCCTCGTGGGTGGGCTACCGCCTCGCGGAGCTCCTGCCGCTGCCGTTGTCCATCAAGCAGAGCATGCTGGAGATCAATGACGCGGACGTGCGCCTCGCGGTCCTCGCGCGCTTCCTCAAGGAGCAGAAGCTCCTCTGAGGACCGCGGGCGGCTGCATGCCGCCGGTATAATTTCGTCATTGCACGAAGAGATCCGGAGCGAACGTGGCTGGCCACAGCAAATGGGCGAACATCAAGCATCGCAAGGCGGCGACCGATGCGAAGCGCGGCAAGATCTTCACCCGCCTCATCAAGGAGATCACCGTCGCCGCACGCCTCGGCGGCAGTGACGTCAACGCCAATCCGCGCCTGCGCCTCGCGGTCGACAAGGCCTATGCGAACAACATGCCCAAGGACACCATCGAGCGGGCGAGCAAGCGCGGCGCCGGTGAGCTCGAGGGCATCAACTACGAGGAAGTGCGCTACGAAGGCTACGGCATCAACGGCGCCGCGGTGATGGTGGACTGCATGACCGACAACCGGACGCGTACGGTCGCCGACGTGCGCCATGCGTTCTCCAAATACGGCGGCAATCTCGGCACCGACGGCTCCGTCGCGTTCCTGTTCAAGCACTGCGGCCAGCTCGTGTTCCCCCCGGGCACGAATGAAGACAAGCTCATGGAGGCGGCGCTCGAGGCGGGCGCCGACGACGTCATCGGCAACGACGACGGCAGCCTCGAGGTGATCACGGGACCCTACGACTTCGTGTCGGTGCGCGATCGGCTCGCCGCTGCGGGTTTCACCCCCGAGTTCGCCGAAGTGACGATGAAGCCGTCGACCGAAGTCGTCATGACCGGCGAGGATGCCGCGCGCATGCAGAAGCTGCTGGACGCCATCGAGGCCGTCGACGACGTGCAGGAGGTCTACACCACGGCAGCGATCGAGGAGGACTGACGTGCGTCTCCGACCCGTGCGGCATCGTTGCACCGCGGACGTCCCGCGATGATCGATCGCGCGTCGGACCGCCGCATCCTGGGCATCGATCCGGGCTTGCGCGTGACCGGGTTCGGCGTGATCGGCGTGACCGGCTCGCGCCTCACCTATCTCACCTGCGGCTGCATCCGCAGCTCCGGCAGCGACCTGCCGCAGCGCCTCGGCGTGATCCTGCGCGACCTCGCGGAAGTCATCGCGCGCGCGCAGCCGACGGAGGTCGCCATCGAGAAGGTGTTCGTGAACGTGAATCCGCAATCGACGCTGCTCCTCGGGCAGGCGCGCGGCGCCGCCATCTCGGCCGCCGTGCTCGCGGCGCTGCCCGTCGCCGAGTACACCGCGCTGCAGGTGAAGCAGGCCGTGGTGGGTCACGGCAAGGCGGCGAAGGAGCAGGTGCAGGAAATGGTGCGGCGCCTGCTCAACCTGCCGGGCGCACCGTCGCCCGATGCGGCGGATGCGCTGGCGTGCGCCATCTGCCACGCGCATGGCGCGAGCGCGCTCGGATCCCTTCGCGAGTCGGGCTACCGCGTGCGCGCCGGCCGGCTGCTCTGATCGCCGGATGCAGCAGCACGAAGCGATGGCCCACGCGCGTGCAGCAGCGGCACTGCCCGCCGCCGTCATCTTCGACATGGACGGGCTCATGCTCGACACCGAGCCCCTGGCCGCGCGAGCGTGGACCGACGCCGCGCAAACGCTCGGCGTGCACTTCGATCACGCCGTCACGCACCGCCTGATCGGACGCAACTTCCCCGATTGCGAGCGCCTGATCCGCGAGCATCACGGATCCGCCTATCCGGTCGATGCGCTCATGCGCAGCTGGCACGCGGCGTACGACAGCATCGTCGAGCGGGAAGGGATCGCGCTCAAGGCGGGACTTCTGGAGCTGCTCGACTGGCTCGACACGCGGCGCATCCCGAAGGCGGTCGCGACGTCGACGCGCCGTTCGCGCGCCATCGCCAAGCTCGAGCTCACGCGCATCGTCGAGCGTTTCGACGCGCTGGTCGGCGGCGACGAAGTGGAACGCGGCAAGCCCGCGCCCGACATCTTCGTCGAGGCTGCGGCGCGCCTTGGCATCGCGCCCGGCGATTGCATCGTGCTCGAGGATTCCGAGCCCGGCGTGCGGGCCGCGCTGGCGGGTGGCATCACGCCGATCATGGTGCCCGACCTGCATGCGCCAACGCCCGACCTCGTCGGCGCGAACCTCCTGGTGCTGTCGTCGCTGCACGACGTGCGGCTGCACTTCGAGCGCTGCTGCGCAGGGTGACCGCCCGGGCGGCCCGGGCGCGTCGCGTGCGATAATCCCGCGAACATGGCATGTGACCAATGATCGGCCGTCTTTCCGGCGTCCTCCTCGAGAAGAATCCGCCCCAGGTGCTGGTCGACGTGCAGGGCATCGCCTACGAGGTGGACGTGCCGATGAGCACGTTCTACAACCTGCCGCAGACGGGCGAGCGCGTCGTGCTGTTCACGCATCTCGTCGTGCGCGAAGACGCGCACCTGCTGTACGGTTTCGGGAGCGACACCGAGCGCCGCGCGTTTCGCCAGCTGCTCAAGATCACCGGTGTGGGCGCGCGCATCGCGCTGGCGGTGCTGTCCGGCCTCTCGGTCGCGGAGCTCGCCCAGGCGGTCACGCTGCAGGAGACGGGTCGCCTCACCAAGATTCCGGGAATCGGCAAGAAGACCGCCGAGCGCCTGCTGCTCGAGCTCAAGGACAAGCTCGGCGTCGATCTCGGCACCGCGGTCGGCGTGAACCGTGCGCCGCCGGCATCGGCGGACATCACGCATGCGCTGCTCGCGCTGGGTTACAGCGATCGCGAGGCCGTTGCGGTCGTGAAGCAACTGCCTGAGGGACTCGCCGTGAGCGACGGCATCCGGCAGGCACTGAAGCTCCTCGCCAAGGCATGATCGAGAACGACCAGCTCAATCGCGTCGTCGGGCCCAAGGCTGCGGGTCCGCAGGAGGAGGTCGTCGAGCGGGCGCTGCGGCCGCGCGCCCTCGAGGAATACGTCGGCCAGGAGAAGATCCGCGCGCAGCTCTCGATCTTCGTGCAGGCGGCGCGGCAGCGCAAGGAAGCGCTCGACCACGTGCTGCTGTTCGGGCCGCCCGGACTCGGCAAGACCACGCTATCGCACATCATCGCGCACGAGCTTGGCGTGAACCTGCGCCAGACGTCGGGTCCGGTGCTCGAGCGTGCGGGCGACCTCGCCGCGCTTCTGACCAACCTCGAGCCCAACGACGTGCTGTTCATCGACGAGATCCACCGCCTGTCGCCGGTGGTCGAGGAAATCCTGTATCCCGCGATCGAGGACTTCCAGATCGACATCATGATCGGCGAAGGCCCCGCAGCGCGCAGCGTGAAGCTCGACCTGCCGCCCTTCACGCTCATCGGCGCCACCACGCGCGCCGGGATGCTCACCAACCCGCTGCGCGACCGGTTCGGGATCGTCGCACGGCTCGAGTTCTATACCGCCGAGGAGCTGTGCCGCATCGTCACGCGCTCCGCGGGCCTCCTCAACATCGCGGTGGACCCGCAAGGCGCCCTGGAGATCGCCCGCCGCTCGCGCGGCACGCCGCGCATCGCCAACCGCCTGCTGCGTCGCGTGCGCGACTATGCACAGGTGCGCGCCGACGGCGCGATCTCGCGGCCCGTCGCGGATGCGGCGCTGTCGATGCTCGACGTCGACGCTCATTGATGGTCTTGGCATTGTCATAGTTCGCCTGCGCCTTTTCGAGGCTGGCCGTGGCCTTCTGCAGGTTGGCCTCGGCCTGTTCGACGGTGGCCTGGGCGCGCCGCACGCGCGCGCTCTGCTCGCGGTCGTCGAGGCGGGCGAGAACCGCGCCCTTCGCGACGCGATCGCCGACATCGGCGCGCAGATCGACGAGCACTCCGGAAACCTTGAATCCCACCTTGGATGTGACGCGCGCCTCGACCGTGCCGAGGCCGAACACCTGCACGGGCACGTCGCGCTCGACATTTGCAACCTGAACCTTGATCGGGCGCAGGAACATCGCCCATGCGGCCGTGCCAAGCGCCGGCGATCAGAGCGAGAGCAACGGCGATCGCAACAGGCTTCTGCGGCTCACGGGTTTCACGCCAATCCGAGATTGATCTTTCAAAGTAGTGTTCGAGCCGGTCTCGTCGTTGACGTAGGTCAACTACGGGTGGAAAGGCGCGGCGCATAGGTATTGTGCGACCAGTGACCATGCTGCTGGTGGCAACCCTTGAGCACCCGCAGGACTTATCGCGAGATGGCAGGCAAACCGGCCGTTGATGTTCAGGATCGCCCGGTTGCGGCCGCGCTATCGGCAGGCCTGACGAGTGCCGAAGCGCGCCGGCGGCTCGCCGAATTCGGCCCGAACTCCGTCACCGAAAAGGCGCCGCCGCGCTGGCGCAGGTTCGCCGCGAAATTCTGGTCGCCGGTGCCGTGGATGCTCGAGGCCGCGATCGTTCTGCAGATCGGGCTGGGCGAATATGTCGAAGCCGCGGTGATCGCCGGCCTGCTGCTCTTCAACGCGACGCTCGGCTTCCTTCAGGAAGGCCGGGCCGGCGCGGCGCTGGCGGCGCTCAAGAAGCGGCTTGCGCCGACGGCCCTGGTCCGCCGCGACGGCGAATGGGTCAGGCTTGCCGGCGTCGGAACTGGTGCCCGGCGACGCGATCAGGCTGCCGCTCGGCGCCCTGGTTCCCGCCGACGCGACGCATCGTGTCGGGATCGGTGATGGTCGATCAGTCGATGCTCACCGGCGAGTCCGTTCCGGTCGATGCCGAGTCCCGGCAGCCAGGTCTACGCGGGCTCGCTGGTGCGCCGCGGCCAGGCGATCGCCGAAGTGACGGCGACCGGCGCGAAGACCTATTTCGGGCGCGCGGCCGAGCTGGTGCGCGTCGCCCACGCCGCCAGCACCGAGCAGGCCGCCATTTTTGCGGCGACGCGCAACCTCGCCATCGTCAACGGCACGGTCGCGGTTCTCATCATCGCCTATGCCTATGTCATGGCGCTGCCGTCCGCCGACCTGATCCGGCTCGCCCTCACGGCGCTGCTGGCCACGATCCCGGTGGCGCTGCCGGCGACGTTCACGCTGTCGGCCGCGTTCGGCGCGCAGATCCTGGCCCGGCGCGGCGTTCTGCTGACCCGCCTGTCGGCCGCGCACGAGGCCGCCGCCATGGATGTTCTGTGTGCCGACAAGACCGGCACGCTGACGCGCAATGCGCTGGAGGTCGTCGATGTCGTCGGCCATGCCGGGGTTCGATCGCGAGCGCGTGCTGGCGCTCGCGGCGCTGGCGAGCTCCGAGGCCGATCAGGACCCGATCGACGCCGCCATTCGGGCGGCCGCGGCAAGGCAGCCGGTCAGGCGACGCGGCCGAACGGCTGGTGCGGTTCGTTCCCTTCGATCCGGCGACCAAGACCGTCGGAAGCCTTCGCCGTCGATCGCGACGGACAGCGAGCTTCGCATCGTCAAGGGCGCGTTCGAGGTGATCGCCAAGGTGGCGGAGGTGCCGGCGGATGCGCCGGCGCCTGGTGGACGATCTTGCCGGGCAGGGGCATCGGGTCATCGCCGTTGCCGTCGGGCCGCCGACGTCGCTGCGGCTCGCCGGCCTGATCGCGCTCAGCGATCCGCCGCGCGAGGATTCGGCGCCAGCTCATCGCCGACGCTGCGCGACCTGGGCGTCCGCACCGTCATGGTGACCGGAGACTCGGCCGTCACGGCGGCGGCGATCGCCCGCAAGGTCGGCATCGCCGGCGCCGTCTGTCCGCCGGAGCAGCTTGTCCGACGAGCTGAGCGCCGATCGAATTCGGCGTCTTTGCCCGCGTCGTGCCGGAGGAGAAGTACCGGCTGGTGAAGGCGCTTGCAGAGCCACGGCCACGTGGTCGGCATGTGCGGCGACGGCACCAACGACGCGCCGGCGCTGCGCCAGGCGCAGATCGGCATCGCCGTCTCCTCGGCAACCGATGTCGCCAAGGCCGCGGCCGGCATGGTCCTGACCGAGCCGGGACTCGCCGGCATCGTCTTCGCCGTCCGCGAAGGCCGCATCGGATTCCAGCGGCTGCTGACCTACACGTTCAACATGCTGGTCAAGAAGATCGAGATCGTCCTGTTCCTGGCGATCGGGCTCGTCCTGACCGGTCATGCGGTCATGACGCCGGTGCTGATGGTCCTGCTGTTCGTGACCAACGACTTTCTCAGCATGTCGCTCACCACCGACCGCGCCAGCCCTGCGCCGTCGCCCAGCGTCTGGCGCATGCGCAACATCACCGCCGCCGCGATCGTCCTCGGCGCGTGCAAGCTCGCCTTCTCCACCGCGGTGCTGGCGTTCGGAAAGTTCCAGCTCGGGCTCGGCGCCGGGAGCTGCAGACGCTGGCGTTCGTCACGCTCGTGTTCGGAAATCAGGCCGTGCTGTATGTGCTGCGCGAACGGCGTCGCATGTGGCGCTCCAGGCCGGGCAATTGGGTTCTGGCGTCATCCGCGCGCGGATATCGCCATCGTCTCGGCGCTGGCGCTGTCGGGCATCCTGATGGCGCCGCTGCCGTGGCGCGTCCTGCGCGGCGGTCTTTGTCGCCGCGGCCGGCTTCGCGCTGATCCTCGATCAGATCAAGCTGCCGGTCATGGCGGCGTTCAAGGTCGAGGCCTCCTAATTCCGGCCGCCGCACTTGATGAAACAAAGTTGATCGTGATCCAGCGCCTCGAGAAAGCTCTGATCGACCTCAGCGGATTCGATAGCTCGCGTGGCACGCCGCGCAGGTCGCCGTGACCTCGATGGAGGGCCCGGCTGACGTCGCGCATCGTGTCGAACGTCGGCGACACCGAGGTGTCCTGCAGGACGATCGCCAAGCGGCTTGCCGCGCGATGCATGCCGGTTCCGATGTCCTGCATCGGCTTCGGCATGAACGGCGCCATGTGGGCGGCCCCGTGCAGGCCGAGCGAGCTTATTCCCAGCCGCTTTTCGGAGACCCTGGCGGCCTCATCAACTTGCCGTCCGCCACATCGCCGATGATCTCGTTCAATGCCGCGAGATGATCGCGCATGTTGCCGAGCATGTGCTCCTGCATGGGCTCCGGCAGGCGGACGAGCTCGCGGGCGTCTTGAGCCTGGCTGGCGTCCCCCGCTGCCGCCAAGAATGCGAGCATGGCAAAGAGTACTGATTTCATGAATGCCTTCCGTTCTGGACTACGCAAGTGGGGACCGTGGTCGGACCAACGGCGGCCCGCAATGTGTGCGGGGTCATTGCCTTCGGGGGAGGAGGTAAGGACGCGGCCATTGTTGCCGATCGTTTCATGTCGATTATCCCCTATAGCTACCCTCCGGCGCAAAGTTGGTGCGCCGGAAAGTAGCCTAGCAAATGTGAGCATCGTATTGCGAGTGTGGCGCGCGCGGCGCTCCTCCATCCGTGCATCATCTGGTCGGCGCGCGCCCCCCATCATCGGCCCGTGAATCATGCCGCTGTTCTGCATCATGGATGTGTGCAGGGCCGACATGCCGCCTTGGACCAGATCGGTCACTTCCGCGGCGTGTCGCTGGAGAACGGCAACGGTGCTCGGATCGTTCGAGGTTTGGACGACGACATGCCCTTCTCCGTCGTCTCATAAGTGCTGCTGATTTTGTCCTTGTCGCGAAAGATCGAGTGCAGCGCCGGGCTCTCGATCGGCAGACCCAGGATCGCTTCCTGCACTGACCCGTTCACCCATGGTCGCGACGTGGGCGTTGATGAGTATTCCGCAATCCGCGGATCGTCCGATTCGGTGACGGTGCGGATGCCGTCGGGCAGGTTCGTCACGGTGCGCTTGACGCGGTCGTGGTTGGCGATCAATTCGTGGATGACGCCCATTTGAGCCATTGTCTCGGAATCATGGTTCATGCCCATCATTCCCGGTCCCATGCCCATCATGCCGCCGCGGCCCATGTGCTGCATACGCCCCATCTGCTGCATCATGCCGGGACCCATCCCGGATTCGAAAATCATCAAGACGGTGTGGGGCGGCGGCTACATGTTCACGCCCGAAGTGAGCCGCGCATGAGCCGGTTTCTTCTCCAAAAGTCCTTTCGGCCAGACCCTACTCATCCTGCTCGCGGGGTTCTTCCTGTCGCATGCGGCGGGATCGTGGATCTACACCATGGATCGCGAGCAGGCGGGGTACGCGCCGTCGGCGGCTTCGCCGCTGCGCAACGCATAGCCGATCTGCGACCCGCCTCGTGCAGGAGACACCGCGCGAACGACGCGAGCGGATGGTTGCCGCATTGAGCGACCAGAGCTTTCGCGTCTCGCTTTCGCCGGAGCCTCCGCCGAGTTTGTCCTTGGACGACGACTCGCCAGTCGCACAGGCGATCAAGGATTTCCTCGTCGACCAGCTGTCACTCGGATCGGCGCGGCAGCCGCGCGCGTCCGCGTCCCTCCCGCACACGCCCCCGTTCGGAGGCTGGCACCCGATGATGGGAGGTGGACCGATGATGGGGGGTGGTCCGATGATGCACGGCTTCGGTCCCTTCGGCGGCTTCCGCGATTTGCAGGTCGCGGTGCCCTTGCCGGATGGCCAGTGGCTATCGTTCGCGACCGCCCTGCCCGAAGGCGGCCCGTCGTTCTCGCGCCAATTCCTGCTGTCGATGGGTCTCATGGCGGTCATCATTCTCGCCGTGTCGGTGTGGGCCGTGCGGCGCGTGACCGCGCCGCTTGCCTCGCTATCGGCCGCGGCCGAACGGCTCGGCAACGACTTGAATGCTCCGCCTATGGCGGAGACCGGCACGATCGAGACCCGACAAGCCTCGCGCGCGTTCAACACCATGCAAGCTCGGCTGCGCGGCCTGATCGAAAACCGGACGCGCATGTTGGCAGCGATCTCGCACGACCTGCGCACGCCCTGACGCTGCTGCGGCTGCGCGCCGAAACCGTCGAGAACGTGCCCGAACGCGAGAAGATGCTGGCCACCATCGCCGAGATGGACTCCATGGTCGCCGCCACGCTGCAGTTCGTCCGGGACGAGGCGAGAGCCGAGCCGCGGCGCCGAACCGATCTCACTGCGCTCCTTGCCAGCGCTGTCGACGATATGGCCGATGCGGGATTGCCGGTCTCGATGGAGCCGGCGGAGCCGCTACTCTACGAATGCCAGCCGGCCGCCTTGAAACGCGCGGTCACCAACCTGCTCGACAACGCGGTGAAATACGGCAAGCGGGCGCGAGCAGCAATCCGCTCGGCACCGCAGGCGATCGAGATCACGATCGACGATGAAGGACCGGGAATTCCCGAGGACGAGCTGGCGCGGGTGTTTCAGCCCTTCTACCGCGTGGAAGGCTCGAGAAATCGCGAGACCGGAGGGATCGGCCTTGGATTGGCGATCGCGCTCTCGGTCGTCCAGGCGCACGGCGGACAAGTCACGCTCTCAAACCGGCCAAAGGGCGGTCTGCGTGCCTCCGTCACGCTGCCGATCTGATTTCCTCAAAATCTGACTATCTTCAGCACGGGCACCGGACTGGACGCCGCTGCCGCGTCCTTGTTGGGCCGTGTGTGATGCGGCCAAGGATTAACATTTCTACTGTCCATCAGCACAGTTGCGCTACGTCAGCTCTGATCGGATACTGATGTTGAGAGTGAGCTGTTGCCCTTTGAGGACCCCGTGGCACGCAACCCACATGCCGCCTTGCCGATGCTACTGCCGCGACTCGTTGCCTTCGCGCGCACAATCGTCGGTGACGTCGACTTGGCGCGCGACCTGGTGCAGGAGGCGGCTGCCCGCGCGATCGCGGCTCGCCGCGTCCCCGAGGATGATCCCGCCTACCGCGCCTGGATGTTCCGGATCGTCCGAAATGCGGCAATCGACGAGCTGCGGCGACTTCATTCCGCGCGTCCGACGGACCTGCCCGTTCGCGAGGCAGACCTCTGGCATTTCGACGATTCCCGCATCGCGAAAATCACCGTGGAACAGGGTCTCGCCGCGCTCGAGGCGTCGCAGCGCGAAATCATCGCGATCATCGATATTGCCGGCTTCAGCTACGCAGAGGCGGCAGGCATGCTGGACATTCCCATCGGAACCGTTATGAGCCGCATATCCCGTGCGCGCACCGCGCTGCTGGCCGAAATCGAAATCCAGCGCGGTCCGGCCACTGAAGTCGAATCATGGAACCTGACAGCAGGCCGCGGCCCGACATCGAGCGTCTCAACGCCTTCGTCGACGGCGAGCTGGCTCCCTCCGAGCGCGCAGAAGTTGCCGCGCGGATTGCAGCTGACCGGGATCTTCGCGCGGGCGCATGCTACTCTTGCGCGCCTCAAGGCGTGTATCGGGAGAAGCGCCGATAGCGTTCCGGGTCTGACCATCACCGTACCGCGGCACAGGCCTCGCGGAGCAGCGGTCGGCCTCGGCCTCGCCGCGCTTGCCGCCTGCGCCTCATGGCGTGGTACGTCGGCGTCGACTTGCTCATGGGAACGCAAGCCGGCTGCGCTCATGGCACGCGATGCCGTCGTCATGCTGGCCGCGCCTGCCCGCCAGTCCTGTCATTCCCAATCTCGACCTGGCCGGACTGACCGTCGAAGACGTGAAGGTCGAGCGGATGGGGGACGTCCGCGTCCTGGTCGTGTCGTATCGCGGCCCGCATGGCTGCCAGCTTGATCTGAGCGTACGTCCGATCGGGACGAGCCTGCCGGCGAGCGCCGGGACCAGCCGTCACGGCTGGCAGATCGGTGATCTCGCCTATGAGTTGGTGGCTCACGGCATGCCGGGCTGGCGCTTCGCCGTGATCGCCGAGGCGGCCGAGCTGGAGACCCGTGACGGGCGCACGCCGGACGCGGTCGGGCGCCGCCTGCGTGAGGCGCGCGCGCTCGCGCCTCCCTGCACCGGCTGACCTTGGAATAAATCGGCGGACTCACCCGTTTCTTCTGTCTCCAGCGCTGCGGCGACGGCCGCGGCGCGAACGCCCGCCGCCGCGAGCGGCAAGGGCAGGCAAGAGCCAAGGGAGAGAAACGATGTCGAGCCCGACAGACCGGCCGATCCATAGACGGAAAGACCGAATGCACGCCGATCCGGCATCTCGAGCCCGGAACCCGCGGTGACCCGCCGGCGCTTTCTGCGCGGGACCGGGGTAGCCGCCCTGCGCCGCATCGGGAGGCGGCGGCTTTCCGCAGCTCCTCGAGGCGAAGTCACAGGGCCTGAGCCTTCCCGCCGCGCTCTCCGAGGGAACCCGCGCCTCCGCCGTGCTCGACGCCTTGCCCGGCAAGAAGCCACTGATCAAGCTGAGCTATCGGCCGCCGAATTACGAAACACCGATCGAAGTATTTCCGCACTGCGATCACGCCCAACGACGCATTCTTCGTCCGCTACCACCTCTCGAACATTCCGGAGGTCGACGCGAAGACCTGGAAGGTCACGGCCGGGGGCGAAGGCGCAAACGGAGAAGTCGAATTGAACCTCGACGATCTCAAGAGGATGCCGGCGTTCGAGGTCGTGGCCGTGAACCAGTGCTCGGGCAACCGCCGCGGCCTGTTCCAACCCCACGTGGCGGGAGTGGAATGGGGCTACGGCGCCATGGGCTGCGCGCGTTGGAAAGGCGTCAGGCTCAAGGACGTGCTCGACAAAATCGGAGTGAAGAAAGAGGCGATCGAGATCGTATTGGACGGAGCGGACGGGCCGATCACCGACAAGACTCCCGACTTCATCAAGAGCATTCCGGTGTGGAAGGCGATGGAGGATACGACGCTGATCGCGTACGAGATGAATGGGCAGCCGCTGCCGCACTTCAACGGCTTCCCCGCGCGCATCGTCGTTCCGGGCTGGACCGGCACCTATTGGATCAAGCACGTCACCTCGATGAAGGCGGTGACGAAGCCGGAAAGCGGGTTCTGGATGAACCCGGCCTATCGCATCCCGCTGGGCAAGTTTCCGCTGGTCTCCGATTCACGACGCAGGACACGGCCGCCAATACCCCGATCACCGAAATGGTGGTGAACTCGTTGATCACCAGCCCCGTCGATGGTGCGCAGGTGAAGGCCGGCTCGACCGTCACCGTCGGCGGCATCGCCTGGGACGGTGGCTACGGGATTCGCGCGGTCGAAATATCGACCGACGACGGCAAGACCTGGGCTTCCGCAACGCTCGGCCAGGATCTCGGCCGCTTCGCCTTCCGGACGTTCAGCTTCACGTACGCACCGAAAGGACGAGGCAAACAGAGCGTCATGGCTCGCGCGACCAATGCCATCGGCCAGGGCCAGACCACCGAGCTGATCCTGAATCCGGCCGGCTATCACCACAACGTCATCCAGACTGTCTCATTCAACGTGGCCTGAGGAGAACATCATGCGCACCGTCGCCATCGCCATCGCCGTGCTCGCCGCGTTGATCGCCGTCCCCGCGGCCGCCGGGGAGAAGCCTATTGCGCTGAAGAAGGCGCCGGGCGTCGAAAAGGTCGAGACCAACTGCGCCGCCTGCCACAGCCTCGACTACATCCAGATGAACTCGCCGTTCCTCGGCGCGACAGCCTGGGATGCCACTGTCGCCAAGATGATCAGGGCATTCGGTGCGCCGATCGACGACGCCGATGCCAAGATCATCGGCGAGTATTTGAAGAAGAACTACAGCAGCTGATCGCGTCCGAAGAATCGCGGTTCGTTGGCAAGAGCGTGAGCTGGCCCCGACATCGCGCGGGCCAGCCGTTCCCGACCGGCTTCGCGACGGGTGCCATTTTCTCTGCTGCGACACAACGATCACCCCTATTCTGGCTCCGGCTCATGAGCCGAGCATCGCGTTCATCGAGGATCGGATTGAGCACCAGACGGTCAAGCCAGAGATCGCGATCCGTCCGAAACGACTCCAACTACTCGCTCATGGTCGACGGGCGCATGCTCTACGAGCAGGAGCGGATCGGACTTCGGCGACGATCCGTGGCCTAACGGTCTCGCGGCCAATCGCAAGAACCCGAGCAGTTCATCGGCTATTCGCACGACCAGCGGCTGATTTCATCTCGGTATCCGGTTGAGCAGCTGTTCCACCCGTCGACATACGAGACGTGAGGCGCCACGCAACCTGAGCCGGCCTCATGCCGAGGAGCGTCGCGAAGAGACGCGTCGCGAAGCAAGTGCTTGCCCCGCGCGTCGAGATGGCGGGCTTTGCCGCTTCCTCATATCAGGAGTAGGGCGGAGCGAACCGGCTCATCGCAGCGTGAGCCACTTACGCCTTTTCGAGAATCTTGTCCTGCTTGCGGAAGTGATAGCGCGGCAGTTTATCGAGATCGGTGCCCGTCACACGAACGACCCAGGCCTTCTTGGGGTGACAGGTGGAATGCATGACGCCGGGGCCGTACCCTCGCGTCTGGCCGGGACCCATGGCATATTTGCTTGCCGCGACGAGCTCGGCATGGGGCTCGCTCTCCGGATTGACGCGCCGCCATTCGGTCATCTCGGTCAGCTCGCGCGCGTTGCCGTAGATCGCCCATGAGGTGCCGTGGCTGTGCGGCTTGCCAGTCTTGCCGCCTTCTTGGACGTGCGCAAGGACATAAAAGTCGGTCTCCGGGTCGTGATACAGCTCGCGCTTGCCCACCGGCGTATGGTCGGTGAAAGTCTCTGCGACGAAAGCGGGGTTCTTCAGAAGCCTCGACAGCCGGTCGGCGATCTCCGGCAGCGCCTTTGCAAGCGGGTCGGCTTTGAGGATCGCGCTGGTGTCGGCGCAGAATTCATTGAGCGTGTAGGCCATTGGCGCCTCCCGTGGATGATTGCAATTCCTCGGATCACTCCCGAATTGACGTGAATCTTAGTACTTTGCCGCCTTGCCTGGAAGGACGAGGCGCTGCGTGGCCAAGACATTGGGCATCTTGAGTAGCCCAACCGGCGTTTGAGCGACCGATGTCGCCAGTCGATCGGCCCGGGTTGAACTTGAGATAGACGCCCAAGATGGAACCCTATGCAAAGCCCAAACAGAAATCGTCTTCCACGGTGAGCCTCCTATCGCGACCTTCACGAATGTGTCGGCGCCCTCGACAAGGCTGGTTTACTGATCGCCCGCGATCGCCTCTGGGCCGCGCAGAATGCGAGCGTCGCATAAATTGATGCCAATCGACAATGTTCGACATCATGCCCTGACAAAGTGTCACCAGCGTGACGCTGAGGATCGGCACGTGCTCTGGCTCGCGCTTGCCATCAATTCTGGGATGTTCACAGTCGAGATCGGCGCGGGTTTGACGGCACGCTCGGCTTGGCGACGCGGCTCGGCAGGATATGCGAACACGTATCGTCCCGACGGAGCGATGCCCAGCGCGAAGCCGCAATCGTGGCGGCCGAGAATGTTCCGGGCGTCACCGCCGCGGCAGAAAGCGCAGGTGCACGCGATGGCCGGCGATCCGCGCCAGCTCATCCAGCCCTGGAGATCGGCATCGACCGGGCACGTCTCGCCGAACCGCTCGGCCAGCGCGTCCTCGATCATCTTGGCGGTTGCTTGTGACTTGGCGTGCTCTTGCATCGGGTGCTCTCCAAGCTGCGGCGGACCGTGCGCCGCAGGCTCGCGGTCGATCCGGCTTGCGATCAGGCCGCAGCTTGCGCGCCATTCCTGAATCTCACCGGGGTTTTCAAGTAGCGCACGCCATTCGTCTCCGCAGCCGGGAAGCGGCCGGCACGGATAT
>CAVTHT010000002.1:0-25089 GCA_963734575.1 uncultured beta proteobacterium | reverse complement strand
TGAAGCCTGACCTACAGTGCTTCCGCATGTCAGGCTGCGCGTCCCTGTAGGTTCGGCTTCAGCCGAACATCCCCGAGATCGTCAGGCTGAAGCCTGACCTACGGTGCTTCCGCGTGTCAGGCTGCGCGTTCCTGTAGGTTCGGCTTCAGCCGAACAACCCCAAAACGTCAGGCTGAAGCCTGACCCGCGAAGCGATCGTATATCGTATATGATTGCGCCCGGTCCCACCTCCGCGTGCCCATGAAAGCCGTATTCCTCCTCTTCGATTCGCTGAACCGGCACGCGCTGTCGTGCTACAACCCGGCCGCGCCGCGCACGCCGAACTTCGACCGGCTGGCGGCGCGCTCGGTCGCGTTCGATCGCCATTACGTGGGCAGCCTGCCGTGCATGCCGGCGCGCCGCGACATCCAGACCGGTCGTCTCAATTTCCTCCATCGGGGCTGGGGACCGCTGGAGCCATTCGATCATTCCGTCGCCGAGATCCTGCGCGACAAGGGCATCTACACGCACCTCATCACCGACCACTACCACTACTTCGAGGACGGCGGAACCGGTTTCCATGGACGGTACTCGTCGTGGGAGTTCATCCGCGGCCAGGAGAAGGACAAGTGGCGCCCGGCGCTCGGCCATGACGTCTCGCGCCATCGCGAGCGCTTCCACGAGCTGCAGCACGACTTCTCGACCGACATCAATTCCAAGCTGCCGTACTACGTCAATCGCGAGTATCTCGAGGCCACCGGAACGTTCCCCCTCGCGCAGTGCTTCGCGTCGGCCGGCGAGTTCCTGGCGCGGCATCACGGCGACGACCAGTGGCTGCTGCACCTCGAATGCTTCGATCCGCACGAGCCGTTCTTCGCCCCGGAGCGCTTCATGAAGGATGCCGGCGAGGCGCTCGCCGGCAAGATCTTCGACTGGCCGAGCTACGGCCGCGTGGACATCGATCCGGAGCTGCGTGAAGGCGCTGCGCAACAACTATTACGCGCTGGTGGCAGCGTGCGACCATTATCTCGGCACCCTGCTCGACGCGTTCGATGCCAACGACCTCTGGCGCGACACCTACCTGATCGTATCGACCGACCACGGCCTGCTGCTGGGCGAGAAGGAGTTTCTCGGCAAGAATCGCCCGCCGTTCTACAACGAGGTCGCGAACATCCCGCTGCTCGTTGCGCCGCCGGCGCGCGAAGGCATCGCGCCCCGCCACGCCGCGACCCTTACGCAGACCATCGATCTGGGGCCGACGCTGCTCGACATCTTCGGCCAGCCGCGGCCCGCCGAGATGACGGGCGCGAGCCTCGCTGCCCGCCCTGCGCGCCGACGATCCGTCGCGCGCGGAGCGTGGATGCGTGTTCGGCCAGTTCGGCGCCGCCATCAACTTCACGGATGGCCGCTTCGTCTACTTCCTCTATCCGCGCGAACCGTTCCACGAGGGGTTGTTCCAGTACACGCTGATGCCGATGCACATGCGCACGTACTTCGAGGAGATCGAGTTCGAGGGCGCCGACACGATCGACACGCTGCAGTTCACGCGCGGTTACCCGGTGTGGCGGCTGCCGGTGCATCCCGACGCGCGCGCCAACATGGTCCGCCGCTATCCGTTGCTCGACCCGCGCACGGTGCTGTTCGACCTCGACAGCGACCCGGAGCAGCGTGCGCCCGTCGACCGTCCCGGCGAGGAGGCGCGCATCCGCAGCGCGATCGTGCGCCTGCTGCGCGAGCACGAGGCGCCGGCCGAGGTCTTCGAGCGCTACGGGCTGGCCGGGACCGTATCCGCATGAGCGTGGCAGCACGGCCGGAGCATTGCCGGTGAGCGCGGAGCATCCCGTGCGCGCCCGCAGCCTCGTCGCGCAGGTGCACGCCGAAGTGCGCGGCGGGCATCGCCGGCGGCGCGTATCCGTGCGGGACGAGCATCAACATCGCCGAGACCGCCAAGAAGCTTGGCGTCAGCGCGACGCCGGTGCGCGAGGCGCTCGCGCGACTCGCTGCCGAAGGTCTGCTGCTCTTCAACGACAACATCGGCTACCGCGTCCCGGCGCTGCCCACGGCGAAGGACTACACCGACTGGGCCGTCGCGCGCATCGTGGTCGAGTCGAACGCCCTGGAATACATCCTGGGCCCGATCGATCCGCGCCTCCTCGACGAAGCCGAGGCGATCAACGCCCGGATCCGCAGCACGCGCTTCGGCAAGGACACGGCTGGCGTGCGGCGCTTCTCCGAGCTCAACTGGGCGTTCCATTCGCGCCTCATCGCACTCGCCCGCAACGCGACCCTCTCCGACCTGCACGCGCGCCTCTACGCGGCCCCACAGTTCTCGCGCATCTTCCTCGGCCGTGGCATTCCCAGCCAGGCACGCGTCGTCGCCGAGCACGACGCCATCCTGCGCGCAGCTGCGCCGCGGCGATCGCGACGCAGCTGCCGTCGCGTTGCGCGATCACATCGTCGACAGCCTGGAGCGCGACGCGCGCATGGCCGACGTCACTCTTTCCCTGAAGCGCCTGGCACCGCGCCGGCGCCCATCCACCCGATCGAGCCATTCTCCCAAGGAGCATCGATGAGATTCGCAGCACGCACCATTCTCGCGGCCTGCGCCGCCCTCGCCTTCGGCACGGCCCAGGCGCAGTCGTATCCCACGCACCCCATCCAGCTCGTCGTGGGGTTCCCGCCGGGCGGCGGTGTCGACATCGTCGCGCGCCAGCTCGCCGACAAGCTTTCCCAACAGCTCGGCCAGCAGGTGATCGTCGACAACAAGGCGGGCGCGGCGGGCAACATCGCGATGGAGTACGTCGCCCGCGCGAAACCCGACGGCTACACCCTCCTCATGGGCAACCTCGGGATGCTGAGCGCGAATCCCGCGCTCTACCCCAAGCTCTCCTTCGATCCCGCGAAGGACTTCGTGCCGGTGGCACGCGTCGTCGTGACCCCGCTCGTCGCCGCCGTGCCCGCCGCATTGCCGGCGAAGACCATGGCCGAGTTCATCGCGCTCGCGAAGAGCAAGCCGGGCGCGCTCAACTTCGGTTCCGGGGGCACCGGCAACATCAATCACCTCGCGGGCGAGCTCTTCCAGATGCAGACCGGTACGAAGATCCAGCACGTTCCGTACAAGGGCAGCGCGCCGGCGATGGCGGACCTCGTGGGCGGCCGCATCCAGCTCGTCATCGACGGAGCCAACGTGGTGCAGCCGTTCGTGACCGCTGGAACGGTGCGTGCGCTGGCGATGACGGGCGAGGCGCGCGCGGCGGCGTCGCCCGACCTCATGACGGCGAAAGAGGCGGGACTGCCGGACTTCGTGATCTACGGCTGGCAGGGCGTGCTCGCCCCGGCGGGAACGCCGCCTGCGATCGTCGAGCAGCTCAACGCCGAGATCGGCAAGGCGCTCGCCGATCCCGCGCTGAAGGCGCGCCTGAGCGGCCAGGGCACCGAGCCCGCCTACACCTCGGCCGCACAGTTCCGCGACTTCATCACCGCCGAGCAGAAGCGCTGGGGCGACGTCATCCGCAAGGCGAACATCACGCTCGACTGATGCGCCATGACGCTCGGTCGATCGCTCAGTTGATGGTCGACCGCGCGCAGCCCGAAAAGAAGCGCAGCATGTGGTGCGAGGCGTCCGGACCCGTCGGATCGGTATACGTGCCGGACGCATCGCCGCCAAACCACGCGTGGCCGGCGCCGTGGACCTCCCACTGCTCTGCCACGATCACGCCCTGCGCATCGCGGTACAGCGTGCGCGTGTAGCTGCGACCGCCCGGAACCGATCCGCGCTCGACCGTGGGCTCCCCGCCCTCTCGCGCGGCGGCATTGCTCGACGCCGCGCACCTTGCCGATGAACTGTTCGATGATGGCGTCGCCATTGCACGGGTCCACCGTGGTGTCGCGATCGCCGTGAAACACGATGGCCGGCACCGGCTCCATCAGCCGCGGCGAGGCTGTCGCGGCGGCACTTCCCTGCTTCATCGCTGCCAGCGCTGACGGAAGGTCGCGCGCCACGCCGAACGGCAACCCGGAGTGGACGCCGACGGCGGCATACACGTCGGGGTAGGTGCCGGCGAGCACGGCCGCCATGGCCCCGCCGGCGGACAGTCCCGCCGCATAGACGCGCCGCGCGTCCAGTTCGTGCGTCTGCACCAGATGGCGGGTCAGCGCGGCGATCGTCGCGGGTTCGCCTTTGCCGCGTTGCTGGTCGCCGCTGCGGAACCAGTTCCAGCATTTGCTCGCGTTCCTGCTCGGCGGCTGCGCTGGGTACGCGATCACGTAGCCATGTTCCTGCGCGAGCGCATTCATGCGCGTGCCCCGCGCGAAATCGTCCGGCGTCTGCGTGCACCCGTGCAGCATCACGATGAGCGGCGCGCCGGGACCCACGCCCTCCGGCACGAACAGCTTGTAGTGCAGCGCGCCGGCGTCGCAACGGAAATGGCCGGCCGTAAACGTGCCGTCGCGAGCCGTGCCACGGTGCGATCGGCATCGGTTGGCGCAGGTCGCGATACGGACTCGGCATCCGCGTCCGGAGAGCACGCAGTATTCGCCGTCGATCGCAGGCCCGCGTCCTGTTGCCGGGTGCGGGGCAACCGGGTCCGACGCCATTGGCCCGTCGCCCAGGAGACCACGCTGGATGGCCGCGGTCGCCGCCCGCAGGTCGCCGGCCTGCATGAGCTGCATGGCCTCGCGCATGGTGTGATTGATGTTGCCCATTCGATGCATTTCCTTCGTTCAGTGGATTCGGTCGGCCAAGGCGGACTTGATGGCGGGACTCGCCTGCAATGCGCCCAACACCGCGATGGATTCGATGGTTTCCCGCGCCAGCGCCGGAGACACATCGTCCGCGATGCGGACGAGTCCCAGCACCTGGATGCGCAGCTTCGTTTTCGCCTTCCGTACGGCTTCGAGATCGCGGCGCGAGAATTCCTGCAGCCCGAGCACGAGCGTCCGCCGTGCCACCGTCTGCCGCAGGACCTCGGCGTGAGCCGCGAGCTGGTTCCTGATCGCAGTGCGGATCAAGTCCGTGCGGTTGGAATAGAACCCCTCCTGCACGAGCAGATCGATCTGTCCCAAGTCGATGAGACCCAGGTTGATCGTGATCTTCTCGCTGTCGGGCAGCCGGGTCTTCGTCTCAATGGTCATGTTCGGGGGGAAAGGCGGCGTGAAACCAGCGATGCGCCATCCTACCACCATCCACTTCGGATGGTATACAGATGTTAGCCGACGGCGGCGCCCGGAATGGAATCGCAAAGATTGCTGGCGGCACTTGGCGCGCCGAGGCAGCGGTAACATGATCCTCTCCCGTACCCAGTGACCCGCCTCGCATGCAAGCGCTCGAGTTCCAGCTCACCGATGAATTCATCGAGCTGCATCAGCTCCTGAAGCTGAGCGGGCTGTGCGCGAGCGGCGGCGCCGGCAAGGCGATGGTCGCGTCAGGCACCGTCCGCGTCGACGGGACCGTTGAGCTGCGCAAGACGTGCAAGATCCGCGCGGGCCAGACGGTGCGCGTCGGAAACGTCTCCATCGCCGTGCTCGCGTCATCCTGAGCATCGCGTGCTGGTCGCGCGTGAGTCGGTTCCGGCGTGCGGTCTGCTATAATGTGCATTCGCGGCACATTGACCAGTCCCCCTGCCGCAGTCACTTCTGACGCTGTATCCACCCGCGTTTTGCCTGCGACTGGCGCCTTCCATGGCGACAGGCCGATCGTTTTTCGAAAGTCGTCATGTCTTTTTCCTCGCTCGGCCTGTCCGACGCGCTCGTGCGCGCCGTCGCCGAACACGGCTATACCCAACCCACTCCGATCCAGACCCAGGCCATCCCTGCCGTCCTTGCCGGCGGCGACCTGCTCGCGGGCGCCCAGACCGGAACCGGCAAGACCGCGGGCTTCGTGCTGCCGATGCTGCAGCGGCTGTCCACCACGGCGCCTGCACAGAGTCATTCACGCTCCACGAAGAAGCCGATCCGTGCACTGATCCTCACGCCCACGCGTGAGCTCGCCGCGCAGGTCGAGGAAAGCGTCCGGGTGTACGGCAAGTACACCAACCAGACGTCCATGGTGATGTTCGGCGGCGTGAGCATCGGCCCGCAGACGTCCCGGCTGCAACGCGGCGTGGACGTGCTCGTCGCGACACCGGGTCGGCTCCTCGACCACCACGGCCAGGGGAACCTGGACTTCTCGCGCGTCGAGATCCTGGTGCTGGACGAGGCGGACCGCATGCTGGACATGGGCTTCGTGCGCGACATCAAGCGCATCCTCGCCGTGCTGCCCAAGAAGCGGCAGAACCTGCTCTTCTCGGCGACGTTCTCCGACGAGATCCGCGCGCTTGCCGACAGCCTGCTCAATGCACCGGCGCTGATCGAGGTCGCGCGACGCAACTCGACCGTGGAGATCATCACCCAGACGATCCATCCCGTGGACCGCGACCGCAAGCGCGAGCTGCTGGCGCACCTCATCAAGTCCAGGAATTGGTTCCAGGTGCTCGTCTTCACCCGCACCAAGCACGGCGCCAACAAGCTCGCCGAGCAGCTCAACCACGACGGCATCTCGGCGCTCGCGATCCACGGCAACAAGAGCCAGGGCGCGCGCACGCGAGCGCTGGCCGAATTCAAGGACGGCAGTCTGCAGGTTCTCGTCGCAACGGATATCGCGGCGCGCGGCATCGACATCGAGGAGCTGCCACACGTCGTCAATTACGACCTGCCGAACGTCCCCGAAGATTACGTGCACCGCATCGGGCGCACGGGACGCGCGGGCGCGACAGGCGAGGCCACGTCGCTCGTCTGCGTCGACGAGCACGAATTCCTGCGCGATATCGAGAAGCTCATCAAGCGCACGGTGCCGCGCGTCGTGGTCCCGGGCTTCGAGCCCGACCCGCATGCGCGCGCGCAGCCCATCCTGCAACGGCAGGGTCGCGGACGCCCGCAAGGCAATGGCCCGGCGAATGCAGGCCGTAGCCACGCGAAGGGCGGCGCCAACGCACCTCGCGGCGGCAATGGCGGAGGGCATGCGCACGCCAGCGCGCGGGGCAACGGGCAGGCATCACGCCCCGCTCCACGCGCGAGCGCGCCCGCGTCGCAGCGCGCCAAGGCGAATGCCGCTCCGGGCGCCGGCGCCCCTGCAACGCGGACCCAGTCGCCCGGTGCGCGGAACCAGTCGCCAGCCGCACGCACCGCGCCGAAAGCGCGCGTGATCCATCGCTTCGGTGGGCGCGGGCGGTAGTGCGGTTTGCGCGCCTACTCGCGCGCCTCCAGGAACGTCCGGATCGCGGGGTTCACGAGGTCCGGGCGTTGCCGGAACGTTCCATGCCCCGTGCCTGGAAGGATCAGGAGCTGGCCACGAGGCAGGCTGCGGAATATCTCGACCGTGCTTTCGATCGACGTGAAGTCGTGATCGCCCGCGATGACGAGCACCGGGATCCTGATGGCCTTGAGCGCCTCCGGCTCGATGATCACGGGCGTGAGCCACAGCGTGTACGACTTTTCGAGCAGGACCCACCAGTGCTGCGGGCCATCCGGCGTGACGCTCTCGTAATCCGTGCGAAAGGTCGGTGGCAGCGTTGCGGCGACCTCGCGGACCTTCTCCCGCAGCTTTTCCCCTGACCACGCGCGTCGGCGCTGCAGCTCGTCCGCGGGCAGCTCCGACCGGATGTTCGCGCCGGAGATGACCAGGCGGCGCACCAGCTTAGGATGGTCGTGCGCGAGTATCAGGCCAATGTTCGCGCCGTCGCTATGCCCGACCACGTCGACCGGAGCGATCCCCATCTGCTCGATGACCGCGGCGGTGTCCTCCGCCATCTCCGTATACGAGAACCCTTGCGCGGTGTCGGGACTGTGGCCGTGCCCACGGCGATCGATCCCGATCACGCGCCGGAACGAAGCGAAGTAATCGCGCTGTTGGGCGAAGTTGTTGTCGAAGAAGACGACCCCGCCATGCAGGAAGAGCAGCGGGGCGCCCGTGCCGTACGACTGCGTATGCAGCTTCGCGCCACGGACTTCGTATACCTGCACGTTGCCAGCGCCGGCCACGTCGGCCGACGATGGGGACGGCGCAATGGCAATGGCACACGCAACGGCGGCCGACGCGAGCACGCGTACGCTGCGACGCGCACATGGGACGGGAAGAATCGCGCGCATCGCCGCCCGCAGGTTACACGCGGTCCTGCATTCGGGCCTGCCGCGCCGCTTCCTCGAGCCGCGCTGCATCGATCTCCCGCATCACGGCGTCGAGATCGACGGGCGCCTGCTCGCGGTGGAATCGCCCGGTGAGCGGCACGTCGGGATGCAACGCGCCCGCCTCGTACAGAGCCCAGATTTCCTTGCCGTAATCGGTGGCGAGAAGCTCGGGCGCGAACCGACCGAAGAAACGCCGCAGATTGTCGACGTCGCGCACCAGCATGCGCGGCGCGTGATTGTTCCCGGCGGCGTCCACGGCCTGGGGGAGATCGATGATGACCGGGCCATCCACGGCGAGCAGGATGTTGAACTCGCTCAGGTCGCCGTGAATGATGCCCGCCGTGAGCATGCGCACGACCTCGCCGATGAGCCGTTCGTGGAGCTCGAGCGCCATCGTGTGCGTGAACTCCACGTCGTTCAGTCGCGGCGCAGCGTTGCCACCCGCGTCGGTGACGAGCTCCATGAGCAGCACGCCGGCGTGGAACGTGAACGGACGGGGCACGCGCACGCCCGCCGCGAACAGGCGGTAGAGCGCGGCGACCTCGGCGCTGCGCCACGCCTGCTCCTGCGCTTCACGCCCGAATCGCGTGCGCTTGGCCATCGCGCGCGCCTGCCGCGTGTTCTTCGTCTTGCGATTCTCGGTGTAGTCGACGGCCTGGCGGAAGCTGCGCTTGTTCGCTTCCTTGTAGACCTTCGCGCAACGTACCTCATGACCGGCCCGCACCACGTAGACCGTCGCCTCCTTGCCGCTCATGAGCTGACGGATCACCGCGTCGATCACGCCTTCCTCGACGAGCGGCTGCAAGCGGGCAGGCGTCTTCATGCGACGCAATATACCGGAGCGGTGCTCGCGGCGACGGCAAATTGCCGCACACAGCCGCGCCACGTGCAGGACGATCGCGCGCCGCCCCGGGCACCGGCGTGACGACGCGTCGTGGCGGTAAAATGTGCAGCATGAGCCAGCACGCCGTCGTCGCCGGGGTCGGCATGATCCCGTTCGCCAAACCCGGAGCCAGCGAACCGTACGACGTCATGGGCGCTGCCGCCACGCGTGCGGCGCTGCAGGACGCCGGCGTGCGCTACACCGACATCCAGCAGGCATACACAGGCTATGTCTACGGCGACTCCACGTCGGGCCAGCGAGTGCTGTACGGCGTGGGCATGACCGGCATTCCCATCGTCAACGTCAACAACAACTGCTCGACGGGATCGACGGCGCTTTTTCTCGCGCGCCAGGCTGTCGAAAGCGGTGCCGCGGAATGCGTTCTCGCCCTCGGCTTCGAGCAGATGGCGCCCGGAGCGCTGACGGCGAAGTTCACCGACCGGCCCACGCCCTTCGACGCGTTCGATCGCGAAACGGACGCGCTGGTGGGTCAACCCGACGTGCCGCTCGCGCTGCGCTATTTCGGCGGCGCTGGCCTCGCGCACATGCGCAAGTACGGTACCAAGCTCGAAACGTTCGCCGCAGTGCGCGCGAAAGCGAGCCGGCACGCGGCCAACAACCCGCTCGCCCTGTTCCGCAAGGTGGTCACGACGGACGACGTGATGGCATCGCCCGTGGTGATGCCGGGCGTCATGACGCGCCTGATGGCGTGTCCGCCAACCTGCGGCGCGGCGGCGGCTGTCATCGTCTCCGCGGACTATGCGCGCAGGCACGGACTGTCCACGGACGTGACCATCGCCGCGCAGGCGATGACGACCGACCGACCCGAGACCTTCGCCGCGCACGACATGATGCAGCTGGTGGGTTACGGCATGGCGAAAGCGGCGGCGCAGCAGGTGTACGAAGCCGCCGGGATCGGGCCGGACGATATCGATGTCGTCGAGCTGCACGACTGCTTCGCGCAGAACGAGCTCATCAGCTACGAAGCGCTCGGCCTCTGCGCGGAGGGCGGCGCGGAGGCATTCGTCACGCGCCGGCGACAACACCTACGGCGGTCGCGTGGTGACCAACCCTTCGGGTGGCCTTCTTTCGAAGGGCCACCCCCTCGGCGCTACCGGGCTTGCCCAGTGTTACGAGCTCACGCAGCAGCTGCGCGGGAATGCCGACGCGCGGCAGGTGGACGGCGCGCGCATCGCCTTGCAGCACAACCTCGGACTCGGCGGCGCCTGCGTGGTGACGCTCTACCGCGCGCAGTGACGCACAGGGTGCAGCGAGCGTCGCTCCGCCGCACCGCGCCTCTATAACTGGTGGTGTCAAAGCAAAAGGCCCGGTCGCCCGGGCCTCTCTTACGCTAAGTGACTGCGCGATCAGTCGATCGTCACGATGTTCACGGCCTGGTCGCCCTTGGCGCCCGTCGTGACGTCGTACGAGACCTTCTGGTTCTCGCGCAGGCTCTTGTGCCCGGTGCCGCCCTGGATCGCCGAAAAATGCGCGAACAGATCCTTGCCGCCGGCATCCGGCGTGATGAAGCCGAAGCCCTTGTCATCGTTGAACCACTTGACGCTGCCTGTGTTCATTTCCACTCCCAATCAATGTTGATTGCGCGCGTGATCACGCCCGCAAGCGGCACCATCAAGGGGTAGAAAGACCAGACAAGGGCCGCGCGAAGCGGCAGAAGGCGGGACAGACAACTGCTCTTGAAAGAACCTGCCCACGCATCGTACAGGGTGGGGGCGTGTTGCACAACACATTTCGCCGCGGCTTCGATGCATGTGCCGCGCGTAGGAATCGGCCTACGGCAACTGCGGCGAATAGGTCTTGCCACGTGTGCGGGTACCACGTACAAGAGATGGTCAACCAAGGAGTCCCGATGGTACCTGTCACCGTGATCTACCCGAACCATGCGCCGCTCGCGCCTGCACTCGTCACCGACATGCTCGACATGACGTTTGCAGCCTGGCTCTTCGCGTCCGCTCCGCTGCAAACCGAAGCGGTGGCCGGCGTCCTGCAGTAGCCGCATGACGACTTCGCCGCACAACTCACCTGCTGCGCCGTTGGCCGCAACCGGTGTGCCCGGTGCGAACGCGACGAAGCTCCAGCTGCTCGAAGCGGCGCCGGACCGGCCGCCCGAATACGTGAACTGGGAAGCCGTTTCGCTGCAGCACTTCGTGAACCGTTACATCCGCACACGGCAGCGACCGGTCAATCGTGACAACAGGCTGACCGTGCAGCAGGCAATGGGGCGCTATCAGGGACGTTTCCCTGCGCGGTGCGCCGACGTCGAACGATTTCTCGATTCCATTCTCAAGATCACGGCAGCGCGCTAGGCGATTCCACGGTCTTGCGCTCGGTGCGACGCGCGACGCGCTACGTTTGAAGTTCGCGGTCGCCGCGCCATGCAAACGCGCCGAGCTACCGGGATCGCAACCGGATAGGATGTCGGCCGTTCAAGCCCGTCATTGCGCGCCATGACCGCTCTCACCCTCGATCTCGCCAACCGCCTCATCGAGCACGCGCTGAAGCAAGCGCGCGAGCTTGGCTACAAGCCCATGGCCATCGCCGTGCTCGACGACGCCGGACAGCTCAAGACCGTGCAGCGCGACGACGGCGCGAGCATGCTGCGCGCCGACATCGCGATCGGCAAGGCATGGGCCGCGATCGGCATGGGCACGAGCAGCCGGGCGCTCGCGCAGCGAGCGAAGGACGTGCCGGCGTTCTTCAATGCTCTTGCCGCCACCGGTCACGGCCGCTTCATCCCGCAGACCGGCGCAGTGCTGATCCAGGATGCCGCTGGCGGGACGCTCGGCGGCGCCATCGGCGCGAGCGGTGGAACGGGGGACGAGGACGAGGCCATCTGCATCGCGGCCATCGCGGCGATGGACCTACGTCACGCGTGACAGCGCTTTGCGCGCTCGTCGGCGCAAATAGGGGATCAGCCAGACCGCGCGTGAGGCGCATCCGCCGATAGCGGTCGGTCCTCCACCGCCATGAAGGCGAGGAGCCCCGCGACAACGACACCCGCGAGGCCGAAGAAGGCGTTCGCGAAGGCCGCGACCACGACCTGCCGGCCGGGCTCGTCGAGCGGACGCCGAACGAGTTCCTCCAGGCTGCCGACCTGCATCTGCGCCGGCACGCCCTGCTCGATCAGCATCAGCAGCACCGCCACCGCGAGCCCGGTGACCAGTGCACCACCGAGGGCTCGCGACAGGCCGAGCGTGCCGCTCACCGCGCCGATGTCGCTGCGCGCCGCGGCCGCCTGCGCCGCCACCACGCAGCAGGGAAAGATCGTGCCGATCCCGAGCCCGACGATCGCCGATGTCGCAGCGACGGCGAGGACGTTCCCGTGCGGCGCCACCCAGCCCAGCACGAGCATGGCCGCGATCGCGAGCGGCAGGGTGACCAGCGGCGGCGTGCGATAGCGTCCGTGCTGGCGCGTATAGCGCCCGGCGAACAATGCCGAGACCGACGAGGTGAGCATCGTCGGCATCAGCAGCAGCCCGGACTGCGCCGACGTTCTTCCCAGCGCGATCTGGTAGTACAGCGGAAGCAGGACCGTGAGCGCGAGAAAGGCGCCGAAGACGAGGAAGGCCGCGCCCAGCACGGGGGCGATCACCGGATCGCGCAGGAAATGGGGCGAGATGATGGGCTCGCGCGCACGCTGCTGCTGCACGACGAAGGCCGCCGTCGCCAGCACCGCCGCGATCGCCACGACGATCGGCAGGCGTTCGCCCGCGAGCAGCGGGCGGACGAGCGAGACCGCGGCCAGGAGCCCGATGGAGGCGGCAGTGAGCAGGAGGATGCCTGCGTAATCGACGTGCGCCTCGCGATGCAGCGCGGGGATGCGCCGCAATGCGCGCGCAGAGAGCACCCACGCGATCGCGCCGAGCGGCACGTTGATCCAGAAGATCCAGCGCCAGCCGCCGTGCTCCGCAAGCATGCCGCCGACGACCGGGCCGAGGAGCGCCGCCGTCATCCACACGACGGAAAAGTATCCGGCGTAGCGGCCGCGCTCGCGCGGTGCGACCGCATCGGCGACGATCACCTGGGCGAGTGCCATGAGCCCGCCGCCACCCAGTGCCTGCAGCACGCGCGCGGCGATCAACGACGGCATGCCGGGCGCACTCGCGCACAGCACCGATCCGGCGATGAACAGCACGAGGCACGTGCGCACGATGCGCGCGCGGCCGTACATGTCGCTGAGCTTGCCGAACACCGGTGTCGCGCAAACCGAGCTCAGCAGGTACGCCGTGATTACCCACGCGCCCAGCTCGACGTGGCCCAGCTCGGTCATGATGACGGGAAGCGCTGTCGCGACGATGGTCTGCTCGAGCGCCGTCAGGAACAGCACGAACACCGCCCCGACGACCACGATGCGCGTGTCGCGCGGACTCATCGGCGCGGGACCCCGCCCCTGTCCGGCAGATCGCGCGCCGCGCTCACGCGTCGCGCATCGGGCGAAGCTCGGCTACCGTGGCGAGCGCGTCGAGCACGTCGCGCCAATCACCCTCGCACATCTCCCTGATGGACGGATCGCGGGCGACGAGATCGGCGACGGCATCCTGCCGCTCGGCGATCGCACTCGCCATCGACGGCTTCATGCCCGTCTCGCCGACGGTCACCGCGGATTCACGCATCTCGGCGGCACGGCGCCGGCCGTGCCGCACCACCCGCTCGATGAGGTAACCGGCGGTGCGGTCCCAGTGCATTTCGGGGTTGCTCGCGTCGAGCGACGCGAGGACCTCGTTCTCGACGCCGTACATGCGCGCGGTGAGCAGGCACTCGACGGTCAGCGCCTCGAGCCCCTTGATCATGATGCTGCGGCACATCTTGATCGCGGATGCCCGGCCGATCGCTGCGGCCACGACGTCCATCTTCATGCCCGCGGGCGCCAGCAGCGCGCGCAACTCGTCGGCCGCGTCGCCGCCGAGCAGCATCGGCGTGCGCATGCCGGCGGGAAGGATGGGTGCCATCACGGCCGCTTCGACATAGCGTGCGCCGCGCTGCTGCACGGCCTCCGCATTCGTGCGTTTGGTACGGGGCGAAACGGAATTGAGATCGAGGAAGAACTGGTCCGCCGTGAGCACTTCGCCCGCCTCGCGCGCGACGTCGGTGGACGACGAAGCCGTCACCGCGGAGATGACGATCCGCGCGCCCGTGGCAGCATCGGCGAGATTGCGTGCCGTGCGAACGCCGAGCTCCTGCGCACGGGCAAGCATCGGCGAAGCCGCCTCGGCGCGATCGAAGAGGATGTCGTAGACCGCGACCGGGTAGCCCGGTACCGCGCGGAAGCCGCGGCAGAGCAGCGTCCCGACTTCGCCGAAGCCGATGATCGCGATGGGTGTGGATGCAGCGTCGCTCACGTCGTTGCGGTGCGGGCGTGCGGTTCAGCGTCTCAGCAGGGACGGATCGGCGATCGTCGTATCCTGGCCGCGCACGGGATCGGCGATCGCCTCTTCCAGCGTATGGGCGCCCTTCCATTCCGACGGCGGGCGCACGTAGCCGTCGGGTCCGACCTGGTCGAGGCCCCAGTAGATCTCCAGGCGATGCCCGTCGGGATCGCGAAACTCGACCGCGATCTGCACGCCGGCACGACGTCGGCCCTCGAAATCGATCGGCACGCCATGGCGCTCCAGATGCGCCCGGGCGCGGAGCACCTCGTCGAGCGTCGACACCGCGAACGCAAGGTGATTGAGCTCCGCGTGCTGCGATGCCACCGTCGCCGATCCCACCAGCGCCACGCCATGGTGATCGGCATTGCACCGCATGAAGACCATGCCGCCGGGCACCATGTCGTGCGGATAGACGTCGGACACCGCGAAGCCGAGCACCTGCGTATAGAAACGCACCGAGCGCTGCAGGTCGGTCACGTTGAGCACCACATGCCCGATCTTGTTGATCGAGAACGGCAGGTCGTTCGGCCTCACGTTCGCCTTGATGGCTGCGATATCGACGGGTGCGGGGTGGGCGGACATGGTCACAGGCGGATATCAGGGGAAGTCAAGTGATGGAACTCAAGCACTCAGATGGAAAGGTCGCTGCGACGCGCTACGCACTAGCCTTTCGGCCGCGAGTGCTAGCGCACCGGACGAAGCATCGCACGCGTCAGGCGGGCGGCGCGCCGGTGCCGGCAGCGCCAGATGTGGGCCCGGCGGGCGCGAGGGTGATCCCGCGCTCGCGGAACACTTCCTTTGCGACGCGGAAACTGTCCAGAGCCGCCGGAGCGCCGCAGTAGATGCCAGCCTGGAGGAGCACTTCCATGATCTCCTCCTTCGAGATGCCATTGTTGAGCGCCCCGTTGACGTGCACCTTGAGTTCGTGCGGACGGTTGAGCGCAGTGATCATCGCGAGGTTGATCAGGCTGCGGTCGCGCAGCGGCAGGCCGGGTCGCGTCCAGACGGCACCCCAGCAGTACTCCGTGATGAGCCGCTGCAGGGGCCACGTGAACTCGTCGGCGCCGGCAAGGGATGCCGCCACATGATCACTCCCGAGCACCTGGCGGCGGACCGCGAGCCCCTTTTCGAAGAGGCTGTCCTGCTCACTCTCGTTCGTCATGCGTCCACCGGCCTTTCCGCGTTCGTGCTGCGGCAGCATGTCAAATTGCCGGGGCAAGTGTCAACCGCGAATGACGAAGCGACGGAGCCGAATCCGCAAATGGTAATGGAGGCCGGGCATCGGCCTTCGCCGACACCCGACCGCGTTGCTGACCGAGGCTTACTGCGGAAACTGGATGTACGGTCCTTTGGGCGCTTCGTTCGGCGGCAGATACGCCGGCGCGGCCTGCCCCGCGGAACCAAGCGACTTGATGTACGCATGCATCGCGATCAGATCGTCGTCGCTCATCGCCCGCACGTTGAACCACGGCATCGGCGGACGGGGCTGCATCGACCGCGCGTGCTTCAGCCACTGCGCCTGCGTCATGCTGCCGACGACGAGCCGCAGATTCGTGGGGTACGTCGTGCCCCACGGGCCGCGCCAGCCCACGACGTCACCCTTGAGCCATTCCTTTTCGGGCGTCTGGCCCCCGGATTGCGCATAGCCGGCGGTGTGGCAGTCGTTGCAGCCGCCGACCTGCACCATGTACTTGCCGCGTGCGAGCTTCGCGTCCGCCGGCTTGGTCTGCGCGTGGGCAGCCTGCAACGGCAGTCCGAGCGCGACCGCCGCGAGGATCAGTGTTTTGAAACGCTTCATGGCCTTTCTCCTTGGGTCACCTGCGTTGAGAGTGAACTCGCCACGACGTGCGGCGCGCAGCTGCTGCGACACTTTCCCCCTGCACTCAGGACCGCCCGTCGTTTCGGTGGCCCGCATTCTGGCGGGCCCCTCCTGACAGTTGACTGACGGATGGCGTATCGAAGTGCCGGGTGCTGCCGACGCTACTGCGAGTTCAGCCGCTCAGGCGGCCCAGGAATTCCCGGATGCGGCGCGCGTTCACGCCGAGGTCGCCCTTGCCGACGCGCGACACTGAGCGCACGTCGACGCGGCTCCCGCCGTCGGCCGGGACGATGCGCACCACGATGTCGTCCCGGAAGCCGAACCATGGCGTCGTCGCGGTGGCCTCGATGCGGCCCGCGGCGGCATCCGCGGCCACGACCTCCCAACGCATCGCGCGGGCGGCAGCGAGGGCGGTTTCGAACGCAACGCTCGGGGGTTGCGCGACCACCAAGGGGCGAATGTCCGGATAGCCGGCGCGCTGTGCCGCCGCGGCCGCTTCCCCCGGGTACGCTGCCGGCACCGGCGCGCTCGCACGCAGTGGTAGCACCGCCACGAATCGCGGCGGATCGGTCATGTCGGTCGTGATGTCGTTGATGGGTGGCACCTTGCGCGCACCCTGCAACAGGGCGAGCGGAAACGCGGCCGCAACGGCCGCGATCGCCAGCGCGATCGCCAGCGCGGCCGCGCGTGCGCGCCGTACCCTGGGCACGAGCAACGCCACGACCGCGACGAAGAGCACCGCCAGCGCAAGAAAGGTGCCCCAGCGCAGGACCTGGAAGCCCATGCGGTAATCCCACACGCCGAAACGCGTGCCAAAGCCCGACAGCGCGACCGCGAGCGCTGCGGCGACGGCCAGCAACGGCAGGACCACGACGGCTTTCATCGATCGATGCTCCTCGTGCAGGCCGTCACGACACGGCCGGAATCAGCTGGCGGCCGCATCGGCGCCGCCGATGCGTACGACGACCTTGCCGCGTCCGTGACCGCTCTCCATCGCCCGCTGCGCCTCGGCCACCTGCTCCAGGCCGACGATGCGCGCCACGTGCGGGCGCAATGCTCCGATGCGCACGAGCTGCACCAGTCGCGCCCATGTCTCGCGACGATTGCGCAGCACGATCGGCACGGCACGCCGCCGTGACGTCGCGCGGGCGAAGAGCGCGCTGCCGAGGGTGGCGAGTACTGCAGCGGCATCACCCCCGGTGTTGATGTAGACCCCCTGCTCCGTGAGGATCCGCTGCGCTACATGGAAGCGCGACGCACACGCGGCGTCGAACACGACATCGAACCGGTCGCTGCGCGCGGTGAAGTCCTCGCGGGCGTAATCGATGACCTCGTCCGCGCCGAGCTGCCGCACGAAGTCGACGTTGGCCGCGCTGCACACGCCGACCACGTAGGCGCCAAGGTGCTTCGCGATCTGGACGGCGAAATGTCCGACGCCGCCGGCCGCGCCGGTGATGAGCACCCGCTGGCCCGCAGTCGTGCTCGCCTCGTCGGTCAACGCCTGCAGCGCGGTCCCTGCGGAGACAGGCAAGGACGCGGCCTGGATCGCGTCGAGCTCGGCGGGAATCGGCAAGACGCGGTCGAAGGGCACGAGGAGGTAGTCGGCGAGCGCCCCGTCGCGGGCGAAGGGAAGGAGCGAGCCGAAGACGTACTCGCCGACGTGCCGCTCCGCCGGCCCGCCGCCGACCGCAACGATCTCGCCGGCAAAGTCGCAGCCGAGTCCACGCGGCGGCCCGCGAAAGGTCGGCAGGAAGCGCAGGTGGCCGGCGCGCACCTTCCAGTCGAGCGGGTTGAGCCCGACCGCGTGCACGCGCACGACCGCGTCGCCGGCCCCCGGCACGGGGTCCGGAACCTCCTGGACGTGCAGCACGTCCGGAGGACCGTAGCGGTCGAAGCGCAGTGCCCGCACGAAGGGCGTCAGCGCGCGTCGAGCGCGTGCTCCTCCAGTGCGGTGAGGGGGATGACCGCGAGTGTTTCCTCGTGCGTCGCGGCGAGGATCACCGGCGACGCAACGCCGGCCTCGTACGCCCGTCGCCACGTCGCGGCGCATACGCACCACCGGTCCCCCGGCTTCAGCCCAGGGAAGCCGAATTGCGGCGCCGGCGTGATGAGATCGTTGCCCTCGCTGCGCGCGAATTCGAGAAAGGCGCGCGTGACCTGCGTGCAGACGATGTGCAGGCCGAGGTCCTCCGTTCCGGTGTTGCAGCAGCCGTCGCGATAGAAGCCGGTGCGCGGCGCCATGGAGCATGGGGCGAGGCGACCTCCCAGCACGTTGCGATCTTCGTTGGCCATGGCTTTGGACGGGAGAGTCGGGACCGCTCAATCTACCACCCGGCACGGGGCCGTGCCTGGCCTGGAGCACGCCGCTCGCCGATACCGTCCGTGCGCTGGCGTCGCACCCGCGCATCGCGGGCGCAATCGGTGCGAAAAATCAACTGCAGCGTGCGCGCCGGCCCCTAACATCGTGTCGAACGTTGATTCGACACCGACGCCATGAGGATTCTGCTGGTCGAAGACGACCCCCGGCTGAGCTCCCGTCTCCGCGAGGACTTGAGCCAGCGCGGCTACGCCGTCGACATTGCCGACAACGGCATCGACGCCGAATATCGCGGCGACGCGGAGCCGTACGACGCGGTGATCCTCGACCTTGGCCTGCCGCAGCGTTCGGGGCTCGACGTGCTGCGACACTGGCGGACGCGCGACAACCGTGTTCCCGTACTGGTGCTCACGGCGCGCGACGCCTGGCACGAGAAGGTGGCTGGATTCGAAGCCGGGGCCGACGACTACCTTGCCAAGCCGTTCCACGTCGCCGAGCTGAGCGCGCGGCTGGGTGCTCTCATCCGGCGCAGTCATGCGCAACCGGGAGGCGTGCTGCGCAGCGAAGGCCTGACTCTCGACGAGGAGCGTCAATCGGTCGTGGCGGGCGGCCGCACGATCGAGCTCTCGGGCAGCGAGTTCCGCCTGCTGCGCTATTTCATGCTGCACCCGGGCCGCATCCTGTCCAAGACGCATCTCGTCGAGCACATCTACGACGACGCGTCCGAGCGCGACAGCAACGTCATCGAGGTCTACGTCAATCATCTGCGCAACAAGCTCGGTGCCGCGTACATCGCCACGCGCCGCGGGCAAGGCTACGTCTTCAAGGGGCCGGCGTGAGGCGCTCGCTGCTGACGCCGCTGGTGATCGGCCTGGTGCTGAGCCTCGCTGCGGTATTCACGGTGCAATGGTCTGCCGTCCGGGTCGCGATTGACCGCGTGATGGAGGATTACATGGCCGGCGAGCTGGAGCAGGATGCAGACGAGCT
Organism: uncultured beta proteobacterium; assembly: GCA_963734575.1. Classification (GTDB taxonomy): domain Bacteria; phylum Pseudomonadota; class Gammaproteobacteria; order Burkholderiales; family Casimicrobiaceae; genus CAIWHR01. Next base: position 5,551 of record CAVTHT010000002.1, on the reverse strand, counting down.
GTCGAGCGCACTCGTCGTCCCGGATCGCGGCGCAGCGCGGCTGTCGATCGCGCACTTCGACCCGGTCTTCCTCACGCCGTCCTCGGGGCGTTACTACCAGGTTCTGTTCGACGACGCGGTAGCGCTGCGCTCCCCGTCGCTCGCCGACGCGACGCTGCCGCTGCGCAGCATCGCAGCCGGTAAGCGGCAGCGCTCCAGGATCGCCGGACCCGGCGGGCAAGCACTGCTGCTCAGCGCGTCGGGCTATGCCCTCGGCGGGCGGCACGTGACCGTCGGCGTGGCGGTCGACATGCAGCCGGTCGAGGCGGAATTCCACAAGCTGCTGGCGCGCTATACCCAGGTATCGATCGGCATGTTCGCGCTCCTCGTCCTGCTGCAGGTGCTGATCGTCCGCCTCGCGTTGTTGCCGCTGCGCCGGGTGCAGGAGGATGTCGGCCGGCTCGAGCACGGCGAGACCGACAAGCTCCGCGAGAGCGTGCCTGCCGAGGTATTGCCGCTGGTGCGCGAGGTGAATCGACTGCTGGTGCTGCTCACGAATCGGCTGCAGCGCTCGCGGGAAGCCCTCGGCAATCTTGCGCATGCGCTGAAAGGGCCGCTCACCGTGCTCACTCACATGACGCACGACGAGTCTCTGCGCGCGCATCCCGGCCTTGCACTCCAGATGAGCCAGCAGCTCGAATTGCTGCGTGGGCGCATCGACAGCGAGCTGCGGCGCGCACGTGTCGCCGGCCGCGGACCGGGTGTGGCGCTCGACGTCGCCGCGGAAATCCACGCCCTCGTAGCGACGATTCGCAAGCTCTATCGCGAGCGCGGGCTGGCGATCGAATGCCGGCTCGATCCTGCGGTCCGCGTGCGCGGCGACCGCGAGGACCTCCTCGAGCTGTGCGGGAACCTGTTCGACAACGCATGCAAGTGGGCGAAGTCGCGCGTCCGGATCACGCTGCGCGACGCGGACGGCCCCATGCTGACCGTCGAGGACGATGGCCCCGGCTGCTCATCGGCCGACCTCGATCGCCTCGCGCAACGCGGCGTGCGCCTGGACGAGACCGTCGAGGGGCACGGACTGGGCCTCGCGATTGCACGCAGCATCGCAACGGCGTACGGCGCCGTGATCCGGTTCGGGCGCTCCCCCGACCTCGGCGGGTTCCTCGTTACCGTCCGCATGCCGCGCCGCTGAGCGACGCCGCGCCGCAGGCATCGCGGCGGCCGCTTTCAGCTTCGATTAAGGCGCAGTCCGTAAAGTCCGCACGTTCGACGAGTCCTGTCCTGCCATCGAGCCTGGAGCGATCCCGGCTTCCATTCCGGAGGAACACCGATCGTGAGGAAAACCGCTCTTGTTGTCATGGCGCTGCTCGCTGCCACCACCATGGCGGCGCACGCCGACACGTATACGTACAGCTATGCCGGCCCGACGTTCCTTGGCGGCACGGATCACGTCGCCGTGACGTTCACGACCTCCGCGCCGCTCGCGCCGTCGCGCAGCTATCTGAGTGCCGCCGATGCGAACGTGGTCAGTGGCGCCGTGACCGTCGTGGGCCCGAACGGCGTCGTCACCGGCTTCACGCTGCCGGTCGGCACCTTCCAGCTGCACACCAGCAGCGCCGCGGGGGTGGCGATTCCCGGCATCGATGCCTGGTTCGTCCTGGGCGACGCCAGCAATCTCAGCGGAACGTCGCCGGCCATGACCGGCGTGCACTTCCAGGCGTACACGATGAACACGCTGGCCTTCATCCCCGGTTCGGATGTGCCCGGCGCCACAGGACTCGTGACGGGCGCGTACAACTACGACCAGGCCACCGAAACCACGTTCTATGCGTCGTGCTCCGGCATCACCGGCTGCACGCTCGCGGGCAACGGTCAACCGTACGTGGGCAACTACAGCGGCATCATCAATCCATCGCGCACGGGTGCGGGCAACTGGACGATGGCGCTCAATGCCGGTGGGACGACCACCCCGCCGCCCCCGGCTCCGGCCCCACTCGCGATGTCCGGCAGCCTCCCCGGCGGCACGGTCGGAACCGCCTACAGCAGCGCCGCACTCTCCGCCTCGGGTGGCGTACCGCCGTACACGTGGACCGCGTCCGGACTGCCTGCCGGCCTCGCGATGGACCGCGCGACGGGCGCGGTGAGCGGCACGCCGACGACGGCCGGGACCTACAGCTTCAGTGCCTCGGTGGTCGACAGCGTCGGCGCTCCGGTCTCGACGGTGCTGTCGGTGCTGATCAGCGCGGCTCCCGTTCAGTGCTCGGGCAGGGATGCGCCGATCAGCGGCGTCAACAAGTTCTGGCTCGATGTCTACGGCGGCCTCGGCAACGGCGGGCAGAGCGTCGTGTATACGCCGACGGCGGCGGGTACGACGTTCACCGGCGGCACGACCACGTTCGCTGTCGGTGAGCTCGTCGACTATGCCGGCACGGTCGACGGTGCCGGCATGTGTGCAGCCGCATCGATGACCGTCAAGCCTGCGCCCGTCAGCGCACCGACGTACTCCTGCACGAAGCCCGCAGGCGGCAAGTCGGTGCACGCCAAGGGCAGGATCACCGGCGTCGGCGATGGCTACATCGTGGTCGGCAGCATCACCGTCCAGGTGCCCGCGTGTGCGACCGTCTCCTGGAACGGCGCCGCGGGATTTGCCGTCGGCCAGCGCGCGGAATACGCAGGCTGGCGCGACGCCACGGCTACCGTGGCCGCGAGCATCACCATCAACTGACCTGCGCGACGACGCCGCGCGATGCCCGGGGGCGCGAGTCCCCGGACATTTTGTTTGCCGGGGCGACACGTTGAACCCGATGGACGGGGGAGACACTAAACGCGTGCGGCACGTGCCGCGATCCCGGCCGCTCCGTCATCCCGATGAAGATCGCAACGTACAACGTGAACGGCGTGAATGGCCGCCTGCCCCGCCTGCTGGAATGGCTGGAGGAGACGAGCCCGGACGTGGTGTGCCTGCAGGAGATCAAGACCGACGACAGCAAGTTTCCCGCGCTCGCCATCGAAGCCGGGGGGTACGGCGCCGTGTGGCACGGGCAGCGCTCGCATCACGGCGTCGCGGTGCTCGCGAAGGATGCACGGCCGAACGAGCTGCGTCGCGGCCTGCCGGGCGACGACAGTGACGGACAGGCACGGTACCTCGAAGCGCGGGTGCGCGATCTCACCGTGGCGTCGATCTATCTTCCGAACGGTAATCCGCAGCCGGGACCGAAGTTCGATTACAAGCTGGCGTGGTTCGAGCGCCTGATCGGCCACGCGGAGGAACTGATCACGTCCGGTGCCCCGGCTGTTCTCGCCGGCGACTTCAATGTCGTTCCGACCAACGCCGACATCTACAACGCGTGGGCATGGCGCCTGGACGCGGTGATGCAGCCAGAAACCCGTGCCGCGTACCGGCGCCTGCTCGCGCAGGGATGGATCGACTCGACGCGGCAGTTGCACCCCACGGAGAAGGTGTACACGTTCTGGGTGAATGCCCACGCCTTCCAGCGCAACGCCGGCTTCCGCATGGACTTCCTGCTCATCAGTCCGGTGCTGCTGCCGCGCCTGCGCGCAGCGGAGGTCGATGCTGCATTCCGCGGCCGCGAGCGCGCCAGTGACCACGCGCCGACGTGGATCGAGCTGGAATGAACATCTAACACTTGCCGGTCGTACTTCAGCCCGACGCCCCGCCCCGCAGGTCCTTGCGTGCCGTCATCACGCCCGCGATGACGATCAACCCCGCCGCACACAGTGCCACGGGCAGGAACGCGAGCGCGGGAACGCCGCTCACGTCCCATGCCAGCCCGCTGACGATCGCGATCAGCACCGCCCCGCCATAGCTGATGGTGAACGTGCCTGCGGCCGTGCGCGCGACATCGTGCGGCGCGCACAGCAACGCGGGCAACGTCAGTCCGAGGATCAGGGCAGCCGCGTCGGAGAACCCGAGCAGCGCGGCCCACAGGGTGGTCCACGTGCCCACGTCGAACACCAAGCCAAGCACCGCCGCCAGCGACAGCGCGCCCGAGGCGAGGTAGGGCCATGCCCGTCGCTCGAGCCTGCCGGCGGTGGCCAGGAGCAGCAGCGACGCCGGCACCTGTCCCAGGTTCAGTGCCGTCAGGGCACCGCTGATGAGGTCGGGCCGTCCCGCGCTCGTGAGATAGATCGGAATGAACGCGTTGGTGCTGAAGTACAGCGCGTTGATGCAGCCGAACATCACGCCGAGGCGCCAGACGAGTCCGCGGTGCCAGTCGGGCAACCACTTGGTGGGCGCCGCCGCAGGATGTCCCGTCGACGGCGAACGCGGCGCCGCCATGAAGACGACGATGGCGATCAGAAGCACGGGAAGCGACCACAGCATGAACGCCATGCGCCAGTCGCCATGCACGGCAGGCAGCACCAGCGGAATCGTGAGCCAGACGGGGAAGAGCTCACCGACCAGCAGCCCGTTGGTGTAGATCGCCGTCCCCAGCCCGATGCGCCGCGGCAGCCACTGCCGCACCGCCGTGGGCATGATGGGCTGCATGATCGCCACGCCCGCCGACATGACGATCGTGGTGGCGAGGAGCACCGCATAGGTGCTGCTCAGGCCGCGCAGCGCCGACCCGACGGCGATGATCAGCAGGCCACCGACCAGCGCGCCCATGATGCCCAGCCGCGCGACGAGCAACGATCCGGCCAGGGCCGCGATCGCGAACAGCGCCGGCGGAATGCTGCTGAGCAGGCCGACCTGGGTTGCGTTCAGCGCGAAGTCGTCGCGGATCAGCGCAATGACCGGCGGGACCGCGAGGATGGTGAGGCGCAGCGCGTTGCCGGCGAGCCAGAGCAGCGCGACAGGCAACCACACGCTGCCCTGTTTGGACGAAACACTCACGCGCGCACTTTAGCCGGTGCGCTCCCTCCGTCGCAACGACGGCGCGCGTATTCGTCGAAAGTCAGGCGTGCCCGCCCGCGCGCAGCGCCACGATCGTCGCGAGCGGCGCGGTCTTCGCGGGCTTCGCCTTCTGTTCCATGGCGCGCTCGCGGCGGATGCGGGCGAAGGTCTTGCGCAGATCGGTGTGAATGCTGCTCACATAGCGAAACGACGGGTCCAGGATCGACTTCATGACTGCTCCTCGTTAACGACAGCTTTAGGGCACCGACCTCGCCGGCGCCGGTCCTGAGCTCACGCCAGCGCGGGCTCCTGGTGCGCGAACACCATCAGCTCCATCGCGGTGTCGACGATCGTCGCCGCTTGCGGGACGAACGCCTGCTCCAGCGCGTAGCTCGACGGGGTGGGCGCATCGGGTCCGGTGATCCGCTTCACCGGCGCATGCAGCGCGCCGAACGCCTGCTCCGATACGAGCGCTGCGACCTCCGCCCCCACGCCGCACAGGCGCGAGGCCTCGTGCACGACGATCACGCGTCCCGTCTTGCGGGCCGACGCGAGGATCGCGTCCTCGTCGAGCGGCTTGAGCGAGCGCAGATCGATCACTTCCGCGGAGACGCCGAGCTCCTGCAGCGACTTCGCGGCCTCCATGCAGGTGTGCACCGTCTTCGCGTACGACACGAGCGTCACGTCGCGGCCCTTGCGCAGCACGCT
>CAVTHT010000001.1:0-46025 GCA_963734575.1 uncultured beta proteobacterium | reverse complement strand
ATGTCCGGGGACGGATCGGCGGCAGAGGAACGGTCTCCCGCGCCGGACGAGCGTGGTCAGGCACGCTTCGACCGGCCACCGTTGTGAGGCGGCGACGTCGGGCTGAACCCTGACAGCGGCGAATCGCTATCGCGCATCGCGAATCGCGGTTTCACGTACATCGTCGAGCGTCGCTTCGTCCGCGACGCCTCGTTCACCGCGTGCTGGCGATCAGTCCTTGCCGACCTGGTTGCCGATCACGCCACCGACGGCCGCGCCGCCCACGGTGCCTACGGCATCGCCACCGGTGATGGCTGCACCGGCGGCGGCGCCGACACCCGCTCCGATCAGCGTGTCGCGGTCACGCGTGGTCATTCCGCTGCAAGCCGCGAGGCTCAGGGCCAAGGGCGGCCGCTGCAACTGCTTTCATCGTGCTCATCGTCGACTCCTCATGGTGAAAACGAATCGAAGTCACGCCCACATCCGGACGCGCACTGGTGCAGTGTCGCGGCTCCGGCCGACGCGCGGCATCAGCCACCCGCCTGTCACGCTGTAGGACGCGTACGCCGGCCCCTATAATCCGGGCACTCGCGCCCGACCATGGTCAATCCCATTAGCAAGGCACGCATCCTCGCCGAGGCGCTGCCTTACATCCGCGCCTATCACGGCAAGACGATCGTCATGCGCTTCGGCGGACGCGCGATGGCCGATCCGGTGCTCAAGGCAGGACTTCGCGCGCGACGTCGCGCTGCTGCGCCTCGTCGGCATGAAGCCGATCGTCGTGCACGGCGGCGGCTGGCGCATCGACGAGCTGCATGCGCGACGATGGGCATGCCGACGCAAGCACCGCGGCATGCGCGTCACCGACGAGAAGACGCTCAACGTCGTCGAGATGGTGCTCGACGAGCTCAACCAGGAGCTGACCGGGCTCATCAACCGGCACGGCGGACGCGCGGTCGGCATCAACGGGCAGGACGGACGCTTCATTCACGCCCGCAAGCTCGCCGCCGATCCCCGGGCGAGCCCGAGCGCCCGACCTCGGGCTTCGTCGGCGACGTCGCACGGCATCGACGCCGAGCTCGTGCACCTGCTGCTGTCGCGCAACTTCGTGCCGGTCATCATGCCGATCGGCGTCGACGACGACGGCACCGCGTATCACATCAACTCGGACCGTCTCGCCGGCCGCCTCGCGCGCGCGCTCGAAGCCGAGAAGCTGATCCTGATGACCAACGTGCGCGGGCATTCCCGGACGCGCGACGGCAACCTCGCCTACATCCTGCACGGCGAGCGAGGCGGAGGCGCTGCTCGCGGCGGGCGCGGTCGCACGACGGCATGCGTGCCGCGCGTGCGCGCCGCGCTCGACGCGGTGCGCGAGGGCGTGCGCTCGGTGCACATCATCGACGGCGGCGTGCCGAGCGCGCTGCTGCTCGAGGTGCTCACCGCCGAAGGTGTGGGCACCGCGGTGCGCTCCGACGACGGCCCGCATTTCTTCGAGGACAGCCGCAGCTATCTTCTGAACGCGTAGCGAGAACGGAGCTTGCGCATCGCCGGACTTGCGCGCGGCAACGGCACCCAATCACTTCGCACTTCCCATCGGCGCGCGGGTGCGCGCTGTCCCATCGAAAACCATCGGAGGTCCCGTGCTCCTGCAGATCATCATCGCCAGCACCCGCGAAGGTCGCGCCGGTGAGCGCATCGGACGCTGGTTCGAAGGCGTGGCGAAGCAGCATGGCGGGTTCGAACTCGAGTTCATCGATCTCGCGCACGTCGCGCTGCCGCTGGTCGACGAGCCCATGCATCCGCGCTTGCGCCAGTACCGGCATGCGCATACCAAGGCGTGGAGCGCGTCCGTCGAGCGTGCCGATGCCTACGTATTCGTCACGCCCGAGTACAACTATGGCTCACCGCCGGCGCTTCTCAACGCCCTCGACTATCTCGTGCACGAGTGGGGTTACAAGCCCGCCGGGTTCGTGAGCTATGGCGGCGTGTCGGCGGGCACCCGCTCGATGCAGATGACGAAGCAGGTCGTCTCGGCCTTGCGCATGGTGCCGATCGTCGAAGCGGTGAACATCCCGTTCTTCGCCAATCACATGAACAAGGACAGCGGCGCATTCGAGCCGCCATCCACGCAGGCCGACGCCGCGGTCGCGATGCTGAACGAGATGCGCCGCTGGGCGGAAGCGCTCGCGCCGCTGCGGGCGAAGCGCTGAAGTGTCGGTCAGCGTAGGCGCCGCGGCCGGCCCCTCGCATCTAGCGCCGTTCGTCGCCGAAGACGCTCGCCAGCAGGTTGCCGCGCGCCACGAAACCGTTGGCGGCGGGCTTGGCACCGGCGATGCGCAGCGATGCCTTCCGGGCGTTCGCGACGGTTGCGGCGTCGGTGCTTCCCGGCACCAAGGGGCGCGGCGCCGCCACCAGCGCGCTGAACCCCGCTGCCGTCCGTGCGGCGTTGTCGCTGCGGGTCGGGCGTGCGCCCGCACCGCGCGCATTTGCCGGCCCCGCCTCCACGGCGCCCGAGGGACGCGGGGACGCGGTCGCGGGATTCTGGGTCGGATCGAGAGGGTCGTAGAGACTGCCGTCGCTTCGCCGGCGCACGCCGAGATCGACGCCGTTGCCGCGGCGCGCATCCGCGCCCACGCTGCGCTCGCGCACGTTGCGTGTTTCCGCGACGGCGGGATCGCCGCCCAGGGTGCCTTGGATCGCTGGTGGCGTCACGACTACGCTGCCGAGAGTGGGACTGCTGATCTCGATGCTCTGCGCGGCGGCGCCGACGCTCAAGGCGAGGCCGATGGCCATGGCCGACCCGCAAATCGTGACATTCATGTTGTTCTCCCCAGGGTACGCGCGCACTCGCTCGCGTTCACCGGATCGTGCCCCCCGCCTATGGCAGCGGCAGTCAGGCAAAGACTGAGGAGAGTGTAGGAGGGCTGGTCAACCGTCGTCACGCAGCGCCGCGGTGAACTGGGCGCGCGCGTCGCCTTCGAGCTCGGCGGCGCAGAGACGCGTGAACTCTTCCCTCGAATACGCCCGAGCCGCGATCTGCTTCGTCACGATGCGCGCGATCGGTCCGAGATGCGCCGCGAGGCGGGCAGTGACCCTGTCGATGTACGCCTGGTCGAGCGTGCGCGCGGCTGCGGCCGTGGTCCCATGCCCGGACGCCGTCGGTGCACCCGTATCGCGGCTGCGCGGCGGCGTGGTGCCGCCCGCGCGCGCCACGCCGGTTCCTTCGTTGAGCGTGCGCCGGAAACGCTCGCGCAGCGCGGGATCGGCGATGTTGTCGGCGAGGAGCGCGCACAGCTCGGTGCGGTCACGCGTGCGCGCCGCGGCCTTGCGCACGAGGATCTTCGCCATCGGCCCCACCACCCGCGCGAGCTCGTGCTCCGCGGTGTCGAGCGTCGCGTCGTCCCATTCCATGGTGGGCACCTGCAGCGACATCGTGCCGATGCTGATGCGCGTCGCATCGTCGTCGCCCCCGGCGGCATCGACCGGCATGCGCGCGATCTCCTGCAGCGCCTCCTTGAATGCCTGCGCGTTCGGGAAGCGCTCGTCGGGCTGCTTCGCGAGTGCCTTCAGCACCAGCTGGTCGACCGCGGGGGGCAGCTTGTGACCGGAGACCGTGGAGGGCGGTGGCGGGTCGTCGTGACAGATCTTGTAGGTGATCGCCTCGACCGCGCCCGTGAACGGTTTGCGGCCGGCGAGCAGCTCGTAAAGCACGACGCCGGTGCTGAACAGATCCGACCGCGGGTCCGCGTCGAGGCCCATGCATTGTTCCGGCGACATGTACGACGGCGTGCCGATCAGCATGCCCGCCATCGTGAGGCTGGACCGGTCGATGCGCGCCACCCCGAAGTCGGCGACCTTCAGCACGGCGTCGCGCGTGACGATCAGGTTGGCGGGCTTGATGTCGCGATGCACGATCCCACGGCTGTGCGCGAGGGACAGCGCATCCAGGAGCTGCGAGAGCAGCGCGACGAGCTCGCCGAAACCGAAGCTCGCCTTGACGCTGACGTGCTCGTGCAGGTTCATGCCATGCACGAACTCCATGGCGATGTAGGCGAGCGCACCCTGCTCGCCGAACTCGTACACGCCGACGATGTTGGGATGGTGCAGCCGCCCGGCCGCGCGCGCCTCGTTGCGAAAGCGCGCCATGTATTGCTGGGCCGCCTCGGCGTCGACGACGTCCTTGCGGATGGTCTTGATGGCGACCGGACGCTCGATGTCGGGATCCCAGGCCTCGTACACGGTCCCCATCGCGCCCTGTCCGAGCACGCGGCGCGTCTGGTATTTCCCGATCTGCGGCAGCTCGCTCACCGGTCCCGAACGCTCAGCGTTCCAGCATCTTCATGGCATGCACGAGGCTCGTCTTCATGCGGCCCATGGCTTCCGTGAGCACGCCGATCTCGTCACGGCTGCGGGTGCGGAACTCGCCCGCGTCCATGTTCCCGAGGCTCACCTGGTCGGCGAGCCCCGCGAGGCGCGTCACGCGGCGGATCACCGTGACGTAGAGGGTGATGTTGAGCAGGAGGAAGAGGGCGAGGAAGACCCCGGCGAGCGCAAGCATCACCGCCTGGAAAGTGTGCTGGGCGCGCGCGACGGGCACCGACATCGGCGCGGAAACGATCTGCGCGCCGATCACCTCGTTCATCTTCCAGCCGAAGCCGTTGGCGGCGCCGTAGAGCGCGACCATGTGCTTGGGCGCCGCTTCCACGGTGCTGTGGCAGTCGAGGCAGGCGCCGCTCTTCACCTGGATCGGGCGGGCGAGGTAGAGCGAGCGGCCGAGCGGCGTATCGCGCTCGCCGATGAGCTCGCCGCGATCGGGGGACTGGCGGAACATGTTGACGATGTCGGCCTCCCAGTCGGTGGCGCGGTTGCGCGGGTTCGACGGGTTCAGCGTCGCTTCCTTGTACGTGAAGTCGGGGTGATTCTTGCGCAGGTCGTTGAACTGCTCGGTCGCGGCGTACGCGGGCACCGACTGCGGCAGGAACGTGTAATGCATCTGGACTTCGAGGAGCGGCTTCACCTGCGTGGTCGTGTAGTTGCGCGACGCCAGCGCGGCTTCCATCATCAGGCGCGCATTCTGCACCGTTTCCTCGCGCGCGTTGGCTTCGAGCGCACGGTGCGCGACATAACCCGCCACCGCGAGACCGAGCAGGAACACGGCGAGCAGGACCAGGTTGAATTTCCAGAAGAGCTTCATGGGAACCTCGTGCGCGCTGCGCCGCGCAAGCCGCGTGCATGACGCATCGCGGTGCCGGCTGGCGGCCCCATGGTAGGCACGCGGTGGAAGGGCGTCAACGCCTACGGCCGCCCTCCTTTTGCCGTCCGGCATGTCGACGCCATCGGCCGCGTGCGCAACATGCGCGCAGCTCAGGTCTGGCCCGGGTGCCGACGTGCGCACGAACCGATGTGTCGCGCCATCGCCGCAAACCTTTGCGCTCGTCGCCCCGCTGGGGTAAGGTGAGCGCCTCGTGCCATCGCGCCGTGCGGAGGTCTTCCGTGTCTTCCAAGACGTACAAGCTCGTGGAGCTCGTCGGCTCGTCGCCCAACAGCACCGACGAAGCGATCCGCAACGCCGTCGCGAAGGCATCGAAGACGATCAAGAACATGGACTGGTTCGAAGTCGTCGAGACGCGCGGACACATCGAGAACAACGCAGTCGCGCATTTCCAGGTCACGCTCAAGGTCGGCTTCCGCATCGAGGAGTGACGCGGAGAAGTTGCTTCATCCGGCTGCGCGCAAGACGCAGCCGGTTCTGACCGAATCTGGGACGCTCGAGCCCGGGCAAATATTTCGGCGAATGTATTGCACAACGCGAACCCAGCGGCAATAATGACGTTGTCATGCTCGCTCGCCGGGCCTCTGGCAGTCCTCCCTACCCCCGAAGGAGACCCGATGCTGAATTTCAATCGCCGCGATGGCGCCCCCGAACCCAAGGACGCCGGCAAGTTCGCCCTGAAGCCCGCGCTGTACGAGCCGCCTGCGGCCGGCAATGCCGGCGCCGCACGCCCCGCCCCGGCAGCGCCCGCCGCAACCCCGCGAGCCGAGCACGCGGCACCGGCCCCCGCCGCCAGCACCCAGCCGAGCGCCCCGGCGCCGAGCGCCGCGCCGGCACCGGCCGCCAACCCCGACGCCCCGCGTGACGGAAGCACGCTGTCCGTCGGCATCAACATCAAGCTCAAGGGCGTCGAGATCTCCGACTGCGATCACCTCGTCATCGAGGGCCTGGTCGAGGCCACGGTGCACAGCAAGGTGATGCACATCGAGAAGCCCGGCACGCTGACCGGCACGGCGCTCATCGATGTCGCCGAAGTCCACGGGGTTTTCACCGGCGAGCTGACGGCGCGCACGCGCCTGGTCGTGCACGGCACGGGCCGCGTGAACGGCACGATCCGTTACGGCAGCCTGGTCGTGGCGGAAGGCGGCCAGCTTTCGGGCGACGTGAAGCAGATCGAGAATGCCGCCACGGCGAGCCCGGCAGCTTCGCGCCCCGCGACCGCACCGGCCGAGCCGATGGCCCGCCGCGCCTGACGGCGCTGCAAAGCGGGCGCGCTTCGCGGCGCGCCCCTTCGTGTTACAACGAGGACCGCACCCCACGGGCGCGGTCCTCTGCATTTGCGGCCGCGATTCCCGTCGGCCCGCGCGCAGGCGCATCCCGCGCGACGCGCACTCACGGAAACCGCACATGCGCTACCAGACCCTGCCGGGCACCGACCTCCGCGTTTCCCACGTCGGCCTGGGGACCATGACCTGGGGCCAGCAGAACACGGCGGTCGAGGCACAGGCACAGCTCGACCTTGCCATCGCGCACGGCGTCAACTTCATCGATACGGCCGAGATGTATCCGATCCCGCCGCGCGCGGAAACGCAGGGCCGCACGGAGGACTACCTCGGCCGCGCACTCGCCCGGCACCGGCGCGAGGACCTCGTCATCGCGACGAAGGTGGCCGGGCCCGGCCGGCGCGACTGGATCCGCAACGGCCGCACCGATCTCACGCGCGACGTCATCGCCGAGGCGTGCGAGACGAGCCTCGCCCGGCTGCGGATCGACCACATCGATCTCTTCCAGATCCACTGGCCGCAGCGCAACGTCCCGATGTTCGGCGCGAGCGAGTTCGACCCGGCGAAGGAGCGCGACGGCCCCTCCATCCACGAGCAGGTGGAAGGCATGGCGCGCCTCGTGCAGGCGGGAAAGATCCGGCATTACGGCCTCTCGAACGAAACTGCGTGGGGCGTGTGCGCATTTGGCGCGGCGGCACGCGAGCTCGGCCTTCCCGGTCCGGTGACGGTGCAGAACAGCTACAGCCTGCTGTCGCGCAGCGTCGACGGCGATCTCGCCGAGGCGCTCTTTCGCGAAGGGATGTCGCTGCTCGCGTACAGTCCGCTCGCCGGCGGGCTCCTCAGCGGCAAGTACCGCGGCGGTGCGCGGCCGGCAGGTGCGCGGTTCACGCTGTTCGACAGCGCCGGGATGCGCTTTCGCAAGCCTGCCGTGGAACCGGCCGTCGAGGCCTACGCCACGCTCGCCGCCGAGCGGGGCCTGTCGATGGCGCAGCTCGCGCTGGGCTACGTGCGCACCCGCTGGTACCTCGGTGCGATGCTCGTCGGCGCGACCAGCGCGGACCAGCTCGCCGAGGACATCGCCGCGGCGCAGTGCGAGCTCGATGCCGGGACGCTGCAGGCGATCGCTGCGATCCAGGCGCGGTTCCCGAATCCCGCGCCGTAGGCACTCCCGCCGGGACGGCGCAGTACGCAGGCCTGCGCCTTGGTGTACGCTCGGGCACTCCGCCGACTCCGCTTTTCTTCGCGCAACGCCATGAACGACCGCTCCAAGCTGCACGAGCTCGGGACGCTGCAGGACCTGCCCGGCGAGTACGTTGCCGCCCTGCGCGACGCCAACCTGGTGCCGCTCTGGCCCGCGCTGCGCGCGATGATGCCCCCCGGTGCGGCGCGCACCACGACGCAGCCGACGCTGTGGCCGTGGCAGACCATCCGCCCGCTGCTGCTGCGCGCGGGCGAGCTCACCCCGATGGACAAGGCCGAGCGGCGCGTGCTGGTGCTCGCCAATCCCGGTCGCGGTCTCGATCACCTGCAGGCCTCGAGCGTCATCTACCTCGGCATGCAGCTCGTGCTGCCCGGCGAGACCGCACCAAACCACCGGCACACGCCCAACGCCGCGCGCATCGTGGTCGAAGGCGCCGGCGCGTGCACCATCGTGAGCGGCGAGAAGTGCGTGATGCAGCCGGGCGACCTGGTGCTCACACCCACCGGCCTCTGGCACGAGCATCGCCACGAAGGCACCGGGCCGTTCATCTGGCTCGACGTGCTGGACCTGCCGGTGATGGTCTACCTCGACGTGTCGTACGTCATGGGCGGCGCCCTGCAGGAAGACACGCGCCCGCCGGCGGCGTACGCGGCGAGCGTCGTGCCGCGCATCGATGGCGAGCGCACCAGCGCGCGCTATCCGCAGTTGCGCTACGACTGGACGCGCACGCGCGAAGCGCTGCGCGCGCTCGCCGCAGGCCGGTCCACGCGAGCGGCTGGTCGAGGTCGCGTACGTCAACCCCGAGACCGGCGGCGATTGTCTCAACACGATCGCGTTCACTGCGCTCATGCTGCGCGGCGGCGAGGACGCAGGCGCTGCGGCGCATGTCGCCGGCGCAGGTGTTCCACGTGGTCGAAGGCCGCGGTCACGCCGAGATCGACGGCACGACGATCGCATTCGAGCAGGGGGACACGTTCTGCGCGCCCGGGTTTGCCGGCGTCCGGCTCGCCAATGCCTCGGGCGATCGGCCCGTGTATCTGATCGGCGCGGACGAATCCCCGGTCCATCGCAAGCTCGGCGTATTCGAAACCGGTGAGCCGCGGTGCGAGCCGCGGTGAGCGGAGTGCGCCCGCCTGCGTGCGCACGCCACGCTGATTCCCGGAGCGTCCGGTGACGACCGGCACGAAGCCGGTGCTGATCGTCGGCGGCGGCATCGGCGGCCTGGCCGCATCGCTCGCCCTGGCGCAGCTCGGCTTCGCAGTCACCGTGATCGAGCAGGCCGCCGAGATCGGCGAGATCGGGGCGGGCATCCAGCTCGGGCCCAATGCCTTCACGGCGATGGACGCGCTCGGCGCCGGGGAGCGCATGCGCCGCCGCGCGGTCTATGCCGAGCGACTGGTGATGATGGATGCGGTCGACGGCAGCGAAGTCGCGTCCGTGCCGGTGGGCGAGGCCTTCCGCGCGCGCTTCCGCAATCCGTATGCGGTGATCCATCGCGCGGACATCCATCTCTCGGTGTACGAGGAGGTGCAGCTCGCGCGCAACGTCGAGTTCCACACGTCGACGCGCATCGACCGCATCGAGATCGACGCGGACGGCGTGCGCGCGATCGATGCGGGCGGTCGGACGTTCGCGGGGGGCGCGGTGATCGGTGCGGATGGCGTGAAGTCCGTCGTGCGGCGCCATCTCATCGGGGACGCGCACCGCGTATCCGGCCACGTCGTGTACCGCGGCGTGGTGCCGAAGGCGCGCATGCCCGAGGACCTGCGCTGGAACGCCGCCGCCATCTGGGTCGGCCCCAACTGTCATCTCGTGCATTACCCGCTGCGCGGCGGCGAGCAGTACAACCTCGTCGTCACCTTCCACAGCCGCGAGCAGGAGGAGTGGGGCGTGCGCGAGGGCTCGCAGGAGGAAGTGCTGTCGTACTTCACCGGCATCGCCGAGCGTCCGCGCCGGCTGCTCGACCTGCCCACCTCGTGGAAGCGCTGGTCGACCGCCGACCGTGATCCCGTGGAGCGGTGGGGCACGGGACGCGCCACGCTGCTCGGCGACGCCGCGCACCCCATGCTGCAGTACATGGCGCAGGGCGCGTGCATGGCGCTCGAGGATGCGGTCACGCTGCGCGAGGCCATCCGCGCGTGCGACGGCGATCTCGAGGCGGGCTTTCGCCTGTACGAATCCAAGCGGATCGTCCGCACCGCGCGCGTGGTGTACTCGTCGCGCGAGATGGGACGCATCTACCACGCGAGCGGCGTCGAGCGCCTGGTGCGCAACTCGCTGTGGAAGGACCGCACGCCCGAGCGCTTCTACGACGCGCTGGAATGGCTGTACGGCTGGACGGCCGAGCGCTGCCTCGCCTGAACGCGCGCGTCAGCGCGGGATCTCCCGCAGGTTTTCCTTCTGCCACACCATCGCGCGGCGCACGCGGTCGTAGCCGCTCGGATGATCGTAGAACACGAATTCCTCGACCGGTCCGGGCTGCAGCTTGCGGTACGTGGACAGGCGCATCGAGACCATCGCGAATCCCTGCGGCTCGCGCGCGGCATTGAGCCCGAACGCGTCGGCTTCCATTTCCACCGTGCGGATGACGGTGTTGAAGAGCGGCATGAGCAGCAGCGACACCACCGAGAGGATGGCGAGGACGAGCGGCAGTCCCGCCGGATCGGCGCGTCCGCGCAGCGGCAGGCGCGCTTCCCACCGCGCCATGAGCCGGCGCAGGATCCACTCGACCAGAGCGAAGGAGAGCCCGGCCACCAGCGAGAGATACACCGCGAGCAGGTAGCCGTGGTTCAGCACGTAATGGCCCATCTCGTGGCCGAGGACCGCCTTGATCTCGGGCAGTGACGTCTTCTGCAGCAGGTTGTCGTTGAGATTGATGCGCGCGATGGGTCCGATGCCGGAGACGTTCGCGCTCACGCGCGTGGTCTGCCGCGATGCATCGAACCATTCGAGGTGCTCCGTCGGGATCTCGTTGGCGCGCGCGAGCTGCAGCACGGCATCGCGCTCCGGGCCCTCCGGCAACGGCTTGTAGGTGTTGAAGAGCGGCGCGATCAGCGGCGGATAGATCACGGCCAGGAACAGCGTGAAGACGAAGGTGAGTCCCGTCGCCCACACCCACCAGCGCCCGGCGGAACGCCGCACGCCGGCATAGGCGACGGCGATCACCAGCGCACCCAGGAGCATGTTCACCGCGAGCCCGATCGCCGCCTCGCGCAGCCAGCCGCCCAGGGTGAGGTTCGACAGTCCGTACTGGTGCTCGCGGTAGAACTCCGCGTACAGCGCCCAGGGCAATCCCAGCACGTGCACGGCGAGGACGAAGAGCCCGCCGAAGATGAACGTCGAGAGGAATGGCCGGCGCGTGATGCGCTCCGCCGCATCGCGCATGCGCCGGCTCGCTCCGGAGCGCAGCAGCAGCCACATCACGGCGACCGTGTAGAGAGTACTCCAGAGCCGCATCCAGTACTGGCCCTCGAAGTACGCGTCGGAGCGTGCGCGTTGCTCGGGGGAGAGCAGGGCGAGCCACGCCTGCGTTGCCCGGTCGACGTCGAAATCCGGGCCGGGTTGCGCCGCGGCGGGAACGTGCAGGCCGGGAGGGAGGTCACTCACGATGCGCGGCTGCGCGCTCGCTGCCTGCACGCAGACGATGAGGGCAAGGCACAGCAGTATTCGCCACCAGGCACGCATCGTTGTTCTCCCGTCGGGAAGCGAGGCCGAAGCTTCTCCGGTGCGCCGGCCGCGGTCAAGGCCGCCCGGTGCGGCTCCTGCGGGCGGCCTGGCCACGCATGGCTGGCGACGATGGCACAATCACCGGTTGCGCTTGCCGCAACGCACCCCATCTGGTTTCTCTGTCCTCGTGCCTCCCCCCATGCCCCCTGTCTCGTTCCACCCCGCTGTCGCCGCCTGGTTCAAGGCGCATTTCGTCGAGGCGACCGAGCCCCAGCAGCGCGCGTGGCCGCTGATCCAGGCCGGGCAGAACGTGCTGATCGCGGCGCCGACCGGCTCGGGCAAGACGCTGGCCGCGTTCCTCGCGGCGATCGACGCGCTGGTCCGCCAGGGCATCGAGGCGCCGTTGCCCGACGAGACGTTCGTCGTCTATGTCTCGCCGCTCAAGGCGCTGTCGAACGACATCCAGAAGAACCTCGCCGCGCCGCTCGCGGGCATCCGCGCGGAGCTCCTCGACGCAGGGCTTTCCCGACGTTCGACATCCGCACGCTGGTGCGCACCGGCGACACCCCGCAAACGGAGCGGGCGAGCATGCGCCGCCGTCCGCCGCACATCGTCGTCACCACGCCCGAGTCGCTGTACGTGCTGCTCGGCTCCGAATCCGGGCGACGGATGCTCGCGACCACGCGCACCGTGATCGTCGACGAGATCCACGCGCTCGCGTCCAACAAGCGCGGCAGCCATCTCGCGCTGTCGCTCGAGCGCCTCGCTGCGCTCGTGCAGGGCACCGCTGGTGCGCATCGGCCTGTCGGCCACGCAGAAGCCGATCGAGGAGATCGCGCGCTTTCTCGTCGGCGTGCACGGCAGATGCGCCGGCGCCGAGCCTGCGCCATCGTCGACACGGGTCACGTGCGCCCGCGCGACCTCGCGATCGAGGTGCCCGTCGTCGCCGCTGTCGAAGCCGTCATGTCGACCGAGGTGTGGACAGGAGGTCTACGCGCGGCTCGCGCAGCTGGCGCGGCGAGCATCGCACCACGCTCGTCTTCGTCAACACGCGGCGCATGGCCGAGCGCGCGGCGCGGCACCTCTCCGAGCTGCTCGGCGCCGCGAACGTCATGGCGCACCACGGCAGCATGTCGAAGGAGCTGCGCCTCAAGGCCGAGCAGCGCCTGAAGCAGCGGCGAGCTGAAGGTGCTCGTCGCCACCGCCTCGCTCGAGCTCGGCATCGACATCGGCGACGTCGACCTCGTCTGCCAGCTCGGCTCGCCGCGCTCGATCGCCGACGTTCCTGCAGCGCGCCGGTCGCGCGAGCCACCAGGTCGGCGGCGTGCCCAAGGCGCGGCTCTTCCCGCTGTCGCGCGACGAGCTCGTCGAATGCACGGCGCTGCTCGATGCCGTGCGGCGCGGCGAGCTCGACCGCCTGTCACATTCCCGCAGAAGCCGCTCGACGTGCTCGCGCAGCAGATCGTGGCCGAGGTCGCGGCGCAGGAATGGCCCGAAGACGCGCTGTTCGACGCTCGTGCGGCGCGCCTATCCGTATGCGCGCTCTCGAGCGCGACGAATATCTCGACGTCGTGCGCATGCTGGCCGAGGGCTTCACCACGCGGCGCGGTCATCGCGCCGCCTACGTGCATCGCGATGCGGTGCAACGGCATGCTGCGCGGCCGGCGCGGCGCGCGCCTGACCGCGCTCACCTCGGGCGGCGCGATTCCCGACACCGCCGACTACGACGTCGTGCTCGAGCCCGCGGGCCAGCTCGTCGGCACCGTGAACGAGGACTTCGCCGTCGAAAGCCTGGCCGGCGACATCTTCCAGCTCGGCAACACGTCGTATCGCATCCTGCGCGTCGAGGCCGGACGCGTGCGCGTCGAGGATGCGCACGGGCAGCCGCCGACGCATTCCGTTCTGGCTCGGCGAAGCGCCGGCGCGCACCGACGAGCTCTCGCACGCGGTGTCGCGCCTGCGCGACGACGTGACGAGCCGCACTCGATGCGCAATCGCGGCAAGCCGGCGACGTCGCAGTCGCTGACGGACGGGACGGGCGTGGCGCACGCGGCGGCCGGTGCAGCTCGTCGACTACCTCGCTGGCGGCGCGCGCCGCGCTGGGCGCGCTGCCGACGCAGGAGACGATCGTGCTCGAGCGCTTCTTCGACGAATCCGGCGGCATGCAGCTCGTCGATTCACTCGCCGTTCGGCAGCCGCATCAACCGCGCGTGGGGCCTCGCGCTGCGCAAGCGCTTCTGCCTCAAGTTCGATTTCGAGCTGCAGGCGGCCGCGACCGAGGACGCGATCGTCCTGTCGCTGTCCACGAGCCACAGCTTTCCGCTCGCAGGATGTCGCGCGCTATCTGCATTCCGACGTCGGTGCGGCCGCGTGCTGGTGCAGGCGATGCTCGCGGCGCCGATGTTCACGGCGCGCTGGCGCTGGATCGCCTCGACGTCGCTCGCGTTGCCGCGCTTCCGCGGCGGCAAGAAGGTGCCGGCGCCGCTGCAGCGCATGCGCGCCGAAGATCTCGATGGCGGCGGTCTTTCCCGACCAGATCGCGTGCGCCGAGAACATCGTCGGCGAGCGCGAGATCCCCGACCATCCGCTCGTGCAGCAGACGATCCACGATTGCCTGCACGAGGCGATGGACATCGAGGGCCTCGAGCGCGCTGCTGCGCCGGATCGAGAGCGGCGCGATCGAGGTCGTCGCGCGCGACCTCACGCAGCCTTCGCCGCTCGCGCTCGAGATCCTCACCGCGCGTCCGTACGCGTACCTCGACGACGCGCCGCTCGAGGAGCGCCGCACGCAGGCGGTGATGAGCCGCCGCTGGCTCGACGACGCGACCGCCGCCGACCTCGGCCGGCTCGACGTCGCGGCGATCGAGCGCGTGCGCGCGCGAAGCGTGGCCGGAGGCCGGCAGCGCCGACGAGCTGCACGACGCGCTGCTCGGGCTCGGATGCCTCACCGATGCGGAAGTGCTGCGCGGCGAAGGCTGGGCCGGCTGGATGCAGGAGCTCGCGCGCGCCGGCCGCGCCACGCGGATCGCGGTAGTTGCGGACGCGACGATGCTCGAGCGCCGCTCTCGCTTTGGGTCGCCGCCGAGCGCCTGCCGCAGTTGCAGGCGTCCATCCCGCGCTGACGATGCGACCCGGTCATCGCGGCACCCGCGGAATTCGCCGCACGCGCCTGGACGCGCGAGGACGCCGTGCTGGCGACTCGTGCGCAGCCGCCTCGAAGGGCTGGGACCGGTCGACGGCGCCGCCGTCGCGGTCTCGCTGGGCGTCGCCGAACGCGACGTCGACGCCGCGCTCGCGAAGCTCGCGGCCGAAGGCGTCGTCATGCAGGGCTCGTTCACGCCGGACTGCGGAAGCACCGAATGGTGCGATCGCACGCTGCTCGCGCGCATTCATCGCTACACCGTCAAGCGGCTGCGCCAGGAGATCGAGCCGGTGTCGGCGCAGGACTTCATGCGCTTCCTGTTCCGCTGGCAGCACGTCGTGCCGAGCGAGCGCCGGCAGGGCCCCGACGCGCTCGACGCGGTGATCGCGCAGCTGCAGGGCTTCGAGGCGCCGGCCGCGGCGTGGGAAGCGGAGATCCTGCCCGGCGCGCCTCGAGGACTACGACTTCACGTGGCTCGACGACCTGTGCCTCTCCGGACGCGCCGTCTGGACGCGCCTCACGCCACCGCAGGCCGGTGCGGCCAATACGGGTCCGATCCGAACGACGCCGGTCACGCTGCTGCCGCGCCGCGCCGCGGCGCTCTGGACGCGTGCCGCGCCGGCGCCGGCGCCGATTCGCAGAACGTCAGCCTCCGCGCGCAACAGGTCGCTCGAGCACCTGCGCACGCCACGGCGCATCGTTCTACGACGAGATCGTCGACGGCACGGGACTCCTGCGCACGCAGCTCGAGGAGGCGCTCGCCGAGCTCGTGGCGGCTCGGCCTCGTCAGCTCGGACAGCTTCACCGGCTTGCGCGCGCTGCTGACGCCGTCGGAGAAGCGCAAGCCGCTGCCGGCGGCAAGCGGCGCCGCAAGACGCTGTTCGGCGTCGAGGATGCCGGCCGGTGGGCGGTGATCCGCCGCGCCAATGCGCTCGCGCCGCGATGCATCGACCGGCGTCGACGAGCGCCGCGCAGGAAGTGCTCGAGCATATCGTGCAAGGCCTGCTGCGTCGCTACGGCGTCGTGTTCTGGCGCCTGCTGCAGCGCGAGGCGGCGTGGCTGCCGCCGTGGCGCGACCTGCTGCGCGTGCTGCGGCGCCTGGAAGCGCGCGGCGACCTCCGCGGCGGACGCTTCGTCGCCGGCGTGTCCGGCGAGCAGTTCGCGCTGCCCGAAGCGGTGGATCTGCTGCGCGAGGTGCGCCGGTCGGCAACCACCGGATCCTTGCTCGCGCTGAGCGGTGCCGATCCGCTGAACCTCGTCGGCATCGTGCTGCCTGGTGCCGAAGGTGCCCGGCGCTCGCCAGCAATCGCGTGCTGTATCGCGACGGCATCGCCGTGGCGGCGCTGACGGGTGGGCAGGTGCAATGGTTCGAGACGCTCGCGCCGGCCGAGGCGCGCGTCGCGGAGGATCTCCTCGTCCGACGCCAGCCGGGCTCGCCGCTGCTCGCGTACCTGCGCTGATCATGCTGGCCCTGCAGAAGACCGCGGCGCTTCCCGGGACTTGCCCTGACCGATGTCCCCGAGCCCCCGCCGCCCGGCGAAGGTGAAGTGCTGCTCGACGTCGCCGCGGTGGGCGTCTGCGGCACGGACCTGCACATCGATCACTGGGCGCCGAACTACCGCTTCATGGCGAACGCGCTGCCGGTCACGATCGGCCACGAGTTCGCGGGTCGCGTGCACGCCGTCGGCGCCGGCGTGCGCACCCTCGCACGGGGCGATCTCGTCACCGTCATGCCGTCGGTGACCTGCGGCACGTGCGCCGAGTGCGTGGCAGGGCGGCAGGAACGCTGCGAGCGCCGCCGCGGCATCGGCATCACGCGGCCCGGTGCCTTCGCACGCGGGGTGATCGTGCCGCTGCGCAACTGCATCGCGGTGCCGTCGACCGTGGACGCCGAGCTCGCCGCGTTGTGCGAGCCGCTCACCGTCGGCGCGGAGGCGGTGCGCGTCGGCGAGGTGCACGAAGGCGACCGGATCCTCGTGCTCGGGCCGGGCACGATCGGCCAGGCGATCGCCATGGCGGCGCGTGAGGCCGGTGCCGCACATATCGTCATCGTCGGGCGCCACGACGGCGAGCGTCTCGCGACGATGCATGCGCTGGGATTCATGCGCCTCGTCGATGTCGGCGAAGGCGCGCTTTCCGAGGCGCTCACCGCGGCGGGCGAAGGCGAGCGCTTCGACCGCGTGTTCGAGGCCACCGGCGCGCCGGCCATCGTCGATGCGGCCCTCGGCGTGCTGCGTCCTGGCGGCATCCTCGTGATCTCCGGGATCCACGCTGCACCGGCCTCGATCGACCTCACCCGCGTGGTGCGCAGCACGCTGCAGATCCGCGGCGCCTACCGTGCGTCGCCCGCACAGTGGCAGGTGGTGATCGCGCGCCTCGCCGCGCGCCCTGAAGCCTACCGGCCGATGATCACGCACCGCCTGCCGCTCACCGACGCGCTGGAGGGCTTTCGCATTGCGCACGCCCGCGCGGCGTCGAAGGTGATGGTGTTTCCCGCATGAGCGCGACGGGCCGCCCCGAGCGCGAATACCCGAGCGCGCAGCGCGAAGATAGTCCCATGAGCCTGCAGGGAGCGGCGTTCCTCGCGCTGTGGAACGACATCGCGCCCGGGCACGAGCGCGAATACGACGAGTGGCACACGCGCGAGCACGTGCCGGAAAGGGTCAGTGTTCCCGGCATCCTCGCGGGCCGGCGCTATGCGGCCAGCGCCGACGACGGTGCGCAGCGCAGGTTCACCCTCTACGAGCTCGCCGATCTCGCAGTGCTCGACAGCGCGGCGTATCGGCGGCTCGTCGCGGAGCCCACGCCATGGTCGCAGGCGATGCGCCCGCACCTGCACCGCTTCCTGCGCGTCGCATGCACGACGCGGATGTCGCGCAGTGCCGGCATCGGCGGTGCACTCGTGGCAGTGCGCTGCCCCGATTCGCTGGATGCCGGCAGCGTACATCCCTGCGCGGCGCTGCCCGGCGTGACGGGCATGCACTGGGGCGCGGCGGAGGCCGGGACGGCAGCGCCGGCGTGGGTCGCGAGCGCCGATGCCGCCGTCGTTGCGGCGGTACTGCTGATCGAATGCTGCGGACCGGACGAAGCGCGAGAGGTGAGAGCGGACATCGTGGCACGCCTCGCACAGGGCGGGCACGCGTGCAGTGCGGGCGTTTACGACCTGCGCTACGTGCACGACCGCCGGCTCGCGGGGGCGTCGAACGGCACGGCACGGACGCGACCAGATAAGGCGCGCGGCGCCACGGGAGAAACGCGATGACGGACGAGCAGCATGATGGAGCGGCTGCGCATCCGCGAAGTCGTCGAGAACTGGGCGGTGTGGCGCGATGCCGGCGACTGGGAGCGCTTTCGCACCGTGTGGCACGACGACGGACGCATGATGGCCACGTGGTTCCAGGGTCCGGCCGAGCGCTTCATCGAAGTGAGCCGCGAAGGATGGCAGCGCGGCGTCAGCATCCTGCACTTCCTCGGCGGCTCGAGCATCGATGTCGTCGGCGACCGCGCGATCGCGCAGACGAAGATGACGATCTCGCAGCGCGCCGACGTGGATGGCGTGCGCTGCGACGTGCTCTGCACCGGCCGCTTCTACGATTTCTTCGAGCGCCGGCAGGGACGCTGGGCGATCCTGCTGCGCCAGCCGATCTACGAGAAGGATCGCCTCGACCCGCTGGATCCGTCGGCGCATCTCACGCTCGATGCCGCGTTGCTCGCGCAGTTTCCCGAGGGCTATCGCCATCTTGCCTACGCCCAGACGCGCATCGGTTTCACGGTGAAGCGCGACATGCCGCAGCTCAAGGGCGCGGAGGTCGAGCGCCTGTACGCCGACGGCGCGGCATGGCTCGCCGGCGAGCCGCTCGCGCGCTGAGCCCATCACCGCGTCTCGCTGTCGCTCTCGGCGGGCTTCTCCAGGCGGCGGACGACGGTCAGGATGGCGAGCGCGAGCAGCGTGGCGAGCACGGCCGTCGCATCGCGCCCGAGGCCCGCGGCGGCCGCGATCGCCGCGGTGGCCCAGATGCTTGCGGCGGTCGTGAGGCCCTGCACCTGCAGCCTGGCCTCCTGCTTGATGATCGCGCCCGCGCCGAGGAAACCGATGCCGGCGAAGACGCCCTGGATCACGCGGCTCGTCGTCCACGCCCGATTGCTGGGCCGCGACCACGACCAGCGCCACGCCGAGCGCGACCAGCATGTGCGTGCGCAGGCCGGCGCTGCGGCCCTTGCGCTCGCGGTCATAGCCGAGGAGCGCCGACAGTGCGATCGCGAGCACGATCCGCACGGTGACGCGCGTGAGCTGCACCGGGTCGCTCACGTCGGCGAACTCTTCCTGCAGCGTCGCGACCACCGCATCCCACATCGCGCCCTCCCGATCTACACCGTGCCTTCGAGGAGATCCACGGCATCACCGTACTGTGCGGCCACTGCGACCACCTCCGGATCGCGCAGTGCCGCGAGGAAGCCGTGATCGATCACCGTGTGCTCGCCGGCGGTGACCGTCATGTCGAACGCGACGAGGTCCTGGTGCACCGGTGGCTCCTCCCATTGCGGCATGACGCGCCGGATGTAATCCGACGGCCGCGCGAGATCGATGCCGAAGTGCAGCGCGCCCGGCGCGTTCGATCCCGCCGGATACACCACGTGGCGCGGCGCCTTGGGATTGAACCCGCAGCCGCCGCCTTCGATGAGCACGCCGTCCATCAGCATCTCGCGCAGCACCCGCGCTTCCTCGGAGCTGCCGCGCACCTCGACGACGCGCCGGCGCTCGAAGACGACCGCGATGCGCTCGCGGAATGGCTCCTCGAACCCGATCGCGGCCTGGGGATACAGCACGCCGTCGATGGCGAGGTCCGCGCGCGTGTCGTTGCGCATCGCCGTGCTGTCCCAGAAGTTGGGCCCGTGCGTGGGCAGGTAGTGCACGTAGCACCCGGGCTCGTCCGCGGTCATCCTGCCGCGCCAGCGATTGCCGGCGAACATCGCGTCGCGCATCGCGGCCGTGTACGGAATGACGAGATCGCTGCCGCGCGCATCGGTGAAGCGAAGCGGGAAGTCGGTGCCGGTCGGGAAGCGGCGCGCGGTGGCGCGCACGATCTCGCCGACGACGTCGAGGGGAAAGCGCGCCTGCGGCGTGTGCAGCAGGTCGAGGTCGCGGAAGTACGTAATCTTCACCCACCGCTGGCCGGCCTTGCGCAGCGCGACGTTGAACGGGTCCTCGATGGAGCAGAACCAGGTCGACACGACGAAGTGGGCCTGCGCGAGCAGCGGCTTCAGCTCGTCCGGGATCGCCGGCAACGTGGTGGTGTGCGCCATGTACACGCTCGCCGTACGCGCCACGCGCGGCGGCAAGCCCGCTCACCGCCTCGACCACGCGCGGGTCGAGCAGCGGGTCGGTCAGCATCAGCACGCGCTCGCCGGGACGGATGGCGAACACGCGCGCGAAGTTCTCGAGCGCCTGGAACCAGTGGCGCGTCTGCGTTCGTGCAGCGGGCGGCTCCGGCGGCAGACCGACGAACGCCTGCCCGCGTCGTGCTTCTTCCATCGCGTTTCAGTCCACCTTGGCGCCCGAATCCTTCACGAGCTTCAGCCACATCGGATATTCCCGCGCCACATGCTGGCCGAGATCCTCCGGCGTCCCGGGCACCGGGAACGCGCCGCGCGACACGAGGTTGTCGTGCACCTGCGGATCCTGCAGCGCCTGGCGGAACGCCGCGTTCAGCTTGTCGACGATGGCGCGCGGCGTGCCGGCGGGCGCGTACACGCCGTCGGATGCGACGATCTCGAAGTTCGGCACGCCCGATTCATCGACCGTGGGCACGTCCGGCACGGTCGGCACGCGCTGCTTCGTGGTCACCGCGAGGCCTTTCAACCGGCCCGCCTTGACCTGCGGGTACACGTTCACCATGAGGTCGATCATCATCTGGACCTCGCCGCCCAGCAACCCGGCGATGGCCGGGCCGCCGCCCTTGTACGGAATGTGCTCGATGTCCGTGCCGGTGAGGTTCTTGAACAGCACGCCGGCGAGATGCGAAGTCGTGCCGTTGCCGGCCGACGCGAACGAGACCTTGCCGGGGTTGGCCTTGATGTAGCTGACGAGCTCGCGCACGGTGTTTGCCGGCACGCTCGGGATGACGACGAGCATGGCGGGGATCACGGTGAACCGCGCGATCGGCACGAAGTCCTTGAGCGGATCGAACCCGGTCTTCGCGTACAGGGCCTGGTTGATGCCGTGCGTCCCGTTGGTGCCCTGGAGCAGCGTGTAGCCGTCGGGGGCGGCGCGCGCGACTTCGGCCGCGCCGATATTGCCGCCCGCACCCGGCTTGTTCTCGATGACGATGGTCTGGCCGAGGATCTGCGATGCCTTGGGCACGATGGCGCGCGCCAGATTGTCGGCGCCGCCGCCCGGCGGGAACGGCACGATCAGGCGGATCGGGTGGTCGGGAAACGTGCCTTGCGCGTGGACGCCGAATGGCAGCGCGGCAATGGAAAGCAAACCCAGCAGGAGAGCGCGCCGCAGCGGCAGCGTTTCGGACATGAACACCTCGAGGGATGAAGTACCGGTGCCGGCGCTGCGCGGTCCGCGCCGCGACGACGAATCATTATGGCACGCGTGATTGCGGCCACCGTCGCAGCGCGTGCGCTTCAGGGCAGCGTCGTGCGCGCCTTGCAGTCGACGCCGTCCGCGGCGCCGGCGCGGCACACGAACACGGACCGGTCCGCGGGATCGTAGAACCACGCGAAGGAGATGCCGTTCGACGACGAGCTCCCGACGGGCGTCACCGGCGGGCGCGTATCGGTGCGCACCTGGGCGATGGCATGCACTCCGTAGCCGATGACGAGGGCCGCTGCTGCGATGATCCAACGCGCGCTCATGCGATTCTCCTTCGGATGAATGACGGGACCCGGACCGGCCGGGGCTGGTAGTAGACTGGCGTGCGGCCCGGCGTGCAGCCGCCCTGCAGCACTTCCACGGAGGCAGTATGCGTGATTACCAACCGCTGGCAGCACATCCCCTCGGCCGGCACGGGCCATGCACCATCGCCCAGCCGCTCACGCCGCATGCGACGCTCGATTCGCCGGCGCGGGATGTCATGACCGATCTGCTGCGTGTGCCGGCCGCATCGATCCAGGGAGCCGCCACGCTCGACACGGCCAACGAGCACATGATCGCGCGCGGCGTGCGGTCGTTGTTCGTGCTGACGCCGGATGCACGCGTCGAAGGGCTCATCACCGTGACCGACATCCTCGGTGAGCGTGCGATGCGGGTGGCGCAGGTGCGTGGCGTGCGGCGCACCGAGCTCCTGGTGCGCGACGTCATGACCCCGCTCGATGCCGTCGTGGCGTTCTCGATGCGCGACGTGGCGGCCGCGAAGGTCGGCCACGTGGTGGCCGCGCTGCGCCAGTCGGGCCGGCATCATGCGCTGGTTGCCGAGACCACGGCGGAAGGCTGGGAGCGCATTCGCGGCATCTTCTCCGCGGCGGAGATCGGACGTCAGCTCGGTGAGCCGCTGCAGATCCCCGTCGTCGCCACGACCTTTGCCGAGGTCGAGCGCGCACTGCTGGGCGGCGAGTAGCCGCAACGCCTCGCGCGCACGGCACGGCCGCTGCACCGCTCAGGAGAGCGGCTGCATGACGATGCTGCGGTAGGCCGCGCGTCCGGCAAGGCCTTCGAACCAGCGCGCCAGATTGCGGCAGCGCCGGCCGCTCGATGGGCAACGCCATCCAGCGCCATACGCCGCAGCCCAGCGGAATGTCGCCCATCGTGAATCGCTCGCCGGCGGCGTATGCGTGCTGCGCGAGATGCGCATCGAGCATCGCGAGCGCGTCTGCCGTCTTGCGCCGCGACGCTTCCAGAGCATCGGCGTCACGCTGTTCCGCGGGCGTCCGGACGAGTCCGAGGAAGAGCGTGCGGATCGCCGGCCAGAACGTCGACACCTGCCAGTCCATCCACTGATCGGCGAGCGCGCGCTCCCGCGGATCTGCGGGGGCGAGGGTGCCGCGCGCGTGCTTGTCCGCGAGGTAGCGCACGATGGCATTCGATTCCCACAGCACGAAGCCGTCGTCCTCGATCGTCGGCACGAGACCGTTGGGGTTGAGACGTCGGTACTCGGGCGTGTTGACGACGCCGAACGCGAGGCCCGCATCGCGCTGCTCGACGGCAATGCCCGCCTCCGCGGCGCACCACAGCACCTTCTGCACGTTGACCGAGTTCACCCGTCCCCACACGACCAGCATCTTTTTCCCCTTCCTTCGCGACTGCACGCGCGACGTGCAACATTTACCCGGTTTCCCTGCGGCCGGCACGAATGCCGCCGGATGTAGCCTGCGACCTACAGTGGTTGCGCCTGTTCGCCGACAACGCCCGACGTCGTCGTGCGTTAAGTTCGGACGCTGACATGGCGGGGCTTCCCGCGTCGAGCGCAACATTCCGGAGGACACATGAACAATACATTGAAAACGATGCTGGGTATTGCGGGCCTGATCGTCGCGACGCAGGCAGCGGCGCAGGTCACCTTCTATGAGCGTGAGGGCTTCAGGGGCCGCTCGTTCGACACCGATCGTCCCGTGGGCAACTTCGAGCGGTTCGGCTTCAACGACCGCGCGGCGTCGGTAGTCGTGCAGGATGGCACCTGGGAAGTGTGCGAGGACGCCCGGTTCAGCGGACGCTGCGTCGTGCTGCGGCCGGGCCGCTACGAGTCGCTGGCGCGCATGGGCCTCAACTACCAGATCTCGTCGGTGCGGCCCGCTGACCAGCGCGACGCACGTGCCGATGGCGACCGTCGCTACGCGGTGGCGGGCGACCAGGAGCGCTGGCGCAGGCACAACGACGAGCGCCTCTACACCGCGGACGTGACGTCGGTGCGGGCGATCATGGGCCAGGCCGAGCAGCGGTGCTGGGTCGAGCAGCAGCAGGTCGTGCAGAACGACCGGCGTGATCCGAACGTCGGCGGCGCCATCGTCGGCGGCGTGCTCGGCGGCATTCTCGGCCATCAGATCGGCGGTGGACGCGGCCAGGACGTCGCCACGGTCGCGGGTGCCCTCGGCGGCGCGGCTGTCGGCTCGAACGTCGGTCGCGGTGACAACGGCCAGGTCGTGAGCTCGCAGGACGTGCAGCGCTGCACGAGCGTGCCGCGCGAGCGTCCGGACTACTACGACGTGACGTATCACTTCCGTGGGCAGGAGCACCATGTGCAGATGAGCTCGCCTCCCGGACGTACCATCGAAGTGAACGATCGCGGCGAGCCTCGCGTCTAGAGGCCCTTGCGCTGCGTTCGACGAGCGGCCCTGCGGGGCCGCTTTTTTTGCACTCGCGGCGATTGCTGCGCGTCATGGTGCGCCGGTGCGCGAACTGGGCCTTGTGGGTCAGGCTTCAGCCTGACTTGGAATCATCGTGCGTCACACTTGTAGGTCAGGCTTCAGCCTGACATGGGATCATCGTGGGTCAGTCTTGCAGGTCAGGCTTCAGTCCGACGGGATGCGTGTGTCGATTCCATGTCAGGCTGAAGCCTGACCTACAGTCCTCGCCCGCTGTGCTGCTGTACGGGACCGATCGTGTCGAGCGACGCATTGAACTCGGGACCGAATCTCTGCGTGGGGACGCAGGCTTGCTTGCGCCGCCGCGACGCCCGATGATGTCTTCTTTTGCCATGAACTAATCATGAACACTGCGCCGCTTGCCGACCCGATCGCCCGCGCGTGGGACACCGACATCGTGCCCCAGCTCGTCGAGTACATCCGCATTCCCGCGAAGTCCCCGCATTTCGATCCCGACTGGGAGGCGCATGGTCACATCGAGCGCGCGATAACGCTCGCCGAAGCGTGGGTGCGCCGGCAAGACGTGCGCGGCTTGCACGTCGAGATCGTGCGCCTGCCCGGTCGCACGCCGCTCCTGTATTTCGACGTGCCGGGGGTGGGCGCACGCACGGTCCTTCTCTACGGCCATCTCGACAAGCAGCCCGAGATGACCGGCTGGCACAGCGGTCATGGGCCATGGGAGCCGCGCTACGAGGGCGGGAAGCTGTATGGCCGCGGCGGCGCCGACGACGGCTATGCCGTTTTCGCGTCGCTGACCGCGATCGCGGCGCTGCAGGCGCAGGGCATCGCGCATGCGCGCTGTGTCGGCATGATCGAGACCTGCGAGGAAAGCGGCAGCTACGATCTGCCGGCCTATCTCGATGCCCTCGCTCCGCGCATGGGCGCGGTCGACTTCGTGGTCGGGCTCGATTCCGGTTGCGGCGACTACGAGCGACTGTGGTCGACCACGTCGTTGCGGGGTCTCGCAGGCGGGCGGTTCACCGTCGAGGTGCTGACCGAGGGCGTGCACTCGGGCGACGCGAGCGGCGTGGTGCCTTCCTCGTTCCGCATCGCCCGCCGCATTCTCGATCGCCTCGAGGACGCCACGACGGGGCGCATCGTTCCCGACGCGTTCCACGGTCCCATCCCGGCGGAACGTATCGCGCAGGCACGGCAGGCGGCGGAGATCCTCGGCGACATGATCGTGCGCAAGTATCCCTTCGCCGGTCGCACCGAGCCGATGGTGGGCGATCATGCGGAGGCGATGCTCAATCGCACGTGGCGGCCGGCGCTGTCCGTGACCGGTGCCGACGGCCTGCCTGCGATCGAGAGTGCCGGCAACGTCCTGCGCCCGCTCACGTCGCTGAAGCTCTCGTTGCGCCTCCCGCCGTCGGTCGATGCGGAACGCGCCACGCGCGAGCTGGAGCAACTGCTCGTCGGCGATCCGCCGCATGGCGCCACCGTGCGGTTCGAAGCCGAGTCGGCAGCGACGGGATGGAATGCGCCGGCTACGGCGCCGTGGCTCGCGGGTGCGCTCGAGGATGCATCGCGCCAGTTTTTCGGCAAGCCGGCGGCCGCGATTGGCGAGGGCGGCACCATCCCGTTCATGGCCATGCTCGGCAAGCATTTTGCCGATGCGCAATTCATGATCGCCGGCGTGCTCGGCCCGCATTCGAATGCGCATGGGCCCAATGAATTCCTGCACGTCCCCTATGCACAAAAGCTGACGGCATGCGTCGCGCATGTCATTGCAGCGCATGCCTCCCGGGAGCGCCGATGAATCGATGCCTCGGATTTTCAATGGTCGTCCATCGTGCGATCCGCGCGTGGTCGCCGTTGCTGCTGATCGTCTTCCTCGCCTCGCCGGCGGTCCACGCAGCGGACGCGCGACCCGACGCGGCGGCGCTTCTCGCGCGCGCCAAGGAGGTCACGGGCGGCGCGGCGTGGGACGCGCTGCGCACCCAGCACAGCGTGGTGGCGCTCACCGCAGGCGGACGACAGGGCCAGGCGGAACGCTGGGCGTCGCTACTCACCGGCCGCTCCCGCATGCGCGTCGATCTCTCCGGTCGCAGCGCGTGGATGGGTTACGACGGCATCGTGGCGTGGGCGCAGCAGGGTGTGGATCGGGCGGAGATCGAAAGCGATCCCGTGACGGTGCGCCTTGCCGCCAATGCCGCGTACCGTGACCGCCTCGCCTTCTGGTACCCGGAGCGGCAGGCGGGCAAGATCGTCTACGGTGCGCCGGCCACCGTCGGCGGCACCGCCTACGACGTCCTGCAGATCACGCCCGAGGGTGGCCGCGAATACGAGGTGTGGATCAACAGCGCCACGCACAGGATCGAGCGGTTGCGCGAGCCCGAGTACAACCAGATCCGCACCGAGACCTACTCGGACTTCAGGCAGGTCCGCGGCGTATGGGTGCCCTACCATGTCGACGTCTCGCGCGGCGATCCGAAGTACGACGAGACGATCACGGTCACGACGCTCGACTACAACGTATCGCTCGACGGCATCGAGTTCACGCCGCCGGGCGCGCGCTAGGCGCCGTCCGCCGCGACGCTGCACGAGCGGCTCGCACGGTAGAATGCGCCGGCATCGACTGCCGCCAACCCCATGAACAGCGAATCCGACCTGCGCCGTGACGTCGTCGTTGCCAATCACATCCTCGAGCGGCTGGGCCTGTCGAATGCCTTCGGCCATGCGAGCGCGCGCCTTCCCGGCACCAACCGCTTCATCTTCCCGACGCGGCGCTCACCCGGGCTCGCGGACGAGCGCAATCTGCTCACGATCGACACCGACGGCGACGTGCTCGCAGGTGACGGCGAGCCGAACACGGAGTTCTGGATTCACGCGCGCCTTTACGCCGCGCGTGCCGACGTCGGCGCTGTCGTGCATGCGCATCCGCCATCCTGCATCTGCCTGACGCAGATCGGCGAGCCGCACCGCGTCGGTCTACAACCAGGCCGTCGCGTTCATCGATGGCGTGCCGGAATACGAGCGCGTCGGGCTCATCCGCTCCCGCGAGCTCGGCGATGCACTCGCGCAATCGTTGGGAAACAGCGTGGCGGTCATGATGCGCGGCCACGGCATCACCACCGCTGCGCGCGGACGTGCGCACCGCGACCGTGGCCGCATGCTTTCTCGAGGAAAGCGCGGGTCTGCAATTGCGGATGCTGGCTGCAGCCGGCGGCGACGGCGCGCGGCTGCGGACGTTCACCCGAGAGGAAGCCGCGGGTGGAAGCGAGCTCGGCGCGCACATCGTCAGCCGCGCGTGGGAGTACTACGCCGCGGTCGCCGCCGCACAGCCGCTCGGCAGCGCGTGTCACGGATAGGACACGCCATCACGCCAGGACTGTCTCGGTGAAGATGCACGGCGCGGTCCTACGCATCCGGCGGTCCGCAGCGACATTGCGCCCGAATCCTGGATGCCCTCGGGTTACCTGTTATCGGGCAAATTGTCGGGCACTTCTCCTACACGCGCCTTGAGTCGATCCTTACCGAAACCCCCCGATGCGGGTGTTACTTTCCGTGTCACCGCTCTTGGACTCACACGCGGTACTTTCAACAACTTCACGGGAGAGCACCATGAACTTTCTGATCTGGATCGTAGTAGGCGGGATCCTCGGCTGGCTGGCGAGCATGCTCATGCGGACGGACTCCGAGCAGGGGCCGCTGCTGAACATCATCGTCGGCATCATCGGCGCCATGCTGGGTGGCTGGCTCATCGCCCCCATGGTCGGCGCAGGCACGATCAACTCCGGCGATTTCAGCTTCGCGGGCCTCGTGGTGTCGTTCCTCGGCGCAGTGATCCTGCTCGCCATCGTCAACCTGTTCCGGCGCCACAGCGTGCGCTAACTCGGGTTGCGCAGGACCGAAAACGGCGGGATGCACTCCCGCCGTTTTTTTGTATCCCCGCTTGCGGGGCAGGTAGCGTAGCCTCGTAGTTCAGGTTCGATCGCGCGGTGCCGCCGTTGCGAGCAGCGAGCGGTCGTAGTGGCGCAGCAACTCGGCGATGTCGCGATGGACCTCGACCGCGCCCGCCTCACGCAGCTCGGCCTCGCGGAAGCCGCCACTCAGCACGGCGATGGTGCGCATCCCGGCGCGTCGTGCGGCGATCGCGTCGTAGGGGGTGTCGCCGACGACCACGGCTTCAGCGGGCGCCACGTTGCGCAGCCCCGCGAGCGCCGCGACGAAGATGTCGGGGCACGGCTTCGAATGGTCGGCGTCATCGGCGGACGTCACTGTCGCCAGCAGATCGCCGATGCCGAGCAGGCGCTCGTGCGCCTGCACTTCCCGCTCCGGCGACGACGAGGCGAGAGCGATGCGCAGACCGGCGGCGCGAAGGCGCAGGAAAAGCTCGCGTACGCCCGGGAAGGGCTTCACGCGCGGCAGGTACTCGCGCAGGAACAGCTTGCCGCGACAGTCCTGCAGCGCGGACCCGAACCGTTCGACCTCGGCATCGCTCAGGAACACCGGCACGAGCTGGTCGCCGCCCTTGCCGATCTGCTGATGGATCGCCCGCGCCGACAGCACCTTGCCGAAGAGCCCGAAGGCTTCCTGCCATGCCTGCACGTGCAGGTCGTTCGAATCGACCAGCGTTCCATCCACGTCGAAGATGACGGCCTTGAGCATGGGAGCTGGGGAGAAAGGAAGAAGGGCGCGGCGTGCCGCCCGTTCCGCAACAGACCCCGGCGGCGCGCGCGAGTTCGCGATGGTGCAATGACGGGCCGCCGCGCCTCGCGCGCGCGCTTCGCCTCCACGGCGCGGCGCGCCAGCGTTCCGATGCGCTACATTGCGCGTTTCCACCGTCCCATCCGCACCGTTCGTACCGACCGTGGCTGTCGCCGACCCAACGACGCAGGATCCGCTGCACGGCATCGCCGTGATCGGCGCGGGCATCGTCGGCACCACGATCGCGTACGCACTCCGCAAGCACGGGTTCGCGGTCACCCTCATCGATCGTGACGAGCCAGGTCGCGGCTGCAGCTTCGGCAATTCCGGCGCGATCAGTCCCGGCTCGGTGGCGCCGCTCGCGCTGCCGGGCGTAGTGGCAACCGTGCCCGCGATGCTGCGCGATCCGGAGAGCCCGCTGTACCTGCCTCTGGCTTACCTCCCGCGGGCGCTGCCGTGGTTGATGCGCTTCGCGTTGTCGGCGCGGCCGCAGCGCGTGCGGGCATCGGTGCGGCGACTCGCCGAACTCCACGCCGGCGCGGTGCAGGCGCATGCAGCGCTGGCGAGGGAAGTCGGCGTGCCGGAGCTCATCCTGCAACGCGGCCATCTCCATCTCTATCCCGACGCCGCTGCGCTCGCCAAGGATGCGCTCGGATGGCGCTTCCGGCGCGAATGCGGCTATCCGTTCGAGCGCCTCGATCGCGACGGCGTGCTGTCGCTCGAGCCGGCGCTACCGGCGCGTTACCAGGTCGGCATGTTCCTCCCGGACCACGCCACCGTGCGCAATCCGCTGCGCTACGTCGAGGCGATCGCGCGGGGGTTCGTGGCGCGCGGCGGACGGCTCCAGCGCGCGAACGTGCGCAATCTTGCGGCGACGGCGGACGGGACCTGGCGCATCGACATCGACGGCGCGCCGGTGTCGTGCGAACGCGTCGTCGTCGCTGCCGGTGCGTGGTCGCGCCGCCTGCTCGATCCGCTGGGCGTCCGGCTTGCGCTCGAGACGCAACGCGGCTATCACGTGCAATTCCAGGGTCCCGCTCCGGTCACGCGCACGGTCGTGCTCGCCGACCGCAAAGTGTTCCTCACGCCGATGGAAGAGGGCCTTCGCGTCGGGGGCACGGTCGAGATCGGCGGCCTCGACGCGCCGCCCAATCCGAGACGCAGCGCGCTTCTCGCGCGCATCGCCACCGAGACGTTTCCGGAGCTCGAACACGCCGCCGCGACCACGTGGATGGGTCACCGCCCATGCATGCCGGATTCGGTGCCCGTCATTGGCGAGGCGCCCGACAGGCGGGGGCTCTTTCTCGCCGTCGGCCATGGCCACCTCGGTCTCACCGACTCGGTGGCCACTGCGCAGCGCCTTGCCGACACGATTGCAGCGACCACGCACGCGCCGATGCCACGCTGAGATCGTGCCGCTGAGCGGGGTGCTAGCGCTGCGCGACCAGAAAGAAGCGCCGGAACGGGAACAGCGTCGTGCCGTCAGGACCCGCAGGATAGGCCTTGGCGATCGCCTCACGGTACTCGCGCTCGAACGCACTGGCCTCCGCATCCGGCAACGCCGCGAGCCACACGCCGACGAAGGAGCCCTTCGTGAATTCCGCCACGGGATTGGCGCCGGACAGGACCTGCACGTACTCGGTGAACCACAGGTCGAGCACGGTCGCATGGGGACGCAGCAGGGCGTAATACTCCGCGGCATCGAGGATGGGCCGGCGCCGCACCAGGTCTCGCAGCAGTGCGCGCCAGGGCGGACTCTCGGCGAGCGCGAATCCGAGCTGATGCGACGGCGCAGCGTGCTGCGCAGGCATCTGCACCGCGAGCACGCCGTTCGGTGCGAGCTGCGCCATCAGGCGCGGAAACAGCGCCGGGTGATGATCGAGCCAGTGCAGCGCCGCGTTGGATACGAGGAGGTCGACCGGTTCGCGCGGCGCCCACTGCGCGAGATCGGCGGCTTTCCACTCGACGGTCGGCAACGTCGTGCGGGCACGCTCCAGCATCGCGCTCGAATTGTCGACACCCGTGATGTGCGCAGCGGGCCAGCGCGCATGCAGCAGTGCCGTCACCGTTCCCGTGCCGCAACCGAGATCGACGATGGTGCGCGGCTCGCGCAGCGGTATGCGCGCCAGCAGATCGTGCGCCGGACGCAGTCGCTCGCCGCCGAATTTGAGATACTGCTGCGGATCCCAGCTCACCGGCTGCTCCTCGCGGTGGCTTCCCTTCCACGACCGTGCGCGACCCACTCGCGCGTCCGGGTCGCCCCAGCCCAGCATGGATGGTAGCGCGGCGCGCCGGCGACGGGTGCCGTCCACCATGCGGCGTCAACCTGCAGCCCCTCGCCTGCGTTGGACGCGCTGACAATCAACGCGCCAGCCCGCCTGGCACGACAACCCGGAGGAACCATGAGAATTACAACGAGAAGCATGCTGGGCATCGCTGCACTCGCCGTCTGCGCACAGGCAGCGGCACAAGTCACGTTCTACGAGCGCGAAGGCTTTCGCGGCCGGACATTCACCGCCGATCGGGCGATCGGCAACTTCGAGCGGTTCGGCTTCAACGATCGCGCCTCATCCGTGATCGTCGAGCGCGGCCGCTGGGAGCTCTGCGAGGACGCCCGCTGGAGCGGGCGCTGCGTGCTGCTGCGCCCGGGGCAGTACGCGTCCCTCGACGCGCTGGGACTCGGCAACCGGATATCGTCGGTGCGCCCGGCGCCGCGCACGCAGCGCCACGCGTACGAAGCCCCGCCGCCGGTCGCCGCGCCTGCCTACGAGTACTACCCGCGCCACGGCGAGCCGCTGTTCACGGCGAACGTGACGTCGGCGCGGGCCGTGGTGACGACGCCCAACCAGCAGCACTGCTGGGTCGAGCGCGAGCAGGCGGTGCGCGCCGATCCCAATGGCCCGAACGTGCCGGGCGCAATCGCTGGTGCCGTCATCGGCGGCATCCTGGGGCATCAGGTCGGTGGCGGACGCGGACAGGACGTCGCTACGGCACTCGGGGCC
Source organism: uncultured beta proteobacterium (assembly GCA_963734575.1). Lineage (GTDB taxonomy): Bacteria > Pseudomonadota > Gammaproteobacteria > Burkholderiales > Casimicrobiaceae > CAIWHR01. The sequence goes on along the minus strand of CAVTHT010000001.1, from coordinate 14,524 downwards.
GTGGGCGGCGCCGCGGTGGGCTCGAACGTCGGTGGCGGCAGCCAGGTCGTCACGCGCGACGTGCAGCGCTGCGCGAACGTGCAGGGACCCGCGCGCGCCGAGTACTGGGACGTGACGTATGTCTTCCAGGGACGCGAGCACCGTGCACAGCTGAGCGCGCCTCCCGGCGCCACCATCACGGTGAATCGCAACGGCGAGCCGCGCATGTGACGGCACACGGGCACCCGAGCGGCGGCCCTGCGGGGCCGCTTCGCTTTGGCGGGCCGGAACGACGGCGCGTCCACTATGATGATGGCGGACGCCAACAGCGTTCGCCGCGCCCGATCGCATGCATTGCATCCGCACCGCAGCTTGACTCCGTCGCTCGATGACCTGCGCCGCTACGCCGTGGCGCGCTCGCTGTTCGCGCCCACCACGCTGGCGCGCGCGATCGAGCGGCTCGGCTTCGTCCAGGCCGATCCCATTCGCGCTCCGGCGCGCGCGCAGGACCTGACCCTGCGCCATCGCGTCTCCCGCTATCGCGTGGGTGATCTCGAGCGGCGCTATCCGCGCCTGCCGATCGAGGAGGACTTCTTCGTCAATTACGGCTTCCTGCCCCGCGCGCATCTTGCGCTGATGCATCCGCGCGTCGCGGCGCACCGCTGGAATGCGGCCACGACGCGCCGGGCACGCGACGTGCTCGAGTTCGTCCGCGAGCGGGGCACCGCGCACCCGCGCGACATCGACGCGCACTTCGCGCATGGCAAGGTCACCAATTATTGGGGCGGCTCGTCGAACGCGAGCACGCACCTGTTGCTCGGGATGCATTATCGCGGCCTGTTGCGTGTGGTCCGGCGCGACAACGGCGTGCGCGTGTACGCCGTGCAGCAGCATCCCGCGCAGCCCGATGATCCGGCATCGCGCGCGGGCCGCATCGATGCGCTGGTCGATGTCGTGGTGCGCAAATACGCCCCGCTGCCTGCAGCGAGCCTCGCGGATCTGGTGCGGCGGCTGCGGCACGGCGCGCCGCAGCTCGTGCCCGACCTTGCGCCGGCGCTGGCGCGCGCACGGCAGCGACTCGCGCATGCCCGCATCGACGGCGTGGACTGGTACTGGCCGCCCGGCGAGCGGCTGCCCGGGCGCCGCGCAGCCGTGCCTGACGAGGTGCGCCTGCTCGCCCCGTTCGACCCCATCGTCTGGGACCGGCGGCGCTTCGAGCTCTTCTGGCATTGGACCTATCGCTTCGAGGCGTACACGCCCCCGGGCAAGCGCAAGCTCGGCTACTATGCGCTCCCGCTGTTGTGGCGCGACCAGGTGATCGGATGGGGCAATCTTGCATGGCGGCAGGAACGACTCGTGGCGCAACTGGGTTACGTCGCCGGCGCCGCGCCCGGCGACCGCGACGTTCGCGCGCGAGCTCGAGGCGGAGCTCGAGCGCATGCGCGTGTTCCTCGGCCGTTCGAGTCGGTGACGCGCTGCGTGCGCACGGCCGCTCTGGCGCTGTGCGCTGCTGCTGCCGTTTGGCTCGCGCCCGCACACGCGGCGGCGGAGGATCTCGCGCGCATGATGCGGCTGAGCGCGGACCAGTGGGTGGGCTCGCAGGGGCGCGACGGCTTCTTCGTCTACGAGTTCAGCTTCCTCGACGGCACGGCGCGCGAGACCGACAGGATGTCCCGCGCCAACCTGATCCGGCAGGCCTACGCGGGCTTCGTGCTCGCGCGCTACTACCGGCATTCCCGCGACGAGTCGTTGCGCGAGCCGGTGCGTCGCGCGCTCGCGGCCTATCACGGCCGTTCCTTGCCGATCGGCAGGAGCACCACCCAGGCGATGCTCGAGGAGACGCGGTCTGCTGTCGCTGCCGTTCGCGCGCTTCAAGCTGCGCCAGGGGCTCGAACGGCTCGGCCTCCTGTACGACACTTCCGGCACGGGTCTGATACCGACCTCCGACGCGACCTACGCCAATGCGACGCCCGGCGCCGTCGCCTTCGCGCTCCTCACGGAGCTCACGTACGCGCAGGCGAGCGGCGACCAGACCTTCGCGCCATGGCGCGCAGCGTGGCTCGAGGGCCTGCTGGCGTTGCGCCTGCCGGGCCGCGGCTTCCGGCAGGATGCGGCGTCGATCGACGCCGACGACTACTATTCGAACGGCGAGGCCTGGCTCGCGCTGGCGACGTACGTCGCGCTGCATCCGGACGACGCGCACGCGCAGCGCGCGCTGCGCGCGGTCGACGAGGCGCTCATCGAGCGCTACACGACTTCGCCGCACCGGGGCATCTACAGCTGGGGCGTCATGGCCGCTGCGCAACGATTCAAGACGACGCGCGACCCGCGCTTCGCGGCATTCGTCCGCACCCAGTCGCGCCTCTTCCTGGACCGCTATCGCACGCCCATCCTGCCGGAGGACAACACGTGCGCGGCCATGGAGGGCGTCATCGCCGCGCTGCAGATATTGCCGAGCGCATCGGGCAAGGACGACGACGTGCGGCAGGGGCTCGAGCAGTGGCTCGCAGGGGAGCGCGCGAAGCTGCTGGCGTTGCAGATCCAGCCGGGGCAGGAAGGCATGGCGCTCGGCGGCGATGGCTATCTGCGGGCGCCGCGCATGGCAGGATTCGCCGGGGCGTTCATCCAGGGCCGTTATGATCCGGTCGTGCGCGTGGATCTCGCGGCGCACTGCGTTTCCGCGATGCTCCTCCTCGACGGCGAACGGTGGCATTGAGGCGTGCGCGAGGACAGCGCAGACACCATCGCGCACGGTAGCGCGGGATTTTCCGGCGACTGCGGGTGTCTACGCGGTTGGGCCGAACGCAGCCGGCGCGCGTGGGCGTGACCGGACGTGCAGCGATGTGATCACACGAGGTGCGAAATGGAAACGAGGAAGCTTGGTGCCGGACTGGAAGTGTCTGCCATGGGCCTGGGATGCATGGGCATGTCGGATTTCTACGGCGGGCGCGACGAGGCGGAAGCCGTCGCCACGCTCCACCACGCGCTCGACCTCGGCGTCACGTTCCTCGACACGGCCGACATCTACGGCGTGGGCCGCAATGAAGAGCTCGTCGGTCGTGCCATTCGCGGCCGTCGCGCGCAGGTGGTGCTCGCCACGAAGTTCGGCAACGTGCGCGACGCCGATGGCAAGTTCCTCGGCGTGAATGGCCGGCCGGACTACGTGCGCAAATGCTGCGAAGCGAGCCTGCGACGACTCGGCGTGGACGTCATCGATCTCTATTACCAGCACCGGGTCGATCCCGAAACGCCGATCGAGGACACCGTGGGCACGATGGCCGAGCTCGTGCGCGAGGGCAAGGTGCGCTGGCTCGGGCTGTCCGAGGCGGCGCCGGCCACCATCCGCCGCGCTCACGCGGTGCATCCGATCGCCGCGCTGCAGACCGAATACTCGCTGTGGAGCCGGGACCCCGAGGACGAGATCCTGCCGACGGTGCGCGAGCTCGGCATCGGCTTCGTCGCCTACAGCCCGCTCGGCCGCGGCTTCCTGACGGGTCAGATCAGAAGCGTCGACGACCTCGACGCCGACGATTACCGGCGCAGCTCGCCGCGCTTCCAGGGCGAGAACTTCGCGCGGAATCTGCGCCTCGTGGACGAGATCGACGCGATCGCCGCGGAGAAGGGCTGCGCGCCGTCACAGCTCGCCCTCGCGTGGGTGCTGGCGCAGGGCGAGGACATCGTGCCGATCCCCGGCACCAAGCGGCGCAGCTACCTCGACCAGAACGTCGGCGCGATGAACGTCCGGCTCACCGAAGCGGAACTCGCGCGCATCGATCGCGCGCTGCCGCCCGGCGCTGCGTCGGGCGACCGGTACGTGCCGCACGCGATGCGTGCGCTGAATCGCTGAACGCCTCAGCCGCCTTCCGCGACGATGCCCGTGAACCGCGAGCACTTCACGGTGCCCGTGATCTTCGTGCCGTTCGCGGCGACGGCATCGATGGTGAACGTGCCGCCGAGGCGGACCTTCTCGAAGCGTGCCTGTCCGGAGCCTCGGGTGTCGCGCTTGTCCCCGCCCTTGACGGTATCGACCTCGTAGCTCTTGCCGCCGAGCGAAACGTGCAGCGTCATCATGTCGGGCTTGCCGTTCTTCGGCTGCCATACGGAGAGGCGCATGTTGTCCTTGCCGGAGCTTTGCGCCACGCTGAAGAGCAGGGCGGGAATGTCGTAGATGCTGGCGTCGCGCGACGCCCTGCATTCGGTCGTGCCGCTGCCGCGATAGCTCTGGGTCCCGACCTGCAAGGCGACCTCGCCGGTGACCGGCGCGTCCATGCCCTGAGCGCATGTGGCGCCCGCGCCCAGCGCGAGGACGCAACAGATGAAGGCGGCAATCGTCGATGATGGCTTCATGGCAGTGCTCCTCGCGGCAATCGGATCGGCCTTCAGCATACCAACGGATCCATCGCGCATCGGTTGACGCACGCAGCGCAGTGCCGCGTCGCAGCGTGGACCGCGGGCTACTTCGTGCGTGGGTAACCGTGCTCGCGGTGGTTGCCCTGGCACTCGCAGGTTGCGCCACGACGGAGGACACCTCCCGGGAAGGCGCGCCGCAGCTCAGCGCCGCACAGGGCCGCGCGCTCGTCACGCGCCTGCTCCCTTCCGGCCTGGCGGATCGCAGCGGCTGGGCCACGGACATCTACGCCGCCGTCGCGGTGCTGGGGGTTGCGCCGACGGTCGACAATCTTTGCTCCATCGTCGCGGTCACGGAGCAGGAATCGGGCTTTCGCGTCGACCCCGTGGTGCCTGGCCTTCCGGCGATTGCGAAAAAGGAGATCGATCGCCGCCGCGAAAGCGCAGGCATTCCGCGCCTCGTGCTCGACGCGGCGCTGCTGCTGCCGTCGTCGAACGGCAAGAGCTACCGCGAGCGCCTCGATGCCGTACGCACCGAGCGCGAATTGAGCGATCTATTCGAGGACATCATCGGGCGTGTGCCGTTCGGCAGGAAGCTGCTCGCCGACCGCAATCCCGTGCGCACCGCGGGTCCGATGCAGGTGAGCATCGCATTCGCGGAAGCGTACGCGGCCGCGAAGCCTTATCCCTATGGCGCGATCGAGGATGTACGCCACGAAGTGTTCACGCGCCGTGGCGGCATGTACTTCGGCATCGCGCATCTGCTGGACTACCCGGCGCCGTACGATCGCGCGCTCTACCGCTTCGCCGACTTCAATGCGGGCCGGTATGCGAGCCGCAACGCGGCCTTCCAGAGCGCCGTGACCGAAGTCTCGGGCCTCCCGCTCGACCTCGACGGCGATCTGCTGCGTTACGAGCAGGACCAGCCTGCGAAGGATGCCGGCAGCACCGAGCGCGCGGTGCGCACGCTCGCGCGGCGCCTCGACATGAACGACGCCGCCATCCGCCGCGATCTGGAGCAGGGCAGGGACGCAGGCTTCGAACGCACCGCGCTCTACGCTCGACTGTATGCGCTCGCCGATGCGGTATCCGGCAAGCGTGTGCCGCGCGCGGTGCTACCGCAGATCCGGCTGCAAAGCCCGAAGATCACCCGCAATCTCACGACCGACTGGTTCGCGAAGCGCGTGGAGGCACGTCATCGTGCGTGCGTGGCGCGTGCGCCGGATGCCGTCGGCAGCGGGACCGTGCCGCCGCTCTGAACGTGCCGGACGCATGGCGCACGCTTGATGCACTGCAATGCGTGCCGCGCAACTCCACTTCACGTGCGCAACTTCATGACAACCGCTTCGCGATGACATGCGTTGATGCATGGTGGCTGCGCCTGCCGCTGAACTCGGCGGGCGCCCCGGGCTCCAATCAGCGGACCCCGTTCATGACTTTGTGCACCAACGTGAAATTAATACACAGGAGAGGCGGATGACGAAGAAGAAATTGCTCGCTGCAGCACTCATCGCAGCATCGTTCGGAGCGGTAACGCTTGCGCCGGCGCCAGCCGTCGCGGCGGACATCTACGTGCAGGTCGCGCCGCCGGCGCCGCGCTACGAGGTCGTTCCCGCGCCACGCCGCGGCTTCGTCTGGGCGCCCGGACACTGGGAGTGGAACGGCCATCGCTACACGTGGATCGGCGGCAGCTGGATTCGCGAGCGTCGCGGCTATCGCTACTACCAGCCGGAATGGGTCGAGCACAACGGCCGCTGGCACTACGAGCGTCGTGGGTGGCAGCGCGATCGCGACCACGATGGTGTGCCGAACCGCTACGACCGGGATCGCGACAACGATGGCGTGCCGAACAATCGCGACCGCGATCGCGACAACGACGGCGTGCCGAATCGCTACGACAGCCGGCCGGACAATCCCAATCGGCGCTAGGCCCCGACGTGAAACCGCCGCGCAACTGCGCGGCGGTTTCAGTTGGAGGGGCGGGTTGCTACTTCTGCAGCTTGGCCTGCTCCACCAGCACCTGATACGCGTAGCCGGAGCCGAAGTCCTTGTCGGTACGCACGACGCCCTTCGCGGTCACGATGTCGCCGATGTTGGTCTCCTCGGTCGTCGTGACCAGCACGTCGTTCGTACGGTCGGCGGCGGACCCCGAGCCATCGCGCAGATGGATCCAGTTCTTGCCCATCACCCCCGGCGTGTACTTGACGACCTTGCCGCGCACCGCCACCGGCTTGTCCTTGAGCTCACTGCGCTTCGCCACGATTTCCGCGACCGTACGCGCATCCGCTCCCGTCGCCTTGGCGACCTTGACGTCGGGCGTGCCCGTGGGCGGCACCGTCGTATGCGGATTGCCTGCCGTCGTCGCCGCGACAGGTGACGCGCCGGGTGTGGCTGACGAGCGTGCCGAGCACGATGCGATCGAACTTGCGGTTGAGCGCCCGGCTTTCGAAGTCCTTCATCAGCATCACGTTGTCGATCGTGACCTGCGCCCCCTTCTGCACGTTGCTGCGCTGAACGGCGGCCCACGTCTCGCCGCCGGTGGTCTTGAGGCGCAGGTACGTGTACTGCCCGGCATCCTTGACCTCGAGCACCTGGCCCTTGATCGATTCCGGCGCGGCGGTCGGCGCGGGCGGCGGAGGGCGCCGCGTTGGGCGCGGCGGCAGGCGCAGCCGGTGCGGCACACGCAACGCCGGCGGCAGCCACGAGCGCCGCGGCCAGCAGCAGGCGTCCTCACGTGCACGGTGCACATCCGCAGATCGGTCTTCTCGCGGTCCTTCATCTTCATCCTTTCGAGCGCGGAGCATCCGGAACGGAGCCGCTCTTCACCGGGCGAATGTCGCATGCCGGCGCCGGAACACGGTTGATCCAGCGCAAGCGGCGTGGCCCGAGGCCGGGTCTCCTGCGTGCGTTCGCATGCGTCGCGAAGCGCGGGCCGACGTCATAATGCTGGACAGCGGACGGCCGATTCGGCTTCAATCGCCCACGCCGCCGGTGGCCGTGCGCCGGTGTCACAAGACGAACGATCCAGTCGAGAGGAATTGCATGAAGAAGCGTATGTACGCACTCGTCGCCTGTCTTGCATTGACGGGCGGGTGGCAGGCACGCGCCGCCGAGCCGGCGAAGGGTCCGGCGTCGGTGCAGGAGATGGCGGTCTACCAGGGGGCGGATCGCCAGGAGCGGCTGGTCGCCCTGGCGAAGAAGGAGGGCGAGCTTTCGGTCTATCACGTCTATCCGAACCTGCCCGTCGTGATGCAGGCGTTCACCGCGCAAGTACGGGATCAAGGTGAAGCCCTGGCGGTCCGGCTCGGAAGCGGTGCTGCAGCGGCTCACGACCGAGGCGCGCGGCGGGCGCTTCGAAGCGGACGTCGTGCAGAACAACGCACCGGAGAACGAGGCAGCGCATCGGGAGAAGCTGCTGCTCGAAGTACGTTCGCCGTACCTCGGTGACCTGATGCCCGAGGCGAGCCCGGCGCACAAGGAATGGGTCGGCATTACCGTCGACGTGTTCACGGCGGCGTACAACACAAGCAAGCTGCGCAAGGAGGAGCTGCCCGCCAGCTACCAGGACCTCCTCGATCCGAAGTGGAAAGGCAAGCTCGGGATCGAGGTCGACGACCAGGCATGGTTCAACACGCTTGCGGCGGCGATGGGCGAGAAGCAGACGTACAAGCTCTTCTCGGACATCCTCGCGACGAACGGCCTTTCGGTGCGCAAGGGACACTCGCTGCTCGCCAACCTCGTGGCTTCCGGGGAAGTGCCGCTCGCGCTGACGGTCTACAGCTGGACGCCGGAGCAGCTGAAGAAGAAGGGCGCCCCGGTGGAGGTGCTTCCCCTGCCGCCGGTGATCGCCCAGTTCAGCACGATCGCGGTGCCCAGGCGCGCGCCGCATCCGTACGCGGCGCTGCTGTTCTACGACTTCATGCTGAGCGAAGGCCAGCAGCTTCTCGCGAGCCAGAGCTACGTGCCGACGAGCACGAAGATCGATTCGCCGATCACGAAGCTGCCGCTCCGGTTCATCGATCCGGCGCATGCCATCGATCTGCAGGACAAGTGGGTGAAGACGTACGAGGAAGTCGTCACCAAGGCCGCGAAATAGCGCGCGAACGAGGGAAATGGACTAGATGGCCAAGGCTTACTGGATTGCGTTCTACCGTTCCATCAGTGACCCGGCGGCGCTCGCGGCCTACGCCGAGCTCGCCGGGCCCGCGATCAGCAGTGGCGGAGGACGTTTTCTCGCGCGGGGCATGCCCGCCAAGGTGTACGAAGCGGGACTCCATCAGCGCACGGTGGTGATCGAGTTCGACAGCGTGCAGCAGGCGGTGGCGACGCACGAGAGTCCCGCGTACCAGGCCGCGCTGGCCGCGCTCGGCAAGGGTGCCGAGCGCGAGCTCCGCATCGTCGAGGCCGTGGGCTGACGCTCGGATCGCGCGGGGCTATACCGCTGCGTCGCGTCACGCCCCGATCGCCGCGAGCGCGTCCTCGAGGGCCTGCGCGTCGCGTGGGCGCACGAGTCGCGCGCGCTCCTGCCCATCCTGCAGGAACACGAGCGTGGGCCAGAGCTTCACACCGAAGGAGCGTCCCAGGCGACGCCCGCTGCCGTCCTCGATCTTGAGGTGCCGCACGGCCGGCCGCTTGCCTAGCGCGCCGGCCAGCAGCGGCTGGGCGGCGCGGCAGTAGCCGCACCACGGCGTCCCGAACTCGAGCACCGTCGCGCCCGGCAGGGTGTCCACCTCGGCGCGCGGTGGCTCCGGCGCGGCGTACGTGCTGCTCATGCCCATCGATCTGCCTCCATCGTCGTGCCGGCCGGGCGCATCCACCCGGCACGCCGACGCGTATCCCATTTTGGACGGGGCGAAGGCGCCAAAGTGCGGCGGCGGAACGCCGTAAGCGATCCGTAAGCGGCAGCGCGCTGGCCTGCCTCCACCGGAGTCGGGCACCGCTTCGGGCTCGCCGCGAGCCTCGAATTGCCTGCGGCGGCACCCGAACGCCGCGGGACACCCCGCGGCCCGCGCGCCGCCGCGCCATCCGTGAGTCATCTGCAAGTCGCGCGGCTGCAAAGTGGCGCCACTCGCGAAGTCGACCGACGCCGCGGCAGCGAGTCCCGCTGCGGCCTTGCTGGATCCGGGAACACATGGGAGGCGTGCATGAACGTCGCTGGACAGATGGGCAACGAGGTTTCGATGCTGGACCGGATGCTTCTCATCCGTGCCTACGAAGAGAAGGTCGCCGAGCTGCCGAAGTCCGGCGCCGCGGGCACGTGCACGTCCGTCGGCCAGGAGGCCTCGGCCGTGGGCGTCGTCGTCGGCGCTCGGCGCCGACGACCTCATCCTGACGAACCACCGCAGCGCCGGGCACCTGCTCGCGCGCGGCGCCGACCCGGGCCGGATGATCGCCGAGGTCATGGGCCGGAGCACCGGCTACTGCAAGGGCAAGAGCGGAACGCTGCACATCTCCGTCAAGGAGCTGGGCGTGATCCTCACCTCGACGATCGTCGGCGGCGAGCTGTCGCTCGCCACCGGCGTCGGCGCTCTCGGTATCGGTGCAGCACGAGCCCGGCATCGTCGCCTGCTTCTTCGGCGACGGCGCGGCGTGCGAGGGCGTCTTCCACGAGTCGCTCAACCTCGCCGCCGTCTGGAAGCTGCCCGTCCTCTTCGTCTGCGAGAACAACCAGTGGCAGGCCTTCGTGCATCGCCGGAAGCGATGGCCGCGGAGCACGTCGTCGCCCAGCGGCCGGCTACGGCATCGAGGGTGCACGCCGTCGACGGCAACGACGTCGAGGCCGTGCCTCCGCGGCGGCGCCGCGCGGCGGTCGCGCGGATCCGCGAGACCGGCAAGCCGTTTCTCCTCGAGACCATGACCTACCGCCTGCGCGGCCACTTCGAGCCCGACGACCAGGCGTACGTCGATCCGAGCGGAGCTCGCCCCCTGGAGCGCGCGTGATCCGATCCGCCTGCTGCGAGCAGCGGCTGCTCGCCGACGGGCCAGGTCGTGCAGGCGCGACATCGCACCAGATGGACGCCGCCGCGCCCGCGCGCGCATCGATGCCGCGGCTGCGTTCGCCGTCGACTCCCCGTTCCCGGCCGCCGACCGAGCTCGTCACCGACGTCTACGCCTGAAGGAGCACGACATGACAAAGATCACCGTCAACAAGCCATCGGCGAGGCGCTCGCCGAGGAGATGCGCCGCGATCCGCCGGTCCGTGATGTTCGGAGAGGGCATCGCCACCAAGCGCGCCGATCTCGTCGCGGAGTTCGGCGCGACGCGCGTCCGCAACACGCCGCTGGCCGAAGGCGATCATCGCCGGCACCGCGCGCCGGCGCCGCCGCCACGGGCCTGCGGCCGGTCGTCGACCTCCTCTTCGCGCCGTTCCTGTCCTTCGCGATGGACGAGATCGTCAACAGCGCCGGCAAGCTGCGCTACATCTCCGGCGGGCAGTTCTCCTTTCCCGATGGTCGCGATGGCGATGACCGGCGGCGGCTGGACCGTCGGTGCGCAGCACAACCACAACGTCGAGGCGTGGTTCGTGCACAGCCCGGGGCTGAAGGTCGTCATGCCGTCGACCGCCGCCGACTTCAAGGGGCTGCTCAAGTCGGCGATCCGCGACGACAACCCGGTCCTGTTCTTCATCGACATGCCGCTGCTGCATGCAGGACCGGCGAGGTCCCGGACGGCGAGCACGTCGTGCCGCTCGGCAAGGCCGCGATCGTGCGCAAGGGCAGCGACGTGACCCTCGTCTCCTACGCCAAGACGGTGCACACGTGCCTGGAGGCCGCGGAGTCGCTCGAGCGAGCCGGCGTCTCGGCGGAAGTGATCGATCTGCGCTCGCTCAAGCCGCTCGACGAGGAGGCGATCCTCGCGTCGGCGCGCAAGACGGGCCGCGTGTCGTCGTCCACGAGGCCGGACGCGTCTGTGCGGCGTCGGCGCCGAGGTCGCAGCGCATCGTGTCGGAGCAGGCGTTCGACGCGCTGCATGCGCCCGGTGGTGCGGATCACCGGACCCGGACGCGCCGGCCCCGTCGAGCTACGCGCTGGAGCAGGCGTTCGTCCCCCAAGCGGCGACGATCGTCGACACGGTCGATCGAGCTGATGCTGTTCGCGCACCAGAGCCCGCGCCTCGCGTGAGCGCCGGGCGGGCGCCGGCGAGGTCGGCGCCCGAAAGCTGTCGTTACCGAGGAGCAGTCATGAAGTCGATCCTGGACCCATCGTTTCGCTATGTGAGCAGCATTCACACCGACTTGCGCAAGACCTTCGCCCGCATCCGGCGCGAGCGCGCCATGGAACAGAAGGCAAAGCCCGCGAAGACTCGGCCTCTCGGGACGATCGTGGCGCTGCGTGCAGGCGGACAGGCCTGATTTCCGCAGCACACGCGCGCCGTCGTTGCGATGGAGGGAGCGCACCGGCTAAAGTGCGGGCGTGAGTGTTTCGTCCAAACAGGGCAGCGTGTGGTTGCCGGTCGCGCTGCTCTGGCTGGCCGGCAACGCGCTGCGCCTCACCATCCTCGCGGTCCCGCCGGTCATCGCGCTGATCCGCGACGACTTCGCGCTGAACGCAACGCAGGTCGGCCTGCTCAGCAGCATTCCGCCGGCGCTGTTCGCGATCGCGGCGTTGGCCGGATCGTTGCTGGTCGCGCGGCTGGGCATCATGGGCGCGCTGGTCGGTGGCCTGCTGATCATCGCCGTCGGGTCGGCGCTGCGGGGCCTGAGCAGCAGCTATGCGGCGCTCCTTGCCACCACGATCGTCATGTCGGCGGGCGTGGCGATCATGCAGCCCATCATGCCCACGGCGGTACGGCAGTGGCTGCCGCGGCGCATCGGGCTCGGGACGGCGATCTATACCAACGGTCTCCTGGTCGGTGAGCTGTTCCCCGTCTGGCTGACGATTCCGCTGGTGCTGCCTGCCGTGCATGGCGACTGGCGCATGGCGTTCGTGCTGTGGTCCGTTCCCGTGCTCGTGATCGCCATCGTCGTCTTCATGGGGGCGCCCCGCTCGTCGTCGACGGGACATCCTGCAGCGGCCCCCGCCAAGTGGCTGCCCGACTGGCATCGCGGACTCGTCTGGCGCCTCGGCGTGATGTTCGGCTGCATCAACGCGCTGTACTTCAGCACCAATGCGTTCATTCCGATCTATCTCACGAGCGCGGGACGGCCCGACCTCATCAGCGGCGCGCTGACGGCGCTGAACCTGGGACAGGTGCCGGCTTCGCTGCTGCTCCTGGCCACCGCCGGGAGACTCCAGCGACGGGCGTGGCCCTACCTCGCCTCGGGGGCGCTGTCGCTGGCGGCGGTGCTTGGCCTCGTGTTCGACGTGGGGCCGTGGACCACCGTGGGCCGCGCTGTTCGGTTTCTCCGACGCGGCCGCACTGATCCTCGGACTGACGTTGCCCGCGTTGCTGTGCGCGCCGCACGATGTCGCGCGCACGGCCGCAGGTACGTTCACCATCAGCTATGGCGGGGCGGTACTGATCGCGATCGTCAGCGGGCTGGCATGGGACGTGAGCGCGTCTCCCTGCGCCGCCGCCCGTGGCACTGTGCGCGGCGGGGTCGAGCGTCATCGCGGGCGTGATGACGGCACGCAAGGACCTCCAGGGCAGGGCATCGGGCTGAAGTACGACCGGCAAGCGTTCGGTGCTCATTCCAGACTCGATCCACGTCGGCGTGGCCACCCGCGCGCCGCGGCCGCGAAACGAGCATCGACCTCCGCTGCGCGCAGGCGTGGCAGCAGCACCGGACTGATGAGCAGGAAGTCCATGCGGAATCCGGCATTGCGCAGGAAGGCGTGGGCATTCACCCAGAACGTGTACACCTTCTCCGTGGGGTGCAACTGCCGTGTCGAGTCGATCCATCCCTGCGCGAGCAGGCGCCGGTAGGCGTCACGGGTCTCGGGCTGCATCACCGCGTCCATGCGCCATGCCCACGCGTTGTAGATGTCGGCGTTGGTATGGTGATGCTCGCGGCCACGGTAGCCGTGGCGTCGCGCCAGCCTGCGTATTCCGCGCGCTGGCCGACGGCAAATCCCGCGGCGCCGTTCCAGGAGACGGTCGCACACGCGGGCACCTGGACGGTGATGCTGCCGACCACGATGTAGCCATCGCCGACGCCGGTGATCCTGCCCTTGGCGTGCACCGACTTGCCGCCTGCGGGCTTCGTGCAGGAGTACGTCGGTGCGCTGACGGGCGCAGGCTTGACGGTCATCGATGCGGCTGCACACATGCCGGCACCGTCGACCGTGCCGGCATAGTCGACGAGCTCACCGACAGCGAACGTGGTCGTGCCGCCGGTGAACGTCGTACCCGCCGCCGTCGGCGTATACACGACGCTCTGCCCGCCGTTGCCGAGGCCGCCGTAGACATCGAGCCAGAACTTGTTGACGCCGCTGATCGGCGCATCCCTGCCCGAGCACTGAACGGTAGCCGCGCTGATCAGCACCGACAGCACCGTCGAGACCGGAGCGCCGACGCTGTCGACCACCGAGGCACTGAAGCTGTAGGTCCCGGCCGTCGTCGGCGTGCCGCTCACCGCGCCCGTCGCGCGGTCCATCGCGAGGCCGGCAGGCAGTCCGGACGCGGTCCACGTGTACGGCGGTACGCCACCCGAGGCGGAGAGTGCGGCGCTGCTGTAGGCGGTTCCGACCGTGCCGCCGGGGAGGCTGCCGGACATCGCGAGTGGGGCCGGAGCCGGGGGCGGCGGGGTGGTCGTCCCACCGGCATTGAGCGCCATCGTCCAGTTGCCCGCACCCGTGCGCGATGGATTGATGATGCCGCTGTAGTTGCCGACGTACGGTTGGCCGTTGCCCGCCAGCGTGCAACCGGCCGGAGCGCCGGAGCAGGACGCGTAGAAGGTCGTCTCGGTTGCCTGGTCATAGTCGTAGTGACCAGTCACCAGTCCGACGCCGCCGATGTCGGAGCCGGGGATGAACGCCAGCGTGTTCATCGTGTACGCCTGCCAGTCGGTGCCAGTCATTGTCGGGGCGGTGCCGGCGAGGTTGTTCAGCTCGCCGAAGATGAACCATGAATCGATCGCGCCCGCCGCGTCGGTGTGCACCTGGAACGTGGTGACCGGCAGCGTGAAGTTCACCAGCGGACCGTTCGGTCCGACCACCGAGACGGCGCTGGCGCTCACCGCGGCGGACGTCTGAGTGAGGTAGCTGGTGGACGGCGCGAGAGCTGCGCCGGTGGTGAAGCTGACCGACACGTGATCCGT